>NZ_FNTG01000001.1:2400000-3600000 GCF_900104795.1 Burkholderia sp. WP9
TGAATCCGGTCGTCGACCTTCGTCAAACGATGACGCGTGCGGCGCGTCACCGTCGCGAAACGGAACGCGATCCACTCATGCAGGATTTCGCTCAAGCCCTTCTGACGCGGCCGGCCGTCGCCGCCGACCATGACCATATTGAGCGAAGCGTTCGATTCGAGGCTCGTATGCGCGAGCAGCGTGTTGACGAAATCCGTCTGGTCGATGCGGCTCGACTTCGGTTCGAACACGAGGCGCACGGGTGCGTCCCGGCCGGACTCGTCACGCACGGCATCGAGCAGCGCCAGCATGGTCTGCTTGGTTTGCAGCTGTTCGGGGGTGAGCGCCTTCTTGCCGAGCTTGATCTTCGGGTTGGTCTGCTCTTCGATTTCTTCGAGCACTTTCTGCGCCGCGGTATTCGGCGGCAATTCGGTGATCACCAGTTGCCACTGGCCGCGCGCGAGTTCTTCGATCTTCCAGCGCGCCCGCACCTTCAGGCTGCCGCGGCCGCTTTCGTACGCGGCGGAAATTTCGGTGTCGCTCGAAATGATCTGACCGCCGCCCGGGAAATCTGGCCCGGCGATGTGCTGCATCAATTCCGCGTGCGAAATCTTCGGATTGCGGATCATCGCAACCGTTGCAGCCGCCACCTCGCGCAGATTGTGCGACGGAATTTCCGTGGCCAAACCCACCGCGATGCCCGACGCGCCGTTCAGCAACACGAACGGCAAGCGGGCCGGCAACAGCCTCGGCTCCTCGGACGAGCCGTCGTAGTTAGGCATGAAATCGACCGTGCCCTGATTGATCTCATCGAGCAGCAGTTTCGAGATCGGCGTGAGGCGCGCTTCGGTGTACCGCATGGCCGCCGCGCCGTCGCCGTCGCGTGAACCGAAATTGCCCTGACCGTCGATCAGCGGATAGCGCATCGAGAAGTCTTGCGCGAGGCGCACCAGCGCGTCGTACGCGGACTGGTCGCCGTGCGGGTGATACTTGCCGAGCACGTCGCCGACCACGCGCGCCGACTTGACCGGCTTCGCGTTGTCGGAGAGGCCCATGTCATTCATCGCGAACAGGATGCGGCGCTGAACCGGCTTTTGCCCGTCGCACACATCCGGCAGCGCGCGGCCCTTGACCACGCTCACCGCATAGTCGAGGTACGCGCGTTCCGCGTAATTGCCGAGCGTAAGAAAGTCGCCTTCCGGGGGCGGCGGCTCGGTGAAAAGGTCGAGAGTGTTATCGTCGTCCATCTAGATTCCGTATCCGTGTTTGGCGTGAAGTTTTGGTGCGGAGTGAGTGCACTTTAAAAAGCGCTCAGATATCCGCTTCCACTTCGTTGCCCTTTTCTTCCAGCCAGCTGCGCCGCGACGCCGCTTCGCCCTTGCCCATCAACATGGTCATGCGCGCGACCGTGGCGTCGTAGTCGAGTTCGCCGAGCGCCACGGGCGTCAGACGGCGGGTGTCAGGGTTCATGGTGGTGTCCCACAACTGCTCCGCGCTCATTTCGCCGAGACCCTTGAAGCGGCTGATCGACCACTGCGTGTCGCGCACGCCGTCCTTGCGCAGCTTGTCGAGAATCGCTTCGAGTTCGCCTTCGTCGAGCGCATACAGCTTTTGCGCGGGCTTCTTGCCCCGCGCGGGAGCGTCGACCCGGAACAGCGGCGGGCGCGCCACGCACACGTGACCACGCTCGATCAACTGCGGGAAATGCTTGAAGAACAGCGTGAGCAGCAGCACCTGAATGTGCGAACCGTCCACGTCAGCGTCCGACAGAATGCAGATCTTGCCGTAGCGCAGATTCGACAGATCGACCTTGTCGTCCGGGCTATGCGGATCGACGCCGATCGCCACCGAAATGTCGTGCACTTCGTTATTGGCGAACAGCCGGTCGCGCTCGGTTTCCCACGTATTCAGCACCTTGCCGCGCAGCGGCAGGATGGCCTGATATTCCTTGTCGCGGCCCATCTTCGCGGAACCGCCCGCCGAGTCGCCTTCGACGAGAAACAGTTCGTTGCGGCCGATTTCCGTCGATTCGCAATCGGTCAGCTTGCCCGGCAACACGGCGACGCCCGAGCTCTTGCGCTTCTCGACCTTCTGCCCGGCACGCGTGCGCGCCTGCGCCTGCTTGATGACGAGGTCCGCGAGTTTCTTGCCGTGCTCGACGTGCTGGTTCAGCCACAACTCCAGCGCCGGCCGCGCGAACGACGACACCAGCTTGACCGCGTCGCGGCTATTCAGGCGCTCCTTGATCTGCCCTTGGAATTGCGGATCGAGCACCTTCGCCGACAGCACGAACGACACGCGCGCGAACACGTCTTCCGCGAGCAGTTTGACGCCCTTCGGCTGCAGGTTATGCAGCTCGACGAAGCTCTTCACCGCCTGGAACAGACCGTCGCGCAAGCCGGATTCATGCGTGCCGCCCGCGGGCGTCGGAATCAGGTTGACGTACGACTCGCGCATGAGCGGGCCTTCTTCGCTCCACGCGACGACCCACGAGGCGCCCTCGCCCTCCGCGAAAGTCTCCTCGCTCGCGCGCGAGTTTTCGACATAACGTTCGCCCTCGAACAGCGGAATCAGCAGATCGCTGCCGTTCATGCCTTCGAGCAGATAGCCGCGCAGACCGTCTTCGTATTTCCAGCTTTGCTGTTCGCCGGTTTTCTCGTTGATCAGCGTGACTTCCACGCCCGGCAACAGCACCGCTTTCGAGCGCAGCAGACGCTGCAATTCTCCGAGCGGCAGGTTCGGCGAATCGAAGTACTTCGGATTGGCCCACGCGGTGACGCGCGTGCCGGATTTCTTGTCGCCCTTCGCCGCGGGGCGCACTTCGAGTTCCTTGGCGACGTCGCCATTGGCGAAACTCAGTTCGGCGATCTTGCCTTCGCGCCACACGGTCACGTCGAGGCGCGTGGACAGCGCATTGGTGACGGACACGCCGACGCCGTGCAAGCCGCCCGAGAACGTGTACGCGCCGCCGGCGGCCTTGTCGAACTTGCCGCCCGCATGCAGGCGCGTGAACACGATTTCGACGACCGGCACGCCTTCTTCCGGATGCAGGCCGAATGGAATGCCGCGGCCGTCGTCTTCGACCGAGACCGAATGGTCGGCGTGCAGCGTGACCGTGATTTGCCGGCCGTAGCCGCCGAGGGCCTCGTCCGACGCGTTGTCGATAACTTCCTGGATGATGTGCAGCGGATTCTCGGTGCGGGTGTACATGCCGGGCCGTTGCTTGACCGGCTCCAGACCCTTCAACACCTTGATCGACGCTTCGCTATACGCGGCGTTTGGCTTTTTCGTAGACATGGTTGACTCGGATGCGTCGGTTCATCGTTGTCCACAGGAGCTGTGGACAGGTCCGTGGACAATGCGTTGAGTTTTCAAAAAAAGCGAAACGAAACAATGGGGTTAGGTGGGGTGCCCGTGGTGCGGGCAAGCTGTTTTGTCGCCTGGCTTCCGGTTGACGCGCTCGACGGCCGCTCGAAGCCGGCCCTCAGGCCGGGCAACGTCGACGCGGGGGCGAACGCCGGGGAAGCCTGTTCGCGGGGTATTTTACTGATTTCGATCCGGGCGGCAATTCGCGACACGCGGGAATAGCCGTCTGGATAAGGGGCGGCGGTGACGCCGCGCAGTCCCGCCTCGCCCCCACACGTCACTTGCGCCGGTTCTCCAGCTCGTCCCAGCGCTCGAGCGCGATCAGCAGTTCTTCGTCGATCGCGGCGTAGCGTTCGGTCAGGCGCGTGCCTTCCTGCGCATCTTTGGCGAATACGGAACCGTCTTCGAGTTGCGCGCCGATCGTTTTCTGCTCCGCTTCAAGCGCGGCGATCTTCTGCGGCAGCGCCTCCAGTTCGCGCTGCTCCTTGAACGACAGCTTCGCGGCACGTTGCGTATTGCGGCCCGCGGAACTGTCTTTGGCCGGCGCCGCGTCTTTACCCGCTTCCTTGCCGGCTTCTTTCTGCGCTTCCAGCGCCATCTGCTGCGAGCGATCGCGCTGGATCTGCCAGTCGGTAAAGCCGCCGACGTACTCGCGCCACTTGCCGCCGCCTTCCGAGGCGATCACCGAGGTCGCGACGTTGTCGAGGAACGCGCGATCGTGGCTGACGAGCAGCACCGTGCCGTCGTATTCCGTGAGCAGTTCTTCGAGCAGTTCGAGCGTGGGAATATCGAGGTCATTGGTCGGTTCGTCCAGCACCAGCACGTTGGCCGGGCGCGCGAACAGACGCGCGAGCAGCAGGCGATTACGCTCGCCGCCCGACAGCGACTTGACCGGCGAACGCGCGCGCTCCGGCGCGAACAGGAAGTCGCCGAGATAGCTCATGACGTGCTTCTTCTGGCCGTTGACTTCGACCCACTCGCTGCCCGGGCTGATGGTATCGGCGAGGCTCTTTTCCAGATCGAGCTGCGCGCGCATCTGGTCGAAATACGCAACCTGCAGATTCGTGCCGATGCGCACCGTGCCTTCGTCCGGCGCCAGTTCACCGAGGATTATCTTGAGCAGCGTGGTCTTGCCCGCGCCGTTCGGGCCGACAAAGCCGATCTTGTCGCCGCGCATGACCGTGGCGGTGAAGTTGTCGACCACCGTGCGCGAACCGTAGCGTTTGGTCACGTCGGTCAATTCGGCGACGATCTTGCCGGACTTCTCACCCTGGCCGACGTCGAGTTTGACGTTGCCCTGCACGTTGCGGCGTTCCGCGCGCTGGTTGCGCATCTCCACGAGCCGCGCGATCCGGCCGACGCTGCGCGTGCGGCGCGCTTCGACGCCCTTGCGAATCCACACCTCTTCCTGCGCGAGCAGCTTGTCGAACTTGGCCGCTTCCACCTGTTCGACTTCGAGCTGCTGCGCCTTCCTGGTCTGGTAGGCGCTGAAATTGCCCGGATACGACAGCAAACGCCCGCGATCCAGCTCGACGATGCGCGTGGCGACGCGGTCGAGAAACGCGCGGTCGTGGGTAATGAAGAGCAGGCCCGCGCGCAGCGAGACCAGCAGGTCTTCGAGCCAGCGGATGCCGTCGAAATCGAGGTGGTTGGTCGGCTCGTCGAGCAGCAGCACGTCGGGCTGCACGACCAGCGCGCGCGCCAGCGCGACGCGCTTTTGCATGCCGCCCGACAGCGAACCCACCCGCGCCTCGCCGTTCAGGCCGATCTGCTGTAACGTGGTCGAAACCCGCGTGCTCCAGTTCCAGGCGTCCGAATGGTCCAGCGACGACTGCAGCGTGTTCATGCGCGCCATGAGCGCGTCGTGCTCGGCGCCTTCCGGCTCGTCGGCGAGCTGGTTGGCGACCGCGTCGTATTCGTCCAGCAGCGCGCGAGCGTGCGTGAGGCCGGCGGCGACCGCGTCGAATACCGTGTCGTCCGTGTCGAACTCCGGCTCCTGCGGCACATAAACCGTGGTCAGATTCTGCTGGCGCGTGACGAGCCCGTCGTCAGGCTTGGTCAGATCGGCGACGATCTTCAGCAGCGACGACTTGCCCGCGCCGTTGCGGCCGATCAGCCCGACGCGCTCGCCCGCTTCGAGAGAGAAATCCGCGTGATCGAGCAACGCGACGTGACCGAAGGCCAGTTGGGCTCCGGTAATGGTGTAAAGCGACATGGAGAATTGGAGAAGACAGCGATGAGTCGGAACTGCCCATTGTACCGGGCGCGCGGGCGGCTGCCTGTCTGCCGGAAGAGATAGGCCGAATGGCCGGCTTGCCAGACGCGAAAAAACCGCTGCATAGGGCGAAAAAGCCGGCTGGCATGGCCGGAGCGCGTTGGCGCGCGCCCGGCCGTCTCGTGCGGCGTCTTATTTCACGTGCACGGTGATGGTCTTGCTCAATTCCGGACCATACGAACGATGCGCGCCGTCGCCAAATTGCAGCGTCAACGTGTGGTCGCCCGGCGGCAGCGTCAGATCGGTCTCGGTCTGGCCCTTGCCGAAGTGCAACGACTTGTCGTTTGCCGGGATGACCTCGCCCTTGGGCAGCGGCTTGCCGTCCACCAGCAGATGATGGTGCCCCGTGCCTTCCGTCATCGTGCCGGCCGGCGCGATCTTCATGCCGTCGACGCCGAACACCACGTGGACGGGATTGCTGACCGTCGCGCCGTCCGCCGGTTGGACGAACGACACGCTTGCGGCCTGCGCCACGCCGGATACCGCGAGCAATCCGGCCAATACCGCACCAGCCAACCATGTGTTTTTAAGCATCGTTTTTTCTCCTTTTTTGGGAAACGAGAGTCGTGCGCGGGCCAGGTCGGCGACGACGGTGCGCTCAGTAACCTGAGGCCGATCGTCGCAATTCATGCCGGGCACCCCGGCGCGCCGGTCTAAAAGACCAGCTGCGGATCAGAGCATACACGGAGTGTGTGACGCGGTTCGTCCCGCGGTTCACCCTATGGGGTCCGGGTTGTCCCGGGCATTGTCGAGCGCTTTGCGGCGCTGCCGCATCGCTAGTTTTCTGCCGGATTGACAAATTCCGGTAATATTGCGGGTCGCCACCATGCCCAAAAAAGGGGCAGACTGCGTGGATCATTGCATTGAATTGGAAAAGAGTACGTCGTGAGCGAAGTAATTGAAGTGACTGAATATAAGAGCTGGGTCTGCCTCATTTGCGGCTGGATCTACAACGAGGAAGAAGGCTTGCCCGAAGAAGGTATTGCGCCGGGCACGCGCTTCGCCGCGATTCCCGAAGACTGGCGCTGCCCGCTGTGCGACGTGGGCAAGGCCGAGTTCGCGGTGGTGGAGTTCTGAAGCGGGTTGACCGGATTGTTCGCTCGCGGCGGTAGTCCGCTGCGCAAGGAAGTCGGCGGTTCGCGGCGGCCCAGCAGGTTAAACCTGCTGGGCCGCTTGCTTTAGGGGACGGCGCCGTAGCGCGGTTGCTGCTCTCCTCGCGCCCGGACGGGTTTGATATACTCTGCGCTCGCTGGCGAACCTGAACTCGTCCGATCCTCGCGGACCTTGTCCGGCAGCAGGATTGCGGTGATCATTCCGGTTTGGTCCTCTCCCTGTAGTTCAATGGATAGAACAAGTGCCTCCTAAGCGCTAGATACAGGTTCGATTCCTGTCAGGGGGACCAAGAACTCGGCGGCAATTCGGCCGAAACCCTTGCCCAGCAAGCCTCACAAGGCATCATTGGTATCCGTGGCGCACCCAGAAACGTACCAACGGGTGTCCCTACCATGACCGCCTTTCGTCTCAATAGCGTCATGACCGTCTCTATCCGTATCGCTGGCCAAGACCGGGTACGGCAACAACACCGCTTTGCCAATAAAACGCAAGCGCGCTAAATATTCGCGTCGATACAACACGCATTGATTGTAGGGAATAACCCGTAGTAGGATTCGCGACTCAATTAATAATGATTCGCATTTCGACAAGGGTTCTTCGATGCGCTTCCGCCAGATCCATGCCGCACTTCTGATTGCCTTCTCCGCGGCGCCCACGCTCGCCTTCGCGCAAGCCGCCGCATCGGATGACGCGAGTCGCACCACCTCAAACGCACCGAAAACCGGCACCGGCAAATCCGCCACCATGCCCGCGAGTACGGGCAGTACGCAAAACCCGGCTGACCCGGCCGAATTGCCCGTCGTGAAGATCACCGCGAGCGGCGTGTCCGGGACCGCGTTCGACATGCCCGCCTCCGCCCAGGTGACGAAATCGTCAGTGCCCTTGAACGAAACGCCGCAATCGATCAGCGTCGTCACGCGCGACCTGTTGGACGCGCAACAGGCCCAGACGCTCAACGACGCGTTGCACGACGTGCCAGGCGTCATCTCGGGCACATATGGCCGACGCGGCTGGGACGACTTCATCATTCGCGGCCAGACGGCGTCGGATTCGGTGTATCTCGACGGCCTGCGCACCGCCATCAACAACCGCTTCGCTGAAGAGATCTTCGGCCTGCAGCAGATTGAAGTGCTCAAGGGTCCGGCCACGCTGCTCTCCGGGCTCGTGCTGCCTGGCGGCATGGTCAACATGGTCAGCAAGCGCCCGGAAACCTATACCTTCGCCGACGTCGATGTCACCGCGGGCAGCCACGGTTACTACCAGGGTAGCGTCGACATGGGTACGCCGCTCTCGGAAAACGGCAAGGCCGCGTTCCGCATCAACGCGCTTGCGATGAACTCGAACGACGCCACCGACTACGTCTGGTCGCGCAATCGCTATATCGCGCCGTCGCTATCACTCGATCTCGGCCCGCGCACGGAATTCACGATCCTGACGAGCTACCAGGAACGCAATTACATCCGCCAGCAAGGCCTGCCGTGGTCCGGCTCGGTGCTCGCGAACAAGAACGGCAGCCTCGCGCGCAGCACCTTTACCGGCGAGCCCGATCAGCAGCCGTACTCGGGTCACGAGGCG
Source organism: Burkholderia sp. WP9 (assembly GCF_900104795.1). Classification (NCBI taxonomy): domain Bacteria; kingdom Pseudomonadati; phylum Pseudomonadota; class Betaproteobacteria; order Burkholderiales; family Burkholderiaceae; genus Burkholderia; species Burkholderia sp. WP9. The sequence goes on from NZ_FNTG01000001.1 coordinate 2,408,309, forward strand.
CGCGTCGGCTACGCCTTCGCGCATCATTTCGATTCGGGCTGGACGGTGAATCAGAACTTCCGTTGGCAACAGTTCTCACTCGGCGGCCAGCTGGTCGCCAACGGCAAGGTCGCCTCGAACGGCTACACGCTGAACCGCACGGCCACTGATTCTCAATGGTCCGGCGACACGATCTCGCTCGACAACAACGCGCAGAAGACCTTCGACACCGCGCTCGGCCGCCACGAACTCACCTTCGGCATGGACTACATGCGCGGCCGGGAGGATGCCGCCTCGACCACCTGCACGGTCGGCTCGATCGACATGTACGACCCGGTCTACACGGGCTCGATCACCTGCCCGTCCAAGCCGAAAACGCATACATACACGACGATCCGCGATCTCGGCTTCTATGCGCGCGACCAGATCGCGCTCGGCCAGCGCTGGCGTGTGCTCGCAGGCGTGCGCTACGACAGCGCGTCGAGCGATGTGCTCAACGAACTCACCGACACGCGCAGCCGCAATCCTTCGAACGCCACGACCGGCTCGGTTGCCTTGATGTACGAACTGTATCCGGGAGTGCGACCGTACGTGAGCTACGCGACATCGTTCTATCCGAACAGCGGCGCGGACGTGAACGGCAACGCGTTCGATCCGGAAACGGGCAAGCAGTGGGAAGCGGGAGTGAAGTTCGACATCGAGAAGGGCCGCACGAGCGTGACGGTCGCGGCGTTCGATCTGCGCCGACGCAACGTGCTCGAAGACGATCCGAACAACGACGGCTACAGCATCGCTGTGGGCGAGGAGCATTCGCGCGGCTTCGAATTCAGTTTCAATACCGCGCCGACGAATCATCTGAGCGTGACGGGCGGCTACGCGTACACGTCGGCCGTGATTGCCGACGACGGCGGCCAGACACCTTCGACCGACGGCGAACGCATCAACAACGTGCCGCGCCACAGCTTCAATGTGTTCGCGCGCTACAAGCTGCCGGGTGAACTGTATCGCTGGGAAATCAACGGCGGCGTGCGCGGCCAGAGCAATCTCTACGCGTACGGCATGACGATTCCGGGCTTCGTGGTCAGCGATGTGGGCGTGGGCTACACGGCGCCGCGCTGGCGCGCCGCGCTGCGTGTGAGCAACGTCTTCAACAAGCACTACTACACGGGTGGCTTGAGCAACGCCGTGGCGCTTGGCGACGATCGCTCCGTGATGCTCACACTGGGATACAGCTATTGAGTGTCGCGATGCGCCGAGGTCGATTACCCTACTGCGGCCGTCAGCTTGACAGAGGCCAAACGCGCGACGCCAGGCCAGAAGAATCAGCATAGTTTCGTGTTAGCATCGACTCACACCTACGCAACATGTCTTGGCCACATCGCCGATACCGAGCGCCGATACCGAGGGTAATCACATGCCCATCAATTACCTTCGCGGTTTGACCAAGCCAGAGCGCAACGACGAGACCAATCGCCGGCTTGGGCGTTCGCTCGCGTTTGTCGCCGGGGCGGCCAATGCCGGCGGATTCCTTGCTGTGGGTCAGTACACGTCACACATGTCCGGCATCGTGTCGTCGCTTGCCGATAACTTCGCGCTTGGCGACATCGACGTGGTGGTGGCTGGATTCAGTTCCTTAATGTCCTTCCTTGTCGGAGCGGCCACCTCGGCGATCCTGATCAATTGGGGGCACCGCAAGCACTTGCATAGCCAGTATGCAATGCCATTGATGCTCGAGGCGTCACTGCTTCTACTCTTCGGTTTGCTCGGCTCGAATCTGGAGAAGCACCGTGTGCTATTCGTCCCGGCTACAGTCTGTCTTCTCTGCTACGTCATGGGGCTGCAGAACGCCATGATCACCAAAATTTCGAAGGCGGAGATTCGGACGACGCACGTCACCGGTTTGGTAACCGATATTGGCATCGAGCTTGGCAAGCTGTTTTACTGGAATTTCGGTGGTGCGTCCGGTAACCCGGTCCGAGGCGATCGCCAGAAACTGGCACTTCTCGGATCCTTGTTGCTGTCGTTCCTCGGGGGCGGCGTTGCCGGCGCTGTAGGCTTCAGGCACTTGGGATTTGTGTCGACCATTCCTCTCGCGATCGTCCTTCTTACTCTTGCCGTTGTCCCAATCGTCGACGACATGCGCGCCTATCGGGCTTAGACAAGCGCCACGCGGCCATTCGATGCTCGCTTGCGAGGCTGCATCTAAAGTTTGTTCGGCGGCTGCCGAAAATCAGGCATGGACAACGACGACCGCCTCCGCCCCGGCCACCCTCTCTATGAAGAGGCGATGGCCCTCGAATTGACCGTGCGCACACTGCGGCACGCGCAGGGCAAGAAGAACCCCGAGGACGTGCTTTATGCCTCACCGGAATGGGACGTGATCAGCGAAGAGTTTGTGCGCGATCTTTATCGAGCGATGGGCGGCAACCCTGCGGATTTGCACTGACAACTGACAGCGGCCGGTCGAAGATGTCTCATGGCGAACGTACAGCAATCGCTTCGACGTGGCCCCTCAATACGAGACGTTTCGCCCGCCCGAGCCGAGCCCTCGAAGCTTTGTCACCGCGGCGCGCAACGGTGCGGTGATTCGCCAGGATGTGGACGACTCGAGCGCACTGATCGTCGACGTCCTCGATGCGATTTCTTCTTGCATCACTGCCAGCCTCGCGCGCAATTCCGTAACGGCTTTCTCGGCATCGGCCAGCCGCTGCGCCGTGGCGACCGCGTCAACGGTGTCAGCCGTGTTCGACGTATGCGTCGTCTCCACCGCGGCACTGTAGAACTCTTCGGTCGCCAGTTCCACGCGAGGCGGTTCTTTGCGAAGAACAATGATCATCTCTCCGCCGGTCTCGCCGCGCGCAGGCACAAAGTCGACCAGATTGAATTCCACGAAACCCATCATGAGGATAGGCTTCAAAACCTTGGACACGATCGTACCGCTTTCGAAAACATGGCTGTGAATGCCGACATGCGGAGGCGCCTTCAGCTTCTCCATGATGCGGTTCATATCCAGCTTATCCGCCACATGCATCGGCTTGTTGACGAATGCTTCGTCGTAGTAGATTTCACATTCGATTTGATGTTCGCGCGGAATGTCCTCGACGCCCGCCAGATACTCGGCCACAAAATGGCTCAGCGCCGTATCCTGGCGGTACTTGTCGAAACTGAACTTCTTGTCCGGCAGCGCGAGAAACAGAACGCCGCCCGGCTGCATCATGTCGCACAGATCGGACAGCCATTGAATCATGTTCGGCGCATGCTCCATCACATGATTCGCGATAATGTAGTCGAACTTATCGGCGATATAGTCGCAGTACCGATTCGAATGAACCACATAATCGATATCGGGTATGTCGACGATCATGTCAGGATGCGTACACTCCTGCACCAGTTGCTCTTTATCTTTCCAGTCCAGATACCGAACGTCTGCTTCAGACTTGAAGACGGTCGGCTGATCATACGGCCCAATCTCCAGGCCGACGCCCGACAGATCGATGTGTTTCAGAAGGTGCCCGCGGCGAAGCGTCGTAACCAGATTCATGAACCACCTCTCTGCAATGGGCCGACCATCACGCAACTTACCATGCCTTGCCCGACCGGCGAATAAAACAATCTCTATTGCCTTACACAAAAACTAAACAATTGAAGGGTAGTCGCCCGACTATCCGTAGCCGAATACGCGATAAACGCCGCCCATTTGGCGAGGCTCGTACGCTCATGAGCGTGAAGCTCGCGTCCGTGCCATCGGCTCAAGCCATCGCCACGTTGCGCCTCCAAGGGAAACGCAATCGCATGGCCGGCTTTTCGATGACAAACCACGAGAAAAGGGTCAGTGCGATTGACACACCGAATGTGATCGTCACCATGGCGATTCTGGGATGAGAAAATCCACCGAAAAATGCGCCCATGGTTTCGTACCCGCCGTAGAGCATCGACTGCAGCACAACGTAATGCCAGAGGTAAAAGCCGTACGAAACACGACCGAACCCCGCTAGCGGCGCAATGCTGAGCGCCCTCACTAGAGCGGAGCGCTGTTGCGTGACGACCTTCGCGACGATGAATGCCGCGGCCAATGGCGTCAGGGGATATCCCACCGCTCGCAACGAAAACTCAATGCCGGTTTCGCTGAGCAATACGAAAGACAGATACACAGCAGCAACCGGCCACAACTTCCCGGCCCTGACTGCCCATCGGCGAGGCATCACTGCCAGCAAAGCGCCGATCAGAAGCCCGTCGGAATGAGTATCAAAGCCGCAATAAATGCGGGCCATGGAAAGATCAAGCGAGATGAGATACGAGCGCCAAAAGATCACCGCAACGGTCAGAAGGGCAAACGTGATCAAGGCGCGACGTGGCCAGAATTTCAACACAACCAGCAGAATCAGCGGCCAAACCAGGTAAAACTGCTCCTCCACTGCCAATGTCCATGCATGTCCGGTGAGATGAGCGTCGTAGATCCCGAGCGCACGAACCCAATTCATCACGTAGAAGAAAGCCGGTAAGACTTCCCACCCAACCCTGAAGGCAACGGGAAATATCAGACAATAGAGTGTGACGCCGGCCAGCATCAGACACAAAGCGGGATAAAGGCGCCGGGCGCGCCGCCAATAAAAAGCCGGCAAATCGATCCGCCCGGTGCGCGAATGCTCCGTTACGAGCAAGCTTGTGATGAGGTAGCCGCTCAAAACGAAAAATACATCGACGCCGACATATCCGCCTCCCACCACACCCGCAAGGCCAGTATGCGCAAGAAAGACCGCTATGACGGACAGTGCGCGCAGGCCGTCGAGCCCGGCAATCCGAAGATGCTGCGGTTGATCCATGACCTATTCCGGAGTGTGCGGCGACTATCCCGCTACGCGGATAGCGACAATCAATGATTTCTTGAGATATTTGGTAAGGCTGACGCTATAACGATTCAGCCAGTCAGCGAGTACCTTCAAGACGAGAAAACGAGCTGCGATCTGCGCAAATCACGCTCAGACTTAGTCCTGCCCGCGGCGTTGTTGCGATGCGTCCCCTACCCTAGACCCGGTTCCTTTCCGACCACCATCAAAGAGAACTGCATGTCCAACCGAACACTGTGTAGCATCCCGCATGCCTGCGCCCCCGCCTCGCTCATCGCTCGCCGCACGGCGTTGCTGTTGATCGACTTCCAGAACGAATATTTCACGGGCTCGCTGCCGATAGCCGGCAAGTCGAAATTCACGCCGACATACCAGACACCTTTGGGTCGGTGATGAGTACGGCCGACGTACTCCTATTGACCACCGAAAAAGCGACACATAATTCGGCAAGGGAATTTTATATTTGGCATCCTAATGATCCCTGCTCAACCATAACACTTGGCGCTTTACCCTGACAGAGCAGCCGGGCAACTCGCCCAGCGCGAGTTGCTGCCCACTACCGCCGGTCTCGAAGCAGACCAATGGGTACTGAGACCTAACGCAACTCGCGCGGTGACTTCATTAAACCACGGCCGGACGCCACCCCCCCGCCCGGCCTCACGACTCGCCTACGCGGGCCGCTTCGGAATCTCCAGACCCCTCGCGACAGCCGGTCGCGCGACGAATGCCGCCAGCACGCGTGTCACGTTCGGGAAATCCTGAATGCCGACGAGCTCACCCGCCTCATAGAAGCCAATCAGATTGCGCACCCACGGAAAGGTGGCGATATCGGCGATCGAGTACATATCGCCGAGAATCCAGTCGCGTCCTTCGAGTTGCCGATCCAGCACGCCGAGCAGCCTTTTCGCTTCGCCGATGTAACGATCGCGCGGACGCTTGTCTTCATACTCCTTGCCGGCGAACTTGTGGAAGAAACCCACCTGCCCGAACATCGGCCCGATTCCGCCCATCTGGAACATCACCCACTGAAGCGCTTCATAGCGGCCGGCGGCGTCCTGCGGAATAAACTTGCCGCTCTTGTCCGCGAGATAGATCAGGATCGCGCCGGATTCGAACAGCGGCAGCGGTTTGCCGTCCGGCCCATTCGGATCGATGATCGCGGGGATCTTGTTGTTCGGATTGAGCGACAGAAACTCCGGCGTCATCTGATCATTCGTATCGAAGCGCACGAGATGCGGTTCATACGGCAAACCCGTCTCTTCGAGCATGATCGACACCTTCACGCCATTGGGCGTAGGCAGCGAGTAGAGCTGAATCCGGTCCGGATGCTCAGCAAGCCATTTATTCGTGATCGGAAAAGCAGATAGATCGGTCATGTGACGATGTAACCCTTGTGCGAATGTTGCGGCCTGATAGGGGCATGAGGCATCGGGCTTCGGCGCCGGCTGGAGGACCGGCGCCCAAAATACCAACGCGGGATCGTCAAATATAAACCGACTTGGTACAACGCGTCGGCGCGCTGCTCAGAGGCCACGCCGGCACGGCGCGCACGTGCGTCGACGTATTGCGAGCACCGCACCGCTAACGCAGCAACGCTCGCGAGGCGCGACTCACCACAAATCCTTCGTCGCCGCGCCGGCGCGCAAGTTATAACCTTCACGCCACAGAGTCGCGCCGATCGTCAGGAGCAGCGTCTTCTGCTCTGCGTCGAGCAACTCCCACGCCACCGCCAGCCAACTCGCAAAACTCGCGCAAGTCTGCTCCAGATCGACGGGCGTCTTGCCCTCCAGGTATTGCCGTTCGAACATCGAAAGAATTTTCTCGGGTGTCATGGGCGCCGTCTCCGTGTTGGATGCGCCAAGTCTAAAGGCGACGCTCCGCGTGCGGAATGCTCCGCGTGCCGACCCCGGGTTACTCCCAGGCGAAAATCGCCATCGGCACGATAGCCCACTGTCCAAGACAAGACGTTCACGGTCAAAGGCACCGCTCAGAAACGGAAAAAGGCGCCGAGGCGCCTTTTCCGTCAATCTGGTCGCAGCCGATTACGGCGCGTTGCGCTTCGCATTGTCCTTGGCGTCTTCTTTAGCGTCGCCATAGGCCTTCTGCACCTTGCCAGCGCCTTGTTGCAGGTCGCCCTTCAATTCCTTGCCCGGATTGTCCGTGGCCTTGCCGATTGCTTCATTGACCTTGCCCTTGACCTGCTCGGCCACACCCTTCACCTGGTCCTTGTTCATGTTCGGCTCCACTATTTGGAATGCCGGCGCGAGATTACGCCAGTACCCGTATTCAGCAACGGGTGTGCCCGAGGCATCACGGCAGCGATCTGCCCCAAGGAGCACCGTAAAAAAATATTTTAAAAAAACCCTAAAGTCCCGGCACAGTCTGCCGTAAAGGGTGCCATGGAGGAGCCATGGACCGTACACTGATTACGCTTTCGGGGTCGTCCCAAGCTGCACTGATCGATCGGGACATTGCGCACATTGCGCGTGTGATGCGGCCGTCTTTACACGGCGATCTGGGCGGGCCGATCCTGTCGGCCGCATATTGGCGCAAGCGCCTCTACCAGTTGCTCGACGCCGACAATCTGTCTCACGCACAACTGTGCGCGGTCGACAGCCTTCTGCTTCAGCTCGACCAGTTCCAGGCCGAACCTCAACTGGCATGGGACGCACTGGCCCCGGCCTCCGCCGCCCTCTTTCCGCCACCCTATCCGGCCAGCGCCCACCACACTGCCTGAGGCGCTGCGAGCCTGAAAACGCCGACCTTTCCGGGCCGGCCGTATCCCCATTGCTCACGACTTAAAAAAACGGCCGCGAACCATGTCGCGGCCTCAACACGTCGCAACGCAGGGATTTTGCGTCACGCTGGAAGCTTACACGCGCAACTGTGACAGCCGCATTTAGGCGCGGACCTCCCGTGGACAATGCGTGCCGTTGCTGGAAATTTTCTGCCCAAGCGATGCAAAAAATAGGGAAATGGGACGACCTTAGGTCATAATGTCCGCAAAAATTCCCAGCAAGGACACCCGTGACCCTCGCCGCACCGCTCGCATTGCTCCAGCAAGCGCGCGCCCGCTTCACTCAACGCGAAATCGCCGCGCATGTCGGCAAGGACATCAAGACGGTGCGTCGCTGGGAAAAAGGCGAAACACCCTGCCCGGCGATGCTGGAACCCGCCTTGCGCGACCTGCTGCAAAACCGGGCGCGAGCGAGGCGCAGCGCGGGCGACAGCGCCCAGTTCCGCTTTATCGACCTGTTCGCCGGCATCGGCGGGATTCGCATGGGCTTCGAGGCGCATGGCGGCGACTGCGTCTTTACCAGCGAGTGGAACGACTTTTCGACCAAGACGTATCGCGAGAATTACCCGAGCGGCGGCGAGCACGCGCTGATCGGCGATATCGTCTCGTTTCCGGCTGAAGAAGTGCCGAGCCACGACGTGCTGCTCGGCGGCTTCCCATGCCAGCCGTTTTCGATCGCCGGCGTGAGCAAGAAGAACGCGCTCGGCCGGCCGCATGGTTTCGAGTGCACCACGCAGGGCACGCTGTTTTTCGACGTCGCGCGGATTATCGCGGCAAAGCGCCCCGCCGCATTCCTGCTGGAAAACGTTAAGAATCTGCTGTCGCACGACAAGGGCCGCACCTTCGACGTAATCCTGCAGACCTTGCGCGACGAGTTGGGCTACGAAGTGCACTATCGCGTGGTGGACGGCCAGCATTTCACGCCGCAGCACAGGGAGCGGATCATCATTGTCGGGTTTCGCGGCAAAACCTCGTTCTCGTGGGACGATCTGCAGTTGCCGGACAACGGCCCGCGCCTCGGCTCGATCCTGCATCGCACGGACGGCAGCGAACCGGTGCTGCCGTGGGACCACGACCGTTTCTTCGATCACGCGAGCCGACGCGTGCAACCCAAGTACACGCTTACGCCGAACCTCTGGACCTATCTGCAGAACTACGCGGAGAAACACCGCGCGGCGGGCAACGGCTTCGGCTTCGGCATGGCTTATCCGAACAGCGTGACGCGCACGCTGTCGGCGCGCTATCACAAGGACGGCTCGGAAATCCTCGTCTACCAAGGCGAGGCGCTGCGGCCGCGCCGCCTCACGCCACGCGAATGCGCGCGGCTGATGGGCTTTCCCGATACCTTCAGAATCCCGGTGAGCGACACGCAGGCGTACCGACAGTTCGGCAACAGCGTCGTGATGCCGGTCATGCGCGAAGTGGCGCGCATCATGCTGCCGCATGTGCAAACCCTGCTCGCCGAGGAAACACGCCATGGCTCGAAGCAAACTCTCTCGCTGTACGCGTGAGCGATCAATAGGTGTGCGTGGGCGGCTTGTCGACGCACCGGCGCGGCGCTAGACATGGTGGATATCGTCGATAGCGCGACGCGCAGCCGGATGATGTCCGGCATCCGCGGGCGCAATACCAAGCCCGAAATTCTGATCCGCAGCCTGCTGCATCGCCAGGGTTTCCGCTTCCGCCTTGACGCGCGCGATCTGCCGGGACGCCCGGATATCGTGTTGCCGCGCTACCGCGCTGTCGTGCTGGTGCATGGCTGTTTCTGGCATGGCCACGACTGTCGTCTTTTCAAATGGCCGCAAACGCGGCCGGAGTTCTGGCGCGACAAGATCGGCCGCAATCGCAGCAACGACGACAAGGTTCGCGCGGCGCTCCTCGCGAGCGGCTGGCGCGTCGCCGTGGTGTGGGAATGCGCTTTGCGTGGCGCGAATCGCGATATCGAAGGGGTCTTGCAGCGGCTCGTCGACTGGCTGAAGAGCGACGCGCCGAGCTTCGAGGAACGCGGCTGAAAGCCGCTTGTAGTCCGTCCTGCGCGCACGAACGCGAAGCCCGCTGGTGATACACTCGATTGGCTAACTCGGGGCACTTATACGTGGCGCTCGGCGCTCCAAAGCGGTTGTACAGCCACTCGCCCCGACCATCCCAGAACCACTCAAGAAGGGAGGCACATCATGGCAGAATTCCGTCTCTGGTCCGACGAATTTCCCACCAACGGCTTCATGCCGAAAGCCCACGAATATCACGACAAGGCGTTCGGCGTAGACGGCGAAAACATCTCACCGGCATTGCAGTGGGAAGCGCCGCCGCCCGACACCCAAAGTTTCGCGCTGACCGTTCACGATCCCGACGCGCCGACCGGCAGCGGCTTCTGGCACTGGGTCGTGGTGAACATTCCGGCCGACGCCCGCTCGCTGCCGCGCAATGCCGGCAAGGCGGACGGCTCGTTGCTGCCGCAAGGCGCGCTGCAGGTGCGAAACGATTACGGCACGGTCGGCTTCGGCGGCGCCGCGCCGCCGCGTGGCGACAAGGCGCACCGCTACATCTTCCGTCTGCACGCGCTGCGGGTGCCGCATCTGCCGATCAACGCGGACACCACCAACGCAGTGGCGCGTTTCATGACGCATCTGAACGAACTCGACTCGACCACTCATACCGGCCTGTACGAACTCAAATAATGCGCGAGACGCGATGCCGGCGCGCCGGCATCGTCGTTGCGACGGCCGGCTGTTTCGATGGCGGCGCGCAACGCGCGTGACTCGTCGCGTGACCGCTGAGCCTTCCCCTACAACTCGAACAATCGATGCACGCACAACCATCGCGCAAGGACGGCGCCCTTCCCCCCGAAGCGGCCGACACACTCGCCCCCGACACCGCGTTATCGGACAACACCGAACAAGGCCTGCCGGTTCCGCAGCGCTACTGGGCAATGCTGGTCATTGCGCTCGCCCTCACGCTGGCGGTGCTCGACAGCGCGATCGCCAACGTGGCGCTGCCGACTATCGCGCGCAACCTGCACGCTAGCGCCGCGGGTTCGATCTGGGTCGTCAACGCCTATCAGCTCGCGATCACCATCTCGCTGCTGCCGCTTGCCTCGCTCGGCGATCGCATCGGCTACCGGCGCATCTACCTCGGTGGGCTGATCCTGTTCACGGTGGCCTCGCTCGGTTGCGCAATGTCGACTTCGCTGCCGACGCTCGCGCTCGCTCGCGTGATTCAAGGCTTCGGCGCCGCGGGCATCATGAGCGTCAATACGGCGCTGGTGCGCATGATCTATCCGCCCGGTCAGCTCGGGCGCGGCGTCTCGATCAACGCGATGGTGGTCGCTGTGTCGGCGGCGGTCGGGCCGACCGTCGCTTCCGGCGTGCTCGCCGTCGCCTCGTGGCCGTGGCTGTTCGCGATCAACGTGCCGATCGGCATCGCGGCCATTGTCGGCGGCCTGAAGGCGCTGCCGATGAACCGCGGCCACGAATCGCCCTACGACTACCTGAGCGCGGTGATGAACGCGTTCGTATTCGGCCTGCTGATTTTTGCCGTCGACGGACTCGGCCACGGCGAGCGCGTAGGCTACGTCGCGATCGAAGTGATTGCGGCCGTGGTGATCGGCTATTTCTTCGTGCGCCGTCAGTTGACGCAGCCGGCGCCGCTGCTGCCGGTCGATTTGCTCAGGATTCCCATCTTTGCGCTTTCGATCGGGACCTCGGTCTGTTCGTTCTGCGCGCAGATGCTCGCCTTCGTATCACTGCCCTTTCTGTTGCAGGAAACGCTGGGATTGTCGCAGGTGGAAACCGGGCTGCTCATGACGCCCTGGCCGGCCGTGATCATCATCGCGGCGCCAATTGCGGGCTTCCTGTCGGACAAGGTGTCGTCGGGATGGCTGGGCGGCGTCGGGCTGGCCGCCATGACGGCGGGGCTGATATTGCTCGCCACACTCGGCGCGCACCCCGACGCCATGCAGATTGCGTGGCGCATGGCGCTGTGCGGCGCGGGCTTTGGCATCTTCCAGTCGCCGAACAATCGCACCATGCTGTCCTCGGCGCCGCGCGAGCGCAGCGGCGGCGCGAGCGGCATGCTGGGCACCGCGCGCCTGACCGGGCAGACGCTCGGCGCGGCGCTGGTCGCGCTGATCTTCGGCGTTGCGCCGCAACACGGGCCGACCATCGCGCTCTATGTCGCCGCGTGCTTCTCGGCACTCGCCGCCGTGATCAGCACGATGCGGGTGGTGCAGCCGGGGCATCGCGCAAGCGGCCTGAATGCTTGACCGGAGTCGTTCGGACGCAGCCATGCAAAAAGGGCGCGTTTCGCACCACGCGATTCGCGCCCTTCTTCTCATCCAGAACCATCACATTGATTCAGCGACGTGACCAGCACGCGCAGCGCAACCGCAAGCCGCGCGGCCGCTAATCCGGCTACGACGATGCGGTCACGTCAGCGAGCTTTACCGCTTTAGCGGCCACCGAAGAGGCCGTCGCGACGTTGCGCAGATCGGCGAGGAATGTATCGCGCCAGACGGACAGATTGTTCTCGCGCATCGGCGCCATCATGTCGGCATGCCGCGCCTGTCGCTCGGCGAGCGGCATCGACAATGCGCGCTCCAGCGCTTCGGCCATCTGCGACAGATCGAACGGATTGACGACCAGCGCGCCCGGCAACTGCTCGGCGGCGCCGGCGAATTGCGACAGCACCAACACGCCCGGATCGGCCGGATCCTGCGAGGCGACATATTCCTTCGCGACGAGATTCATGCCGTCGCGCAGCGGCGTCACGTAGCCGACCTGAGATTGGCGGAATAGCGCCATCAACAGATTGCGCTCGTATTTGCGATTCAGATACTGAATCGGGGTCCAGTCGAGCTGCGCGAACCGGCCATTGATGCGGCCGGCTTCGCCCTCGAGCGTTTGCCGAATCCGCTGGTAAGTCGTCACGTCCGCGCGCGTCGGCGGCGCGATCTGCACCAGCGACACGCGACCGTGCCAACCCGGCGCGTTCAGCAGCAGCCGCTCGAAGGCCTGGAAGCGTTCCACCAGACCCTTCGAATAATCGAGACGGTCCACGCTCATGATCAGCTTGCGCCCGCGCATGCCGTCGCGCAGGCTGCGCACCGGCTTACGGTCGGTGAACTGTTCGGCGGCCTTGGCAATCGCGTCCGGATAGATTCCGATCGGATACGCGCCCACTTTGAGGAAGCGGTTGTACGCGTGCACCATGCCGTCCTCGCTCGAGGTGCCGTGCTGGCCGCGCTCGATGAAGTCGACGAACGACTGGCGGTCCGCCTCCGTCTGGAAGCCGATCACGTCATAGCTGCACATGGCCTTGACCAGTTCTTCGTGCGGCGGAATGGTCCGCAATACTTCCGGCACCGGAAACGGAATATGCAGGAAGAAGCCGATCGGATTCTTCACCCCCAGTTCACGCAGACAACGCGCGAACGGCAGCAGGTGATAGTCGTGAACCCAGATGATGTCATCGGGTTTGAGCAACTCCTTGAGTTGCTTCGCGAGCGTCGCGTTCACACGCTGGTAGCCCGCATATTCCTGCCGGTCGTAGCGCGACAGGTCATTGCGATAGTGGAACGTCGGCCACAGCGTCGCATTGGAAAAACCGCGGTAATACTGGTCGTAGTCGCGCTTGGTGAGGCCCACCGTCGCGTACGTCACGTTGCCTTGTTTCTCGATCACCGGAGCGCTCGGCTCACTCACCGTCTCGCCGCTCCAGCCGAACCAGACTCCGCCGGTTTCCTTCAACGCGTCCAGCACGCCGATAGCGAGGCCACCCGCTGCGGGACGGCCTTCCTGGGTCGGCGCGACACGATTCGATACCACGATCAGTCTGCTCATTGGTGCTCCACCTAGTTCAGTTGTTTCGTTGCATACGGATATGTGCCAAAAAGGTGCATGCAAGTCGCGTGCCGTTTTTTGAGATGTTGGAAATAAAAATGTATGCAAATGTGACGAGCGAGCAAAAACGCGCAGCGCCGCTCCGCCACGAAGAAATTTTTTCTGCTTTATCTGACGAAACCGGAACGCCTCTTACCGGTCGTCGAACCGTCTCAGGCGTCCTGCTCCGAGCCCAGGTCGCGCTGATATTCAAGCCCTTCCGGCCGCACGCCGCCCTGGTTGTGCTCGCCGTCTGGCGGCGCATCGGGCGCGACGCGGTTCTGCCCTGCCGGATCGGGCGACGCCGTCGCGCTGTCCTTGCTGCCGCCCGGCCGGGAATCGCGCTTCGAATGACGCGCTGAACGTCGCAGTGCTGGATGTCTCATGATCCACGCCTCCAAGGGGAAGCCTGCCGCCAGTTTTGCGGCATCAATACAGTCTAGGGGCCGCCAAGGTAATTTGCCGGTAAAAGATGCGCCGGCTTTGTAACAAGTACATAAATTCTCGACGTCGGACTGTGGCGCAACGCACGGAACGCGTCAGAGTTGCATGCGTGGCGACGGTGACGGCCACCCCTGACTGGCTTGTGGCGTTTGCGTGGGCTGCGGCGGCGGATCGCCAATCGGCGGAGCGACTGGTTCGATGGGTTCGATCGGTTGCGGCCCCGGATCGGGACTCGGAACAGGAATGGTGTCGGGCTCGCCGGGACTCGGTGGCGCAATCGGAGGAGCTGATGGCGGCTCGATCGGCTCGGGGCGGTGAGCATGCATCGGCAGGGGAAGCACGGGAGCGGCAGCGTATTCCGGCATGTTGTGTATCCTCGTTTGCGTTCCAACGGAATGCAGCAAGGCCTGTGCCGTTACGGATGCGCCCGGCAGGATCACATCGGCGGTGGTGAACGGTGTCAGCGGCGCGGGTGGCACGCCGCTGACACGCAGTGACGATTAAGCGTCCGCGCCGCCCAGTGCGCGCGATTCGTCGGCGGCATCGCCGTCTTCGCGCGCGTCGTTGCCATACTCGACGAGGCGGTTGTACAGCGTCTTCAGGCTGATGCCGAGGATCTCGGCGGCCCGCGTCTTCACGCCGCCGCACTGCTCGAGCGTCGCCAGAATCAGTTGACGGTCCGCTTCGGCAAGCGACGTGCCGAACGGAATCGTAATCGCGGTGCCGGCTGCGGGCTTGGACAGCGTGATCTGCAGCGGCACGGTCGCCGTGCTGTCCGAATCCGAACCCGACATGATGTGCGCGCGCTGCACGTAGTTCTTCAACTCGCGCACATTGCCCGGCCACGGGTACGACATCAGCATGTCCTTCACGGCTGCGGGGAAATGCTTTTTGGTACTGTGGCGTTCGTTGAGTTCGTCGAGGAAAGCCTGCGCCAGCAGTTCCACGTCCTTACCGCGTTCGCGCAACGGCGGCAAACTGATCGGAAACACGTTCAACCGATGGTAAAGGTCGAGCCGCAGCTTGCCTTCCAGCACGGCCTGCTCGGGATCGCGGTTGGTCGCCGCGATCAGGCGCACGTCCGTTTCGATTTCCTTGGTCGTGCCGACCCGCATGAACATGCCGGTTTCCAGTACGCGCAACAGCTTGACCTGCAACTCGATCGGCATTTCGGTGATTTCGTCGAGGAACAGCGTGCCGCCGTTCGCGCGCTCGAAATAACCCTTGTGCTGACGGTCCGCGCCGGTGAACGAGCCGCGCTCGTGGCCGAACATCTCCGATTCGATCAGGTTCGGCGAAATCGCGCCGCAGTTCACCGCGAGAAACGCGTGCTTACGGCGCAAGCTGAGCTGGTGCAGCGTCTGCGCGGCGACTTCCTTGCCGGTGCCCGACTCGCCCACCAGCATGACCGAAGCCGCGGTCGGCGCGACGCGGCCGATCTGGTCATAGACCTCCTGCATGGCCGGCGAATTGCCGAGCATCAGACCGAAGCGGCCCATGCGGCGCAGCTCGCCGCGCAACGTGCCGATTTCCGCTTTCAGGTCGCCGGCGCGCGGCAGGCGCGAGAGGATCGCCTTCACGCGCTGCATGTTGATCGGTTTGACCAGATAGTCGGTGGCGCCCATTTTCAGCGCGTTGACCGCCGACTCGACCGTGGCGTGGCCGGTAATCACGATCACTTCCACGCCGGAGCGCGGATCCAGATCTTCGAACAGATCGACCCCGCTGCCGTCCGGCAGCTTCAGGTCCGTAAAGACAACGTCCGGCATCTGCCGGACCAATTGAATGCGCGCTTCGCGCAAATCGCCCGCGGTGGCAGTGGTCAGGCCGTCTTCCCCGATGATGGCGGAAAGCGCCTCGCGGGTACCGGCATCGTCATCGACAATCAGTACATGTGGCATCGCGTCTCGAAAGCCTGCAAGCGTGGGTGTGGGAATACATGCTAAGGCGCATGCTTAAAAGCGCGCCGACGGCCTGGCGCTTTGCCGGGCTGCCAGGTGCTCCAATGTGAGCGCCCACCAACCTGAACGAAACACGCCAACCACCGACTTGATTCAATATTGCAACAATATCGAGCCAAAACCCCCGGTATAAACCGACATTGTTGTCTATTTACCTATTATACGGCTTTATCGAGGCAAAATTAACAAGGCACCCGGGCGCCGCCCGCTAGGGCGGCACACCGGCGACGCTGTTTAAACAGTGCCGTCAGCTGCGAGGAAACGGCCATGCGCCGCCGTTGCCGTTCGGATACGCGGAGCCGTTGGCGCCATGCGCGCCCGGGCTCACATCGGCCGCCGGAGCCGCATTGGCCGCGGGGGTTGCCGGCGCCGCCACCGTACCGCCTTCGTTTTCCCAACGGCTCAATTCACGCGCCACCGGAATCTGAGCCGCGCGGCTGCGCTGCACATAACGGATAGCCAGAAAGCCACCGAGCGCCATCAGCGCGCCGAAGATGCCGATTTTAGGTCGTGCCATCGTGAACTCCTTGTCTTCATGAAGCGGATTGGTACCGGAACGCGCGTTTAGCGCGTCGTCAGGACGCCGAGCACGAAGCCGACGCCCGCGGCAATGCCGATCGAACGCCAAGGGTTGTGGCGCACGTAGCGTTCGGTATTGACGGTGGCTGTCCGGTAACGACGTTGCGCATTCTGCTGCGCGTCGCCCAGCGCCGATTGCAGGGTTTCGACGTGCGTACCCAGCTTGTCGCGCAGCGCGTCGACGCCCTCGCCAGGCACGTTGGCGGCAAGCCGCAGCATTTCTTCCGAGTCCTTCAGCAGCACCCGCAGATCTTCGACAATCTTCTGGCCGCCGAGTGCAAGCTGTTGCGTGGTGTCAGTCATCATTCACTCCTGGTCTGAGTTCGGCGTTCGCGTGAGCTTTCCGGCGAGCCTGCCGGGCCTGCGGATCGGCAAGCGCCACCCGCAGTGACGAGCCATCGAATGGCATCGGATCGCGAGAAAAAGCACACGCGTGTCGGGTGGAATTCGCAAACACCGTGCCCGGTAACTTTGACCTTAAATCCCAAGGCGGTCGCTGCGCCAGGGACTTTCGACCGACCAGAAACGAATGTATCCGCAGGCCTTCACATCGATTGCCGAAAACGGTGCCAAAGTGGTTAAATCAATCTTTGAGAGATAGCGGCTTGACTGGTTTATCTCGTTCCCAGGCCTGCGCGCCGCAACAACGAACACATTTGCACAGGACCCCCGTTTATGGCGTCAATCGACCTGGACTCGCCCGCCGTCTCCGCCGGCGGCAATGGTTCGGCACAGGCGAAGCAGCGCGTCGCGGACGGCATCGCGGGACTGAAGTCGTACGGCCTGCTGTACGGCTCGTCGCCGGTGATGCTGGATCTGTACGAGCAGATCGAACGCGTCGCCGGCACCGACGCGACCGCGCTGATCATCGGCGAATCGGGCACGGGCAAGGAATTGATCGCCCGCACGATTCACGATCAAAGCGGCCGTAAGGACGCGCCATTCGTCGCCGTGAACTGCGGCGCGATTCCCGACGAACTCATCGAAGCCGAACTGTTCGGCCACGAAAAAGGCAGTTTTACTGGCGCGGTGCAGGGCCGCATCGGCTACTTCGAACATGCGAACGGCGGCACGCTGTTCCTCGACGAGATTACCGAAATGGCGCCGGTGCGTCAGGTCAAGCTTCTGCGCGCGCTCGAAACGGGCACCTTTTATCGCGTGGGCGGCAATGACCTGATCAGCGGCAACGTGCGCGTGATCGCCGCGACCAATCGCGACCCGGCGGTCGCGGTCAAGGAAAACGGTCTGCGTGAAGACCTCATGTACCGGCTCGCGGTTTTCCCGCTACGCGCGCCGCCACTGCGCGAGCGTGAGAACGATCGCGAACTGCTCGCGCAGCACTTCCTCGCGCTGCTCAATCAGCAGGAAGGCACGAGCAAAAGCTTCAGCAAAAAATCGATCGAAACGCTGCGCACCTGGTCGTGGCCGGGCAATGTGCGCGAGTTGAAGAACGCGGTGTATCGCGCCTTCATTCTCGCGGAGAAGACGGTGGAGCTGCCGCATCCGCATCTCGCGTCGCGCGTGAAAAAGCCCATGACCCAGGGCGATGCGATGAGCGTATGGATCGGCACGCCGCTCGCCGACGCGCAAAAACAGATCATTCTCGGCACGCTCAAATATTGCGGCGGCGACAAACGTCGTGCGGCCAAAGCACTTGGCGTGAGTCTCAAGACGCTGTACAACCGTTTGAGCGCATACGGCGACGAAAGCGCGGAAGACGAGTCCGAGCAATAACTTCGTGACACGGTACTCACGTGGAAAAGCCGCGTGAGTACCGGCATCGTGCATCTGACAGCGCTTGCAAAAAGCCCTTGCTTGCGCGCGTCGAATTCCGAATCCAATCCCTTCGCACCACCAATCAAAATCGATCTGTGCCAAACAGAAACCGATTTTGCTCGCACCATCTTTTGCAATTGCTTGCATTTTCCCTCTGCCAATTACAAATAGCATCCTGCAAAATGCGGCACACGCATTGCCAGGTGGGGAACGCGTGTTATTCGTTCATTCGGTGTTTATCGAGCGTGAACGAAAGGCACTTGCAGGAGCAGAGACAGGGAAATGCAAAAAAGTATGGTCTGGGCCGAATGGGCAAAACAATCCGCCGGGCGTGGTCGTCCCAACGCCACGGCACTCGTTGCTCTCGTCGTGGCGATCTCATCGGCGTTGAGCGGCTGTAGCTCGCTCTACTCTGAAGGCGCCACCGCCGGCGCCGGTATCGCAGGCGCCGCGCTCGCGGCAAAAGTGACGAACAACGCGGCCGTCGCAACCGGCATCGGCCTCGGCGCGGTCGCCGCGGCGCGGGCCGGCGTGCAGTATTCGGAGCGCGTGGTTCACACGAATACGCAGGACGGTATCGCCAAAATCGCCGGGCCGCTCGACGTCGGCGCAGTGGCGCCATGGAGCGTCACCCACTCTGTGCCGATCGAAGACGACGAACACGGCCGCGTCACCGTCAGCCGCATGATCAGCACGGGCGCGCTCAACTGCAAGGAAATCGTCTTCTCCGTCGACCAGACCGCCACCAAGAATGTGCCGGCCAGCAGCGCGTTTTATGTCGCCTCGATCTGCCGCGACGGCGAGAACTGGAAATGGGCATCGGCCGAACCCGCCACCGAACGTTGGGGCGCGCTGCAATGACGGCGCGTTCGCATACGGCTGGACTCAAGGCGCGCCGCGTGCGCCTCGCTACGTGGTCCGGCAACCGGCTGCGGCTCGTGCTGGCCGGCGCGCTGTGCGTCGGCGCGAGTGTCATGACGAGCGGCTGCTCGTCGGTGGGCGCGGCAAGCGGCGCGGCGGCCGGTGTCGCGTCGGGTCTCGTGACGTCCAATCCGGCGATCGGCATCGGTGTCGGTATTGCCGTACAGGCGGCGACCGACGAGGCGGTGGGCCACTATATGCGCACCATGCACACCGATCAGCAGAACATGATCGCCGCGTTGGCTGGCGCCATGCCGGTCGGCGAGACGCGCCCCTGGGCCGTCAAGCACACGCTGCCGATCGAGAACGGCCACGGCCAGGTTCGCGTGACGCGCGCATTCGGCTCGGCCCTCGCGCTCTGCAAGGAATTCGTGTTCTCGGTGCAGGACGGCGACGGCCCGAGCGCGCATGAGGACTGGTACACGGCGAGCGCGTGCCAACAGGACAAGGGCTGGAAGTGGGCGTCCGCTGAACCGGCCGTTCAGCGCTGGGGCAATCTGCAATAGGCGCGCGGCAAAAAAAAAACGGCAGGGTCTCCCCTACCGTTCCTCTTTCGCTTCGGCGCGAGGCGCGACGTTCAAACCGATCAGCTCGAACGCGCTACTCAAGCGCGCTACTCAAGCGCGCTCAAGACTCCACGTCTTCCAGACTGAAGATTTCGGTCTGGTCGTTATACGAGAAGATCTCGCCATAACGACCCCAGTTGATGACCGCGTCGAGCGTCTCTTCCGCGGCGCTGTCCGACAGAAAATCCTCCAGCTCCTGTTCGAAGCGCACGCGCGGCGCGCGATGCCCCGGCCGTTCGTTGAGCACCTTCTTGATTCGCGCGGCGAGCGGCACATGCCGCAGCAGATGCTCGGCGAACATCATCTTGCGTTCCTGCGTGCCGAACTCGGCGAACACGCGCGCCGGCGGCGTCAGGAAAATATCGCCTTCGCGCACGTCGGCGAAACCGAGATGCTGCAGCACTTCGGCGACCGGGAACAGATCGTCCACCTCCAGATGCAGCGAACGGGCGATTTCCGGCATGTCGGCGCGGCCGTGGTACGGCGCCGCGGCCAATGTTTCGATCAGACCGGCCATCAGGTTGGTCGATACATGCGGCAACCAGCTGTGCAGCTCGAGGCCCTTCTTGGTCTTTTCGTCGGTCTGGCGCGCGGTCATCTTCGCGTAGATCTCGTCCACCAGCCGGCGGAACGCCGGGTCGAGACGATTACGCGGATGCTTGAACGGCACCTTGATCTCGGCGATCACGCGGCCCGGATTCGACGACAGCACCAGGATCCGGTCGCACATGAACACCGCTTCCTCGATGTTGTGCGTGACGATCAACACCGCCTTGATCGGCATGCGGCCTTGCGTCCACAGATCGAGCAGGTCGGTACGCAGCGTTTCGGCGGTCAGCACGTCGAGCGCGGAGAACGGTTCGTCCATCAGCAGCAGCGTGGGGTCGACCACCAGCGCGCGCGCAAAGCCGACGCGCTGGCGCATGCCGCCCGACAGTTCGCGCGGATAAGCGTTTTCGAAACCGTCCAGACCGATCAGGTCGATCGCGGCGAGCGCGCGCGTGCGCCGCTCGCTCGCGCCGACGCCTTGCGCTTCGAGGCCCGCTTCCACGTTTTGCAGCACGGTCAGCCACGGGAACAGCGCGAAGGTCTGAAACACCATCGCGACGCCCTTTGCGGGACCGTTGAGCGGCTTGCCCATATACGTGACTTCGCCATCGGTCGGTTCGATCAGACCGGCGATGATGCGCAACAGCGTCGACTTGCCCGAGCCCGAACGGCCCAGCAAGCCGACGATCTCACCTTCGCGCAGCGACAGGTTCGCGTCGTCGAGGACGAGCAGTTCGCCCTGCGACTTGTTGAAACCGCGGCACACGTCCTTGACGCGCAGGATCTCTTCGCCGAGGCGCGGCGGCTTCGGCGGCGTCTGGATCGGCGCGGCGGTCATAGCAGCTTTAGGATTTTGCATCGCGTTTTGCCTTCAAATTTCAATCAAGCCGGAGCTTGGCTTCGGCGTAGGCGTACATCGGACGCCACAGCAGGCGGTTGAACAGTGTCACGAACAGGGACATCACGGCGATGCCCACGATGATCTTCGGATAGTCGCCCGCGGCGGTGGACTGCGCGATGTAAGCGCCCAAGCCGTGCGCGGCCACTTTGGTGTCGCCCCACTGCACGAATTCCGCGACGATGCTCGCGTTCCACGCGCCGCCCGACGCGGTGATCGCGCCCGTGACGTAATACGGGAAAATGCCCGGCAGAATCGCCTGACGCCACCACTGCCAGCCGCGGATATGGAAGTTCTTGGCCGCCTCGCGATAGTCGTTCGGATACGAGGTCGCGCCGGCAATCACGTTGAACAGGATATACCACTGGGTGCCGAGCACGATCAGCGGCGACAGCCAGATGTCCGGGTTCAGGTGGAAGCGCACGATCGCGATCACGAACACCGGGAACAGCAGATTGGCCGGGAAGGCGGCGAGAAACTGCGCGAGCGGCTGGATCTTCTCGGCGAGCGCCGGGCGCAAGCCGATCAGCACACCAACCGGCACCCACACGACCGAGGCCAGCGCGATCAGCACCACCACGCGCAAGAGCGTAATGAGTCCGAGCACGAACACGTGCCAGACTTCATCCAGCGAGACGCCGGTGCGCACATACATGAAGACGCGGTACACCACGTAGACGGTGGTGAGCAGCACCAGCGCCGCCCATACGATATCGCCGACGCGCGAGCTTTTCTGCATCTGCGGGATCTGGAAGCGCGGCCCCTGGATGGCCGGCAGCCGCAACGGCACGCGCGCGGCTCGCGCGAACATCCAGCCGAGCGGCACCAGCAGCCGGTGGATCAGGCGGGTGCGGCGAATCAGATCGAGAAGCCACGATTCCGGCGCGTCGCCCGAACTGGTGTTTTCCATGCGGAACTTGTCCGCCCACGCGACGAGCGGCCGGAACAGGAACTGGTCGTACGCGAGAATCACGACCGTCATGGCGAGGATCACCCAGCCGATCGCATGCAGGTTCTTGTCCGAGATCGCCTGCGCCAGATACGCGCCGATGCCCGGCAGCGTGATCGTGCGGTTGCCGACCGTGATCGCTTCGGAGGCCACCACGAAGAACCAGCCGCCCGACATCGACATCATCATGTTCCAGATGAGGCCCGGCATCGAAAACGGCACTTCCAGTTTCCAGAAGCGCTGCCATGAAGTGAGGTGGAAGCCGCGCGACACTTCGTCGAGATCGCGCGGCACCGTGCGCAGCGACTGATAGAAGCTGAACGTCATGTTCCACGCCTGGCTCGTGAAGATCGCGAAAATCGCCGCCAGTTCGGCGCCGAGCACACGGCCGGGAAACAATGCGAGGAAGAAGGTGACCGTAAACGATATGTAGCCGAGCACCGGCACCGACTGCAGGATGTCCAGAATCGGCACCAGCACGAGCCCGGCGCGGCGGCTCTTGGCCGCCAGCGTGCCGTACACCAGCGTGAAGATCAGCGAGGCGACCATGGCCGCCAGCATGCGCAGCGTAGTGCGCATGGCGTACTCAGGCAGATTCGCCGGATCGAGCGAGATGGTCTGAGTCTTGAGCGTCGACATGGGCGCCAAGGTCTCGTGAAAACCGATCGCCGCCATGGCGATCACGCAGATGATCAGCGGGAAGGCGACGAAATCCCAGCGATTGGGCAGCACCCGCCATGCCGACGCATTGGCAGTGCGCTTGAGGTTGAAGCTGAAATCCATCAGATGCCCTCCCCGTCGAGCCAGCAGTTCGCAAACAACAAGGAGGCCGCGGCTTCGGCGCGGCGGTCTGAAGATCGGTCCGGAAAGCGGAAATCAGGCATGGCAAAACGCGTGTGCGCGGTAAATCGTTAGCGTTGGAGACACGTGGACCGGTGAAGGATGTGTCCGTGGACGAGCCGCCCAGGACCGCAACCCTCAAACCCGACTCCTGTCGCCGCGGGCGCCGCCCGTAGGCTGGCGAGCTTTCCTTGTTTTGGACGGCACGACACTACACCATCCTATGTTTCAGGCACAACCTTTCGCGGTAAATCGCGATAAATAACGGGGGACGTGCCGCTATCGTCCTTGAGGGCCGCGCGCGCACGTCAAGCGGCAGGCCGTTCGTCGTCGCGCGCAGGCCACATCTTCAGCCGGGGCAGCGGCGACCCGGATCGCATCGGCGGCCCCCGGAAAACCCGTACTGCCATTAAGAAACCGGCCGGGCCGCCGTTAAGAACCTGATGGGCGCGGTGCGGGTAGTTCGCTTTCCCGCAATAACAATGGCGTCTGGCCCCATGACGGTTAAAATCAGAAGACGACGCCTGCCGTCGATTTATCCCGGGCCACAGCGGCGGCGTTTTGCCGAGCGCTTGCGCAGGGGCGAAACAGCGCCGGCGCGCTGCCACGAATGAGCTAGTTGCATGTCACAGCCAGACGGATCAGAGAGTCGATGAACAGGACAACCTTGCGCCAGGCAACCGGGCCGGTCAGCTTCATGCTGATCGTACTGGTTTGCTGGTTCGTGGCCGGCATGGTCGCGGACCGGATGGTACAGCAAGAGCTGGACGCGGCCCTGCGTGCGCAGCGGCAAATGTCCACGTCGATCGTCGACAACATGGCGGAAGTGATCGCCAGCGACCTCGCGATGTCTCGGGCCATCCCCGCGACCATGGCCGAAATGGACGTGGTCCAGCGCGCTCTGGTGCAATCCCAGAATTATGCCGTGAACGACCAAACGACGGAACCCGCCCTGCGCGCCGCGCTGCTAAAAGACGCGAAGATGACCGCCGTCAGCAACTTCCTGCACGACGCACAAGGTTTCTCCGGACTCGACCAGATCTGGCTCGTCAATTCAAACGGCATCTGCGTCGCCTCCAGCAACTCGATCAACAACCCGTTCGCGGCCGAGCGCTCGTTCGTCGGCACCGACATGCGCGTGCGCGGCTACCTGACGAACGCGCTGCTCGGCGCTTTCTCCGAAGCCTATGGCGTGGGACGCTCGAGCGGCGAGCCCGGCATTTTCATTGCCGCGCCGGCTTATGCGGACGGTCTGCTGGTCGGCGTGGTCGTCGCCAAGGTTGGGATCGCGCGGCTGCGCCACTGGGTCGCGCATGCCGGCACCTTCGTCACCGACGACAACGGCGTCATCATCATGGCGCACAACAGCGCGCTCGAAGGCCGCGCGTTGCCGAACTCACGCGTCGCGCAGATGAGTCCCGCCGAGCGCAAGACCATCTATCTGCGCGACAGCTTCCCCGACATCCAGATCAGGGTGGACGCCCAGGTGCGCGAACAGGCGCCGTGGGTGCCGTCCGCCGTGGCCGGACAACTGTTCGGCATGTCCGAGCGCCCCGTGCCGTCGCTCTATCAGGCGCGCGGCGGCCTGAACTCCGGGCTGTCGGCGCATCTGGTCGATCCGCTCGCGGCCTGGCCGGAACTGCTGCGCAATCACAAGCGCGATCATTTGCTGGTGTTCCTCACGCTGGCCGGCACGGTCGCGCTGGCGTGGGTCATCACGGTGTCGTACGTGCGCGAGCGGCGCCACCATCGCGCGACCCGCGATCTTGCCGAACAATTGCAATCCGCCAACACGCTGCTTTCGGCCGAGGCCCGTCACGACGTGCTGACCGGCGCGCTGTCGCGGCGCTACTTCCTCGACTTGCTGCGTCATGAGATCGAGCGCGCGCACGTGAGCAACGAGCCGTTGTGCATGGCGATCGCCGACCTCGACCACTTCAAGCAGATCAACGACCGCTTCGGCCACGCAGCCGGCGACCGTGCGCTGGAGCATTTCGTCGACACCTGCCGCGCCGAGTTGCGCGGCGCCGATGCGATCGGCCGGCTGGGCGGCGAAGAGTTCGGCCTGCTGTTGCCGGCCACGGATCTGGCCGGCGGACGCGAAGTCGTCGAGCGCCTGCGGCTGCGCCTGAAAGCAATGCCTTCGCCGAAGTTGCCCGCTTCCGTGGGCTTGAGCGTGAGCATCGGCATCACCGAACTCTCGCCCGACGATCTGCCCGAGCGCATCATGAGCCGCGCCGACACGGCCCTCTACGCGGCAAAATCGGGCGGTCGCGACCGCACCGAAGCCTTGCCGCCCGACGACACCGCGCCGCCCGCCCGCACCGTGGCCAACGTCTGGTAACGCGCTCGCCGACGGCCGCCGGCGCCTCGGCCAGTACGCAAGAAACTGACTCAACGCAAGATCCGCCTTCGGGCGTCTCGTAGTGAAGCAGGTATGATCGACCTTGATATCGAGGTTGCCGCTACCGCTCTTACGGAGATTCGCATGAAGGGAAATCTGGTCATCGTCTGTCGCGATCAGGATGCTGACGCGTTCGACCATCTGCTGGCCGAATACGGCGCGTTCCAGACGCGCCTGTCGTCCACCGCGTGGTATCTGAAGCTGGACGTGGCGCCGGAACTGATACAGGAGGAGATCCTGGCGCGGCTCGGCAAATACACCACGCATTACATTTTCGAAGCCGAAACGGTGACGTGGAATACCGTGGATAGCGACGCGGCGAATGCGCTGAATACGTTGTTTTCAGATTAGCGCGCCACCGTCTGGCCGCGCCTGCGAACCTTGCGTTCAAATCGCGGCGCGCGGTGCGGGCGGCTCAAGTTCGAGCCGCGCCGTCAATCGCCAGTCGCCAATCGCCAGTCGCCAGTCGCCATTCACGACCAGGCATTCTCCGAGGTTGCTGCTACCCGCGGCAACACTTCGAACGGAAAGCTCATCAAGACTCGCAAACCACGGCCGCCGTGGTTGCCGATTTCCCATTCCCCGCCCGCACGCCGCACCAAGCGCTCGACAATGGCGAGCCCCAGGCCGCTATGGCCGTTGCCGCCGCGCGCCGGATCGAGCCGCACGAAGGGCCGGCTGGCGTTGATCAGATCCTGCGCCGCGATGCCGCCGCCGTTGTCGCTCACCGACAAGGTGAAGCCTTGCGCAGTACGCGCCGTGGCCACGACGATCGGCGGGGCGCCGTACGCGTGCGCATTGTCGAGCAGGTTCGACAGAATCCGGTCGAGCGTGGCGGCAGGCAACAGGAACGCCGGCCCCGCGTTGAGTTCGGTCTGCACGGTGGGCGCGCCGGACGCCACCGCCCGATAACTGCGCACTACGCGCTCGCACTGTGCGTCCACTTCGACGGGCTCGCTGCGATCGGCGCCGTCGTGCGCAAACACCAGAAACTGGTCGACGATATGCGTCATGGAATCGACGTCGCGCACCACGCCGTCGCGCACCTTTACTTCGTCCATCATCTCGGCGCGCAGCCGCAAACGCGCCAGCGGCGTTTTCAGATCGTGCGCGACACCTGCGAGCATGACAGCGCGGTCGTTCTCCGTGCGCGCCACTTCCTGGACCATCTGATTGAAACCGTGGGTCAGCTGACGCAACTCACGCGGGCCGCGCTCCGGCACCGGCGGCACCGGCAGGCCGCGGCCGAAGCGCGCCACCGCCTGGGCGAGCGAGCGCAAAGGCTGCTGCAGCGCCCACGCGGCGAAGAGCGCCGCCATGACCGCGAACGAGAAAATGATGGCAAGCCACAACACCGTGCGATCGAGCGAGCGCGGCGTGCGCAACGGCTGCACCGGCACCACGATCCAGCTGCGATCGGAGATGGCACGCACCCACAGCGTGGGCGGAAGGCCCGGCACACCGACGCGCACCTGCGTGCCAGACGGCATGCGGTCGCGCACGTCTTCGACGAAACGTTCGAGCGGCGGCGGCATGTCCGCGCTCTCCGGCGGCACTTCCGGGCTCGCCGGATCGACCAGCTTCACGCGTGACGGCAACGGCTGATCCGGTGTTCGGGCGACGTGCTGACGCACCGCGTCGACGAGGAAGGTGGCTTCCTCGACCGCGTAGCGTGTTTGCAGTTGACTGCGCTCGAGGCGCATGAGCGAGTACCACGCGAAATGCGACAGCAGCAGGACCGCGACGACTAGCAGCGCCAGCCGTCCGAACAGCGAATCAATGGGACGGCGCATGCTGTTCGCCGTCGGGCACGAACACGTAGCCGCGGCCGCGCACCGTTTGAATGAAGCGCGGCGTGGACGGGTCGGTTTCGAGAATGCGGCGCAGACGCCAGACCTGCACGTCGATGCCGCGGTCGGTGCCGTCGTATTCCGGACCGTGCAGCAGTTCGAGCAGGCGCTCGCGCGTGAGCGTGCGCATGGGGTGATTGACGAAAATCTTCAGCAGCGCGAATTCGCTGCCCGACAACGTGAGCGGCTTGTCTTCCAGATGCAGCGTGCGCGACTGGAAATCCAGCGTGAAGCGGCCGAAGTTGAACGGCTCGCGCTGTTCCGGCGCCGCCGCCGACGGCAGCGTGCGGCGGCGGCGCAGCACCGCCTGCACGCGCGCCAGCAACTCGCGCGGATTGAACGGCTTGCCGAGGTAGTCGTCCGCGCCGAGCTCCAGACCGACGATGCGATCCACGTCGTCCGCGCGCGCCGTGAGCATGATCACGGGGATGTCGTCGCCCGATGCGCGCAGCTTGCGCAGCGCGGTGAGCCCGTCGACGCCCGGCATCATCAGGTCGAGCACGATCAGATCGGGACGCTCGCGTTCGAGCCTGCGCTCGAGCGAGCCCGCGTCGTGCAGCACCGATACTTCGATGCCCTGACGGGCCAGATAGTCGCGCAGCAGATCGCGCAATTCGACGTCGTCGTCGACAACAAGTATTTGAGTAGCCATGGGATGAAGTTTAACGCGCAGCAGGAAGGGTTTTCGATTTCAGACGGGCCTCA
The DNA here is from genome assembly GCF_900104795.1 of Burkholderia sp. WP9. Taxonomy (NCBI): domain Bacteria; kingdom Pseudomonadati; phylum Pseudomonadota; class Betaproteobacteria; order Burkholderiales; family Burkholderiaceae; genus Burkholderia; species Burkholderia sp. WP9. The sequence continues at coordinate 2,436,250 of NZ_FNTG01000001.1, forward strand.
AGGGTTACCGGGTGTTACGGTGAAAGGCATGCGTAATGTGCCGTAACGTCCGCGTCCAGCCACGTAACACAGCCAATCGCGCAGTTCTCTACGCTGTGTCTTACCGAATGCAGGCCGTTCACTTTAACCGGTTGCATCGTCGGCTATTCCATTACAGGGAGTCTCACATGTCCACCAAAAAGATGTCGCGCGTTCTCGCCGTTGCCGCCACCGCTCTCGCCATCGGCGCGGGCGCTGCTTATGCCGCACAACCCGCTGACCATGGCGGGCCCGGCGGCCCCGGCGGTCCCGGCGGCTGGCACGGCCACTTCATGAAGGAACTGACTCAACTGCACGACCAGTTGAAGCTGAACGCGGATCAGGAAAAGCAGTGGCAAGCCGCGCTGGACACCATGAAGCAGAACCACGAGGCCATGCGCGCCAACCATGACCAGATCAAGGACCAGTTCAAGGCCGCGCAGCAGCAGCCGATTCTGGACCTGAACGCCATGGCCGCCGCACACCAGCAGGTCGAGCAGAAAGACACGCAACTGCGTCAGCAAACCACGGACGCGTGGCTCAAGTTCTATAACGGCCTGAACGACCAGCAGAAGACCACCGTCAGCACGGCACTCAAACAGCGCTTTGCGAAGATGGAGTCGCGTCATGAAAAGATGCACGAGCGCTGGGAGCATCGCAAGGGGCCGGCATCGGCGCCTGCGGCCAATCAGTAAGTAGACAGTTCACGGCAGGCAAGCGGCTGGCGCGGCCGCCTGCTCTGCCAGATGCAAAAACGCCACGGAGGTTGCCTTCCGTGGCGTTTCTTTTGTTACACAGCGGGCTCGCAGCGCGCGCGTCGATCGTCCTTTATGCGAAGACGGCCACGCTAGCCGGCAGCTTGCGACTTAGCCGTTCAGCGGCCCAAGATCAAACAGCAGCACTTCGGCGTTATCGCCCTTCTCCAGTGTCACCGTGTCGGTTTCGCTGAGCTTGGCGGCGTCGCCCGTGCGCAGCGCTTCGCCGTTCACCGTCACCGCGCCCCGCGCCACATGCACGTACGCGAGCCGGCCTTTGGGCAGCGCGAAGGTGGCCGTTTCCGCGCCATCGAGCAGCGCCGCGTAAATCGACGCATCCGCGTGAATCGTCACCGAGCCGTCGCGACCGTCGGGCGAAGCGACCACGCGCAGACGGCCGCGCTTGTCGGCGGCGTCGAAGCGCCTTTCCTCGTAGCCCGGCTGGTCGCCCGCGCGTTGCGGAATCACCCAGATCTGCAACAGGTGCGCCGGTTCGTCCTGCGACGCGTTGAACTCGCTGTGCTGCACGCCCGTGCCGGCGCTCATGCGCTGCACGTCGCCGGGACGGATGGTCGAGCCGTTGCCCATGCTGTCGCGGTGGGCCAGCGCCCCTTCGAGCACATACGTGACGATCTCCATGTCGCGATGGCCGTGCGTGCCGAAACCCTGTCCGCCGGCGATGCGGTCTTCGTTGATGACCCGCAGCGGGCCGAAGTGGACGTGCTGGGGATCGCGGTAGTCGGCAAACGAGAAGCTGTGATACGAGTCGAGCCAGCCGTGGTTGGCGTGACCGCGTTCTTCGGAGCGGCGAATCTCGAACATGGAGGAACTCCCGGTGAGTAAATGGCGATGTCGAGAATGTATGGGCAGAGCCTGCGCTAAACAATCGGCGTGAGTGCACCGGATCGTTTCATCAATGAGTGCAATCGGCTCAGTTGGCGGTGGGCGTCGCTGTTTCGTTGTTGCGCAGGGTACGTCATAGCGCGATTGCGAGGCCGAATCTGGGCTGAATTGCGCCACGCGCCCCGCAGACCGCGAGACCCACGCGTCGCGGTTTCGTGGCAAGCACGACCGGTCACGGTCTACAAAGAACAGCAGCGTCGCGCTCGCACAACGTCCGCACCCGCCAGTTCACCGCCGCAGGCGCCCCGCACTGGCGCCCCGTCCCTGTTCGGGTAAAATACCGCGCTTTTCGAGATTGCGTGGGCGCCGAAGGCACGTCAGCGGGCCCGCCACGGCGGACCGTGATGGATGAGCGGCGGGTTCCAGACCCGCGCCAGACTCCATCGCGGCATCAAATGGACGCGGCTCGCCGCGAAGCAGGATCAGCGGGCGGCGCGACAATTTTGACCGCCTAGAATAGCGACGGCCGGCCACGAACCGGCGGTCGTCGAGATCGGAGCACCACGACGATCAGTTTGACCCAGGAGAAACATGAAGAAGCTCGCACTGTGCGTGGCCTTGGCGGTCATGGCCACCGGCGCGATGGCCAAAGAGTGGAAGACCGTGCGAATCGGGGTGGACGCCAGCTATCCGCCGTTCGAATCCATGGCCCCCAACGGCCAGGTGGTCGGCTTCGACGCCGACCTGACCCGCGCCCTGTGCGCGAAGATGAACGTGAAATGCGTGTGGGTCGAACAGGATCTCGACGGCATCATTCCCGCGTTGAAGGGCAGGAAGTTCGACGCGATCGTGTCGTCGCTGACCATCACGGACAAGCGCCGCGAGCAGATCGACTTCTCCGACAAGCTGTTCGACGCCCCCGCCCGCATGATCGCCCGGACAGGTTCACCGCTGCTGCCCACGGCGGCCTCGTTGAAGGGCAAGCGCGTCGGCGTCGAGCAGGGTTCGACGCAGGAAGCGTATGCCAAGGTCTGGTGGGAGCCCAAAGGGGTGACCGTGGTGCCCTACCAGAATCAGGATCAGGTGTACGCCGACCTCGCCTCGGGGCGTCTTGACGCCGCGTTGCAGGACGAAGTACAGGCCGACGCCGGCTTTCTGAAGACGCCGCGCGGCAAAGGCTTCGGCTGGGCCGGCCCCGAAGTGAAGGATCCGAAGACGATCGGCGAAGGCACGGCCATCGGCCTGCGCAAGGACGACGCCGAGCTGAAGGCGATGTTCAACCAGGCGCTGGCGCAGGTTCATCAGGACGGCACGTTCAGGAAGCTCGAGAAGCAGTACTTCGACTTCGACATCTATCCTGGTCATTGAGTCCGGACCGGTGCCCGGACACTGAGCCTGGGCACCGGAAGCAGCACCCACGAAACTCGGGGCACGCCCGCATGGGCTTTCGCGAGGCTTCGTAATACAGTCGGCAGTAGATTCACCCGTAGCTTCACCCCAAGAGTCGAAAAGCGCGCTGCAAGACCGGCAACGGCCATGCAGTCATGATTTGCACAGCGGTGCGCTGTGCGCCGCAGGTCACAGCGAGCCACCAGCTCGCGGCAAACGCGGTGCAGAGTTGGCCGCGTCTTTCGCGGTGTGTCGCAAACGCATCGTCAAGGACCCCCTATGTTCCTTCAAGGCTACGGCCCGCTGCTCCTCAACGGCACCTGGCAAACCGTCAAACTGGCGGTGTTGTCGCTGGCGTTCGCTTTCGTGCTGGGCCTGCTCGGCGCGGCGGCGAAACTGTCGAAAAACCGCATCTCGAACGGCGTAGGCACCGTCTACACCACGCTCGTGCGCGGCGTGCCCGATCTGGTGTTAATGCTGCTGCTGTTCTATAGCATCCAGATCTGGCTGAACAACCTGACCGACCTGCTCGGCTGGGATCAGATCGACATCGATCCGTTCGTGGCCGGCGTCGCCGTGCTCGGCTTCATTTACGGCGCGTACTTCACCGAGACCTTCCGCGGCGCGTTTCTCGCCGTGCCGCGCGGTCAGCTCGAAGCCGGCTCGGCTTACGGCATGACCGGCTGGCAGGTGTTCACCCGCGTGATGTTCCCGCAAATGATGCGCTTCGCGCTGCCCGGCATCGGCAATAACTGGCAGGTGATGGTCAAGGCCACCGCGCTGGTGTCGATCATCGGCCTCGCCGACGTGGTCAAGGCTTCGCAGGACGCGGGCAAGGGCACGCTGCGGTTCTTCTTCTTCACCCTGTTCGCAGGGGCGATCTATCTCGTCATCACCACAGTGTCCAACTTCGTGCTGATGTACCTCGAAAAGCGTTACTCGACCGGCGTGCGAAAGGCGGATCTATGATCGAGATCATTCAGGAATACTGGCGCAATTACCTCTATACCGACGGCTACCGCATCACCGGCGTGGCGATCACGCTGTGGCTGCTGGTGGTGTCGATCGGGCTCGGCTTCTGCCTGTCGATTCCGCTCTCGGTAGCCCGCGTGTCGAAGAAGAAGTGGCTCGCCGGTCTCGTGTGGCTGTATACGTATATCTTCCGCGGCACGCCGCTGTATGTGCAGCTGCTGCTCTGCTACACCGGCTTGTACAGCCTCGAGATCATCCGCAATCACGAGCTCACCAACGCGTTCTTCCGCGACGGCATGCATTGCACGCTGCTCGCTTTCACGCTGAACACCTGCGCGTACACCACCGAGATTTTCGCCGGCGCGATCAAGGCGACGCCGTATGGAGAAATCGAAGCGGCACGCGCTTACGGCATGTCGTCGTTCACGCTGTACCGGCGCGTGATTCTGCCTTCGGCATTGCGCCGCGCGTTGCCGTACTACAGCAACGAAGTGATCCTGATGCTGCATGCCACCACCGTCGCGTTTACCGCGACCGTGCCGGACATCCTCAAGATCGCGCGCGACGTTAACTCCGCAACGTATCAGTCGTTCAATGCGTTCGGTATCGCCGCCCTGCTCTATCTGTGCATTTCGTTCGCGCTCGTGTGGCTGTTCCGCCGCGCCGAGCGCCGCTGGCTCGCTTACCTGCGGCCGCAAGGCAAGTAACCCAAGGCACCGCGCCTCAGTAAGTCAGCACGCCCAAGGATTCAGATGAACACCAAGAAGCAAAAGCTCTTCGTCGATGAGCTTCACAAACAGTACGGCGACAACGAAGTTCTCAAGGGCGTGTCGCTCCGGGCCAATGCCGGCGACGTGATCAGCGTGATCGGCTCGTCGGGTTCGGGCAAGAGCACGATGCTTCGCTGTATCAACTTCCTCGAACAGCCGAACTCCGGCCGCATCTTCGTGGATGGCGAAGAAGTCCGCACGCAGATCGGCAAGAACGGCGCGTTGCGCGTGTCGGACCCGAAGCAGCTGCAACGCGTGCGCACCCGGCTGTCGATGGTGTTCCAGCACTTCAACCTGTGGTCGCACATGAACGTGCTCGAGAACATCATCGAGGCGCCCGTGAACGTGCTGGGACTGAAGCGCAAGGAAGCCGAAGAGCGCGCGCGCGAATACCTCGAAAAGGTCGGGCTCGCGCCGCGCCTCGAAAAACAGTACCCGTCGCATCTGTCGGGCGGCCAGCAGCAGCGCGTGGCGATCGCGCGCGCCTTGGCCATGCATCCGGATGTGATGCTGTTCGACGAACCGACCTCCGCGCTCGACCCCGAACTGGTCGGCGAAGTGCTCAAGGTCATGCAGACGCTCGCCGAAGAAGGCCGCACGATGATCGTCGTCACGCATGAAATGGCGTTCGCGCGCAACGTGTCGAATCACGTGATGTTTCTGCATCAAGGCCGCGTGGAAGAAGAAGGCCATCCCGACGAAGTGTTCAGGAACACGAAGAGCGAACGGCTCAAACAATTCCTCTCCGGCAGCCTCAAATAACGGCGCACGAATAACCCATTATCTGGGCTGTAGTCGAAGTAGTATTACAAGGCGCTTACCGGCGCCTTTTTTGTTTCGGTGACCTGTGCATTCCGGCGTTTTCGGCCACGAAATCCGCCTCCGCCTGCCTCGAACTCCCTCCTTTTCGCCCTACTCTGCCGCATCTAAGGCGTCAATAGTGGCAATCCTTAACGCTACCCGTGCCGAACCGTGATTCCCTTGTCGCATAAGGGTTTTCACGATTTTCGCCGGTGTTGCGACGGGCCGTCCCGCACATTCTTATTGCAATTTGGAGACATCGATCGAGGCAGGTACTAATTTCTTCTCCCAGTGAAGTGTATTTTTGATAAATTAGTAACCAAAGTAGCAAAACAAAGTTCATTAAAAGTAGTTTTACTTCAAAGCACAGAGGAGAACCGGTCGGCGAGGGATCGGCATGACGACCAGATAGCCCCAAGGCTACACGTCACGGCAGGAGACCCAATCCACCCGCTAATCTCCCTGGTACCGATTTCTGTTCGGCGCAACTCGCGGCCGAGCACCATTCGCAGTACTGGGTTTCACTTTTTGACAGGGTATGGAGGAGAAGATGAAGAAAGCTTTGCTCGCCGCTGCGCTGATGACAGCCGGTGTTGTTGCGCACGCCCAAAGCAGCGTGACGCTGTACGGCCGCCTTGACGCCGGTATTGAGTACATGACGGGCGTTCCGCAAGGCGTGGGTGCAAATGGTCAGGCAACTGGCAGCACGAACCGCTGGCGCGCTGAAAGCGGCGACTGGGGTACCAGCCTGTGGGGCTTGAAGGGCGTTGAGGACATCGGTGGCGGCAACAAGGTCCTGTTCCAGTTGGAAGGCTCCTTCAACACCATGACGGGTGCAGGCCCTGGCGGCGGCGGTCTCTTCAATCGTTGGGCAACTGTCGGCCTGTCGAACGACCAGTACGGTACGTTCACGATGGGTCGCATGCTGTACATCTCGAACGGCGTGTGGGACTTCGACCCGTTCGGTCAATCGAACTGGTCGTCGGCATCGCTGGTGCGTGGCCGCAACTGGCCGCAATCGAGCAACAACTTCGCTTACCAGTCGCCGAAGATCGCGGGCTTTGACTTCTACGGTCAATACGCGCTGTCGAACGCAACGAGCTGGAACGGCAACGGCACGACCGCTCAAGGTCGCGAAGCTGGCGCACAAGTCACCTACACGAACTCGCTGTTCCAGGTTCGCGGTATTTACGACGAAATCCGCAATCCGGCTAACGGCACCCTGTACGGCCCGAACGCAAGCGCGGTCAATACGGCCAACATCGGTAACGGCGTGTTCGCAGCATCGCGTGAATACTCGGCTCTCGTGAACGTGTTCCTGGGTCAGTTCAAGATTCAGGCTGCTTACCAGGCTGTTCGTTCGGCAGGTGCACAGAACGTTCTGCCGGGCCAGCCGACCACGCTCGATCACGAATGGGGCGGTGTGACGTGGCAAGCAACGCCGGCAGCGGCGCTGATCGCTGCGGTCTACCACGTGAACGGCAACAATGGCGCGGGCAATGCGACGATCTACACGGTCGGCGGCTCGTACAACCTGTCCAAGCGCACGCTGCTGGACCTCCAGGTTGCAACGACGCAAAACAGCAAGACGGCTAACTACGGCCTGAATGCCAACAACGCAGGTACGGCAACCAGCACGGACAATCCGCTGCCGGGTCACAGCCAGACTGGCGTGTACGCAGGTATTCAACACTCGTTCTAATCGAACGGTGTTCCCCGGAGGAACTTCCTCCGGGGTGTAGTCAAGAATTCTTCAAGAGAATCTTTTTCACGCTGCTGCGAGAGGCGCGTATCGGTGCGATGTCCGAAAGGGTATCGCACCGTTTTTTATTTGAGCGGACGGTTTTGCCTTCTGCCTTGGCGCACCGCTAAGGTGCAGACTCGGCTCACGTCGCGCTTGTGAGCGCAGTGGGTTGATTCCGCCGCGCCCGGTCCCTGCTTCGAGGCGGCGAAGTCAGGCGGCTCTCAAACCGCTGCTTCGTTTTCTTCGCCGGTGCGGATGCGGATCACGCGCTCCACGTCGGCGACAAAAATCTTGCCGTCGCCGATCTTGCCGGTGCGCGCCGCGCCAATGATCGCGTCGATCACCTGATCGCACTGGTTATCCGCCACCACCACTTCGATTTTCACTTTCGGCAGAAAGTCGACCACGTACTCTGCACCACGATAGAGCTCGGTATGGCCTTTCTGCCGGCCGAAACCCTTGACCTCGGTCACCGTCAGCCCGGTGAGGCCGACTTCAGCGAGCGCCTCGCGCACTTCGTCGAGTTTGAACGGTTTGATGACTGCAGTGATGCGCTTCATGGCGGACCTCGTCTCGTGTCTGGAAGAGTGAAAGGGAAATGGATGATTTTTATTCTACGCCGCGCCGGATGCGTTGCGGCAATCCGGCGCGTGGTTTGGTTGAGTCCGCAGCGATCGGCCGAGGGTTCGGCGCGGCTCACTCCACCGGTTCGGTGTAGCGCGACGTGATCGGATAACGCCAGTCGCGCCCGAACGCGCGATGCGTGACGCGAATGCCGATCGGCGCCTGGCGGCGCTTGTACTCGTTGATCTTGATGAGGCGCGTGACGCGTTTCACGTCTTCCACCGCGTAGCCCGCCGCGATGATTTCGGCGAGCGAGCGGTCCTCTTCCATGTACATGCGCATGATCGCGTCGAGGACTTCGTACTCGGGCAAGCTGTCCTGATCGGTCTGGTTCTCGCGCAGTTCCGCCGACGGTGCGCGCGTCAGGATCCGTTCGGGAATGATGTCCTGCTTGCTGAAGGTGGTCGCCTGGTTGCGGTAGTGGCACAGCCGATAAACGAGCGTCTTCGCGATGTCCTTGATGACCGCGAAGCCGCCGGCCATGTCGCCGTAAAGCGTGCAGTAGCCCACCGCCATTTCGCTCTTGTTGCCGGTGGTCAGGACGATCGAGCCGAACTTGTTCGACAGCGCCATCAGCAAGGTGCCGCGAATGCGCGCCTGAATGTTTTCTTCGGTGGCGTCTTCGGCGCGGCCCGCGAATTCCTCCGCGAGCGAGCTGCGGAACGCGTCGAACATCGGCGCGATCGCGATTTCGTCGTAGCGCACGCCGACGCGGCGCGCCATCTCGGCGGCGTCCGTCGTGGAAATGTCCGCCGTGTAGCGCGAGGGCATCATCACCGCGCGCACGCGGTCCGCGCCGAGCGCGTCGCACGCAACGGCCAGCACCAGCGCCGAATCCACGCCGCCCGACAGCCCGATCAGCGCGCCCGGAAAGCCGTTCTTGTTGATGTAGTCGCGCACGCCCATGACGAGCGCCGCATAAACCTGAGCCTCGATCGACAGATCCGGCGCGATCGCCGCGGGCAACGGCTTGCCGTTTTCGAATTCGACGATCGCGGTCGCTTCCTCGAACTGCGCCATCTTGGCGACTAGTTCGCCTTGCGCGTCGAGCACGAACGAGCCGCCGTCGAACACCAGTTCGTCCTGCGCGCCGACCATGTTCACGTAGACCATCGGCAGGCCGGTCTCGCGAATCCGCGCGCGCAGAATGTCGAAACGCACCGCTTCCTTGTTCAGGTGATACGGCGAGCCGTTCGGAATCAGCACGACTTGCGCGCCCGCCGCTTTCGCCATTTGCGCCGCCGACGCATGCCATGCGTCCTCGCAGATCACCACGCCGTACTTCACGCCGTCGAGTTCGAACACGAACGGCTGCGGGTCGGACGCGAAGTAGCGCTTCTCGTCGAACACCTCGGTATTGGGCAAATCCTGCTTGCGATACGTGCCGCGCACTTCGCCATCCACGATCAGCGACGCCGCGTTGAACGTATCGACCGGCGGCACGCCGCGCTCGATCGGCGCGTTTGCATTACCATGGCCGTGCGCCACGTCACGGAAAGGATGGCCGACGATCACATGCAGGCCGGCGAACGGTTTCAGTTGCACAGCGAGGTCGGCCAGCGCCGCCGCGCTCGCGGCATAAAACGCGGGACGCAGCAGCAGATCTTCGGGCGGATAGCCGGAGAGCGCGAGTTCAGGCGCGATCAGCAGCTTCGCACCACCGTTGTGCGCGGTGCGCGCGGCGGCGACAATCTTTTCGACATTGCCGGCGAAGTCGCCGACGGTGACATTGATTTGGGCAAGAGCGATTCGGGTCTTCATGGCAGGATCGACAGGCAAGCCGACGTGGCTTGCGAGTACCGCGGCTGGTTAGCTCGACGGAATGGACAAATCGGATAAACGAACGACGTAGCGCCTGATGCGCCGCGCCGCTCATTGGGAACAGTCACACAGATTGAACCAGGAACGCTTTGATTATCGCACGGGCATTCTGGCGTCGCCCTCCGAGGTGGACGCCGCCGAATGGAATGCCCTCCTCGCCCAGCAGTCGCAGCCCACGCCGTTTTTGCGGCACGAGTTCCTGAGCGCGCTGCATGCGACCCGTTGCGCGGTCGCCGATACCGGCTGGGCGCCGCAATTCGTCACGCTGACGGACCCGCGCACGGACAAGCTGGTGGCCGCCGCGCCGGTGTACCTGAAGGGGCACTCGTACGGCGAGTACGTGTTCGACTGGGCCTGGGCCGACGCCTACAAGCGCAACGGTCTGCCGTATTACCCGAAGCTGCTGTGCGCGGTGCCGTTCACGCCCGTGCAAGGCAACCGGTTGTTATCGGCGGATACGCATGCGCTCAAGCATCTGGCGGCCACGCTGATGGCGTTCGCGGAGCAGGCCGACGTGTCGTCGCTGCATGTGCTGTTTCCCACCGAAACGGAAGCCAATGCGCTCACCGACATGGGCATGATGCAACGCGAAGGCGTGCAGTTTCACTGGCTGAACGACGGCTACCGCGACTTCGACGATTTCCTCTCCACGCTCGAACAGAAGAAGCGCAAGAACATTCGCGCCGAGCGGCGCAAAGTGCAGGAGGCCGGCGTGACGATGCGCCGGATTCGCGGCGAGGACATTCAGGACGCGGACTGGCGTTTCTTCAGCAAGTGCTATCGGCAGACATATCGCGAGCACTTTTCGAGTCCGTATCTGAACCTCGATTTCTTCCGGATGATCGGCGCGTCGATGCCGGAGAATCTGCTGCTCGTGATCGCCGAATACGAAGGCAAGCCGATCGCGAGTTCGCTCGTGGTGTATCAGCGCGACGCGAAAACCGGCGGCACGCTGTATGGCCGCTATTGGGGCGCGCTCGAACACGTGCCGTGCCTGCACTTCGAAACCGCGTACTACCAGCCGCTCGAATTCTGCATCGAGGAAAAGCTCGGCGCGTTTGAAGGCGGCGCGCAGGGTGAACACAAGATGGCGCGCGGTTTCCTGCCCACGGTGACGCGCTCGGCGCACTGGCTCGCCCACCCTGCTTTCGCGGATGCGGTCGGCCACTTTCTCGACAACGAAAAGAACAGCATCCACGCGTATGTGGATGAGCTGCGCGAACACAATCCGTTCAAAGGCTGAAGCGCGTTTATGGCGTGGTTTCTTTATCTGCTCGAATGCTCGGACGGCAGCGTTTATACCGGCATTGCCGTCGATGTGCAGGCGCGTTTCGACAAACACGTCAGCGGCGAAGGCGCGCGTTATACGCGTTCGCGCAAGCCGTTGCGCGTGCTGGCGTCGTTTGAATTGACGGACCGGTCGAGCGCGTCGCGCGCCGAGTATTGGGTCAAGCGGCTCGCGGCGTCGGAGAAGCGGGCGTTGGCGGCGGGATTGCGCACGCTTGAGTCTGTGATGCCGTTGCCGGAGCCTGAAGCGGTTGTTGATGAGGCGACGGAGCAGGTGACCGGCGCGTCCTGAACGAGGGCCGTTCGGCTTCGTTCAGGCTCGCTACCCCCTCGCCTCCCGCATCCGCTCATTCAGCAGCCGATGCATCAACGCAAGCTCCCCCACCGCATCCGCTTCCAGCGAAGTCAGCCCATCCCGCGCCGGCAGCGCGTGACGCACCGGCCGCAAGGTCCGATCCAACGCGGCATCGATATCCGCGCTCACGGTCGCGATCCAAGCGTCGAGTTCGTCGTGCGTATCGCGCCGGTTCGTACTCAGCCGCAGTTGCGTCGCGGTGCCGGCCATCCTGCGCAACACGCTCAGCACCGTCAGCGTCACCGTATCGGCCATGGAGTCCTCGAGTTTCTCAAGGCGCATCCGGCCGATCGCTTCTTCCGCGTTATTGCTGCCCAGACCGGCAGCCCGGCGCAAGCGCTCCATATCCTTCTCGCTGCGGCGAGGCGACGCCAGCGCGGCTCGCAGATACGCGAGATTGGCGCGCACCGCTTCGCCCAGATACGCGCGATAGTCGATCTTTTCGCGCGTCGGCCATAGATAGAACGTGGCCAGCAGCGCCAATACGCAGCCGAGCACGTTGTTGCCGAGCCGCGTGATCGCATAAACGAATTCGCTGGCGCCCGGCGTCGCGAAGTCGGCCACCAGCACGAAGGTCGGCGTGAGAAACAGCACGAACAGACTGTAGCTGACGGGACGCAGCGCCATGGTCGCCATCACCAGCGGAAACACCGCGAGGGAAATGCCGAGCGGCGAATGAATCGCGTAGCCGATCGCCGCCGCCAACACGCCGCCGACGATGCTGCCCGCCGCCCGCTCGATACTGCGCGGCCAAGTCGCGGCAATCGAAGGCTGCAAGATCAGCAGCGTCGCCATGGTCGCCCAGTAGCCGAACGGCAGCCCGAGCGCGCGAATCACGAGAAAGCCGGCGGAGGTCGTTACGCCGACGCGGGCCGCATGCCGCAAGCCGACGGATTCGACCGACAGGTTCGCTTTGAACGTAGCCCAGATGCGCGTGAAGAGGCGCGTCGCGCTGTCGCGCCAACCTTCGGGCTGCGCATACACCGGCGCGAAGTCGACCAGTTCGAAATCGGACTTTAGTGACACAGGTTCTGACAACGCGGTTTCGAGCCGCTTCGCGAAGCGCCGCAAGCGCAATTGCAACGCAGTCAGACGTTCCCACTGCGCATCGTTGACGGCCGCGCCGATGTCGCGCAACAAGTCGCCCATCACGGCCAGCAGTCGCGCCGCGCGTTTCGCGCGCCATGCGTTATCCGGCGCTCGCTCACAGGCGCCGGACACGGCGATCAGATAAGCGAACAACGCTTCGCCATCGGTGAGCAAGCCGAGCAGCGTGTCGTAGGTTTCGCGGCCGCCGGTTCTCGAAGCGGGCACCCGCGCCAGCACTTTGCGCGAGCGTTCGAGCGCGGCTCGGGCATCGGCGCGAAACTTCGCGGCATGCGTGGCCCACTCGCCGCGCGCCGCGCGCCGTTCGAGCAGCCGCGCGCTATCCAGCGCGATATCGGCCAGACGCAGATAGACGGCACGCAGCGTCGAGCGACTCGTGCCGAACGGATGAATGCGCCAGACCGTCAGACTCAGCGCGACAGCGAACAGGCAGCCGACCAGGTAGATACCGAGAAACGCCATACCTTGCCGCACATCATGCATCGGCCGGTCGACCATCACGACGCACGCGGTCGCCACGAGAATCGTCACCTGCGACGTGGCCGCGCCCCAGATCCGGCCGAACGCGCCGAGGCTCGTGAACAGCAGCACCGCGAGCGCGGCGACCACCGTTCCCTCTGCGGACGCGAAAGAGGTCAAGCCACCGCACAGCGTGGACAGCACCGCGAAGCCCATCATCGATGCAAAGCGGGCGCGGTTGGAGCCGGCGGCATCGGCGAGACAGGTCCAGAAGGCGCCAATGGCGGCCCACGCGAACATCGGTTCATGCAGCACATTGCCGAGCGCGAGCATGGCCGTGGATGCGCAAGCCGCTCTCAAGCCTTCCGACAGACTGGCCTCGCTCGTCGAGAACGACACCATCCAGACCGGCCGCTTGCGGTAGATCGCGCTCGCGACGGCATACAGCCAGTTCGACCAGCGCTGCGAAGACGACGACGGGTTGGACTTGCGATTCAGCATCCGGACGGTGGGCTCAGAAGAACAGGGATTGGCGCCGCATCAGCGCATCGAGAAAAGCCGGCGCAACAAGGTCAGCACGGGCGGCTGCTCCATGATAAGGGTTTACCCCTAATTATAAAAATGCATTCGGTTCATCCAATCGATGCGCTGCGTCTATGCGCCCTTTCTAAAGACTATGTAACGCGCCGCCCTCCCGCTTCGACTTGCAAATGAAAAAACCGCGCGGCCCTTGCAGGCTCGCGCGGTTTTTTGCCCACCAAACGTAACGCAGCTTACTTCTTGTAGTTCGCCGCGCCTTCGGTGATTTCCTTGTGCGCGGCGTCGATATCCGCCCAGCCTTCGACCTTCACCCACTTGCCCTTCTCCAGCGCCTTGTATTGCTCGAAGAAGTGCTTGATCTGATCTTTCAGGTACGACGGAACGTCGTCGATCGACTTCAGGTTGGCGGTCATCGGGCAGACCTTGTCGTGCGGGACGGCAACCAGCTTCGCGTCCACGCCGGATTCGTCGGTCATTTGCAGCATGCCGAGTGCGCGGGCACGCACCACGGAGCCAGCCAGCAGCGGGAACGGCGTGATCACCAGCACGTCGACCGGGTCGCCGTCGCCCGACAGCGTTTGCGGAATGTAGCCGTAGTTAGCCGGATAGCGCATGCCCGTGCTGATGAAACGATCGACGTGGAGCAGACCCGTTTCCTTGTCGGCTTCGTACTTCACCGGATCGCTTTGCGCCGGGATTTCGATGATGACGTTGAAATCTTGCGGAAGGTCTTTGCCTGCGGGGACGTTATTGAAGCTCATGAGCGCTCTCTGGTCGGGATGGAATTCGGAACACGGCGTGCGGCGCGCTTGCTCGAAGGGGATGCAACGTGAAACTCGCCTCGAGCAGCGGCGCTGCGGCCGGACAGTGCTTAATACGCCATTATAGCCAATCACCTAATGGCATCCCTCGTATCATCGGGGTGATAATCGTCGGGCGTCTCTCGATTGTGCCTCTCGTTTGTGAACACCACGTCACCGCCGCGCGGTGCTCGTGACATCTCAAGGAGCCTGCATGGAAGAAGCCCGGCATTTCATCGGCGGCGAATGGTCCGCCGCATCAGGCGGCGAGACGATCGCCGTACTCGATCCCTCTGACGGCCAACCCTTTACCCAACTCGCACGCGGCACCGCGGCGGATATCGACGCTGCCGTGCACGCCGCGCGCCGCGCGTTCGAAGGCCCTTGGGGCCAAGCCAGCGCCGCCGAACGCGGCCGCATTCTGTACCGGCTTTCCATGCTGGTCGCCGCGCGCCAGGAGGAACTCGCCCAACTCGAAGCTCGCGACACCGGCAAGCCGCTCAAGCAGGCGCGCGGCGATTCCGCCGCCCTCGCCCGCTATTTCGAGTTTTACGCCGGCGCGGCGGACAAGCTGCATGGCGAAACGCTGCCTTACCAGACCGGCTATACGGTGCTGACCATTCGCGAGCCGCACGGCGTGACCGGCCATATCGTGCCGTGGAATTACCCCATGCAGATTTTCGGGCGCAGCGTGGGCGCGGCGCTCGCCGCCGGCAATGCGTGCGTCGTCAAACCGGCCGAAGATGCGTGCCTGTCCGTGCTGCGCGTCGCCGAACTCGCCGCCGAGGCGGGTTTACGCGCCGGCGCGCTGAATATCGTCACCGGCTACGGCCATGAAGCCGGCGCGGCGCTCGCGCGTCATCCGGGCATCGATCACATTTCGTTCACCGGCTCGCCGGATACCGGCAAGCTCGTCACGCAAATGGCCGCCGAGAATCACGTGCCGGTCACGCTGGAACTCGGCGGCAAATCGCCGCAAATCGTTTTCGCCGATGCGGACCTCGACGCCGCGCTGCCCGTGCTGGTGTCGGCGATCGTGCAAAACGCCGGGCAGACCTGCTCGGCGGGTAGCCGCGTGCTGATCGACCGGGCCATTTACGAGCCTTTGCTCGACCGGCTGAGCAGCGCGTTTCACGCGTTGCGCGTCGGCCCTTCGCAGGCCGACCTCGACTGCGGGCCGCTGATCAGCGCGAAACAGCAGCGTCGCGTGTGGGATTTCCTCAACGATGCGCAACACGACGGCATCGCCATGGCGGCGCACGGCGAGGTGATTCCCGAAGCGCCGGAAGCGGGCTTCTATCAGGCGCCCACGCTGTTGCGCGACGTGCCCGCGAGCCACCGCCTCGCGCGCGACGAAGTCTTCGGACCGGTGCTGGCCGCCATGTCGTTCAGCGATGAAGACGAAGCTTTGAACCTCGCCAACGGCACGCCATTCGGTCTGGTGGCCGGTATCTGGACGCGCGACGGCGCACGGCAGATGCGGCTCGCGCGCCGCCTGCGCTCCGGCCAGGTGTTCATCAACAACTATGGCGCGGGCGGCGGCGTGGAATTGCCGTTCGGCGGCGTCAAGCATTCGGGCCACGGACGCGAAAAAGGCTTCGAAGCGCTCTATGGGTTCACCGTGCTGAAGACCATTGCCATCCGGCACGGTTAGCGGGCGCGGCACGCACTGGCATCACCATCCACAACGAACAACGGAGACATCATGCGGTTGACAGGTAAAACAGCCATCGTCACAGGTGGCGGCTCGGGTTTCGGTGAAGGCATTGCGAAGACCTACGCGCGCGAAGGCGCGAACGTGGTGGTCAACGATCTGAACGGCCCGGCCGCCGAGCGCGTGGCGAGCGAAATCGCGCTGGCCGGCGGCAAGGCGATCGCAGTGGCGGGCAACGTCGCCCAGCGCGAGGACTGGCAGACGCTGCGCGCGGCCGCGCTCGAAGACTTCGGCAGCGTGCAGATCGTCGTCAACAACGCCGGCACCACGCATCGCAACAAGCCGGTGATGGAAGTCACGGAAGCCGAATTCGACCGCGTCTACGCGGTGAACGTGAAAAGCATCTACTGGAGCGTGCAGGAATTCGTGCCGTATTTCCGCGAGCAAGGCGGCGGCTGCTTCATCAATATTGCGTCCACGGCGGGTGTGCGGCCGCGCCCCGGGCTCGTCTGGTACAACGGTAGCAAAGGCGCGGTGATTATCGCGAGCAAGTCGCTGGCGGTCGAGCTGGGTCCGGACCGGATTCGGGTGAACTGCGTGAATCCGGTGATCGGCGAGACGGCGCTGCTGTCCGAATTCATGGGCGTGGAAGATACGCCGGAAAATCGCCAGCGCTTTCTCGCCGGCATTCCGCTCGGGCGTTTCTCGACGCCGCAGGATATTGCCAACGCTGCGCTTTATCTGGCCTCGGACGAGGCGGAGTTCATCACCGGCGTGTGTCTCGAAGTGGACGGCGGGCGCTGCGTGTAGCGCCGCGCCGGGCCATTCTAGCGAGGGCGGCCGCTGCGCCGCCCTCGCCGCAGTCAGTGTTTTCCCCCGGTATCGATTCGTCGTGCAAAGCACTGAGCGCGGATAGAATCGATCGACGGCGGTACTTCAATTCCACAAGAAAAGAGGAGACACCATGGCTAGTCCCGCAAATCCGCTCCACCATCCCGGCGCGGGTGCGCCACCTTCCACTTTCGAAGAGGCCACCTACCGCAAGGTCACCTGGCGGCTCGCGCCGCTTCTGATGCTCTGTTACGTGGTCGCGTATCTGGATCGCGTCAACGTCGGTTTCGCCAAGCTGCAAATGACCAGCGATCTTGGGCTGAGCGATGCGGTGTACGGATTCGGCGCGGGGATTTTCTTTGTCGGCTATTTCATCTTCGAGATTCCGAGCAATGTGATTTTGCATAAGGTCGGCGCACGGGTGTGGATTGCGCGGATCATGGTGTCGTGGGGCGTGATCTCTATGCTGACCATGTTCGTGACTACGCCGACGATGTTTTATGTGATGCGCTTTCTGCTCGGTCTGGCTGAAGCGGGGTTCTTTCCCGGGATCATTCTTTATCTGACGTACTGGTATCCGTCGCATCGGCGTGGTCGCATGACGACGTGGTTCATGACGGCGATTGCGTTGTCGGGTGTGATCGGCGGGCCGGTGTCGGGTTATATCCTGAAGACCTTTAACGGCTTGAACGGCTGGCATGGCTGGCAGTGGCTGTTTCTGCTCGAAGGCATTCCTTCGGTGATCGTCGGGATCATGGTGTTCGCCATGCTGGACGATCGGATCTCGAAGGCGAAGTGGCTGACCAAGGAAGAGCAGGAGATGCTCGAGCGGCATGTGTCCGCGGAGGAAGCGACCAAGCATGACATGCCGATTCGTCAGGTGCTCACGAGTGGGCGGGTGTTGATGCTCAGTCTGACGTACTTCTCGTTTGTGATGGGGTTGTATGGGGTGAGTTTCTGGTTGCCGACGATTATTAAGGCGACTGGGGTGACGGATGCTTTCATGATCGGGTTGCTGTCGGCGATTCCGTTCGCGGGGGCTGTGGTGGCGATGGTGTTTGTGTCGCGTAGTGCGGACCGGAAGCGGGAGCGGCGGTGGCATATTGCGCTGCCTGCGTTTGCGGGGGCGATTGGGTTGGTGCTTTCTGTCGTGTGGACGCATAACACTGTGTTGGCGATGGCTTCGCTTACGCTTGCGACGATGGGGATTCTTACTACCCTGCCGTTGTTTTGGAGTTTGCCTACGGCGATTTTGGCGGGGACTGGCGCGGCTGCTGGGATCGCGATGATTAATTCGATTGGGAATCTGGCGGGGTTTTTGAGTCCTTACGCCGTGGGGTGGCTTAAGCAGGCGACGGCTGCGAATGATTCGGGGATGTATATGCTGGCGGCGTTTATGGTGCTGGGTGGGTTGCTGGCGGTTAGTGTGCCGGCGAAGATGGTGAATAAGTGAGGGGTGAGGCGCGAGCCTTAGCGGGTTATTTACTGCTGAGGCTGTTCGTTAGTTTGCGAAGAAGCGACCATTTTCACCATTGAATACGTTAATGTGGACAAATGTTGGCCGGTTGCTGCCTTGGACGTAAGGCAACGGTCGGCCAACTATGGCTACTTGGCAATGGCGAATAACCCTTCAGGCTATGATCTCAAGCATTGAAGATACCAAACGGACGCGCACCGCGGTCATCTCCCTGACTCCGTAGCAGAGGCCGCCGTCACGCGAGGAGTATGCCTCGCACAGAATGTGTGATCACAACACCTCTTCACCCAATTCCACTCGGCGGTAGCTGATTGGCAAGTTCAATCTATTTTTCAGCGTCTCGATATATCGACCGCTCCCTTCATCTAGCGCTGCTTCGCCGACGATGACGAGTTCATTAGCACAGTACGCGCCCGGCCAATAAGAATATTCCAATAACTGGCCAATTGCCTCGCGAATACAGCTTTTCAGAAAATGACCGACTTTTATCTCAAAAAAAACATAGCCATCATCGGTTCGAGCGACTGCGTCAATTCGACCTCCGCTGCCGTTCGATATCTCGGTCCCAATGTTTTCCTGCCCGTACTCGGTACAGAGTTCTGCATAGAGCGCTAACTGCAATGCATTATGGCGCAGCTCAATTGAAAGTTGTCGCTCCGGCAGCGATGCACTCGCCCACGAGCTTTTAACACGATTTCCAGGTCGGAAGTTGAAGCCGATGGGAGAGTCTTTGTCAGGAGGAAGTTTCCCACCTGACTCTACAAAAGTGTAGAGCGGAAGAAGCAAGTCGAAGTCCCGAAGAATTCTGTCAAGGTCCAATTGGTCAACGGGGGAAAGCGCACCCATGAACACGAAGGTACCCGTTTGAAACAGTTCGTGTGGGAGGGGCGCGACAGGAAGGGTTTTCGAACGGACACCTTTTCGGAAGTACCAAATTCTAAAATCTGCAGGCGCTTTAAACTCCGTCCTGATAAATTCGTTGAACAACCGCATTTTAGGCAACAGGGTGTCGATACTTGGAAGGGTTTGGCTCGGTTCCAAGGAAAAGGCAACGCCATGACGAATGTACTTCTTCCCGTCGCTCTCTTCCATGCCTATATTGAACTGCAATTCCGCACGCCCACCAAAATGGAAAGCCCAGTCGTCGGAGATTGTTGCTGGCATAAATAACTTCTGTGACGGCAAACGCTTCTTATCTTTGAGCTTTACACGAAGGTGCTGAAGCCTGCCGACCTCGTATCCGTTAGCGCGTTGGTTTAGCAACTCTGCGACCTGCGGTATTGTTATCAAGTCCACTCCCTGTCAGATTGGTAAGTTGCCGCGCTCCGGTCTCCGGAGGCAACGAACCATAAAAAATAGAAAATCACGCCATGCGTCACGTCGCGAGGCTGCGTGAAGATACAACAAACTCTGCTCAGTTATTCCGACCATAAACCGACATCCATATAAAGCTTCGACACAAGCACAGCGGGTGCGGCGACTAATGTGAAGGGTACGGAGTTTAAAAGATGTAGCAAGCCTAGAATGCAAATCGGACTCGTGGCTCAAGGTGCCGCTTTGGGCCACAATGACTGGCTTCTTCGATGCACGCCAGTCGATCAGCGCCGGGCACTAGGCGACGCTGCACCGATGCCACCCGACCGAGACTCTTGGCGTAGTTACCAATCAGCCTTCCAAAATATCGAGAAGTCCATTTCGAGAGGAGTGTCTTTCGGTCCTCGGTTCAACCATATAGGTAGCCGATCGCTAATCGGGCATCGTATAAAAGCACTACTTGGACTGGATTTCGCCGTTATCATAACGTGCCAGACGAGTGCCCTACCACTGCCGTCTTTGCATCTCCGTCGCAGGAGAGGCGACGACCCACTTTTTTGACTTGATGAACAACACATCTAGTAGCGCTTTTCGATATGTAGTAGATCGAATACTGCATCGCAGATGCGTACCGCTTATTGGAGCGGGAATTTCGATGAACTCAACCCTGCGAGGCGCTTACTGGGACGGGCACAAGCTTCCTACAATGGTCGACAAGGTCGTCAACGCTACGCTGAAATTACGCATGAAGAGGCTCATGGGCGAATCGCGTGGCCCCCTTGTATTTTGCGAAAAATGTGCAGAACGCTTTTCCGAACACCTATCAAATCCAAAGATCGTGTTTGAAGTGTTCTCCAAGCTGAGTTGCAAACTCTGTGACTTGCGGTTGGCTAAAGAGAGAAGCGAGCTAACAAAGAGCTGTGAAACATTCCTTTGGGAATACCCGCAGAGTAATGACGAAGCCTATTGGAAACTTGCTGACGTGCTTCAAATCCGTGATTTCGCGGACCTGGATCCGACGCCTGCTCACTACTATCTGGCCTTCCTTGTCCGAGAAGGGTTGATTTCCGAGCTGGTGACGACTAACTACGACTGCAATCTTGAACGAGCGTATCTCAACACGTGGCTGGGTTCCCAAACCCTGTCTTCCAACACGGTCATCCGTCGGATCTACGACTTGGATACCTTCGCCGAAAGCGCGGCGCTAAACGCGGAGTGGCATCCAGGCGAGGACACCCCTCACATTCTGAAAGCCTACAAGATCAATGGTTGTGCCGCACAACTCAAAGAATGTTGTACGCATGCAGCAGATATCTTATTGACAGCATCTCAACTTCAGGACTGGAGAAAACGCAAGTGGGCTGCGGATTTTTTTCGAACCAAGGTGCGTAGCGCCGCACTCGTCACCATCGGATTTGGTAGTGACGAGCCACAAGTGGTTCACACGTTGCAGCAGGTTCTTGAGGAATTTTCTGGACTCGGACTTCGAAACGACGGGCAGCCGCAACCCCTTTACGAGGCGGCGAACGCTCCTGTGGTCACCACCTACGAACACAATCCCAGCTTCCAGCAGATGCAACTGGTCTACGGCTTTTCGACTTGGTGGTCCGGCATCCCCACGAACGGGGCTGACCTTGTACTCGGTCCCTACCAGCGTGCAAAATCACTTACATCGTCCGACGAACCCGAGACGGTTCCAGACTGCCTGCCGGCTGATGACCTATGGCGAGACATATTTCAAGCTGTCTACGCGCGGCTCGTGTCGAAAAAGTTGCGCGCCGCCGCAATCAGCCAAAACGCCGCATTTACAGCAGCTGTTCCTGACGCAGATAGACTGCTCGTCCTGCTTGCCGCTCAGCTCGACAGTTGCACCGAAAGCCAACTGACGAACCCGGGAAGCCCGCCTCATTGGCTAGTATCCTTGGAATCGACAGACGACCCTAGAATGGCACGTCGCCCATGGTTGACTCGCTGCTTGACCCATATTCGGCTCGGCTCAACCGCGCCCACCAAGTATTGTGCGATCAACGACCACAGCAGTCTTATAGCAGAAATGGCACTTATATTTGAACTGCTCCAAATCGCTCAAGCACGCGCGCGGGACGAAAACACGGGAATCGGTGATTCAAGTCATCGCATATGGGACGAAGTGAGTCTCGCGCCAGATGCACGGATTGAAGTGCGGTCAAGTGGCGTCGGTGGAACGGCGAGCTTCTATATCAGCCGAAATACTCAGCCTAGCGTTCGTCAGTTTGACGAAATGATCTGTGAGTCTACGCCTGTACAACGTCTGGAATTGGTCGTTGGCGCGGCGGGAGCAAAGGTGCGCCAATTGGGAGAGCGGCGCATCTACCTAAAACAAGGTTCGGAGATCGTTCCGGTGGTAATCACACGCGTCGACTGGCGCGCGCTGTTTCCTACTTCTACACGAGCTGGATCGATTGCTGAGGCAGCAGACCATCTGGCGGATGCCATATCATTCCCCACCAAATATCGCCGCAGACTCGATTTGAGTATTCGGCGAAACCCAAGTTTTGAACGGAGGATCTAAATGGGTCCGTCAAACGAACTCCTAGCCACCTACTCACTATCTAGCGATATTCTGGAAACAGACGTTAGTCAGGTACATCTCGGCAGTCACAGTTGGCTAAACTGGACAAGACTTTATGTCTCCCCAATCATGATCGTTGTACATGCGCGATCAATCGAAGGCAAAATCGCCGTCGAACAGTACGAGCACAACTTAAGCTTGCTTCGCGATGAGCTATGCGATCTATGTGATGCACTGTCCGCCTACGGGTATCAAACACCGCTCACGCTCCTTGTGGAATGCGACGAATTGAACTACCCCCAGTGGCACGAGATGGCGGGAAACCAAGATTCGCTGCGTGGAGCTTTTTCGATTCAGCCGTTCACTAAAAGCCGCTTCGCTCGGGCAAATATTGTCGACGCTGAAACGTTGACCTCTTTGTTGATCGATGCAACCGCCATTCACGTTCACGCGTACAAACTCAAGAGTTTAACCGACCGGGAATATCTCGAATCGGTTGCGCGCCGTGTCGAGGAAGAGCCCGACCGAGCAGTTTTGACGCGCCAACTTGGCTTGCGAGTCCTCAAAGCATATAACGAAGATGGAATTCTGCGTGCTGGCGGACCAATTGGAACAACGGTGGCGCAGCGCGGTGCCTCCGAATGGCTTAGGTACGACGTCGTCGCTCCTGCAGAACGTCTGTTGACCTCTACAAGCGGAGATCGCGCCAGGAGCCTTGAATGACAACGAGACCAATCAGACACCTCACCCTAGAAAACTTTCGAGGGTTTGTCGGGACAACATACGCTTGACCTCGACGCCGACCTCGTCCTGATTTCAGGAAAGAATGGAGTTGGAAAGACAAGCATACTTCTTGCGCTTGATATGCTTCTGAATGGTCAGACCGAATTACTCAAGGGGTCGGGCGAAGCAACTTAGGTTCAAGGGGTCGTTGCAACACCTAATGCTTATGACGCAAGTAGTAGATCTCTTAGTGCTTCTGCTGGTGATTTCCATCCAAGGCTTTTACGCGGTCTGCAATTTAGTGCGTCTGCGACGGCATCAAGTTCGCGCTGCGTGTACCGGCTGATGTCGGTGCCTTTCGGAAAGTATTGACGCAACAGACCATTCGTATTCTCGTTGGTCCCGCGTTGCCATGGGCTTTGAGGATCGCAGAAATAGATCTCCAGACCCGTATCGATTCGAAGTTGCACGTGCTGGGCCATCTCTGCGCCTTGATCCCATGTGAGCGATCGCCACAAGTGCTCAGGCAATAATACGATCTTCGCAGCTATGGCATTGCGGACGGCCTCCGCTCCATGACCCGCCAAGGGTGGCCCATTCTTGGCCCGCACGCCAGTGCCATGTCCCTCCATAGGTGGGAGATGGAGCAACATTGTATAGCGGGTAGTCCGCTCGACCAGCGTACCCACTGCGGATCGATTAAGGCCGATGATCAGGTCACCTTCCCAGTGACCCGGAACGGCACGATCATCAGCCTCAGCCGGACGTTCACTGATCATGACCTCCGGAGTAATGAAATGCTTTCCTCGCTGTTGCGTCCTGGCTCGAGGCACACGAAGTGCACGGCCCGTACGCAAACAGGCAGTAAGCTCCTTGCGCAGAGCGCCACGGCCCTGAATGTAAAGCGCCTGATAGATGGCTTCGTGAGAGATTCTCATGGATTGGTCTTCTGGATAGTCGGCCTCCAATCGTCGACTGATTTGTTCGGGACTCCAGCAGGTGCCCCAACGACGGTCCGCGCGGCGGCCTTGCCGTCGTCCTTTCCATGGTACGTTGGGTCCGGCAATCGGCCTGCCTTCTGAATCGGTGACCGCTCCCGCCAATCGACTCTGCACATAATTCTTTAATCTATCGTTCTTGGTCAGTCTGGAAGCTTTCGGACGTTCCGCGGCCCGCTCAGCTTTCCACTGAGCAACTGTCGCCCTGTATATCAATGTGCCGCTACGGGTTGCAGCATTACGGCGCAACTCGCGCGAGATGGTCGAAGGTGAGCGCTGCAGTCTTCGCGCGATCTCACGGATCCCGCAATCCTGCGCCCGTAGCAGCGCAATTTCCTCGCGTTCAGAAAAAGACAGATAAGGCGCAGTGCCCGGCGTCAGCTCGATCGGCGGCATTCCGCCTGCATCACGAAACCATCTTGGCCCCAAAGGTTGGGACACGCCACACGCGCGCGCCGCAGCCTCGCTCTCCATGCCTTGCGCGACACAAGTCCAGAACGCTCGCTTTGTATCTCGCTGATTGACACCTGGCCTGCCGGGCGATTGCATTATTGGTCTTCCTGTCTGTTCCGAACCCCAACCCTGTGCTCGTCCCATTTGGCACCTCCTTTAGGAGATGTTGCAACGACCAGTTGAATCCGCCCAATGTGCAAGGGTCGCAATGAAGGCTCCATCTCTATGCAAGGTGTCGCTGCAAGAACGATTTCTTTGTCGTCAATACCCACGGCGCGCATTCATGGCAATCTTCTAGAGAGAGCACACTTCTTCTTTCCGGAGGGACTTGCGTCGCCCGAGAATTCCGAAGACATCCTTAGTATCATTTCGCCAACTTCGCGACTGTGGGACGAGATAAAAGCGGCTTTAGAGGTTACGCAGAGTGATTTAACTGAAGCCAGACGAAGACTGCTTGTCCGAGACTTTGACGTCGATGGGAGTCGCCGACAAGCCGCGCAGGAATTTGAGCTCGCCAGAAGTGAATTGGCTGATTATGCAGAAAGCGGCGAATTGTGGGCTTCGCGCATCCGCAGCGAACAAAACCTGCTCCTGCAAGGCGGCAATCTGGTCAACCATTGGCAAAGCCAGTTGCGCAATATTCTAAAGATGCTTCAGGTCGACACCGAGAGCGAACTCGCACTCGACGATGGAACATCTGGCGATACTCCAGCTGATCTTTTGTTGGCTATCTCAGTGGAACTCGACAAACTCCGTAGACAGACTGAGGTAAGGCACAGGCCAGACTTCCAGTCCTCTTCGGCAACTCCCTTACAACTTTCGGCGCTCCAACTCGCTCCAGCGCATATCCCGATTCGGTGGGTGCCCCCCGCTCCTAATGAAACAGGGGTGGTCGTTGATGACGACGCCGTGATTTTGGCCACAAGCGACGGGAATGCAAACTACGTAAAGAGGCTAGCCGCGTTGGAGAGTGACGCAGCCAAGCTCCGACACGAACTAAATGAGCTGCGTCTTCGCAGACCGATCATAGAAATCGGTGACGATTCGTTGAAGTCGTTTTTCAACAGTTTTCCGGAGCGCTCTGCACGGTGGCTCGATACGCTCGAGCGACTTTCCCTCGGTCCGCAGGTGGACCGCGAGTTCATTCAACATTGGCTCAAGAAAACGGATGCCGAAATCAGAGGCATGATGAGGCGATTGGAACCTGTCGCCCAAGCGATGCGGGAAAGCGAACTCAGGTGTAGCGAGCAACTAGCAGCCGTAAGCACCGAGATCGAGCAACTGCAGACGCGAATAAGACTACGCGAAATCGTCCTAGCACTGTCCGAACAATCTGAGGCACGTGGTGCTAGCACTGTCGGCGAGCTCGCGTCGCGGATCGAAAAGGTTCTTAGTCGCCGCAATGAAAAAGCTTCCAGCCTAAATCAACATTTCAGATCACTGCACCGCCTTTCGACGGCCGCCGCAGCGTGGGCCGAGACAGAACGTAAGATTGATCAGCAGCTAGCAAATGCGGCGAGCAAAGCGAACTTCACTGCGGCCGACAAACTTATGTCCGAGGCAGAAAGAACCTTAAAGCGTGGCCTCGGCAAGGAAAGCATTTTTAGCCTGAACTCGGCCATTGATGACCGCCAGCTCGGAACGCTATTAGTGACCCTGAACAGATTGCTTGCCCGCTTTCACTTTCCAACCGAATTTCTTCCCATCCAATTACAGCCAGGTTCGGGCAGAGGCAAGTCAACCGCCTATCAATTCGCCTCAGCAGACGGGCCAGGGTATCGAAGTCTCTCAACAGGCCAACGTACACAGCTTGCTGTGTGCTGGTCTGTCTGCCTAAGCTACGCACTGAGAGACCGACTTTCAGCGCCACTCCTTGGGTTCGACGACTTCACGACAGCCTTGGACATGGGACAGCTCATTCCAGCGGCTGGGATTTTACGACAACTGGCATATACAAGCTCCGAGGAGTATTACCGCCAAGTTATCGTGACCAGCCATCATGAGGACCTGACGAACAGACTTGTCGAATACCTCTTGCCACCTCGTGGCAAAACAATGAGGGTGATCGAGATTCAGGAATGGTCGCCGGAACACGGTCCGCAAATGCAGGTATACGACGCTCGCGCTTCGCAGACGCAAATGCATTCGCGAGTTGAGCTTGGAGATTGGTTAAACACCCAGCTCAGTCGTCGCGCGCCCTGATATCAGCCGGCAAAACCTGCCGGCCACCCAAACGTTGCGAATTGACCCCGCCGACAAGGGCCGCTCTGCGAGGCCTCCGCTCACAATAGCGGCCTCGGAAGATCACGGGCCTAAAATCTCGCAACGCGTCCACGGTCAACAATAGTCAGTAGTCGCTGATTCAAGCCGGTGGGCGCACGACCGCCGCCAGTGGTGCTGGTGCAGAGCGTATATCTGCTTGATCCGACTACCTTGGCCGACTGGTCCCGCTAGGTTGAATGACCTGTATCGTTGCACCTTCGGCGAGGTGGGAAATCGGTGATTTCGCCAGTACAAGAGTTCTAGGCGGCGCTAGCGGGCTCACGGGAAGTCACCAAGAACTGTTGTAGCCGAAAGCGAAAAGAGGCGCCGCGTCGCGTTGGTTGGCTGAATCAAGTACTTCAGTCCTCTGAGGTTTCGAATCAAAGCACTCAAAATGGCGTGTCAATCAGAGCGTTGCAAATTACAAAGGGCAGTCAGCCGTCTACGGAATTGAGCTAGGAAGGCAAAAGCACCGATCAATACTCTCCCGCCCCACCCATCCTTATCCCTTCAGCCAATCCCAACATTTACCCCCCAACACTAAATCCAAGACAGCCCCACTCCCTTATAATTACCAAGTCGCTGGGAAACACCCATCGACTAGGTTTAGCAGCCTAAACGTTGAAACCCGCACACCTGCTCAGGCAGGTTGTGCGTCTACCTCTGCGCGCTCGATTTCTATGGGCGGGCCTTGGTGGGGGAGCCGCAAGGCTCGCCGGTTTTGGTTTCAACGCCGGTCTGCTAACCCTACTTCGTGCCCGCTCACCCTCCCCCCAAAGAAGCGTGTCCGGGCGATCCACCCCACCAACAAGGAGATCGCACCATGACCAGGCCCGTCAAAACTCAACCGGCTTCGCGTCCGCCCGTCGACGCACTCCAGTACGAAAAGCTTGCCCTTTCCGCGTTCGATTTATGCGACCGGCAGTTGGGTCAACTGGACACTTTGATCACACTGGCGTCATCGATAGTTAGAAATCCTGCGATTACACACGACGAAAGAAAGCGTCGTCAGACGTTGCTCGAATTGCTGGTGGACACGGCCGAGCAGTATCAGCAGGATCTCGAATACGACCGCGAGTTGTTCCAGGTGATTGCACTCGACGCGAAGGGCGTCGCGCGCAGCCGCCTCACAGCGCAGCATGCGACGAACTTACTGACTAAAGCGTCGCAGCGAGCAGAGGCGTCGATCGAAGCAACGAAAGCGTCGCCCCGCAAAAAGCCCTCCACGAAGAGCGTGATCGAGTCGCCGTCCACAACCGTGCAACAGCCGTCCACCGCGCCGCACTAAGACCACACCAAGCGATCAAATCGAGCCTCGCCTAACAGGCAACCGCCAGCACAAAAACAAATGGCCGCAGCATCCGCTGCGGCCATCAACACATCAACTCATGAACTAGAACCAGCCGTCTCAAGCTCTCAAAGCAGCGCACCAAGAACCCGCACGCCGCCCCAAAAACCCTCAAACAATATTCATCGCCAACGCACTCTCGCGATAATGCTGGCTCGCCTTCTCCGTATCGCCGAGCTGTTCATGCAAACGCGCCAACGCGCGATGCGAGCGAATCTTCAGCGTCTCGTTGTCCGCGAGTTTCAGCGCGCGTTCGAGGAACGATTGCGCCTTGCCCCACAGTTGCTGATGCAGGCACAAGCGACCCAGCGCGAACATCAGGTCCGCATCTTCCGGACGATCCTTCTGCCACGCTTCGGCCTTCTGAATCAGCGGCAACGCGTCGCCGCCCGCCGTATCCGGATAGCGGCGCAGCAAACGCGCGTCCCAGTTTTGCGCCAGCGCTTCCTCGACGATCTTGCGCGCTTCCTGCGGACGGTTCAGCGCCACCAGCAACTCGGCGGCGAGATCCGCGAGACGCGGCGAATGGCGTTCCGTGGCCGACAGCGAATTCCACAACTCCAGCAGCGCGTCGGCATTGTGGCGCCGGTCACGCAACAGGTTTTCCGCCGCGATCTGACGCAAGCGCACCGCCACGGCCGGATGAATCGCTTCGCGTTTTTCCAGCGTCTTGACGAGCTTGAGCACCTCGCCCCAGTTCTTCAACTGCTGTTGCGCGCGCAACGTGATCTGCTGCGCGTGAATCCGCCGCGCGCCCTGCGACTGCATTTCGGTCAGCGCGGTCAGCGCGCCGTCCGCGTCGCGGCCATCCGCGCGCATGTCGGCGGTGGCCATCAGGCGAGCGTCCTGCCAGTCGGCTTCGTTGATCTGCGCGAGCCATTCGTCGCGCCGCGCATATTCATGCATGCGATGCGCGGCCGTGGCCGCGATCAAACCGGCCGCGCCCTTGTTGTCGCCATTCGCGAGCGCATCTTTGGCCGCCTTTTCAGCGCGCGAAAAACGCCCCGCATACAGGTTGCCGATCGCATCACGCAGCGCGGCATGCGCTTTCGCGACCCGCGAACGCGCGCGATACGCGGCCACGCGTTGCGGCATGCGCCAGATATTGCGGAAGATGCGCAGCAACGCATACAGCAGGATGAACAGCACAACCAGTCCGACCACGAACAGATTCAACGACATGTCCACGCGGTACGGCGGATAGATCAGCAGCACCTGCCCCATATCGAAGCGTCCCACCACCGCCAGCACCACGGCAATGGCGAACAGCAATGCAAGCCATAGAAGTCCCCGGATCGCCATGATTAACCTCGGCTCCGGTATTGATTGACGGCCTGCAAACTCGTGCTCAGATTCGGCAGTTCAACCGCGGCCGAGCCCGCCTGCACCTGCTTGACGAGATCGCTCACGGTCTGGGTTTTCTTCGACGAATTGTCGAAGTAGCGCGTCAGCGCATTCTGCGCCGCGAGCAGGTCGGACTTCAGCGTAGTCTCGTTGCGCGAGAGCAAGGCAAGACGCGCGGACAGCAAGCGCAGCTTGAGATTCTCGCGCACGAAGTAGCCCTGATTGGGCGTGACCAGCATCGCGTCGGCATTGTCGATACGGCGCACCTGCACGAGGCTCGTCAACTGCTGGCCGATGCCGGTGCTCACCTCGCGCCACCACACCTTCCAGCGCGGCTCGCCGGTGGCCGCGGCCACCTTGGCCGTATCGGCCCACGTTGCGGCTTGCGGCGTGGCATGGGGGATCGGAGCTTCGCCGGAGAGCGGCAGATCGTCCACGTGGTCGATCGCGTTGTCGAGCTTGATGGCCAGACCCGTGAGGTCGGTGGACGGCGCGGCCTTCAGCTTGTCGATGTCCTGCGCGATGGCCTTGCGCACGGCAACCGCTTGCGGGCTGTCCGACGCGGCGAGGCGCGTGTCGGCGCTTTGCAGCGCGAACAGCGCGAGCTGCGTGTTGCCGGTGAGCTGCAACTGCTGGCTCGCGGCGGAGAGCATCTGGCCGACTTCGGCGAGCGTCCAGTCGTCGCGATTGCGCGCGAGATCCGCGTACTGTTGTTGCAACGCCTGCTGCGCGCTTTGCGCATCGGCGAGCTTGCCTTCCAGTTGCGCGACCTGCGAGTCCGATTGATGCACGGTGGCGAGCGCCTGGTCCGTCTTGATGCGCAGCTCGTTGGTCTGCGTGTCGTTTGCCTGCTGGCGCTGCACGAGTTGCTGCTCAGTGCGCTCCACCTTGCGATTGAGCGCATAGCCGCCCACGCCCGCGGCGCAAGCAATGATCACGACGACAAACCACAGCAGCGGTCCGCTCGCGCTAGAACGCTTTTGCGCTTCGTAGGGCGTGAAGGGTGGATTCGGCGGCAACGCAGTGGTCGCGGCAGGCTGGGGTGAAGCGTTCGTGGATGCGTTCGTTTCAGTCATGCGTGATTTAGCCGGTGAATGAGCCGGGTTGGACGGTACCGGTTGAACTACGGTCGGGACGGCGGCAAGCAGGGTGCGGACAATGCGCTCATCGCCCGCGCCGGACACCCTAATGCTATCAAAACCCAATGCCCGCGCGGTCTGCGCGATTCGCGGATGCGGCGTGACGAGCGTGGCGCGTTTGAGCTGCACGATTTCGTCGACGGTGAGGTGGTCTTGCGCCAGTTCATGCAGATTGCGCACGCCTTCGGAACTGGTGAGCAGCCACGCATGCGGCTCGCCCGCGAGCAGTTCGTGCACGCGCGCCCAGCCGCCTATCGACGGTTCCGGCACGAGGCGCCGGTACGCCGCGACGGTCTCGACTTCGGTGCCGGCTTCACGCAGACGCTCGGCGAGCCACTCGCGGCCGCCGTCGCCGCGCACGATCAGCACGCGCTTGCCTTCCAGGTTCGTCGCGCCGAGCGCCATGTCGATCGCCGCGAAGAGGCCTTCGGAATCGAAGCGCGCGGCTTCTTCATCCGCGCCCGAGGGCGGGCTGATCACGTTGTACGCCGGCGCGCTCACGCCGTGGCGCGCCAGCGCCTGCACGCTGCCGGGACCGACCACGCCGATCGGCAACGCATGCGGCCAGATCGTGTCGCTGTGGGCGAAGGCATGATCGACGGCATTCGGCGACACGAATACGACGAGCGCATAGCGTTCGAGCGAACTCAGCGCCGCGCGCAAGGGAGCGTCGTCCGTGACGGGTGCGACGTCGATCAGCGGAAAGTCGAGCGTGGCGAGGCCCACTTCGGCGAGCCGTGCGATCAGTTCGTTCGACTGACCGGCCGGTCGTGTAATCACGACCGTGAACGCCGCCTTGTCGACGGCTGGGGATGCGTTGCCGGGAGTATCGGCCGCCATCACTCGCCGGTCACCGCGCTGTCCGCCGCAGCGGCGCCGCCGGCGGTGCCGAGTGCGCGAACGATGTCCATCGCGCCTTGCTGCGCGAGCGCGTCCGCGACTTCCTGGCCGAGCGCGAGCGCATGCTCGACGGTGGGCGCAGGCGCCGACGCGTGCGCGCTCAACACGCGCTGGCCGTCCGGCGTCGCGACGATGCCGCGCAGATGCAGCGCGCCGTCGTGCCAGGTGGCATACGCGGCGAGCGGCACTTCGCAACTGCCGCCAAGCGCGCGCGAGACCATGCGCTCTGCTTCGACGGCGGCCGCCGTGTGTTCGTGATGCAGCGGCGCGAGCCATGCCGCGAGGTCCGCACGGTCGGCGCGAATCTCAATGCCGAGCGCGCCCTGCCCCGCTGCGGGCAAGCTGTCTTCAGGATCGAGCAACGCGCGAATGCGCTCGCCGAGACCCAGACGCTTCAAACCAGCCGCCGCCAGAATGATCGCCGCGTAATCGCCGCGATCGAGTTTGGCGAGACGCGTGTCCAGATTGCCGCGCAACGGCCGCACTTCGAGATGCGGATAGCGCATGCGCAGCATGGCTTCACGGCGCAGGCTGGAGGTGCCGACCACGGCGCCTTCCGGCAACGCGGCAAGCGAGTCGTACGTGTTGGAGACCAGCGCGTCGCGCGGGTCTTCGCGCTCCATGATCGTGGACAACGCGAAGCCCTCGGGCAATGCCATCGGCACATCTTTGAGCGAATGCACGGCGAGGTCGGCGCGGCCGTCGGCCAACGCGGCTTCCAGTTCCTTGACGAAGAGGCCCTTACCACCAACCTTCGACAAAGTGCGATCGAGAATTTGATCGCCACGTGTTGTCATTCCGAGGATTTTTACGTCACAAGATGGATATAATTTGTGCAGCGCACATCGCACATGCTCCGCTTGCCACATGGCCAGGCGGCTCTCTCGCGACGCAATCACAAGCGTGTGGGGTGGCGTGGAAAACGTCTCGGTGTTCATTAGCTTGCTGATCGAATGACGGGATGTAATAACAATCAATGTTAGCACGCGCTCTCGCGTCTCAAGACGCAGTGGAGCGCCGTGCTGAAGCGGTATCGATGGAGGAGACGGGCTTCGCGCGGCGCGCGTCGGCCCAGACCCCGCCTGTTCAAGCACGGTCGTTCGCGCACCGTGCTCCGGCATGCGGGATGATGCAATGCGGCGCAACGTGCCGCAAGCGCTTCACCTGGGCGTCGTGCAAATGCACGGCAGCATGAAGGCGCGCAGTTCCTCTCAGGCGTATCGCCATCGGCGCAGACCGCTTCTTGCAGTTCACTTGCTGTTCACGTTGCAGTTCATAGTGCAGTTCCGCAGTAGCAGTTCATCACTCAACAGACCCTGGCTTCCCTGAGGAAACCCATCGTGACGTCTTCCGGACCGGCGCGCCCTGCCCGCCGCAACACTGCATCGCCCAACGCTCGAGCGGCCGACGCCGCCGCGGCGCCCACCGCTTCAGCCGCCGCTTCTGCTACCGCCAGTCAGCCCGCTCCGGCCAAACGCGCCGGCAAAGCCGCGCAGGCTGCTAACGCCGCCAAAGCCGGCAAGCCCGCCAAAACGTCCACGCCCGTCAAGTCGGACAAGGCTGTGAAGGCTGTCAAAACGGATAAGACGGCGAACAAGACAACGCAGCCCGCATCCAAGGCTCCGGCACAGAAATCGGCCAAGGCCGGCTCCACGAAGGTCAAGATCGTCGCCGCACCGAAGACCGCGAAGGCCGAGAAAGCCGCGCAAGCGCCCACGCTGCAAGCCGTGACGGAGCAGACCGCCGCGCCCGCGCCGAAAGGCAATGGCCGCACGCGCGAGGACAAGGACCATCCGCTGTTCCAGGACATCCGTTATCTGGGACGCCTGCTCGGCGACGTGCTGCGCGAGCAGGAAGGCGACGCGGTGTTCGACGTCGTCGAAACGATCCGTCAGACGGCCGTGCGCTTTCGCCGCGAAGACGACAGCGCCGCCGCGCAGACGCTCGACAAGAAGCTGCGCTCGCTGAGCCCGGAACAGACGGTCAGCGTGGTGCGCGCCTTCAGCTATTTCTCGCATCTCGCGAACATTGCTGAAGACCGCCACCGCAATCGCCGTCACCGGATTCACGAGCTGGCCGGCTCGACCTCGCAGCCGGGCACGATTGCGCACTCGCTCGAGCGCCTCGTCGAAGCGGGCGCGGCCGCCACGCCGGTCCTGCAAGAGTTCTTCAACAACGCGCTGATCGTGCCGGTGCTCACCGCGCACCCGACCGAAGTGCAGCGCAAGAGCATTCTCGACGCGCAGCACGATGTCGCGCGCCTGCTCGCCGAACGCGACCAGCAACTGACCGACCGCGAACGCGCGCACAACGAAGCGATGCTGCGCGCCCGCGTCACGTCGCTGTGGCAAACGCGCATGCTGCGCGATTCGCGTCTCTCCGTGGCCGACGAAATCGAAAACGCGCTGTCGTACTACCGCGCCACCTTCCTCGAAGAAATCCCGGCGCTCTACGCCGATATCGAAGAAGCGCTCGCCGAGCACGGCCTCGAAGCGCGCCTGCCGCCGTTCTTCCAGATGGGCAGCTGGATCGGCGGCGACCGCGACGGCAATCCGAACGTCACGGCCGAAACGCTCGAAAACGCGATCACCCGCCAGGCCGCGGTGATCTTCGAGCACTACATGGAACAGGTGCACAAGCTCGGCGCCGAGTTGTCGGTGTCGAACCTGCTGGCCGGCGCCAGCGACGCCCTGAAGGAACTCGCGGAGATCTCGCCCGACCAGTCGCCGCATCGCACGGACGAGCCGTATCGCCGCGCGTTGATCGGCATGTACACGCGGCTGGCGGCAAGCGCGCGCGTGCGTCTCGGCGAAGGCAGCGTGCCGGTGCGCAGCGCGGGCCGCGGCGCGGCGCCGATTCGCGCCAAGCCTTACGCGGACTCGTCCGAATTCGTGCGCGACCTGCACGTGCTAATCGATTCGCTCGCCGAGCATCACGGTGCGCCGCTCGCCGCCCCGCGTCTGTCGCCGCTCGCGCGCGCCGCCGAAGTGTTCGGCTTCCATCTGGCGAGCATCGACTTGCGTCAGAGCTCCGACGTTCACGAAGCGGTGATTACCGAGCTGCTGCGTCGCGCGGGCGTCGAAGAAAACTATGCGGGGCTCTCCGAAGCGGACAAGCTCACCGTGCTGCTGTCGGAGCTGGCGCAGCCGCGTCCGTTGCGTCTGCCATTCGCGGAGTACTCGGACCTCGTGAAGAGCGAGCTCGGCGTGCTCGAAGAAGCCCGCCGCACGCGCGAGAAATTCGGTGCGCGCGCGGTGCGCAACTACATCATTTCGCACACGGAGACGGTGAGCGATCTGGTGGAAGTGATGCTGCTGCAAAAGGAAACCGGCCTGCTGCGCGGTTGCCTCGGCAACGCGAACGATCCGGCTCAGGCGGCCCTGATGGTGATCCCGCTGTTCGAGACGATCCCCGACTTGCGTAACGCGCCTCACATCATGCGCGATCTGATCGCGCTGCCGGGCGTCGATGCGCTGATCGAACATCAGGGCAACGAGCAGGAAGTGATGCTCGGCTACTCGGACAGCAACAAGGACGGCGGCTTCCTCACGTCGAACTGGGAGTTGTACCGCGCCGAACTCGCGCTGGTGTCGCTCTTCAACGAACGCGGCGTGACGCTGCGTCTGTTCCATGGACGCGGAGGCACCGTCGGCCGTGGCGGCGGCCCGACCTATCAGGCGATTCTGTCGCAGCCGCCGGGCACTGTTGACGGCCAGATCCGTTTGACCGAGCAAGGCGAAGTGATCGCCAGCAAGTTCGGCAATCCGGAGATCGGCCGCCGCAATCTGGAGACGGTGGTCGCCGCGACGCTCGAAGCGTCGTTGCTGCCGCACGGCATCGCCCCGGCGCAACTGCCCGCGTTCGAAGAAACGATGCAGCAGTTGTCCGATGCGGCGATGGCGTCGTATCGCGCGCTGGTCTATGAAACGCCCGGCTTCAAGGAGTATTTCTTCGAGTCGACGCCGATCGCGGAGATTGCCGAATTGAATATCGGCAGCCGTCCCGCTTCGCGCAAACTGCAGGATCCGAAGCAACGCAAGATCGAAGATCTGCGCGCGATTCCGTGGGGTTTCTCGTGGGGCCAATGCCGTTTGCTGCTGACCGGCTGGTACGGATTCGGCAGCGCGGTGGCCGCGTATCTGGACGGCGCGCCGAGCGACGCCGAGCGCACGCGCCGTCTCTCGCTTCTGCGGAAAATGCACAAGACGTGGCCGTTCTTCTCGACTCTGCTGTCGAACATGGACATGGTGCTGGCGAAGACCGACCTCGCGGTCGCCTCGCGCTATGCCGCGCTCGTGTCCGACAAGAAGCTGCGCAAGCACGTGTTCGAGCGGATCGTCGCGGAATGGGAGCGTACGTCGAAGGTGTTGTCGGAGATCACGGGCAAGAGCGAACGGCTCGCGGAGAACCCGCTGCTCGCGCGTTCGATCAAGAACCGCTTCCCGTATCTGGATCCGCTGAATCACTTGCAGGTCGAGTTGCTCAAGCGTCACCGCGGGGGCGACACCAACGCCCGCGTGCGGCGCGGGATTCATTTGAGCATCAACGGGATTGCGGCGGGCCTGCGTAATACGGGCTAAGCGCGCAGGCCGTTAAGGGCAGGCAACTGAGTGCACACGTTGGGGCGCGCCTGGTTGACTGCTGCATTGGGCTAACTGCAGAAGCCGGGCGCGACGAATAACGTCGCGCCCGGCTTTTTTCATTGCGCCTCGATCATCAGCGCGTCGAGCTTGAACGAGCCGTCTTCCTGCACATCGAAATATTGACGGACTTCATCCGGTGCGGACGCCCACATCGAGCGAATCGCCACCACGCGCGGCTCCGGCGTGCGCATGCGCGCCACCCACGAGCTGAACTCGATATCGATGCGCCAACGCTCGCGAATCGATGCCTGAAGACCCGCCGCGGCGAATAACGCGAGCCATTCGTCGGCGCGGTAATCGCGGATATGCGACGCATCGCGCAGCAACTCGATCGCCTGAATATGCGTGTCGAGCAGCGGATGATCGCTGCCGGCGATGTCGATAAACAGCACCTTGCCGCCCGGCTTCAGCACGCGACGCACTTCGGCAAGCGCGAGCGGCACGTCGTGCCAGTGATGCGCGCTCATCCGGCTGATCACCCAGTCGAACGAATGATCGGCGAACGGCAGCACCTCGGCCGCGCCCTGCTGCGTGCGGATATTGCCGAGGCCGCGCTCTTTCGCGGCGCCCTCCACCGTCGCCAGCATTGGCGGCGCGATGTCGTACGCGACCACCGCTTTCGCGTGCGGCGCCACCGCGAAACTCGCGTGGCCCGCGCCGCAGCCCATGTCGAGCACCGTCGCATCCGGCGTCGCCGCAATCGCTTCGGCCAGCGTCCGCAGATCGGCGCCGGTGGCATGAGTCGGGCTCGTCAGATAAGCGGCGGCGGTCGAGCCGAAGGCGTCGGCGACCTGATCGTGATGCTTCATGGAAGGCTCCGGTTAGGGGTGTCGGGTAGCGCTGGCAGGCGTCGTGCCGTTCCAGCCGCTACATCGCTACAATAGAGCCCGCCGTGTACCAGTACAAGTTAAGCAATTATTCTGGTATCTCTATTACCTCCCTGCGCTTCGCCGGCCCAACACCAACCGCCCGCTCAGAATGACCACGCCGTCTTCCGCCGACCACCCGCCACCGCTCGACGCCACGCCGGCCCGCGCGCTCGGCGACTTCATCCGCGCGCACCGTGAGCGGCTTTCGCCGCAAGCGGTCGGCCTGCCGCCCGGTCCGCGCCGCCGCACGCCCGGACTGCGGCGCGAGGAAGTCGCGCAACTGTGCGGCGTGAGTCCCACCTGGTACACGTGGATCGAACAGGGACGCCCGGTTTCCGCTTCCGCCGAGGCGCTCGCGCGCATCGCGGTGGCCTTGCAACTGTCGCGCGCGGAGCGGGCCTATCTGTTCGAACTGGCCGCCCAGCGCGACCCGGCAGAGCCCGATCCGGCCGCCGCCGACGCCCCCGCCACCCTGCTGGAAACCGTGCAACTCGTGAACGCGCCGGCCTACGTGCTCGACCGTCAGTGGAATGCGCTTGCGTGGAATGCGCGCGCCGCCGACCTGTTCGTGGGCTGGCTGGATGGCGCGCACGACCGCAATCTGCTGCGCTACACGTTCACCGAACCGGCCGCGCGCGAGCTGATCGTCGATTGGGAAACGCGCGCGCGGCGGCTCGCCGCCGAATTCCGCGCCGACTCGATCCGCCATCTGAACGACGCGCCCACGCGCGGGCTGATCGACTCGCTCACTGCGGCGAGCGACGCGTTCGCGCGCTTCTGGGCCTCGCAGGACGTGGGCGGCCGCGAAGGCGGACGGCGCGAGTTCAACCATCCGCGCGAGGGCCGCATCGTGTATGACCAGATCACGTTCAAGCCGGCGCATCGGGAGGATTTGAAGCTCGTGGTGCTGGTGCGTGAGTAGGCGATGAACTGGCTTGACGCCCCGCCGGTGTTAAAATCCCTGTCTTTCTCCGCTTAGGCGGCTGCTTCGCACGGTACGTGCATGCGCGCCGTCAGCCTCCTCACCGCTCGCTCAACTGCCGCTTAACTGCCCAACACCATGACGTCCCAACTGCACAAAAAAGGCGAAGCCTGGTCGGCTCGCTTCTCGGAGCCGATGTCGGAGCTCGTCAAACGCTACACGTCGTCGGTTTTCTTCGACAAGCGTCTGGCGCTCGTCGATATCGAAGGGTCGCTCGCGCACGCCTCGATGCTGGCCGCGCAGAAGATCATCGCCGCCGACGACCTCGCCGCGATCCAACGCGGCATGGCGCAGATCAAGGGTGAAATCGAGCGAGGCGAGTTCGAGTGGCAACTCGATCTGGAAGACGTGCACCTGAATATCGAAGCACGCCTGACCGCGCTGATCGGCGACGCCGGCAAGCGCCTGCACACCGGCCGCTCGCGTAACGACCAGGTCGCGACGGATATCCGCCTGTGGCTGCGCGGCGAGATCGACCGGATCGGCGGCCTGCTCACCGAATTGCGCACGGCCCTGCTCGACATGGCGGAGAAGAACGCGTCGACCATCATGCCGGGCTTCACGCACCTGCAAGTGGCGCAGCCGGTCACGTTCGGCCACCACCTGCTCGCCTACGTCGAAATGTTTTCGCGCGACGCCGAGCGCATGATCGACTGCCGCAAGCGCGTGAACCGTCTGCCGCTCGGCGCGGCTGCGCTCGCCGGCACCAGCTATCCGATCGACCGCCACGCGGTGGCGAAGACGCTGGGCTTCGACGGCATCTGCGCGAACTCGCTGGACGCGGTGTCCGACCGTGACTTCGCGATCGAATTCACGGCGGCGTCGGCGCTCGTCATGACGCACATCTCGCGCTTCTCCGAGGAACTCGTGCTGTGGATGAGCCCGCGCGTCGGCTTCATCGATCTGGCCGACCGCTTCTGCACCGGTTCGTCGATCATGCCGCAGAAGAAGAACCCGGACGTGCCCGAACTCGCGCGCGGCAAGACCGGCCGCGTGAACGGTCATCTGATCGCGCTGCTCACGCTGATGAAAGGCCAGCCGCTCGCGTACAACAAGGACAATCAGGAAGACAAGGAGCCGCTGTTCGATACCGTCGATACGGTTGCGGATACGCTGCGCATTTTCGCGGAAATGGTCGCTGGTATTTCGGTGAAGCCGCAAGCCATGCGCGACGCTGCGCTGCAAGGCTTCTCGACGGCAACCGATCTGGCCGACTATCTGGTCAAGCGCGGCCTGCCGTTCCGCGACGCGCACGAAGCGGTGGCGCTCGCCGTGCGCGTGTGCGCGGATCGCGGCTGCGACCTGGCGGATCTGACGCTCGAAGAAATGCGCAAGGAGCTGCCGAACGTCGCGCATCTGATCGGCGAAGACGTGTTTTCGTATCTGACGCTGGAAGGGTCGGTGGCGAGCCGCAATCATCCGGGCGGCACAGCGCCGGAGCAGGTGCTCGCAGCGGTGAAGGCGGCGCGTGAAGCGTTGAAGTAAGGGAGGCGCACGGCATGCAGTGAGCCAGCGACATGTGCTCATTAATTGCTGCGCACCTTCTTGCGTAGGGCTTGCGGCTTGCAAACAGAAAGGCGAACTCGTTATCGGGTTCGCCTTTTGTTTTTCCGCTGCGCACAAGAAAAAGCCCGCGCGAAGCGGGCTAAATGAAAGACTTCCACCGATGCCTCTCGAAAGAGGCCATCGAAGTGTAGGCGTGTTTTCGCCGCGCACCAATCCGCTCATATTTCAGGCTATTACAGGGGCTCGGCCACGAACACCGGGCGAACGCCAATTGCTTCCTGGCGTATTTTGACTACCATCAAGTTAGACCCTGCCCCATGTTTTCTCCAACGACGATGCTCACCCGCACACGTCACCTTCGCCGCCTCACTGCACGCCGTGCATCAGGCTTCAGCGCCTGGCAGGCGCCTATGCGCGGCATGCTGTTCGCCGCAGCGCTGGGCATCGCGCTGGCCGGCTGCACCATTACGCCGCCGCCCCACCCGGTCGTCTCGACACCCGCGGCCGCCGTCAACAGCGCGACGCTGGACCAATATCGCGATGCCGTGGCCAGACGCATCATCGAACGCAATCCGTCTTATGTGCTGCGCGGCACGCCGCAAGCCATGCTCCGCTCGCTCGTCGTGGTCTCGTTCACGGTGGACCGCAACGGTCACGTAGTGCAGTCGTCGGTGTACCGCACCAATGGCGACGACGAAGCCGAGAGCACCGCGCTTGCCACCTTGCGCCGCGCCGCACCGCTGCCGCAACCGCCCGGCAAATTGCTGAACGGCCGCGGTCAGCTCGAGCTTTTCGAAGACTGGCTCTTCAACGACGACGGCAAATTCCAGCTCCGCGAACTCGCTTCGCCGCAAGCACTAACCATCGATTGAACGCGCTTAAACTCTCGCAACGCACGCGGCCAAACCGCAGCCGCCTTGCTGCGCCGCCGCCGCGCTCGCTATAATTTTCCGATTCCCTGCGCCGGAGCCTTCCGGCACGGCTCACGCCGCCCGCTCACCCGCCGGCGCGGCAAGAGTCCGATTGCGGCCGCCGCCCGCGCCATCCGCGAGCGCCGCCTGCTTGATGCACGACGCGCGCCCCGTGATCCCACATAGTCAGTGCGTTGCGCCGCACCGGCCGCCTCGGCTTGCTGGCCGCCCACATCCCGCCTGGTTATTCCCCTGGTGTGGCCGCGTTCGCGGGCTGACTTTGCCGGTTGCCGTTGTAAGCTGTCGCTTAGTCGCCCGCACCCCACGTGACCGCCCACCGGCCGCGCGAGAAGCGAGGCGCGAACCCAAACAAAGATGCCGCCCCTCACGCGCACCGCCCGCTCACGCACCGGGGCGCTTTACGGCATCACGACACATGGAGACCCTGCATGTCCACTTCGCCGATTTCCGCGGCCCAGCCCAACGCGGCCGGGCAGAACAAGAGTTCGCGGATCATCTTCGCGAGCTTTATCGGCACCGCGATCGAGTTCTACGATTTCTACGTCTATGCGACCGCCGCGGCGCTCGTCATCGGACCGGTGTTTTTCCCGCATGGCTCGGCGACGGCTCAGGCCTTGTCGGCCTTCGTCACGTTCGGCATCGCCTTCGTGGCGCGGCCGATCGGCTCGTTCCTGTTCGGTCACTTCGGCGACCGCATCGGCCGTAAATCGACGCTCGTCGCGTCGCTGCTGGTGATGGGCGTATCCACCACGCTGATCGGCTTCGTGCCGGGCTACGATTCGATCGGCAGCCTCGCGCCGATCCTGTTGTGCATCCTGCGTTTCGGCCAAGGCATCGGCCTCGGCGGCGAATGGGGCGGCGCGGCGCTGCTCGCCACCGAGAACGCCCCGGCCGGCAAACGCGGCTGGTTCGGCATGTTCCCGCAGCTCGGGCCGTCAATCGGCTTTCTGGCGTCCAACGGCCTGTTCTTCGCGTTGGCGCTCTCGTTGAGCGACGAGCAATTCCGCAGCTGGGGCTGGCGCGTGCCGTTCCTCGTGAGCGCCGTGCTGGTCGCGCTCGGCCTGTACGTGCGCCTGAAAATCGCCGAGACCCCGGCATTCCAGGCGGCGATCGAGCGCCAGGAACGCGTCAAGGTGCCGATCGCCACGCTGCTGTCGCAACACTGGGTGCCGACACTGCTCGGCGCGCTTGCGATGGTGGTCTGCTACACCCTCTTCTATAACGCCACCACGTTCTCGCTGTCGTACGGCGTCTCCGTGCTGCACATTCCGCGTCCGACATTCCTCGGCCTGCTGTGCATAGCCGTGGTGTTCATGGCGCTCGCCACGCCGCTGTCGGCCTGGGCCGCCGACCGCTATGGACGCAAGCCGGTGCTGATCGTCGGCATCATCGCGGCGATCCTGTCGGGCTTCACGATGGCGCCGCTGCTCGGCAGCGGACAGACGTCGCTCGTGCTGCTGTTCCTCGTCATCGAGCTGTTCCTGATGGGCGTGACCTTCGCGCCGATGGGCGCGCTGCTGCCGGAACTGTTCCCGACCAACGTGCGCTATACCGGCGCGGGCGTGTCGTATAACCTCGGCGGGATTCTCGGTGCGTCCGTGGCGCCGTATATCGCGCAAATGCTCGCCGCGCGCGGCGGGCTGCCGTGGGTCGGCGCGTATGTGTCGATCGCTGCGGCGGTCAGCATGATCGGCGTGCTGTGCATGCGTGAAACGCGCGATACACGCTTGATGTAACGACAGGCGCCGCCTTGGCGCCCGCTTCTCCCCCCGATGCCGCTGCAGAGTGCAATTCTCGCGCTGCTGCGGCGGCATCCACCGCCCCCGCTTCACACCCGCCGCTTACCGAGCATTCCTGAGTAAATTCCCTGCCTTGCGCGTCTTTTTGACATGCCTATACTCGACTCAAATAACCCTATGGCGAGCAGGGAGGCACGCATGAACATTCATCTTCACAACGCGGATATCGTGATGATCATTGCGCTGGCGCTGCTAGGTTCATTGTTGCTTGCATTGCGCTTTCGTCCTGCGACATGGAAGGGCATTGTCGTCGAAGCGTTGGCGGCGAATGCCGCGGCCATCGCCGCGGTCGTCGCGTTTGAAATGCTGCTGGCCTGACAAGCGCTGAGGGCCGCAGCCCTCAGCAGGAAACCTTATCGGTAGTAGTAGCCGCCGTGATGGTAGTAGCCACCACCACCGCCGTAGTAGCCGGGTGCGGGTGCGACGATGCAGCCACCGAGTGCCGTTGCGAGCAGCGTGCCTGCGATCAGGCTCAAGACTAAACGTTTCATTTTGTTCTCCATCGAGTCAGATTCATTCGAGCCGAAACCCCGAATGACTCGATTGGACACGACGGCGCCTCGCGCAAGCGTTGCCATTTGTAAGGGAAGATCACGAAGGTGTTACATGATCGTCGCCTGCAACACACTGCGTTCCGTGTGGGCTCCAGACGAATTCACATCAGAGGAAAACACCGCCTATACTGGTTTGAATGTGTCGGGGCGGCGCGGCCCTTGCTGGCAGCGCATACGCAATGCAAACTGCAAACGCGACCCGGCTTGCGGCGAAACGAATGCACAGCGGTAACGCCTTCGCACGACGCGCGAATTAGCTGCGTAGGCAATTAGGCACTCAACGAAAAGCGACAGATTTAACAGGC
Source organism: Burkholderia sp. WP9 (assembly GCF_900104795.1). Taxonomy (NCBI): domain Bacteria; kingdom Pseudomonadati; phylum Pseudomonadota; class Betaproteobacteria; order Burkholderiales; family Burkholderiaceae; genus Burkholderia; species Burkholderia sp. WP9. Next base: position 2,479,119 of record NZ_FNTG01000001.1, read on the forward strand.
GTGTAATGCGCGGCGCCTGTTGCGACGATTCCTCTCCGCCCGCTGTTCCCCGACGCGGGCGTTTTTTGGAGGCGTTACGAGGCAGCGCTCATTGGTTTGGGCACTGTAAGTCACGCCTCTTTTCTTTTCGAGCAAACGATTGCGTGAGAAAAACCGCGCACGCTGCGCTCAGGCAGCGGTCGAGCCGTGCTGCACGGCCACGTCATGCGGCTCGGTATGAACGTAGTCAATCGCTTCGAGCGCGTCGCTGATGGACGGCACTGACTTGCCGTCGCCGATCGAAATGGAGCGGAACGGCGATTCGATGCCGTAGTGCGCCGGCGGGGTCGCCACGAAGATCATCACCGTGCGCTTCTGCAGCGCATGCGCGAGATGCACGAAGCCGGTGTCGGTGCCGATCACGAGGGCGCACGCGTCGATCATCTGCGCGATTTCGGTGACGCTCATTTTGGGCAACACGGTCGCGCCCGGCAATTGCGATGCGATCTGCTCCGCTTCGAGCCGCTCGCCTTCCGAACCCCACGGCAACACCAGTTGAAAACCGCGCTGCGTCAACTCGCGGCCGATTGCAACCCAATGGCCCACGGGCCACTTCTTGTCGTCTTTCGACGTGGCGTGAAAGAACGCCGCGACCGGCTTACCGGTCGATGCGAACGGCAGCTTCCCAGCCTCCGGCAAACGCAGCTTGAACACCGCCGGCCCTTCTATCTGATAGCCGAGCGCCTCGCCCGCGTTGATCCGCATGCCATGCCACGCGTTGCACTTCGGACGCCGGCCGAAGCGCCCGGTATAAGCGAACGCGGCGCCGCGCTCTCCCAGGTCCGGTGCCTGATAACCGATGCGCCGCGACGAGCGTGCCAGAAACGCGATGATCGCGCTCTTGTACACGCCCTGAATGTCGATGATGAAATCGTAGCGATACGCGCGCAATTCGGCGATGGACGCCCAGATCGATTTGAAATCGGCCCAACGGCGCGCTTTCTTGAAGCGGCGCAACGGCGCGCACAGCACGCGGTCCACGTTCACGCTCCAGTGCACCACTTCGGCGAATGCTTCGTCGGCGGCCCAATCCACCTGAACGCCGGGAAACGCGCGTTTGATATCGGCGACGACGGGCAGAGCCTGCACGATATCGCCGAGTGAAGTGACCTTGACGATAAGGACGCGCTTCATTGAAGACCTGTGAGTTGTTCGAACATCAAGACATTTTAGCCGACGGAAGGGACAACCTTTACCGAACCGCGCAGCGCGGACGTCGGTCATTAATACGGGGGCTTACGTCGGAGCCATACACGCAGCCTTTTACACCATTTCAAAATACTTTCACACCGATTTATGGGCCTCGCGCGCCTTATACTGGCCCCTTTGCGCCAGCACTCGCCCATGTCCGTGCCACTTCCGCTTCGCTCGTCCAGCATCGTTCGCCGCGCACGACGACTCTGGCGCCAATACGGCGTCTTCTGGCTCGGCGCGATCGCCGTCGGCCTCGTCGCCGTGCTGTACGCGAGGTTGATCGACTGGGGTTACGGCGAATTCCGCTTGCTTCAACACGAGCATGTGTGGGCGCCACTGATCGTCACGCCCGCTGTCGGCGCGCTGGCCGTCTGGCTCACACGCAAGTTTTTCCGCGGTGCCGAAGGCAGCGGCATTCCGCAGGTCATCGCCATCCTTCACTCGAAACCCGGCGAATACGGCGCGCGGCTGCTGTCGTTTCCGATTCTGTTCGGCAAGATCGCCGTGTCGTTTCTGGCGATTCTCGGCGGCTTCACGATTGGCCGCGAAGGTCCGACCGTGCAGGTCGGAGCCGCGCTGATGTTCAATCTGCGGCGGCTCTATCCGCGCTCGAACGCATTGATCGAACGGCAACTGGTGCTGGCCGGCGCGGCGGCGGGCTTGTCCGCCGCGTTCAACACGCCGCTCGCCGGGATCGTCTTCGCGATCGAGGAATTGACGCGCAGTTTCGAGGCACGCACGAGTGGCGTGCTGATTACCGCGATCATCATCGCCGGCGTGATCGCGCTCGGGCTGAACGGCAATTACACCTATTTCGGCACCATTCAGATCGGCGCGCACTTCCCCGATCTGATGGCGCTTGCCGTGCTGCTCACGGCGGTCGTCACCGGCCTCGCGGGAGGCGCGTTCGGCTGGCTGCTGCTGAACACCGCGCGCTGGATTCCGGAGCCGCTGCGTCAGTTGCATAGCGAACGTCCCGTTACGTTCGCGGCGCTGTGCGGGTTGGTCATCGCGGTCGTCGGTCTGATGTCGGGCGGCACGACTTTCGGCAGCGGTTACGCGGAAGCGCGCGGCTTGCTCGACGGGCACGCGCAGTTGTCGGTGTTCTATCCGTTCATGAAGATGATCTCCATGGTCAGCTCATACCTGCCGGGCATTCCGGGCGGCATTTTCGCGCCGTCGCTGTCGATCGGCGCGGGCTTCGGCAATCTGCTGCACGGGGTGTTCGGCTCGATGGATTTACCCATGCTGATCGCGCTCGGCATGGTCGGCTATCTGGCCGCCGTCACGCAATCGCCGATCACCTCGTTCGTGATCGTGATGGAGATGATCAACGGCCATGCGCTGGTGATCTCGCTGATGGCCACTGCGCTGATTTCGAGCCGCGTGTCGCGGGTGTTCGCGCCGCCGTTGTATGAGTCGCTGGCGGCGCGTTATATGGCGCCGCTGCCGCAGCCGGCGCCCGTATCGGTGCCGGAAGTGCCTGAAGTCGGAACGCCTGAAGTGGAAGCGACTGAAGTCAAAGCACCCGAAGGCGAAGCACCTGAAGCCAATTCGCCCGAAGTCGTAGCACCCGGAGCCGAAGCACCCGAAGCCCTTGCGCCCGGCTCGAGCAACGCGGAAGTCGACGAAGACCCTCGCACCGAAGGCAAGGGCAACACCGCACCGCGTCAGTAGACAACAACACCCGGCGCGTGCACATACAACGGCCGGCCCGGCACGACGACACAGCCGGCCAGCATGACCGCCAGAACGGCTATCAGAAGCAGATTCTTTTTCATCACAAGGGTTTCCTGAAGCGCGCGGGCTGCCGCTACGCCGAGTGCGTACACGGCGCCTGCGTCGTCGAGATGGAAGGAGCGGTGCGCGCGGCATCTGGCGTGCCGCGACGCGCATGATTCAAGCCCGTGGCGTTATGCCCAGTGGCCTTCGACCCAGTGGTAGTTAGGACCGTGCGCGACCCAGTGGCCCGGCACCCAGTGATAGCCGACGCGCTCGGCTTGCCAGTGGCCGCCAATCCACACATAGCGGCCATGGTCCCAGCGCCAATGGCCGCGATCCCACACATAGCCGACGCGCGGCGCCGGCGCCGCTTCGTAGCGCACCGGCGGCGGCGCGGACGGCGCGATCACGACGACTTCCGCGGCCGACGCCGAGGCCACGGAGGCCGCGCCGGCAGCGATCAATACGGTGTTGGCGAGCAGCAAACGAAAGGTCTTGTTCATGTTGTCCCTCTGTAGGTGAACACCGAAAGCGGCGTTACCGGTTTAATGCGTGAGGGGACGCAGCGGCTGACTGTGGGCGTGTAACGCCGCACGCTGAAGTGCAACGGATTATTTCGACGCACGGCAAACGCCCGCGCCAAAGCAGCCAACGTACTTGCATGCGAATCCAATGACCGAGGCAGCCGGAACAACGAAGAGGAACAGCGTAGCGGCGCGAGCCGGCGCGCTCGCGCGCCACCGCGCGTTACGTCATCCAGACGCAACGCAACGAAGCGCGCAGCGCGTCACATGAAACCGGCTGCGGGAAGAGACAGGCCTTGAACAATCAGGCCTGCGGTATTTCGATCTTGACCTCGAGCACTTCGAGATCGTCCTGGCGTTCGAGGCTCACGCGAATATCGTCATTGGAAATCTTCACGTACTTCGAGATCACGGCCACCAGTTCGCGTTGCAACGCAGGCAGGTAATCGGCAGGCGCATGGCCGCCGGCGCGCTCATGCGCGATGATCAACTGCAGGCGTTCCTTCGCTACCGACGCGGACTTCTTCTTCTCGCCCAGCAAAAACGAAAGAATCGACATTACGTGCGCTCCCCTTACTTGGTGCCGAAGAGGCGCTGCAGCAGCCCGGGCTTCTGGTAGTCGGTAAAGCGAAGCGATTTCTGCTCGCCGAGGAAACGCGACACGACGTCTTTATAGGCTTCGGCCACGTCGGTGCCGTCCAGGTGCACCGCCGGCAAGCCCTGGTTCGATGCGTGCAGCACCGCTTCCGATTCCGGAATTACGCCGATCAGGTCGATGCGCAGAATTTCCTGGATGTCGGTGAGCGACAGCATTTCGCCTTCGCTGACGCGCTTCGGGTTATAGCGGGTGATCAGCAGGTGTTCCTTGATCGGCTCCTTGCCTTCGATCGCGCGCTTGGTCTTCGACGACAGAATGCCGAGAATGCGGTCCGAGTCGCGCACCGACGACACTTCCGGATTCGTCACGATCAACGCTTCGTCGGCGAAATGCATGGCGAGCAGCGCGCCCGATTCGATACCGGCCGGCGAATCGCAAACAATGAATTCGAAGTCCATCGCGATCAGGTCGTTGATGACCTTCTCGACGCCTTCCATGGTCAGCGCGTCCTTGTCACGCGTCTGCGAGGCCGGCAGGATAAAGAGGTTCTCGCACTTCTTGTCCTTGATGAGCGCCTGGTTCAGGTTCGCTTCACCCTGGATCACGTTGATCAGGTCATACACCACGCGGCGTTCACAACCCATGATGAGGTCGAGGTTACGCAGGCCGACGTCGAAGTCGATCACGGCGGTTTTGCTGCCACGCAGAGCGAGGGCTGATGCAAAACTCGCGCTCGTGGTCGTCTTGCCCACGCCACCCTTGCCCGAAGTCACCACAATGATTTTTGCCATTACCCTTACCTTGTGTTCGTCAAATTCATCAATTATGTGCGGCCATATTTGCCGTGAAACGCCGCGTGCCGCAATGGATCGAGGCAGCACGCTTCACGTCGATTACGTGAGCCGCAGCGGTTCGATCATCAATTTCTCTTCTTCGAGCCAGATCTGCACCGGCTTGCCGAGCACGTCGGCCGGCAGCGGGTTCTCAGTCGTTCGATAGATGCCCGCGATCGAGATGAGTTCCGGTTCGAGACACGTGCAGAAAATGCGCGCGTCGTGATTGCCCTGCACACCGGCCAGTGCCCGGCCGCGCAACGGCGCGTAAATATGGATGTTGCCTTCCGCGATCACTTCCGCGCCGTAACTCACGAGACCGAGCACGACTAGGTCGCCCTTGGCGTAAATGCGTTGCCCGGAGCGCAGCGGCTTGTCCACCACCATGGTTTGCGACGAAGTGGCAAGACGCACCGGCTCAGCGGCGGGAGCCGGCTCGACGGCGGCGGCCGAAGCCGGCGTGCCGCCTTCCGGCGTGAGCGCGGCGGCTTCGAACAGGTCCGACGGCGGCGTGGCCGTTGCGGCGGTAACAGCCGGCGCCGCAGCGGCGGCGTTGTCTTCGTCAGCGGATTTAGCGGCGGCGCCGCGGCGGTCGCGTGCTTCGAGCAGCGGCAACGCGGATTCCGCTGCCCAGGCCTGCTGCGCGTTGGCGACCACGCCGACCGGCCGCATGCGCACGCTGTCGAGCAGTTGCGCGATGTCGGCGAGCGGCACGCGTTCGTTCTCGGCGAGGCGCCGCACGTCGATTGCGACGACGTCGTTAGCGAAAAATTCAGGGGTCGCCTCGAAGCGCCGGGTCAATTCGGCACGCATGGCGTCGAGGTCGGTTGTCTTGACCACGAACAGGAGCGTGTCGACAGAGCCGCTGCGAAGTTCGAAAAAGGGCGATTTCTTGGGCGACATAGCGTTCGGCAAAAATTTTTGCGTATTTTACAGGCGTCGACGCGCGCGGCCAGCTTTTTTGCCGGGAGAGCGGACCGACGCGATGAGGATGCGGCCATGGGCAGCCCATCCGGTAGAGCCGCCACGGCTTTGCAGCAGGCAACGAGGTGGCCGCTGGGGTGGCCAACGAGGTGGACAACGACGTGGCCCGTGAAGAGGTCACCGAGGTGGGCAACGAGGTGACCCGTGAAAGGGTCAACACGGCGACCACGCAGACCGCGCTTCACCCCGATGACCCGGCGACGCGCGCTCAGAAGACACGAATGGGAATCGAGCGGCAGGCTGACGCGCCGCTCGCGGGATCACTGCTGAAACACCTGCGAGGTGGTTGGCACGTGGCGCACCAGCAAACTCTCAGCCTGATCCGGCGCACGTGCCACACGCCGGTGCTCGCCGGTCGGACCGAAGCCGAGCGCCTCGTAGAAGCGCATGGCATTGCGATTGGCGTCGGCGACCCACGCGTAAATTTCGGTAGCGCCTTCATTCGCGAGCCACGCGGCGGCCGAATCGACCAGCAACTCGCCGCCACGCAGGTGACGCACGGCCGGCGCCACCCACAACTCACAGACGAACGCGCGGCGCGCCGCGGTGTCGTCGAAATGCGCTTCGATCAGTCCGGCCGGATGGCCCTCGGTGTAAAGAATGAAAGTGGTGACGGTAAAGGAAACCGCATGATCCGCGGCGGTGGTGTCGAAGCTGGCGGCGTCGGCCGACAACGCGTCCTCGAGCGTGGCGCCGAAGGCATACGGTGCCTCTCGCAGCGACGCGGTACGGAGTTCGCGGAAAACGGCGCCCTGATCAGCGGCGATACGGCGAACGGTCAATGACGGACTCATGCAGACGAAAACCCCTTGAAACCCTAAGGCGTAGCTTTAACCGAACCGGCGCGAGAGTCAAATCATTCTTTACCGGATTGTGGGGAGCACGCACGGAGCCCTGGACAAACTCCGCAGCATTTCGCGCGCCCGCCTCGGCCTCGCGGCCAGAGGTGGCACGACCTTCACACGCTCACGGCGCTTCGTAGCTGCCGGTGCCGTCCGGCCACGGCGTCAGCAGTTCGTAGCCCTCTTCGGTCACGGCGATCATGTGTTCCCATTGCGCCGACAGCGAACGGTCTTTGGTGACCACGGTCCAGCCGTCGCGCTGCACGGCCGTGCCGGCGCGGCCGGCGTTGATCATCGGCTCGATCGTGAAGACCATGCCGGGCTTCAAACGCACGCCCTGCCCCGGCTGGCCGTAATGCAGCACCTGCGGATCTTCGTGGTAGACCTTGCCGATACCGTGCCCGCAGTAGTCGCGCACGATCGAGAAGCCGTCGCGCTGCGCGATCTTCTGAATCGCATGGCCCACGTCGCCGAGCGTCGCGCCCGGCTTCACTTCGCGGATGCCGGCGAGCATCGCTTCATAGGTCGTGTCGATCAACTGGCGCGCCACCGTGCTCGGCTGGCCCACGCAATACATGCGGCTCGTGTCGCCGAAGTAGCCGTCCTTGATGATTGCGACGTCGATATTGATGATGTCGCCGTCTTTCAGGATCTCGCCGCGATTCGGAATGCCGTGGCACACCACCGAGTTCACCGAGGTGCAAACGGTCTTGGGAAATCCCAAATAGCCGACATTTGCCGGAATCGACTTTTGCGTATTGACAATGTAGTCGTTGCACAGTGCGTCCAGTTCGTCAGTGGAGACACCGGCCTTGACGTGCTCGCCGATCATTGCCAGTACGTCGGCCGCGAGGCGGCCGGAAATGCGCAGCTTGGCGATGTCGTCGGGAGTCTTGTAGGTAATGGCCATGAATTCGGTCGATATGGGTCGAATGGGAGGTCGATGTTCAATCGATCGGCCAATTGTACAGAGGATCGCGGCAGGGCTTGCGCGAGCCGCGCGAAACTGGCCGCGCTGAAGCACAACTGTCACGCGGCAAGACACGCCGCCGCTACCGCTTGCCACCCTCAGCGCACATCATGCTGCGAACGCACACAGAAATCCTTTGCGAGGTTTGCATCTAGCGGCAGATTCGTTCCGTAAAGGCGTTTGAGGACTCGCTCTTCTCCCTGCATCGTTTAGTTCTTCTCAGAAGAACGGGGGCCTCTTTGCGTCCGCGATTTGCGTCGTTGCATCGCGTGGATGGCCTTTGTCCACGCGTATTCGGCACAAGACCGCGGCACTGACAGCGAACCATTTGAGGAGCATCGCCATGTCGGAGTCCAGCAATAAATCAGCATCCCTTATTGATGCATTCGATCGACGCGTCGAGCGGCGCCTGCAACGTAGACAGTTCTTTCGCAACGCCGGAGGCTTGAGTCTGGGACTCGTCGGCGGCACGCTGATCAGCGCGTGCGGCGGCGGTTCGGGATCGAGCGTGTCGGCCCAGAGCGCGCCGACCGATGCGGAGATCCTGAACTTCGCGCTGAACCTGGAGTACCTCGAATCGCAGTTCTATACGTACGCGACGACGGGCGCCGGACTCGCCGCCAGCATGACCACCGGTGTCGGCACGATGGGCACGGTGATCGCGGGGCAGCAGGTGCCGTTCCAGGATCCGGTTGTCAAAGCGTACGCCAACGAGATTGCCAACGACGAGCGCGAGCACGTCACCTTCCTGCGCAGCGCGTTGGGGTCGGCGGCGGTTGCCATGCCCTCGATCGACATCGGCGGCACCGATCCGAACGGCGCATTCTCAAACGCGGCGCGCGCTGCGGGACTCGTACCCGCGGGCACGGCGTTCAATCCGTATGCCAGCGACAACAACTTCCTGCTCGGCGCGTTCATTTTCGAAGACGTCGGCGTGACGGCTTATAAAGGCGCCTCGCCGCTCATCACCAACAAGACGTTCCTCGAGGCGGCGGCCGGCATTCTCGCGGCCGAGGCCTATCACGCCGGCCTGGTGCGAACCGTGCTGTATTCGAAAGGGATCGACATGACAAGTCTCGTCACCGCCGCCAACGCAATTTCTGCCGCACGCGACAGCCTCGACCACAACGGCCACGACGATCAGGGCATCACGGGAACAACCGCCGGCACGTCCAACATCGTGCCGCTCGACACCAACGGGCTCGCGTTCAGCCGCAATTACAGCAACGTGCTCAACATCGTCTATCTGACGAGTTCGGCGGCGACCAAAGGTGGCTTCTTCCCGAATGGCGTGAACGGTTCGCTCAACATGAGCGCCTGAAACACGTAGCCTGACGGGCCGGTTGCATCGGCAACGGGTTGCCGCGATGACGATCGCGCTCACCCGTTGGCCGGCCTTCATTTGCATTGCCTTGAACGCTTGACGACGTACAGGAGCAGTCATGAACGAAGCGATCAGTCAGGGTGCCGTGGCGCAGACCCTCACCGAGCAGGCCTGTTTCGACATTCGCGAAACGCTGGCGGGAAGACGCCGCGGTCTGCGTGCGGCGCTGCCGTTCGTGGGGCCCGCGGTGGTGGCGTCGATCGCGTACATGGACCCGGGTAACTTCGCCACCAACATTCAGGCGGGCGCCGGTTACGGCTATTCGCTGCTATGGGTGGTGGCGGTGGCGAACGTCGTCGCGATGCTGTTCCAGTCGCTCTCCGCCAAACTCGGTCTCGTGACCGGGCGCAATCTCGCCGAGTTATGCCGCTCGGCGCTGCCGCGCCGCTACGTGCTCGCAATGTGGGGCATCAGCGAAATCGCGGCAATGGCCACCGATCTTGCTGAGTTCGTCGGCGGCGCGATCGGCGTTTCGTTGCTTACGCATCTACCCATGGTGCCGAGCATGCTGATCACCGCAGCCGTCACCTATGGCTTGCTGCAATTCGAAAAGCGCGGCTTCCGGCCGCTCGAACTGGCGATCGCGGCGCTGATCGGTGTGATCGGACTGTCGTATCTCGCCGAGCTGCTGATCGCGCCGGTGCATTGGCCGTCAGTGGTCGCGCATACGTTCACGCCTAGCATGCCCGATAGCAACGCGCTCACGATATCGGTCGGCATTATCGGCGCGACGGTCATGCCGCATGTGCTCTTTCTGCATTCGGGGCTCACGCAGAATCGCGTGAAGCCGCGCAACGAAGGCGAGCGTGCCAGGCTGCTGCGATTCTCGAATATCGAAGTGGTGGCCGCGCTCGGCGTGGCCGGGTTGATCAACATGGCGATGGTGATCATGGCGTCGAGCGCGTTTCATGCCGGGCATCCGGAGATCGCCAGCATCGAGACCGCTTGGCGCACGCTCACGCCGCTGCTGGGCGGCGCCGCTGCGGGGCTCTTTTTGGCGGCGTTGATCGCCTCGGGCGTGTCGAGTTCGGTGGTCGGCACGATGGCCGGGCAAATGATCATGCAGGGCTTCGTCGGCTTTCATATCCCCGTGTGGGCGCGCCGGCTGATTACGATGGTGCCGGCCTTCGTGGTGGTGGCCTGCGGCGTCGACGCAACGCGCGCGCTGGTGCTCAGCCAGGTGGTGCTCAGCATCGCCCTGCCGGTGCCGATGATCGCGCTGGTGTGGTTCACCTCGCGCGGCGATCTGATGGGCCGCTACCGGAATCGCCGGGCGACGACCGTGGCGGCCGTGCTCGGCACGATCGTGGTGCTGGCGCTCAATCTCATCCTGCTGCTGCAGCTGGCCGGCATTTCGCCGTGGCCGCTGTTTCACGCCGGATGAGCCCGTAGGACCCTGGCAGGACTGCATCCGGTTGCGGGGTTGTTGCGTACATTGTTCGAACGAATCTTTTCGGACGGACCCTACTCTCATGCCACGACGCCTGCTGACCTTGACCGCCGCGCTGGCGCTCGCCGCTCTCGGCGGCTGCAGCGCGGCAGGCGTGCTCAACGCCGCCGTATCGCACAAGAGTTTTCGGGCCGAGAACGGCCTTGTCTACGGCAATGCGCCGCGCCAGAGGCTTGACGTGTATATGCCCACCGCCGGCGTGGCGCCGGCTGGTTCGCACGGCCGGCCGGTGGTGGTGTTCTTCTACGGCGGCAGTTGGCAGAACGGCTCGCGCAGCAGCTATCTGTTCGTCGGCGCGGCGCTGGCCTCGCGCGGCTTCGTCGCCGTGGTGGCGGATTATCGGACGTGGCCCGACACGGCGTTCCCCGGCTTTGTCGACGATGCCGCCACCGCCGTGCGCTGGGCCCGCGATCACGCGGCCGAATTCGGCGGCGACCCGTCGCGGATCTTTCTGATGGGCCACTCGGCGGGCGCGCATATCGCCATGCTGCTCGCTACCGACGGCCGCTATCTCGCCGCGCAGCAAATGAGCAAGCGCGACATCAGCGGTGTGATCGGCCTTGCCGGGCCCTATGATTTTCTGCCGCTGAAGGACGCCACGCTCGAAGAAATCTTCCCGCCCGCGTTGCGCGCCGCGAGCCAGCCGATCAATTTCGTGGAAGGCGATGAACCACCCATGTTCCTCGCCGCAGGCCAGCGCGATACGACCGTCGATCCGGGCAACACCGACCGGCTCGCGTCGAAGCTGCGTGCTTCGGGCGACACGGACGTGGAAGTGAAACACTACCCGCGGGTCGGGCATGCGCTGCTGGTGGGCGCGATGGCGGGACCTTTGCGGAGCTTTGCGCCAGTGCTCGACGATACCAGTGCGTTTATCGACGCACAGGCGATGAATCAGGCGCGGCGTTCGCATGACGCTGCCGGCGGTGTGCAATCGTTGCCCGCCTCTGCCATCGCGCAGAGCAACGTTTATCAGATACGCCGGCAACGCGCGAAAGCATCCACGGCGCCGTGTGGCGGTCTGCCGGCTGCATCGACACCCGTTGGCGGCGCCGATTGCCAAAAGCAAAGCAACTTGGGCCACGACGAATAAGCGCAGCCCGTGCGGTGAGCCGTGACCTAATGCAGCGCGAAGCTACTGCGCCGTGCCGAGCAATTGCTTGCGCAAAGTGGGCGCACGCGTCGACGGATCGAGCCAGATACCGAAGAAAGCGCGCGCGAACGCGAGATCGTCGACTTCGTCGGTCATGCGCTCGCCGGCATAAAAACGCACGCCCTTGTCCGGCAGAAACACCGCGCTCAACTGGTCGCCGGGACCGACGTCCACGAAGGCCCGCAGCATGTTCGCGCGCCAGCGCTCCAACGTATCGACCGGAATCGGTGCGCCCGCCAGGCGCTTGATCTCGCTGATCCCGGTATCTGCGAGGCGCTCGCGTGTGATGCCGCGCGCGTAGACGATATGCAGCGCAAAGCGCTCATCGTAATCGACCGGCACGCGTTCGCTCCACATTTGCGCGCGATAGAGCCGAAAGCCGAGCACGCTGAAATCGCCCTCGCCGACGAGTTTCGCGGTCTCTACGTCGGCGCGCCAGTCGGCGCAGGCCGCGCTTGCCCACAACACCAGCACGAGTGCCGCGAGCGAGCGCACGTCAGTCCGCCTTCGAGAGGACGAACTGCATGACGTCCGTGCGGCCCTCGTCGAAACCGGCTTCGCAATACGCCAGATACAGCCGCCACGTCCGCACGAAAATCTCGTCGAAACCTTGCGTGCGGATCGTGTCGAGTTGCGCTTCGAACGCGGCGCGCCAGCGGCGCAGCGTTTCCGCGTAATCGCGCCCGAATGCGAGCGACGTGGAAGTGGCGAGCTTGCCACGCCGCGCCGCCTGAGCAAAACGCTGCGGACTCGGCAGCATGCCGCCCGGGAAAATGAACTCGCGGATGAAGTCGCTCGTCGCGCGATAAGCGGCAAAGTGCGAGTCATCGATCGTGATGGTTTGCACCAGCGCGCGAGCACCCGGCCGCAGACGTTCGCGCAGAATGCGGAAGTACGCCGGCCAGAATTTTTCGCCGACCGCCTCGAACATTTCGATCGAAACGATGCCGTCGTACTGCCCGGTCAAGGTGCGGTAGTCGCGCAGTTCGAGTTGCACATGCTCGCTCAAGCCGGCTTCGCTCACGCGCTTCTGGCCGAATTCGAGCTGCGCCGGCGAGATCGTCACGCCATGCACATGAATGCCCAGGCGTGCCGCGTGCATCGCAAAACCGCCCCACCCGCAGCCGATTTCCAGAATGCGCATGCCTTCGCGCAAACCGAGCGTATCGATGATCCGCTGGTATTTTGCATGCTGCGCGTCTTCGAGCGATTGATGGAAATTGTCGTCGAACACCGCGCTCGAATAGGTGAAGGTCGGGTCGAGCCACTGCGCGTAAAACGCGTTGCCGATATCGTAGTGCGCGTGAATATTGCGCCGGCTGCCCGAGCGCGTATTCGGCCTCAGCTTGTGACGCAACCCGTACCAGAGTTGCGCGAGCCAGCCGCCATACACCGTGCGTTGCAGCGCTCGCTCGTTACGGATCGCGACGCGCAGCAGCGCGGCCAGGTCGGGCGTATCGACCCAGAAAGCGCGCCATGCGTCGGCGAAACCGATATCGCCTTTGCGCAGAATCGCGCCGCACGCGCGCCAGTCATGCATCTCCAGGCGCGCGCCGGGCGCCGCATGCGGATCGCCGAACACTCGTTGTTGCCCGTCGGGGGTGATCAGGACCAGATGCCCCACCTGGATCCTTTCGAGCAAGGAGAGAAACAGACGGCCTGACGCGGGGGCGGTTTGGTGCCCGCTCAGGGTTCTTGAAAGCGCCATGACGAAATCTCCTCAATCGGATGAAACGGGGCGCGCAGCGGCGGTGGGTTGGCCGGCTGCGGCATGATCGGTGGGCGCGTCGGCGGTACGGCCCGGCGCGGGGTGCTTGCCGTAGAACGGCGCTTTTTTGAGTGCGAGGCGCAAGGCCTGCCAGTGAATTTTCGCGACCACGCCAACCGTCAGCAGTGGCTGGCGCAGCAGCGCGGCGAGCGCGCTCGCGCGTGTCAGTGGCGTCAGGCGGCCGCCCAGTGCGGTGCGGATCAGCAAACCGTCCGCGTCGCGATAGTCGATCGAGACCGACGCGCTGTTGCGTGCTTCCTTGACGCGGAAGGTGTAGCCCCCTTCCACGCGGCAAAACGGCGACACGTGCAGCACTTTCCTGCACACGAGCCGCGTGTCGGCGGTGATCGGCGCGTTGCCTTCCGCGCTCAACAGATAGCTGTGGCGCTCGCCGAATGTATTGCGCACTTCGGCGAGCAGCGCGCGCAGCCGGCCGTCGCGATCGTGACAAAACCAGAAGCTGACCGGATTGAACGCATAGCCGAACACGCGCGGGAAAGCTTGCAGCCAGATCCGGCCGTTCGCTTCCGCGATGCCGGCAGCCGATAGTTGCGCGCGCATCCATGTGGCGAGGTCGCTGCCGTCGCGCGGACCGTGATCACGCTGATAGAGACTGAGCGGCCGCCAACGGTCGATGCCGAACCAGCCGCTCTCGAGCGAGTTCAGCCGATCCAGATCGCAGCGCACGTAAAACACCGGGTAGATGAAGCGATGATGCTTCGGCCGCAGACGCTCGTGCATCACCTTGCCGGTCAAAAGCCAGGCTGCTGGAGCGGCGTCGCTGTCGTGATCGCTCGGCGGTTTCATAGCTTGGCCCATGCCGGCGATGCATCGAAATCCGCGGCCACGCGCAGCGCCGATTTCAGACCGTCCTCGTGAAAACCATAGCCCGTCCACGCGCCCGCGAACCAGGTGCGGCGTTTGCCTTGCAGTGAAGGCAGACGGTGCTGCGCGTCGATGGCAGCCAGATCGAACAGCGGATGATCGTAGATGAAGCGGCGCAGTTCGGTGCCCGGCGCCGGCTGCGCCACCGGGTTGAGCGTGACGACGAGCGGCGTCCTGAACGGCAGCGGCTGTAACTGATTGACCAGATAGCTCACGCACACCGGATGCGTGCCGTCGACGCCGCGGCTGCCCAGGTAATTCCACGCCGACCACACGCGCTCACGACGCGGCAGCAGATTCGTGTCCGTGTGCAGCACCGCGACGTTCGGCTGATAGCGCACGGCGCCGAGCACGCCGCGCTCGTCGTGATCGGCGTCTTCCAGCAGGCGCAGCGTGGTCGGCGCATGCGTGGCGAGCACCAGTGCGTCGAAGCGCTCGGTGCCGCTGTCGGTGAAGACGTCCACGCCGTCGGCATCGCGCCGCACGCCGCGCACTGCCGTGCCGAGACGGACATCGTCGAGCGTGCCGGCGATGCGCCGCACATATTCCCGGCCGCCGCCGACCACGGTCTTCCACTGCGGCCGGCGGTTCACCTGCAGCAACGCGTGGTTCAGACAAAAGCGCAAGAACGTCGTGGCCGGGAACGCAAGGATATCGGCGGTGGCGCTCGACCAGATCGCGGCGGCCATCGGCAGCAGATATTGACGCTGGAACGCGCCGCCGTAACCGCCTTGCGTCAGCAATTCGCCCATCGACGCGCGCGTTTGCGTCGCCAGTTCGAGGTTGCGTTGCGCGCTGCCGTTAAAGCGCATGATGTCGCGCAACATGCCGATGAAGGTCGGCGAAAACAGGTTGCGGCGCTGCGCGAACACCGTGTTCAAACTGGTGCCGGCCCATTCGAGGCGCCCTTCGTCGAGCGAGACGGAGAAGGTCATCTCGCTCGGGTGCGAGCGCACACCCAGTTCATCGAACAGCGCGATCAGGTTCGGATAGGTGCGGTCGTTGAACACCAGAAAGCCGGTGTCGACGGGATGCGTGTGGCCTTCGAGTGAGACGTCCACTGTGTTGGTGTGGCCGCCCAGGTAGCCGGCCGATTCGAACAGCGAGACACGATGGTTGCGCGCGAGAAGATAGGCGCTGGCCAAACCCGAAATACCGGCGCCGATGACCGCGACCCGCGAGCCGCGCGGTAGTGGTGAGGTCGGTGCGGAATGGGTCATGGGCGCGTCTCCTGTTGGGGGCGCGCGGTCGGTTAGTGGAGTGTGGCGGGGCTTGCGCGTCCTTGAGGGGATTTACGCAGCGAGGGCGGAATTGGATGCAAAGGCGGGGCAAATTGCGGACAAGCGAAGTTGCCGGGCATGGCCTCTACTGAAGTTGCCGGGCATCGGCGCGGCCGGCGCCCGTGGGCGCCTGTTGCAGCGTCAGGAGACGGTCTCGTTCAAGGTTTCCATGACTTTCGACATCAAGCCGGCTCGTCTCCATTCGAGCCATTTGATGTAACAGCTCTGGGCAGGCGGATAGTGCGCAGGCAGGTGATGCCATTTGGCGCCTGTCTGCGTGATCCAGAATATCGCGTTGAGAATTCCGCGCGGATCGCGCCGTGGCCGCCCGACACCTGTTTTCGCGACATGGGGAAACAGGTGCTCGATCTTGGCCCAATCTTCGTCTGATAAAGGAATATGCGGCATCTAGAACTCGACAAGAAATGCTTTACGCCCTGGCGACGTCACGTCATATCGCTCTGTCCAGACACCAACCGCCAACCACGAACGCCATCATGAGAAGGATCGCGGCGGCCGTGCCTACCCAGATCAGCACATCGTCGAAAGTCGTATTGGCAAACGCAAGCGTACCGCGCCGCTCTGCTTTCACTTCGCCAGGTTTATCGTCCTGATCTTGAGAGACCATGTGCGACTCACATCACCGTTAGGGGAGAAAACGGGATTGGCTAATGCGCGCGCCGCTATGGCCGAATGACGGAACGCGAACGCCAGGATGGGTTATGCGTCAGGCCGTTTGCCGTTCGCAATGGACGGTTCCAGAATCTGTGCCGCTTCGAAATCGAGATCGGGAAACGTGACCTTCAAGATCCGGATAAGCTGCGCCGCGCATTGATCTGCTTCGACCGGCGCGTTGAGCTGCAGCACTTCGAGCAGCGTGACAAATGCCGGCAAGAAAGCGTCGGACACCGGCGTTTCTCTTGCCTGCTCGCGCAGATAAGCGATGTACCCGAACACGTGGCGTATGAACTCGACCTGACGCGCGGCGAACTGAGCGCTGTCGATTGCTTCGGAGGCAATGGTGAGGGAAACGTCGGCTGCCGGCGCATGCGGCAGCCGCACATACGATGTGAACTCGCTCAAGCGAAAGCTCCGGTTAACCCTGAAGGCAAGCTGGACAGGTCCGCCGACACGCTGCATACATGGCGCGCGTGACCCTGTGCTATAACCCTTATTGTCACTTTTACGTGATTATTTAGTCGTTTCTATCGTGAGGCAGTATTTCATACCACCTTACCTGCGTCAAATGTATTTGACAATCCTTTCTGCCCGCATCCAATGACATTCGATTGGCACGCGCTGTACGACGACGTGAAACGGCTGGGCGAGTTCGGCAGCGATGCTCAACTGGCCGAAAGCCTCGGGCTGACGCGCGCGCAGATTTCGGCATGGCGCACGGGCAAGAGCGATCTGGGCACGCTCACGAAGCTCAAAATCCTCGATGCGCTAGGACATGACCAGTTGCGCTCGGCGGTGCTCAGCCTGTTGCCCGAACAGAACCGCGACGAACTGGCGAAGCAGCATCTCGTCCTGACTGAGCGTGTGTCGCGCGGCATGCAGGCAAGGGATCGCGCGGCCGCTCCTTCGAGCGACGTCCCGCCGCCACGCGAGGCCAACCAGTTGCTCGCGCACCTGCCCGACGAGGAGCGGGAGCGAATCATGCAGCACCTCACTCCCGTTTCCCTGCCGCTTGGAAAAGTGGTGTATGAACCTGGCGAGCGCCTGACTCAGGTCTATCTGCCCACCACGGCGATCATCTCCATGCTGCACGTCATGGAGAACGGCGAGTCGGCCGAAATTGCGGTAGTCGGCAACGACGGGCTGCTCGGCGTGGCGGTTTTCATGGGTTCAGACACCGTTTCGAATCGGGCGGTCGTCCAGAACGCGGGGGACGCGTACTGTCTCAGCGCGCAGTTCGCCAAAGAGGAGTTCGCGCGCGGCGGCTATATCCGGCGACTGTTCCTGCGTTACGCGCAAGCGCTGATTACGCAGATGGCTCAGACTGCCGTTTGCAATCGCCATCATTCGATTGCACAGCAGTTTTGCCGGTGGCTCCTGCTGAGTCTGGACCGCCTCGACAGCAGCGAATTGCAAATGACGCAGGAATTGATCGCGAACATGCTGGGTGTGCGTCGAGGGAATGTGACCGAGATCGCGAAGCAGTTGGAAGCGACTGGCGCGATCCGCTATAACCGCGGGCACATTGAAGTGATCGACCGCGCCGCGCTGGAACAGCAGGTTTGCGAATGCTACGGCGTCGTGACGCGCGAATGCGAGCGGCTTTATTCGGCGGCGTGACTTGATGGCTGGGCGTCAGAACCGCCCATGCTTTAGCGGAGTTGAGCTGAGCTGCAATTCTCTCGATGACGATGCGGGCAGAGTGCGCATCGGCGTGCCTCCGTTTCGACCGCTACCGCGTGGCGCCGATTGAGCGGACCATCGCGGTCCACGGCAATTCTCTAACAGGCGCGTTGGTTCAACGCCGGTTGCCTGCCTGCGTGCCGCTTTCGGCGGCGTCCCGACCGGGTATCGTGAAGTCCATGACACCGCGTCCCGAATTGAGGTCCACCTCGACTCCTTTCGCGGCTGACGCATTTGCATCAATCCTGGGCCAGAACAGGTGGATCCACGAGCCCTTGTCGTCGTTGATCACGGCGTACGTGCTCCCGTCCGGGGCGAAGGTTTCCTGAAACACGTGTCTGCCGTTGCCATCAAATATATCCATGCCCGCCAGGTCGTCCTGCTTGTCGAATTGCACATACTTGCCCGGTGCAACGGATGGAGTCGCTTGCGGTACGTAGATGTCCTTCACCTTGCCATTGTCGTAATGAGTGAAGGTGGTCGGTGACCCGGCTTTCGGATTCGGGGGAGGAATTGCGGATCCTTGCGGGTCGGCGCCGGCCATCGTGAAGTCGTAGTGGAGCCGGTCTCCCGTCGCCGGGTCTCTGGGGTTGATCAGATGGAACTGCGTGTCGTGATCGGTGGTGGTGACGAAGTACCTGCTCCCGTCCGAACCGATGGTTTCCTGAGCATGCCGGCCGTTGCCGTCGAAGCTACTCATGCTCCGCAAGTTCCCTCGATCGTCGAAGTGCAAGTACCGGCCAGGGGGAACTGCTGGAGGGGGTTGCGGTATGAAGTCGTTCCGATTTCCAGTTGGGTCGTGTGTGACGGTCGGCAGCGGGATATTTACATTGGTCATGGAGAAGCCTCATGGCGAGTGCGTAAGAAATTGAGAGCACGGCGCTTTGTTTGCGGGATGAACCAGGGAGATATTGGAATGTCGCGGCGTGCGACGGGTGGTGGATATGCGCATGAGACATGCATCGTGGTTCGCGCGCGATGGTGACTGCCGCTGACCGGCTGGGGAAGGTGGAGTGGTGACTGGCCCGGGGAGGAGCCTGAGGTATGGCCCATAATGTACTTGCCAAACTTGACTGGAAAATCGAGGTGAAGGTCCACGAGATTCGTCTTGTCATCGAAGGGACCATGAGCCCGAATTTGGCGTGCCCCTGTGAAGTCTTTCCCCTGGCCGGCGTGAAGGCCAACCGTGAAGTCAATTGGAGAACAACACGACTCACAGCAAAAGCGAAAGGGCTGTACATCGCGATTTGACGTTCCAACCCGCATGTTCATCTTGACATCACGTGTCGCAGGTCACCGACATATTTATATACATATTCGCGTTCAATATCGTTATGAGTAAGTACGCACGCCTCGACTAGTACGATCAACCCGAAATCACCGAATGAACGGTACTAATCCTGTCACAGTCACAGTCATGTCAAGCTCGAAATCAGGTGGCAGCCACATGTGGCACGATGGCCGTCCCTCGCGATCGGGATGCCGCCGTCGGTCATCGAAGTATCACCTTCCTCGATTACGTTCGGCGACACATCGGGATGCCGTGGACACGACACATGATCGCCTTTGCGCGCGACGAAGCGGCCCTCGTACTGCATCGTCGTTGAGCCGGTTAGCACCTTGCCGCCGTGGTCGGTGTCATCGTCGACGCGGATAAGGTTCATCATATCAACCTGCTATTTCTCGAGAAGAGTCTTCAAATAATCAACCCGCTGTTTAGTGATCGCGACAAGACAGTCTTTCGTAATTAAGCCGGAACCCGCACCTTGAGATTGCGAGGCCTCGGCTGCAATATAACCATTGCACTGCTTCTCTCTGTAATTAAGCCATGCCTTTTGTGATTGCTCAAACTCATCCTTGTATTGCGTAGATGCATATATTTTTTTATAAATCTCATTCAAATCTCTTTTTGAGCTATCCAGAGCGCGATCAGCGCAAGCTAAATCATCATAGACATTCCCGCCGTCGGCGCACGTCTTGGCAAATGAACTCAAAGGCAACAGCAAAATTATCAAGCAAATGATCTTTTTCATAACACCCTCAACAGACTAACGATTGTATGACTCTGGAAGCTCTATCGTATAAGGCTCTGGCCTAGAAGACATCAGTCCTTGCGTTGTCCCATGCACATGAACTGCATGTCCCGCTCCATACCTATACCCACTAATGTTTGCTTGATGGATGACATCTTCAACCCATGCTCTTGTTGCGTCCGAGGCTTCGTCTAAAGCATATGGATTTGCATAACTCAGGTTATTTCCAACCAGGGAAACACCGCCGTTAGCACGATCTTGTAAATGAGCGACAACCAGAGACCTTACTCTCGGAGAAACCCGACTGTCAGGCACATTCTGCACGCTTCCATAAGCACTTGGTCTCGGAGCATTAATATCCGAAAATTGCCACCTTTCGTTAATTACGCCTCTAATTGTGCTCCAATTTTCGCGCCCAGACATCCGGCGGTTTAAAATAGTGTCGACAACTGCACCGGCCTGCTTGCCCAAATTGTCGTCATCCAGGCTCAATGCAACCTCGGTTGCCGTAACTTTAATCAGATCATCCACATCCTGTTCGGATAATACAAGAAGCCTTGTTTTATCAACCGAATTAATGAAATTCCCGATCAACCCAATCGGATGAAAGTGCCACGGGGTCGGCTCCTTCGGAAACCCCTCGACACCCGTCACCTGTTCCCACCATTGCAGCTCGCCGATCCGCTCAAGCTCGCTTTTCCAGAGCCACAATAGCTCCTTCATCAGCGGCGACAGTTCATCCCACTTGCTTGGACCTCCGCCCCATTCGCTTTCGCAACGTACCACCAGATGCGAAAGCGCCTCCGCGAGCCATGGCACCTGCTGCGCGGCCTTCAATTCCTGCGCCGTTATCTTGCCGTCGCGACTCGTGTCGATCGCCTTTTCCAGCTTCGTGATGAGTTCGCCAGCGTTCACCAGCGACATGCTTGGTTTGAACTCCGATTCGTCCTCTCCCTGGATCAACTGCTGCGTAACGTACAGGTAGCGCTTGAACATGTCGATCGGCTTGATGCTGCTGCTGTCCACGAGTTCGAAGCCGGGCCAGTCCCACGGACCGCACATGCGCGTAAGTGGATGGTCTTTCTCGCATACCCATCCCTGACGCGTTGCACCGTCCTTCGTGCCAATCGTGATGTTCCACCAATGCTGACCCTTATCGTCCCTCGCGACATTCTGCTCACCAAGCTTGTCGAGGTCGATGCGTCGGAATACATCACGGAAATCTGCACCGGGTCCCTTCGCATTCGCCACCTTCAACGGAAAGTCTTTCCAGCCCTGCACGACAGCGGTCGTGACCGTGCCTGCCACACTCGCATCAACCCATAACGGCGTCCCGAAATTTACGAACGACTGCGCCTGCTGATGGTGAGGTCCGCCCGGATGGGCTGGATGCGCCTGAGCGGGTGTTGCTTGCGGGGCGCTCTTCGGTTGGACCTTCACCCAGCATGAACCCTGAGCGGTGCCGACCGGCACCAGCTTCAGGCCGATTTGTTGCAGCGTCTGGTCACGTTCTGGCAGCTCGGTTACCAGCATCGCACCGGGTGAGATTTCCAGAAATGTCTTCATCTCCGGCAACTGCTTGACCCGCTCCTTGCTTCTTGCGATGAAAGCCTGCAAGTCCGGCCCGGCGAACGTTTCGAGGTGCAGCATCGGATGCGCGGGCTTCGGCGGCATGGCGCTCGAATCCGTGTATTCCTGATACTGACCGACATGACCGACGACCGTACCGGCCTTCACGGGGAATGGTGTCTTGAGCACCACCACCTGATCGAGCGGCTTGGGGTCCATCACAATATCAAGTTCATTGACGAACACCCAGCCGTACGGTGCATGCGGCGAAGCGTCCTGCCCGACGACTGGCCCGACGGGGGTACCGCTTTTGATCGTCGCAATTTTTTTCCAGCCTGGCTTGTCGGATCTCTCGGTCTCCGAGACGGTCAGCTCCGATCCCGCAGGCAGCAATCCGATAATCTTGCCGTTTGCCGAATCGCGCACGCGAATACCGGTAGCAGGCGCCACAGGTAGCGTGCTCTCGGCGTCACCTGGTTGCGTCGCCGGTAGCTGGAAATTGTTCTTGATGAGTGCCCCGATTTCGTCGGTATTCGCATCAGGTGTAGGCGTCTTCGGCTTCGGTACTTCCTGCTTGTCCTTCGCCTTCTCGCCTACACGGTAGTACCGGTCACCCTCCCAGTAAGGCATGGGTTCAATGTGCGGCGCGTTTGCATCAGGCATTGAGCCTGAATCCTGCGCAACTTCCATCGCCAGTTGATACGCGACGTGGTCCATCAGGTGCATGTACAGACTGAAAAACACGAGCGTGTCTGCGGCAGGAGGCTTAGGTGGTGCAGGGGCTGTCGGCGTGCTCGCTGCTGCCGGGGCGCTTGCCGTGCCGGGGGAAGCAGGAGCAGGGGGCGT
Organism: Burkholderia sp. WP9; assembly: GCF_900104795.1. NCBI lineage: Bacteria > Pseudomonadati > Pseudomonadota > Betaproteobacteria > Burkholderiales > Burkholderiaceae > Burkholderia > Burkholderia sp. WP9. The sequence continues at coordinate 2,501,554 of NZ_FNTG01000001.1, forward strand.
ACTCGACGCCCCCTGTGGACCTGATCCTCCTTGCGCGTTGGCCGCACCCGACTGAGCGGCATCCGGTTTCGGCTGCGGCGGCGGAAGTTGCAACTTGTGGCGAATCAGCACGAAGCCCGTCGAATACAACGAGGTGCGTTTGTCCTGATACTGGAGTTCGGGATATTTCGAATTGAGCCGGTACGCGACGACTTCCCCGTCCGCTATCGCACGGATGCCGCCGTCCTGTTTCAGTGCGTTGGCCGTTAGTCCGTCAAAGTGAATCCCGCCATGCCACAGACCGTTTGCGCCGAGCGGATAGAAACCGCCCTGTGCGTTGCCGAGCGCCTTCATGTAGGTCATCGGATCGCCCCCGTCATCCTTGTTGGAGGGGGCGAACGGAAAGCTCCATTTCAATGGAATGTAGTTCGGTGCAGCAGGTGTGGCAGGCGCGGCCGGAGCAGCTGGGGCCTGCTGGGGGGTCGCTGCATGATGCGCGCCGTGATGCGAATTGCTCATGGGGCTCGGTTCCCGTTATTATTTCTGCGTGACGTACATTGAACGGCTTTCGGTCAACCCGAAAATCTCAGGCCGCGGCCGCCCTTCGTCGCAACAGGGGTCGCCTGCAACGGGTCGAGGTTCGTCGCACTCGCACCACCCGGCTTGTCCCACGATGCGCAGCGTTCCAGAATGTGCCCGGTCGTGACGTTCTCGATTCCTGCACCCTTGATGCTGATGTACGAACCGCCCGCGCCAATCCACACTTCCGTTTTGGCCGTCAGAACCAGCCGCCCCGTCGCACTCTCGACCTTGAGATCAAGTTGCGAGAGCAGATTCATCGCATCGCTGAGCGCCTGAATATCAACCTTTCCTTTCGCCGCGATCAGCTTGATGCCAAGGTTCTGCGCAAAGAGGCTGATTCCATCCATCACACTCGCAAGCAGAGATTTACCCGCCGCTAGAATGACGTTCTTCCGCGCGACGGTGTTGATATGCTCGTCGGCCGTCAGGTGGACCGACTGCTGCGTGCTCGCCGCAATGCCTTCAGGACTGGACAGCACCATGACAGGCTTCGAGAAGCCGTTCGCGTTGCCCGTGCCGCCGCCCGCCGTACGGCCACCCTTGCCTACCGAGCCCGCCACGCTGTGCTGGGTCGCGTCGGTGAAGGTTTTGAGTGCGTCGTGGCCGTCCTGCAGGCTCTCGCCCCGGTTCGTTTCGCTGGACTTGGAGACGGTTTCGAGGACGGCCTCCGCGCCCGCCAGTTGCCCGGTGGTCGCCGCCACGTTCAGCGGCTGCGTTGCGACAGGCTGCGTCGAAATGACCATGCCCTGCTCGGCGCGCAATGCGCCATACGCTCCCGACCTCAGATCGAAACCGGTCCCGATGAACGGGCCGCGCGTGTTATCCGTATGCTGGATCAGATACCCCATGTGAAGGCCAGTGCTGTAACTCGTTGAGTACAAACTCAGCCGATTCTGCCCGCTGGCGTCATCCATCAGGATTTCGTTAAAACCATCGCCGCCATACTCTTTCGAGCGATGCCCGGAAAACAGGCCGTGCGAGTGGAAGACCGGTTTCGTCGCGCCCCCGTGCAGCCTTGAGATAATCACTGGCCTGTCGCAGTCGCCGTTCACGAAACCGACGAGCACTTCGTCTCCCTTCCTCAAGGCGAAATGGCCGCCGCGCTGCTGGCCCGCATCCGGCATCGCAGCGCGTATCCACGCCGACGCACGTTCGTTGCGACCCTTGCGACTCCACGAGAACCAGACCTTCGAGCGGTTCAGTGAGTCGATAAAAATTTCTTCGTTGTCCGGCGTGCCGACGATGCCCGTCTGCAGATGCATCTCGGGCTTTTGATGTGTGAGTGGGCTGCGGAACGGTACGCGCCGTCGCTGTGCTTCGATCTCTACCTGAAAGAATCCCGCACTGCCGTCCGTGTGGCGAACGGTCGATCCCGCGCCCGCTGCGCGCGCCTGCTCGATTTCGGCGCGCAGGCTCCGCGGGAACCGCGCGAGGGCCTCGATATCTGGCACGTTGTTCTGGATCAGCCAGTCGACGGCGATGATCGCCATTTCACGTTCGTTTGCTGGTTCGCTGTCGTGGACGGGGTGGCCATCGAGCCTGTACCAGTAGCCGGGCAGCGCGCATCGCAGGCTGCCGACGCCGAAGTACCGTTTGGAGCGGCTTGCCATTTCCTCCGCGCGAACGCGTGCCTGCGTCTCACCCATCTCGCTGTCCGACCACGAGTACCCGCCGGTATAGATGTACTTCTCACCCTGCGCGGGCAGTTCGTCCTGATTGAACGCGGGGGAGCTAACCTCCTTCGGCAGGTCAGGTCGCATGTAGTCGAACGTGTTCGTCGTAATCGCTTCGCTTTGCGTATCCTGCTGCTCACTCCACTGTGTCAGGCCATCGAATTCCTCGCTCGTACCCGAACGGCTGAATTTCACCACCTGTTCCGGCAACGGCGGAACAAAGTACAGATCGTCCATGATGACGACGGTGTGCGATTTGCCATCCTTCGCGAATTCGAAGCGCGGAAAGATACCGACCTCTTCCATGCTACGGTAGACAAAGTTCCAGTCGTCTTCCCATTGGACCCGTTGCGAATACGAGCGGATCGGCGAGCGCAGATCGAAGCGATACTGGCCCTGCGCCTGCGGGGTCTTGGCGAACACATCGGCGAGAATCTGCCTGCCGTCAGCTTCCTGCCAGTCGCGGCAGTCACTGCTGAGCTTGAGAAAGCTCAGCCATGATGAAAACTGAATCTGGTAATACGTCATTGGCCCATCGCTTCCCAGACGACGGGCATGCTGCACGTAACCGTGGATCGACATATAGCTGCCGTCGTTCTGCTGAATCCACAGTGTGACCGCCTTCAGCACGAGCGCGCCAAGCTTGATCTTTTCGCCATACGCCGACACGGCATCGACAGTGAATTCGAAATTGCCCCCAAGGCGGGCCGAACCTTTCACGTACATCGGTACGAGCCAGTCCTCGCCGAGCGGCGTGTCGAGCCTGTTCAGCCGACCCACCTGCGTATATCCAGCGCGCAGCGCACCCTGCAGCACTTCGTAAGCCATGCCGAACCCCGTGTATGGAAAACGCATACGGCCGCCACTCAACGCGGGCCAGCCTGTTTACTTCGTAAATAACGGCACCCGAAGACGAAAGCTTCGGGGATTAGGTCCGTTAAATCCAATCATGCAGGAAAAGGCGAATCCTGAACTTGCATATTCTCAGATTCAATTACCCATGCCGCATAAAGTGACAATCAGGCAGTGACATTGCCACATTGGGCGTACGCCGGATTTTATCGAAACCCGGTAACCCGCGCCATATTGGCGCGAGGTTAAACCTTGTCAAATGGGAAAGCACGGTTGACTCCATGAGGACGAAATGACCCGGTTGCCTTTTGATGAAAAATCACAAAAACGTATCTGCACGTTTCCTTGAAACCTTGATAATTCAGCAATGGCAAAACAGGCTTTTTTGCCCATTACGGCCGACGTCAGCAGGCGGATGGTTGCCGACCCGAGCAACAATGCGGTACCCGATGACGATAAACGGGAAATATCGCTATAAGTGCGGCGGCGCCGAAACGGGCGCAAGCATCCGCGAAACTGCGGAAAAGTTTGGCGTCGGGACCGCGACAGTAAAGCGAGCATGCGCTGATCATGACGACCCACGTTAGCCAGACTCTCACACAGCGGGGCGTTTGCGCTCCCCGGCCTCAACTATAAATCGCGCCCGCTCGAAAAGTTCGTCAAAGGTGATGATTTCGGGGGCAGTCACGTTTCTGCGGAAAAGCTCAAATGACGAATACTTCTCTTCGTTGATCCCGTGCTGCGTCCGAAATTCCGCAAGCGAACCAATGACTAGGAACGAGCGAGGCTGATAGAGAAATAACCTTTCCCCCGTCGGAGCGCCATCTTCGCCTTTTACGTCAAGCCGCGATTGAATGTTGGCGAGAGAGACCTGCACTGAGCGCTGTACTTGTGCGATTGCTCCCGCGAGCTCATCGGAGATTTGCCAACACTCTTTGCGATAGGGGCTGGCAACAGGCTTGAGGAGCGGCGTCGCGTGGGTTTTGATCTCGCCAAACGATACGGCACTGATCAGACCATGAGTTTTTAAAAGCGCTGAATGTAACCGGCGCGCATTGCAAAAGCCCAACCAGTCAATCACCTCATCCATTGCTGCTCGCCGGGTGGCGAAGTTTCGTCCGTGCATGCGTGCTACCTTCAGCGAAACCGATAGACTTTCCGTCGGCGGATTATCCCAACTATTTCCACGTCGGCTCATCGACGAACGCATGCCGCAGGTCTTCAACGTGTCCTGAAGCAGGCCGGTGCAATACTGGCTACCATGGGTCGCTATGCACGATTACGCCGGCTTGTGGACCGTGTCGGAACCATGACTCATGCCTAGTCTGCGCATTAGACGAGTTACCACTTGCAACTACCCGGCGCCATCGCACCGGTATTAAGCAGGAATCCAATCTTTTGATTTTTCTTCTTGCTGGTGTAGACCATGGAGGACACGTCCGTTCCTTGAGTGATCATTTCGTACTCGCCGGACACTTGTCCGCTGAATACCTCGATCCACGTCGTGGTTTCCTGATCTGACGCATTCTTTTCGAGCGTGTCGCTTGCAGAATTGGCGAGCACAAGCGGGATCGGCTGCTTCGCGTTCTGGTATCTGACGAATCCGGCCGAGAATTTGCTGGACGAATCGTAATACGTGCGCATCTCGAAGTTGACTGACTTGGCACCGCCAGAACTGAAGCAAAACGTTTCACTCGTCACTTCCGCATGGACGGCCAAAGGCAGAGCGAGAAGCGCAACGGCAAAAAGGGATTTCATAAGCATCCGAAAAATGATGGTCAATCGCGTCACGCTTGACCCACGCAGGAACGGGAATCATGCACGAAGCGGTTAACGTGCAGCAAACGCCCCCTAGATGCACGAAACTATTTTGATAGTCGATTCGTGAGCAGCAAAGCAAAAACCCCGCAGAATTTTCATTCTGCGGGGTTTTTAAATTTGGCGGAAAGGGTGAGATTCGAACTCACGGTACCCCTAAAGGTACACTGGATTTCGAGTCCAGCGCATTCGACCACTCTGCCACCTTTCCGGGTCTTCCAACTTGCAATAACCACGTTGCCGAGGTCGCTGCTTCGTCAGATCCAAGCGGGTCGTTGCTTGGGAGAGAAAGATTATAGAACAGCTGAATTGCTTTTCCAAGCCCCTCGTCAAAAATTTTTCAAAGGGGCTTGGCGGCCAGCCGCGCTCGAATCAGGCAGTCGGCAATTCCAGCCGTTCCAGACCACCCAGATACGGACGCAATGCCGCCGGCACGGTGACCGAACCATCGGCGTTCTGGAAGTTTTCCAGCACCGCCACGAGCGTACGGCCCACGGCCAGACCCGAACCGTTCAGCGTATGCACCAGTTCCGGCTTGCCCTGCGCATTGCGATAACGCGCCTGCATGCGGCGAGCCTGGAACGACTCCGTGTTCGAGCAGCTCGAAATTTCGCGATACGTGTTCTGCGCCGGCACCCACACTTCCAGGTCGTATGTCTTGGCGGCCGAAAAGCCCATGTCGCCCGTGCACAACGTGATGACGCGGTACGGCAGTTCCAGCTTCTGCAAAATCGTCTCGGCGTGGCCGACCATCTGTTCCAGCGCGTCGTACGACGCTTCCGGCGCGACGATCTGCACCATCTCGACCTTGTCGAACTGATGCTGGCGGATCAGACCGCGCGTGTCGCGGCCGTACGAGCCCGCTTCCGAGCGGAAGCACGGTGAATGCGCGGTCAGCTTGATCGGCAGCGCGTCCGCTTCGAGAATGCTGTCGCGCACCGTGTTTGTCAGCGAAATTTCCGATGTGGAAATCAGATATTGCGTGACCGTGTTCTCCTCACCGCCCTTCTCGACGCGAAACATATCGTCGGCGAATTTGGGCAGTTGGCCGGTGCCGTACAGAATTTCCGGATTCACGATATACGGCGTGTAGACCTCCGTATAGCCGTGGTGCTGCGTGTGCGTGTCGATCATGAACTGCGCCAACGCACGGTGCAGCCGCGCGATCTGGCCGCGCAGCAGGGTGAAACGCGCGCCCGAGAGCTTCGCGCCGGTCTCGAAGTCGAGCCCGAGCGGCGTGCCGACATCGACGTGATCCTTCACCTCGAATTCGAACTGGCGCGGCGTGCCCCAGCGGCGCACTTCGACGTTTTCGGTTTCGTCCTTGCCCATCGGCACGCTTTCGTGCGGCAGGTTCGGCACGCCGAGCAGCAGGTCCGACAGACGCTTCTGGATATCGTCGAGCCTGGCCGCCGACGCCTTCATCTCGTCGCCGATGCCGCCCACTTCGGCCATCAGCGCCGAGGTGTCCTCGCCCTTGCCTTTCATCGCGCCGATCTGCTTGGAGAGGCTGTTGCGGCGCGCCTGCATTTCTTCGGTACGGGTTTGGGTGTCGCGGCGTTCCGCTTCGAGCGCGGTGAAGGCCGCCACGTCGAGGGTATAGCCGCGGTCGGCGAGGCGCTTGGCGACGCCGTCGAGGTCTTTGCGCAGCAGCTGAATGTCGAGCATGGGATGGGGCGGGTGTTCGTTGTATGAAGGTGGGATTTTAGCGCACCGGCGCGCGCGGCCGGTGCGTTAGATGGTCAGCGTGTGAATGCCGCCGCCAACCCTCAACCTTTCTTCGGCTTGTTTTCGCTGCGCCACTGCGCGTCGAGTTCGGCCAGACGTGCCATCTTGTCGCCGATCTTGCCCTCCAGACCGCGCGGCGTCGGCTCGTACCAATGCGGATCGCGCATGTTCTCCGGCAGATAGGTCTCGCCGGCCGCGTACGCATCGGGTTCATCATGCGCGTAGCGGTACTCGTGACCGTAGCCGAGTTCCTTCATCAGCTTGGTCGGCGCGTTGCGCAGATGCACCGGCACGCCGCGCGACTGATCCTTGCCGACGAAGCGGCGCGCCTCGTTATAGGCGTTGTACCCGGCATTCGACTTCGGCGCGACCGCCAGATAGATGATGGCCTGCGCCAGGGCCAGTTCGCCTTCGGGCGTGCCGAGGCGTTCGTAGGTCTCGGCGGCGTCGAGCGCGATGCGCGCGGCGCGCGGATCGGCGAGACCGATATCCTCCCACGCCATGCGCACGATGCGGCGCGCCAGATAACGCGGGTCCGCGCCGCCGTCGAGCATGCGGCAGAACCAGTACAGCGCGCCGTCCGGACTGCTGCCGCGCACGGATTTATGCAGCGCGCTGATCTGGTCGTAGAATGCGTCGCCGCCTTTGTCGAAGCGGCGCAGATTTTCGGCGAGCGCGCTGCCGAGCAAGGCGCCGTCGATCTCGGTGGTTTTCTGCTGCGAAGCCGCCCGGGCGACGATTTCGAGGTTGTTCAGCAGCTTGCGGCCATCGCCATCGGCAGAACCGATCAGCGCGTCGCGGGCTTCGTCGGTGAAGGTGAGGCCGCCGAGTTCCTTTTGCGCGCGCTCGAGCAATTCGCGCTGCTCTTCGTCTGTCAGGCTTTTCAACACGTAAACGGCAGCACGCGAGAGCAATGCGCTATTCACTTCGAACGACGGATTCTCGGTCGTCGCGCCGACGAACACGAACAGCCCCGATTCGACGTGCGGCAAGAACGCGTCTTGCTGGCTCTTGTTGAAGCGATGCACTTCGTCGACGAACACGAGCGTCTGATGCCCGTTCGCGCGATGAATCTGCGCGGTCTCGACCGCCTCGCGGATATCCTTCACGCCCGAGAGCACCGCGGACAGCGCGATGAACTCAGCGTGAAAGGCATCGGCCATGAGCCGGGCGAGTGTGGTTTTACCGACGCCGGGCGGGCCCCAGAGAATCATCGAATGGGCTTCGCCGGATTCGAATGCGACGCGCAGCGGCTTGTTCGGGCCGAGCAGGTGCTTCTGGCCGATCACTTCGTCGATATTGCGGGGCCGCAGGCGTTCGGCGAGCGGAACATTGGCACGGGTTTCTTCAAACATGACGTTTTGGGGATAATCTCGGCTTTTCCGGACGCGGTTCGTGTGAAGGCGGCGTACTGCCGGTGAGCCACGCCAGCACGCGAAAGTGCGGGCAACGTCCTGCATTATGACAGTGACGGCGCCCGGACGAAGAGGCCGCGCGACGCGCGGGGACGACTCGGGTGGCGCAGGCCGTGCAAAAATCCGGAAATGGATAGCGCGGACGGACGACACAAGAGGACGGCGCAAGCAGACCGAGCAACAGCACAGCGCAACCGGACACGCAAGCGAAGCCCCACCGCGGACATAACAGCAAACGCAACCGCCGACGCAACTTCGCAGGCAAGTCGGCAAGCAACACCAACAGGGACAAGACCAGATGGCACAAGATCCAATCGCCGGCGACGCCGGTTCCACCTACGCGCCGCTCACGCCGGTGCCCGATGCGCGCCGCGCGTTCCGCACCGGCGACGCGTTCGCGCTCTGGTTTTCGCTCGGCATCGGCCTGCTGGTCGCGCAAGCGGGTGCGCTGCTGGTGCCGGGGCTGTCGTTGCCGCACGCGTTGCTGGCGATCGTGATCGGCAGCGTGATCGGCGTGGTGCTACTGGCGCTGGCCGGCGTGATCGGCACGGATACGGGGCTCGCGGCGATGTCGTCGCTGCGCCCGACGCTCGGCGTGCGCGGCGCGTCGGTGCCCGCCGTGCTGAACGCGGTGCAACTGGTCGGCTGGGGCTCGTTCGAAGTGATCGTCATGCGCGATTCCGCCGACGCCCTCGCCAAGCAGGCCTTCGGCCTCTCCATGCCGCTCATCTGGACCGTGATCTTCGGCTTGCTCGCGACGCTGCTGGCGATCAGCGGCCCGCTCTCGTTCGTGCGGCGCTTTCTGCGCACGTGGGGCATCTGGCTGCTGCTCGCGGGCGCGGCGTGGCTCACGTGGAATCTGCTCGCCACACACGATCTGGCCGCGCTGATGCGCCGCCCCGGCACGGGCGAGATGTCGTTCGGCGGCGCCATCGATCTGGTGGTGGCCATGCCGCTGTCGTGGCTGCCGCTGATCGCCGACTACACGCGCTTCGGCCGTCGTCCCGGTGAAACGTTCCGTGGCACGCTGCTCGGCTACGGCATCGCCAACATCTGGTTTTACGCGCTCGGCGCGATCTACGGCCTAGCGGCGGGCGGCGGCGATGCATTGCTGACGGGCGCCCTGGCGCAAGCCGGCGGCGGTCTCGCGCTGCTGCTGATCCTGATCGACGAAGTCGACAACGCGTTCGCCGACATTCACTCCGCCGCGGTGTCGACAGGCACGTTCTGGACGCGCGGCAGCGTGCCCATTCTGTCGGCGGCGTTCGGCGCGCTGTGCACGCTGATCGCCCTGGCCGTGCCGATGGCGAAGTATCAGAACTTCCTGCTGCTGATCGGCTCGGTGTTCGCGCCGCTGTTCGGCGTGGTGCTGGTGGATCACTTCATCTTGCGCAAGCGCCGCATCGAAGTGACCGCGCTCGCCGACGTGCGTGGCCGTTACGGCTTCTCGGGCGGTTGGCATCTGAGCGCGTTTCTCGCGTGGGCCATCGGCATCGCCGCGTATCAGGCGATCAACCAGTGGCTGCCGAATCTCGGCGCGACCTTGCCGGCGCTGGTGATCGGCGCGGTGTGCTATCTGGCGTTCGTGTCAGCGCGCAAGACGGCGTATGCGTGAGTCTTGAGGCACGGTAGTCGCGGCAAACTCTCAAAAACGCAAAAAGGCCTGCAAATGCAGGCCTTTTTTCATTGCCAGACGTAGCGAGCTCACTTCAACGCGTGGAAGCCCGATACTCGACGCCCGGCAACACGCACAGCAATTCGAACGCGAGATTCGCGCCGAGCAGCGCGGTCGTGCCGAATGGATCGTACGGCGGCGCGACCTCGACCAGATCGCAGCCGACGATATTCAGCCCACGCGAGCCGCGAATGATTTCAAGCGCCTGCGGCACCGTCAGACCGGCGATTTCCGGCGTGCCCGTGCCAGGCGCAAAAGCCGGATCGATCCCGTCGATGTCGAACGTGATGTATACCGGGCCGTCGCCCATGCGCTCGCGCACACGCGCCATCAGCGGCACGAGCGACTGGTTCCAGCAGGCTTCGGCCTGCACGACTTCGAAGCCCTGATCGCGGCACCAGTCGAAGTCTTCCGCCGCGTATCCTGTGCCGCGCAAACCGATCTGCACGACCCGATCGCAATCGAGCAAGCCCTCTTCCACCGCGCGGCGGAACGGCGTGCCGTGCGCGATCTTCTCGCCCATCATGGTGTCGTTGACGTCGGCGTGCGCATCCACGTGAATCAGGCCGACCTTGCCGTGCTTGCGATGAATCGCGCGCAGGATCGGCAGCGCGATGGTGTGATCGCCGCCCAGCGTGATCGGCTTGCAATCGTGCTGAAGAATTTCGTCGTACGCGGTTTCGATGCGCGCGATCGAATCGTGCAGGTTGTACGGATTGATCGCGACGTCGCCGAGATCTGCCACGCGCAGCGAATCGAACGGCGCGGCGCGCGTCGCCATGTTGTAGGGGCGCAGCAGCACGGACTCGCTGCGAATCTGGCGCGGCCCGAAGCGCGCGCCGGTGCGGTTCGAGGTGCCGAGATCGAACGGCACGCCGACGAAGCAGGCGTCGAACCCTTCGGCCGAGCCGACGTTCGGCAGCCGCATCATCGTCGCAATGCCGCCGCAGCGGGGCATCGCGTTGCCGGACAGCGGCTGCGGCCGTTCACCGGCTTCGGGATTAATGAAGGAAGAGGTATTCATCGTGTCTCGGCAATGAAAAAGGGCAGCAAGCAAAATCTTGCAGACCGGCCGAGAAGAAGCATCTGAACCGCACCTTGCCGGGCGAATCTCGATTCTTGAGCAGTTTCCCAGAAGTTAAAATAGCAACAGAATAAACTTCACATTGATTCCCGGCGATGTATCCTGACGTCCCATGTTCTCCCAACTCACCGATCTCGACCTGCGGCTGATACGCGTATTTCTTGCCATTGTCGACGCGGGCGGCGTGTCGCCGGCCCAGGCGACCCTCAACGTCGGCCAGTCGACCATCAGCACGCAGCTTGCCACACTTGAAACGCGCCTCGGCTACCGGTTGTGCGAGCGCGGCCGCGGCGGCTTCAGCCTGACCGCGCGCGGCGAGCAGTTCATCGACGCCGCCCGCGCGCTGCTGTCGGCCGTGGACAACTTCGGCATGCAGGCGCGCAACGTGGGCCGCAAGCTGGTCGGCACGCTCGACATCGGCATGATCGGCCACACGCCGGTGTCGGCGAGCGCGCGCATCAGCGATGCGATCGGACGGTTCCGGGCACGCGATCAATCGGTGCGGTTTTCGATTCTGGTGCGCTCGCCGGGTGAACTAGAAGAACTGCTGCTCAATGGGCGGATACAGATTGGCATCGGCTATTTCTGGCACCGCGTGCCATCACTCGAATATACCGAGGTGTTCGCGGAAGATCAGTTCGCTTATTGCGCGAAAGGGCATCCGCTGTTCGCGCAAGCGGGCGAGGTGCCGCCAGCCGAGGCTGCACAGCACGAGTGGGCGTGGCGCAGTTATCCGCTGCCCGAAGCCGAAAGCTCGACCACGCCGCAGAATGTCACCGCCGTCGCCGACAACATGGAAGCGGTCGCGATGCTGGTGCTCTCCGGGCATCACCTCGGCTATCTGCCGGGGCATTTCGCGGCGCCGTTCGTCAAGCAAGGGTTGCTCGCGGCGCTGAATCCCGCGCAGATGCGCTACCGCGTGGCGTTTCATATGGTCACGCGCGCGCGGCAGCATCGCACGGATATTGTCGAAGCGTTTATCGACGATATGAAGGCCGCGCATCCCGTGCAGGTTTTGCAGGTGGATGAGTAGCGGCAACGCTAGCGGCCCGCCATGAAAAAAGCCGCGCACGGAGCGCGGCTTTCTGCCTGTCATATGCCACCCGCAGGCGGTTTAGCCGTTGATCACGTCCGCGCCCTTGGGCACCGTGAACTTGAACGCGTCGGCCGGCAGCGGCGGGTTCTTCTGAATGTTCGAGAAGGTCAGCAGCGTGACGTTGCCGAACACGTCGTGCAATTCCATCGCTTCGAGATTGCCGTCCTTGAAGCCGATGCCCACGCGCTGAAACTGCGTGTCTTTCGCCTTCGGCGTCAGTTCGAGCCAGTCGATGCCGGCCTTCACACCCGCGTCACGCAGCGTGAAGTTCTTGTCGAGATCGTTGCTGCCGAACAGGATCGCCGCCGGGCTCGCGCCGAGCGCGCCACCGAGACTACGCACTGTCACCTGATTCAGATCCTTGTCGTACACGTAGAGCTTGTCGCCGTCCGCTTGCAGCAGTTGGGCATAGGGCTTCTCGTATTGCCAGATGAACTTGCCGGGGCGCGCGAAGGTGAAGGTGCCGCTCGACGTGCCGGTCTTGCCGGTGCCCGTGGTGGACAGCGTGCCGCTCGCGCCCTGCTGCGCCTTGCTTGGCGCCCGCACTTCCTGCTGCACGAAGGTGCCGCGCGCCGAATGCACTTGCGCGACGAACGCTTTCAGCTGCTCGGTGCCGCTCGCGAATGCCTGCGATGCGAACAGCACCGATGCGCCGATCGCCACACTGCCCACGCCACGCGCGAGGGTCCGCGCGAGTTGGCCGAAACGGCCGGATTGAGCCTTCTCTCGAGCGTGCTGCTGCGCGAATAGCTGCATATAGTTTTCTCCCTTGATTGAATTCGTTGAGCGGTCGTGACCGCTTGCTTGCGCATTGGGCGATGCCTGCGCGACCATTGGCGAGGGGCTGCCGCGATGCCAGCGAGCCTGCGTCCCATTCGCCGTACCCAAGCGTGTAGGGGCAGCTTAGCCACCTCGCCTTAAACGAGCCTTAGGGTAGCGACCGGCCCTTCACAGACGCAAAGCATGGCTCGCCAAACGAGCCTTCGCAGTGGTAGCGACGCCTCAACGCCGCGACGCGTGGCTTGCTTTCCTTGTGGCGACGCTAACGAGGCGTCCGCGTCTCGCCGCCGACAGTGCATTCGCCACTTCGTTGCGAACTCGCTGCCGTCGGTCAATCCGCGCTGCCGCGCCGGGGCGAGAATATTCGCCGCCTCGCTGCGATCTCGCTGCCCGTCGGCTTATTCCGCTTCCCGCGCCGGCGCCAGAATCTCGCGATTGCCGTTCGATGACATGGCCGAGACCACGCCCGAATTCTCCATCTGCTCGAGCAGGCGCGCCGCGCGGTTATAGCCGATGCGCAAATGCCGCTGCACCAGCGAGATCGACGCGCGGCGGTTCTTCAGCACGACGTCGACTGCCTGGTCGTATAACGGGTCCGACTCGCCGTCGCCCGATCCGGTTCCCCCGGCGCCCGCCGAGCCTTCGTCGCCCTCGCCCGTCACGCCGCCTTCGAGAATGCCTTCGATATAGTTCGGCTCGCCCTGCTCCTTGAGTTTGTCGACGACGCGATGCACTTCCTCATCCGACACGAACGCGCCGTGCACGCGTACCGGCAAACCGCTGCCCGGCGGCAGATACAGCATGTCGCCCATGCCGAGCAGCGATTCCGCGCCCTGCTGGTCGAGAATCGTGCGCGAGTCGATCTTCGAGGACACCTGGAAGGCCATCCGCGTCGGCACGTTGGCCTTGATGAGACCGGTGATCACATCCACCGACGGACGCTGCGTCGCCAGAATCAGGTGAATGCCGGCCGCGCGCGCCTTCTGCGCGATGCGCGCGATCAGCTCTTCGACCTTCTTGCCGACCACCATCATCAGGTCGGCCAGTTCGTCGATCACCACGACGATGTTCGGCAGGCGCGTGAGCGGTTCCGGATCGTCCGGCGTGAGGCTGAACGGATTCGGCAGCTTTTCTTCGCGCTTGGCGGCTTCGTCGATTTTGTTGTTGTAGCCGGCGAGGTTACGCACGCCGAGCTTGCTCATGAGCTTGTAGCGGCGCTCCATTTCGGCGACCGCCCAGTTCAGCGCGTGACCGGCCTGGCGCATATCCGTCACCACCGGACACAGCAGATGCGGAATGCCTTCATAGACGCTCATTTCCAGCATCTTCGGATCGATCAGGATCATGCGGACCTGATCGGCGCTCGCCTTGTAGAGCAGCGACAGGATCATCGCGTTGATGCCCACCGATTTGCCCGAGCCCGTGGTACCGGCCACCAGCAAGTGCGGCATCTTCGCGAGGTCGGCGCACACCGGTTTGCCGCCGATGTCTTTACCCAGGCCCATGGTCAGCGGCGACGCGGCATCCGCATACACCGCCGAGCCGAGAATCTCCGAGAGACTCACGGTCTGCCGACGCTGGTTCGGCAACTCCAGCGCCATGAAATTCTTGCCCGGAATCGTTTCGACCACACGGATCGACACGAGCGACAGCGAACGCGCGAGGTCTTTGGCGAGACCGACGATCTGGCTGCCCTTCACGCCCGTGGCCGGCTCGATCTCATAGCGCGTGACCACCGGGCCCGGATACGCCGCGACCACGCTCACTTCGACGCCGAAGTCCTTGAGCTTCTTCTCAATCAGACGGGACGTGAATTCCAGCGTATCCGCGGAAATGGTTTCCTGAGCGGCGGGCGCGGCATCGAGCAGCGAAATGGGCGGCAAGGTGGAATCGCCCGGCAGGTCCGTGAAGAGCGGCACTTGCCGCTCCTTCTCGACGCGCTCCGACTTGGCCGGCGTGACGACCGGCGGCACGATCATGACCGGCTCGTGTTCCTCGATCCGCACGCGGCCCTTCTCGACCTTGCCTTCGCGCTTGACGGCGGCCGCTTCGCCCAACTTACGGTCACGGCCGGCCTCACGGCGCAGCTTGGCGAAGGTCACCGCGGAAATGATCGATTCGCCGACCTTCTCCGACACCGACAGCCACGAAAAACGGAAATACAGCGACAGGCCGATGCCGAGCACGATCAAGAGCGCCAGCGTCCCGCCCGTGAAACCCAGTGCATGCGACACGCCGCGCGCAACGGCCTCGCCGATCACGCCACCCGGCGCGCGCGGCAACTGCACTTTGAGCGACCACATGCGCAACGCCTCGATGCCGTCGCACGCCAGCAGCACGAGCATGAAAGCGAACGCGTCGGCAAGCCAGCTCTCGCGCGGCACGTCTTCCTGCTCTTCCTCGTGACGGGTGATGCGCTTGTAGTTCGCGGAGATATGGCGGCCGAGCAGCACGATCCACCAGTAGGCAGACAGGCCGAACAGCAGCAGCAGGATGTCCGACGTCCACGCGCCGACGCGGCCCGCCCAGTTGGCAATATGGTCGACCTGCGCGGCATGGGTCCAGCTCGGATCGCGCCGGCTATAGCTGACGAGCGCCATGAGCAGGAAGACGCCGAGCGCCACCTGCAGGATCCAGCGGATTTCGGTGAAAAGGCGCGACATGCGGTGCGGCAATGCCTGCGCGCTCGCGGAATAGGGAGCTTTTGCCATTGATCCTGTTGCGTGTGTGCCCGATTCCCGGTCCGGGTAGTTGCCTGAACCGTGGCCGAACCTCGACCGGCGGGGCTTCGGGCCCGATCCCGGCTTCCGGGAACTTCGATCCGGCCTATTGTAAACGCAGTGTCCCGCGCGAGGCTGTAAATGACGGTAACTTGGCCGTTTGGCCACAGAAAGGCGCTGCGGGGTGCGAGGCGACGCTATCGGTGCGATCGGAAAGCTTCATGGAGCGGGCCGGCGCCTCGCCCTTTATAATGCCGGACTGATACCCAACTATAGTTTCAGCTCAAGTCGCGCGGCCTCGCATGGGCGAGCCGGGCGCCGTAAAAGGATTCGATCATGCCCGCAACTTCCACGAAACACGCCAAGGTTCTGATTCTCGGTTCCGGTCCCGCCGGCTATACGGCTGCGGTCTACGCGGCGCGCGCGAACCTCGCGCCGGTGCTCGTCACGGGCCTCGCTCAAGGCGGCCAGCTCATGACCACGACCGACGTCGAAAACTGGCCTGCCGACGCCAACGGCGTGCAAGGCCCGGAACTGATGGCGCGCTTCCTGGAGCACGCCGAGCGCTTCAACACCGAAATCATTTTCGACCACATCCATACGGCCAAGCTGGATGAGAAACCGATCCGCCTGATCGGCGATTCGGGCGAATACACCTGCGACTCGCTGATCATCTCGACCGGCGCCTCGGCGCAGTACCTCGGCCTGCCGTCGGAAGAAGCGTTCATGGGCAAGGGCGTGTCGGCCTGCGCCACCTGCGACGGTTTCTTCTACAAGCAACAACATGTGGCCGTGATCGGCGGCGGCAATACCGCGGTCGAGGAAGCCCTCTACCTGTCGGGTATCGCGAAGAAGGTGACGGTGATCCATCGCCGCGACAAGTTCCGCGCCGAGCCGATCCTGATCGACCGTCTGCTGGCGAAGGAAAAGGAAGGCCTGGTCGAGATCAAGTGGGACAGCACGCTCGAAGAAGTGACCGGCGACCAGTCCGGCGTGACCGGTCTGCGCATCAAGAACACGAAAACGGGCGCCACCGAAGACATCGCGCTGCAGGGCCTGTTCGTCGCGATCGGCCACAAGCCGAACACGGATATTTTCGCGGGCCAGTTGGAGATGAAGAACGGCTACATCATCACCAAGGGCGGCCTGAATGGTTTTGCGACCGCCACCAGCGTGCCGGGCGTGTTCGCCGCGGGCGACGTGCAGGATCACGTGTACCGTCAGGCGATCACCAGCGCGGGCACGGGCTGTATGGCCGCGCTCGACGCGCAACGGTATCTGGAAACCATCGACGAGATGGTCGGCGAACACGCCATGAGCCAGGAAGCCGAGCGTTAATCAGCCGCGCCGGCCAGCGAGCCGGTCAGAAAGATTGGCGCAACGGTAAAATAGCGGTCGGGTTTAGCCCGGCCGCCTGTCAGAAGAAAGGCCGCGGCTGACAAGCCGGCGGCCTTTTTGCATTCCGGTCGCAAGCAAGCGTCGCGCGACCGATCCACTTTTCTGCGTGTCTTACCCCTATGCCGAAGAATCAGCCCCATCCGAGCGAACCGAAGCGCGCGCGAGCCGCCGCGCGGCCCGCGCCCGAACCGGCTGCGCCCGCCGTCAAGCCGAAGGTGGACCCGGCCGCCGGTCTCGCCGGCCTCGGCGCATTGCGCGACGCGCTAAAAGTCGACACGCAACGGCGCGAGCGCGAAAAGGCGGCCGCCGCGGCCGCGCAGCGCGAAGCATCGGCGGACGCCGATCTGTTTCGCCGCGAGATTGGAGCGGTCGCGCCGCTAGCCGTGCCGCCGCGCGCCACGCTGCCGCGCAATCCGCCGCCACCGCTGCCGGTGCAAACCAGACTCGACGAAGAAGCCGTGCTGCACGAAGCGATCTCGGACGAGTACGATCCCGAAGTTCTGCTCGACACCGACGAGACGCTGTCCTACTGCCGCCCCGGCGTGAGCCAGGAAGTCGTGCGCAAACTGCGCCGCGGCGACTGGATCGTGCAGGCGCAAATCGACCTGCACGGCATGCGGCGCGAGGAAGCGCGCGAGGCGCTGGCGGAGTTCATCCGCGAATCGGTGAAGCGCGGCTTGCGGTGTTTGCGCGTGATCCACGGCAAAGGTCTGGGATCCATCGGCAAGGAGCCGGTGTTGAAAGGCAAAGTACGCGCGTGGCTCGTGCAGAAGTCCGAGGTCATCGCGTTCTGCCAGGCGCGCCCGCATGACGGCGGCGCCGGCGCGGTGGTCGTGCTGCTGCAGCCGGGCGCGTTGCCGGCTCATACCAGACCCTGACGGAGCCGCGGTGATCCATCCGAGGCTGACCCTCGCGCTGACCCTCATGGAGGCGCTGGCGATTTTTGCATACGCCATTTCCGGTTTCATCGAAGCCAGAACCCGCCGGCTCGATACCGTGGGCACGTTTCTCGTGGCGATCGCCACGGCCTTCGGCGGCGGCACGTTGCGCGACGTGCTGCTGGAGCGGCGGCCGTTTTACTGGGTCGAGCATCAGGGCTATCTGATCGCGATCTTCGTGATGTCGCTGTTCGCGCCGATGCTGTTGAAAATGACCTCGCGTCTGCTTTCCGAACGGGTTCTGCTGGTCGCGGATGCGATCGGCCTTGGGCTCTTCAGCATCGCCGGCACATCGATCGCGCACGACGCGCAAATGCCGTGGTTCACCTCGGTGCTGATGGGCGTGCTGACGGGGGTTTTCGGCGGCGTGATTCGTGACGTGCTGTGCAACGAGGTGCCGCTGATTCTGCGTGACTCGCGGCCGTATGCGACCTGCGCGTTCGTCGGCTGCTGGCTGTATGTGCTGATGGATTACTTCGACTTCGACACGGTGTATAGCGTGCTGATCGCCACCGCCTTTATCCTTCTTGCGAGGCTGGTGACGTTCAGGCTTGATGTGCGGTTGCCGCACTAGCTGCCGCACGATCTGCCGCACGAGCCAGCGGGCGGCACGGCCCGCCTCGACCCGCGGCGTACCGCCCGCGAACGGCCGCCGCCCCGCCCTTCAAACCTACTTGTTGGTCGCCAGCGCGCCCGCGCTCTTCGAGCCGCCGAACAACGCCGTCAGATACGCCGAGTTGTTGTTCATGGTCGCCATCAACGTATTCAGTGCAGTGAACTGGCTTTGATACTGCTTCGTCAATTGCGTGGCGTAGTCGCTCAACTTGCTTTGCTGCGCGGTGACGCTCTTCAGGTCGGCATTCAGCGCAGAGTTGCGCGTGTCGATAATGCCGCCCGTGCGCGTGAACTCGGTAATGCTCTTGTTCAATTTGGCGCCAATACCATTGGTCGAATTGAACAACGCGGCAACCTGCGCAGAGCTTGTGTTGAGCGCGGTAGTCAGTTTCGCATTGTCCACGACTAGCGTACCGTCCGCCGGATCGCCTTTGAGGGCGATGCCGATATGGCCGAGAGTCACCACCGAACTGCCCTGGCCAACCCCGCCGCTGACGATCGAAGCCAGCGCGTTCTTCACCGTCAACAACGTCGAGTCGCCCAGCAGCGCGCCGCCCGTCTTCGACGATTTGTCGTACGAGGACAGCTTGCCGATCGTGGTGACAACGGTGTTGTACAGATTGACGAAATTCGTGATGGCCGTGTTCTGCGCGGTGGTGTCCGGCGCGATGGTCAGCGTCTGCGGGTTGTTGACCGACGCGCTCGACAGATTCAGCGTGACGCCGGAAATCGCATCGGTGACGGCGTTGTTGGCGCTGCGCGCCGCGATCCCGCCGATGGTGACCAACGCGTCTTGCGCGGCTTCACTCTGCCGCCAGGCTCGGCCGGCATCCGACGATACGATCGTGGACGGCGCGCCGTTCGCCCCGGGCGTCGAGGTCACGCCGAGGCTCGACAGGCCCGCATCGTTCTGCACGTTGTTGGTGGCCACGTTGATCGTGTTGGCCGAGCCGGTGTTAGCCGAGCGCAACACGAGGTGCGCGCCGCCGGTACCGGTCACGATCGTTGCCGTGACGCCGGGATTCTTGCCCGCTTTATTGATCGCGCCGGCAATCCCGCTCAAGGTGTTGTTGGTGCTGTCGATCACGACATCCATCGACTTGCCGCCGACCGAGATGGTGAGCGTGCCGGTGCCGAGCTGCGTGGCCGCACCGAACGCCGCCGAAGACAGGCTTTGCGACGAAGCGATCTGCGTGACATCGATCGTATAGCTGCCGGCCACGGCGCCCGGGCCTGCTTTCGGGTCGAGGCCCTTGGCGCTCGCGGTAGCCGCGAAGGTGGACAACGTCGTTCCGTCAGACAGATTCTTGAGCGCCGCCTGCAACGCGGACAACGCCGAAGTCAGCGCGCCGTAGGCGGATAAGGTGGTGTTGTCGCTGGTTTGCCTTGCTTGCAGCGCCGCCGCCTGGCCCGCCGTTTTGGCGTTCACGAGCACCGAGACCAGCGACGCCACGTCCATCGACGAGTTGCCGGTCGAACCGCTGATAATGGATTGCGCCGCTTGCTGAACCTGGCTCTGCGCGTTCGAGGTCGCGCTATTGACCGAAGACGTGATCGTAGACATCTGAAGCCCCCGTGCGTCGAATTATTCGTTGTTGATTTGAGTGACGCCCCGAGCTTGCTTCTGTCGCACCATTTATCCGGTCACGTCGGCGTCTCTTACAAAGTTTTCAAATGTTACACCATCTTTCTTCATAGTTTTGTGACGGTTTGTCGTAGCGAATGCCGGCTGATAGATCCTCTTGGCTGTCGATTTGCGGCGCCGCCGTTCGTCGTGAAGTAAACGGTCGATCAGGCCGTCACCGCGCGCAGCGCGCCCAGCAATATCAACCGCTCAAGGTGACACGATGCCCCTGAAGCTCTACGCCCATCCGTTCTCCTCGTACTGCCAGAAGGTCCTGACCGCGCTCTACGAGAACGGCATGCCATTCGAATTACGCCTGCTCGCGCACGACGACCCGCAAGTCATGGCCGAATTCGCCGCGCTTTGGCCGATCAAACGGTTTCCGCTGCTGGTGGACGGCGGCCGGACCGTGATGGAGGCGAGCATCATCATCGAATACCTGGGCCTTTATCATCCCGGACCCGTGCCGCTCGTGCCGGCCGACGCCCGCGCGGCGCTGGAAGTGCGCGGCATGGACCGCTTCTTCGACAACTACATTTCGACGCCGCAGCAGAAGATCGTCTACGACAGCATGCGCCCGGAGCCGGAGCGCGACCCGCGCGCCGTAGCCGAGGCGCGCGCCATGCTCGACACCGCGTACGGCTGGCTGGACAAAGTGATGGCGGAGCGCGAATGGGCCGCCGGCGACACTTTCAGCCTCGCCGATTGCGGCGCCGCGCCATTCCTCTTCTATGCCGACTGGACGCACGCCATCGGCCCGGCGTTTGCGCACGTGCTCGCTTACCGCAAGCGGCTGCTGGCGCGGCCGTCGTTCGCGCGCGCGGTGGATGAAGCGCGCCCCTATCGCGCGTTTTTCCCGCTCGGCGCGCCGGATCGGGATTGAGCACGACGGCCCGGCAGAGGCGCTGTGCGGGCGGCCGACTCTCAGCCTATGCGACAACAATTTTTCCAACCTATACACTTCACTTCGAAACCTACTTCCGGCAATCACTCATAAGGCAAAACATGGACCGTTTCGAAGCGATGGAGATATTTACGCGTGTGGTGGAGGCGAACAGCTTCACCAAAGTATCCGAGTCGCTCGACCTGCCACGCGCCAAAGTCAGCCGCACCATCCAGGCGCTGGAGGAACATGTCGGCGTGCGTCTGCTGAACCGTTCGACGCGCCAGGTCAGCGTCACCGAAGACGGCGCGCTGTTCTACGAGCGCTGCGTGCGCATTCTCGCCGAAGTCGTCGACGCCGAATCGTCGCTGTCGAACAAACGCGAAAATCCGGCCGGCACGATCCGTGTGGATACGTCCGGCACGCTGGCCCGCGCGCTGCTGCTGCCCGCGCTCGATGATTTCTACCGGCAATACCCCGAGATCGATGTGCGGCTCGGCCTCGCCGATCGCAACATCGATCTGATTCAGGATGGCGTGGACTGCGTGATCCGCATGGGCACGCCGGAAGAGTCGAGTCTCGTCGCACGTCGGATCGGCCAGGCGCGCATCGTCACGTGCGCGTCGCCGGCGTATCTGGAGAAATACGGCGAGCCGACCACGCTCGAAGCGTTGAGCGAGCACCGCGCGGTCAATTACGTGTCCGCCCGCACGGGCAAGACGTTCCCGTTCGAATACGAAGTGGACGGCGAAATCGCCAAGGTCACGTTGAAGAGCGTGCTCGCGGTGAACGACGGCTCCGTGTATATCGGCGCGGCCGTGCTCGGCCACGGCATCATCCAGCCCTCGCGCTTCATGGTCTCCGATCTGATCAACCAGGGCGCGTTGAAGGAAATCCTCACCACCTACACGAGTCCCGGTACGCCGTTATCGGTGCTCTACGCGCACCGCCGCAATCTGAGTTCGCGGCTGCGCGCATTTATCGAGTGGGTGACCGAACTGGCGCGCAACAATCCGGATCTGCGTATTACGGACCAGTAAGCGGCGTCCGCAAAACAGAAAGCCCCTTGCGCTTCACAGCGCAAGGGGCTTTCTTCAAACTCGATCCAGACTTTCCGCTCAGGCAATCCGCTCTTCGTTGGTCGGATCGAACAGCACCGCCTTCGAGGTATCGAACAGCAGCGTCGTGTTCGTCAGCGGTTGCGGATTCGAAGCCGGGTGCACGCGGCTCACGATCCGCTTACCGTTGACCTGCGCGAACACCAGCGTGTCCGGGCCGGTTGGCTCGATCACGTCGACCTTCACTTCGATCGGCTGCAGCTTCGCGTTGTCGCCGTGCGCGCCACGCGCGTCGGTGATGCGCTCCGGACGCAGGCCGAGAATCACGTCACGGCCAACGTGCGACTTCACCTTCGCGGAGTCGAACGGCAGGTTCAGCGCCGTGCGCGCGACACCCGTATCCAGTTCGAGCGCCACGCCCGCGCCCTGCTCGACCAGCTTGCCCTGGATGAAGTTCATCGGCGGCGCGCCGATGAAGCCCGCCACGAACAGGTTCGACGGCGAGTCGTAGATTTCCTGCGGCGCGCCGAACTGCTGCACGATGCCGTCTTTCATCACCGCGATGCGGTCGCCGAGCGTCATGGCTTCGATCTGATCGTGCGTCACGTAGACGATCGTCGTGCCGAGGCGTTGATGCAGCAGCTTGATTTCCGAACGCATCTCGATACGCAGTTTCGCGTCGAGGTTCGACAGCGGTTCGTCGAACAGAAACATGACCGGATCGCGCGCGAGAGCACGGCCCATGGCCACGCGCTGGCGCTGGCCGCCGGACAGTTGCCCCGGCTTGCGATCCAGCAGGTGCGTGATCTGCAGCGTGTTCGACACACGGTCGACGATCTGCGCCTGCTCCTGCTTCGGCACCTTGCGGATGTTCAGACCGAACGAGATGTTCTCGCGCACCGTCATGGACGGATACAGCGCGTACGACTGGAACACCATCGCGATATCGCGATCTTTCGGCGACAGGTTGTTCACCGTCTTGCCGTCGATCTGAATTTCGCCCTTGGTCACGGTTTCGAGGCCGGCGATCATGTTGAGTAGCGTCGACTTCCCGCAGCCCGAACCGCCGACGAGAATCAGGAACTGGCCGTCTTCGATGTCGATATTGACACCCTTCAGGACCGGCACCCCGTTCGGGTAAGTTTTGTACACGTCACGGATGGAAAGGCTTGCCATGCTGTGAATCCTCTTGTCTCTGGTACTGCTTGAAAACGTCTTCGGGTGACGGCGGCTTCGAATCGAACAGAAGCCGCCGCGCTCGGATGGTTGAGCCTGGCGTCTAGCCCTTCACTGCGCCCGCCGTCAGGCCGCGCACGAAATAGCGTCCGGCGATGATGTACACCAGCAGCGTGGGCAGTGCGGCGATGATCGCGCCGGCCATGTCCACGTTGTATTCCTTTACGCCGGTCGAGGTATTCACGAGGTTGTTCAGCGCCACCGTGATCGGCATCGAATCGACACCGGAGAACACAATACCGAACAGGAAGTCATTCCAGATCTGCGTGAATTGCCAGATCAGGCACACCATGAAAATCGGCAGCGAAACCGGCAGCAGAATCTTCGTGAAGATCGTGAAGAAACCCGCGCCGTCGATACGCGCCGCCTTCACGAGTTCAGCCGGAATGCTCACGTAGAAGTTGCGGAAGAACATCGTGGTGAAGGCGATACCGTAGATCACGTGCACCACCACCAGGCCGGTGGTCGTGTTCGACAGGCCGAGAAATCCTTCGAAACGCGCCATCGGCAGCAGGATCGCCTGGAACGGAATGAAGCAGCCGACCAGGATCATCGTGAAGATCGGATCCGCGCCACGGAAACGCCAATGCGTGAGCACATAACCGTTGAACGCGCCGATGATCGACGAGATCAGCACGGCGGGAATCACCATCCGCACCGAGTTCATGAAGAACGGCTGCATGCCGTCGCAACGCACGCCCGTGCAGGCGCCGCTCCACGCCTTGATCCACGGCTCGACGGTCCAGTGCGTAGGCGGCGTGAGCAGGTTGCCGGTGCGCAGCTGATCGATGTCCTTGAACGACGTGGACAGCATCACGTACAACGGGAACAGGAAATACAGGGCAAACAGAATCAAGGCCGCGTAAATGACGGCACGGCTGATCGTCATCTTAGGCTGCATTGCGGGTGCTCCTCGATTCCAGATACATCAGCGGCACGAGCACGGCCACGACAGTGGCGAGCATCATCATCGACGATGCCGCGCCGACGCCCAGCTGCCCGCGATTGAACGAAAACGTGTACATGAAAATAGCCGGCAGCGACGACGACGTGCCCGGACCGCCCGCGGTCAACGCGACCACCAGGTCGAACGTCTTGATCGTGATGTGGCAGAGAATCAGCAGCACGGAGAAGAACACCGGGCGCATGCTCGGAATCACGATCTTGCGGTAGATGGTGGGCAAGCCCGCGCCGTCCATCTGCGCCGCCTTGAAGATTTCACCGTCCACACCGCGCAGGCCCGCCAGGAACAGCGCCATGACGAAGCCGGTGGACTGCCACACGGCCGCGATCACGACGCAGAAAATCGCCTTGTCCGGATCGCCCAGCCAGCTGAACGAAAAGCTCGTCCAGCCCCAGTCGTGAAACACCTTCTCGAGGCCGATGCTCGGCGTCATGATCCATTGCCATGCCGTACCCGTCACGATGAACGACAGCGCCATCGGGTACAGGAACACGGCGCGCAGCGCGCCTTCATTGCGAATCTGCTGATCGAGCAGGATCGCGAGAAAGAGACCGAGGCCGATACAGATACCGATGAACGGGATGCCGAACCAGCCGAGGTTCGCAGCCGACGTCCAGAACACGTCGTTATCGAACAGTTCGCGATAACGGTCGAGACCGACAAATTCATAACGAGGCATCAGTCGCGAATTGGACAGCGACAGATAGCCGGTAATGGCGATGAAGCCATACACGAAGATCAGGCTGATCACGACGCTGGGTGCGAGCACCAGCTTCGGAATCCAGCGATCGGCAAGGGCCGCCATGGGCGACGCGCGGCGGGTGACGGAGGCCGTTTTCCCGTTTCCGCTGATAGAAGCAGTCACTACTCGACTCCTGCTGAAACTGTGCCGCTAGGACATTCGCGCCGGAAGACGCGAGGCCGCAACGGCATAGGTGTGACTCTATGAAACCAGGCTGAAGCCGCCTGCCAATGCCAGGACTTCCACCCCGGCAATCAGCGACGTGAAGGGCGCGCCCGGTGCCCGTTGATGAACCGCCGGGCGCGCCGCATCATTCACTTCACTTACTTGGTCTTCGCTGCCTTCGCGAGCGCGGCAACCGCGCTCTTCGAATCCTGCTGCGAGTTCATGAACTTCGTGACCACGTCCGAGATCGCGCCGGCTGCTGCATCCGGTTGCGCCATGCCGTGTGCCAGCGAAGGCACGTAGCCGCCCGACTTGATCGCCACTTGTTCATCCGCGTACGACTTCTTCGCGCAGTCGTCGAACTTGGCCATCGACACGCCCAGACGAACCGGGATGGAACCCTTGTTCAGGCTGAACTGTTCCTGGAACTCCGGCGACATGATCGTCTTGGCCAGTGCGAGCTGACCCGGCGTTGCCGCCTTCGCGCCCTTCTGCTGGAAGAACACGAACGAGTCGACGTTGAACGTATAGGACTTTTCCGTGCCCGGCACAGCGGCGCAGATGTAGTCCGAGCCCGACTTCTTGCCGGCGTTGGCGAATTCGCCCTTCGCCCAGTCGCCCATGAACTGCATGCCGGCCTTGCCGTTGATGACCATGGCCGTTGCCAGGTTCCAGTCACGGCCCGTGCGGCCCGCGTCGAAGTAACCTTGAATCTTGCGGACCGTGTCGAACACGCCGACCATCTTGTCCGAAGTCAGCGTCTTTTCGTCGAGGTCGACCAGCGCCTTCTTGTAGAAGTCCGCGCCTTGCGACAGCACGACGTCTTCCCACAGCGTCAGGTCTTGCCACGGCTGGCCACCCATCGCGATCGGCTGGATGCCCGCGGCCTTCATCTTGTCGGCCACGGCGAAGAACTCAGGCCACGTGGTCGGCGCCTTGCCGCCTGCCTTGTCCAGCGCTGCCTTGTTGATGTACAGCCAGTTCACGCGGTGCACCGAGAACGGTGCGGCGACGTAGTGACCGTCTGCGTGCATGATCTTGTCGATTTCCGGCGGCAGGTTCTTCTTCCAGTCACCCGCGGCGGAGTCGATCGGCACCAGCACGCCTTGCTGCGCCCAGTCCTGGATCAGCGGACCCTTGATCTGCGCAGCGCTCGGCGCGTTGCCCGAGATCACCTGCGTCTTGAGTGCCGTCATGGCAGCCGCGCCGGCGCCACCCGCAACCGCAAAGTCCTTCCACGTGTAACCCTGCTTCGTCATGTCGTCCTTGAGGACGCCGACGGCTTTCGATTCGCCGCCCGAAGTCCACCAGTGCAACACTTCGATCGACTCGGCAGCCTGAACGGCCGAGACGCCACACATCAGACCTGCGGCGCACAAAGCGCCCATGATCGCGCGAAATTTCATTGCTTATCTCCTCCAGACACCTGAACAAAAAACAAATGGCCCCTGATGTCGCCAGGGTGCTGTGGTTGGTTCAAACAGGCAAAACACTGGGCGATCGAGCACGGTCGGGCGCATGCGCGAGGCATGTGCCGGCGGACCGATTTTCGGCCGCTGGAAGCTCAAGAGATGAGTGGTTCGGGATGCAACTGACTGTCTCCTCTTTTGATTTTTGCCTGCCCGCGTCGCGCGCGGCAGACTCGAGGTGCCTTGCACGTCAACCTGGTGCCGACCATTACGGAAAGCCGCTCAACTGCCCGGCTTTCCACAAGGGCCGCAGGGCGTGCTGGCGCGTACCGACACGCAATGTCCGTTAACATGCAGGGGACGCCTGCCGATTCGGGAAAACGCGCATCTGGACTTGCAGCGCACGCTTTTTTCATCGAATTAGCGTTACCTCTTGATTTGGATTGTAGTTAAACTACAATTCAGTGTCAAAAAAAATTTTATCGGACTACGGTCGCTCAACTGTTCAACTTCGGCGGCCCCAGGACATCGACGGAGACTCATGCAAACCGATTCAAGTTTCACCTTCGTTCTCTTCGGCGGAACCGGCGATCTGTCGATGCGCAAGATCCTGCCGGCACTGTTTGAAGCACACCGTGCAGGCGGCATGCTGGCCGACAGTGGCAAGATCGTGGCGGTGGCCCGGCACGCGGCGGATCGCAGCGAGTACCTCCAGTGGGTGAACGAACACGTCAAGCCACATGTGTCGAAGAACGGTGTGGACGAAACGGCGTGGGCGGGCTTTCTGAACCGCATCGAGTTCGTGAATATCGACCTCGGCAAGGCGGAAGACTTCGTGCACTTGCGCGACGCCATTCAGGATCTGCCTGGCATTCGCGTGTTCTATCTGGCCACCGGCCCGTCGCTGTTCGTGCCGATCTGCCATGCGCTCGCGTCGGTGGGACTGAACGAGAACGCCCGCATCGTGTTGGAAAAGCCGCTCGGCTATGACCTCAAGTCGTCCAACGCAATTAATGATGCAGTCGGTGAAATCTTCGCCGAAGAACAGATCTATCGCATCGACCACTACCTCGGTAAAGAACCGGTGCAGAACCTGCTGGCGCTGCGTTTCGGCAATGCCCTATTCGAGCCGCTGTGGCGCCGCGAGTGGGTTGAAAGCATCCAGATCACGATCGCCGAAGAACTCGGCGTGGAAGCGCGCGGCGACTTCTACGACAACACCGGCGCCCTGCGCGACATGGTGCAGAACCATTTGCTGCAACTGCTTTCCATCGTGGCGATGGAGCCGCCCCACTCCATGGATTCGGATTCGGTGCGTGATGAAAAGCTGCGCGTGCTGCGCGCCTTGAAGCCCATCGACCCACGCGACATCGGCAAGGTGGCCGTGCGCGGCCAGTATCATTCGGGCGTGATTCGCGGCACCGCGGTGCCGGCCTATGCAACGGAGTCCGGCGTCAGGCCGGACAGCACGACCGAAACTTTCGTCGCACTGAAGGTCGAGATCGAAAACTGGCGCTGGGCCGGCGTGCCGTTTTTCCTGCGCACCGGCAAGCGCCTCGCCGATCGCGTTGCCGAGATCGTGGTGAACTTTCGTGCAGTGCCGCATTCGGCGCTCGGCGCTTCCGCGCTGCGTGCCGGCGCGAACCGCCTCGTAATCCGCCTGCAGCCGAACGAAACCATTCGCCTCTACTGTCTCGCCAAGCAGCCCGGCGAAGGCATGAACCTCGCCAGCGTCCACCTCGACCTCGCGTTCGACCAGTTCTTCCGCGAAGGACAGATGGAGGCTTATCAGCGTCTGCTGCTCGACGTGATCAACGGCCGCCTCGCGTTGTTTGTGCGGCGCGACGAGCAGGAAGCCGCGTGGCGCTGGGTCGAACCGATCCTGAACGAATGGAAAGTATCGAACAAGCCGCCCAAGCCGTACGCATCGGGCACGTGGGGACCGGCTGCGTCGAGCGCGATGCTGGCGCAGCATGGCACCTGCTGGCTCGAAGAAGAGAATTGAATCACGGCGGCATGTCGTATTCCACGGAACATGACGCGCCGCCTGCAAGACCCACCGACGAACTGAACGGAATGGCGCCGGTATCACGAGGGCGCCTGCAGGTCATCCACCTCGCAGGCATCGCGTGAGAGCAGTACGGCACATTCCGCAGATCCAACAAGAAAGCAGCACGGAGGAGAAGTGATCGAGCTTCACGCTTTCGACGATCAACGCGCCCAATCCGACGCGTTGGCGAAAGCGGTTGGCGACGCGTTACATGCGTCGCTCGCCGCACAGGCCGCCGGGTCAACCACCGGCGCGCGCCCCGCAATGCTTGCAGTGTCCGGCGGCAGCAGTCCGCGCCCGTTTCTGCAGACGTTGTCCACGCAAACCTTCGACTGGGCACGCATTGCCGTGACACTGGTCGACGACCGCTGGGTGCCGGAAACGGACAGCGCGAGCAACTCGCAACTGGTGCACGCCACGCTGTTGCAGAACGCCGCGAAAAACGCGGCCTTCTGGCCGCTCACGGACACCACGCAGGAACTGAACGCGCACGTCGCCGCGCTGAACGCCGACCCGCGCTTTGGCGTCGCGCCGGACGTCGCGATTCTCGGCATGGGCGAAGACGGCCACACCGCGTCGATCTTTGCCGATGCGCCCGAATGGGACCATGCGATCACCACCCGCGAGCGCTTCGTCGCCGTGCACCCTGGCAGCGCGCCGCATGCGCGCGTAAGCTGGTCGCTATCCGCGTTGAAAGAAGTGAAGCATCTGTTTTTGCTGATCGCCGGACCGCGCAAAATGGACGTGCTGAACGCCGCCACCGCTGCGCTACAAAAAAATGCCATCTCACAGTTGGCGAACGACAAGGGAGTGAGACTCGATGTCTACTGGTGTGCAAACTAAGGCTGTTCCGGGCGCGGGCCAGCACGCCGATGGACCGAGGCTCCTGGCCGACATCGGCGGCACCAATGCGCGTTTTGCGCTGGAGACGAGCCCGGGCGAAATCGGCTCGGTGAAGGTCTATCCGTGCGCGGACTATCCGGGCGTTGCCGAAGTCATCAAGAAGTATCTGAAGGACACCAAGATCGGCCGCGTGAATCATGCGGCGATCGCGATTGCGAACCCGGTCGACGGCGATCAGGTCAGCATGACGAATCACGACTGGAGCTTTTCGATCGAAGCCACGCGCCGCGCGCTCGGCTTCGACACGCTGCTGGTGGTGAACGACTTCACGGCGCTGGCCATGGCCCTGCCCGGCCTCACCGATGCGCAACGCGTGCAGGTGGGCGGTGGCGCGCGCCGTCCAAACAGCGTGATCGGCCTGCTCGGCCCGGGCACCGGCATGGGCGTGTCCGGCCTGATTCCCGCCGACGACCGCTGGATCGCGCTCGGCAGTGAAGGCGGTCACGCCACCTTTGCGCCGGCCGATGAACGCGAAGACATCGTGCTGCAATACGCGCGCAAGAAGTGGTCGCACGTGTCGTTCGAACGTGTGGCCGCGGGTCCCGGCATCGAAGTGATCTACCGCGCGCTCGCGGGCCGCGACAAGAAGCGCGTGGCGGCCAATGTCGACACGATCGAGATCGTCAAGCGCGCGCTGGAAGGCGAGCCGCTCGCGGCCGAATCCGTCGACGTCTTCTGCGGCATTCTCGGCACCTTCGCGGGCAATATCGCGGTGACGCTCGGCGCGCTGGGCGGCATCTATATCGGCGGCGGCGTGGTGCCGCGACTCGGCGAGGTCTTCGCGCGCTCGTCGTTTCGCAAGCGTTTCGAAGCCAAGGGCCGCTTCGAGGCCTACCTGCAAAACGTGCCGACGTATGTGATTACCGCTGAATATCCGGCGTTTCTCGGCGTCTCCGCGATTCTCGCCGAGCAGTTGTCGAACCGCGCGGGCGGCAGTTCGTCGGCGGTATTCGAGCGGATTCGCCAGATGCGCGATGCGTTGACGCCGGCCGAGCGCCGCGTGGCCGATCTCGCGCTGAATCATCCGCGTTCGATCATCAACGATCCGATTGTCGATATCGCGCGCAAGGCCGACGTGAGCCAGCCTACCGTGATCCGCTTTTGCCGTTCGCTCGGCTGCCAGGGCTTGTCCGATTTCAAGCTGAAGCTGGCAACGGGCTTGACCGGCACGATTCCGGTGAGCCACAGCCAGGTGCATCTGGGCGACACGGCCACGGACTTCGGCGCGAAGGTGCTGGACAACACCGTGTCCGCGATTTTGCAGTTGCGCGAGCACCTGAATTTCGAGCACGTCGAGCGGGCCATCGACCTGTTGAACGGCGCGCGGCGTATCGAGTTCTATGGTCTCGGCAATTCGAACATCGTCGCACAGGACGCGCATTACAAGTTCTTCCGTTTCGGCATCCCAACGATTGCGTACGGCGATCTGTACATGCAGGCGGCGTCGGCGGCCTTGCTCGGCAAGGGCGATGTGATCGTTGCGGTGTCCAAGTCGGGGCGCGCGCCTGAACTGCTGCGCGTGCTGGATGTAGCCATGCAGGCCGGCGCCAAGGTGATCGCGATTACGTCGAGCAATACGCCTTTGGCCAAGCGGGCCACCGTCGCGCTCGAAACCGATCACATTGAAATTCGCGAGTCGCAGTTGTCGATGATTTCGCGGATTCTGCATCTGGTGATGATCGATATCCTGGCTGTCGGCGTGGCAATTCGTCGTGCCGTGCCTAGCGCGGATGTGGCGGAAACGGTCGCGAAGGCGCGCCAGGGTGCGGATGACGATGCGACCGCCGTGCTGGACTGGCTGAGCCACGGCGCGGCTTCTTCGGCGCGGGATTGACGTTGGGAAATGGGCTGCGCCGTGGGAGTGAGTTGTTGCCCGCGGTGCTCGCCTGTCCTTGAAGTCATAGTGGTCGGTCAGTGTCGCCCTTGAGCGACGCTGCACCAATGTGCCGCGTATTGCTAGTGTTGAACGCGGTCGCCGCGACTCATGGCAAATGGCGCGGAACATTCCAACGGCAGCACGAAGACATGCCCACACATGGCCGGCGCTGCGGGGGCGGGCGGAAACACAAACCATGAGCCGTTGTCATGCCGGAAGAACACGATCGTCAGCGGCCCGCTCGAAGTGCAACCTTCCAGTCGCACATAGCGACCGTGCGTTGCGAGCAACCGGCCAATCTGCGTCACCCGCGCGGGCATCGAACGCGTTGGCGCAAGCCATTTATCCACGAGAGATCGCAAGGAAAGGCTGTCGGCATTCATGTCGTGCTCCTGAATTCCAGTTGGGCTGAGGAGGACATTCGCTCCACAGGTCCGTGAATTCAGTATTGGATAGGCACTCACGAAGTTAAATCAGAGCAGCCCGAGAATGACGTAGCCGAACATCGTGCGTTGTAGGGGTTCGCCTACGTCGCACTTGCCATGTGGCGCGCGTGACTGAGCCAGGCGCCCGCGCGAAGCTCGCCGCTCGCAGCGGGTTTTTCGCGCGTTGCGTCGCCGGGTACCCCTCTCAGCAAAATCGATAGAACAATGGCACTATTGTCGCCACCTCGTTAGGTTTCCTCTCAGCCAATCATTGATCAGGAGAGATCGATGGCCGACAGACCAACTTCCAGTGCGTCCACATTCCGTTCGCTGGTCCTGATTGCAATCGTCGTGGCCGCACTGGTCGCGGCCTTCGCCTTCACGGCCGGCTGGCTCTCGCCGGGACGCCTGACGCCCGCAAAGATCGTCAACGGATTAGCGCCGCCGGGCGGCGCGGCTCTCGGCTTCCGGCGCAATCACGCCAAGGGCATCTGCTTCACCGGCACCTTCGACTCGAATGGCGCGGCTGCGGCCTTGTCCAAGGCCCCGATGCTCGCGTCCGGCTCCTATCCGGTCACGGGACGTTTCAACCTCGCTACGGCCGATCCCAAGGCCCCGGACGCCACCGTTCGGGTGCGCGGCCTGAGTCTGCGCATCGTCGCACCGGATGGCAGCGAATGGCGTACGGCAATGATCGACGCTCCCGTCTTCCCGGTCGCCACGCCGCAGGCCTTTTACGGCCTGCTTCAAGCCTCGGCCGACAAGAGCGACCCGGACGCCATGAAGAATTTTGCCGCCGCGCATCCGGAGTTCGGTGCTTTTGTCGCGTGGGCCGGCAGCGCGCCTTGGACGGGCTCTTATGCGCAGGAGCGGTATAACAGTCTCAATAGCTTTATCTTCACCAACGCCGCAGACCAGGACCAGGCCGTGCGCTGGTCGTTCGTGCCCGCCGCGCAACCCGAGACCGTGCCCGCCGACCAGTTGAAGGCGCGCGCCGCCGACTTCCTCGCCGCGGATATTACGCAGCGGGTACACAGCGCGCCGCAACGCTGGACGATGGTCGTCACGGTCGCCAACCCCGGTGACCCGACCGCGGACCCCAGCAAGGCCTGGCCTGAAGATCGCCATAAAGTCGAGGCCGGCACGCTGGTGGTCAACGCCATCGAACCCGAGGCTGACGGGCCATGTCGCGATCTCAACTTCGATCCCACCGTGCTGCCGTCAGGCATGCATGTGTCGGACGACCCGTTTCCCGCCGCGCGCTCGGCCGCCTATTCCGTATCGTTCAACCGGCGGACCGCCGAGGAGAAGGACTATCCGCGCCATCCGGCGGAAGGAGCCACGCAATGACCCCGATCCACGATCGCTTTACACCACTGCAGCGCGCTCTTCACTGGCTCATGGCAATTTGCATTCTGGCGATGCTATTTATCGGTGTCGGGATGGTGTCCACCATTCGCCCGGATTATCTTTCGCTGGTGTCCATCCACAAGCCGCTGGGTATCGTGATTCTTGTGCTGGCGCTGATTCGCCTGGTGGTGAGATTCGTGCGTGGCGCGCCGCCGCTGCCGGCGTCGATGCCGGAACCGATGAAACTCGCCGCCCGCCTGTCGCATCTCGCGTTCTACCTGCTGATGATCGGGCTTCCGCTGATCGGATGGGGCATGCTGTCGGCCGCGGACTATCCCGTCGTGGTGTTCGGGATACATCTGCCCTCCTTCCTGCCGCATAGCGATGCGTTGCACACGCTGCTGTGGAACGCGCACAGAACGCTCGCGCTGTGTTTCTTTGCGCTGATCGTGCTTCATCTGGCAGCGGCGCTTCTGCACGCGCTGGTCAGGCGTGACGGTGTTTTCCAGGCGATGGCGCCCTGGCGTTGAGGGCCGCCAACGCAGGTCAGCTTTGGTCGGCGAGCCCCCGGCTCAGTGCGCACCAGCGGCCGCGGCACTCCCGCCACCACCCTTGCCGGGTTTCGTCAACCAGATCAGTGGAATGATCGCGATGAAGATTACTGCCGAGAGCCAGAAGATGTCATTGAGACCGAGCATCGCCGCCTGGCCGTTGAGCGAGTTCTCAAACGCCGCCAGCGCTTGTTGCGTGCTGCCGCCAAGCATGCCGTGCAGCGAGTCGAGCCCTCCCACGAAGGTCGGATTGTTGACGCTGCTCTGCTCGGCAAGGCGTGCATGGTGAAGGATCGTGCGATCGTTCCAACCCGTGCTGAACAATGACGTGCCCACGGCGCCCGCAAAAACCCGGGCGAAATTCGACAAACCGGCAGCCGCGGGAATTTTGTCCGCGGGCAGGCCGGACAGAATGATCGAAGTCAGCGGCACGAAGAAGAGCGCGGTGGGAATGCCTTGCAGCAAGGTAGGAATTACGAGCGTGAACGTATCGACACCGGTCGTATAGCGCGAGCGCATGAAGAACACGGCCGCGAAACCGAGAAACGCGAGCGTGGCGAGCACGCGGGCGTCGGACTTCGGCATGATTCTGGCCATCACCGGTGCGAGCAGCACGGCGAAGATACCGAGCGGCGCGGTGACGAGCCCGGCATCCACCGAGCGGTAGCTCAGATACTCCTGCATCCATTGCGGCAACAGAACCAGGTTCGAGAAAAACACCGCATACGCGACCGAGATCGCCACCGTGCCGCCCAGGAAGTTGCGCCCGGCGAAGAGCCTCAAATCGACGATCGGATTCTTCTCGGTCAACTCCCAGATCAGGAAGAACACGAAACTGACCAGCGAGAACACGGTCAACGCAATGATGACCGGCGAGTTGAACCAGTCGAGATCCTTGCCTTTGTCGAGCATCACCTGCAACGAGCCGACCCAGGCGATTAGCGAGAGCAGTCCGACCTTATCGATCGGCAGACGCATGGTCGGCGTTTCACGATCGCGGTAGATCGCCCACGTCACGCCGGCGGCGAACAGCCCCACCGGGATATTGATGTAGAAGATCCACGACCAGGAGTAGCTGTCCGTGATCCAGCCGCCCAGCGCCGGGCCGGCAATCGGGCCGACGGTGGCGGTCATCGCCCATAACGCGAGCGCGGTCGAACTCTTTTCCTTCGGATACGAACCGAGCAGGATCGCCTGCGACAGTGGAATCAGCGGGCCCGCCACCGCGCCCTGGACGATCCGCGCGGCGAGCAGCACCGGCAGATTCGGCGCAATACCGCACAACCAGGACGACAGCACGAACAACAGGATCGCCCCGACAAACAGCTTGATCTGCCCGACGCGCCGCGTGAGCCAGCCGGTCAGCGGAATTGAAATGGCATTGGCGGCGGCGAACAGCGTGATCACCCATGTACCTTCGTCCACCGACACCCCGAGGTTGCCCGCGATGGTCGGAATCGCGACGTTGGCGATCGACGAGTCCAGCACGTTCATGAAAGTGGCCAACGCCACCGCGAGCGTCGCCAGCGCCAGCTTGCCGCCCGTCAGCGGCGCAAGTGAAGCGGGATTGGATTGATTCATTTCATCACCCATCTTGAGATGCGAGGATCAGGGTCGCCGCCAGCTATCTGACCAGTCAGCTAATTCGATAAAAAAATTTGCGCGCTTACTGCTTTCAGCCGGCATGGCGTGACGCGTCGCGGTGCGCGACGGTCTTTTGCGGCGCGGCTGATGCGGCGACGCGCGAGGCCGGCATGTTCTGCGCGATGATCTGGGCGATCTCCGCATCGGCAGCCGCACCATACTGGGCGAACACATCCGTGCGATACGTCGTGTTCGTGGCCGCGGCGAGTTGGGTGCCCGACTCGTCATGGGTATCCACATCGACCTGCATCGACAGACCGATCCGCAACGGATGCGCATCGAGTTCACGCTGATCGAGCAGCACGCGCACCGGCAGGCGCTGCACCACCTTGATCCAGTTGCCGGTGGCGTTCTGCGCCGGCAGCACCGCGAAGGCGGCGCCCGTGCCGGCCGAAAAGCCCTCTATCCTGCCGTGGTATTCGACGCTGGAGCCGTAGACATCCGCCGTGAGCGTGACCGGCTGGCCGATCCGCATGTGCGTGAGCTGGCCTTCCTTGAAGTTCGCGTCCACCCAGACTCCGTTGAGCGGCACGATGGCCATCAGCGGCGTGCCGGGCGCAACGCGCTGGCCCACTTGTACCGAACGCCGCGCGACATAACCGGTGACCGGCGCGGGCAAGGTATTGCGCGCATAGTTCAGGTAGGCGTCCCGTACCTTCGATGCCGCAGCCTGCACGTTTGGATGCTGTTCGATCGTGGTGCGGTCCGTCAGCGCGTGATTCGCTTCGGCCTGTTGGCGGGCGGCGTCGAGCGCGGCTTGAGCAGAGCTGACGGCGTCGCGGGCATGGGCGATGTCTTCGCCCGACACTGCGCCGGTTCCCGCAATCGCCTGACGGCGTTTCAGGTCGTCGTTGGCGCGAAGCAGATCGGCCTCGCGCTGCGCGATATTTGCCGCGTAGAAATCGTTGTTCACGTACAGCCCGCTCACCTGCCGAACTGTCTGACCGAGCGTCGCCTCCGCGTTCGACAGCGCGATCTTTGCGTCGGCGGCGTCCAGCGTCACCACCGGGTCGCCCTGCTTGACGACCTGCGTATCGTCGGCGTTGACTGCGACCACCGTGCCGCTAACCTGCGGCGTCAATTGCACGAGATTGCCGCTCACGTACGCGTCGTCGGTGGACTGGTAGAAGCGCGCCACCGTGAAATAGTAAGCGCCATAGCCAGCGCCTGACACGACAACGGCGGCCGCAAGGAGCGCCAGCATCAGCTTGCGCTTGCGGGGCTTTTCAACCTCGACGGGTTCTGCTTGCGCCGTAGTGCGCTCGGCGGCGGTCGTATCGCTCATTTCAATCACTCCTGGCAGTATATGAAGGGGTCGCGACAGTCGCATTAGCGCGCGGCGACGACTGGGCTGATCTGTGTTGCGGTTGCGTTTGCGTTTGTGTTTGTGTTGGCGCTCGAGCTTGCGTTCGGGTTTCCTGGGCTGGCGGCAGCGGTGTCGACATACCCGCCTCCGAGTGCCGCAGCCAACGCGATCTGCTGATCGCGGCGGTTCATCTTCAGGTTGGCGACCGCCTGGTCGGCGGCGAGCGCGTTGGTATCGGCGTTCAGCACCGTGAGCTGGTTCGTGAGGCCGGCCTTGTATTGCGTGAGCGCCAACTGGTCGGCACTGCGCGCCGCTTCCTGGGCGGCCTGCGCATCGCCGAGCTGGACGTCGGTCGAACGGATCTCGGCGAACTGCGTGGCAACTTCCGACAGCGCCGTAACGAGCGTCTGGTTGTAACCGGCCACCGCATTGTCGAAGTCCGCGTATCGCCCTTTCAGTTGCGCCCGCAGTTCGCCACCGTCGAAGATCGGCAGATGGATCGCCGGGCCCGCGCTGACGGTGCGGCTCGCAGCGGTCAGAAAGCGGCCGAAACCGAAGGCATCGAGCCCAATCGCGGCGCTCAGGTTGATGTCGGGGTAGAACTCGGCCTTCGCTTCCTTCACGTCGTGCGTGAACGCATCGACACGCCAGCGGGCCGCGACAAGATCCGGGCGGCGGCTCACCAGGTCGGCCGGCACGTTATCGGGCAACCGCACCTCGTCGCCGATACCGAGTGCAGGCCGGGCGATCGACAGGCCACGGTCCGGTCCCGCGCCGAGGAGCGCGGCCAGCTGATAGCGCGTCGTGACAATGCTGCCGTCGAGCGAAGCCAGCGCGGCCCGGCTGCTGGCCAGATTGGCCTGCGCGGTCTTGCGCTCCACTTCGGTATCCAGCCCGCTGGCGATACGGCCGGCCGTGATGCGGTCGATCTGTTCGCGCTGCCCGACTTCCTGTTGCGCAATGTCATGCAATGCGTACAGGCGGGCGAGCTGGTTGTAGTTGCGGGCGATAGCCGAGGTGAGCGTCAGCTTGACGACCTCGGCATCCGCCTCGCTCGCCTGCAACTGCGACATGGCAGCCTTGAGCGCCTCGCGATTCTTGCCCCACAGATCGAGGTCGTAGGAGGCCGACAGCAGCCCCTTGTTTTCCGATTGCCACGAGCCGGCATACGGCGGCGGGACCAGAGCGTTACCCGAATACTGCTGGCGCGTGAACGAGTAGCTGGCGCCGACATTCGGCAGCGTGCTCGCCTTCGCCGTCTCCGTATAAGCGGCGGCGGCCGCCACACGGGCGCGCGCCTGAGCGAGCGACGGACTGCCTTCCAGGGCTTCTGCCAACAGGGCTTTCAACTGCGCGTCGCCAAACTGGTCGGCCCAATCGGCGGCCGGCCAATGTCCGTCGTCCGACGGAATGCTCTGCTGGGTAGCGAGCGTTTGCGGCGGCGTCATTTGCTTGTCGCTCGTAATGCCGGCGTAGTTCGCGCACGCCGACAACACGGCGGCGAACATCACGGAAACGCTAGCCTTCGCCACTCGCCTGCCGAGCGCCATTCCATTTAATTGCGATTTCATTTTCTGACCTGTCAGATATATAGGTAAAAAAAATGCCGCTCAGTCCTCAAGGAATTTGTTAAGCAGGCGGCCCAGCTCGATGAACTCTTGCTTCGTAAAGTGCTTCAGACGACCATTCAGGACGCCAGGTGCGATTTCCGGCAGTTGTGCGGCGACCTGCTTGCCTTTCTTCGTCAGCGTCAGGTTGACTACCCGGCGATCTTCCAGGCTGCGCGAGCGTTCGAGCAAGCCCTTGTCTTCCAGCTTGTCGAGCAAACGCGTCATCAAGCCGGTATCGACGCCCAGCAACTTCGACAACTCAAACGGCGTGGAAGCGACCCCGCCATTGAGCGACAACAGGATGCCCATTTGCGGGGAGGTGATATCCAGGTCCTTCAAGGCATTGTCCATTTCCGCCACCAGAACGTTGCGGGCTTTGGTGAGCGCAAGGCCAATGCTCTGCTCCGCCCGGAAGTTGTCCTTCGTGTAGTGGTTCATCTTGCGCTCCTCAATCGACAGACTCAACACTATCTGCAACGTCAGATACTGTCAACTGGAGTGCGGAAATATTTTTTGGGGGGTCAATCCGGGGCAAAGAGTCCTGAAGCGGGCGTTTCTCCGTACGAATCCGCCTCGCGGGTTTGGCAGTCGCAATAGAAGCGAGCACGAAGCGCCGCACGGCAGCGAGCCTGCCAAGGTGGGCGGCACTTCGGTCGACACACGCTGTGGCTATAGATGCAACCTCATCTGTTCCGCAAAGGCGCGAATGACGTCTTCGTTTCGCGACAGAAACATCCACTGACCAACCCGGGTCGACACCAGCAGTTTCGCCGCGACCAATGCCGCAACGTGCGCCGAGACGGTCGATTGAGATAGCCCACTGCGCGCGAGGATTGCGTTCGCCGGCACCCCGCAATCGAGATCGATGTAGCCTTGCGCGAAGTATTCGCGGGGGGCCTTTAGCCACCGCAAAATCTCGCGCCGGAACGGGTTTGCAAGTGCCTTATGAATCAAATTCTCGTTAACCATAGCTTTCGAAAAACGCCTCGATAGAAGCTGCTCAACCAGGCGACGGGTAGGGACGAAATGCTTCACCTATCGCGATCGCGGCCAAGGTCGTGTCACGCCTTGGAATACCGGCGCCCTTTTCGTTAGAACATGTCCGCAGCACTTTTTCGTCCTACGCTCTGAATGGGTGTCCCCTCCCCGGTTCGAGACGGGATAAAGGGACCGGTATTCATCGTCGCGTAGCTTTGCCCCGGACCTACGATCGGAAACACATCGGCGTTCTCGTCGATCATCACCTCCAGGAAGGCCGGTCCCTTAAATCTAACGAACGCCCGCAACGCGTGCTCGAGTTCGGACAGCGCCTCGACGCGACGGGCAAACTCGAATCCATCGGCCTGTGCCGCCATCACGAAGTCCTTGCGATAGAGCGCCTTGTCGCTGACAAACATTCGCCCGTCGTAAAAGAGACGCTGCCACTGCCGGATCATTCCGTCACCGCGATTGTTGAGCAGCAGTACCTTGACGGGAATGCCGTACGTGCTTGCCGTCTCCAGTTCGCCGACATTCATCCGGATGCTTCCATCGCCGTCGATGTCGATCACGAGCGCATCCGGTCGCGCCAGTTGCGCACCAATCGCCGCGGGCAGCCCAAAACCCATCGTCCCCATGCTTCCCGATGTCAGGAAGCTTCGAGGCTCGACGAACTCGAAAAACTGCGCGGCCCACATCTGATGCTGGCCGACGCCCGTGCTGATGATCGCTCGTCCGCCGGTGATTTCGCTGAGCTTTTCGATAACCCATTGCGGTTGAATCGCAAGGTTCTTGCGGTCGTAGTTCATTCCGAAGGTCTGCTTCAACGCCATCACATGGTCGAGCCAGCCAGAAGACGACTGCTTCGCCGGACTGTGCTCGAGCAAAGACAGCAAGGCATCTTTAGCATCGCCCACGTGAGTCCAGTGCGCACGCTTGACCTTGTTGATCTCCGCCTCGTCGATATCGATATGCGCGACATGGCGCGCACCGGGAGCGAATGAGTCAGGCCGTCCACCGGCGACGCGATCATCGAATCGGGCGCCCACAGCAATGAGAAAATCGCAGTCTTCAACGGCGTAGTTCGCGCAGGCGGCCCCATGCATGCCGAGCATGCCGAGACACAGCGGGTGTTTTGCAGATATGGCGCCAAGACCCATGAGTGTCGTCACGACTGGAATGCCGTGGCGCTCGGCGAACTCCGTTAGCACCGCAGTCGCACGCCCCGTGATCACGCCGCCGCCGACATAAAGCAGCGGCCGCTCACTCTGCCGCAGAAGATCAAAAAAGTCGGCAGCTTTGGTCTTTTCCAACCGTGCGCCTTTAGCCACCATGCGCAGCCGATCGGAGTAGCCGCGAAAATGCAGTGTGCCTCGCCCATGATAGGGCCCCGTCCAGTTCTGGATGTCTTTAGGCACGTCCACCACGACCGGACCCGGCCGGCCGGTGCGGGCAACTTCGAATGCGGTTCGCAGTGTTGGCTCGAGCTTCAACGGATCGGTGACGAGAAACACCTGCTTCGCGCACGCCGACATGATGTTGAAGACGGGCGCCTCCTGAAACGCGTCGCTCCCGATCGCGGCACGTGGCACCTGCCCGCAGATGAGCACGACAGGCACCGAATCGCCGTTACAGTCGGCGATCGGCGTCACTGCGTTTGTCGCACCCGGCCCCGACGTCACCATGAACACGCCGACTTTTCCGCTGGCTCGCGCATAACCTGCCGCCATAAAGCCCGCGGCCTGTTCATTGGCAGGTACGACAAACTTGATCTGACGCTCCACATGGGCCGCGTTCATTTCATTGTAGCGAAACACCGCGTCGTAGGTCGGCAAGATCGCCCCGCCGCTATATCCAAAGAGTGTGTCGACGCCCTGCTCGGCGAGCACGCGCAGAATGATGTCCGCGCCCGACAGCGTTTCGGTCGCATTCGCCGACGTCAGATCGGCGTGTGAAGTAATGATTGGGTTTCGGCTCATGGTTCGCTCGCGGGCAAATCGGCGCTGACAGGAGCAGCAGCCAGAATCAAAGAACAACTTCCTTTCCAGTTGGCGCTCATTCGCGGCGCCTCGACAATGACTTCGTAATGCTTCTGGCGAACTCTTCGCCAAGGTCTTCCCTGACCAGGTCCAAGGCCACCTGAATACCGTCACTTACGCCACATGACGAGTACAGATTGCCGTCCTTCAGACAACCTTGATCGCTCGCGACGTGTACGAACGGATGCTCGATGGCCAGACGCTGCGCGTCGCGCCAATGCGTGGTCAACAAACGATGATCAGCAAGGCCGGCGCGCGCGATCAGAAACGCCCCGTTGGACACGGATGCGAGCCTTCGCACTCCGCGTCCGGCATTCCTGAGCCAATCCACCAATTCACGATGTTCCAGGCTCGACCCGAGAACCGGACAACCGGGGACCACGACAATGTCGAAAGCAGCATGTGCATCCAGCAGGCTCTCCGTCGTGCGGACTGCTACCCCGCTCGAACACATGACGGGCCCCGGCGACGGTCCCACGAGATGCTGCTCGTACAACGTTGCACCGCACAGACGGTTCGCTTCGTGAAAGATATCCATCGGCCCCGTCACTTCGAGCAGCCGGAATCCGGCGTACAGCATCATCGCGACATGCATGCTCCGTTACTCCGTGAATTCACTGAACATAAGCGCCGCGCATCCCGCCGCGTCAGGCCCGGCGAGGCGTGCGAAGTATGGCGTTCCTTCAGCGTGACAAATCCGTCCATGGCTGCCTGTTTTCCCGGCGGCGTGCCCTTCGTCAGGCTGGTGAACCAGTCTAATGAGCCGGCACGGCAGAGGAAACACGTGCTTGTCGCCATGCTGGGCCAATCCACGTGAGATTTGGGCCAACCGCGCCAACGTGGTGATGTTGTCGCTCGTATTGCGTTATGTTGCGCTGCGTCCGGAGGGTCCATGGCCGTTTGGCATTGCTCGAACCCGGTTGTTTTGTAACCTGGACGCAAAAGTGAGTTACCGCCCTGTGCATCCCTGTTTTCCGCCTGTTGCGTTAAGCTCGGTTACCGCTCGTCAGTAGAGGCTGAGAGGCTTGGCCCGCTCTTTCAGGTAAAGCCAATCGAATCGCAGGTATCGGAGACGGGCCTACTCACTCCATGAAGGTCACGGCATGAAAGTCGCCATTGTCATATTCGATGGTGTTCAGGCGCTCGACGTTGCGGGCCCTCTCGACGTGTTCGCGGAAGCCAACACGATCCTCCCCGAACAACAGAGATATGAAGTCTCCCTGGTGGGTCTTCAGGCCGGCGGCGTGACCTGCTCGAACGGAATGCAGCTCTACGTACCGTTCGGCTATATGGACCTCGACACGCAATGGGATCTGCTTCTGATCGCAGGAGGTCCCCAATTGCCCAATGCTCAGCCTTCCAGTGACTTTCTGGCGTGGCTGCAGAGTCAGGCACGCGACGCGACGCGGTTTGGCTCTGTCTGCAATGGAGCATTCGTGCTTGCGCATGCGGGACTGCTGGACGGCAAGGAAGTGACGACGCATTGGGCGGACGCGGGCCGTCTCGCTAATGAATTTCCGCAGGCTTGTGTGCAGCCCGACAAGATCTTCGTTCGAGACGGACGCCTCTTTACGTCGGCAGGCGTGACGTCCGGCATCGATCTGTGCCTGTCGCTAGTCGCGGAAGACTGGGGACACGAGCTGGCGGTGCGTGTCGCGAAACGCCTCGTGGTTTATATCCAGCGGGAAGGCGGCCAGTCTCAGTACAGTCCATACATTGGCACCGGCCGGGACGAAGATCCGATTATCGGCAAAGTGCACCGGTATGTGACCGAGCATATAGCCGATGCGCTATCCATCGAACAACTCGCGAGCGCGGTTGCCGTGAGCCGGCGGACCTTCTCCAGATTATTTGCGAAGCATGCAAAGGTGACGCCGTCCGTATTTGTCGAGCAGGTTCGCGTCGACACGGCGAGGAAGTTGCTCGAAGACTCGGATGCCCCGCTGAAGACCGTCGCATTCAAATGCGGCTTCCGTAGCGCCACGCATATGCGCACCACCTTCTCCCGGCGGCTCGCGGTGACACCGAAACAATATCGGCAGCGATTTCGCGGCGAGACAGCCACGCAGCGATGGGGAACCAACGGTGCCGACAAGCAGGTCCCTTTTCAAGGACTGTCTCATTCGTGACCGACGGCGGCTACCCTCAGGCTCTTCCCGATCTCCTTGAACCAGGCTTGACGCTAGTTTTCTGCGGAATCAATCCAGGCATTCGTGCGGCATCCACGGGTCACCACTTTGCAGGCCGAGGCAATCGCTTCTGGCGGGTCATGCATCTCGCAGGCTTCACTCCCGAACAGATTCAGCCCGAAGACGACTCCACGGTTCTTCGATATGGCTACGGTCTCACCACGGTGGTTTCACGTCCGACGGCGCGTGCCGACGAGCTTGTGCGAACGGAGATCGAACTGGCCGGCGATGGTTTCCGGCGGAAGGTCGAACGGTACGCGCCACGGCACGTCGCTTTCCTAGGAAAGATGGCGCTTGCCGCGATCTCCGGCAGACGCTCTATCGATTGGGGGCGACAAACAGAGCCATTCGGCGGCGCATGCGCGTGGGTATTGCCCAATCCGAGCGGACTGAACAGGGGCTTCGACCTTGATGCACTCGTGTCCGCTTACCGGGAAGTTCGTATCGCAGTCACGTCCACGCCTTGAAGGTGCGTGTTGTTGCGTAAGGT
Organism: Burkholderia sp. WP9; assembly: GCF_900104795.1. NCBI lineage: Bacteria > Pseudomonadati > Pseudomonadota > Betaproteobacteria > Burkholderiales > Burkholderiaceae > Burkholderia > Burkholderia sp. WP9. The sequence continues at coordinate 2,545,399 of NZ_FNTG01000001.1, forward strand.
CTCCGTAACGAAATCCACGAACGCGCGAATCTTGCCGCTGCTGCTTCGCCGCTCGACATGAAGCAGGCTCACCGGGATCGACTCGGGTTCGAATGACGTCAGGACAGGTTGGAGCTTGCCTTCGAGCACCTCGGGAGCCGCCTGATACGACAGCAACTGGATTATCCCCACACCTTCGACGGCCGCGAGAACGGCAGCGGGGCCAAGGTCGACGATCATCCGCGGCCGGAATCTGACGGGCAATCTCGAACCATTTTCGTTGAACACCCACTCGAGTGGAAGCGAGACGCCGGTGAAAGACACACAGTGGTGATGGGTCAGATCTCTGGGGTGAAGAGGTTCCCCATGCCTCGCCAGATAAGAGGGCGCGGCATACGTGCAACGCCGCACGAATCCCAAAGGTATGGCGAATGTCGAGGAGTCCCCAAGGTGGCCGACGCGAATCGCAATATCCACCCCCTCCTCCAGGAGCCGCGTAGTTCGATCGACGTACACGGCATTGATGTTGACGTCCGGATAACGCAGTGCGAAGGCGTTGACCAGAGGAGCGACATAGCGCTGGCCAAACAGCACCGGCGCGGAGACGGTCAACGTACCGACGGGATTGAGCTGGTCGGCTGCGATGATCGATTCCGCGTCCGTGATGGTGTCCAGCACCTTCCTGCAGGCTTCAAGGTATGTCATGCCCGCATCGGTCGGACGAACCGAGCGGGTCGTGCGGGCGAGCAGGTGCGTGCCGAGACGCGCTTCCAGCGCACTGACCGCTCGCGAAACCGCTGCGGCTGACATGCTGAATTTTTCGGCCGCACCGGTAAAGCTGCCTCGATCGACGATGGCAACGAATACCTCCATCTCACGCAATCTTTCCATTCCGCTTCCTACCCTTGTCACCACGCCAACACGTCGTGATTCTATGCGCTGTGATCCGCATAGTAACGAGCCGCGTCGCCGAATGGCTCAAAGACGACACAAATTGTCCAAGGCCAGATTTTTTCCACATTTGAAAAAACGCCCGCTCATATTTTCCATACCGAATCAATCGCCTCACCGCTTCGAAAGAGACTCTTTCAGGCAGTGAGGGTTATCCGGCGATTCATTGCCGATTGGCAAAAATCGCCAATTCATTGGCCCAATACTCAACTAGCCTGGACTCCGATTAATCGGCCTATCCTGCACAATGACTGCACGCGCCTGCTATCTGCAATGCCGCAACGAATCAGCCAAAGGCGCCCGCGGCGCGCATTCCATTCGACACGTCGCGTCGTATTGCCAACTCAATGTAAGAGGTCCTCATGTTCTCCGCAATGCTTGAAGTCAACCCGAAACCCGAACAGTTCGACGCCTACCTCGGCATGGCCAAAATGTTGCGGCCTGAACTCGAGAAGATCGAAGGGTTTATCGATAACAACCGCTATGCGAGTCTCACGCGCGAAGGATGGCTTCTTTCGCTGTCGAGCTGGCGCGACGAGAAATCGCTCGTGCGCTGGCGCACCACGACGGCGCACCACAAGATACAACAAGCCGCGCGTGACCGCGTATTTGCCGACTACCGCTTGCGCATTGGCCAGGTAGTCAGCGATAACCAGCTGCCCGCCGGACAGGTGTTGCGCGAGCAGCGCCTGGATGTCACTGAAGCGGGCAGTGGCACCGCAGTGACGCTGCTCGATGCGAAGTGCTCGCCGGCGTGGCTCAAGCAGACCGGCGCAGAAGGAGTGGCGAAGTCGCTTGGCGTCGATACGAACGCGCCCGGCCTCGTTTCATGGGACGTATTCGACGCACTGATGACACCCGGCGACGTGATCGTGGTGGTGACTTGGCAAGACCAGGCGGCGGTTGAAGCATTCGAACGCGCTGCGCAAACGGCGGATGGTTCGCGCCGGCGGAGTATCCGTATTGTCCGCGAATACGGCATGTTCGATCGCCGCGAAGCGCCGCAATACTTTGAAGAGGTACAGCGTAAGCCGTGAGGATTGGATTCGTTTGAGCGCGGGTCCTGGCATCTTCTCTCTCATACCAGTTCCGGCGCCAATCCTTAGATAGCCTATCGAACATGAGCAGCAACGAGGCCCCTATGACTACTGGCAATCCTTCGAGCATTGAGGCGCACGCACCGATCGTCGAGCGGTCGCAAGCGCCCGCCGCCGTGCCCGGGACAGCGGCTCCTGCGCAGCCGACGCCCCGTCAATCCGCGCTTTCGCTTCGACTCGCCACCGGCCTCGTCGGCATGCTGCTCGCGTCGCTGCTGGCTATTCTCAACGAGCAGGTCACTGCCGTGTCGATGGCGGATATCCAGGGCGCGCTTTCGATCGGTCACGACGACGGCACCTGGCTGACCGCCCTGTTCGAAGCGGCTAACGTGGCTACGATGGTGTTCGCTCCGTGGTTCGGAATCACCTTCACGCTCAAGCGGTTTACGATCGCCGCGGTGATCGCCACGATGTTCCTCGGCATCCTTTGCCCCTTTGCACCGAACCTGCTCTCGCTCTATGTGTTGCGCGTTCTTCAGGGGATGGCCGGCGGATGCCTTCCCCCGATGTTGATCATCGTGGCGCTGCGCTATCTTCCGCCGAAAGTAAAACTATACGGACTCGCCGGGTACGCGCTCACGGCCACCTTCGGACCGGCGCTCGGCACACCGCTCGCGGCTTTGTGGACCGAGTACGTCGGCTGGCAAATGGCCTTCTGGCAAATCGTGCCGCTTGGCATCGTCAGCTGCGTGGCGATCCAGCAAGGGCTTCCGGCGGATCCGCTCAAACTCGAACGACTCGGCGCATTCAACTGGACCGGCTTTCTGACGGGATTCCCGGCCGTCGCCATGCTCGTGATCGGCCTTCTACAAGGTGATCGTCTCGATTGGCTCGACTCCGGGTTCATTCGCGTGATGTTTATTGGCGGGGCGCTGTTGTTCGCCACATTCCTTGTCAACGAGTGGTTTCACCCGCTGCCTTTCTTCAAGCTGCAATTGCTGTCGCGCAGAAACTTCGCGCATGGACTGACGACACTCCTGGGCGCGGTCATACTGCTGGTCGGCGTGGCGGCCATCCCCGGCCAATATCTCGCCAGGGTTCACGCCTACCGGCCGCTGCAGACCGCCCCCTTGTCGTTGCTGGTCGCGCTCCCGCTGTTGATCGCGCTGCCTCTGACGGCTGCCGTCCTGAACCTGCGGCGGGTCGACCACCGCTGGGTCATGGCCATTGGCTTGTCTCTCATGATCACCACGTGCCTGATGGGTAGTTTCATCACGTCCGAGTGGATCCGCGACAACTTCTACTGGTTTCAATCCATACAGATCGTCGCGCAGCCCATGGTGATCCTCGCGATCCTGATGGGCGTCACGACGGGCCTGGCGCCGACCGACGGTCCATTCGCTTCAGCCATGTTCAACTCGCTCAAGACATTTTCCGCCGCCGTGGCGACGGCGCTCATCGAAGGGTTGGGCACGCATCGCGAACGTCTTCACTCGAACATGCTCGTGGACCATTTAGGCAACCACGCGCTCGTGACCAGCCAGAGTGTCGACGCGACTCACAGTCTCGGCGAACTCGCTCACCGGATCCACGAGCAGGCAGTGGTACTGACCTCGGCGGATCTCTATCGCGTGATGGCTGGTGTGGCCATCGCGCTTCTTTTCCTCGTGCCAGTGTTGCCCGTGCGTATTTACCCGCCGTGGAGCACTACGCCGCCCTCTTCCCATTAAGGGCCGATATCATGTCAACCATTGCTCGATCTCCCCTCAAAATCGTTCGTATCGCCGCGCTGGTCGTCGCGGTCGGCGTAGGCGCATGGGCTTGCTCAAGCCTGTCAGGTGGCTCGAATACCGAATCCACCAACGACGCTTATGTCGAGGCCGATTTCACCCTCGTGGCGCCGCGTATCGCCGGCCAGATATCCGACGTATTCGTCAACGACAACCAGGCAGTCAAAGCGGGGCAATTGCTGGTCCGTATCGACGACCGCGACTTCCGGGCCGCTTTGATGAGTGCGGAGGCAGACGTGGCCGCGGCACAGGCCGCCGTCGCGAACTACGACGCCGAGATCGCGCGGCAGCCCTCGCTCGTCGAGCAGGCGCGCGCAACGCTCAAGGCCGACGACGCGTCGATCGAATTCGCACGGGCCAACGCCGCGCGGTACCAGAACCTCTCGGAAGCCGGTGCGGGGACTGCGCAGGAACAACAGCACACGTCGAGCGCGCTCGCCGAGCAACTCGCGCACGAGGCGCACGATCGGGCCGTGCTGGCATCGACCGAGCAGAACCTGGACGTGCTGCGCACCCAGCGCGATAAGGCAGCCGGCGCGCTTGCACGCGCCGGGGCGGCGCTCGAGCAGGCAAAGCTCAACCTGTCGTATACGGAGATTCATGCGCCGGTGGACGGCAAGGTCGGACGGCGTTCCGCGCGAGTCGGCGCATTCGTGACGCCAGGCGCGACGATTCTCGCGATCGTGCCACTTTCCGACGCCTACGTTGTCGCCAACTTCCAGGAAAACCAGATCACCCACATGCGGCCCGGCGAAAGTGTGCGGATCAAGGTCGACAGCTTTCCTGGCGTTGTGATCCGCGGCCGTGTCGATAGTCTTGCTCCCGCAACCGGTGTGAGCTTTGCGCCGATCGCACCCGATAACGCGACGGGCAACTTCACCAAGGTGGTCCAACGCGTGCCTGTCAAGATCTCCATCGACCGAGGCCAGGAGGCGGCGTCCGCGCTGAGCGTGGGGCTGTCTGTCGAAACGGAAGTCGCCGTCGGTCAGCACGCCGACACGTTGGCGGAGGCGGGAGATAGAAAATGAATGCGAGCGACTTTTCCTTCCGCGTGTTGGCGCTGGAGATACTGGCGTGTCTGGTGATAGCGGGTTGCACCGTTGGACCGGATTTCGAACGTCCAAAGGCGTCGACGCCCGCGCAGGTCTTTGAGCGCACCCAATCCGCGCAAGCCTCGAGCAAGGCCGTCGAGGCCGGATTCAATCCCGATTGGTGGACGCTGTTCAACGACCCCACGCTGAACACGCTCGAACAGAAACTGGCCGATGCGAACCTCGATGTGGCCGCGGCGTCGGCACGCCTTCGGCAAAGCCGGGCCGAACAGCGCGTTGCGGGGGCAGCGGAATATCCGACGCTAGACGGTGCAGCCTCGTACAACCGCGAACGCGGAAGTCCGAATGGCATTCTGTCGCTGCTCGGCGTCAGCCCGACCCAATCCCAGCCGCAATCCGCTTCGGGCAGCGCGCCGCTTGGCGTGGCGCCGCTGCCGGGCTCCAAAGGTTCGCCGGCATACAACCTCTATCAAGCCGGTTTCGACGCGTCCTGGGAAATCGATATCTGGGGCGGAGTTCGACGCGGTGTCGAAGCCGCGTCCGCGCTGGCGGATGCTTCTTATCAGGACCGGAACGCAATTTTGCTGTCTGCTCGTGCTGAACTCGCGCGAGACTATATCGAGTTGCGCGACACCCAGTCGCTGCTGCGGATCGCGAGACAGAATCTGGAGATTGCTCGCAACGCCACGAAGCTCACTCAAGTACGCGCGCATGAAGGCGTGACGACGGATCTCGACGTGGCCAACGCATCCGCGCAGGTGGCGTCGATCGAAAGTCTGATTCCGACACTCGAGTCGCGAAGCGAGACCACGATCAACGCGATTGGCGTATTGCTCGGCGAGGAGCCAGGCGCGCTTCGGCAAACGCTCGCCGAACCGCGCGACGTGCCCGATTTGCCGCTACAGGTGCCGATCGGCTTTCCGTCTGAACTGGTGCAACGCAGACCAGACATCGGCAAGGCGGAGGCGCAGTTGCATGCGGCCACGGCGTCGATCGGCATGGCAAAAGCCGACTTCTATCCGCGCATATCGCTGAATGGCAGCGCGGGCTTTCAGAGTCTTCAGCTTTCGAGTCTTGCCAACTGGGCGTCCGGACAGTTTGTTGTCGGCCCCTCCATTACGATGCCGATCTTCGAGGGCGGCCGCCTCAAGGGAACACTGAACCTGCGCGAGGCACAACAACAGGAAGCCGCGGTCGCATACAAACACACCGTGCTCAACGCCTGGCGCGAAGTGGACGATGCGCTTGTCGTCTACGATGCCGAGCAGCTGCGCCGCGACAAACTGACGACGGTGGTTGCGCTCAACCAGCGCGCGCTTTCGATAGCGCAGCAGCGCTACAAGGCCGGGGCGCTCGACTATCTCGACGTGCTGAACGTGCAGAAGCAACTGCTCGACGGCGAGAGCAACCTGGAACAAAGCAAGGCGAGCGCAGCCGCGAACCTGATCACCCTCTGCAAAGCGCTGGGCGGCGGCTGGGAGTCCACTTACGCCAACCCCCAGGCGTCGCGTTGATTGGAGCGCGGCCGACTGCTGAGTGATGAGCGTCGGCCTGGCGTGTTCTCACTGCGCGCCTGTGCAGAGCCGAAGCGTCGCATCGGGCGAGATTGAACGCCGTTTCTGGCGGTTCGATCTCGCGTCGAACCAGCTCGACCTTGCACACATACGAGATTCTGGAAGCCCTGGCGTCGTGGCCGGGAACCAACGAAGAGTGTCCCAAAACCATCACAGTTGAAGCGTCGGAAAGGACCCGCAAAACATAGACTGTGTTTACCAGCAGTCAGGAGACTGCTGGTCCTGGCGGGCACAGGGACCTGGTGGCATGAGTCACGGGGTCTTGCACAAGTTGACGCGAATTACGTGGCGTGGAATCTCACCTCGTTTCGCATCCAAGTTTTGTCTTCGTGTCCCTGCGAAAGCTTTGGCGTGGCCAAGGCGGAAACGGGTGCTGCCCTGGGTAAATTCGTGGCGGATATCGGGCATGGTCCCGGCTGAGGACAGAGTCATCATGATGATGCGCAATCGCAGTACCTCCTTCCTGTTTGGAGGCAACGCTCCTTACGTCGAGGAGCAATACGAGGCATACCTTGCCGACCCGAACACAGTGTCGGATGAATGGCGAGGCTATTTCGACGCGTTGCAAGGCGTGCCCGCGGTGGATGGATCAGACGCAGGCGACGTTGCGCACGCACCGGTCGTATCGCGCTTTGTCGAGTTGGCCAGACAGGTGCGGACCGGAGGACGCTCGGAGGACGACGTACTCCGGTTCGCGCAGAAGCAAGTCGCGGTGCAGGCACTGATTTCGGCCTATCGCATGGTCGGCACCCGCAATGCTCATCTCGATCCACTGCGCTGGAGCGCGCCGGCGCCGGTGCGTGATCTGAACCCGGGCTTCTACGATCTGTCCCACGCGGACATGAGCACGAAGTTCAGCATGTCCGGCACTTACTTCTCCGACGAAGACGCGACGCTCGGCGATCTGGTGCAGGCGCTCACAGAAACGTATTGCGGGACGTTGGGCGCCGAGTTCATGCATCTTGCCGATCCCGATCAGCGTGGCTGGTGGCAAATGCGTCTCGAGTCTTCGCGTGCGAAGGCGACCCTGGATACCGGCGACAAGCTGCACATCCTCGAACGGCTGACAGCAGCCGAGGGCCTTGAAAAATACCTCCATGCCCGCTATGTCGGTCAGAAACGCTTTTCGCTCGAGGGTGGCGAGTCGCTCATCGTGCTGCTGGATGAGCTGGTTGCATACGGCGCCACCAAGGGTATCAAAAGCTCGATTCTCGGCATGGCGCACCGTGGGCGACTGAACGTTCTCGTCAATATTGTCGGAAAGCCGCCGGCCGCGTTGTTCGACGAGTTCGACGGAAAAACCGCGCATCTTCTCCCGGCAGGTGACGTCAAATATCACAAGGGCTTTACCGGCCTGCTCCCGACTGCAACCGGGCCGGCGGAAGTCACGCTGGCGTTCAACCCTTCGCACCTCGAAATTGTAAACCCGGTTATTCAAGGGATCGCGCGCGCGCGCGCCGAAGTATTGGGGCAAGGCGCGGCTGCGGTCCTGCCAGTGGAGATTCATGGGGACGCTGCGATTTCAGGGCAAGGTATCGTCATGGAGACGATGAACCTGTCGAATACCAGAGGCTACGGCACCGGCGGCACGATCCATGTGGTGGTGAATAACCAGGTCGGCTTCACCACGTCCGATCCGCGCGATGTCCGCTCGTCGTTCTATTGCACCGACATTGCCAAGATGATCGAGGCGCCGATCCTGCACGTGAACGGCGACGACCCCGAGGCAGTGGTTGCCGCGACGCGCCTCGCGATCGATTTTCGCGCCATGTTCGGGAAGAGCGTCGTTATCGATCTGGTCTGCTTCCGCCGTCATGGTCACCAGGAACAGGACACGCCGAACATCACCCAACCGTTGATGTATCGCTCCATTGCAGGTCATCCGGGTGTCCGCACGCTCTACGCGAAGAAGCTCGTGGACGAACGGGTCGTGACGACGGAAGACGTGGAGAGATATGTCCACGATTACCGTGAGCATCTTGACGCTGCGCAAGCCAACGAAGAGAAGAAGCCGGTTGATACAAAGAGCGAAGAGGTGACCTGGCCGCAGTTGCTCGATGGAAACGTCGACCGCATCTATTACTCGGCTCCGTTGCCAGATCTCGTTCAGAAGCTCGCATTGACGATCACGAGCGTACCTGGGCAATATGCGCTGCATCCGCTCGTTGGGAAAGTGATGAGCGCCCGCCGCAAGATGGCGCAAGGCAAGCGTCCACTAGATTGGGGTATGGCCGAGCATCTCGCTTTCGCTTCCCTGCTTTCCGCCGGAATCGATGTACGTCTGAGTGGGCAGGACAGTGAACGGGGCACGTTCAGCCATCGCCACGCGGTGCTTCACGATCAGAAGCGGTCGATTCGGGGAGAGGGCACCTACGTGCCGCTGGAGAACGTGTCGGATGACCAGGGGCGATTCTCGGTCACCAACTCGGTTCTGTCGGAAGCCGCGGTGCTGGGCTTCGAATACGGATACTCGGTTGTTCGACAAAACGCGCTCGTGATGTGGGAAGCGCAGTTCGGCGACTTCGCGAACGGCGCGCAGGTTGTGATCGACAACTTTCTGTCCGCGGGCGCTGCAAAGTGGGGGCAACACAGTGGTTTGACGATGCTGCTTCCACATGGTCAGGAAGGCGAAGGTCCGGAACACGCGTCCGCCCGACTCGAGCGCTATCTGCAACTGTGTGCCCAGGAAAACATGCGGGTTGTGCAGCCCACGACGCCGGCTCAGATCTTCCATCTGTTGCGTATGCAAGCCGTGCTGCGTGATCGCATTCCGCTCATTGTAATGACGCCGAAGTCGCTTCTGCGCCACCCTGAGGCTGTCAGCAACCTCGAGGATCTCGCGCAAGGCCGATTCAACGAGATTCTTGGCGAGTCGCCTACCCAGGAAGCAGCGTCCAAGGTCGACCGGGTCATCCTGTGCTCGGGCAAGGTCTACTTCGAACTGCTGGAGCGTCGGCGCAAGGCCCAGAAAGACAATATCGCGTTGATTCGCGTTGAACAGTTGTATCCGTTCCCTGGAAAGCGGATCAGTTCGGAACTGGAGCGGTATCCGAATCTGAAGGATGTGGTGTGGTGTCAGGAAGAATCGAAAAACCAGGGTGCGTGGAATTTTGTATTGGAACCGCTGCTGGAGATTGTGAAGGCACCCGCAGCGCTGCGCTATATCGGGCCGGAGGCGACCGCATCGACTGCACCGGGTTACCGGTCGATGCATGCCGCGCGTCAGGAAAAATTCCTGCATGCGGCTATTGAGGAGTAAGGCGACCGTGAAGGCGAATCGGAGACGATGTCGCTGATTCGCCTTCGCTGGCAAGCTCACAGGGGCGCGGATGTGAATTCTCGTGCCCCTGACTTTCGATCACGATGCATCTTCACCGCGTGCCGCCCTCCTCGCTGAGCCCCTCAAAACCGGGTTCGTAATCCGACGGTTCCAACCACCTGGTTTGCAGTCGACGACGCGCCGCCCGATGTATTGATAAACGCAACGTACTGCTTGCCGCTCACATGCTGAAACATCCCTTCCGCGTAGATATCGGTTCGCTTCGAGAGTGAATAGATCAGTTGCGCATTGACCTGATTCCACTTGGGGTCTGCGCCGTAGGTCGTCGTGCGAGTGGCATGACCGTCGGTGTAGACGTAAGCGGCACCCAGCTTCAGCGCCGGCGTCAGTGCGTAGCGGCCGTTGACTTCAAAATTGTCGAAGCGCACCGTGCCACCGGCCGACCCGAATGACTTCGTGCCTTGGTACTGGCTGTGGGAATACACGAAGCCAAGTACGGCCGGGCCAAACCCGTAGTTCAGACCCGCGGCGGCAACACGCTGCACATCCGCGCCGAGCACGAATCCACCGGTGCCGTTGGCTGTCGATTCAGCCGTGTCGATTGCGCCCGATGTGTTGGTGCTATTCGATCCATTGATCTGCAAATAGCTGGCGGCAAAGTTCAACGGTCCGTTGCCGTAACTTGCACCGACACTGTAGGCGCGATTCGAGCTGAAGTCCGTGCTGTTCGAGAACGCGTAAAGCGCTCCGAATTTCAACCCCGCAATGCTGTGGCTATTGAACTTGACGGCGTTGTTGATGCGCACGGAGTAGTCCAGGTTGTCATTGTCGAATGGGTGCGCGAAGCCCGTCTTCCCGAACGTCGACGCCACCTCGGAGAGCGGCGCGACGAAGTCGACACCCGAGTCGTACTGGCGGCCGAGTGTAAGCGTGCCGTACTGAGCCGCATCGATACCGGCGTAAGCCTGCCGCCCGAACAGGCGGTTGTTCTGCCCGAGCTTGCCGTTCTGGATGTTGAAGCCGTTCTCGAGCACGAAGATCGCATGCAGTCCGCCACCGAGATCCTCGTTGCCGCGCAGGCCGAACTGACTACCGTTGATGTTGCCGCTCGTCGCCTGAATGAGAGAGCCTGCGCTTGAGCCTTTCTTGACGTTGTTCGTGTACATGATGCCGGCGTCAATCAGGCCGTAAAGTGTGACTGAATTCTGGGCATGCGCCAGCGGAGCGATCAGGCTGGCCGCGACAGTAGCGCCCAGGAAGAGCTTCTTGGTCAAAGTTGACTCCGGGAAATGGTGACGGTGCGAGTTGTGCCGTCAGAGGGAGTCGATGCTAGAAGTCTGTCCGCTGCAGCGGAACTGATCTCTTGTCATATACAAATCACCGATCGTGTTATTGGTTTTTTGACGACGGCGTCGTGACGACTTTATATAACGGCATCCTAATTACTTTACTGGAACAGGATATGTTGCGAAAACCGTTGACAGGTGGCGCTTTTCGCTTGACCAGCCACTCATCCTCTCTGCACTGCAAAGCGCAAGAAAACAGATTCTCATTAGTCTTCGCGCGAACCGGGTTACTGCGATTCATCTATGCCGCGTAACAGACCCTTCCAGTTTGCGACACGGACTTCACCATTCCGCGATCGACTATGAAGGCTAATGAGCGGCATTCCCGGACAAGGCCGTCGTCCGCATCGACGCGAGCCATGCGTCAGACAGCGCTGTCGGATACCATGAGTTGATAATCGAGTCGCACCTCGCGCCTACTCGTTGCGAGTGCGCTTGAGAAAGCCGGACACTCTGCCGGCAGATCGCTCAACTAGTCCGCGTTTTGGCACGGCGTCGCAGTTTGGGACCGCATTCCCTCGCGTTCCAGCCATGAGCGGAACAGCATGACCAGGTCGTCGGCGGACTTGCCATCCGGAACATAGGTGCAATAGCTCCGCGACGGCAGACGCGGCCCAGCGAAAGGCGCGACAAGCCGGCCAGCTGCAAGATCGTCGGATACCAGCGCAGTCGGCCCCATCGCAATGCCTATCCCGTCGATGGCAGCCTGCAACGTCAGATAGAAATGGTCGAAAGTGAGCGCGGCAGCCGGCCTGAGTTCGGGAAGCTTTGCGCTTGCCAGCCAGTCCGGCCAAAGCCGCGGAAGACTCGACGTGTGCAGCAACGTATGCTGCCGCATATCGTCGGGTATTCGAAGCGGCAGTCGCTGCAATAGCGCCGGACTACAGACCGGGATCCGCTCTTCGGACAGGAATGGCCGCATCGAATAGCCATAGAACGTATCCGGACCACCCCGGATGACGATGTCATAGACATCTTTCAGACTCTCCGCCGACTCGTTCGAGGTCACCACGTTGACCTCCACGTCCGGATGCTCGGAGCGGAACGAGGCCAGTCGCGGCACCAGCCAGCGCAGCGTGAACGTGGCGGGCGCATTCACGGTCAAGGTTCGCGAGAGCGTTTCGGGGAAGCCATATCTCGCCGTTGCTTGCGACAACTGCTCGAACAACGGACCGATTTCCTCCAGGTACGCCCGCGCCGCGGGAGTCAGCGCCACACGCCGGTTGTGCCGTTCGAATAACGGTGCGCCCAGCCACTCCTCGAGCAGACGCACGTGCTGACTTACGGCTCCGTGCGTGACGTGCAATTCGGCTGCCGCTTCCTTGAAGCTGCCGAGCCGCCCTGCAGCTTCGAAGGCACGCAATGCATTGAGTGGAGGCAGAACCCGTTTCATTCACGATAGTTTATCTAACACGACGACCCAATTTATCTCGTTTGTTGACGAACGACAAGATAGATATCCTGCTTGCTGCACGGCCGATTTGAGCGGCGACAGCCATAAACGGTCAGCGAGAACATCGGACGGCCACTTCTTGCCTTTCGCGGCGCGCAATCTCCCGCACCCTTTCGAGTCTGGAGCCCCAATGCTCAGTTATACCGGCGGTCTCGTTCTGGTTGCCGCCCTGCTCCACGCAAGCTGGAATGCGATGCTGCACGGCAACCGGGACCGCTTCCTCTCCATGACGTGGATGAGCATCGCCATCGCGGCGGTCGCCACGCTCGTGGTCCTGTTCACGCCGTCGCCGAGCGGCGCGGCCTGGCCGTATATCGTCGCGTCGGGGCTCTTGCATATCGTCTACAACGCGACCCTCGTGCGGGCGTACCGGCGCAGCGATCTGGCGCAAGCGTATCCGATCGCGCGCGGCTCATCACCGCTGCTCGTCACGCTCGGCGCGGCGCTCTTCGCTCACGAAGCGATCGGCCCCTTGCACGCGCTCGGGATCGTGATGATCTCCGGCGGCATCATCGCAATCGCGCTGCAGGGGGGGCGTGTATCGCGCGCGAGTGCGCTGGCCGCGCTGACAACCGGCGCGACGATCGCGCTCTATACCGTGGTCGACGGCATGGGCGTGCGCTTATCGGACGGCCGCGCACTCGCCTACACCGCGTGGATGTTCCTGTTCTACTGGCTGATGCCCGTGTTGTTCATCGCGATGCGCGGAAGCTCGGCGCTGTGGGCACCGGTTCGGGTGGCGCCGATGGCCGTGGGCTCCTCGCTCGCCGGTGGCCTGGTGTCGATCGCGGCATATGGCATCGTGATCTGGGCGATGCAGTCGGGCGCGATGGGCGCGGTATCGGCGTTGCGCGAGACCAGCGTGGTGTTCGCGGTGCTGATCGGGCGGGTGTTGCTGCGCGAAACAGTCAGCGCACAGCGCTGGCTCGCGTGCGTGATCGTTGCGGCCGGGGCGGTTTGTCTGGGGCTTTGAAGCCGCAAAACTCGAAACACAAAAAAGCGATAATAGGCATCCCGCGGCCTCAGGCGCAAAGAACACCCCAATGATCATCCGCCCGCATCTCCATTGGTTTCGCATGCTGCTCGCCTGGCAGGGCTCAGTCCTGCCGCGATTGCTCCCGCGGCTCTTTCTGATCTTCTGCATTTCGATCGTGGCCGTGGCGGCTCATGACCACTTGCTGCCGATCTCGCTGAATCTCAACACCACCGCGCCGTTCTCCTTGATCGGCATTGCGCTCGCGGTTTTTCTCGGCTTCCGGAACAACGCCAGCTACGACCGCTGGTGGGAAGCTCGCAAGCTTTGGGGACAACTGCTGAACGAGTCGCGCTCGCTCATCCGCCAGGTGCTCACCTTGCCATCCCGGCCGTTGCCGAAAGAAGACGTCCGGGAATTTTTCACCGCGCTCAGCGCCCTTCCCCACGCGCTGCGTCATCAGCTGCGCAACAGCGACCCGCGCGAAGACCTCGCCGCACGACTGCCGCAAGCGCTTTTCGAGCGCGTCATGGCGTCGCGCTACAAGCCGGCCACCTTGATGCTCTACCTTGGCGAATGGGTGCAACGACAGGCTCGCGCAGGCGCGATCGATCCGATGGCGGTCATCGCTTTCGATCGGAATTTGAATGGACTTTCGAATGTGATCGGCGGATGCGAGCGCATCGCTTCGACGCCGCTGCCGTTCGCCTACTCGGTGATGATTCACCGCACGGTGTATTTCTTCTGCGCGTCCTTGCCGTTCGGACTGGTGGACAGCATCGGCATCTTCACGCCCGTGTTCGCGGTGTTCGTGGCGTACACGTTCATGGCGCACGAAGCCATTGCGTCGCAGATCGAAGAGCCTTTCGGCACCGACGACAACGACCTCGCACTTCACATGATGTCGACGGTGATCGAGGACTCCATGCGCGACCTGCTCGGCGAACCGGCTCTCCCGTTGCCGAACCCGGAAGCCGAAGGCTACATACTCAACTGAGCGCGCTTCACCTGAAGCGCGCCGCCCAACGCACGCTCAACTGTTGCCGGCTGTTTCCGACAAGCGCTTGAGCGTCGCCACCCGCGCGCCGATGATATCGATGCGGCCGCGCTCGTCGATCACCGGCGTCGTGGCATTCAGGTACGCGGTCCACGCCTTCTGCGCGCGCGTCAACGTGGGACGCGTGCGCGCCGGCATCTTCGACTGCAAGCGGCGGTAGTAGCGGTTCAGATCGAACATGGCGTGTTCGCACTGCGCGTCCGCACCGCAGGCACGCACCCGGCGCGGCGGATCGCCGCCCCCGTTCGCCTTCGCAACCGCGCTGCGCAGCACAAGCGCGCGGTCGCGTACCGGCTGCAACTGCATATCGGCTTCGGCGAGCACGTACATGGAGCCGTGCGTCGTGGCGAACACCGCCGCCAGCAACTGCTTCTCGGCGTCGCGTGACGCCTGCCAGCTCGCCTGGCTCTTTTCCCACTGCTTACGCTGCGCGGGCGGCAACTTCTGCTGAAGCTGCTGCCATGCATTGTCCAACGCGGTCTTCCAGCCGATGCGCGCGTTGTCCATGCACTGCACCTGCCCCGCCGTCGACGACATGTCGCTGCGCGCGAGGCACGCGCGCATCGACGCATCGATCGGATCGGCGGCGGCGACTTCGGCATGCGCCGGCAACGACGCCGCGCCGAATACCGCCGCCGCGACCAGCGACAGCGCGCAAACCACGCGGCGCGCGGCGCGGGCGCCCGACGGGGACGTCACTTGCCGCATCGTCAGCCGCGCACGCAATCGACGAAGTATTCGATGCGCCCGTTGATCGTTTCGCCGACAAGCCCGTGGATGTCCGTGTGGAAACCCGGGAAGCGCTCGTTGAACTCGCGCGCGAAACGCAGATAGTTGACGATGGTCTTGTTGAAGCGCTCGCCCGGAATCAGCAGCGGAATGCCCGGCGGATACGGCGTCAACAGGATCGACGTGACGCGGCCTTCGAGTTCGTCGATAGGCACACGGTCGATCTCGCGGTGCGCGAGCTTGGCGAACGCATCCGACGGCTTCATGGCCGGTTCCATGCTCGACAGGTACATCTCGGTCGTGAGACGCGCAATGTCGTTCGCGCGGTAGACGCTGTGAATCTGCTCGCACAGATCGCGCAGGCCGACGCGCTCGTACATCGGATGATGCGAGACGAACTCGGGCAGCACGCGCCACAGCGGCTGGTTGTTGTCGTAGTCGTCCTTGAACTGCTGCAGTTCGGTGACCATCGAGTTCCAGCGGCCCTTGGTGATGCCGATCGTGAACATGATGAAGAACGAATACAGCCCGGTCTTCTCGACGATGATGCCGTGCTCGGCCAGATACTTCGTGACGATCGCGGCCGGAATGCCCGACTCGCCGAAGCCGCCGTCCATATCCAGACCCGGCGTGACGATCGTCGCCTTGATCGGGTCGAGCATGTTGAAGCCTTCGGCGAGCGGGCCGAAACCGTGCCACGCGTCGTTCGGGCGCAGCATCCAGTCTTCGCGCGAGCCGATGCCTTCTTCGGCGAATGTCTCCGGGCCCCACACCTTGAAGAACCAGTCGTCGCCGTATTCGGCGTCGACCTTGCTCATCGCGCGGCGGAAATCCAACGCTTCCGCGATCGACTCTTCGACCAGCGCCGTGCCGCCCGGCGCTTCCATCATGGCCGCGGCCACGTCGCACGAGGCGATGATCGCGTACTGCGGGCTGGTGGACGTATGCATCAGATACGCTTCATTGAAACGATGCTTGTCGAAGCGGCTGTTCTTCGAATCCTGCACGACGATCTGCGAAGCCTGCGAAATGCCGGCCAGCAACTTGTGCGTGGAGTGCGTGGCGAACACCAGCGCGCCGATGCGCGGACGGCCCGCGCCGATCGCGTGCATGTCCTGATAGAACTCGTGGAATTCGGCGTGCGGCAGCCAGGCTTCGTCGAAGTGCAGCGTGTCGAGCCAGTCGCCGAGCATTTCCTTGATCATCTCGACGTTGTAGATCACGCCGTCGTACGTGCTTTGCGTGATGGTCAGAATGCGCGGCTTGAGCTCCGGATTCTTCGCGAGGGCTTCGCGGGCGAACGGGTTCGCGAGGATCTTCTTCTTGATGTTTTCCGGCTCGAACTCGCTACGCGGAATCGGTCCGATGATGCCGAAGTTGTTGCGCGTCGGCGTGAGGAACACCGGAATCGCGCCGGTCATGGTGATCGCGTGCAGGATCGACTTGTGGCAGTTGCGGTCAACCAGCACGATGTCGCCCGGCGCGACCGTGCCATGCCAGACGATCTTGTTCGACGTGGACGTGCCGTTGGTCACGAAGAACACGTGGTCAGCGCTGAAGATGCGCGCGGCGTTGCGTTCAGAAGCCGCCACCGGTCCGGTGTGATCGAGCAGCTGGCCGAGTTCGTCGACGGCATTGCACACGTCCGCGCGCAGCATGTTCTCGCCGAAGAACTGGTGGAACATCTGGCCGAGCGGGCTCTTCAGAAACGCGACGCCGCCCGAGTGTCCCGGGCAGTGCCACGAGTAGGAGCCTTCGTCCGCGTACTGCACCAGTTCCTTGAAGAACGGCGGCGCGAGCGAATCCAGATACACCTTCGTTTCGCGGATGATATGGCGCGCGACGAACTCCGGCGTGTCCTCGAACATGTGGATGAAGCCATGCAGTTCGCGCAGGATGTCGTTCGGCAGGTGGCGCGAGGTGCGCGTCTCACCGTACAGGAAGATCGGAATGTCGGCGTTGCGGCGGCGCACTTCGGTCACGAACGCGCGCAGCGCGACGATCGCGGCGGCCAGCTCCGGCGTCTCGCCTTCCACCACCACGTTATCGACGTACGGCAGCAGTTCGTCGTCGTCGATCGAAAGGATGAAGCACGAGGCGCGGCTCGACTGCTGCGCGAACGAGGTCAGATCGCCGTAGCTCGTCAACCCGAGCACTTCCGCGCCTTCTTTCTCGATGGCTTCGGCCAGAGCCCGGATGCCGGAACCCGAGATGTTCTCGGAGCGGAAATCTTCGTCGATGATGACGACGGGAAAACGAAACTTCATGGGCGATTCTCCAAAAAGAACGACCGCTGCATTGTGTCAATTGCAGCGGTCACCCGGTATGGCTGGTGGTTCAGTACGCTGCGGACGTCACGTTCTCGGCAACGTGACGCCGTGCTGGCCTTGGTATTTGCCGCCGCGATCCGCGTACGACGTTTCACAAATCTCGTCGCTTTCGAAAAACAGCACTTGAGCGACGCCTTCGTTCGCGTAGATTTTCGCAGGCAAAGGTGTCGTATTCGAGAATTCGAGCGTGACGTGCCCTTCCCATTCCGGCTCGAACGGCGTCACGTTGACGATGATCCCGCAACGCGCATACGTGGACTTGCCCAGACACACGGTCAGGACGCTGCGCGGAATGCGGAAATACTCGACCGTGCGCGCGAGCGCGAACGAATTCGGCGGGATGATGCAGACATCGCCCTTGAAGTCGACGAACGACTTCTCGTCGAAATTCTTCGGATCGACAATGGTCGAGTTGATGTTCGTGAAGATCTTGAATTCGTCGGCGCAGCGGATGTCGTAGCCGTAGCTCGACGTGCCGTAGCTGACAATCTTCCGGCCGTCTTCGGAGACGCGAACCTGATCGGGCGCAAACGGCTCGATCATCTTGTGCGACTCGGCCATGCGCCGGATCCACTTGTCGGATTTGATAGTCATAGGTGAACGCTGCTCGACGTGAATGACAGGGGTGTGACGGATAACAACCCGGTAAGTCCCGGGTCACTTGAGGCTAACTGCGTGCGCGCCCGCACTGCGCTCACTGGCGGGTGCGGGCCCTGACGGCATGCCGTTCAGACGCGCTACGCTCCCGGCTGAATGCCGTGGCAGCGTGGCCAGGGCGGGCACTCCGGCCGGGCAGCCGAACGAAAGGCGCTTATTTTACGCGATAGTGAGAATGCTGCTGCGGGTGGGGCCGGGAACGCTTTCTGGGCCTGTCTCGAGACCGCCTTGCCGAGCGCTCGCGAGGCGCGCCGCCCGCGACTGTGCGGCGCGTTCGCGGTTCATTCGCGGCTGATCTGGCGACTCATTGACGAATCAATCCGCAAGCGAGCGCGGGGCCCGCGCCATGCTGCGGGTAGGCGTACGGATCGGTCGCGTCGTGATGGAGCAGAACCGCGCGCTGCAGCACCGAGCGGATGCCGTCCAGAGAGACGTCCGGCGCGACGATGAAGCCCGTGGCCACACCGTTCGCGTCCGCGTGAATGTTGCCGAGATCGCCTTCGACCCGCGCGCCGGTTTTCAGACGCTCGGCGGCCGGCGAGAACACCTGGCCCGCACTGGAGCCGTCCGCGGCATTGCAGTCGCCGCGTTCGTGCACTTGCAATGCGTGGTCGCTATTGGGCGGCATGCCCGCGAGATTGTAGGTCACCTGCACGCCGTCCGAGCGCTCGATGAACGTGACGAGGCCGCGCGCCTGATTGCCCACGGTGGGCAGCAGCTGCGCGTCGGCGCGTTTTTCCTGTGGTCTCAGGAACGCGCTGCAGCCGCATAACAGCACACTGGTGGCAGCCAGGACGATGAACGCATGCACCGCCTGCCCGTCGATTCGTTTTCCCATGCGATCCTCTTGCCGGCCTGGTGGCCGCCCCTGCGGCCGCCGAGCCGAACTCGTGAAGTCGACATGATACCGCGAGACCAGGCGCAAACAGACGCCTTGGGCCCGTGTCCGAAGAGCTGTCAAGAGCGCCCCGGCGTTTTCTCAGGTGTTCTGCACGACGATGTTGGGAAACTTCGACGTCATGTCGCGCGCGCGCTCGGCGATATGGATCGCCACCTTGCGCGCGATCGACCGGTAGATCTCCGCGATACGGCCCTGCGGGTCCGCCACCACGGTCGGTTTGCCGGAGTCGGCCTGCTCGCGGATCGCGATGTCGAGCGGCAGGCTGCCGAGCACGTCGACGCCGTATTCCTTGCCCATGCGCTCGCCGCCGCCGGCGCCGAAGATATGCTCTTCGTGGCCGCAGTTCGAGCAGATATGCATGCCCATGTTCTCGACAATGCCGAGAATCGGAATGCCGACCTTTTCGAACATCTTGAGGCCCTTCTTCGCGTCGAGCAGCGCGATATCCTGCGGCGTCGTGACGATCACGGCGCCCGTCACCGGCACGCGTTGCGAGAGGGTCAGCTGGATATCGCCGGTGCCCGGCGGCATGTCGACGATCAGATAGTCGAGATCGTGCCAGTTGGTCTGCCGCAGCAGCTGTTCCAGCGCGGAAGTGGCCATCGGGCCGCGCCACACCATCGGGTTGTCCTGCTCGATCAGGAAGCCGATCGAGTTGGCCTGCAAGCCGTGGCCGGTCATCGGGTTCATCGACTTTTCGTCGGGCGACTCCGGGCGGCCGACGATGCCAAGCATCATGGGCAACGACGGGCCGTAGATGTCCGCGTCGAGAATGCCGACGGATGCACCTTCGCTCGCCAGCGCCAAAGCCAGGTTCACGGCGGTGGTGCTCTTGCCCACACCGCCCTTGCCCGACGCCACCGCGACGATATTCTTGACGTTCGGCAACAGTTTCACGCCGCGCTGCACGGTATGCGCCGCGATCTGCTGCGACACCTGCACCTGCACGTCGGCCACACCGGGCACGGCGCGCAGCGCTTCGGCGAACTGCGCTCGGATAGCGTCGAACTGACGCATGGCCGGATAGCCGAGTACCACCTCGACGCTAACCGTGTCACCCTGCACGGCGACGTTCTTGACGTTCCTGGCCGCCGCGTACGGCCGGCCGGTGTTGGGGTCAGCGACGGCTGCGAGGGCAGCGTCGACCAAAGCCCGATCGATACTCATTGACACTCCGTGGGGAACACCTGCGGCGCAGCGGAATCGAAGTCTCGGCCACGCGCCGGAATTTGAAAGAAATTGTTAGACAGCATTGCGAAAACCCGGTGCGCCGGGCACCCTTCGGGCAGGCGGAACGCAATGGGGCCGCATCGCTGCGTGCTTCAGCCACCATTGTAGTGGCTGGCGCCACGCCTTGCCGGAAGACCCTTCTTCACTGTCGGACCGAGGCTGAATCAGGTGTAGGACTTCTCCTATTATCGAGCCGACGGCTTTACTGCCGTCATGTTCGCCGTATAGATTGGTCGCTTGTCGCCGCCTTTTTTGCCTGACTCGCTTTACTCAAGAGGATTTAAAAATGAATGCAAAAATCATGACTCGCCTGGCTGTCTTTGCCGTTGCCGGTTCATTGCTGGCAGGTTGCGCCACCCAACAGGGCACCAATACGGCGGTAGGTACGGGGGTGGGCGCCGGTACTGGTGCGGCGCTGGGCGCCATCTTCGGCGGCGGCAAGGGCGCGGCGATCGGCGCGGGTGTCGGCGCGGCGGTGGGCGGCATTACCGGCTACAACTGGCAAGCCATTCACAACAAGCTGTCGGGCGCCACCAAGGGCACCGGCACGCAGATCACCGAACAACCGGACGGCTCGCTCAAGCTGAACATTCCGAGCTCGGTGACGTTCGACACCAACAGCTACGCAGTCAAGCCATCGTTCGCGCCGGTGCTGGACCAACTGTCGCAAACCATGCAGCAAAATCCGGAACTGATCGCTCAGGTGGTCGGCCACACGGATAGCACGGGCCAGCCGGCCTACAATCAGACGCTGTCGGTCAACCGCGCCGAAAGCGTGACGGGCTACCTGGGCCAGCGCGGCGTCGCGCCGCAGCGCCTGTCGGCACAAGGCATGGGCCAAACCCAGCCGATCGCCGACAACAACACCGAAGCCGGCCGTGCCGCAAACCGCCGCGTGGAAATCTATCTGCGCGCCACGGCCCAGCACGCCACGCAATAAGCACAGAACTTGGGGAGATTGAGGAAACCGCTCGCCGGAGCTGCACCGTCGGCGAGCGCTCTGCTTGAGAAAGCCGTGGAAGGCGGGAGAAAGGAATCTCGCACGAGAACGAAAAAAATTTCGAACTCTGCGGAAAATCCGCTGTCTGTCTTTACGGTACGTGGCTGGCGATGCCGCCGCGTCACCATTCTCCTCTTGTCGTTGTTGCTCCGGGGTTAATAGCCCCGGTTTTTTTTGGGCGCTCGGTTTACGCACGGTGGTAGTCCTCCCGGGCACATACCGTCCTGGCCGGCAACGACTCAGGCCGCGCCCCACCCGGCCCGCCCCGCGCCGGGTGCCTCCCCTGCTAGAATCAACCCTTCGTCCCACCGCAGGCTCCCATCATCCTTATGTCAGCACCCGCAACCGATCTCTCCGTAGGCGCGCCCTCAGGCCGCCGCCAGATTCTCGTCACGTCGGCCCTTCCGTATGCGAACGGGCAAATCCATATTGGCCATCTGGTCGAATATATCCAGACGGACATCTGGGTCCGGACGTTGCGAATGCACGGGCACGAGGTCTACTACGTTGGCGCCGACGACACGCACGGCACGCCGGTCATGCTGCGCGCGGAGAAAGAGGGTCTCACGCCGAAGCAGTTGATCGACCGCGTCTGGCAGGAACATAAGCGCGATTTCGACAGCTTCGGGATTTCGTTCGACAATTACTATTCGACCGACTCCGAAGAGAACCGCGTTCTCAGCGAAAACGTCTATCTGGCGCTCAAGGAAGCCGGCCTGATCGACGCGCGCGACATCGAACAGGCGTATGACCCGGTCAAGGAAATGTTCCTGCCGGATCGCTTCATCAAGGGCGAATGCCCGAAGTGCGGCGCGAAAGACCAGTACGGCGACAGCTGCGAAGTATGCGGTTCGACTTATCTGCCCACCGAACTGATCAATCCGTACTCGGTCGTTTCGGGCGCCACGCCGATTCGCAAGACCTCGACGCACTACTTTTTCCGTCTCTCCGATCCGCGTTGCGAGAATTTCCTGCGCGCGTGGGTGGGCGGTCTGGCACAGCCGGAAGCCACCAACAAGATGCGCGAGTGGCTCGGCGACGCCGGCGAAGCCAAGCTTGCCGACTGGGACATCTCGCGCGACGCGCCGTATTTCGGTTTCGAAATTCCGGGCGCGCCGGGCAAGTATTTCTACGTGTGGCTGGACGCGCCGGTCGGCTATTACGCGAGCTTCAAGAACCTCGCCGAAAAGCGCGGTCTGGATTTCGACGCGTGGGTCCGCAAGGGTTCGAAGGCCGAGCAGTATCACTTCATCGGCAAGGACATTCTGTATTTCCACACGCTGTTCTGGCCGGCCATGCTCGAGTTTTCGGGCCACCGCACGCCGACCAACGTGTTCGCACACGGCTTCCTGACCGTGGACGGCGCGAAGATGTCGAAATCGCGCGGCACCTTCATCACCGCGCAAAGCGTGATCGAAACGGGCCTGAATCCGGAATGGCTGCGCTACTACTTCGCGGCCAAGCTGAACAGCACGATGGAAGACCTCGACCTGAACCTCGACGACTTCCAGGCGCGCGTGAACAGCGATCTGGTCGGCAAGTACGTGAACATCGCGAGCCGCGCCGCCGGGTTCCTGATCAAGCGCTTCGACGGCCGCGTGCAGGACAGCGCGATGCAGCATCCGCTGCTCGCCTCGTTGCGCGCCGCCGTGCCGCAAATCGCCGCGAACTACGAAGCCCGCGAGTACAACCGCGCGCTGCGTCAGACCATGGAACTGGCCGACGCCGTGAATGCGTACGTCGACACGGCCAAGCCGTGGGATCAGGCCAAAGACCCGGCGAACGGCGTCGCGCTGCACGAAACGTGCACCGTGAGCATTGAAGCCTTCCGCCTGTTGTCGCTGGCGCTCAAGCCGGTGCTGCCGAAGCTCGCCGAAGCGGTCGAAGGCTTCCTCGGCATCGAGCCGCTGGTGTGGGCGGACGCCAACGTGCCGCTCAGTTCCACCCGGCCGATCAACGCGTACAAGCATCTGATGACGCGCGTCGATCCGAAGCAGATCGAAGCGCTGATCGCGGCCAATCGTGACTCGCTGCAAGCTACGCCGGCAGCCGCCGCGCCGGCCGACGCCAAGTCCAAATCGAAGGCAGCCAAAGCGGCCGCGGCTAACGACGAAACGCCCGGCATCATCTCGATCGACGACTTCGCGAAGATCGATTTGCGGATTGCGAAGATCGTCGACTGCAAGGCGGTGGAAGGGTCGGACAAACTGCTGCAACTCACGCTCGACGTCGGCGAGGAGAAAACCCGCAACGTGTTTTCGGGCATCAAGTCCGCGTATCAGCCGGAGCAACTGGTCGGCAAGCTGACGGTGATGGTGGCCAACCTCGCGCCGCGCAAGATGAAGTTCGGCATGTCCGAAGGCATGGTGCTGGCCGCCTCCGCGACCGATGAGAAAGCCGAACCGGGCCTCTACGTGCTCGAACCGGATAGCGGCGCAAAGCCGGGCATGCGCGTGAAGTAAAGCGCGCGGCGGCTCACGCCGCAGGCACGAATGAAAACGGCACGCTCCAAAGGGCGTGCCGTTTTTTTTTGCCTGGGCGCGGCGGTTCAAGTCCGCATTACGCGCTTCACCAACGGATCCGGTCGAAGCGACGCGTATAGAGCAGATCGACGCCGTCGAACGTGCCGCCGTAAGCCGCGACCGACCAGTAGCGCGTGAGGTTGACCGTCGCCTTGATCGCATTGCTCGCCGATTGCAGCCCCTGTTCGTAGCCGATCACGAGCCACTCGTTGATCGCCTTCGACACCATCACGACTTGCGGATCGGTCAGTCCGACTTCGCTTCGGCCGATCGAAAACTCGTCCAGCCCGAAGGTCTGCGCAATCCGCTTGCCGCTCGCGCTGCCGAGCAACGCGAGCGCCGTGGTCATGGTGCTCTGCTGACCCAGGTTGTTGCCCTGATCCGTGCCGTGACCGAATAGCAGCCACGAGAGCTTTTCGTTGTCCGGCACGCTCGGCTCCGACACCAGCTTCGCGGTCGGGAACTGAACCGTGCCCGTGACCTGCACGCCCGCCTCGACCTGCTGATTGCGGCGCATGGCGAGGATGTTGATGCCGGGATTGGCCACCGGACCGTTGAACGTGAAAAAGCCGTTCTCGATGTTGAGCTTGCGGCCGAACGCGGTGTAGGTCGAACCCGGCGTGACACGCACGTTCCCCACCGCGCGCAGCGGCAGATTCGGCGCGCTCATGGCGGTGATCGTGCCGCTCAGGCCCAGATCGGCGCCCTGCCCGCGGAAACGGAAGCTGTTGCCGAGGTTGATGTCGATATTGGCGCGCGGCGCGAACGGGCCGATCGGCTTGTTGGTGCCCGCCACGGGCCGTGTCCGTTCGCCCGCCACCGACCCGTCGGGACGCACCACCACCACGTCGTCGCCGAGCTTCGGCGCGGACTGCTCCGGCATATCGAACAACGCGTGATCGACCATGAATTTGCCGTTGATCTCCATACCGCCCAGCGTCCCGCCATTCGCTACGCTCGCGCTGCCCGACAGCGACAGATTACGATCCGGCGCCGCGAACAGTTCGAGCTTGTCCGCAACAATGCTCGCAGTCAGGTCCGGCTCGGCGCCGTCCAGACGCACGCGGCCCGTTGCGCGCAGCGTGCCGCTCGCGCCATGAAATTCGACCTGCTGGAAGTCGACCAGATTGTGCGACAACGCGATGCGCACCACGCCGTCCTTCAACTGCACGCCCTGGTCGACCATCGTCGCGGAAAGGCCCTCGCCGAGCAGCGAGCCGGTCAGGTTCGGTTTGGCGACGGTGCCGCCGAGCGCGAGTTTGAGCGCGAGGTGCCCGTCGAGCAGATAGCTCGGACCGAACAGGCCGCCGGTCGTTTTCAGCGACGGCACATTGGCATTCACATTGCCGGTCAGCGCGCCCTCTTCGCTGACGGTCAGGAAGCCGTCGCGCATGACCAGCGTGGTGTGCGCATCCGCGTCGATCACGCCGATGCGGCTCGCCTGCGCGTGCACGGTGGCGTTGAGGCGATTGCCGCCGCTGAACTCGGCGCGCGCGGTGATATCCGTGATACCCAGCGAAGCGAGACCCCGGCCGATTTCGACTGTGACGTCGCCGCTGCGGCGCTTCAGCTGGATATGGCCGCTCGCCGTGCTGCCGAGCGCGAAGTCCCAGTCGCCGTCGAACACCAGATCGGTTTTGACGACGGGCGGCTCACCGGTGATCTCGCGCCGCAGATCCTGCAACCTCACGGCCGAAATGCCCGTCAGGCTGCCCGTCGACTGAATCTTCCCATGGTCGAAGGCGAAGGTTTTCAGGCTCAGTACCGCGCCTTCGAGCGTGAGCCTCGTTGCACCGAGCGTCAGGTGGCTTGGCCCGGCGCTGACGGCGAGCGGCGACTCCAGATTCAGCGAAGGCGTGCCGCGATTCTGCAGGCGGGTGACGGTGCCGTCCCAGCGCGTGCCGTCGCGCGCTTCGGTCAGCTTGCCGTTGGCGGCGAGCGTGAGATCGAGCGGACGGTCCTGCAGCTTGCCGGTGGCCGCGGCCTCGAGCGTGTGATTCGCGCGCGTGCCGGACAAACGCGCCGTGAGCGTGCTCAGATCGACGCCGCCCGCGCTGAGATTGCGCGCGTCGGTGGTGAAGACGAGCGCGCCGTTCGCGCCGTCGCGCAATTCAGCGTGCCCTTCCGCATGACCGACGCGGTTGCTGCTGAACACCACGCTGTCCGCCTTGTAGTTCAGCACCACATTCGGATGCGCGAACGAGCCGGTGATGTCGCCATCGGCAGCGACGAGTCCCGCGAGGCCGAAGCCGAGGCGCTCCAGTTCCGGCGCATCGACGCGAAACTTCAGCCGGTCGCCGCGCGCGCCGAAGCTGCCTTGCAGATCCACCTGGTTGCCCGCCACCGAGAGGTTCGCGCGGCTCGGCAGAATGCGCGAGCCCGCCAGTTGAATCGTGCCGCCGCCGGTTAGCGGCAGGCCGTCGTACACACTCGGGCCGAGCTTGAAGTCGGCCTTGGTCGTGAAGACCGGCCCGAGCATGCCGGCCGCGGTGAGCGTGCCGTTCACGCGCGCCTCGATCTTGCGGGCAGGTGGCGCGCCGCGTTTCGGCGCCGGCGTTTTGCGCTGGACCACTTCCGTTTTGACCGCCGCCTTCGCGGTGTTTTTCACGGCGGCGGCGGCTTTGTCAGCGGGCGCGGCGCTTTTCGCGCCGGCGGTGCTGCCGGCTTGCGCCGCGGCCTCCGCGCTTGCGCTCTTTTTCGCACTGCTCGCCGCCGGCGCCGGGCCGGCCACCGGCGTGCGCGCCGGCATCTGCGAAGCCAGCGTCAACGGATCGAAATCGGTCAGTTGCGCTTTCACGTTGTAGGTGGAATTCGCGTCGTGCTTGAGCGCGCCGGATAGATCGATGCGGCCTTTGCCCGACGTGATGCGCACGTTGTTGAAGCTCATGCGGGCTGGATCGAAGGTGATCTTGCCCTGGGCACGTAGCGCCGCTTTCGGGTCGGCCAGGTCGAGCGTGAGACTTTGCACGTCGTCGTTCAGGCGGATGCCGATGGGACCGGAAAGCTGCGTGGGCCGCACCGTCGCTTGCAGTGCGTTCAGGTCGAGCCCGGCGACCCGCAGATCGAACTGTCCGCGCTTGCCGCTCAGCGCGCCGCCGCCGGTGAGCGTGGCGCTCTTCACGAGGCGCACGTTCAGGTTCGAGATACGCTGCGTCTGGGCGTCGAGTCGCACGTCCGCGTTGGCGTCGATCAGCGGCAGCAGGTTCTGGTCGATCGCGCCGGGTTTGGCGTTGACGATCGAAACATGCCCGGCAACCGCGAACCCGGCGGTGCTTTTGCCGGACGCGTGAGACTGAGCGCCGTGTTTGCCGCTTGCGGCAGCGGGAGGCTGTGCCGTGCTGGCCGCACCCGCCTCGCTCTTCCCCGCCACGTCGGCACCCTGCCCGACCGGCTGCAATTCCGCCCGCACGGCCAGATCGGCCTGCGGGGCGCCGGGCGCAAAGGCCTGCGGGTTGATGTGATCGAAAGTCAGCGTGGCGCGCTGTAAAGGCACGTCGCCGAAAGGCTCGGCCTCGACCCTCGCGTGACCCGCGAGCTTCATGCCGCTCGCATCGAGTTCAGCGATGAGATTTTCCAGCGAGCCGCTCAGATGGCCGCCCACCTGCACCGCCTCGTTGTTGACCTTGCCCGAATAGCCGACGTCCCCGCTCAGCGGAAACGGCCGCACGCCGTCGAGTCTGGCCGCCGCCGTCACCGCGCCGAACGGCGTATCCAGCCGCTCGATCGCGGCCTCGTGATGGCGCCCGTCGCTGCGGCCATGGAACACGAAGCGCGACAACTCGGTTGTCGACGCGCCCTGATGCAGCAGCAGTTTGTCGAGCTGGACATCGCGGACGTCGAGCTGCATGGGCAAGCGCAAGTCTTGCGGCAGCTTCATCGGCCCGCTGCTCGACGACGATGCGCCGATGCGCGCGTCCACCGTGCCGACATGCAGATACTCGATGGTGAACCGCCACGGTTCGCGCGTGAGTGCCCAGCGGCCCGCCACGCGGTCGATCTGGATATCGGTGCCGCTGCCGTCGAGGCTGCGCCAGCGCACCTGGCGCAATTGCAGGCCGTTGGCGAGCGCACCGCTTTCGAGCGTGCCGCTCAGCTTGCCGCCCAGCAGCTTCACCGCCGCCTGCCATGCATAGGCGGTGCCGCGCTCGGTCGTCAGCGCGCCGTACAGCAAACCCACCGCCAACGCCAGCAACAGCACCACCACGGCCACCGTCCACGCGAATGTTTTCAGCAGCAGCCGGCCGAGCCTGCGCCTCCTCGGCGGCTCGGGTGGCGGCTGCTGTCCGGGCGGCTCTCCTGGTGGAGCGCCGGGCGGCTGCGCGGGAGGTTGGGCGGAAACGTCCGTGGTCATGCGGGGATCATGTAGAAGCAGGTTTCCATCAGAAGGCAATGCCGAGCGTCAGGTACGGTCGCACGCTCCTGTTGCGAATCCCGTAGGCGACATCGACGTTGACCGGGCCGACCGGGCTGCGCCAGCGCGCCCCAACGCCTACGCCCGGATAAAAGACTTTTTCGCCCCACGTGTCGGTAGCGGTGCCGACGTCGAAGAACGCGGCCGCGCCCCAGTCGTGGTTGAACCAATGCTGATATTCGGCGGTCGCCGTGACGAGATACTTGGTGGGCAGCACCGAACCATCGACGTTATTACCGATGCTCTGATAGCTATAGCCGCGCACCGAATTCGAACCGCCCGCGCGAAACAGCAGCGACGCCGGAATACCGCTCGAACTGCCGCTCGTAAACACGCCGCCGAGTTCGGCGCGAATCAGCACGAGGTCTTCCTTGCCGATCGGCAGATACTGCTGGCCGCGCGCGTAGCCGCGGATGAAGGTCTGGTCGGTGAGCACGCCTTTGACCGCGAAGCCTGCCTCGACGTGAATCAGGTTGCCCTTGCGCGGGAACAGCGGGTCGTCGGTGTTGCGCCGGGTCCACGACCAGGACGGCACCAGCGCGCGGCTCGTAGTCGGCGCGGCCGAATTCTGATCGAGCCGGTCCTGATAGAACAGCAGCGCGTAGTTGTAGTCGATGAATTGCGAGGTCCGGGCTCGCTGCACGCCGCCGCGAATACTGTAGATACGCGTATCGGAAACGTCGGTCGTGGTGTAGGACGCCAACATGCTGTTGGTCCACGCACGCTGCCCCGGTGGCATGGAGAGTTCGATTTGCCCGTATTGCTGAACCTGGTCGACGCGGCCCTGGACCGTGAACGGCCACGCTTTGCCGAACGTGTCGAGGTACGAATAGGCGCCCTGGACCAGCGGGCCGTTGTCCGTCGAATAGCCTACGCCGCCGCGAATGCTGTTGTACGGATACTCCGACACCTTCACGTGCATGGGCGTCTCGACCGGTTTGGCGGGGTCGCTATCCACGTCGATCGCGACGCTTGCGTAGTACGGCGTGTTTTGCAACTGGCGCTGTAATTCGGCGACGCGCTGCACGTCGTAAATATCGCCCACCGAAATCGGGTTCACATTGTCGACGATCTGTTCCGGGTAGCGCCGCGTGCCGGATACGTCGAGCTTGCCCATCGTGAAGGTCGGCCCGCTTTCGTACGTAACCGACAGTTTCGCCTCGTGCGTGCGCGGATCGACGCGCGCCTCCGAGTGGTAAATCTTCGCGCCCAGATAGCGGCGCGACTGCAAGGCCTTGAGCGACGCATTTTTCGCGTCGTCCCACTCGCCTTGCGAGAACGGATCGCCTTCGTGCAACGAAAACGCGAAGCGTGCGGCATTCTCCTGCGCCGGATCCTCGGTCAGCACCGGCCCGCGAAACGACAGCGAAATCGACGTGATGAGGGTTTGCGGGCCGGGATCGACGCTCACCGTGACGCGTTTCGTATCGTCGACGGTGCGCACGTCGGTGCGCACGACCGGCGTGAAATAGCCCTGCGTGGAAGCCAGATCACGCACCTGCTGAGGCGTGGCGGTGATCAGAAACTCGAACTGGTCGTCGCTGATATCGGGACGTTTGGCGAAACGCGCGATATCCAGATGGGCTTCGAGCAGTTTGCGCAGAGCGCGCGGCGTGGCTTCGATATCGACCTTGTAGCTGGCCGCGGCTTTCGCCGCATGAGCATTGCCGGCCGCCAGCGTCAGCATGACGAGGCCGAATGCCAGCCACGCGCGCAGCCAGAGCCGCATGGGCGTGACGAGCCCATGCCCGTCACCGGCCTTGCCGCGCCGCAGCCGCGGCTTGTCGATCGCACACCCCGCCAAACAGGACCTCCGGCCGTGGTTGATGAAATTTATCGCTCGGGCGCGCCGCGGCGGCCGAAGCTCGCTATTTGACCACATCGGCGCGCTGCCGCGAGATCTCTAAAAATGCGTCCGCGGCGTGCGGGCGGGCCTCCCCGTCCGGTTCGCGCGCGCCGCGACTCGCCGCACAGCACCCTGACGCCCGCGTCAGGTGAAAGCAATGGATAGGACGGAGATACCGCAGCGATGACACCGCTTCCTGGCGACCGTGGGCGCAAAACTCAAGGCCGCCTCGAAGCCACCTTGGACGCAAACTCAACGCCGCCTCCAAGCCACTTCAACGCGAACCCAACGCCGCCCCGCAAAGCCACCTCGACGCGTACCCAACGCCGCTTCCAAGCCGCCCTGCCGGCGACGCGCCCGCCTTTGACGCCCGCCGCGCCGCACGGGTTCCGGACATTCTGGCGCGCCGGCCGCCCGGCACCGCCGCCGTTTTTCGACCGCGCGCCGCGCATGCGGTAAAATTATCGGATAGCAGTGGTGTCTGGCGAATGACCGCCGGGCAGCCGCCAACTCCCATACCACGGACGTCGAGCCATGTATCAATCGGACATTACCCAGTTCCTGAACCAGCTCAAGCAACAGAAACCCAATCTGGAAGCCGAACAACGCCGCGGCCGCGCGCTGCTGTGGGACAAACAGCCGATCGATCTCGAAGAACGCGCCGAGCAGAAAGCCTCGCGCGTAGAGCAGACGCCTTACTCGTACTATCAAAACTTCTAAGCGCGTGAGTCACGCCGACGAGGCACACGGCGCACCGCCGGCCGACGCCGCGCTCGCCGCGCCCGCCACCGATTCGACACCCGACACCGTCGACGGCATTGCTTTTGCACGCCTGTACGGCGAGCCGCTCTTCAAGATGCCGACGGATCTGTACATTCCGCCGGATGCGCTCGAGGTGTTTCTCGAAACGTTCGAAGGACCGCTGGATCTGCTGCTGTACCTGATCCGCAAGCAGAACTTCAACGTGCTCGACATTCCGATGGCGGACGTCACAGTGCAGTACCTCGGCTACGTCGACCAGTTGCGCCAGACCAATCTCGAACTCGCGTCCGAGTATCTGCTCATGGCCGCGATGCTGATCGAGATCAAGTCGCGCATGCTGCTGCCGGTGAAAAAGGCCGACAGCGGTGAGGAAGCCGAAGATCCGCGCGCCGAACTCGTGCGGCGCCTGCTCGAATACGAGCAGATGAAGCTCGCCGCGCAGCGCATCGACCAGTTGCCGCAGCTCGGGCGCGATTTCCTGCGCGCCGAGGTTTATATCGAACAAAGCATCACGCCGCGTTTTCCCGACGTGAACAGCGAAGACCTGCGCGCCGCGTGGGCCGACGTGATCAAGCGCGCCAAGCTGGTCCAGCATCACAAGATTTCGCGCGAAGAGCTTTCGGTGCGCGAGCATATGAGCTCGATCCTGCGGCAACTGCAAAACGCCCGCTTCGTCGAGTTCTCCGACCTGTTCGACACGAGCAAAGGCGTGCCGGTGGTGGTGGTGAATTTCATCGCCGTGCTCGAACTGTGCCGCGAGTCGCTCGTCGAAATCACCCAGGCGGAACCATTCGCGCCGATCTATGTGCGCCTCGCCTACCTGCCCGCCTGAGGCCCTCAAACGGGGCACAATTCCGCTGCACGGGAGAGTAAGCCTCTTTTCGGTGCGGCAGCCGCTCAAATCCACTACAATCCCGCGCTCCGAACCTGTCATTACCAGTGAGGCGGCGGCCCGCGCGATTCCTTAGGGTTTTGCGTCCACCCAGTCTCGCGCCGCGCGAGGAAATCCCTGTCCGATCATGAAAGTCATCAGCTCGATCCATGAATTGCGCGACCAGTTGCGCGGCCAGAATCGCACCGCCTTTGTGCCGACCATGGGCAATCTGCACGAGGGCCATCTGTCGCTGATGCGTCTCGCGCGTCAGCACGGCGATCCGGTCGTGGCGAGCATCTTCGTCAACCGGCTGCAGTTCGGTCCGAACGAGGATTTCGACAAATACCCGCGCACGATGGAAGCGGACATCGAAAAGCTCCAGAAGGAAAACGTCTACGTGCTGTTCGCGCCGACGGAGCGAGACCTCTATCCGGAGCCGCAGGAGTACCGCGTGCATCCGCCGCACGATCTGGGCGACATCCTCGAAGGCGAATTCCGGCCGGGCTTCTTCCAGGGCGTGTGCACGGTCGTGATGAAGCTGATGTCGTGCGTGCAGCCGCGCGTCGCGGTGTTCGGCAAGAAGGATTACCAGCAGTTGATGATCGTGCGCCGCATGTGCAACCAGTTTGCGCTGCCCACCGACATCATCGCCGCCGAAACCGTGCGTGACGCCGACGGCCTCGCGCTCAGCTCGCGCAATCGCTATCTGCAGGCCGCCGAACGCGCCGAGGCGCCGGTGCTGGCCGCTGAACTGAACCGCGTGCGCGAAGCCGTGCTCGGCGGCGAGCGCGACTTCAGGAAGATCGAACAGGCGGCGATGGCGGCGTTGGCCGCGCGCGGCTGGCAACCCGACTACATCGCGGTGCGCAAGCGTTCGAACCTGCTGCCGCCGGGTCCGCAAGACGCGAACGAGGAACTGGTCGTGCTGGCTGCCGCCAAGCTCGGCGCCACTCGTCTTATTGACAACCTCGAAATCTGAAGTCGTCTTGGACAGACGTCGACACGCATAAGAAATCACACAGGATTGGTCATGCAACGCAACATGCTGAAGTCGAAGATCCACCGCGTCGCGGTCACGCATTGCGAACTGCACTACGAGGGTTCGTGCGCGATCGACGAAGATTTGCTGGAAGCGGCGAACATCGTCGAAAACGAGCGGATCGACATCTGGAACATCAACAACGGCGAGCGTTTCTCGACCTACGCGATCAAGGGCGAGCGCGGCAGCGGCATGATCTCGCTTAACGGTTCGGCCGCGCGGCGCGCGCAGCTGGGCGACCTGGTGATCATCGCGGCGTTCGCGGTGGTGGATGAAGCGGAACTGAAGGCCGGCTGGAAGCCAGACCTGGTATTCGTGGACGACAACAACAAGATCAAAGGCAGCCGCGATCACGTGCCGACGCAGAACTGGACCTGAACGCTCTGTCGTTCAGCT
Organism: Burkholderia sp. WP9; assembly: GCF_900104795.1. Classification (NCBI taxonomy): domain Bacteria; kingdom Pseudomonadati; phylum Pseudomonadota; class Betaproteobacteria; order Burkholderiales; family Burkholderiaceae; genus Burkholderia; species Burkholderia sp. WP9. Next base: position 2,578,588 of record NZ_FNTG01000001.1, read on the forward strand.
CGCTCTTTCAGCGCTGTCGTCCAGCTCTTTCGTTCAGCGCCGTAGCCTAGCTTCATCGTCCCGCTCTGCAGTTCGCTGACACGCCTGCCCCGCAGGCGATCCGCGAGGGAATTCACTGCCTGTACGGCCTGATCCGGCAGGCGGCGCGGCCACCAGCCCTGCCGCCTCAACCCTTCTTGCCGGCTCCGCTAGTCCATTCGACGATCGGCTGCCACTGCTCCAGATCCTTCTCCACACGGCTTTTCGCGACGTCCCACAAAGTCAGCCCGTGGGCCGCAAGTTGCACGTAATTCTGCGTGTCGCGTAAAAAACCCAGCACCGGCAGTTTCAGCCCCTCGACAAAGCGATGCAGTTGCTCCGCCGAGCGCGTGCGCGCATCCACGCGCATGCCGACCACACCGATTTCGATGGCGCCTTTTCTGACCGCCTTCTCCTTGGCCAGCCGCTCGAGGAATTCCTGAGTGGCGAGAATATCGAACATGGACGGTTGGAGTGGCACGATCACCTTGTCGGCCAGATCTAGCGCGATGCTCAGGCGATTGCCGTGCAGGCCGGCCGGTGTGTCGACGACAGCGTGCTCCAGCCCTTTGGGCGGCTTGACCGGCTCGTCCAGATTGACTTCCCAGGTCTCGATGGCCGGCAGCGTGTCGGGCCGCAGCGACAGCCACGCGTGCGCGGACTGCTGCTTGTCCAGGTCCGCCAGCGCGACCCATTCGCCAGCCGCGGCGAAATAGCCGGCCAGATTGGTCGACAGCGTGCTTTTGCCCACGCCGCCCTTCGGATTCGCCACCACGATCACCGTCATGAATTCTCCCGGAAAGAAGGCTGGGCCCCGCCAGCCGGTTTGCCGCGTATTGCTCTGACATGCGCAAGTGTGCCCGGAACCGGACCGGTTTTCAGGCACACCTGCCGATCCAGCCGTTGATAATATCGACAAATGCACGTTGGCCGAAGCCCCCTGACGGCTAATTGGCCACCGTGCGCTGCCGATTTATCCAACGAGGACCCGAATCTCATGAGCAAACTGCGCCCGGAATACACCGTCGAACGCCTCCACGAACGCCAGAAAGGCTCGCTGCCCGGCCTGCTGGGCGTGCATGTCCTGTCGCTGGACGAAGGCGAGTTGATCGCGGAATTGACCGTGCGCAAGGAGTTGCTCGCGCCAAACGGCTTTTTGCATGCCGCGACCGTGATCGGCCTCGCCGACACCGCCTGCGGCTACGCCTGCCTCGCGCATTTGCCAGAGACGGCGCGCAATTTCACGACCATCGAGGTGAAAAGCAATTTTCTCGGCACGGCGACCGAGGGGACGATCCGAGCGGTCGCGAAGAGCGTGCATCTGGGACGCAGCACGCAGGTGTGGGACGCCACGGTCACGGATCCGAAGGGCAAGACGATGGCGTTGTTCCGGTGTACGCAAATCGTGTTGTATTGATGGGCGACGCTAGGACGGCGCCATGAAAAAAGGCACGCGGCCTTTCGGCGCGTGCCTTTTTAACGATCCAGCTAACCGCTCAGGCGGCCACCGCCCGTGGCGCCTTCACCCCAGCGAACGACAGCGCCCCGCCGCCGAGCAGCGCCTGCACCACCAACGTCACCGCCCAGAACGCCGGATATTCCCAGCCGCCGTGCGGCGACGCAAAACCCCAGCCATTTTGAAGATGCTGCGACATCGCGCCGAGCATGAACGGCAGCAGCACGAGCGCGACCCAGCGGACCTGCACGCCGAGCAGCAGCGCAATGCCGCCGAACAGTTCGACGAATGCCGTCACATAGCCGAGCCAGCCCGGCAAGCCCAGCGAGACGAAGAACTGCGCCGTGCCCGGCAGCGTGAAGACGAAAATCTTTTGCAGACTGTGAGCGAGATAGAGCACGCCCAGGGCGACGCGAAGGAGTAGAGCGGCCAGATCGGCGGAACGGTTCGGGTTCATGACAGGTCCTCGAAGAGAGAGACGGCGCGGAAAACGGCCGTCGATGTGAGCACTCTATTCGAACCATATGAAGCGAAAAACCACCACCCAAGCTTTGATTATTTCCCAATAGGATTTAATCCACCCTTCCTCGTTGATCCTGATCAACCAATCGCAGCAAAAAGTCTCGGCAGATCGAGGTGCTCGGCGAGCGTGTCCGCGAGGCGTTCCAGCGACGCCTCGCGCAACGCCGGGTAATCGATTGCCTCGGCATCGCTCAAACCGGCCCACGCGAGCAACGCGGCACAGGCGGACGGTGTGTCGAACAGGCCGTGAACATAGGTAGCGAGAATCTGGCCATCGGCGGAGATCGCGCCGTCGGGGCGGGCATCCCGCGCGTCGTCCAGTTGCACAGCGGGCGTGTCCAGCGCCGGCCCGTGAGTCTCGCCCATATGGATTTCGTAGCCGGCCACGTCGGGCGAGCCGGGCAACGCGAGGCGGCCGGTCACGTTCTTCAGCGTCTTGTCGCGCGTGAGCACCGTCGAGTAATCGAGCCAGCCGAGTCCCGCGGACGTGCCCGGCGCGCCCTCCACGCCATGCGGATCGGCCACTTCGCGCCCCAGCATCTGCATGCCGCCGCAAATGCCGATCACCCGGCCGCCATAGCGCAAGTGCTTTTGCAGCACCGTATCCCAGCCTTGCGCACGCAGAAATGCCAGGTCGCCGGGCACGTTCTTCGAGCCCGGCAGGATGATCAGGTCGGCCGGCGGCAACGGCGTGCCGCTTCGCACGTATTGAAAATCGACCTGCGGATGCGCGCGCAAAGCGTCGAAATCCGTGTGATTACTGATGTGCGGCAGCACCGGCACGACCACCCGCAGCATGCGCGCCGCGCCGCCACTGTGCGCCGCGCGCAATTCGGGCGGCAGCATGTCTTCCGCGTCCAGCGTCAGACCGTGCAGGTAAGGCACGACACCGAGCACCGGCTTGCCGGTCTGCGCCTCCAGCCAGTCCAAACCAGGTTGCAGCAAACTGATGTCGCCGCGAAAGCGATTGATGATGAAACCGCGCACCCGCGCCTGCTCGCTCGCCGACAGACAAGCGAGCGTGCCCGTGAGATGGGCGAACACCCCGCCGCGATCGATATCGGCCACCAGCACGACCGGGCAATCCACGGCCTCCGCAAAACCCATGTTGGCGATATCGCGGTCGCGCAGATTGATTTCGGCCGGGCTGCCCGCGCCTTCGACAAAGATCGTGTCGTACGCCGCCTGCAGACGCGCATACGATTGCAGCACCGCTTCGAAGGCGACGGGCTTGTAGTCGTGATACGCACGCGCGTCGAGATTCATGCGCGCCTTGCCGTGGATGATCACCTGCGCGCCGCGGTCGCTGGTCGGCTTGAGCAGCACGGGGTTCAGATCGGTGTGCGCGGCAATGCCCGCGGCCACCGCCTGCAAAGCCTGAGCGCGGCCGATCTCGCCGCCGTCCACGGTCACCGCGCTGTTGAGCGCCATGTTCTGCGGCTTGAACGGTGCGACCCGCACCCCGGCGCGGCGCGCGAGCCGGCACAAACCGGCGACCAGCGTGCTCTTGCCGGCATCGGACGTGGTGCCCTGGATCATCAGCGTGCCGCGCGGCACGGATACGGCGTCATGCGAGGTCGAAGTGGTGGTCACGGAGTGTCGGGTTTGGCGGTAGACAGATAATGAAGCAAGACAATGAAGCAGGCGGCAACGCAGCGCTCATGCGGGGCGCCAGCCGAGCGTTTTCATCCAGGCATCAGCGCGTGCCCGTAAGGAGCCGCGCAGCGTCGGCCGCATGCACTGCCGCGCTACGCATGGAAGGCGGCATTATCCCATCGCGCCCGCCCGCACTGCACGCCGGTACAATCACGCGATGACTTCCCGCGACCTCACCTTCGTTCTCGGCGGCGCCCGTTCGGGCAAGAGCGTGCACGCCGAACAGCTTGCCACCGGCAGCGCCCTGCCCGTCACCTACATCGCCACCGCGCCCACGTCGGACGACACCGAATTCAACGCGCGCATCGCCCACCATCGCGAACGGCGTCCGGCGCATTGGCAACTGGTCGAAGCTGGCGTCGATCTCGCCGGCGCGGTGACGCAATGCGACGCGCCCGGCCACTGCATCCTGATCGATTGCCTGACGCTGTGGCTCGCCAACCTGCTCTGTCCGCCCGAAGGCGACGCCATGCCGGTCGATCGATATCACGCACGCGTCGCCGCGCTCGAATCGGCGCTCGTCAACGCCAAAGGCAAGGTCATCGTGGTCAGCAACGAAATCGGCCTGGGCGTCGTGCCGCTCGGCGCGGCCACGCGTCTTTACGTCGACGAACTCGGGCGGCTCAACCAGCGCATCGCCGCGCTGAGCACGCAAGCCACGATGATGGTCGCCGGTTTGCCGCTCGCGTTGAAAACCGCGAGCCACGCGTAATGCTCTCGCTCCCGCTTCTCGTGACGCTGGCCACCGCGGGCGTGGTAGTCGACCGTTGGTTCGGCGAGCCGCGCATCGCTCATCCGCTGGTGGGATTCGGCAAATGGGCGCTGCGTCTCGAAACGCGCTACAACACCGGCCGGCGCTTGCGGCTCAAGGGTCTGCTGGCGTGGTCGCTAGCCGTGATGCCGCCGGTGCTGATCGCCTGGTGTCTGGTTGCCGTGCTGCCGTTTTTCGCGGCCTGCTCGGTGCATATCGCGCTGCTGTGGTTCGCGCTCGGCGCGCGCAGTCTGCACGATCACATTGCGCCGATCGCGCAGGCGTTGGCGCAGCGCGACCTACCCCAGGCGCGCCTGCTGACCGCGCGCATCGTTTCGCGCGAAACCGAGCATGCGGACGAAGGCGCGCTGTCACGCGCCGCCGTCGAATCCACACTCGAAAACGGCAACGACGCGATCTTCGGCGCGCTGTTCTGGTTCGCCATCGCGGGCGGCCCGGGCGCACTCGGGTTTCGTCTCGCCAACACGCTCGACGCGATGTGGGGATACCGCACGCCTCGCTATTTGCGCTACGGCTGGGCCGCGGCGCGTATCGACGACGTGCTCAACTGGATTCCCGCGCGACTGACCGCCGCCAGCTACGCGCTGCTCGGCGACACGCACACCGCGTGGCGCTGCTGGCGCGACCAGGCGCCGCGCTGGGACAGCCCGAACGCCGGACCGGTGATGGCGGCCGGCGCGGGGAGTCTGAACGTTATGATCGGCGGCCCGGCGGTGTATCACGGCGCCGTCGAATACCGGCCGACACTCGGCTTCGGACACGCGGCCAACGCCGGCGACGTGAACGCCGCGTTGATGCTGGTCGAGCGCACGGTCATTCTCTGGCTTGCCGTGCTGATCGTGCTGGCGTTGCTGAGCGTGCCGTTCCATGTTTGATCGACTGAACGGCTGTGCGAACGAAGCCAATGAGCCGACCGAAAGGGCCACCGCAATCGACACCGTCGCGCACGGCGGTAACCTGCACGAAGCGGCAAGGCGCTACGGCATTCCGTACGCAGCGTGGCTCGATCTGTCGACGGGTATCAATCCGCACGGCTATCCGGTCCCACCGGTTCCCGCCGACGCGTGGCGCCGCCTGCCCGACGACGGCGACGATTTCGCCGCCTGCGCCGCGCGCTACTACGGCGCACCCGATGCCGCGCACGTGCTGCCGGTTGCGGGCAGCCAGGCGGCGATTCGCGCACTGCCCGCGCTGCTGCCGCGTGCACGGGTTGGCATCGCGCCGCTCACGTACGGCGAATACGCGCCCGCATTCGAACGCGCCGGCCATCAGACGATGGTGCTCGACGTCTCTCACGAAACGTTGCCCGACGCGCTCACGCATGCAGTCGTCGTGAATCCGAACAATCCGACCGCTACCCGTTTGAGCGCCGCCAGGCTGTTGCATTGGCATGCCCAGTTGAGCGCGCGCGGCGGCACGCTGCTGGTCGACGAAGCCTTCGCGGATACGATGCCGGCGGCGTCGCTAACGGCGAGCACGTATCGTGACGGCCTGCTCGTGCTGCGCTCGCCCGGGAAGTTCTTTGGCCTCGCGGGCGTGCGCGCGGGTTTCGTGCTCGGCACGCCCGCGCTACTCGAACGTTTGCGCAATACGCTCGGCGCGTGGACGGTTAGTGGCCCGGCCCGTCACGCCGTTAAAGCCGCCTTTGCCGACGAAGTGTGGCAACGGCGCATGCGAACCCGGCTCGACGCCGAAAGCGCGCGCCTCGTCGGCCTGTTGCATGCGCAAGGTTTCGACACGCGCAGCACGCCGCTCTTCGCATGGTCCGTCGACGCACGCGCCGCCGCTTTGCATGAAGCGCTGGCGCGGCGCGGCGTGTGGACGCGTCTGTTCATGCCCTCGGGCAGCGTTCGATTCGGCTTGCCTGCGAGCGAGACCGAATGGACCCGCTTTAACGAGAGTTTGCGCGACGCCGTTCGAGAGATCGATCCCACGCGAGCGGGTTGATGCTGCACAGACCTCGCATTCTTGCCACGCTCGTCAAACGTCTGCCGCATTTTCGCCCGATGAACCGACTCGTCCGCTTCACCCTCATCACTGCGCTCTTCAGCTACGCGTTGCATGCGTTTGCCGCCATCTCAGTGACTGACGACACCGGCGCGACCGTCACCCTGCCCGCTCCCGCGCAACGTGTGATCAGCCTCGCGCCGCACTTCACCGAATTGCTGTATGCGGCGGGCGGCGGCGCCAAGGTAATCGGCGCGGTGTCGTACAGCGACTATCCGCCGGAAGCGAAACAGTTGCCGCGCGTCGGCGATAACAAGGCGCTCGATCTGGAGCGCATCGTCGCGCTGAAGCCCGATCTGATCGTGGTGTGGCGGCACGGCAATGCGCAGCGTCAGCTCGATCGCCTGCGCGAAATGCACACTCCGTTGTTCTTCAGCGAACCGCACCATCTCGACGACGTGGCCGTGTCGCTGACGAAGCTTGGACAATTGCTCGGCACGTCGCCAGTGGCGAATGCCGCGGCGGCCGCCTACCGCCAGGACATCGCGGCGCTGCGCAGCCGGTATGCGAGCCGCCCGCCCGTCAGCGTGTTCTATCAGGTTTGGGATCAACCGTTGATGACGCTCAACGGCGAGCATATGGTCAGCGACGTGATCGCGCTGTGCGGCGGCCGCAATGTATTCGCGAGACTCGAACCGCTGGTGCCGACCGTCTCGACCGAAGCGGTGCTCGCGGCAAATCCGGAGGCCATCGTCACCGCAGCACCGGGCGCGACGAAACCGGATACCACGTTGCCGCAACTCGGCGCATGGCGAGCGTGGCCGAGCCTGACCGCGGTGGCGAACAACAACCTCTTTGCGATCGACGGCGATCTGATCAACCGCCCGGCACCACGCATCGCGCAAGGCGCGAAGCAAATGTGCGAAGACCTCGACGTGGCGCGCTCACGCAGAAGGTCCGCCACGCCATGATGCCAGGGCGATCAGCGCCCTGCACGACTTACGCATTCCACCGCACCAGCGACCAGTGCTGCGTTTCATCGTTTCTGCGCAACCAGACGATGCCGCTCATATCGAGCGACCATCGCAGACAGCGCTCCAGCGGCACGTCCAGCACGATCGACGCGATGGCCCGCATCACGCCCGCGTGCGTAACCACATAGGCGGGCGACAACTCGCGCGTGAGCGCAAAGGCGTCGAGCCATGCCCGCACCCGCGCGACGAACTGCGCCACGCTCTCGCCGCCGTGCGCACGCGCATGTTCGAAGTTGGCCGCCCAGTCGTCGAGTAGCTCGCGATCGATGGCGTCCCAGCGTTGCGCCTCCCAATCGCCGAAGTTCATTTCCATCAGACGATCGTCGTGACTGATCACACAGCCGAAGTCGTTCGCCATCTCGGCAGCCAGCGCCGAGCAGCGCTTCAAAGGACTCGACAACAGCACGCGTGGCGCGGGCACCTGCAACATGGCGAGCTTCAAGGCGAGCGCTGTCGACGACACCTCGGCAGCTTCGGCGAGCGCCACGTCGCTGTGGCCGTAACACACGCCCGCATCGAGCGCGACCGCGGGATGACGAATCAGGACGATATCCATATCAGCCCCACCAGATAAATGCTCAACTCAAAAATTTGCTGCGCGAAACCGAGGCAGTCGCCGGTATAACCGCCGATGCGTCTGACGAAATAACGGCCCATTGCCATGCGAAGTACGACCAGAACCGCCAGCGCCGAGCCCGCGAAGCGCCAGTCCGGCGCGGCGAGTCCGTTCGGCCACAGCAGCCACGGCAGGCCGAATAGCGCGGCGCACACCAGCGCACCGCCGTTCAGGCGTTGCGCCACCGGTTTGGCTTTGCCTTCGGCTCGCACGTAGTCGAGCGTGGCCAGATAGCTGATCGCACACGTTCGGCTCGCCGCATGCGCGGCAATCATCAGACTTGCGGCACGCATCGGCGGCATGGCGGCGAGCGTTTGCCACTTCAATGCCAACGCAATCACGAGCGCGATGGCGCCGAAAGCACCGATGCGCGAATCATGCATGATTCGCAATGCATTTTCGCGCGTATAGGCGCCACCGAACGCATCGACACAATCCGCGAGACCGTCCTCATGGAACGCGCCGGTCACGATGAGCGACGCGGCCATCGAGAGCAGCACCGCCACGCCAGCCGGCAATACGTGCAGCGCGGCGAGATAGACCAGCGCGCTCAATCCGCCGATCAATACGCCGACGAGCGGAAAATAACGCGCCGCCGCATTCAGATAATGCGGTTCATAGCCGACCCAGCGCGGCACCGGCACGCGCGTGAAATAGCCGAGCGCCGTAAAGAAATAGCGCAACTCCGTGAGCGGGTTCATGACTGGGCCGCGCGAGCGTGTCTGTCCGAACGATCACGCATCGCGATTCGCGACGCCGGCCGATTCGAAGCTCGCCATCTCGTTGACGAACGCCACTGCCGCGCGCAGCAGCGGCACCGCGAGCGCCGCACCGGTGCCTTCACCGAGCCGCATATCGAGCGAGAGCAACGGTAGCGCGCCGAAATGATCGAGCATGCGACGATGCCCCGCTTCGTTCGACGCATGCGCGAACACGCAGTACTCGCGCACGCTCGGCGTGAGTGCGTCGGCGATCAGCAAGGCCGAGCCCGCGATGAAGCCGTCGACGAGAATCGTCATGCGTGCCTCGGCCGCCGCGAGATAGGCGCCCGCCATCATCGCGATCTCGAAGCCGCCGAAAGTGGCGAGCACGTCGAGCGGATCGCTGGACATCGGGTGATACGCAAGCGCCGAGGCCAGCACGTTGCGCTTCCTCGCGAGCCCCGCGTTGTCGAGACCCGTTCCACGGCCGACGCATTCGTCGATCGGCACGCCGCACAAGCGGCTCATCAGACACGCAGCCGCCGACGTATTCGCAATGCCCATCTCGCCAAAGCCGATCACATTGGTGCCGAGCGCCGCGTGATGCCGCACGCGCGCCGCGCCCGCTTGCATGGCGGCGAGTGCCTGGTCGCGGGTCATGGCCCGTTCACGCGCGAAGTTGCGCGTGCCCGCCGCAATCGGAATGTCGACGAGTCCTTCCACCGAAGGCAGCGGCGTCGCGATACCCGCATTGACCACTTCGAGCTCGATGCCCGATACGCGGCTCAATGCATTGATCGCCGCGCCGCCCGCGAGGAAGTTGGCGACCATTTGCGCGGTCACCGCTTGCGGATACGGGCTCACGCCCTCGTCGGCCACGCCGTGGTCGCCGGCGAAAACGATCATCGCCGGACGTGTCACGGTGGGATGCGTGGTGCGCTGAATCAGGCCCATCTGACGCGCGAGCGTTTCGAGCCGGCCGAGACTGCCGGGCGGCTTGGTCTTGGTATCGATGATGTGCTGCAGCTCGGCACGCAGCGTTTGATCGAGCGGTTCGACTTCGGGCAGTCCGGGCAAGCGTGGCGATGAAGTCATAAGCGTGTCTGCAAAGAGTATGTTGGGATGAAGCAATCAGCCTGCGGCTGTGTCATGACCGGCAGGTGATTCGTGACGGGCGCGCTGCGCAGGAATCAGCGCCTCGTGTTCGCCGTCGCGAATCAGGATCAACGGGTAACCGAACGCCCGGCTTGCGAGCGTGGGCGTCAATACGTCGCGGACCGGTCCGGCATAAACGCCGCCGGCGCCGTCGAGCAGCAGCGCATGCGTTGCGAAGCGGCGCGCGAGGTTCAGGTCGTGGCAGGAAAACATCACGGTACGCCGAGGCTCGCGCGTCCACGCGGCGAGCGCCTCGAGGCAGTCGATCTGATGATGCAGATCGAGATGCGACAACGGTTCGTCGAGCAGCAGCAACGGCGCGTCCTGGCACAGCACCGCCGCGAGCGCCACGCGTTGACGCTCTCCGCCGGAGAGCGAGAGCACATCACGCGTGGCAAAGGCGGCGAGGCCCAGCAGGTCCAGCGCCGCATGCGCCGCTGCGCGATCGGCCTCGCGCTCCCAGCCCCAGCCGCTGAGATGCGGAAAGCGGTTCAGCATCACGATATCGAACACGCTCGCGCTGAATGCGTCCGGTGCGCTTTGCGGCATCAGCGCGCGGCGCTGCGCGAGCGCGAGCGGCGGCCAGTCGGCCACGCGCACGCCGTCGAGTTCGACATGGCCCGCCGACGGTTGCAACAGACCCGCAAGGGTGGAGAGCAAGGTCGTCTTGCCCGCGCCGTTCGGTCCGGCCACGCACCAGATCTCGCCTTCGTAGAACGTGTGCGTGAAAGCGTCGAGCAAAGTGCGCGCGCCGGCACGCAAGGTCAGATGTTGCGCGCTGAGTGTGGCTTGAGATGCGTTGAAGGTTTGCATTATCGGCGCCTATGCAACAGCATCCACAGAAACACCGGCACGCCGATAATCGAGGTGATCACGCCAACCGGCAATTGCGCCGGCGCAATCACCGTGCGCGCGATCAGGTCCGCGCCCATCACCGCGACGCCGCCGCCGAGCGCCGCGGCCGGCAGCAGCATGCGCTGATCGTTGCCGAACGCGAGCCGCAGCATGTGCGGCACGACCAGTCCGACAAAGCCGATGGTGCCCGCCGTCGTCACCGCCGCGGCCGCCGCCAGCGACGCCACCAGATATACGCGCAAACGCAAGGGCATGACCGCGACACCTAACGCCTGCGCGGCGGCGTCGCCACGCAGCAGCACGTTCAGACGCGGCGCGGCGGGCACGATCGCAACCAGCACGATGACGAGCGCGGCGAGCGCCGTCCACGGCATCGCGCCGCCGTTGAGGTCGCCCGTGAGCCAGAACAGCATGCCGCGCAAGCGGTTGTCGGGCGCGAGATTGAGCAGCAAGGTGATGAGCGCCCCCCAACCCGCGGCGATCACCGCGCCGGTCAACAGCAAACGCGGCGATGTGTCCTGCGGCTCGCCGCGCCACAACTCGCGGCGCGCGAGGCCGAGCACCAGCAGGATCGACACGAAGGCGCCGGCGAAGGCGCTCGCGTCGACGATCCACCATGCGCAGCCGGCGATCATCGCGACGAGCGCGAAAGTCGCGGCGCCGCCCGACACACCCAACACATAGGGTTCGGCGAGCGGATTGCGCAACAGCACCTGCAGCAGCGCGCCGGCCAATGCGAGCAACGCGCCGCAGGCAAAGCCGGCCACCGCGCGCGGTAAACGCAGCGTGCGGACGATCTCCGCAGTCAGATCGGAGGCACCGCCAGACGGCGCATGCGAGGGCATCAGCGCCGCCAGCACGCGCATCGGCGCGAGCGAGACGCTCCCCAACGCGAGCGACGCCATCAGCACCGCCAGCGCGATCACGGCAAGCGCGAGCCAGATCACGGCCGCGCGCTTCGCGCTCATCACGCGCAGCGTTGCGGGCATCGAACCCGAGTGGCGGCTAGTGGATCGGCTCATAGAGCGGCTCATCCGCGCAGTCTCAACAAGGCGTGCCCACTACTGCTGCTGCCAACCAACCGTGAGATACGCACCGCGCCGCGGCGAGTTATACGAGTAGGCCGTTTCATAGTCCTTGTTGAACAGATTCTGGATTTGCGCGGCCACGTACCATGCTTTCGTGATGTTGTAGCGCGCCGACAGATTCACCACGCCATAGCCGCCCAGCTTGCCGCTGCTGTCGTCGCGCGGGCCGCTCACGATCCATTCGCCGCCGACGCGCCACCCGGCGATACTCCGGTTCACCGTCAGCGAGCCGAAGCGCCGCGCGCGCCGCACGAGGTCGACGTCGTTGTCGAGGTCGACCGGGTTTTGCAGCGTCACCGAGGCGCGCACGTCCGTCTTGCCGACATGCCCGCTCCACGATCCTTCGAGTCCCTGCACCTTCGCATGGCCGACGTTCTCGGCCAGATAGATGCCGGGCGTTACCTGCTCGTAGTCAATCAGATTCGAATAGCGCGTCTGGAATGCGGTGAGACGCATCACACCGAGCGCATTCGATGCGTACTGCAGCGCGGCTTCGATCGAATGACTGCGCTCCGGCTGAATCGACGGATTGCCGCTGAGCGGATAGTACAGATCGTCGAAACTCGGCGCGCGAAACGAATCCGAGTAGCTTGCACTCACCTTCCAATGGCTGGTGATGTCGAAGCCATAGCCAAGATAGTAACTGTTCGCTCCGCCGAAATCGGAATACTGGTCGCGCCGCACGTTGGCCTGAATCTGGTTGCGCCCAAAGCGCCCCGTATAGCCGACAAAGCCCGAATCCACATGCCGGTTGGGCGCCGCGAACGTATCCGAGTCGAGGCTCTGGTCGAGATGCTCGTAGCCGACCTGCAACTTCTGCTGCGCGGCCAGCGCGAAATCGTTCTGCCACGTGTACTGGCGATTGTCGGTATCGAAGCGGCCGTTATAGACGCCGTTGGTGTTCGACACGCTGCGGTCGTCGCCTTCGGAGACGATGAAGTGAGTCGTCCACCAGTCGGTCAGCTTGCCGTTCGCGAACACCGAGACCTGGCGCACTTTGCTATACAGGTTGTTCAGATCGGTCGGCAGTCCGTACGCGTTGTCGTAGCTGTTGTTGCCGTTCGACTGGAAGTAGCTCGCCCCGGCATCCCATTTGTCGTTGAACTTGTGACGCAACGAGGCCGAGATGCTCTCGTTCAGATAGCCGTTCGCATTCGGATTGGCGCCGGGCGCCTCACGCGGATTGAGCGATGAAAAGCCGTCGTCCTTCGAGCGCGCGAGCGAAATGCTGAAGGTCGTCTTGCCGTCTTTATCCAATGCGCCGTTCACGCCCGCCTGCTGCGTCTGCGTGTGATAGCTGCCGTAGCCGAGCGAAAAATTGAAACGCGGCGGATGGTCGCCGCCATCTTTCGTGAACACCTGCACCACGCCGCCGATCGCGCCGGAACCGTACAACGCCGACACGTTGCCGTTCACCACCTCGACGTGATCGACCTGGTCGAGCGGAATCTGCGCGAGTTGCGCGGAACCCAGGCTCACCGAATCGACGCGCACGCCGTCGATCAGCAGCAGCGATTGCGTCGAGGACGCACCGCGCAGGAAGAGGCTCGTCGTCGAACCGGGGCCACCTGTACGCGAGATTTGCGCGCCTGGCGCGAGTTGCAGCAGGCCGGGCAGATCGGTCGCGGTGGTGTCGGCGAGATCCTGCTGGTCGAACAGCGCGGTCTGCGGGATCGCATCGGCGAGTGCCTGCGGCCCGCGCTCGGCGGTCACCACGATCGGTGACAATACCGCGGGCGACGCATCAGCCGCCGACGCAGAAGACGAAGGTGCAGCTTGCGCGTGCGCGACGATCGGCAGGCCCGCGAAGGCAAGCAGCGCCGCACGAGCGATGGGGGACAGCATGGGGTGAAAGTCCTGTGGGTAGCGTGCGCGGCCTGCTTCCCCGCAGGCCGATGCGTAACGAGGCGCCCGCGTATTTAACATTTTCGCGCGTGACGTGCCTCTCCCTCTGGCCGGTATCCGGGCTGACGACATATCGATCCCGCCTTCCCACGCGTGACGCGCAGTGGCACACTCGCGAGTTGAACTTCCAACACGCGATCAGGATCGACTTGCATGACGAATGCGGTCGCTTACCGTTGCGGGGGCAGCGCAGGTTGGCGCGTTCTGGCGAACCGCGCCCCCTGCTTCCCGTTTAACTGCGCGCGCCGTTGAAAAGCGCACGCGGGCACCAGAGTGCGGCCAGTTTAGGAGCGGCCTCGGGGTCCGTCAAGAATGAGTGGGACCGCAGACTACCGTTCTGTTAAGTGCAGGCTATTGTCCGACGCGCGAGTACTTTTTCATCATATGGTCGATAAAAGCCTGCACAAAGCAATGTTGTTACGTCTCGAAACGAGACAATTGTCGGAACCTGCGACATTCCGCGCTAAAATGCGATGTCTTTAGAGGACGCAGCACATGCTCACCGAACTCGAAACACTTTCACAGAATATCGGCAAGCTGATCGCGATCAGCCAACGCCACAATGAAGCGCGACTCGCGCTCGAAGAGCAGCTCGCCCAATCGCGCGCCGACGTCGAAGCCACGCGCACGGAACTTGCAATGCTGCGCGAGGAACGCAATGCGCTGCAGGCGGAACGCGACGCGCTGTCGGCAAAGATCGACGACGCCCAGGTGCGCCTGAATGCGATCCTCGAAAAGCTGCCGCGTGCCCGCGCAAACAGCGAGCCCGACAGCCAGCTCGATCTGCTCGAGCCCGCCCCGCACGAAGTCGAAGCGCAGAGCGACGAGACCCGCCACGGAGAAAATGCATGACCACCAAGCAGATCGAAGTATCGATTCTCGGCGTGCCCTATCGCCTCGCCTGCTCGCCGGAAACGGAAGGCGCGCTGCTTGAAGCGGTCGCACGCGTCGACGCCGAAATGTCGAAGATCCGTAACAACAGCAACGTGCGCGGCACGGATCGCATTGCTGTCATGGCTGCGCTGTCGCTGGCATCGGAACTGCTTAGGCTGCAATCGAGCGTGAGACACGGAGAAGCATTTCCCGCTGAGGAAATCCGGCGTACAATGCATCAAATGAACGAACAACTAGGTACTGTGATTCAGCAGTACAGCATGCAGTAAGTAACGTGTGTTATCGTGCGGCCGGTCCTGAGATCGGCGGCGGATTCAAACGGAGTGTGTGAGGACAAGGCGTCCAAGATTCTGCAAACGTTTGAGTTCAATCGGTCGTTTTCGTGATTTAGCTTTATCGGTTTAGCTTCCCTGCCTGGTTCGCCAAGGTCATATATTCCTTGAACCAATGCCATGTGCACGGTTGCGGAAATTTGTAGCACGGGTGTGCGCGTCACTCTGTCTGATGTACCCGAAGTGTTGCTAACTGCGACCAATTCTGAACCCCCGGTTCAGGATGCCGGCCTAGCGGCTAAGGCGGGGACCTTATTTAGAACGGCATCGGACTTCGGTTCGGTGCCGTTTTTCTTTGGGTGCCAGTTTTGCGCGCTGTTTTTGCGCGCTGCTTCTTGTACGCCGATTTCTTCCGCATCTTCAAACCCTTAACGTTCAACTACGTTCAATTCGATTCATGCGCTACTGGCTAATGAAGTCCGAACCGGACGAGGCAAGCATCGATCATCTCGCCAACGCACCGCATCGCACGTTGCCGTGGACCGGCGTGCGCAACTATCAGGCGCGCAATTTCATGCGCGACCAGATGCAGGTCGGCGACGGCGTACTGTTCTATCACTCGAGCTGTCCCGAGCCCGGTATTGCGGGCATTGCGGAGGTATCGTCCACCGCGTATCCGGACCCCACGCAGTTCGACAAGAAGAGTCCGTACTACGACGCGAAGTCTTCGCAGGAATCGCCGCGCTGGGTGCTCGTCGACGTGGTGTTCAAGAAGAAGATCCCGCTGATTCCACTAGCCACGCTGCGCGAGCATGACGAACTCAAGGACATGCGCGTGCTCGCTAAAGGCAACCGCCTGTCGATCACGCCGGTGACCGAAGCCGAATGGCGCTTCATCACCAGGCGGCTCGCCTGAGGTTGCGTGACAACTCGCGTGATAGTTGATGCGCGCCGCGTATTCACGCAGGCGCAAACGTTAAAGCAACGTCAAAGCGGGGAACCAAGCTCGGGTTACAACCGCCTAACGGACTCGCAAACGCCGTGCCACTGCGCGGCGCTTGCTCCGATCGTGCACAACCCCTGTTCAAGCAAGGAGTCCAATAATGACGAAAAACACCGCACGTGCACTCGCTTTCGCTCTCGTATGCGCCGCGCCTGCCGCGCTCGCCCTGACGCCGGCCATGGCCCGCGCGCAAGGCATGATGCAGTATCAGCCGGCAGGTGTGCTGTCGCTGAACGCGCAGGCCAGCGCAGAAGTACCGCAAGACGTTGTCGATATCACGCTGTTCTACGAGCAGGAAGCGAGCGATCCGTCGGCGCTCACGTCAACGCTGAATCAGCGCGCCGATTCGGCGCTGCAAAAGGCCAAGGGTGTGAGCGGCGTGACCGCCCGCACGGGCTCGTTCTCGATCTATCCGACAACGGATCGTGACGGGCGCATTTCCGCGTGGCGCGGCCGCACGGAGATCGTGCTCGAATCGCACGACTTCGCCGCGGCGTCGAAGCTCGCGGGTCAAATGGCGTCGATCATGCAGGTCGGCAACGTGCAATTCTCGCTCTCGCCTGAAGCACAACGCGCGGCCGAGCAGAAGCTCACCGGCGAGGCGATCAAGTCGTTCCGCGAGCAGGCCGCATCGTCCGCGCAGGCGTTCGGCTATAGCGGCTATTCGATTCGCGAGGTCAACGTCGGCCACAACGGCGTGATGCCGCGTCCCATGATGATGATGAGCGCGCGCGCCATGGGTGCCGACGCGAAGGCTTCGGCGCCGGTGCCGATTGAAGGCGGCACGTCGACCGTGACGGTGAATGTGTCGGGTTCGGTGCAGATGAAGTAACGCCGCTCACTCACGCTAGAAGGGCTGCTTCGCGGCAGCCAAAGAAAAAGCCACGGCACGCCGTGGCTTTTTTCATTTAGTCGCTCGCTACGATAAACCGTAGCCGATCAGATCAGCTCGCGCTGACCGCTTGCGCCGGTTCACGGCGCGCGCGTCGATAAGACCACACCAGCACGCCGATACCGACGAGGATCATCGGCAGCGACAACCATTGGCCCATGGAAAGCCCCATGGCCAGCAGACCGAGGAAGTCGTCCGGCTCACGCGCGAATTCGACCGTGAAGCGCGCGAGGCCGTAGCCGATCAGAAACACGGCGGAAATCGCGCCCATCGGCTTCGGTTTGCGGGAGAAGAAGAACAGCACGAAGAACAGCGCAACACCTTCCAGCGCGATCTCATACAGTTCCGACGGATGGCGCGGCAGCATGTGATATTGCGCGAACACTTCGTTCAGATGCCATTGCGCGGCCAGTTGCGGATGCGCGGTGAGCCACGCGGCGTCGTCGGGCGCGGCGCCCGGAAACAGCATCGCCCACGGCGCGCTCGGATCGGTTACGCGTCCCCACAACTCGCCGTTGATGAAGTTGCCGAGACGCCCCGCGGCGAGGCCGGTGGGCACCATCGGCGCGACGAAGTCGGTGACCTGCAGCCACGAGCGCTTGCGCTGATACGCGAACAGCACCATGGCGAGCGTCACGCCGAGAAAGCCGCCGTGAAACGACATGCCGCCTTCCCACACCTTGAAGATGTCGAGCGGATGCGCGAAATAAAAGCTCGCCTTGTAGAACAGCACGTAGCCGAGCCGGCCGCCGAGGATCGTGCCGAGCACGCCGTAAAACAGCATGTCGTCGATATCTTTGGCGGTCCAGCCTTGCGCGGCGACATACGGCAAACGCAGCCGCAGCCGGCCGACGACGATCGCCGCGATAAACGCGACGAGGTACATCAGTCCATACCAGCGCACGGCGAGCGGCCCCAGATGAATGGCAATGGGGTCGAAATTCGGGTGAATGAGCATCGTGTTGTTATGGGCAGTTCAGGTTCAGAAGCGGGTTTTCTGGGTTTGTAATAGTGGGCGGCGCTGCCCGCACCTTGCGGTGCATGCGTTGGACGGTCCAGGCGCCGATGCGTTCGCGAAAACGCTTCTAAACGCGCGGCGCGGCGGATAGCGGCGCCTCGACGGTCGCGGCATGCGAGCGCACGATCTCGATGAAGCCCGCCAGCACCGGGCTCACCTCCGCCGTGCGCCAGACCAGCCCCGTCTCGATGGCGGGCACCGACTCGGACAGCGGCCGGTACACGACACCGGTGCGGCGCAGATTACGCAAAGATTGCGGCACCAGTGCGACACCCATGCCGGCCGACACGAGGCTCACGATCGTCTGCATCTGGATCGCTTCCTGGCCGATCCGGGGCGCGAGGCCCGCCACGCCGTAGCAATCCATAATGATGTCATAAAAGCCTGGCGCCAGACGTCTTGGGAAGATCACGAGCGGTGCGTCGGCCACATCGCGCAGGCTGATCGGGGTGTCGAGCCATTCCGCGCTCGGGTCGTCACGGCTGCCGCTAACGCTCGCCACGCGCGCCGCCATTTCCGTCGACATGGCGATCACCAGCGGTTCGCGCGCGATCGGCAGCCACGACAACTGCGCAGCATGGCGCGACGGCAGCGGCGCGATCACGAGGCCCGCGTCGATGCGCCCGGCCACCAGTTCGTCCACCTGCACGTCGCTGGTGGCCTCGGTCAGCTCCAGCCGCACGCGCGGATGGCGCACGCCGAAATCGCGCAGCAAGAGCGGCAGCAGCCCGTAGTCCGCCGTCGAAACAAAAGCAAGCGACAGCACGCCCGCCTCGCCGCGCGCGAGGCTCTGCGCGAGCGGCCGCAGCCCCTCGGCGCTCGCCAGCAAGCGCTGCACCTCGGGCAACAGATCGGCGCCCACCGGCGTCAGCTCGACCGAGCGCTTGGTGCGCGCGAACAGCGCGACGCCGAGCGTCTCCTCCAGCGCCCGAATGGCTTGCGAGAGCGGCGGTTGCGTCATCGAAAGACGCACGGCCGCGCGGCCGAAGTGCTTTTCTTCGGCGACGGTAACGAAATAGCGCAACTGGCGAAGGTCGGGGATGGCTGGCAACATGGGTAATACGTTTTGCGACCTAATGAAGCATGAATAATATATTAGACACGCGCTTTGCAAAACTGCGTCCTTGCACGACGCGTGCGAACTACACTGGACGGATGCAGCCGGCCACCCACGCCGGCAAGGCAGAACCCGCAGCGCGGATCAAAACAAAACAGACTGGAGCTCCCATGGCATACAACCGTCGTTCGAAGAACATTACGCAAGGCGTGGCGCGTTCGCCGAATCGCTCGATGTACTACGCGCTAGGCTACGAAAAGGCCGACTTCGACAAGCCGATGATCGGCATCGCCAACGGCCACTCGACCATCACGCCGTGTAACGCCGGCCTGCAGCGCCTCGCCGATGCCGCCGTCGCCGCGATCAAGGGCGCCGACGCGAATCCGCAGATCTTCGGCACGCCGACCATCTCGGACGGCATGTCGATGGGCACCGAAGGCATGAAGTACTCGCTGGTGTCGCGCGAAGTCATCTCCGACTGCATCGAGACCTGCGTGCAAGGCCAGTGGATGGACGGCGTGGTCGTGATCGGCGGCTGCGACAAGAACATGCCGGGCGGCATGATCGGCATGTTGCGCACCAACGTGCCGAGCATTTACGTGTATGGCGGCACCATTCGTCCGGGCAACTGGAAGGGTACCGACCTGACCATCGTGTCGTCGTTCGAAGCCGTGGGCGAATTCACCGCCGGCCGGATGTCGCAGGAAGATTTCGAAGGGGTCGAACAGAACGCGTGCCCCTCCACCGGGTCGTGCGGCGGCATGTACACCGCCAACACGATGAGCTCGTCGTTCGAAGCGCTCGGCATGTCGCTGCTATATTCGTCGACGATGGCCAATCCGGATCAGGAAAAAGTCGACTCGGCCGCCGAATCGGCTCGCGTGCTGGTCGAAGCGGTCAAGCAGGATCTGAAGCCGCGCGACATCGTCACCCGCAAGTCGATCGAAAACGCCGTCGCCGTGATCATGGCCACCGGCGGCTCGACCAATGCCGTGCTGCACTTTCTCGCCATCGCGCATGCGGCGGAAGTGGAATGGAGCATCGAGGACTTCGAGCGCATGCGCAAGAAGGTGCCGGTGATCTGCAACCTGAAGCCGTCGGGCCAGTTCGTGGCGACCGATCTGCACAAGGCCGGCGGCATTCCGCAAGTCATGAAGATTCTGCTCGACGCAGGCATGCTGCACGGCGATTGCATCACGATCACCGGCAGAACCCTCGCGGAAGAGTTGAAGGACGTGCCGGCCAGGCCGCGCGCCGATCAGCAGGTGATTTTCCCGATCGAGAAGGCGCTCTACAAGGAAGGCCATCTCGCGATCCTGAAGGGCAACCTGGCCGTGGACGGCGCGGTCGCCAAGATCACCGGCCTGAAGAACCCCGTGATCACCGGCCCGGCGCGCGTATTCGACGACGAGCAAAGCGCGCTGGAGGCGATTCTGGCCGACAAGATTGTCGCGGGCGACGTGGTGGTGCTGCGCTACCTCGGCCCGAAGGGCGGCCCCGGCATGCCGGAGATGCTCGCGCCGACTTCGGCGATCATCGGCAAGGGGCTCGGCGAGAGCGTGGGCCTGATCACCGACGGGCGCTTCTCCGGTGGCACGTGGGGCATGGTGGTCGGTCACGTCGCGCCGGAAGCCTTCGTGGGCGGCACGATCGCGTTCGTGCAGGAAGGCGACTCGATCACCATCGACGCGCACAAGCTGCTGCTGCAACTGAATATCGACGACGCCGAGCTGGAGCGACGCCGTGCCGCATGGCAGCAGCCGAAGCCGCGGTACACGCGCGGCGTGCTGGCGAAGTACTTCGCGTTGGCGCTGCCCGCCAACAAGGGCGCGATAACGGGCTGAGCACGCGCAAAGCTACGTAAAAGCGAAAGGGGTGTGCGGGAAACCGTGCGCCCCTTTCCTTTTATAATGCTGGCACCACGAGTCGGGCACCCGCACCGACGGAGACCAGAATGAAATCAATGTCGCACACAGCGCTTGCCGCCGCCGTCGTGCTGGGCGCTGCGTTGAGTGCCGGCAGTCCGGCGGCGCATGCCGAGGCTGCGGGCCTCGCGCTGGCCCAGCAACAGAACTGCATGAGTTGCCACTCGGTCACGCGCTCCTTCATGGGACCGGCGTTGCACGATGTCGCCGTGAAATATGCCAGTCGTGAAGACGCCGCCACTTATCTGAAGCACAAGATTCTGGACGGCAGCACGGGCGTGTGGGGTGTGGTGCCGATGCCCGCGAATACCCAACTCACGCCGGATCAAGCGGCCACGCTGGCTGGCTGGGTGTTGACGCTCAAATAAACTGTTTGGGTACGCTGATCAGTTATGGGCGTCTCGCTCGTGAGCGATGTGACAGGCAAACGCGACAAGCAGACCCGACAAGCAGACGCGACCATCAAACGCTACACGCAGGCGCCGCTCTGCGTGCCCGCCCTTCGCTTACACCGTCAAGCCCTTTTGCTCAGAGCGCACCCGCGCTTCACGCCGCACCGTCAGGCCTTGCCGAGGCGCGGCGCGCAATCTCTTCCAGCACCGCTTCGCGCACCCAGCTGGTCATTTCCTCTTCCAGCGTCAATGCCACTTCGCGCGTGATCTGATCGATCAGCCACCCTGTGTGCGCATGCAAGGTCTCGCGGCAACGATCTTCGATGATGCTTCTTCCGTCGCCTGCCAGGAAACCCGCGACCCGTCTGCGCAGACGTTCGGCGATGACATCGGCGTCCAGCTCCAGCGGCGTCTCGCCGACGCCTTCACGGGCGATATCCGGCGGCACCGTCGAACCTGCCTCCAGCGGCGTGGCCGGCTCGGCCCGATCGAACACGCCAGCCGACGGCACGAAGCCGTCGTCATGCGCGTGCCGAGATTGGGCGGGGTGATGCGCCCGCGCGCGCTTCTTCGGGTGATGGTCGGCCGGATGCGCCGGCTGCGGCGTGTGCGCGACGTCTTCCGGCACATGCGGTTGAGGTGCCAACCCGGGTTCTTGTGCATGCACCGGCTGAGGTGCCAACGTTGGCTCTTGCGCATGCACTGGCTCGGCCGCATGCACAGGCTCGGCGGACCTGATCTGCTCAGGCGTCAGCACCGGCTGTGGCGCCAACACCGGCTCCGCCTTGAAACTGGGCTCACGCGGCGCGCCGAACTCGTCGGCACCGCTCGACGCTTGGCGCGCCTGCGCAGGATGACCCTGCACGAGAATCTCGTGCAGAACCGGGATCGAATCGTCGTTGGGATCGGACACGTGCGCTCTCCGTGTTTGAGTCGAAGCCGAGGCAGGCCGCGCACCCGCCGAATGCCTGAGACCAGACACGCGCGCGACACGGACCGAATGGGACCTAGCTGCCTTGCTTGTAGTTGTTCAAAGCATAGCCGCGATCGCGATAGAAGCGATAGCGCTCGCGGCCCGCAGCGAGTTCCTCGTGTGCGTTACCGACCACTTCCAGCAATCTTTCGAAGCGCGCGAATTGCGCCGGCACCGTGGCGCCGAGATTGAGCAGTACCTGATGATGCGGCACGTCGTCGAGGGTGGAAGCCAGCACGATCGGCGTTTGCGCGGCGAGCGGCGTGCCCGCCATGCAGTGCGGCACGAAGTCGAGCGGCGAGAAGGTCCACAACTGTTCGTCGAAGGCCTTCAGGCGCGCCGGCTCGGCCAGCACGATGGTCGGCTGGCCCGCCTGATACGCTTTGCGGATCAGGCGGCACGCATACAGCAGCGAATCGCCGACGTTCGAGTGAAAGTCGATTCTCGTCATCGGCGGCTCCGGCCGGCGTCTGCTTGGGCAGCCGGGCCTGCATCTTTACTGCATTGCGTCATTGCGCGGCGCGACCGTCCGCGGCCCGATCGATCAAGAACTGCGCCAGCAACGGCACCGGACGGCCCGTTGCGCCCTTCGCCGCACCGCTCTTCCATGCCGTACCCGCAATGTCCAGGTGCGCCCACGGATAGGCTTCGGTGAAGCGCGACAGGAAGCATGCCGCCGTCACGCTGCCCGCCGGACGGCCGCCGATGTTGGCCAGATCCGCGAAGTTCGACTTGAGCTGGTCCTGATACTCGTCGTCGAGGGGCATGCGCCAGGCCGGGTCCAACGCTTCACGCGAGGCGTCGAGCAACTCGCCCGCCAGCGCGTCGTCTTTCGAGAACAGGCCGCTGTTGTGGTGACCGAGCGCGATGATGCAGGCACCCGTGAGCGTGGCGATGTCGATCACCGCCGCCGGCTTGAAGCGCTCCGCATAGGTGAGCGCGTCGCACAGGATCAGGCGGCCTTCGGCGTCCGTGTTCAGCACTTCGATCGTCAGGCCCTTCATGCTGGTGACGATGTCGCCCGGCTTGGTGGCCGTAGCCGACGGCATGTTCTCCACCGCCGGAATGATGCCCACCACGTTGATTTTCAAGCCCATTTCGGCGACGGCGCGCAACGTGCCCAGCACCGAACCGGCGCCGCACATGTCGTACTTCATCTCGTCCATGCCTTCGCCCGGCTTGAGCGAAATGCCGCCCGTGTCGAACGTCACGCCCTTGCCCACCAGCACCACCGGCGCGGCTTTCGCGGCGCCGCCCTGGTACTGCAGCACGATGAACTGCGCCGGTTCCACCGAGCCGGCCGTGACCGACAGGAACGAGCCCATCTTGAGCGCTTCACACTGCTTTTCGCCCAGCACTTCGACCTTCAGCTTCCAGTCTTTGGCGAGCTTCTTCGCGGTGTTGGCGAGGTAGGTCGGCGTGCAGACGTTGCTAGGCAGGTTGCCGAGGTCGCGCGTCAGGTCCATGCCGTTGGCCAGCGCCGCGCCCTGCTTCGCGGCCAGCTTGGCGGCCTTCTCGTCGCCGGTGTTGACGCTGAAGACGATGCGCTTCAGCGCACGCGCCGACGTGTCTGGCTTGCTCTTCATCTGCGTGAACTTGTAGGTCAGCTCGCGCAGCGCGAGAATCGCCGCGCGCACCGCCCAATCCGCCGAACGCTCGAGGATGGGCAGTTGCGCCAGCGTGAAGGTGACCTGGACGATCTTGGTGGACAAGAGCGCGCGCCAGGCGGCCCGTGCGGCGTCGCCGTAGGCTTTCTGGTTGAAAGCGTCCTGCTTGCCGAGGCCGACCAGCAGCACGCGGGAAGCGCCAATGCCCGACACTTCGTGCAGGAATAGCGTGGTGCCGGCCTTGCCGTCCATGTCGCCGGCCTTGATGATGCGGGTCAACAGGCCCTTGGTGGCCGCGTCGATCTCGAGAGCCGCGCCCGAGAGGGTTTGCGACTCGAACACACCGATTACGATGCAATCGGATTTTCCAGTCAGGAAACCGTTTGACGAGCCTTTGGTCCAATCACAGGCTTTTATGCTAAAGTCCATCGCGCTTGTCCTCGGATAAAATCTGGGCTTAGGATGAAAGCCGCAATTATCCGCTATTTTTCCCGCGGCGGCTGCACCGGAGGTGTGACGGGAAGCAACCCGTGCGCCACTGAGAGCGCCCCCTCTCATCATCAATAATGATCTTCGAACGCTCCCTCCAGCGCGAACTCGCGTATACGGCTGGTGCCGTGTTCATGGTTCTCCTCACGCTCGTGCTGACGACGATGATGATCCGCATCGTCGGCTTCGCGGCCTCAGGCGAGATCGACCCGCGCGACGTGCTGGTCCTGATCGGCCTGACCGTGATCGGCTACCTGGCGATCATGCTCGTCGCGACCCTGTTCGTGTCGATCCTGTTCGTCCTGACCCGTTGGTACAAAGACTCCGAGATGGTCGTGTGGCTCTCGTCGGGTGTCAGTCTGACGCAATTCATCAAGCCGATCGGTATTTTTGCCACGCCGATCATCATCCTCATCTGTTTCTTCGTGTTCGTCGGCTGGCCGTGGTCGAACCAGCAGAGCAAGCTGATCCGCGCGCGCTTCCAGCAACGCGACGAGGTCTCGCTGCTCGCGCCGGGTCAGTTCCGCGAATCGGCCACGAGTCACCGTGTGTTCTTCATCGAGAAGATGTCGCCCGACCAGGCGCGTGTGGAAAACGTGTTCGTGACCAGCACGGAAAACGGCAAGGTCAACGTGGTCGTGTCGAAGACCGGCCATACGGAAACGCGTAAGAACGGCGATCGCTTCGTCGTGCTGGAAAACGGCCGCCGTTATGACGGACAACCGGGCCAGCCCGATTTCCGGATCATGGAATTCGAGCGCTATGGCGTGAAGATCCAGAGCCAGCCGGTCGTCAATACGCCGAGCACCACCGGCACGCCTACGCTGACGCTGCTGCGCAATCCCACCAACGACAATCTCGCCGAGTTCGCGTGGCGCGCGGGGCTGCCGCTGATTGCACTCAACCTGATGCTGCTCGCCATTCCGCTCGCGCACCAGAACCCGCGGCGCAGCCGCACCATCAATCTGGTGATGGCGGTGCTCATCTATCTGACGTATTCGAATCTGTTGAACGTGGTGCAGTCGTGGATCGAGCAGGGTAAGATGTCGTTCCCAGTCGGGCTGGTCGGCCTGCATGTGATCGTCGCGGCGATCGTCGCGTTCATTTTCTGGCTGCGCGTGCGCAACCGGCCGCTATTCACGCGGGCAATGTTCAGCCGTTCGCAGGGAGCCTGACCGATGCGCATCTATGAAAGGTACTTCGCGCGTCAGATCTATCTCACGTTCATCTTTATTCTGTTTGCGTTTTCGGGTCTGTTCTTTTTCTTCGACCTGATCAACGAATTGAATTCGGTCGGGCACGGCAACTACAAGTTTCAGTACGCCGTGTTGCGGGTCGCGTTGCAGACGCCGTCGCGTTTCTACGAAATCATTCCGGTCGCCGCGTTGATCAGCGCGATCTATGTGTTTGCGCAGATGGCGGCGAATTCGGAGTACACGATTTTTCGTGTGTCCGGGCTTGCGACGAATCAGTCGCTGCGCTCGCTGCTGAAGATTGGCATTCCGCTGGTTTTGCTGACTTATCTGATCGGCGAAGTGGTTGGTCCGTACACGGATCAGTTGTCGGAGCGTGTGCGGCTCGAGGCGCTGGGGTCTTCGGTGTCGAGTAATTTCGAGTCGGGCGTGTGGGTGAAAGATACGCTGACGGCGCGCGCGGATGGCGAGCAGGTCACGCGGTTCGTAAACGTCGGCGAATTGAAGCCGGATGCGACGATCAGCAATGTGCGCATCTACGAATTCGATTCGAAATTCCGGCTCTCCAATGTGCGGACCGCGAAAAGTGGCAAGTATCAGCCGCCGGGGCATTGGCAGTTGACTGGCGTGACCGATACGCAATTGATTGATGTGCCCCCTCCTCCGGGGACGCCCGCTGACGCGTTGAATCCGGTTTATCGTGCGAAGGAAGTTGCGGTCCCGGAGTATTCGCTGCGTTCGGAATTGACGCCGCAGATTCTCTCGGTGCTGCTGGTGTCGCCGGATCGGATGTCGATGTTCAATCTGTTCCGGTATATCCAGCATTTGACCGAGAATCACCAGGATACGCAGCGGTATGAAATTGCGTTGTGGCGCAAGCTGCTTTATCCGTTTGCCGTGTTCGTGATGCTGGTTTTGTCATTGCCGTTTGCGTATCTGCATACGCGGGCGGGTGTCGTCGGGATGAAGGTTTTCGGCGGGATTATGCTGGGGATGAGTTTTCAGCTATTCAACACGTTGTTCTCGCATATCGGCACGTTGAATACCTGGCCTGCGCCTTTGACTGCGGCTACGCCTGGGTTGGTTTATCTGGTGCTTGGGTTGGTTGGGTTGAAGTGGGTTGATCGGCATTAGGAGCGGACGCTATGGCTATGCACGGTATCGTTCTGTTTGGGCATGGCGCTAGGGATGTGCGGTGGCGGGAGCCGTTTGAGCGGTTGGCTGTCAAGTTGCGGGAGGCTTCTGCTGGCGCACGGCCAGTGGCGTTGGCGTTTCTTGAGTTGATGGAGCCGGATTTGCCTTCGGCTTTGGGTGAGCTTGTCGCTCAGGGCTGTGATGTGGTTACCGTTGTGCCGGTGTTTTTTGGGCAAGGTGGGCACGTTAGGCAGGATCTGCCTCTTGTCATTGAGCGATGCCAGGCGTTGCATCCTTCTGTTCTCATTAAATGCGCTGTTGCTGTGGGTGAGAATGAGGCGGTTTTGGATGCTGTGGCTCAGTATTGTCTGCGGCAGGTTTGATTGGGTTTTGGCTGTTTGTCCCTCGTGGGGCGTTGGCCTTTCCTTGATTTCTTTGTGGTCCATTAGCGTTGCCCCTGTGCGGGGCGGCACCTACTTTTCTTTGCCGGCCGCAAAGAAAAGTAGGCAAAAGAAAGCGGCTCACACCGCTAATTCTTAAGCGGGTCTCTCGCGCAGCCGCGCCAGTGGTGCATCTGGAATCCGCGCCCTCGCACACTCCACTTTCGTGACAAGCCCCCCGCGTCAGAATACTTGTCGCTCCAATACAATCGATGAACCGGGGGCGATGATGAGAAAACGAATTGGCAAAATACGGACAAGCATTCAAGGACAGAGCTGTTGCGCGGTTGCTGCCGCCGGAGAGCGCGGTTTTGGAAGACGTTGCACGTGAGGTTGGCGTGGGGGTGGGGACGCTGGAGCGCTGGCGCAGTGATGCGCTGTCCAGGCCCGCTCGCGAGCGGGCCTGGACAGCGGCGGCCCGATTCGACGCCGTGCTGACGACCGCTGCGATGGATGAGGCTGCCAGGAGCGCATGGTGCCGCACCAACGGTGTGTATCCGCACGAGCTGGCCTCCTGGCGGCAAAGCGCCACGCAGGCGCTGGCCGAGCCCGAGGAGGCGCGTGCCAGCCCGCAGCAGACCCAGCAGGACCGGCGTCGCATCAAGGAACTCGAGCGCGAGTTGCGGCGCAAGGACCGTGCGTTGGCTGAGACGGCCGCGTTGCTGGTCCTATCAAAAAAAGTCGCGGCGATCTTCAGCACGGGCGAGGACGAATGATCGGCCTCGAAGATCGCCAGTCGCTGGCTCATGATATCCACACCGCGCATAAGGCCGGCGCACGGCTGCGCCTGGCCTGCGACACGGCCGGCATCGACGTGCGCACGCTGCAGCGCTGGAATACCGGCGCGGGCCTCGTATCGGGCGATGGCAGGCCCCATGCGGTACGCCCGCAACCGGCACATGCGCTAAGCGCCGCCGAGCGTGCCGAGGTGCTGCGCGTGGCCAACGAGTCGCGCTTCGCCGATATGCCTCCTGCGCGCATCGTGCCCATGCTGGCTGATGAAGGCGTGTACATCGCCAGCGAATCCACCTTCGCCCGCGTGCTGCGCGAGCACGGGCAAACCACACATCGGGGCCGGGCCAAAGCACCCAGGGCTGGCCGACCGCCGACCACGCACATCGCTGGCGCACCACGGGAAGTCTGGTGTTGGGATATGACCTATTTACCCGCTGAGGTCGCCGGTCAATGGTTTTACCTGTACCTGATCCTCGATCTGTACAGCCGCAAGATCGTCGGATGGGAGGTGCACGAGCGCGACGATGCCAGCCATGCTGCCCATCTGGTGCGGCGCACAGCGCTGGCCGAGGGCATCGCTACTCTGGCGGACAAGCCGGTGCTGCACGGAGACAACGGCTCCACGCTCAAGGCCACGACCGTGCTGGCCATGCTTCACTGGCTTGGCGTGAAGCCCTCGTACTCGCGCCCACGCGTCAGCGACGACAACGCCTTTGCCGAGGCGTTGTTCCGCACGGCCAAGTACCGACCGGAGTTCCCCAACACGGGCTTCGCCGATCTCAATGCTGCACGCAACTGGGCAAGCGACTTCGTGCATTGGTACAACTTCGACCACCGTCACAGCAGCATCCGCTACGTCAGTCCGGCGCAGCGCCATGACGGCGACGATCACGCGATCCTCGCGGCGCGTCACGAGGTGTATGTCCAGGCGCGGGAACGCAACCCGGCACGCTGGTCACGCTCCACGCGAGACTGGACGCCAATCGGCGCAGTCACCCTCAATCCGGAGCGCGAGTCAGTCGTCACGATGGCCTCGCACGCCACACTTAAACAGCCTTTGGCTGCATGACTGAGGCGACAAGTACCTTGACACGCGCCGCAAGGCGCTCATTCTTCCCGCCTCACGCTCCGCGCTCGTCGGAACGGTCTGCTCAAAACCAGTGAGATTTTCTGCGGGTGACGGGTGCCGTCGGCTTCGCCTCGGCGAGATACCTTGGAAGACCTCCGGTCGCTACGATTGCCAACGGTCCTAAGCGTGGTCGCGTCGAGAAGCGTTGGCGCCGAATCAATCCACGTTCCCGGCCAGCGCTCACGTCGCGCAACAGGAATATCAAACAAGTAAGTCTCATACGTTGTGTCTTACGTCGCATTCGCGGCCCGAGTTTCGCGTTCGGACTTTGAGCCGTAAGCCGTAAGCCGTAAGCCCTTGTCAGGGTGCCGTCGCAGTCAGTGCAAAGGTACATGCCGGCGGGAAAGACGGAACGAGCCCGGCAATGTGCCGATCTGGCTCGGGAGCTTGTCACCTTTGCAGAAAAATTCAGCCGCGTCGCGGACGCGGAAGACATCATGTTCGCGTTGATCGCGACCGACAATCTGATCTTGCTGGACGACGATGCGCGGGCAAAGGTTCTCAAGGCGGCCGACGGATTGCAACCGCAATTACTGCCTGAGTGAAGTCGAAGGGCGTTTGATAGAGAGGCGCGATTATTCGCGCCCTGTCTTTCTGGAAAATAGGTAGACGCTG
Source organism: Burkholderia sp. WP9 (assembly GCF_900104795.1). Lineage (NCBI taxonomy): Bacteria > Pseudomonadati > Pseudomonadota > Betaproteobacteria > Burkholderiales > Burkholderiaceae > Burkholderia > Burkholderia sp. WP9. The sequence continues at coordinate 2,608,081 of NZ_FNTG01000001.1, forward strand.
GCCCGCGTGACTTTCAGGCTCCGCAGGCGGTCAAAGGGAGAAACACCCGCCTGCTCATGCCTGCCCCTGTCGCGGACCAGCGAGCCCATTCAACCACAGTTGCTTTTCAACCAGTGGCGTTGTGTCGAAATTTGACAATTGACGCGCGCCGCTTCAAATGTTCGTCTCCCACGTTCTCCCGCCGTCTCCTTTGCTCCTATCCTCACAGCCGCTAAACCAGGCTGGAAACAAGAGTGCATCCGCATGTGGCCCGATGACCCTGACGCGCGACGGGCGTACCGTGATCGCGGATTCTCTCGTCACCGTCGAGGATCATGTTCGGCTCGACGTCGGGGTGCAGCCGGCACTCTATGAGGTCGCCCTTACGGGCGACGGGTCGTCCGGCGTAACGCATGGTTTGAGAGGCGGTGATAACTTTGCCGCCGTGGTCGGTGGTGTCTCCGAGTCGGATAAGGTCGATCATTCATTAATTCCCGTTTAAACAAGACTTGAATATTACTTCCGGATATCACGAACGACGAAATATAAAGATTTTGTTGCAGCATCCAATAAATAGCCACCGCGGACATTTTGAAAATTTCCGCTTCGGCCCAAGCCATCAAAATTAAAACTTACGCAAAAAAATTCTTTATTATTTCCGCTTGCAATGCTCCACTGCGCCAGTGCTGGATTGAATGGGCCAGGCTTTATTCCGTGACTATCTCCCAGCGGTCGCGCCATGGATAGTCGGTAGAGTTTGCCAAGGTATATTAACGCCTGATCTTTTTTATTCTCCGCATAGCCGACATCGGAACCGCGATATTCGAACTTATAGAGTGCATCGAAACCATCGACGTATTTATCTTCTCGCGTAATCTCGTCAGCACTGAGACTTACAACTGTTACAGAGGGAACTATCGTTTCCGCCCGTAGGCAACTGTTCACTAAACTTTCGTTTGGTTGAGCGGCGCAATTCGCGCCGGACACAATGAGACCTGCCAACACAGCGAGAGCAATCCATTTCATTTGTATTCCTTCGCGCCGGTGGTATCTATGTATTGCTGATTAAATTTCCAGAAAATCGTACCGCCAAGGCCGGCCGTCGAGTCGTAGACATGGTCGTATCGCCCCATTTCATCCTTTTTAATTGTCACCGTATGCGTTTTTTTATTCTTTATTTTCGTCGTCCTATACAGAATTACGAGCCGAGTCGAATCTTTAATATTGTAAATATTATGACTCGGATAGGTAATCGCAACTCCCTGTCTCACTTTAAAATGATTTGAGTAATTTTTTTTGATATCGGCACCATCCCAAAAATAAGCGCCATTCGATTTATCCGGGCCATCAGCCAGTGCATTGCGTGCAGCAGCGATCGCGGCCCGCATGGCAGGGTCGCTGGCTATCTTGTCATTTGTCGCCTTCATCAGCTTGTTGTAGCGGGCATTACCATCACTGACGACGAATGAAAACGACGGCTCGCCTTTCACAAACGTAGACATGTCGGAATAACCACGGGCGTCGCGTTGTCGTTTAAGCACACTAGCAATAGCCATCATTTCATCGGCATTGTCCTGTAAAGATGCCTCTCCATAAGCCATCGCTGCAAGTAGCCTTGTCTGGGCATCGATTGGTTGCGGCGAAGCCTGTGCGCTCGGGGATGTGGGTCCATCGGCCGGCGGTGAAGTGCTCAAAGAGTTGGAGTCGGTCATGCATCCTTCCCTGCCGAGTCTCGCGCAATCCACGTAACAAGTTTCAGGGGAGACTGCCCGAAAAACTTCACCGTTTCACCGTCAGAATATTCACCTTTGTTCGTATGAAGATCGTTCCCATCGCTGTAAAGGTCGTAGCGGTATCCGTCCACGGGTCCAACTCCGTCGTGCAATAAGCTGAAGCTTTGTTCGATAACTTCTTCATCGGAAGAAGGCAAAGATGGCATAGGCACCGGCTTTGTATCAGGCCTCAGTACGTCCCACCATGCGCCTTTCGCAAAGATTGGCCCCGGCGACCCGTGGATAATTCCGTCGCCGTTGATCTGGATATACGAGCCACCCGCGCCGATCCACACTTCCTTCGCGGCGGTTATAACAACCCGTCCATTGGTGCTAGTGACCGTCACGTCCTTTAATGCGGCTAGTCCCATCTCGTCGCCCTGTGCCTGCATGTCAATCCGGCCTCGGGCCGCCATGAACTTCATGCCGTCCTGGTACGCGAACAGCGAAATCGACCCTCTCACTGAAGCGTGGTACGAACGCCCTGCGGACAGACTGTAGTCGCGGCCTGCCGTGACTGCGTGATCGTTCATGCTGGCCTGGTGCGTACTATCCGCCGCGGTTGTCGCGAGGCCCGCTGCACTCGCCAGAAGCAGGTCGGGGCGGTTCATTTCCGGCGACGGATTGTCACGGGTTAGCGTGCCGCCCCTGAGTGCATCGTTCTGTTTTTTGATTGTTTGCGTTGCATCGCGCTGGTTCGCCCGTGCATCCTGCGCCTTGTGCTGCTGCGCAAGCTGCGCCAGGTCCTCATTCAACTCGCGCGCCTGCGTGAGTCGCTGCACCGTTTCGCCCATGTCTTTCACTGGCGCCGTGGCCCCCGATCGAGTCTCCGTGGTCAGCAGCAACCCCCTGTTTGCGCGCGCAACGCCCCATGAGTCCGTCGCCAGTTCCCACCCCTCGCCGCGTTCCTCCTTGCGCCCCTCGTTGCCATCGATGCGCGTGTTATGACCCAGCACAAGGCGCGACTGCGCGTGATCGCTGCTGACCTGTACCTGGAGTTTGCCGGGCGTGTCGTCGGCGACGATCTGGTTGGCCTGCAATCCGGCGAGGTCGCGCGTGCGTGTGCCGCTCAGTGCATGATTGGCCGGCAGCTTCCACGGCGGCTGATTGAGCCGGTTGACCATGCGGCCCGCGATATAGGGCTTGTCCGGGTCGCCTTCGTGATAGTTGATCGTCACTTCGTCGCCGATACGGGGGATGAAGATCGAGCCGAACGACTGACCCTGCCATGACGATGACACACGCACCCAGCAGCTTGCGCGCTCGTCTCTCGGCCCGTCCACGTCCCACAGATAATTGATCTTTACCCGACCGTATTCATCGACGTAGATAGCCTGATCTTTCGGCCCGACCACGACCGCCGTTTCCGCGTGGCAGCGCGGCTTCTTCTTCGGTCTGTTCCTGAAGAACCGGTCACGCGGTTGCACCACGAAGTCGGTCACGCATTGGAACGGGTGTTCATCGGGCGATCCGGCCGACCTCGTCGCCCCGCTCGCGTTGTGAATATCAATCGTCGTGGACACGACCAGATACCCAGCGTTCAGCTTTGGCACAGGGTGATCCGTGAGGACGAATGTCCTGCCTGTTTTCAGGCCGAGCAGGTTACCCCTGCCTCTGAGACGCGAATTGCGCGAGTAAAGCGCATAGGCGCGCACGCCCGCGAGATAGCGGGCTTCCTCAAGATAACGGTTAGGCTGACCAGTCAGCCCCCTTGCGCCGGCAAGCGGCTGCGAGAAGTCGCCCCAGTGCCGTTCTTCTGCCCGGTACAGGTCGCCGTATGCGTCGTGATCCTCGACCAGTTGCTGACGTCCACGCGTATAGTCGTAATCGACCACGCTCACCTTCGCGGTCGTGGGGCGGTGCGCCGCCTTGAAGCTGGAGATATATTCCTCGTCTATGCGGCCCGCGCCTGGCTCCTGATAGCGTATCGAGTCGTAAGCATTCCCGTGGGTCTGATGCAAATGGGGCGAGTCACACAGTATGAGCCCTTCGTCATCCTCAAAGTAATATAGCCCCCATTCCCGCCAAAGGCGGGTCAGGAAGTCGAAGTCGGATTCCCACAACTGACGCACGAAGTCGCGTTCCGGGTAACCATCCTTGAGCCGGAACGCGTTCTCCTTCATGCGATACACAACCGGATAGTCGCGCAGCACCTCGGCGGTGATATCCAGCACGTTCAGATTCTGGAATATGCGGCTGCGCGATGTCTTCGTAGTCAGCCACAGCGCGGGACGTACAACGAGGCGGTAGTACAGGTGCCGGTCATCGAAGCCGGTCAGCTCGGCCTTGCTGATGATCCCCGAAATTTTCCTCACGCCAGCGCCGACATTGACAGCGCCTCCATAGCTGGCGACCCCGAAGGGCAATCTACCCTTGCCATCAAACTCGATCGAGATGGTCGCCTCCTTGCCGGCCAGCTTCTCGGTGGACACATTACTGTCGGGGTCGAGCCGGGTAGCGGTCGGCGTGTAGGTTGTCGCCATGTCCAGCGTGTACCTGTACAGCTTGCCGAGTGCCTCCGTGCCCCGTAGCCGCACGGGAAACAGCACCGGGCGGCCGCGCTCGACCGGAAAGGCATCGCAGGACACTTTCAGCGTGCTCCATTCGGTCGGGCTAAACACGGCGCCTCCTTCGGGTGGCCGGGCACAACCGTCGTCCGCATGACTTCATATGCCTTCTCTCGCTCAAAATTGACCTTTTTATTATCAAAGCGTGGAAGTCGCACGTCTGTAGGACTGCTGTAAAAATTCGTCAAGGGGAATATTTTGATAGGTACGCCGCATAACCTCGTTAGTGATTAACGACGGATTGCCCGGCGCGGATAATCTCCTGAGGTGAATCTGGCCCGTGCGGGCGGGTGACATGTCAGCGGCTGCGGGAACCAGAGCGCTGAAAAAATGCGACCCGCACATAGGCGGGCCGTAAAGAGAGACGCGGCAGGCGGAGAACCGAGGGGGGTCTGACGCCGGTCAGCCTGAACGCGGGTCATGGCGACGGCGCGGGGGGCGCCGTCCGCCTGAAGAACGGGACGACAGCCCGGCGCCACGGGTCCAGCGGACCGCCCCGAATTTCCCGCAAGAATTCCCCTACGGCTCCCCTAACGAACAGGGGAATTTTTCTCCGGTCATCATGAAAACGCTATGAGCGTTACCAGACAAGGGTTTGCGGGGGCGGGGGATTTCCCCGATGTTGCCCCGCACAGGGGCAACGCTAATAGACCGACACGAACTCAAGAAAAGGCCAACACCGCAAGCCAGCAGCAAAAATAGCCAAGAGAAGAAGAACCGAAGAACCTCAAGCCGCGACCAACAACCCATCCGCGGAGCGAACCACCGCACCCTGCCGCGCAGCGAAAGCCTCGCCAATCATCAGCAAACTAGGCTGCGAAGCATCGACCCACTTCTGCGCATCGCCGGCGGCCAGTTCTTCAAGAGTAAGCGAAAGCATCCGCTCCCGCGCAGTAGAACAAGCCTCAACAATAGCCACAGGCGTGGCAACAGACCGCCCAGCCTCAATCAACTGCTGCGCAATCTCAACCCCACTATCCCGGCCCATATAAAACACCAGAGAATCCGCGTTAACCTGCTCGCGAATCTCCTCAGACCCAGGCGCCCGACTAAAAGTAGCCAACGCAACGCTGCGCGACACCCCCCGCAACGTCAGCGACCGCTTCAAAGAAGCAGCACTCGCGAGAGCAGCCGTAATCCCAGGCACAACCTCATACTCGATGCCCGCAGCCTCGAGCGCCCGCATCTCCTCATCAGCGCGCCCGAACAACATCGGGTCCCCGCCTTTAAGGCGCACCACTACGTCATGCTCCATCGCAGCATCCACAATCTGCTTATTGATGAACTGCTGCGCGGTCGACAACTGCCCACAACGCTTCCCAACAGCAATCCGCCGCGCATGCGAAGGCGCATAGTCCAACATAGCCGGCTCGACCAGCGCATCATGCAGCACGACATCAGCCAAACCGAGCAACCGCGCGCCACGCACCGTAATCAGGTCCGCAGCACCCGGCCCTGCGCCGATCAGATAAACCTTACCCATTTGCCTAAACCTGTCCGTTAGGTCGCCAGCACGACGCAGTGACGTGCCAAGCGCTTAAGCTGAAAACGCCCGAATCATCCCAGCCGCAACGGTATGATGCGTCGCCTCATCGATCAGCACGAACGCACCCGTGCCCTGATGCGAGTCGTACACGTCGCACACCAACGGCTTCTGCAACGTCAGCGCCACACGGCCGATATCGTTCATCGTCAGTTCCTTGCGATCGGTCGCCTGCGACAGCGTATGCACGTCGAGCACTTCCTTGATCGCACCGATCCGCGCAAACACCGTGTTGGTGGTCTGCTTCAACAGATACTTGCGTTGCGTCGACAGCGGCGTGTCGTCGAACCAGCAGAGGTCGGCTTCCAGCTTCTTCGCCGGCTCCGGCGCCGCTTCGCGCAGCACGAAGGTGTCGCCGCGCGACACGTCGACGTCTTCCGCCAGACGAATCGTCACCGTTTGACCGGCAAACGCGCGGTCCACCGCAGCCGTACCGCCCGGCACCGGCGCAATGATCTCTGCAACCGTCGCTTCCCGATTGGCCGGCAACACGACGATCGTATCGCCGAGCTTCACTTCGCCGGCTTCCACACGGCCCATGTAGCCGCGGAAATCGTCGGCCTGGCTGCCGTCCTGGCGCGCCACCCATTGCACCGGGAAACGCAACGCCTGGCCCGTCGGTACTTCGACCGGCAGCGCTTCGAGCAGGTCGAGCAGCGGTTCGCCCGCGTACCACGGCATGCTTTCGCTCGCCGTCACGATGTTGTCGCCCTTGAGCGCCGACACCGGCACGAAGCGCACATCGTTCAAGCCCAGTTGACGCGCAAGTTCGACATACGCGTCGCGAATCTCGTTGAAGCGCTGCTCGCTGTAATCGACCAGGTCCATCTTGTTGATCGCGACGATTGCGTGCTGCAAACCCAGCAGCTTGACGATCGCGCTATGACGCTTGGTTTGCGGCAGCAGTTGCGCGACGCCATCCACAAACGTCACGCGCGTCGCGTCGACGAGAATGATCGCTGCGTGGGCGGTCGATGCACCCGTCACCATATTGCGCGTGTACTGCTCGTGACCCGGCGTGTCGGCAATGATGAACTTGCGCTTCGCCGTCGCGAAGTAACGGTATGCGACGTCGATCGTGATGCCTTGCTCGCGTTCGGCTTCGAGGCCGTCCGTCAGCAGCGACAGATCGATTTCATCGCCAACGGTACGCTTATTCTTTGCGCGCGACAGTGCCGAGAGTTGATCTGAAAGCACAGCCTTGCTGTCGTACAGCAGGCGGCCGATCAACGTGCTCTTGCCATCGTCGACGCTGCCCGCGGTAATGAAACGCAGCACGCCGAGGTCTTCTGGTTGATGAATACTCATGATTGCATTGCCCTCGTGTGCTTAGAAATAACCCTGCTTCTTACGCTGTTCCATCGCGGCTTCGGAGACCTGATCGTCCATCCGCGTCGCGCCGCGTTCAGTGATTTCGGTCACGGCCGTTTCGGCGATGATCTTCTCGAGATCATCCGCATCGCTTTCCACCGGGCACGTGCAGCTGATATCGCCGACGGTACGGAAACGCACCAGCGCGGATTCGCTGACTTCGCCTTCACGCATCGGCGTAAGCGGCGTGACGGGCACGAGCAGACCATTGCGGCGCACGATCTCGCGCTGATGCGCATAGTAGATCGACGGCAGTTCGAGCTTTTCACGGGCGATGTACTGCCACACATCGAGTTCGGTCCAGTTCGAGATCGGGAACACGCGCAGGTGTTCGCCGTTATGCAGACGCGCGTTGTACAGGCTCCACAGTTCGGGGCGCTGCGCCTTCGGATCCCACTGGCCGAATTCGTCGCGGAACGAGAATATCCGTTCTTTCGCACGGGCCTTTTCTTCGTCGCGGCGCGCGCCGCCGATCAGCGCGGTGTAGCCATATTGTTCGATGGTTTCGAGCAGCGTCACGGCTTGCGCGGCGTTGCGCGAATCCGTTTCACGGCGCAGACGCACCGTGCCGCGCTTGATCGAATCTTCGACATGACCCACCACGAGTTCAGCGCCGATCTCTTTCGCACGACGATCGCGGAAGTCGATCACTTCCTCGTAGTTGTGACCGGTGTCGATATGCACGAGCGGAAACGGCAGCACGGTCTTGCGATTCGCGCCGATACCGAAGGCCTTCAGCGCGAGGTGCAACACCACGACCGAATCCTTGCCGCCCGAAAACAGCAGCGCGGGCTTGCTGCACTCGGCAACCAGTTCGCGCAGGATGTGAATCGACTCGGCTTCGAGCCAATCGAGGTGATCCATCCGGTCTGCCGTGTTGGCGAGCGGTGCATTGACAGTGGAATCGAGCGTGGTGCTCATGTTTGGGTCCTTCGTTGGTTCGCGTCGCAAGCGGTTGCTCGCGTCGCGGAAGTATTCAAATCGATATGTGCGGCGTGCGGGCCAAAAGCCAAGGCCCGTTCGCTGAAACTTCAGGCCTGGGCGTCCGCGCCACGCTCGACCGCGATCGGCGTAATCGTCGTGATGTGCAGTCCGCATTCCTTCGTATCGCGCGACTCCCACCACCAGCGCCCTGCCCGGCTATCTTCGCCGGGGCGCACGGCGCGCGTACACGGTTCGCAACCGATGCTCGGGTAACCGCGCGCATGCAGCGGATTGACCGGTACGTCGAACGCTTTCAGGTAGGCCCACACTTCGGCCTCGGTCCAGTCAGTCAGCGGATTGAACTTGGCGATGTTGCGCGCGGCGTCATGCTCTTCAGCATGCAACTCAGCACGCGTCACCGATTGCTCGCGACGCTGGCCCGTGACCCATGCGCTGACATCCGACAGCGCGCGGTTCAACGGCTCGACCTTGCGGATTTCGCAGCAGCGCTTGCGCAGATCGACGCTTTCATAGAATGCGTTCAGACCGTGCGAGCCGATGTATTCCTCGACCGCCGCAGCTTGCGGATGAAACTGTTCGATGTCGTAGCCGTAGCGCTCTTTCACGCGATCGAGCATGCCGAGCGTTTCCGCATGCAAACGGCCCGTGTTCAGCGAGAAGATGCCGATCTTCACGCCACGCGAGAGAATCGCGTGCGTGAGCAGCATGTCTTCCGCTGCGAGGCTGCTAGCGAGCTTCACGTTCTCGTGACGCGCGGCGATCGAATCGAGCAGCGCATCGAGGCGCTCGACCTTCGCGGCGAGTTCCGGCGTGAGGGCTTGGACTTCGCTCATGCCGAAGCCTTCGCCAAGTCGCCGGCTTCGCGGCGGCGGAACAGCGGCGACGAATTCACCGCGCCCTGGTAGTTGAAGCTGAATTCGTCGAACGCCTTGAGCGCGTCGTCGAAGTCTTTATCGGCGCGCAGCGCGTAAGCGTCGAAGCCGCAACGGAACATGAACGCGAGCTGATCGCGCAGCACGTCGCCGATCGCGCGCAGTTCGCCCTTGTAGCCGTAACGCTCGCGCAGCAGGCGGCCAATGCTATAGCCGCGGCCGTCGCGAAACACCGGAAAATCCACGCCGATCAGCGCGATCTTGTCGAAGTCGGCGACGATATCCGCCGGCTCGCTGTCCGGCGCGAGCCACACGCCGATTTCAGCGGCACTGCGCGAAGCGCTCAGTGCATCACGCTGAGCCTGCCACAACGCGAGCGGCACCAGCACCTTGCCTGCGGGCAATTCGTTCACCGCGGGCAGCGTGCCGTCTTCCGCCGGGCGCACGACCGTCCAGTCATCGTTGACGATCGCGCGATTCTTGATGATAGAAGCCATCTGTTCAGTATCCTTTTCGCGGTTACGCGTGAGCCGGTTGACGCGAGGCGTACACGCGTTCCTTGAACGGGGTGATGCCGATGCGGTTATACGTTTCGATGAAGCGCTCGCCTTCGTGGCGGTTTTCCACGAACGTATCGATCACCTTGCTGATCACGTCCGGCATTTCTTCCGCCGAGAACGACGGGCCGATCACGCGGCCGAGGTGCGCGCCTGTAGCGCCCGTACCCTGCTCGCCGCCGAGCGTCACCTGGTACCACTCCGAGCCGTCCTTATCGACGCCCAGAATGCCGATGTTGCCGATATGGTGGTGCCCGCACGCATTGATACAGCCCGAGATGTTCAGCGAGACGTCGCCCAGGTCGTACACGTAGTCCAGATCGTTGAAACGCTCCTGGATGGCGAGCGCAATCGGAATCGACTTCGCATTCGCGAGCGAGCAGAAGTCGCCGCCCGGGCACGCGATGATGTCCGTCAGCAAACCGATGTTCGGCGTCGCGAAACCTTGCGCCTTGGCCTTTTCCCACAGCGCGAACAGGTCGCGCTTCTTGACGTTGGCCAGAATCAGGTTCTGTTCGTGCGACACGCGGACTTCGCCGAGCGAATACTCGTCGGCCCAATCGGCGACCGCTTCCATCTGCGCGTCCGTTGCGTCGCCCGGGGCGATCGTGGTCGGCTTCAAGGACAAGGTCACCGAAGCATAGCCCGACACCTTGTGCGGACGAACGTTACGCTCGACCCAACGGGCGAACGCGCGGTTTTCCAGCAGATGCTTTTCGTACGAAGCGTCCGTATCCGCGAGCTTTTCGTAGACCGGCGGCTGGAAGTATTGCGACACGCGATCCACTTCGGCTTGCGTAAGCGTCGAAGGACCGTCCTTCAGGTGCTGCCATTCTTCTTCGACTTGCGCCGAGAACTTCTCCGGGCTCAACGCCTTCACGAGAATCTTGATCCGCGCCTTGTACATGTTGTCGCGGCGGCCGTAGCGGTTATACACGCGCAGCACGGCTTCGCAATACGTCAGCAGATGTTGCCACGGCAGGTCCTTGCGGATGATCGCGCCGATGATCGGCGTGCGGCCCATGCCGCCGCCGGCCAGAATGTCGGCCAGCAGCTCGCCCTGCTCGTTCTTCTTCAGATACACGCCCATGTCGTGAATCTGCACGGCAGCGCGGTCTTCTTTCGAACCGGACACGGCGATCTTGAACTTGCGCGGCAGCCACGCGAATTCGGGGTGGAACGTCGACCATTGACGCAGAATTTCGGCCCACGGACGCGGATCGACCACTTCATCCGGCGCCACGCCTGCGAACTGGTCGGCGGTGATGTTGCGGATACAGTTGCCCGAAGTCTGGATGCCGTGCATTTGCACCGCGGCGAGCTTGCGCAGGATCTCCGGCGTTTCTTCGAGCTTGATCCAGTTGTACTGGATGTTCGAACGCGTCGAGAAGTGGCCGTAACCGCGGTCATGCTCGCGCGCGATCTGCGCGAGCACGCGCATCTGGTCGCTGCGCAGGTTGCCGTACGGAATCGCAATGCGGTGCATGTACGCGTGACGCTGCATATACAGGCCGTTCTGCAGGCGCAGCGGACGAAACTCCTCTTCGCTCAATTCGCCCGACAAGCGGCGGCGAACCTGATCGGCGTACTGCGCGACCCGTTCATCGACGATGGTCTGGTCGTACTGATCGTATTGGTACATTCGGGGACCCCAATTTTTGCAGTGATACGCAGCGGTCCGGTTCCGCCACGCCTTGAATACCTCTCTTTGTCAGCAGCCGCAGATGAACGTTTAGACCCATCGCTCATTTGCTTATGACAAACACAGATATCCATATTGAAAAAGATGGACAGATCGTAATAAACTCGCCTTATATTTCAAACGACTAAAAAATTCTTTTGATATGCGGAGGGGTTATATATGAACCTACACCAGTTCCGCTTCGTCCGAGAGGCAGTGCGGCAGAATTTCAACCTGACGGAAGCCGCGAAAGCCCTGTTTACAAGCCAGCCAGGCGTTTCGAAGGCGATCATCGAGCTGGAGGACGAGCTCGGCGTGGAAATCTTCACACGACACGGCAAGCGGGTGCGCTCGCTGACCGAGCCGGGGCGCATCATTCTTCAGTCGGTTGAGAAGATTCTGCAGGAAGTCGAGAGCCTCAAACGGGTCGGTAAAGATTACGCGGCGCAGGATCAGGGCAATCTGGTGATCGCCGCCACCCACACCCAGGCGCGCTACTCGCTGCCCGCCGCGATCGCCGAATTCAAGAAGCGCTTTCCCAAGGTCCACCTTTCGATTCTGCAAGGCAGCCCGACTCAGGTCGCCGAAATGGTGATCCACGACCAGGCCGACCTCTGCATCGCCACCGAGGCGATCTCCAACTATAAGGAGCTGGTCTCGCTGCCGTGCTTCCAGTGGCACCACGTGGCCGTCATGCAACCGGATCATCCGCTGCTCGACCGCAAACTTTTGTCGCTGGATGATCTGACCCAGTATCCGCTGATCACCTACGACAACGCGTTCGCCGGCCGCACCAAGATCAACGAGGCGTTCCGCCTGCGTGGTCTGCATCCGGACATCGTGTTGGAGGCGATCGACGCCGACGTGATCAAGACCTATGTGGAACTGGGTCTGGGCGTCGGCATCATGGCGGATATCGCGTTCAACGCCGAGCGCGACCGTCATTTGCGCGCCATGCCGGTCGGGCACCTGTTCGGCAGCAACGTGACACGGGTCGCGCTGAAACAGGGTGCCTATTTGCGCAGCTATGTGTATACGCTCGTCGAACTGCTGTCGCCGAGCATGAACCGAAAGCTGATCGAGCAGGCGCTCAAGGGCGAACACGAGACCTACGAACTTTGATATCACCACCGCTTCCTGCTACGGAGACCCTTTGATGACGTCGTATAAGAAAAAATTCAGCGGCCTCACCGCCGCTTTAGGTTTTGGCGCGCTCCTGCTCGCCACCGCTGCCCACGCCGACATCAAGGTCGGCATCGACCTGTCGAGCACCGGCCCGGCGGCCGTGATCGGCATCACCAGCAAGAACGCCATGCTGATGTGGCCCGCCACCATCGCCGGCCAGAAAGCCGACTACATTTTCCTCGACGACGCCTCCGACCCGGGCGCCGCCGTGCGCAACATCCGCAAGCTGATCAACGAAGACCACGTGGACGTGATCGTCGGCCCGAACATCACGCCGGCGGCCATGGCCGCGCTCGATCCGGTCGCCGAGAGCCAGACACCGATGATCACGCTGATCGGCTCGGCGAGCGTGGTCGAGCCGCAGGAAGGCAAGAAGGTGTGGGCCTACAAGATGGCGCAGACCGACAGCGCGATGGCCGACGTGATGACGCGCTACATGTCGAACCACAACGTGAAGACAGTGGGTTTCATCGGTTTCGCGGACGGCTACGGCGAAAGCTGGCTGAACGAGTTCAGCAAGTTCGCGGCGCTGCGCCATATCCAGCTGGTCGCCACCGAGCGCTATAACCGTACCGACGCGAGCGTGACCGGCCAGATCCTGAAGCTGATGGCCGCCAAGCCGGACGCAATCCTGATCGCGGGCGCCGGCACGCCGACGGTACTGCCGCAACGCACGCTGATCGAGCGCGGCTTCAAAGGCCCGATCTATCAGACGCATGGCATCGCGACGCCCGAGTTCATCAAGCTGGGCGGCAAGGACGTGGAAGGCACGCTGTTCCCGACCCAGCCGGTCGTGGTGGCGCGCACGCTGCCGGCCGATCATCCGGCGAAGAAAGCGGCGCTCGCCTTTACGAACGAATATGAAGCGAAGTACGGCCCGGGCAGCGTGACGCAGTTCGCGGGCGACGCGGCGGGTGTGTATCCGCGCTTGCAGGATGCCGTGGCCCGTGCGCTGAAGACGGCGCAGCCGGGCACGCCGGCGTTTCGTACGGCGCTGCGTGACGAGCTGGAACATGCGCATGAACTGGTCGTGCCGAACGGCGTGGTCAACACAAGCGCGAAGGATCACGTAGGTTTGGATCAACGCGCGAGCGTGATGGGCGTGATCAGGAACGGCAAGTTCGTTTATTTGAGCCAGTAAGCCATGCAGTGAGACCGCCGCCCGTGCCGCCGGGCGGCAGGTGTCCGCGGCGTGATGACGTGGTCGGCGCCGATACACGTGGCGGCGCCGTCCACGGTGCACAAAAGTCGTGCGAACAGGCTGCGGCGCAACTTGCGGCTCCGCCCGCAACCAGGCGGCGAGACCGAGACGCTGGCGCGTTCGGCCGACGAAGTTGCTAAAGTAGCAGTCTTTCCCCGATCAGCAGTCCCACACCATGCGCACCACCCGAGCCATCCACGCCGTCGAGCGGCTGAAAACGCGCAGCGGCAATCCGCAGTTCGCCGCGATCAGCCTTTCTGGCGGCCTGTTCTATCTGGTCGACAAATCGAGCGGCACGGACAAGAAAGTCTCCGACCCGCTGACGCTCGACGACTTCGTCAAATTCGTCGACGCTTTCGGCCCGCCGAAGCCGCGCAAGGCGAGCAAGCTGGATATCGCGTTCGAAGAGCAGATCAAGAAGAGCAAGGGCGGTTGAGCGGGGCGACTGCTCCGCGCCCATAGCCGTATCAACGCCTCACGCGTTGCCAATCTCGCGCCACTGCCCATCCGCCGCGCTACTCGCGAGCATCGCCTCGATAAAGCGCAAACCCGACACTCCGTCTTCCACCGTCGTGAGCAACCGGCTTTCGGCGGGCAACGCGCGCCCCGCGTCCAGCGCTTCGATCTGCAACGCCGCGTCTTTGTACAACTGCGCGAACGCTTCCAGATAACCTTCGGGATGCCCTGGCGGCACACGCGTCGCATGCGCCGCGATCGCGCTCTTCACGCGCCCTCGCGTCAGGCGCTCAGCCTCGCCGCCCAACGGCGTGAACCACAATTCGTTCGGATTCTCCTGGTCGAAACTCAAACCCGCCTTCGTCCCATACACGCGCAAACGCAATGCATTCTCCGCGCCGCTCGCCACCTGGCTCGCCCATAGCATGCCGCGCGCGCCGTTCGGATAGCGCAGCATGGCCTGCACGTGATCGTCGATGCGGCGTCCAGGCACAAAGGTATGCACTTCCGCCGCCAACGCATGCGGCGTCATGCCCGTGACGAACGCAGCAAGGTGATAAGCATGCGTACCGATATCGCCGAGACATCCCGCCGGACCCGCTAACGCCGGGTCCGTGCGCCACCCGGCCTGCTTGTTCGTGCCGCTCGTTTCGATCGGTTCCGCCAGCCAGTCCTGCGCATATTCGACCTGCACCACACGTATCTCGCCGAGCTCGCCTCGTTCGATCAACTCGCGGGCATGACGTGCCAACGGATAGCCCGAATACGTATGCGTCAACGCAAACAGCTTGTTCTTCTTGTGAGCCAGTTGGGCCAGCGCTTCGCCTTCGGCCAGTGAAATCGCCAGCGGCTTGTCGCACACGATATGGATACCGGCTTCGAGAAACGCCGTCGCCACTGGTGCGTGAAGATGATTCGGCGTGACGATCGCCACCGCGTCGATGCCATCATCGCGCGCGGCCTCGGCGCGCGCCATCTCGCGCCAGTCAACATAGCTGCGCGCGATGCCGGCCTCGGCGGCGCTCGCCTGCGCGCGTTGCGGATCGGACGACAGCGCGCCCGCCACCAGTTCGAACCGATCGTCGAGCCGCGCCGCGATCCGATGCACCGCGCCGATAAACGCGCCCTGCCCGCCGCCGACCATCCCTAGCCTGAGCCTTCGTTGTGCCATCGTCCCCGCTCCTTTGCGTTGGCTCGCCGCCGTCAGATGCCGAGCACGCGTTTTAACTGCGCGGCGTCCACACCGCTTCCGGCGAAATCGTCGAATGCATGCTCGGCCACGCGGATGATGTGGCGGCGAATGAACTCCGCGCCTTCGCGCGCGCCGTCGTGCGGATGCTTCAGCGCGCACTCCCATTCGAGCACGGCCCAGCCGGGGAAATCGTATTGCGCCATCTTCGAGAAGATCGCGCCGAAATCGATCTGGCCGTCGCCGAGCGAGCGGAACCGGCCCGCACGTTCGACCCAACCGCTGTAGCCGCCATACACGCCTTGCTTGCCGGTCGGACGAAACTCCGCGTCCTTCACATGGAACGCCTTGATGCGTTCGTGATAGATGTCGATGAACGCGAGGTAGTCCAGTTGCTGCAACACGAAATGACTCGGGTCGTAGAGGATGTTGGCGCGCGCATGCTGCTTGACCGCATCCAGAAAACGCTCGAAGGTCACGCCGTCGTGCAGGTCTTCGCCCGGGTGCAGTTCGTAGCACACGTCCACGCCGGCTGCGTCGAACGCGTCGAGAATGGGCGTCCAGCGGCGCGCGAGCTCGTCGAACGCGGCTTCCACGAGACCGGCCGGCCGCTGCGGCCACGGGTACAGATATGGCCACGCCAGCGCCCCGGAAAACGATACGTGCGTGGTCAAACCCAAACGCTGCGAGGCCTTCGCCGCGAGCTTCATCTGCTCGATCGCCCACTGCGTGCGCGCGGCCGGATCGCCTCGCACCTGCGGCGCGGCAAAGCCGTCGAACAGCGCGTCATAGGCCGGGTGCACGGCAACGAGCTGTCCTTGCAGATGCGTCGACAGTTCGGTGATCGTCACGCCCAAGTTGTCCACGGTCTCGCGCAACTCGTCGCAATAGGTCTGGCTCGACGCCGCCTGTTCGAGATCGATCAGGCGGCTGTCGCACGGCACCTGAATCCCTTTGAAGCCGAGACCCGCGGCCCATTCGGCAAGATGCGCGAGGTTGTCGAACGGCACCTCGTCACCCATGAACTGGGCGAGAAAGATAGCCGGCCCTTGGATGGTTTTCATCGTACGGCTCCTCGAACGGGGGCGCGCGCGCCGTGCCGCCCACTGCACGACATCAGGCAGCGCGCCCCGGATGCTGGGATCAGAACGGCGAGTCCGGGAAGTAGAACTGCTGCGCGTTTTCCTTCGTGATCAGCACCGACGGAATGATCGTCGTGGGCGGCAGCTTCTCGCCCTTCAGGCGAGCTTCGGCGGTGAGCTTGATGGCGTCGTAGATGAATTTTGGTGAATACGATACGTCCGCCTTGATCATCGGCGCGCCGTCCATCACGTTCTTCACCATGCCCTTCGAGCCCGCGCCGCCGAACACGATCTTGATGTCGGTGCGTTTGGCCTGTTCGATCGCCTTGATCACGCCCACCGCCATGTCGTCGTCCGCGGCCCAGACGGCGTCGATATGCTTGAAGCGCGTCAGGTAATCCTGCATGACCTTGAACGCGTCGTCGCGATTCCAGTTCGCGTACTTGGCGTCGAGAATCTTCATGTCCGGATAGTTCTTGATCACGGTCGTGAACGCGGTCCAGCGTTCGTTGTCGAGCGTGGTCGGAATGCCGCGCAGCGCGACGATGTTGCCTTTGCCGCCCAGCTCCTTGGCCAGAAACTCGGCGGGGATCTTGCCGAACGCGGTGTTGTCACCGGCAACATACGCATCCTGCGCGCTGGTGTCGGTCAGCCCGCGATCCACCACCGTCACGTACACGCCTTTCTTCTTCACCTGCGCGACCGGTTGCGTGAGCGAAGCCGATTCGAACGGGAAGATCACGAGCGCGTTGATCTTGTTGACCGTCACCAGATCCTGCAACTGGTTCGCCTGTTCGGGCGCGCCGGCCGCGGTCTTCACGATCACTTTCAGATCGGGATGCGCTTTCTCCAGATCGGTCTTGGCTTTATTCGCCCACCAGACAATGCCGCCCGTAAAACCGTGGTCGGCTGTTGGAATCGCGACGCCCAGCGTGACTTTTTCATCGGCGCGCGCGACATTCGCCGTTCCCAGTATTCCCAACGCCAGCATGCCGGCGCCGACCGCTCGAAGGACCTGCTTCATGGTTATGTCTCCTTGTGTGAGGCGTTCGTGCGCCCCGATCTCAACTCACCGTTACTGCAGTTTGAAGCGCAGTTTGAAGCACAATCTGAAGCACCACTGCTACCGCCGTCCACGTTGTACGAACGCGACGAAGATAATCACCACGCCCTGCACCGCCGCGTTCAGATACACGCTGATGATGCTGGTCAGATTCAGAATGTTCGCGATCACCGACAGCAGGATCGCGCCGATCACCGTACCGATCACGCGCCCTTCGCCGCCCTTGAGCGCCGTGCCGCCGACCACCACCGACGCGATCGCCTCGAGCTCCCACAGCAAACCGGTAGTCGGCGTGGCGGACCCAAGCCGCGGCACATACAACACGGTGGCGACGCCCACGCAAATGCCGAGCAGCACGTAGGTGACGATCTTCACGGTGTCGACGCGAATCGCCGCATAGCGCGCGACCTGTTCGTTCGAACCGATCGCCTGCACGTGCCGGCCGAACGCCGTGCGGTTGAGAATCAGCGCGCCGCCCGCCGCGACCACCAGAAACACCCAGATCGGCACCGGCACGCCGAACAGGCTCGCGTAATAGACCGGGCCGTACAGGTCGGAAAGCGCGTTATCCAGCGTTAGCGCGCCACCGTCGGCGAGCCAGGTCAGCACCGCGCGAAAAATGCCCAACGTGCCGAGCGTGACGATGAACGGCTCGATCCGCCCTTTGGTAATCAGCAAGCCGTGCGCGCAGCCGAACAGCCCGCCGAGCACGAGCGCGAACACGATGCCGAGTGTGAGGATCATCAGCGGCGGGAAGGTATGCCCGCCGACGCCCGCCGCAAGTCCGTTCATCAGCCAGATCATGCTGCCCGCGATCAGCGCCGCCATCGAGCCGACCGAGAGATCGATGCCGCCCGAGATGATCACGAAGGTCATGCCGACCGCGATGATGCCGATGAACGACGTGCGCGTGAGCACGTTCATCATGTTGTCGAGCGTGGCGAAATCGCGGTTGAGCAGCGTGCCGACAATGCACAGCACGATCAGTCCAACCAGCGGACCGAGCGCATACAGCCGATGCGCGAAGCGCAACGCGCGGCCGGATTGGACGGCTTCAGTGGGTGCCGGTCGCATGGGCGATCAACTCCTCTTCGGTCAGATGCTCGAGCGTCAGCGTGGCTTGCAGGCGTCCCGCGCGCATCACGGCGACGCGGTGGCACAAGCCGATCAGCTCGATCAGTTCGGATGAAATGACGATCACCGCGCGGCCCTGCGCGGCGAGACGATGGATCAGGAAATAGATATCGCGTTTCGCGCCGACATCCACGCCGCGAGTCGGCTCGTCGAGCACGATCACATTCGGCTCCGGCTGCAGAAATTTGGCGAGCGCGAGCTTCTGCTGATTGCCGCCGGAGAGCATGCGCGCGCGGCTCGACAGATCGCCGGTGCGAATGCCGAATTCGCTCACGGCTTTCGTCAACGCGGCGCGCCCCGCCTTCATGTCGAGCAGCGGATGCGCGTAGCGTTCGAGCGTCATCAGCGTGACGTTGTCCTGCAGGCTCAGGTTCACGTGCAGGCCTTTGCCCTTGCGATCCTCGCTCAGATAGGTGAGGCCGTGTTGCATCGCGTCGCGCGGGCTTGTCAGATCGGCGGGACGGCCGGCGATCTCGATGCGACCCGCCGTGCGTTTGCGCAGGCCGATGATCGCTTCGAACGCCTCGGTGCGGCCCGCGCCCACCAGTCCCGCGAAACCGAGCACTTCGCCCGCGCGCACGTCGAAGCTCAGGTCCTCCACCCAGTCCGGCACGACGAGCCCTTGAACCTTCAGCGCGACCGGCGCGTCGGCGGGCACGGTGATTTTCTCGGGGAACATGTCGGACACGTCGCGCCCGACCATCAGGTTCGCCATCTGCTGCCGCGCGAGTCCGGCGGTTTCGCTGCGGGCGACGAAGCGGCCGTCGCGCATCACGATCACTTCGTCGGTAATGCGCTCCACTTCGTCGAGCTTGTGCGAAATGTAGATGATGGTCACACCGTCGGCCTTCAGCTTCGCCATCAGCGTGAAAAGGCGCTCGGTTTCAGAAGGCGTGAGCGTCGCCGTCGGTTCGTCCATGATGAGCAGGCGCGCGCGGCGCGAGAGCGCCTTGGCGATCTCCACCATCTGCTTTTCCGCGACGATCAGTTCGCGCACCTTCGTGTCCGGCGCTTTCTCCAGACCGACCTGCGCGAGATAACGGGCGGCCTCGGTGTTCATCGCCGCATCGTCGACGAACCAGCCGCGCTTCTTTTCATGGCCGAGGTACATATTCTGCGCGATCGTCAGATGCTCGGCGAGATTGAACTCCTGGTGAATCAGCACGATGCCTTGCGCTTCGGCATCGCGCGAACCGGTGAACTGCTGCGGGTGGCCGTCGACCAACAAGCTGCCCGACGTGGCGGTTTCATAGCCGGCGAGGATTTTCATCAGCGTCGATTTGCCCGCGCCGTTCTCGCCGAGCAGTCCGTAGATGCGCCCCGGCGCGAGATCGAAGCTCACGCCGTGCAGCACGCGCACAGGGCCGAAGTCTTTGCGGATATCGTCGAAACGGATCGCGAGGCTCATGACTCAGGCGCTCCCGCGAATCACGAGCCGGTGCGGCAACAGCACACCCGGCACGTTCGCCAACGGATTGGCGAGCCGCTGCAGCAACAGCCGCGCGGCGGTTTCGCCCAGCTCGCGCATGGGCTGCGCGATGGTGGTGAGGGGCGGATCGATCTGCGCGGCAAGCGAAATATCGTCGAAGCCGACCACCGCGATATCGTCGGGCACACGCTTGCCGACGCTGCGCAAGCCGTGAATCACGCCGATTGCGAGCGTGTCCGAGACCGCGAAGATCGCGCTCGGCGCGTGCGGCTGATTCATCAGCGTGGCCGCGGCCGAGGCGCCCGCTTCGTAATCGAGGCTGTTCAGGTTCATGCGCCAGCATTCGTCCGGCGTGATGCCCGCTTCGGTCAGCGCATCCAGATAGCCCTGCTGACGCTGGCGCGCGTACAGGTAATCGACATCGGAATTGATCAGGCCGATGCGGCGGTGGCCGCGCGCGAGCAGATGCCGGACGGCGTCGCCGGCGGCCCGGTAGTTGTCGATGCCCACGTACGGCACGCCCATTGCCGGGTCGAACTCGCAGCACGCAACCCACGGCAGCGCGCTCGACGCCTCGCCGAGCGCCTGCTGGATGGTGGCCGGATCGAGACAGATCGCGCCGTCCGCGCGGCGGCGGCGCAGCAGATCGAAGTAGCTGCGCTCGCGCCCCGGATCGGCGCCCGTGTCGCACAGCAACATGAAGTAGCCGTGCTGGCGGGCCACGCTGTCGATGCCGCGCACGATCTCCGCGTAAAACGGGTTGCCCACGTCCGGAACCATGGTCAGCAGCAGGCGGCTCTCCGCCGTGCGCAGGTTGCGCGCGAGTTCGTTGACGCGGTAGCCGCTGGCGTCGATGGCGGCCAGCACCTTGTCGCGCGTGGCGGGCCGCACGTTCTCGTGGCCGTTCAGCACGCGCGACACCGTGGCCACCGAAACGCCCGCCTGCTCGGCGACGCCGGCAATCGAAATGCCTTCGGCCGCGCCGCGCGCCGGCCGGCCGCCGGGCTGGGGACGCGCCTCGGACACCACTGCGGGAGCCTTGCTGGACGTCGATCTGGACAAGTGAACATGCCTCGAAAATGTAATCGATTACATTTTTGAGCGATCGATGAGGGAAGCGCAAGGCCCGATCGCTAGGGATTAACACGGGGGGCGGCGTGGCCCCGCAGCGCCGCATTCCGGTGTGGCGGCGGGCGGCGCCCTGCCCGCCCGAGCGCGAATCGGCATGGTCATTTGGTACAATCCCGCAGTTACCCTGACGTGCCTTGCGTGCCGAGTTGTCGTGCGAGGCCCCCGGTCAGTGGCACATCGCAAACTCGCCAAACCACAGAGCCGAATCCACCATGAACATCGAGCAAGCGCGTTTCAACATGATCGAACAGCAGATCCGCCCCTGGGAAGTGCTCGACCAGGACGTGCTGAATTTGCTGTCGATCGTCAAGCGTGAGAACTTCGTCCCCACCGTCTATCGCGACCTGGCCTTCGTCGATTTCGAAGTGCCGCTGCCGGCCGGTCAGCACATGCTGGCGCCGCGCGTCGAAGCGCGCGTGCTGCAGGAACTGGCGGTGAAGAAACACGAAAGCGTGCTCGAAATCGGCGCGGGCTCGGGTTACATGGCCGCGTTGCTCGCGCACCGCGCGCAGCACGTGCTGACGGTCGACATCGAACCCGAACTGGCGGAACTGGCGAAAACCAACCTGATCGCCAACGGTGTGCTGAACGCCGAAGTCGCCACCGGCGACGCTTCGCGCGGCTGGGCCGGCGCCGCGCCGTACGACGTGATCTGCGTGTCGGGCGGCCTGCCGGTACTGCCGCAGGAAATTCTCGATCAACTGAAGATCGGCGGCCGTCTGGCGGCGTTCGTCGGCACCGCGCCGGTCATGAAGGCGCAGATCATTACGCGTATCGACGAGAAGCAGTACCGCATTGCCGACGTGTTCGAAACGTATGTCGAGCCGCTCATCAACGCGGTGCAGCCGTCGCGTTTCAAGTTCTGATTGACGCATTGATCCGGACGGCCGGCATGGCCGCCGTCCTCTGAATTGAACTGGATGTCCTGCTGATGCAAAACCTGACCGCTCCGGCGCTCGCCGAATGGCTCGCCGACACCTCGCGTCCCGCGCCCGTCCTGCTCGACGTGCGCGAGCCGTGGGAAATCCAGACGGCGTCCATCGCCGGCGCCGTGTCGATCCCCATGCGTGAGATTCCCGCGCGCAGCGAAGAACTCGACGACGACGCGCAAATCGTCTGCGTCTGCCACCACGGCGCGCGCAGTGCCCAGGTCGCGATGTTCCTCGAGTCGCGCGGCCATACCAACGTGTTCAATCTGCAAGGCGGAATCGACGCGTGGTCGCGTCAGGTGGATCCGTCCGTTCCGACCTACTGATCAATCAGCCGCAATGAGGTGTTAGTGCGGCCGTGAGGAACGGCTGCTCTAATACTGGCTTGCGAGCTTTCGCGTTACGCGGACGGGCCAACGGCCTTTGTGCGCTTCTTTTGCTTCTCCCGCTTTCCCCGCTTCCAGCTTGCACCCTTTGGCGCAGAGCTAACGTCACGCTTTCATTGCGCTGCTTCGCGCGTTCTCTTAGGAAATTTCATACGGTTTCCTGAACATCTCACAGGCACCATGCTTCGACCTTTTTTGGGGAAGCAATGTGATGAGATTTTTGAAGATCGCGATGCTGGCCGCAACCTTGCTGCCGCTTATCTCGCATGCAACGTTGGGCGGTGCGCCGTCCGCCGGCACATCCTCTGCGCCACTGCTGCGCGCCGTACCGCAGTCCGCCGTCGCGACGCCAGTTCAACCAGCGAACGCAGCGCGCTACTCCCTGCACCAGTCAATCGACGCCAACGGCGTGACCCTTCGCGAATACGTCCTGCCCGGCAACGTCGTGTTCGCGGTCTCGTGGGACGGTCCCATTCGTCCTGATATGGCAGCGCTGCTCGGCAGCTATTTCCCGAACTTCGTCAACGCCGCGCAAAGCCGCACGCGAGGCACCGGGCCATTGGTCGACGGCAACGACGATTTCCGGGTCGAGTCCACTGGCCGCCTCGGGCGCTTCAGCGGCATGGCCTGGTTGCCTCGCCTGATGCCCGCCGGCGTCGGTCCGGGCGATCTGCAATAGGGCACGCGTCGAGCTATGAGAAAACAAACCATGAACACATTGAAGAAGACACTCTGCCTGGCGGCGGCCATTGCGGGAGTCGCGCTTTCCGCATGCGGCGGCGGCGGAAACGCCAGCGGCAACCAGAGCGGCAACTCGATCGGCTGGAACGCCACCCCTGACTGGATCCCACCACCGAACGGCTCAGGCGGTTCCGGCAACTCCGGCAATTCGGGTAACGCGACGCCCCCGGCCACCGGCGACAACACGGTGCCGGTTAGCGTCGACGCCTCGACGGGCAACGTGAACCGGCTGTTCGCATCGATTACGGTCTGCGTGCCGGGCGCCCAGAGCGCGCAGGTCGCGGGCCAGTGCGTGAGCGTCGACAAGATGCTGGTCGATACCGGCTCGACCGGCGTGCGCATTGCAGCCCGCGCACTCCCCACGCTGGCGCCTCAGTTGCTCACGCAAGCGGGCGCGGTCGACGATCCGGTCGGCTCCGCGCCGATAGTCGAATGCATGCCGTTTGCCTCGGGTTTCACGTGGGGTTCGGTCAAACGCGCGGACATTACGATCGGCAGCAAGACGGCGAGTAATATTCCGATCCAGCTGATCTCCGATGGTGCGTTCGCCGTCCCCGACGATTGTGTCGCGCACGGCGGCGGCGACATGGGCGCCGCCCTCGACGCCATGGGGGTGAACGGCATTCTCGGCATCGACAACTTCACGAGCGATTCCGCGGACGCCGTAACCACCGCGATACCCGGCAACTACTATTACTGCCCGTCGCAAAACCGTTGCATCAGCACGCGCGTGAAGGCGAGCCAGGAAGTCATGAACCCGGTTGCGGGATTCGCGAGGGACAACAACGGCACGGTCATCCGCCTGCCTGCCGTGCCGGCTGGCGGCCAGGCCAGCGTTACGGGTCTATTGGTGTTCGGCGTCGGCACGCAGCCGAACAATGCGTTGCCGGCCAATGCCACGGTCGTTGCAGTGGACAAATACGGCACGTTCACGACCCAGTACCAGGGGCGCGTGTTCAATCGCAGCGCGATCGACAGCGGCACCTTGAGCTACGCTTTCCCCGATAGCGCCATCCCCGTATCCGCCGCCGGCTTATACACGCCGACGGGCACGTTGAACCTGAGCGCCACCATCGACCCCACCAACGGAAAAGGCTCGCCGCTCCAGATGCCATTTTCGGTCGGCAACGCCGCCAGTCTCATGGCGAGCGGTTACGCAGCGTTTAACAACATTGGTCAGTACTTCTCGAATAGCCACAACAATATGTTCTTGTGGGGGCTGCCGTTCTTCTATGGCCGCGACGTCTACACCGTGATTGGAAACGCGAAGGTCGGCAACCAGACTGGGCCGTTCGTCGCGTTCTGACGACTGAGCAGCCAACTGAGACAGGAGGCGTTGCTCTCGCGTAGCGCCTCCTTACGCCATTTCCGATTTTTCATTCAGACTTTTCCGGCAATCCCAATAACGCCCCGCTGGCACCATGCTCCGACCTGTTTTCGTGGAGCAATGTGATGAATTTTGTGAAGGTCGCACTGGCCGCTGCGGCACTGTTACCGCTCGCGTCTTATGCGGCGTTGGGCGGTGCGCCCAATGCAGGGGCGACGCCGCAACCGTTGCTCCGCGCGGCGAGCTCTAACGCTGCTTCCGCTTCCATGCCTTATACCGTGCGCCCGTCGCGTGACCCCAATGGTGTGACGGTGCGCGAATACGTGCTGCCGTCGAACGTCGTGTTTGCGGTCACGTGGGACGGCCCGGTGCGGCCGGATATGAGCGCGTTGCTCGGCAGCTATTTCCCCAGCGCGGTTGCCGCCAGCGCAGTGCGGGCTCGCGGCACGGGTCCGTTGATCGAGCGCAATGGCGACTTCCAGATCGAGTCGGCAGGCGCGCCGGGGCACGCGTCCGGCAAGGCATTCCTGCCGCGCCTCGTCCCCGCCAATGTTCGCGTGGAAGATCTGCAATGAAGCAGCGGGTCGAGCCACGAATCACAAGAAACATGAAAACACTCAACCAATCCCTTTGTTTCGCCATCCTGACTGCCAGTGTCGTTCTGTCCGCCTGCGGCGGTGGAGGTGGTGGCGACAGCAGTGACTCGAATGCGATGCAGGACAAGGGCAACCCGGCGCCGGTCTCGCCGACGCCGGGCCCTGCTCCGTCGCCTGCACAAAATCCGGCGCCGACGCCAAGTCCCGCGCCTTCGCCGAGCTCCGCTTCGAGCCCAACGCCCACGCAGACTCCCAGCCCGGCACCGACGCCCGCGCCGAAGCCCACTCCGATGCCGCGTCCGACTCCGACTCCGACTCCAACTCCGACTCCAACTCCGACGCCATCGCCATCGCCATCGCCAACGCCATCGCCATCGGCCGACGTCAACACCGTCCCGATCACCGTCGAACGATGGACGGGAAATTACGCCAACCAGCCCTACGTAACCGTCACCATCTGCATCCCTAGTGTGCAGGGCGCGAGCCAATGCGCAACGATCGACCACATGCTGGTCGACACCGGTTCGGCAGGCGTGCGTGTGCTGGCGAGCGCGTTGGGCCCGGCGCTCTCGGGTCGTTTGCCGGCGCAAACCGGCGCCACCGACGATCCCACCAGCGCAGCCCCGATTGCCCAATGCGCGCAGTTTGCGTCAGGTTATGCGTGGGGGCCGATCAGGCGCGCCGACGTAACGATCGGCGCCAAGGCAGCAGGCAACCTGCCGATCCAGGTGATCGGCGACAGCGCGTATGCCACGCCCGCCGATTGCGCATCGGTGGGGCTCGGGAACATCGGCACGGTGACCGATCTCGGCGCCAATGGCGTGGTCGGCATCAGTTCCGCGGTACGCGACTTTCCGCTCGCGGCCCAATATGCCTTGTCGGCCACTTACTACTACTGTCCGTCCACGGGTTCGTGCAAAGGCACACGCGTGCCGCTCGACACGCAGGTCATGAACCCCGTCGCCAACTTCACTTCGGACAACAACGGCACGATCATCCGTCTGCCTGCCCTGCCTGCGGGCGGCCAGCCAAGCGCCACCGGCGAACTGGTGTTCGGCATTGGCACGCAACAGAACAACAGGCTGTCGTCGAATGCCAATATCATTGCGCTCGACGGCAACGGCTTCTTCACGACGGCGTACAAGGGCTCGCTGTTCGGAAGGGGGGTGATGGATAGCGGGTCGAACACGAACACTTTCCAGGATCGCTCGATCCCGTTCGACTCGTGGGGACGTTACACGCCGTCGACCGCACTCAGCCTGTCCGCCATACTCAAACCCAACAGCGGAGCGGCGGCGTCCGCAACCGTACCGTTCCAGGTAGCCAATACGGCGAACCTGATGAACGGCCAATACGCAGCGCATGACGATCTGGCCGTCTATACGTCGCTTTCCAGTTACTTTATCTGGGGCCTGCCGTTCTTCTTCGGCCGCGACGTCTACACCGCTTTGAACGGCACCCAGGTCGGCGCGCAGACTGGCCCCTTCGTCGCGTTCTGAACTCGGCGATCTAATCGATAAGGCTGGCGCCCCGCAAATCGCCGGCCTTCTTTCATACCGCGGTCTCCGAAACGCCGCGCTACTAGTCCACCTCCCTCAACACCTCGGCCACCGCCCCACAGGATCTCCCCGATCTGCGCCTCCTCGACGATCAACGGCGGCGAGAACGCCAGGATATCGCCTGTATAGCGCGACGGCGCATGCACAAAGGCGCGGCGCAGATGCACCGTCGACGCCCGTTGGCGGATACGCACGCTTCGTTGCGGCGCGGCGCGCACCTGAACGAGGCGCATGGTTCGATCCTGCACCAATTTCGCGCCGCAATCCGCATGAACCGGCCAGCCGGTAGCCGCGATGCAGCATGCCATGCACGACCTTCGAGTCGAATTTACTGCATGGCATGTGGCTTGCAGTACACAAGCGGCAAGTCATGCGGGATAAGCCCTGCTGGCTGAAATCGACGCCCATAAACAGTCACCATCAATGGCAAGGGGATATACATGAAACGTCGCAGTCTGTTGAAGTTCGGCTCCATGTCGGGCGCGCTGGCGCTTGCTGGTCAGGTTCCGTTCGCCCATGCGCAGTCGGGTAGCGGCCCGATCAAGGTAGGTATCCTGCATTCGCTGTCGGGCACGATGGCGATCTCGGAGACTTCCCTCAAAGACACCGCGTTGATGACCATTGCGGACATCAACAAGAACGGCGGCGTGATGGGCCGTCAACTGGAGCCGGTGGTGGTCGACCCGGCATCGAACTGGCCGCTCTTCGCCGAGAAAGCGCGTCAGCTGATCACGCAGGACAAGTGCGCCGTGGTGTTCGGCTGCTGGACCTCGGTGTCGCGCAAATCGGTGCTGCCGGTGTTCGAGGAACTGAACGGCCTGCTGTTCTACCCGGTCCAGTACGAAGGCGAAGAAATGTCGCGCAACGTGTTCTACACGGGCGCAGCGCCGAATCAGCAGGCGATTCCGGCGACCGAATATCTGATGAGCGCGGAAGGCGGCGGCGCCAAGCGCTTCTTCCTGCTGGGCACCGACTATGTGTACCCCCGCACGACCAACAAGATCCTGCGCGCGTTCCTCAAGTCGAAGGGCGTCCAGGAAGCCGACATTCAGGAGGTCTACACGCCGTTCGGCCATAGCGACTACCAGACCATCGTCGCGAACATCAAGACTTTCTCGCAAGGCGGCAAGACCGCGGTGATCTCCACGGTGAACGGCGACTCGAACGTGCCGTTCTATAAGGAACTCGGCAACCAGGGGCTGAAGGCGTCTGACGTGCCGGTGGTCGCCTTCTCGGTCGGCGAGGAAGAGTTGCGCGGTATCGATACGAAGCCGCTGGTCGGCAACCTCGCGGCGTGGAATTACTTCATGTCGCTGCGCAACCCGGCCAACGAAAAGTTCAAGAAGCAATGGGCCGCATGGGTCGCGCAGAACAACCTGCCGGGTGGCACCAAGCGCGTGACCAACGACCCGATGGAAGCGACCTTCGTCGGCATCCATATGTGGAAACAGGCGGTCGAGAAGGCCAAGAGCACCGAAGTCGACAAGGTCCGCGTGGCGATGGTCGGCCAGACGTTTGCGGCGCCTTCGGGCTTCACGCTCGAAATGGACGGCAATCACCACCTGCACAAGCCGGTGATGATCGGCGAAGTGCGCGCCGACGGCCAGTTCAACGTGGTGTGGCGGACCAAGACCGCGATTCGCGCGCAGCCGTGGAGCCCGTTCATTGCCGGCAATTCGAGCAAGCCGGACGTGGTCAGCTCGATCCCGGCGTTCCTGAAGCGTTCGCGCGTCGCCTGACAGGAAGGCGTGCCGTGACGGCGACGTCGGCCGGCATGGCACGCCGATGCAATCCCGCGACAGGCGCGCCGACCGCGCCTGCGTTCGTGCCGTGATCCGCCGTCCCGACGGCACGACTTTCGCGCGCGGCAATTCGACGGCGCAGCTGCGGCGCTTGCCCACATGCCGCGCCGCTCCGCCGGTTTTTCTTCAAAGGCCACCATGGCGTTCTCATTTCTCAGGTCCACACGAACACTGGCGCAAAAACTGTCGCTGCGGCTCGCGCAGCGCGGCGTGACCGGTGTCGCGCTCGTGCTCCTCGCGGGCGCACCGCTGAGCGCTTTCGCGCTGACGCAAGCCGATGTGGCGCCGCTTGCCGGCGACGACTTCGATGCGAAATCCGCCGCCATCGACAAACTGATCGCCAATCACGACAAAGAGTCGATGGCGGTGCTCAAGGCGCTGTCCGACGACAGCGCGCTCGCCACCGATTCGGGCGCCGTGCTGCTGCAGGACGGCGACACCGCGAAGGACGCGGTCACCGGCAAGACCGTCGCCGCGGGCGATGCCCAGCCGGTCACGCTGAACAATCTGCTGCGCTCGAAAGTGGCCGGCGCGCTGTCGGGCCTGCAACTCGATTCGCCGGACAAGGCGACACGTGAAGCCGCGATCATCGCGCTGCTGCAGAACCCGGATCCGTCGATCAAACCGCTCGTCGACGCAGCTCGCGCAAAGGAAACCGATCCCGCGCTGAAGAAGCGCCTCGACACTTTGTGGGCGATGACCGCGCTGCACGACGCCGACCCCGCCAGGCGCCTCGAAGCCGTGCAACTGGTCGCCGCGCGCCACGACCTCGACATGAACGAGCTGCTGCGGCCGATCGTCGCGAAGAAGCCGGACGGCACCTTCGTGGAAGCCGACGACCGCGTGCGCGCCGCCGCGCAAAGCGGCATTGACGAACTCGACGCGATCCAGCGCCGCAGCCAGATCGCCGGCACGCTGTTCGCGGGCCTCTCGCTTGGCAGCGTGCTGCTGCTCGCCGCGCTGGGCCTTGCCATCACCTATGGGTTGATCGGCGTGATCAACATGGCGCACGGCGAATTCCTGATGATCGGCGCGTACGCGACCTATGTGGTGCAGAACCTCTTTCAGCGCTTCGCGCCCGGCGCGTTCGACTGGTATCCGCTGCTTGCCATTCCGGCCTCGTTCGTCGCCGCGGGGCTGGTGGGCATCGTGCTCGAACGGCTGGTGCTGAAGCATCTGTACGGCCGCCCGCTCGAAACGCTGCTGACCACCTTCGGCGTCAGCCTGATCCTGATTCAGGCGACGCGCATGCTGTTCGGCGCGCAGAACGTGCAGGTGGTCAACCCGGCGTGGATGAGCGGCGGCGTCACCGTGCTGCCCAATCTGATCCTGCCGTACAACCGGCTGGCGATTCTCGCGTTCTCGCTGATCGTGGTCGGCATCGCGTGGGCCGTGCTCACCAAGACGCGGCTCGGCCTGTTCGTGCGCGCCGTGACGCAGAACCGGCGCATGGCGGCCTGTGTCGGCGTGAAGACCGCACGGGTCGATTCGTATGCGTTCGCGTTCGGCGCGGGCATTGCCGGTCTGGGCGGCTGTGCGCTCTCGCAGATCGGCAACGTCGGACCGGACCTCGGCCAGAGTTACATCATCGATTCGTTCATGGCCGTGGTGCTGGGCGGCGTCGGCCAGTTGGCCGGCACGGTGATCGGCGGCTTCGGCCTCGGGCTCATCAGCAAGGCGATCGAACCGTTCTGGGGCGCGGTGCTCGCGAAGATCGCGGTACTCGTGCTGATCGTGTTGTTCATCCAGAAGCGTCCGCAGGGCATGTTCGCCCTCAAGGGCCGTAGCGCGGAGGCATGAGATGACATCTGCAACTTCATCGGCTCACGTCGGCGCAAGCGGCGGCGGCGCGCTCGCCGGTCGCGAAGCGCAAGCGGGCTTCGCGCTCGGCCTGCCGCCACGCCCCGCGCTGCTGTCGCGGCGCGCGTGGCTTGCGCTGATCGCGTTGATCATCGTCTTCGGGTTCGGCGTGCCGTTTGCCACGCTGGTGGTGCCGGAGACGAGCGCGCTGCATCTGTCCGCGTACGCGATGACGATCACCGGCAAGTTCATGTGCTACGCGATCGCGGCGTTGGCGCTCGATCTCGTATGGGGCTACTGCGGCATTCTGAGCCTCGGGCACGCGCTGTTCTTCGCGCTCGGCGGCTACGCGATCGGCATGTATCTGATGCGCTCGATCGGCCACGAAGGCAAATACGGCAGCGACTTGCCCGACTTCATG
Organism: Burkholderia sp. WP9; assembly: GCF_900104795.1. Lineage (NCBI taxonomy): Bacteria > Pseudomonadati > Pseudomonadota > Betaproteobacteria > Burkholderiales > Burkholderiaceae > Burkholderia > Burkholderia sp. WP9. Next base: position 2,638,799 of record NZ_FNTG01000001.1, read on the forward strand.
GTGTTTCTCGACTGGCATCAACTGCCGTGGTACTGGCAAGGCACGCAGCATCTCGGCTACGCGCTGCTGCTGGTGGTGCTGGTGCCGGCGGTGGTCGCGTGGGTGTTCGGCTTTTTCACGTTCCGCTCGCGGGTGAAGGGCGTGTATCTGTCGATCATCACGCAGGCCATGACCTTCGCCGCGATGCTGCTGTTCTATCGCAACGAGACGGGCTTCGGCGGCAATAACGGCTTTACCGACTTCAAGCGCATCGGCGGCTTTCCGATCACGCATCCGGGCACGCGCACCGCCCTGCTGCTGATCACGTTCGCCGTGCTGATCCTCGCGTTCCTCGGCGCGCGCGCCATCGTCACCTCGAAGCTCGGCCGCGTGGTAACCGCGGTGCGCGACGGCGAAACGCGCCTGATGTTCCTCGGCTACAGCCCGCTCGCCTACAAGCTGTTCGTGTGGACGGTGTCCGCCGTGTTGTGCGGCATCGCCGGTGCGCTGTACGTGCCGCAGGTCGGCATCATCAACCCGGGCGAGATGTCGCCGGGCAACTCGATCGAAATGGCGATCTGGGTTGCCGTGGGTGGACGCGGCACGCTGATCGGCCCGATCATCGGCGCCTTCGCCGTGAATGGCGCGAAGAGCTTCTTTACGGCGAACTTCCCTGAATACTGGCTGTTCTTTCTCGGTCTGATTTTCGTGCTGGTCCCGCTGTTCCTGCCGAACGGCATCATGGGGCTGATCGAACTCGTGACGCGCAAAAGGAACCGCTCATGAACGAAAACCCGATGGTTCCTGATCTGGCGTTACCGGAAGATCCCGCTGAAACCTCGTTGAGCGGTGTGGCGAGCATGGGCCGCGCGGTCGTGCCCGGCGAGATCGACGTGTCGCACGGCACGATCCTGTATCTCGAAGACGTGACCGTGAGCTTCGACGGTTTTCGTGCATTGAACGCGTTGACGCTGACGATCGACGCCGGCGAATTGCGCTGCATCATCGGTCCGAACGGCGCCGGCAAGACGACCATGATGGACGTCATCACCGGCAAGACCGAGCCGGATTCCGGCAAGGTGTTTCTCGGCCAGTCGATCGATCTGACGCGCATGAACGAGCCGTCCATCGCGCGTGCAGGCATTGGCCGCAAATTTCAGAAACCCACGGTGTTCGAACAGCATCCCGTGTGGGAAAACCTCGAACTGGCGATGAAGGCCGACAAGGGTTGGTGGGCGTCGCTACGCGCGCGGCTCGACCGCGAGGCACAGGCGCGCATTGAAGAGACGCTGGCGTTGATCGGCCTCGAGAGCGAGGCGCGGCGTCTGGCCGGCGAACTGTCGCACGGCCAGAAGCAACGGCTCGAAATCGGCATGCTGCTGATGCAGCAACCGGCGCTGCTCCTGCTCGACGAGCCGGCCGCCGGCATGACCGACGACGAAACCATGCAGTTAGCCGAATTGCTCAATCATCTGCGCGGCACCTGCTCGATGATGGTCGTCGAGCACGATATGGAGTTCGTGGCGGCGCTATCAGGCTCGACCGGCAAGGTGACGGTGATGGCCGAGGGGCGTGTGCTCGCTCACGGCACGCTCGACGAAGTGAAGCGCGACGAGACGGTCATCGAGTCTTATCTGGGCCGGTGAAGCGGGTCTCGCAAACGGGACGGTGAAACAAAGGGTCGAACGGACATGCTAGAAGTAGAAAACCTGAACCAGTACTACGGCGGCAGCCACATCCTGCGCGATGTGAAGCTCACCGTGCCCGACGGCAAACTCACTGTCCTGCTCGGCCGCAACGGCGTGGGTAAAACCACGCTGCTGCGCTGCCTGATGGGCGTCGTGCAGACGAAAAGCGGCTCGATCGCCTGGCGCGGCGCGCCGATCACCAAACTGCCGACCTACTCGCGCGTGGAAAAAGGCCTCGCTTATGTGCCGCAAGGCCGCGATATCTTTCCGCGGCTGACCGTCGAGGAAAATCTGCTGGTGGGCGCCGCCAGCAAGAAGGCGCCCAAGAAGATCCCGGATCGTATCTACGAACTGTTCCCGGTGTTAAAGGATATGCGCAACCGGCGCGGCGGCGATCTCTCCGGCGGGCAGCAGCAACAGCTCGCCATTGGCCGCGCGTTGATGAGCGATCCCCAACTGTTGATTCTCGACGAGCCCACCGAGGGCATTCAGCCTTCGATCATTCAGGATATCGGCCGCACGCTGCGTCAACTGGTCGAGGAAATGGGCATGACGGTGCTGCTCGTCGAGCAGTATTACGACTTCGCCAAAGAGATCGCGGATCGGTATTGGGTGATGAGCCGCGGCGAGATCATCGCGGGCGGCGAAGGCGCCAATATGGATGCCGATGGCGTGCGCACGCTGATCGCCGTGTGAGCGGCGTCACGCACCGCGCGTGCTATTCTCGACGCATCCTGTGGCAGCGTGGTTGAGCGCTGTCTGACGTGCGCAGGCACGTTTTGCTGTTCTCCGTCTGGTCGCATTTCATTCGCATGTCGCTTCACGAAAATCACGCTACCCTCGCTATCGCGCAAGCCGGCGCGCATTCGCAATGGCGCGCGCGCCTTGAACTCGGTTTTGTCAGGGATGGCGAGCGGACTACGCTCAAGCATCGGCTGCATGATGGGCCTTTGCGGGTTCAAAGGCCGCTCTATCCGGAAGGATATGGCGTTTGTCATGCGGTGATCGTGCATCCGCCTGGTGGGATCGCGGGCGGTGATGAGCTCGCTATTGATGTTGCGGTTGGCGACGCAGCGCATGCTGTCATTACCACGCCTGGGGCGACCAAGTGGTACAAGTCCAATGGGCGTGAAGCGCAACAGCATATCGATGTGCGTGTCGGCGCGCGGGCGAAGCTCGATTGGCTGCCGCAAAACAATATCGTGTTCGATCAGGCTAATGCGAAGCTGGATTTTTCGTTGACGCTCGGTGAGGGTGCCACGGCTTTGGGATGGGATGCAACTCAACTCGGACGGCAGGCTGCCGGTGAGCGGTGGTCACAAGGGAGCTTGCGTTCGCTGTCGCGGATCGTTGGCGCTAACGGCGAGTTGCTTTGGCTCGAGCGGGCCAGCCTCTCGGCGAATGACTCGCTGCGCGATGCGGCTCAGGGGCTCGCCGGATTTCCTGCTTATGGAACGCTTTGGGCGGTCGGCGCGGCTTGCGATGATGCGCTCGCTGAAGCTTTGACCGCTCAGTTGTCGTTTAGTGGCTCGCTTAGAGGTGCGGCTTCTTGTGTGACCTCAGGGGTGGTGATCGTGCGCGCTGTCTCGCGGTCTATGGAGACGCTGCAGCAGGCTTTGACTCAGTGCTGGCTTCAGTTGCGGCCGGTCGTGCATGGGGTTGGGGCTGTGCCTTTGCGGATTTGGGCGACTTGAATTTGGTGGGTTTTTTTGGTTTTTGGGCCTTTCTTGATTTCTTCGCGGTCTATTAGCGTTGCCCCTGTGCGGGGCGGCACTTACTTTCTTTGCCGCCGCAAAGAAAGTAAGCAAAGAAAGCGGCTTTGAACCGCCAGCTTATAAGCGGGTCTCCCGCGCAGCCACGGTAGTGGTGCATCTGGAATCTGGGTTCTCGCACATTCCCCGTCTGTGACACAGCAGTCATTCTTCCGGCGGCGCTGCGCGCGCCGTCGCGGTCGTCTTTGGTTGAGTCCGTTTCTTTCATCGGGGCTCCTCTGCTGTCCATTCGGGCTCCTAGGTGCGTGGTCGCACAGAGCGCATGAGGCAATCCTCCTACAATCGTTCGCGCAGTTGAACGCTAAGGATGAACCCATGCGTGTCGTATTCCTCGTCCTGCTAACAATCGTATGCTGCGCCTGTTCGCAGCAGGATAGTCGCGTCGCCATTTCTGCTGAAAATCCCGGCATCGAAAACGCTCTGCACGCGTGGAGAGACAAGTTCGACCCGCTGTGGCGATATAAGCGCGCAACATGCGGCGCCGGAGCCGCCGCCCTCGCGGATATGAAAGGTCTGTTTCAACAGCTTTTGCATGTGTCGACTGCCACGGCCTGCGAGCGTTTGACGGCGCTGCCCGAAACCTACCATGTGCAAGTCGACGGCTCTCAGGCGAGCGTGGTGATCCAGAACGCCGATGGGCGCCCCGGCCGTCAGGTCCATTTCATTCTCTCGTCTTCTGCCGGCGGCTGGGTAGTCCAGAAAGTGTTAGCCGCAAGCGCGCAGGCCACAACGACTATCTTCGACACAACGCAGTCCGGCTCCGGCGATGGTCGCATCGAGCCCGCTTATTCGACATGGATTCCGCACGGCGCAGCACCCTGGGACATCACACACGTCATTACCTACGGCCAATCGCTCAGCCAGGGCTTTTTTAACAAGCCCGTTTTGTCCATCCATCAGCGTTATTCGTCACTGCGCTTCATTGGCGGCGTGCGCGCTCAAGACGGCGTCCAGGACGGAGGCGTCGAGGTTGCGTACAGGCAGTTCGTGCCGCTCATCGAGACTCAATGGGGCGACAAAGCCGAGACGCCCACCAGCGGGACGCTGAATATGGCCACGCAGTTGATCGAACAGGAGAACCTGCAAGATCACGCAAAGCTTCCCTACCAGTTCGTTGGGTCGGCACCAGGTGAAGGCTCCATGGACATTGCGACGCTGTCGGCACCAGGACGCTATTACACACGGCTCTTGCGCGACATCGCTCAGGGAAAACGGCTTGCGGACGCCCAAGGCAAGACGTACGGCGTCGGCGCAATCACATGGACGCAAGGGGAAGCCGATGATTCCAGCCAGACATCCATTCCAACTTATGTCGCAAAGCTCAGGACCCTGCGGGCCGACGTCGATCGGAACGCCAAGGCACTGACCGGACAGAAGCAGGACGTCGAGATGATCACCTATCAAGTGGCCACGAATCGCCGTTTCGATCAGCAGTACCCGCATATCGCGCTCGCCCTCCTCGCGGCCAGCCACGAAGATCCGCACATCCATCTGGCGGTGCCAATGTATCTCTTTCGATACGTGGACGGCGGACACACGGACAATCGCAGCACCGAATGGATGGGCGCCTACTACGGCCTGGTCCTGAAGCGGATTCTGATCGACCGCGAGACGTGGAAACCCCTCGAGCCGCTGACCTGGCAACGCGAGGGCACCACGGCCACGCTGCGCTTCAATGTCCCCGCGCCGCCACTCAGGTGGGACACGACGCAAGTCGCCGGCAATTCGGACTACGGTTTCGCACTGCGCCTGCCTTCGGGTAACTTGCTGCCGATCCGTTCGGTATCCATCACCGGACCCGACGAGGTACGAATTGCCGCCCAATCACCGATCCCCGCCGGTACGCACGTGGAGTACGCCTTCAATGGTGTCGGCGTCGCGGGCAGCCGGTACGGCCCGCGTGGCAATCTGCGAGATTCACAGGGCGACGCGATCCGGTTTAACGACGGCCGCGAATCGATGCGTCTGGACAACTGGTGCGTGATCTTCGACGTGCAGCTTTAGCACGCCCCGAAGAACCGCCCGCATTGCGCGCAAATATGAATCCGATCGAGCAAATGGTGAGAGACGAGCGCATCAGAGGCGGCATGGCAATTTCCATCACTGCGATCGTGTGCGCCGATGCCATTCGCAGAGTCGGCGATGCCGGTTTTCTGCAGGATGGGCATGTAGCCCGCCTCCTGAAGGTCGTTCAGTACGCCGCGAGCACGCTTGGATACCCGACGCTCTTCTTCCTGCTCGGCCTGGGTACGGTTGCGTGTTTGCAGCACTCACGCGGCCGGTTCCTGAAATCAGTTGCCCTGACCGTTCTCTATCCCTATCTGCTTTGGTCGATAGTGCAGACGGGCGTGCAGTGGTTCGTGGCTCAATCTCGAGGGTACGCGCTCCAGCAGATCGAATTGACTCGTCTGGCATGGGCGCCCGTCGGACAATTCTGGTTTCTCTACGCGCTTTTCGTCTGCCAGATCGTGACGTGCCTCACCGTATGGCCACGGTCCAGCACATCCCGGCACGCCTTGACGGTGGCGAATCGCTGTCTGATTTCCGCACTGATCGTTGTCGGCGCGATAGTCGCCACGCGCAGTCACTGGGGCATCGTCACGATGACGTGTTGGGGCCTTGTGTTCTTTCTATCCGGCGTGCTGTTCGGCTCCCGATGGAACCGGCATGGCAAGCGCACGCCCGGCCTTCTCGTCGCGCCGGCAACGGCAATTGCCTTTGCAGCCGCTGCTATCGTAGGACAACGCTTTGGCGACTACATGAACCCATACTCGCTGCCAGCGAGTTTCCTGGGTATCGCCGCGGCCATTTCGGTAGGAGGATGCCTCGGACTATGGCGCAGCTCGCGCTGGATCGTCTCGCTCGGCTCGTCGTGGAAGCCGGTCTATCTGCTGCATGTGCTGGCAATCGCCTCGACCTGGAATGCGTTGCTGGCGCTCGGCATCAGTCAGCCGGTTGTCCACGTTGTGCTCGGTATTGCGACCGGTCTCACAGTGCCGGTAGCGATGTATCTAGTGACGCGACGCCTGGGAATCGCCGCCTGGGCAGGCTTCGGGGAGCCGGCGGCGGCACCGGGCGAGGACGCGCAGTTTTCGGGGCTCGCGGCGCAGAGTCCAGGCAAGGCGGTCAAGTCGCGTGCGTGACTTGCGTCATCGGGATAGTCGTCGCAGCATCGAGCATGTGCAGCGCGTGATCATTGCGCTCGCCGCCTTTCACCTTCGTAAGACGAGGTTTGCACCAATTTGGCGCGTCGCGCCGCTTCAATTACGTGCGCCCGTTATTCCGTCGGCCGCCAGCCTATGCTGCACCGCCATGGCACATACCTTGCATAAAAATCCCCCACGATGCTGCCGCACCCTGACGGCAGCCGACCGGCTCGCTACCACCACCTCCGCTCACAGAACATGACACGATCGACTCTCCGCCCCGCGCGTCGCGCTTGGCTCGCCGCATTGTTGCTCTCGCCCACCCTCGCCATCCAAGCGCCCGCCGCTCACGCGGACACACTCGATAACATTGCCAAGGCCGGCGTGCTGAAAGTCGCCGTGCCGGAAGACTATCCGCCGTTCGGTTCGGTCGGCGCGGACATGAAGCCGCAAGGCTACGATATCGACACGGCCGCCCTGCTCGCGAAGTCGATGAACGTGAAGCTCGAACTCGTGCCGGTCAATAGCGCCAACCGTATTCCGTATCTGCAAACAGGCAAGGTCGATCTGGTGATCTCGTCGCTCGGCAAAACGCCGGATCGCGAGAAGGTGATCGATTTTTCGACGGCCTATGCGCCGTACTACCAGGGCGTGTTCGGTCCCGCCGACATCAAGGTCAGCGGCCCCGCCGACCTGACCGGCAAGACAGTCGGCGCAACCCGCGGTGCGCTGGAAGAGATCGGTCTCACGCAAATGGCGCCGAACGCGACCATCAAGCGCTTCGAGGACAACAACGCAACGATCGCCGCGTTCCTCTCGGGCCAGGTGCAGTTGATCGCCGCGGGCAACATCGTCGCGGCCGCGATCCTCGCGAAGAATCCGCCGCGCCGCCCGGAACCGAAGTTCGTCATCAAGAATTCGCCGTGCTTCGTCGGCATGAACAAGAACGAGCCGCGCCTGCAGCAAAAAGTGAACGCGGCCATCGCACAGGCGAAGCAGGACGGCACGCTCAACACGATGTCGAAGAAGTGGTTCAGCGCGCCGCTGCCGACCGATCTGTAAGCGTGCCGTTAGGCGAAATTGATACCGTGACCGGCTTATCCGGCATTGCATTCGTCATGGACGCATCCCGTGCCTCGCACCTGATCGCAGCCATGACGCGCAGCGCCTATCATTGTCGCAGCCGGTCCCGACGAGGACCGCCGCCACAACCGTTGCAACCCTACGCATACATTCGATGAAGCTGACACCTCGCGAGAAGGACAAGCTGCTGATCTTCACCGCCGCGCTGCTTGCCGAACGGCGCCGCGCACGCGGCCTCAAACTGAACTACCCGGAAGCGATCGCCTTCATCACCGCCGCGCTGATGGAAGCGGCGCGCGACGGCAAGACCGTCGCCGAAGTGATGCACTACGGCACCACGCTGCTCACCCGTGACGACGTCATGGAAGGCGTGCCCGAGATGATTCCCGACATCCAGGTCGAAGCGACGTTCCCCGACGGCACCAAGCTCGTCACCGTTCACCACCCGATTCCCTGATCACAGAGATCATCCATCCCATAAGGCAAGCCCAGATGATTCCCGGCGAACTCCTCATCGACGACGGCGAACACGAGCTCAACGCGGGCCGCGCGACCGTCACGGTGGTCGTGTCGAATACCGGCGACCGTCCGGTGCAGATCGGCTCCCACTATCACTTTTACGAAGTGAACGAGGCACTCGCGTTCGATCGCGAGGCTGCGCGCGGCTTTCGCCTGAACATCGCGGCGGGCACCGCCGTGCGCTTCGAGCCCGGTCAGGAGCGCACCGTCGAACTGGTCGAACTGGCGGGCGATCGCGTCGTCTACGGCTTCAACGGCAAGGTGATGGGCAAGCTGTGATGCGCCACGCGCGCTCCTTCGCCTGAACCGCCCTGCTCATTTCCGGACCCACACCATGACATTACGCATTGGCCGCCGCGCATACGCGGAAATGTTCGGCCCCACCACCGGCGACCGCGTGCGCCTCGCCGACACCGAGTTGCTGATCGAAGTCGAGCGCGACTTCACCACCTACGGCGAAGAAGTGAAATTCGGCGGCGGCAAAGTGATTCGCGACGGCATGGGCCAGTCGCAACGCGTGCATGCCGACGTGGTCGATACCGTCGTGACGAATGCGGTGATTCTCGATCACTGGGGCATCGTCAAGGCCGACATCGGCATCAAGAACGGCCGCATCGCCGCGATCGGCAAAGCGGGCAATCCCGACATCCAGCCGAACGTGACGATCGCGATCGGCGCCTCCACCGAAGTGATCGCGGGCGAAGGCCTGATCGTGACGGCGGGCGGCATCGATACGCACATTCACTTCATCAGCCCGCAGCAGATCGAAGAAGCGCTCGCGAGCGGCGTGACCACGATGCTCGGCGGCGGTACGGGTCCAGCCACGGGTACGAACGCAACCACCTGCACGCCGGGTCCGTGGCATCTCGAACGCATGCTGCAAGCGGCCGACGGTTATCCGATGAACCTCGGCTTTCTCGGCAAAGGCAACGTGAGCCAGCCGCAACCGGCGCTCGAGCAGATCGCCGCGGGCGCGATCGGGCTGAAGCTGCACGAGGACTGGGGCACGACGCCTGCCGCGATCGACAACTGCCTCTCCGTTGCGGACGACACCGACACGCAGGTCGCGATTCACACGGACACGCTGAACGAAGCGGGTTTCGTCGAAGCGACCGTGGCCGCGTTCAAGGGCCGCACGATCCACACGTATCACACGGAAGGCGCGGGCGGCGGCCATGCGCCGGACATCATCAAGGTATGCGGCGAAGCGAACGTGCTGCCCTCCTCGACCAATCCGACGCGCCCCTACACCGTCAACACGCTCGAAGAGCATCTCGACATGCTGATGGTGTGCCACCACCTGGATCCGTCGATTGCGGAAGACATCGCCTTTGCGGAATCGCGCATTCGCCGCGAGACCATCGCCGCCGAAGACATCCTGCACGACCTCGGCGCGCTGTCCATGCTGTCGTCGGATTCGCAGGCCATGGGCCGGGTGGGCGAAGTGATCATTCGCACGTGGCAGACGGCGCACAAGATGAAAGTGCAACGCGGCGCGCTGCCCGAAGACAACGCGCGGCACGACAACTTCCGCGCCAAGCGCTACGTCGCCAAGTACACGATCAACCCGGCGATCACGCACGGCATCGCGCATGAAGTCGGCTCGATCGAGCCGGGCAAGTGGGCCGACCTGGTGTTCTGGGAGCCGGCGTTCTTCGGCATCAAGCCGTCGCTGATTCTCAAGGGCGGCATGATCGCGATGGCGCAGATGGGCGACCCGAACGCGTCGATCCCCACACCGCAGCCGGTGCACTATCGCGAGATGTTCGCGACGCGCGGCGGCGCATTGGGGCGCACGTCGCTCACCTTCGTCTCGCAGATGGCCGCGGACGCCGGCGTCGCCGAACGCTATGGTCTGAACAAGCGTATCGTTGCGGTCAAGAACTGCCGCAACATTTCGAAGGCAGACATGATCCACAACGCGTGGCGTCCGGCGATCAGCGTCGATCCGGAAACCTATCAGGTGATCGCCGACGGTCAGTTGCTGACCTGCGAACCGGCCACCGTGCTGCCGATGGCGCAACGCTACTTCCTGTTCTGACCATGCGTACCATCGACAAACTGATTGTGCCGCATCTGAAGCTCGCGCCCGTGCTGGTGAAGCGCGCGCCGACCTTGACGCTGGCGTTCGACGACCGGCGCAAGAGCCGGCTCGCGGCCACGCTCGACAGCGGCGAAGAAGTCGCGCTGGTGTTGCCGCGCGGCACCGTGCTGCGAGACGGCGACGTGCTGATCGCCGACGACGGCGGCCTCGTGCGCGTCGTCGCGGCACCTGAAACGGTCCTCTACGTGCGCGCGAAAGATGCGCTGACTCTGACTCGCGCCGCTTATCACCTCGGCAATCGTCATACGCCGGTGGAAGTCGGCACCGATTATCTGAAGCTCGAATACGATCCGGTGCTGGCCGATATGCTCAAGCGCATCGGCGCAACGGTCGATCAGGTTTCGATGCCATTCCAGCCGGAATCCGGCGCGTATGGCGGCGGCCATAAACATGGTCACGACGAGACCTTTGCCGAAGACTACGCGCTCGCGCAGCAGGTGTTCGGCGAGCATCATGGGCATGAGCATTCGCATGACCATGAACATGGGCATAGTCACGCGGCGCATGAGCATTCGCATGCGCACGATCACGGCCATGACCATGCGCACGATCATGACCACGATCACGGCGATAACGTCCACGACGAATCGTGCGGCCACGGACATCACCATCATCATGCGCATCGCTGAACTGACGGCGCTGCTGCATCTGGCGTCACCGGCGTTGCCGATCGGCGCATTCAGCTACTCGCAGGGTCTCGAAGCCGCCATCGAAGCGCAGTTGATCACCGATGCGGATTCCGCCCGCGCGTGGATCGTCAGCGGCTTGACCGACGTGCTCGCGCATGGCGAACTGCCGTTCCTCGCGCATCAGATGGAGCGCTGGCGCGCGCATGACGCCGAAGGCTTGCGCGTTGCCAACAGCGAATTCCTCGCAAGCCGTGAATCCGCGGAATTGCGCCGCGAAACGGAACAGATGGGCTGGTCGTTGCGGCAGTTGTGCGCGTCGCTCGAATGGGGCGACGCTGACCGGCGCGCGACGCTCGCCTCGATGACACCGCTCGCGCAGCCCACCGCGTTCGCTTTCGCCGCTTACGCGCACGACGCAGCCGTCGATGCCGCCCTCGCCGCCTACGCCTTCAGCTGGGTCGAAAACCAGGCGGCCGCCGCATTGAAAGCCGTGCCGCTGGGACAGCTCGCCGGTCAACGCATCATCGTCGCGCTGCGCGAGCCAATCGACGCCGCCGTGACGCGCGCTCTCGCCACATCGCCCGAGAACATCAACACCTTCGCGCCGCAGCTCGGCATTCTGTCGGCGCGCCACGAGTCGCAGTATTCGCGACTCTTTCGCTCATAACACGATCCATCATGAACGCACCTCATCATTCCGCCCACTCGACCGTCCGCACGAAGAAACTGCCGCCGCTGCGCGTGGGCGTCGGCGGTCCGGTCGGTTCGGGCAAGACCACGCTGCTCGAAATGCTCTGCAAGGCGATGCGCGAACAGTACGACCTCGTCGCCATCACCAACGACATCTATACGAAAGAAGACCAGCGTCTGCTGACCGTGGCCGGCGCGTTGCCCGCTGAGCGGATCATGGGCGTCGAAACGGGCGGCTGTCCGCATACGGCGATTCGCGAGGACGCCTCGATCAATCTCGAAGCTGTCGACCGTATGCTGACGCGCTTTCCGGATGCGGATATCGTGTTTATCGAATCGGGCGGCGACAACCTCGCGGCGACGTTCAGTCCGGAACTGTCGGACCTGACGATCTATGTGATCGACGTGGCGGGCGGCGAGAAGATTCCGCGCAAAGGCGGCCCCGGCATTACCAAGTCCGATCTGCTCGTGATCAACAAGACGGACCTCGCGCCGATGGTCGGCGCGAATCTCGAAGTAATGGCCTCGGACGCGAAGAAGATGCGCGGCGAGCGGCCCTTCGTGATGACCAATCTGAAGGCGCTCGACGGGTTGGATGAGGTGGTGAAGTTTATCGAGAAGAAGGGGTTGTTGAAGGTGTGAAGCTTCACTCGCCCGGATGGCATTCAAGCAGGAATGCCATCATTTCGGAGCCGTCCTTCGATAGATAAAAACGCACCATTTTTTCGTTGAAGTCGGCCGCACGTTGCGCGGGGACGCTGATCGCGTCGATACCGTTCGCCATCAGCACGCCGTTCATCATGAAGCGTGAGGTGCGTTTGTTGCCGTCGAAGAAGAACTGCTGCAACGCGCCGAAGAGGAAAAAAGCGCAACCGCGCTCAAAGGCGTTGGAGACGTGATCAGTCAGTGCACGCGTGCCCGCGGAAAAAACGCGGTTGAGTTCCGGCGCACCCGGCAATGTCGCTAATGGAGTATGGCGTCCTGCCTCGCCCAATGCGACGTCGGGCGTGTATCGCGTTTCCTCCCCCTCCCCGCGGAAGACGCCCCACTCGAGAGCCTCGTTACGCGCGACAAGGCGATGCAAGTCGCAGAACGTGGTCTTGTCGAGTGCAAACCGCCCGTTCTGCACGATCGCGAGCAGGTGCTTTGAACTCTCCGCGAGGTTCAGAACCTGCTCCTGATCAGAAATCTTCCGGCCACCGACAGTAATGCCGTCAAGCAGCGTCTTGACCTCTGGAAACGTAAAAGGATTGCCTTCGAGCACACTCGCATCCCACACGAATTCCGGCAGCATTCGATGAAAACGGAAGCAGACCCGTTTGATCGAATGAGTCGGAATGTCTTGCGGAATCGCGGTGCGGTCCCATTGAAAACCGAGGTCGGTGAGAAGCGTCATTGCAGGCGGTGATAAAGCGTTTGAGTCACAGGGCTGGAAACAGACCGGCCCGACCTTCGGAGAATATATTATTTATCGACGCTCGAAGCGATAAACCCAGCGCCGCGTTTCACGGTCGGCCTTCCTCACTCCACTTCCGGCAACAACGCCATCAACACATCCACGGTTCGCGCGGTCGCGCCGCGATGGCGCGCGGCGAACGCCGAGGCCGCGCCACCCATGGCCAGCCTCCGGGCCTTATCGCCGAACAACTCACGCAATGCCCGCGCCAGATCGGCCGGGTCCTGCACCTGCACGGCGGCGCCCGCCGCCACGGCATCGGCGGTGGCCTGCGTGAAGTTGAACACGTGCGGCCCAATTAGCACCGGCACGCCGACCGCGCACGCCTCGATCAGATTCTGCCCGCCCAACGGCAACAAACTGCCGCCGATGAACGCCAGATCCGAAGCGGCATAGTAAGCGCCCAATTCGCCCATCGAATCGCCGAGCAGCACGTTGACGCCCGCGGGCAAAGCCGCCACCCCGCCGCTCGCATGTGCCGCCGACGCCACCTTCGCATCCGGCGCCCACGTCGAACGCCGTTCGAGCCGCAGCCCGGCCTTCTCGACCAGCCCCGCGACTTCGTTGAAACGTTGCGGATGACGCGGTACCAGAATCAGCAGCGCCTCTTTCATGCCGAGCGCCGCGAACGCTTGCAGCACCAGTTCCTCTTCACCCTCGCGCGTGCTGGCCGCGACCCACACCGGACGCGCGCCGATCGCCGCACGCCACGCATGCCCGCGCGCCGCCAACTCCGGCGGCGTGGTCATGTCGAATTTCAGATTGCCGAGCACCGCCGCATTGCGCGCGCCGAGCGCGGTCAGCCGCTCGGCATCCGACGGACTTTGCGCCAGCACGCGTGCAAAGCCGCCGAACACGTCTTTGGTCGCATTGCCGAACTTGGCCGCGCGCTTGTACGAGCGCGCCGACATCCGCGCATTGGTCAGCACCAATGGCACGTCCGCGCGACGGCATTCGTCGATCAGCGTGGGCCACACTTCGGTTTCCATTACCAGACCGAGCGACGGCCGCCACGTCCGCAAAAACCGCCGCACCGCGTGCGGCATGTCGTACGGCAGATAGCCGCGCAAAACACGGTCGCCGAAAATCTGCTCGCCGGTGGCGCGCCCGCTCGGCGTCATATGGGTCAACAGAATGCGGGCGTCGGGACGCGCCTTCATCAGCGCGTCGATCAGCGGTTGCGCGGCGCGCGTCTCGCCCACCGACACCGCGTGCACCCAGATCAACGGCGCGTTGTCCTCAGGCAGCCGGCCGCGCGAATAGCCGAAACGCTCGCCGATATGCTCGCGATAGCCACGTTCCTTGCGCGAGCGGATCAACAGACGCAACACGGCCAGCGGCGCGATGATCCACCAGAGTGCTTGATAGATCGCCCTCAGCATTGGCGCTCCGCCAGTCTGAAAGCGCGAGCCGGCGCGCTGAGCGAAACCGGCGATCGGAAAACCCGCAACTGGACCGCGGCGCTCAAACCAGCGCCCTGCCCTTGAGGCGTTCGAGAATCCCGAGCGGCGCGCATTCGGGCTGCGCCATTGCCTTGACCGGCAGGAAGAAGGTCTGCTCCAGCATGAACTGGCCGGACATCACCGCGTGTGAAGTCTGATCCGAGAAACACACCCAGACGCTGCCGGGCGGAAACGGCATGGTCTCCTGCGGGCTCGACTTCTGATACTCGAGATCGGCTTTCATGCCGTCGTGCAGATTCAGCATCAGATGGTCGTACTCGCTGCGCGGCGATTTGGTCACGTGCAGCAGGTTCAGCAGCCATGCCGAGCCCGGCATCTGCGGTTTGATGCGCGGCAGGAAGCGTTTGGCCATGTCTTCGAATGGTTCGCCGACTCGCCACACGCGCGGCGCACCATGCGGATTGACGTTGGTGAACACGCGCAAAATGCGCTCGCCGTAATTCGGCCGCGACGGGAAAGCGTCTACATGCAGACGGCTGTCGTCTTTGCGCCATGAGGTCTCGCGCGTTTCCACCTGATGCAGCCGCAGGCTGGTCGGCGCCACGCGCAGTCTGCCGTTGTATTCGGGAAAGAGCCCGTCGACCAGCGTGCGCGCGTTGGCCTGATAACGCGCGATCAACGCGCGCACCGCCGATTGCGTAACGGCGTCGCCGGCCACGCCGTGCAACGCGCCGCCATTCGGTTCGAGGCTGATGTTCTTGCGGTTCGGGTCGGCAAGCGCGGGGTCGAGCAGCGCCTGTTCACCGCCTTCGATCGCGAAGCGCAGATTCGGGAAATACAGTACTTTGCCGCGTTCGACGCCGGCGAGCAGCGTCTCGCGCGGCACGGACAGATTGCGTCCGTGCCAGTCGGCGTTCGCTACTTCGATGATCTGGGTTTCGTTCATGGTCGCCCTTGAAAACGGTTGGAGCGCAAGGCGAAGCGCCCCGGACGTGTTACAGCAGGCCGAAGCCCGCGAGTGCCGACTTCACCTGTTGCAGCGTGGGCGGCTGTCCGGCCGTGCCGAGATTGACGACGTTCGGCGACCAGTAGCCGCCGGTGCGCCACGCGGTGGCGAAATTGTACAACTCGATGGTCGGGCGCTTCAGCGCCGCGGCGATGTGAACGAGACCTGTGTCAACTCCGACCGTCGCGGCCGCACCTTCGATCAGGCCGACCACGGCCGGCAACGAGAGCTTCGGCGGCACGATGGCCGCGGCGCCGAATTCTTTGGCGAGGCGCTCGCTGGTGGCGCGCTCCTCCTCACTGCCCCACGGCAGCACGATCGACGCGCCGCGCCGCACCAGCGACTGCCCCAGTTCGATCCATGCGGTATCCGGCCATTGCTTGTCGGCGCGCGAGGTGGCGTGCACGAACACGACGTACGGCACCGGCAGGTTCAGGTTCGCTTCAGACAACGCCAGCGCTGCCCGGCCGGTGTCGAGACCGAAGTCGATGTCGTCGGTGGGTTGCGGCGCCGGGTCGTTCAGCGCCGCGGCCACCAGTTGGCGCGTGCGTTCCACCACATGTGTACGCGGCTCGATCGGCACGCGCTTGTCGTAGAAGAAGCGCACCGGCCATTCGAAGCCCGCGCCCTCGGTACGGTTCGCGAGGCCGACCAGCGGCCCGCGCGCCATGCTCGCGACCCACGCGGTCTTGATCAGCCCCTGGCAATCGATCACGAGATCGTAATTTTCGGCGGCGAGCGCACGGCGGAAGGCGCCGATCTCGCGCCAGTTGTCGAGCGACAGAATGCGTTTGCGCCAGCGCCTCAGCGACACCGGAATGGCCCGCCGCACGCCGCTCACGAGTTGCACGAGCCCCACGAAGCTTTCTTCGACGAGCCAGTCGATCTGAGCCTCGGGATGGCGGCGTCGGATGTCGGCAATCACCGGCATGTTGTGAACGACGTCGCCCAGTGACGACACCCTCACGATCAATATCTTTTGCACGCTCAAGAGTGGGAAAACCGGCTATCCGGCCCGAAGATGCGTTGAGAGAGCCCTCGAACCCGTCGCTGTGCGCCGGGCCCTCGAAGGAGGTGAGAAACTCGGCGTTTTCTCACGAGGACGGCAATTCTAGCGCGTTACATGTAAATCGCATGAAAAAACGCGGCGCGGTAAAAGAAACCCGCGCCGCGTTCGACGACAGCACCGGCTCACTTCGAACCGCGCCGCCGCTTCAGCGTTTAGAACGGCAGCTTCGCGTCAGGCTTCTCCGCGAGGATCACGCGGCGGAAGTCTTCCTGAATGCGCTTGAGCGCCGCGTCGTTATCGGCTTCGAAACGCATCACCACGACCGGCGTGGTGTTCGACGAACGCGCGAGACCGAATCCGTCCGGATACTCGACACGCAGGCCGTCGATCTTCACGACGTCGTCCGCGCCGGTGAATTTCGCGCTCTGCTGCAGGCGCGCGATCAGTTCGAAGTTTTCGCCTTCTTCGAGCTTGAGTTGCAGTTCCGGCGTGGAGTTCGAGTTCGGCAGCGAGTTCAGCAGCTTGCTCGGATCTTCCACACGCGTGAGGATTTCGAGCAGGCGCGCGCCCGTGTACAGGCCGTCGTCGAAACCGTACCAGCGGTCCTTGAAGAACACGTGGCCGCTCATTTCGCCGGCGAGCGGTGCGCCGGTTTCGCGCAGCTTCGCCTTGACGAGCGAGTGGCCGGTCTTCCACATGAGCGGCTCGCCGCCCTTGTCCTTCACCCACTTGGCGAGGTTACGCGTGCACTTCACGTCGTAAATGATCTGCGCGCCCTTGTTGCGCGACAGCACTTCTTCCGCGAACAGCATGAGCTGACGGTCCGGATAGATGATCTGGCCGTCTTTGGTGACCACGCCGAGGCGGTCGCCGTCGCCGTCGAAAGCGAAGCCGATTTCAGCGTCCGTTTCCTTCAGCGCGCGAATCACGTCCTGCAGGTTTTCCGGGTGAGCCGGGTCCGGGTGATGGTTCGGGAAGTTGCCGTCGATCTCGGTGAACAGTTCGACCAGTTCGCAGCCGAGCTTCTTGAACAGCTTGGGCGCGAGGCCGCCGGCGACGCCGTTGCCGGTGTCGACCACGATCTTGATGGGACGCGCGAGCTTGATGTCGCTCGCGATGCGATCGAGATAGGCGTCGGCGATGTCGTACTCGGTGTACGTGCCGCTGCCTTCAGAGAAGTTCTCGTCGACGATGCGCTGATGCAGCGCGAGAATCTGCTCGCCGTAAATGGCCGCGCCGCGCAAGACCATCTTGAAGCCGTTGTAGTCCGGCGGATTATGACTACCCGTCACGACGATGCACGAATCGACGCGGCGCTCGCCGCCGTCGAGCTGCAACGGCACGCTGGCCGCGAAATAACCAACCGGCGTGGGCACCATGCCCACGTTGACCACGTCGACACCGGCCGCACGCAGGCCGTCCGACAAAGCCTGGACCAGTTCGGGACCCGACAGGCGGCCGTCACGCGCGACCACCACGGCGTCGCCGCCTTGCGCCCGCACTTCGCTGCCGAACGCGCGGCCGATCGAACGCGCTGCGTCGGCGTCGAGCGTCTTGCCGATTACACCGCGAATGTCATATGCCTTGAAAATAGATTTGGAGATCATGTTGGCTCACTTGCGTGCAATGGAAAATTTTGACCGGCGCACCGATAACAAATCGGTAAAACACAGCGATGCGCCCTTGCCGGAAGCGATCCGGTTCCAACTTATAATTGCGCTTTTCGGACCAGCCTTAAAACACCATTCTAATGCTTAGACGCCCTCCAATTGTAAAGTTGCCGCGACAGTCGGCTGGGTGGGCAAACGCGCGCACTGCGCCGCTCGGGTCATTCGTGCCATCGTTGCCACCCGCGCGATCGGCGCGAACGATGCGAGCGGATCGCCGAGCGTCAAGCGGATGCTGACGCTCAAACGCTTCGCCAATCCGGACGTCACGCGCGCCTTCACGAATATCGTCTGGCTCGGACTGGAACGGCTCACGCAGATCGGCGTGGCGATCGCGATCAGCGGCTTGCTGGCGCGCTACTTCGGGCCGGACGTCTTCGGCAAATGGCAATACGCCAATACGCTGCTGCTGGTGCTCTCACCGATTACCTGGGTGTGCGGCGCGGAGATACTCGTGCCCACCATCGTCAACCGGCCGCCGGCGCAACTCGGAACCGTGCTCGGCAGTGCGTTTGCGCTGCGCATATCGGTCTCCGCCGCGGCGTTGCTGCTCACCTGGCTCGGCATTGCCCTGCATGTGTTCGAGCCGCTGGTCGGCGCGATGCTCGCCGGCCTCGCTGTGACCATGCTGTTTCGCGAGCCGTTCGTCGGCGTGATCAATGCGTGGCTGCAAAGCATGACCTACAGCAAGCCGCAGCTGCTCACCAGTATGAGCACCGCGGTGCTGAAAGCCGCTCTGGTGTATCTGCTGGTGCGCGCCGCGGCCACGCCCGCGCGCTTCGGCTGGCTGTGGGCGCTCGAATCGGCGGCCATCGGCGCCATCCTCGTGTTCTATTACATGCGGCGACATGGCGGCAAGCTCGGCTGGCATGTCGACCGTGCGCTCTTCAAGCACTTCGCAAGTGCGGGCACCGTGTTCTGGCTCGGCCTGATCTGTATGTATCTGTTCCTGAAACTGGACCGGCTCATGCTCGAACGGGCGATCTCCTTTGCCGACCTCGGTCGTTATTCCGCCGCCCAGCAGTTGAACGAGAACTGGATCACGCTCGCGCTGATGCTCGCGCAGACCATCGCGCCGGCCTTCGTCTACCGGGTGCAGGACGCAGCCCAGTTGCGCCGCAACATGTGGCGGCTCACCGCCATGACCGCCGCGCTGATGGTGGGCGGCGCGCTCGTGCTGGATCTGCTGGCCGGCATCATCATTCGCCGCGTGTTCGGGCCGCAGTTCGAAGGCGCGATCGAGATTTTCCGCTGGGCCGTGTGGCTGTCCGTGCCGGCCGGCATCGAAGCGATCGGCAATCTGATCGTGCTCAAGTATCAGGCCAAGTTCGTATTGCTCTCGAAGTGGCTGCTGGCGCTGGCTATAGCATTCGTGGTCAATCTGCTGGCGATTCCACGGCTTGGCGCTTACGGCGCGCTGGTGGGTCTGGCGGCCGGCTATCTGGCGGCCGCGTCGGTTAATCTTTATTACATTCGTTTCAAATTGCGCCCATGACGAACGCATCCGCCACCGCGCAAATGACCCTCGACGACGTCGCGGTGCTGATTCCCGCCTACAACGGCCAGGCCGATGTCGACCTCACGCTCGCGTCGTTCAGTGAAAGCGCGCCGGTGCATGTGCTGATCGTCGACGACGGCAGCACGCCGCCGATCGTCGCGCCGGCCATCGCCAATATGAAGATCGAAGTGCTGCGCATGGCGCAGAACGGCGGCATTGAACGCGCGTTGCAAACCGGCATCGACGCATTGGCCCAGCGCGGCTTTCGCTATGCGGCGCGCATCGACGCGGGCGACCGCAGCGTGCCGCAGCGGCTTGCCAAACAACGCCTGTTCATGGAATTGCATCCGCGCGTGGCCGGCCTCGGCATGTGGACGCAAGTCGTCACTCGCGAAGGCAAACCGCTCTTCATGCTGACGCCGCCCGCCGAACCGGACGCGATCCGCCGCTTGCGCTTTTTCCGCTCATGCCTCGCGCACCCTTCGATGATGCTGCGCATCGACGCCGTGCGCGCGGTCGGCAACTACCGCGCCGAGTACCGCTCCGCCGAGGACCTCGATCTGTTCGTGCGACTCATGGAGCAGTACGACTGCGCGAACCTGCCGGAGCTCGGGCTCTATTACGAGCTGAACGAAGGTGGCATTAGCGCGACCAAACGGCGCCGCCAGGTGAATTCGACGCTGCGGCTGCAACTGCGCTACTTCAACGCGGCCAATCCATACGACTGGCTGGGCCTCGCCAAAAATCTGCTGCATCTGGTGACGCCTTACCGCGCGCTGCAACGGATCAAGCGCAGCCTGCTCACGCCGCGCGCGAGCCACTGAATCATTCCCCCAATTGACCGCCGAGTTCGTTCCCGCATGAAGCCTGCCTTGAAGTCGACGCCCGCGTTGCGCATTACACTCGTCTGTAACACCGCCTGGGCAATCTATACGTATCGGCAAGGGCTGATCCGTATGCTGGTCGGACGTGGCGTCGACGTGACGGTGCTGGCGCCGCGCGACCGCACATTCGAACTGCTCGCCGCCATGGGCTGCCGCTGCATCGAATTGCCGGTCGCCTCCAAGGGCACCAATCCACGCGACGACCTGCGCACGCTGTACGCGCTCTATCGGCAATACCGCACGATCCGCCCGCACGTGGTGTTCCACTACACGATCAAGCCGAATATTTATGGCTCGATCGCCGCGAAGCTGGCGGGCGTGCAATCGGTTGCGGTCACAACCGGATTGGGCTACGTGTTCATCCAGCAAAGCCGCGCCGCTCAGGTAGCCAAGAAAATGTACCGTTTCGCGTTCCGTTTCCCGCGCGAAATATGGTTTTTGAATCGCGACGATCAGGCCGCATTTGTCGAACAGAATTTGTTAGTGCATCCTGAGCGCGCAAGACTGTTGCATGGCGAAGGCGTCGATCTGGACCAATTCGTCTTCACACCCTTGCCCGAGCGGGCGGATTACCGCTTCGTGCTGATCGGGCGGCTGTTGTGGGACAAAGGCGTGGCCGAATACGTGGAAGCCGCACGGCGCCTGCGTGAACGTTATCCGCACGCGCGGTTCCAACTGCTCGGCCCGGTGGGTGTCGACAATCCCAGTGCGATTACGCGCGCAGAAGTGGCGGCGTGGGAACAGGAAGGCGTCATCGAGTATCTTGGCGAAGCGCATGACGTGCGGCCTTTCATCGCCGATGCGGATTGCGTAGTGTTGCCGTCGTATCGCGAAGGCGTGCCGCGCACGCTGATGGAAGCGTCGGCCATGGGCCGCCCCATCGTCACGACCGACGTGCCGGGCTGCCGCGAGGTGGTGGCGGACGGCGTCAACGGCTTGCTGTGCGAGGTGCGCAATGCAGAAAGCCTCGCGGCCACGCTGGCGCGCATGCTCGACATGAGCGGCGCCGAGCGCCGGGCCATGGCAGAACGCGGCCGAAAGAAAGTCGCGGAAGAATTCGACGAGCGCGTGGTCGTCGAAACGTATAAGGACCTGGTGCAAAAAATGACGGGCGTTTTACTTTAACGGAGCAACAGCATGACCACGAAGGGCACGATTCTGGTAACGGGCGGCGCGGGCTTTATCGGCTCGCACACCTGTGTCGAACTGCTGAACGGCGGTTACGACGTCGTGGTAATCGACAATCTCGTGAACAGCAACCGCGAATCGCTGCGGCGCGTGGAAAAGATTACCGGCAAGGCGGTGACCTTCTACGAAGCCGACGCGCGCGACCAAGCGGCGCTCAACCGTATTTTCGACGCCCACCCGATCACGGGCGCGATTCATTTTGCCGCGCTGAAGGCAGTGGGCGAGTCGGTGGCCAAGCCGATCGAGTACTACAGCAACAACGTCGGCAGCCTGCTGGCCCTGCTCGGCGTGATGCGCGACCGCAACGTCAAGCAGTTCGTGTTCAGTTCCTCGGCCACCGTGTACGGCGTGCCGAAAAGCTCGCCGATCGACGAGTCGTTCCCGCTGTCGGCCACCAATCCGTATGGCCAGTCGAAGCTGATCGCCGAGCAGGTGTTGCGCGATCTGGAAGTGGCCGATCCGTCGTGGCGCATTGCCACGCTGCGCTATTTCAACCCGGTCGGCGCGCACGAGAGCGGCCTGATCGGCGAAGATCCCGCCGGTATTCCGAATAACCTCATGCCTTATGTCGCGCAGGTGGCGGTCGGCAAGCTCGAGAAGCTGCGCGTGTTCGGCGGCGATTACGACACGCCCGACGGCACCGGTGTGCGCGACTACATCCACGTGGTCGATCTGGCGCGCGGGCATCTGGCCGCGCTCGACGCGCTCGTCACGCGCGACGCGAGCTTCGTCGTGAACCTCGGCACGGGCCAGGGCTATAGCGTGATCGACGTGGTCAAGGCGTTCGAGAAAGCCGCCGGACGGCCGGTGCCCTACGAGATCGTGGCGCGCCGCCCGGGCGACGTCGCCTCCTGTTTCGCCGACCCGGCCGCCGCCGAGAAGATCATTGGCTGGCGCGCGCAGTTCGGCATCGAGCGGATGTGCGCGGATCACTGGCGCTGGCAATCCACGAATCCGCACGGATTCGCCTGAGTCGAAGCAAAGTCGACGGCGGCGCGAAGGCGTCGCCAGGCAGGAGCGCCGCCGCCGTCGATTGAGGGATTGCACCAAGCGGGTAATTCCGAATATTACTAACCCTTTACAGCTTCCTATACTGGCTCACCGTCAGACGGTCAGGCTTCCTAAGAACGTTCGAATCGGGGCGCACGGGCCCGCATCGAGGCTTCGTGCAAGAAAAGACATGCTACGGAGACAGTTATGGGAATTCGCTTGAAGAGCGTAGTGGGCGCGCTCGCGCTTTGTGCCCTCACCAATGTCAGCTACGCGGCGGATCCGATCAAGATCGGCGTCGATGGACCTTTCACCGGTGGCTCGTCTTCGATGGGCGTCAGCATGCGCGACGGCGTGCGCCTTGCCACCGCCGAAATCAACAAGGCCGGCGGCGTGCTCGGCCGCCAGATCGTGCTGGTGGAACGCGACGACGAGGCGAAAAACGAACGCGGCGTGCAGATCGCGCAAGAGCTGATCAACAAGGAAAAAGTCGTGGCGGTGGTCGGTTACATCAACACCGGCGTCGCGCTCGCCTCGCAGCGCTTCTTCCAGGAAGCGAAGATTCCCGTCTTCAACAACGTCGCGACGGGTAGCATCGTGACGAAGCAGTTCACCGACCAGCCGGACAACTACGTGTTCCGCAATGCCGCCGCGGACCGCATCCAGGCGCCGATGATTGTCGAAGAAGCCGTGACCAAACGCGGTTTCAAGAAGGTCGCGATTCTCGCCGACTCGACCAACTACGGTCAGCTCGGCCGCGAAGACCTCGAAAAGGCGCTCGCCGCCAAAGGCGTGAAGCCTGTCGCCGTCGAGAAATTCAATATCAAGGACGTCGACATGACCGCGCAACTGCTCAAGGCCAAAGAGGCCGGAGCGGAAGCGGTGCTGACATACGGGATCGGACCAGAACTCGCGCAGATCGCCAACGGCATGGCCAAGCTCGGCTGGAAAGTACCGCTGATCGGCAGCTGGACGCTTTCGATGGCGAACTACATCGACAACGCCAGCACCAACGGCGAAGGCGCGCGCATGCCGCAAACGTTCATTCAGGAAGCGAACACGCCCAAGCGTAAAGCCTTCATCGACGCATACCTCAAGGAATTCAAGCCGAAGAACAACCGCATCGACTCGCCGGTTTCCGCCGCGCAAGGCTACGACTCGGTTTATCTGCTGGCCGCCGCGATCACCCAGGCCGGCTCGACCGACGGCCCGAAGGTGCGCGCCGCGCTCGAAAGCCTCAACACCAAGGTGGAAGGCGTCGTGATGGTCTACGACAAGCCGTTCACGCACGACGACCACGAAGCGATCAGCTCGAACGTGCCAGTGGTCGGCGAGGTCAAGGGCGGCCGCGTGGTCTACGCGTACGATGCCGACCGCAAAGGCGGCGGGCAGTTGCGCAGCAAGCAGGCGAGTTCCGCGAACTGAGTTTGAAATAAGCGCAGCAGCTTGCTACGGAGCCGCACCCGTCTGAAGGCGGGCGCGGCTTTGCTTCATATCCGGTGAATTCCAGGGCGCTCGACGATGGCCATTCTTCTGCAGCTCATCTATAGCGGCATTGCGCTCGGCATGATCTACGCCGTGATCGCATTCGGCTATCAACTCACGTTCGCGACCTCCGGCACGCTGAACTTCGGCCAGGGCGACGCGCTGATGCTCGGCGCACTGGTCGGCCTCACGCTCGTCACACTCGGCGTCAACTATTGGCTGATGATCCCGCTCGTTTGCGTGTTCGGTCTGCTGCAAGGCGCGTTTGTCGAACGGATCGGGGTGCGGCCCGCGATCAAGATCAAATCCGAATTCGGCTGGATCATGTCGACGATCGCACTCGGCATTATCTTCAAGAACGTCGCCGAGAACGTCTGGGGCCGCGACGATCTGCGCTTCCCTTCCCCGCTGCCGGAAGCACCGCTGAAAATATTCGGCGCCAATGTACTGCCGATGGAATTGCTGGTAGTCGGCGGCGCCCTCGTCATGATGCTGGCGGTCGAGTTCTTCAACCGCAAGACGATCTTCGGCAAGGCGGTGGTCGCTACCGCGAACGACCGCGACGCCGCGGCGTTGATGGGCATCAATACCGGCCTCGTAATCACGTTCTCGTACGCATTGTCTTCGCTGACCGCGGCCTTTGCGGGCGTGCTGATCGCGCCGCTCACGCTGACCGGCGCGACGATGGGCGCCGTGCTCGGGCTCAAGGCATTCGCGGTGGCGATTATCGGCGGACTGTCGAGCGGACTGGGTATCGTGGTGGGCGGCGTCATTCTCGGCATTGCGGAGACGACGACCGGCTTCTACCTCTCCACCGGCTACAAGGACGTACCCGGGCTCGTGTTGCTGCTGATCGTGCTCGCGTTGAAACCTGCCGGCCTGTTCGGCAAGACCTCGATCAAGAAAGTGTGAGGACCGCCGTGAATCCCAAGAAACTCATTGCGTCCGCACTGGCGCTGATCGCGCTCGCGGTGTTTCCCGTGCTGTCGGGGAATCCGTATTACATCCATCTGCTCGAGACGATCATGATCTACGCGATCCTGCTCTTCGGTCTCGATATCGTGGTCGGTTATACAGGGCAGGTGTCGCTCGGCCACGCCGGTCTGTTCGGCGTAGGCGCGTACACGGCCGGCGTGCTGTTCTTCAAACTCGGCATGCCGTTCTTCGTCACCGCGCCGCTGGCGATCCTGGTCACTGCGGGCTTCGGCGCGATTCTCGCGCTGCCGGCGCTGCGCGTGTCCGGCCCCTATCTCGCGATGGTGACGCTTGCGTTCGGCACGATCATCCAGATTCTCATCAACGAGATGGATTTTCTGACCAACGGGCCGATGGGCGTGAAGATTCCAAAGCCTTCACTGGGCAGCCGGCCGATGAACGAGGTCGAATATTACTGGCTCGTCGCGGCGCTACTGGTTGCCTCGCTGATCGTCGTGCATCGCGTGCTCAAATCGCATCTGGGCCGCGCGTTCGAGGCGTTGCGCGACAGTCCGATCGCGTCGGACTGCATGGGCGTGTCGGTGTACCGCTACAAGGTCTATGCATTCGTGATCAGCGCGGGGTTTGCCGGGCTGGCCGGCTGCCTCTATTCGTATTCCGAGCAGTACATCTCGCCGAACACCTATAACTTCGAGCTGACCATTCTGTTCCTGCTCGCCATCATCATGGGCGGCCGTAAAACCCGCACCGGCGCGCTGCTCGGCTCGGCGATCATCGTCCTGTTGCCGAAACTGCTCGACGACATCGACATGTTCCGCACTGTCGCCTCGGTGCTGGCGGCGGTCGTCGTGATCGGTGCGGGCGTCGCGCTGGCGCGTAAGGTGTCCACGCCGCGCAAAGTTGCGATTCCCGTTCTGGGCACGGTGGGTCTTGCCGCGTTTTCCTACCGGATCGACACACTCGCCGACTGGCGGCTCACCATATTCGGCTTGATGATCCTGCTCGTCGTGTATTACCTGCAGGATGGCGTGGTCGGCTTCGTGCGCAAGATCGTGACGCATGGCCGGGTCCGCACCGTCACCGTCGACACCACGAAACCGGCGACGATTGGCGGCGATGCGATTCAGGCGGTGCAAGCCGGGGGCACGGAAGACATTCTGGAACTGCGCGGCATCCTCATGCAGTTCAGCGGACTGAAGGCGCTCAACAACGTCGATCTGACCGTGCAACGCGGCACGATTCACGGGCTGATCGGACCGAACGGCTCGGGCAAGAGCACGATGATGAACGTGCTGACCGGCATCTATGTGCCGACCGCGGGCACGCTCTCTTATCGCGGCGCATCGCTCGCGGGGAAAACCTCGTCGCAGATCGCGCTGTCCGGTATTGCGCGCACGTTCCAGAATGTGCAACTGTTCGGCGAAATGACCGCGCTCGAGAATGTGCTGGTCGGCCTGCATCACACATTCAACGCGAATCTCGCGGACGTCGGACTGATGTCATCGCGCTACCGGCGCGAGGAACGCGCCGCCCGCGAGCGCGCATTCGGCATGCTGCGTTTTGTCGGCCTGGACAATGTCGCGGCCGAAGAAGCGCGCAACCTGCCGTACGGCAAACAGCGCTTGCTCGAAATCGCGCGGGCGCTCGCGCTCGATCCGCAATTGCTGCTGCTCGACGAACCGGCCGCCGGACTCACCGCGCCGGACATCAAGGAGCTGGTCGCGATCATTCGCAAGGTGCGCGATCACGGCATTACCGTCGTGCTGATCGAGCATCATATGGACGTGGTGATGAGCGTATGCGACCGGGTTTCGGTGCTGGACTTCGGGCAGAAGATTGCTGAAGGCAAGCCCGCCGATATTCAGTCTAACGAAAAAGTCATCGAAGCCTACCTCGGCGGCCAGCCTGCCGGTCAGGCGGCGTGAGCCCGCCGGGCGCCACTACAGGAACAGACATGTTATCGATCAGAAATCTGCATGCGGGCTACGGCAAGGTCAAAGTGCTGCACGGCATTTCGATCGACGTGCCGAAGGCTTCGGTCGTCACGCTGATCGGCTCGAACGGCGCGGGCAAAACGACGACCATGCGGGCGATCTCCGGCATGATCCGGCCGAGTGCGGGCGAGATCACGATGGGCGTCGGCGCCGACGCGAAGCGTATCGACGCTCTGGAATCGCACCGCATTGCGCGGCTGGGACTCGCGCATTCGCCGGAAGGCCGACGCGTGTTCGCGACCATGAGCGTGACCGACAACCTCATGCTGGGCGCGTTCCCCCGCCTGACTTCCGCGCGGCCTCGCGGTGACGTGAAGGCCGATCTGGAGCGTGCAATCGAGATGTTTCCGCGGCTCAAGGAACGGCGGCATCAACTGGCCGGCACACTCTCCGGCGGCGAGCAGCAGATGCTCGCCATGGCGCGCGCGATCATGATGAACCCGGATCTGGTATTGCTCGACGAACCGTCAATGGGACTCGCGCCTATTCTGGTCGAAGAGGTGTTCCGGATCATTGGGAATCTGAAAAGCGAGGGCGTCACCATGTTGCTGGTCGAACAGTTCGCCGCTGCCGCGCTCAATGTGGCCGATTATGGCTATGTGCTGGAGAACGGCAGGATCGCGGCGCATGGGCCCGCCGCGGAGTTGCGCAACGATCCTTCGGTGAAGGCGGCGTATCTGGGCGCGAGTCACTGAGGCGCGCGCGGATTCCGGTGGATAGCGCGTTAATCGAAGTCATAAGCTCGCGAGACCGCGGTCGAGTTCTGCCGCCACGAGCTGCAAGTTGGGTTCGACGATCAGGTCGGCGTGGCCGCCGGAGATTTCCGTCACTGTCAGCCCGGCACGGGCGACACGCCGCCAAAGCAGCAGCGGATCGCCGTGCCCATTCTGTGCAACCGCCGCACGGACATAGATGATCCACCCTCCATCTTAAGGCCTGGTTTGATTGCCCACCACCGCTGTCCGTCTGGCGGTTCGGCACGTCGGCACGAGTGGACAACGCTCCGTCGGTCGGCATGATGGGGCCCCAGCCAACCGATCAGGCTGGCTCGGTAAGGCGGGAAGAGGTGCACGCCAAGGTCAATCCACGCTGCCAGTTAGGCCGCGGGGCACAGCCTCCCGCCGGCATCTCCGGGCTGCATCACCTCCCATTGTGCGCTCGCAATGCCCGCTTCGGATGTCCGCACGGGTCCATGCATGGTCATCGAGAATATTAGTGCACCGATAGGTGAGTTTCCCCTGAATTTTCGCCTTCCGGCGGGTTCCTGCCGAACCTCATAGACCTCACCACCGCCACGGCGCGGGCGCTGATCGTGAAATCGCGAGAGTTCAGCGCCCTGCTGTGGATCAGCGTGGTACACGGAATGCCCGGTGCGCAAACCCGCCGACAGCTAGCTGCCGTAAAGCGCCCCGGCCCTGAATGTAAAGCGCCTAATATATGGCTTCGTGGGAGATCCGCATAGACCCATCAACAGGAAAGTCAACCCGCAATCGGTGACTGATTTGTCCTGGACTCCAGCAAGTGCCGCAGCGCCGGTTCGTCCGACAGACATGTCGTCGCCCCTTCCATGGTACGTTGCCCCCCCGAATCGGCCTGCCTTGCGAATCAGCGACAGCTCCGGCTGGTCGGTTCTGCACGTATGTTCTTAGCCGCTTGTATCCCGCGAGTTTGGCGGTTTTCGGTCGCTCATCAGCTCGTTCTGCCTTCCACTGTGCAAGGATTGCCCGATAGGTCAGCGTACCACTGCGTGTAGCTGCGTTCGTACCGCATTCGCCCGAGATGGTTGACGGCGACCGACCTAGCCTTCATGCAATCTGTCGAACCCCGTGATCCTGCGCCCACAGCAGCGCGATCTCCTCACGTTCCGTGAATGATGGATAGCGGCCCGAGCGAGGCACCAGCTCAATCAGCGGCATGCCACCGGCTTCGCGAAAAATCTTGGCCGCAACGATCGGGATACGCCGCATGCCAACGCCGCAGTGTCATTCTCCACACCCTCGGCAATGCATTTCCGAAACGCCTGCGTGGTCTCCAACTGATTGACGCCTGGGCCTGGCAGGCTATGGCACCATAGACTGCTAGGCTTGTCCCGAGGTCCACCCCGTGGCCGTCCCATCCAACACCTCCGTTTTGGAGATGTTGCAACGACCGGTTGAATCCCCCCAATATGCGAGTCACGGCTTGCAATCAAAGCTAACTGAATATGCTATGCGATGCTCAATGAGCCACAAAGGAAATTGTTGGGATACGCGCCGGTGGAAAGCTCCTTTACCAGCCTGAAAAACGAGCGCGTCCATGCGAAATACTTCGGGCCCCATGAGGAAGCGATGGCGGACTAATTTGAATACTAAAAGTGTTTTATATAAGCAGTCGTTGTCATTCGTCGTTCGGCTTCGTATCGCTGGTTCAGTTTCTGCGCGGCTGGACCAGAGCTCAGCAGACCAAGGATGCCGCTGCATAACTCGGGACCTGTGGAACGCGAAAACCCGAGGGAAGCTCATTCAGATTGTAATTGCGGCAAACGTCAGCGGACGACTTCCATCGCGTTAGTACACGGCAGTAGCCGGTCGAATTCGCGTTTCACGATCTCGTAACATTCGCATGAGCGCGCCTCGAGTCCGGTCCGATCAAGGATCCGAACACGGCCACGACTGTGATCGATAAGATTGGATTCACGAAGCTTGCCGGACGCCTCAGTCACGCCTTCACGACGCACGCCGAGCATGTCGGCAATGAGTTGCTGCGTAACGTGCAAGTCGCTTGTGCCCGAACGATCGATATCGACCAGCAGCCACCGGGACAGTTGCTCGTCCAGTCGATGCAGCCTATTGCACGCCGCAGTCTGCGCGACCTGGGTGAGGAGGGCCTGCATGTACAGCAGCATCACGGAACGCAGGGAGGCGCAGTTTTGCAACGCATCGCGCAGCGCCTTTGCGCTTATTCGATGGGCGAATCCCCGGCATTGGGCCTGGACACTGGCCGGCATGGTGTCTCCGCCCGTCAGGATTGGCACGCCTGTCGTACCATCCCTGCCAATTGCGGCGATCTCAACCGAACTGCCGTTTTCCATGGTCTGTAAGAGTGAAATAATTGCTGTGACTGGAAAATAGACGGTTCGTACAAGTTCACCGGATTTCGACAACATTTGGCCCGGCGTCAACTCGACAAGTTCGAAATGAGGAGCAAGCGCCTCCCATTCATGCGTTGGGAGCGCCTCTAACAGACAGTTACCACGGCGGTATGACTGATGCGTCGGCATCATCTTCCTCACGTAAGTATCGCAGGCTCGCGGACGGCGGGCCTCCACTTGAATCGAGGAGGCAATGACGAACCACGTCTCCTCACTTGCGAGGTCAGCAAACTGAATCGGTAATGGAGAAGATCAACGCTTCGCACCGGTCATTGCGTTGCTTTCGATGTCGCAGTGCAGCATAACCTGCAAAGAATGTCACGCCAATAACACTGGCGGAATACTCAGCACGAAAGGCGGAATATTGATGAATTATTTGCGCTGAGCATTCCTTCTTACACCCTACGCGAACCGCTTTGTAGCAGATCGGGCAGACTTCGACGTTATCAGAATTGTGTGCTGAACACAGTTTCAGATGGCATCACGTCCAATTTATTAAGGATATCTATTCTCCCAGATTTCGCCTCCATTCTGACCCACGCATGATGGCGGTCGGTCAACAGCATGGTTGGCGCGCCCGCGGCCTGACCGGCCGCTCGCATGTCTGTCGTCGTGCGCCGTCGAGGTCATTTCCGCTTCTTGCGTCACGGCCTTGCAAGCCAGCGTGTTGAGAACGCCAGCCAGAATCCGCTGGCCAAGATTATCGTGATGCAAGATCCAGACGTCGTAGCTTCATCCGTCGGATGCGGCTCCGCTCCTGACCTCCCAGTTAGGCCGAAAGTCACCACCGGGGCCAAGTGCGAATGATCCGAGTATTGCATTACCGCAGATGTCGTGCGGGTGCCCGAACTTGTCGGCCTCGATTTCTCCCTGGCCATACTGAAACAGAATTGTCGCGCATCGGTGATCGACCAGCGCGGACATGTTGGGCCGGTAGCGTGCACCATGAATCACCGCACATGAGTGCGGCCGGACAAATCGCGGCGCGGGCTTGCGCGGCTTCTCTGGAGGCTGCGTCGATCAATTCAATGTGCGGCTTCGTACCGGCTTCGCAACCGTGAGACATGACGGAACATGCGGTCTCGAACGCACGGCAACGCAGACCACTCAAGCGATTGACGCGCCTCGTAGCCTCGCAGATATCGCTTGCCGGGTCAACCGTGTAGTCCCACGCACGCGCTTCGTCCTCGGTTTCGAAAACAGCCTAACGGGCGAGCGATGAAGATTGAGGTTCCGTCCAAGCCAACCCCGCCAAGATCTATCGTAAGGCGCTCTGTCATTGGGAACGCGCTACGCGAGCCGTCGATGATCGTTACCCGGTTCGTTCGCCGGGCTGTGGGCGGGGCGAAAACGGGTGCGAAAGTGTCCACCAGTTGCTGCTTCGTGAGCCGAAGCAGATCGTCCGATGTGCGAATAATGACGCCGTTTCCCGGCCGTGGAATGTTTACCGTACGACCCCAGCTGATCGACTTATTCGACGCGCTGCGAGCCGCCCAGATTCATCACAACGGTGTCGCTAGTGACGAGTCGGCGTACCGTTGGTTTTCGCGTGTCCTAATGGGCGATCTCGAACCGCCCGTCTTTACCGCGCCGGATCGTGTAGATTTCATGTCCACGCAGCGCGTCGACGTCGAAATGTTCGACGAGGTGAGCGATTAGGTGCTCGGCGGCAAGCGTGAGCAGTTGGCCACCTTCCGAGGGCAGTGGCGCGCCGTTGGGATCCGCTGCAATTTTCTTATGCGGCGCACCAGACTCGCGGATGTCGCCAAACACCGCGTCGAAGCGTTCGCATTCGAGCCACGGAAGGAAAGTCTTGGCATCCGGGTTGCCTGTAACGTTCATATAGTCGCGAAGCTTCCCTGCCCCTAGGCTGAAGCGTTTGTCGATAATCGGTAATCCGTTTCCGGCCAGCTTGCCACCCTTGAACGCGTAAAAGGAGAAGGCCATCCAGGAAGGGCCTGCACCACAAAAGACACACGAATAATCACTTGGTAGGCCGCAGGGATTTCCGCTGAGGAGCTCTGCATGACTATTGGCTTAAGGCTACGCTGAAAAAGGTCAACGGCATTGGGCGTTCAATCGTTAGATGTGCATGAAACAACAGACCCTTGCGATGGCGGCCGATCAAGGCGCCGGATTTGAACAGTACCGTCGGCCAACCAAACGCGATGTGTTCCTTGAGACGATGGAGCAGATCGTGCCGTGGGCGCAATTGTGCGAGGTTGTCGAGCCGTACTATCCGAAGGGTCAAGGCGGTCGCCCGCCAGTGGGTCTGGAGCGCATGCTGCGCATGCACTTTGTGCAGCACTGGTTCAACCTGGCGGATGAGGCGTGCGAGGAGGCGCTGCTGGACAGCACCGCATTGCGGCGATTCGTCGGGATTGACCTGGGGCGCGAGCGGGTTCCCGATGGCACGACGCTGTTGAAGTTTCGCCGGCTGCTGGAGCGCAACAAGCTCGGCGAGCAGTTGTTCTCCAAGGTCGGCGAAGTACTGCAAGGGCATGGGCTGAAGGTTGGCACCGGCACGATCGTGGATGCCACCATCATCGGTGCGCCCAGTTCCACGAAGAATGCGGACAAGGCACGAGACCCCGAAATGCATCAGACGAGGAAGGGCCAGCAGTGGTACTTCGGCATGAAGCTGCACATCGGTGTGGATAGCCAGACGGGACTGGCACACAGCGCGGTAGTGACGGCGGCAAACGTGCATGACAAGCATCCGCTGCCGGCGCTACTGCACGGCGACGAGCGGCGTGTGTACGGCGACAGCGCCTATGCGAGCCAGAAGGAACTCATCGCCAGCAAGGCGCCGAAAGCGAAGGACTTCACCAACCAGCGTGTGCGCAATCGCAGTGGTGAAGTCGATGAAACCAGGCGCTCGAAAAACCGCAACAAGTCGAAGATTCGTGCCCGGGTCGAACACGTCTTTGCGGTGGTCAAGCGGCTGTGGGGCTTCGGCAAGGTGCGCTATCGCGGCCTCGCGAAGAACGCCACGCGTGCCTTTACTGCACTCGCGCTGGCCAACATCTACATGAGCCGCGCGCGGCTGATGGCACAGGTGCGTCCATAAGCAGCCGAAATGGGTCGAGAGCCCCGCTTGCCAGGCCCTTCAGGGCCGGGAAATCGAACCGGTCGCATCGCTGATCTCACATTCCGGAATTCAGCATCAAGCTGTCGGCGAAAACGGTGGCTTCTTCAGCGTAGCCTTAACTGTAGTCGGTGGTTGATGCGCACAGTGCGCGTTGCCATTGTCGAGGACACTTCCCAACTGGCAATCTACACACAATATCCCCGAATGCAATGCACTGCTCTGTGCATTCGCGCATAGGCAGCATTTCGACACCTTTACCGAATGAATGGAACAAATTTCCGGATCGCGCACGCGCGCCGGGAAAAAGTGCTGCCACCCAGTGGATGATGCACTGCCGGGGCTTTTGCGCATCACCCGCTCGCGTGGCATTGGCAGATTGGATGATTAGCAAGGCTTATTAATAATTGAGCTTTACCGTCGGAATCGCACCACAATATCCGCTTTCAGGTATGACGCCGCGCCCAAGGAGCGCGGCCTCTTTGCATCAAGCGATCTGGAACACCGCCACTGCGTCGCGCAATATCGTCGCCTGCTCTTCCAGCGATTTCGCCGCAGCAGCAGCTTCTTCGACGAGTGCAGCATTGTGCTGCGTGACTTCATCGATCTGCGAGACCGCTATATTGACCTGCTCGATACCGTCACTCTGTTCGAGCGCGGACGCCTCGATCTCGTTCATCACGCCGGTCACGCGTTCGACGGCGCTCATGGCTTCGTGAATCGTCTTTTGCGCGTCCGATACAAGGGATGCGCCCTCCTGAACCTTGGCGGCCGATTCCCCGATCAATTCCTTGATTTCCTTCGCTGCCGCTCCCGAGCGCTGTGCAAGGCTGCGCACCTCCGAGGCCACCACGGCGAATCCGCGCCCCTGTTCGCCGGCCCGCGCCGCTTCGACCGCCGCGTTCAACGCCAGAATGTTGGTCTGAAACGCAATGCCTTCGATCATGCCGATGATTTCCGTCACCTTGCGCGACGACTCGCTGATTCCATCCATCGTTTCGGTGACTCGTGACACCACGTTACCCCCGCGTGTCACGGTGTCGAGCGCGCCATGCGCCAACCGGTTGGCCTGCTTTGCATTGTCGGCGTTCTGTTTCACCGTGGCCGATAACTGCTCCATACTCGCAGCGGTCTGCTGAAGGGCCGCCGCCTGCTGCTCCGTGCGCGAGGACAGATCGGCGTTCCCCGATGCAATCTCGTTCGCCCCCTGCGTGATCGCCGTCGTGCTGCCACGCACTTTCGACACTGTCTCGACGAGGCCGTCGCGCATCTTCGTCAGCGCTGACAGCAATTGACCCATCTCGTTGCGCGATTTGACCTTGATGGCAACCGTCAGATCGCCGGCCGCGATACGTTCGAAGTGCTTGACAGTCGCGTTGACCGGCTTGATCAGCGCCGCTGACAAACCGATGCGCGCCGCCACGCCGATCACGATCGCGATTGCGCCGATCGCGGCGAACAGCAGCGTCGCGATCTGGAACCGCTGCGCCGCCGTTTCAGCTTGCTGATGCTCGCTGTCTACCTGGGAACGCTCGAGCGCGTCGATCGCTTTCGAATAGGCGGCGTAAAAGCCGTTCGCCGTCTCGCCCTGAATGTTGCGGAAGGTATTGAAGTCGAAGTCGGCCAGCGCCTTGAACTCGGGCTCGATCGCCTTATCGACCAGCGCGCTGCGCGCCTGCTCCACGCTCTGCGCGAGCTTCCGTTCGTTGTCGTTGGCAAACGGACTGGACATGTAGGTGCGGAAGTCCTTGTTCGATTCGACCAGCACCTTGTGCGCGGCCGGCAACAGTTCATCAGTCTGCTTGCCGACACTAAAGAGCGTCTGATAAGAACCCAGCGCAAGCTGGACTCGCAACAGCTTTTCGGAACTGGCCTTCAGATGAGACAGCGCGGCCGCGCTGCGCTGCGTGTCGTCGAGGCTGCTGTTGGCGAGTTTGAGCGCGCCGTAGCCGACACCGATCACTGTCAGCAGGAAAGCGACAAATACGCTGATCACCAGCGTCAGGCCGCCACGAATTGTGATGTTATTAAGCATTGGGTCTCCGGAACGTCTTGCGATCGGCGGCGAAAAACAGGTTGGCAGGTGCATGCGCTGTTTTTTTACGCGTGAATGACACTTCGCCGCATCCAGGTTAACGACCTCCTGCAGCCCCCGCTAGATAGGTGAAATCCATGACTGGCGGGCGTTTGCGGGCAGTTTGCGCCTCACTATCTGGGATCGTCGCGCAATTGTGCCGAGCCGCCGCTTTTCAAGGCAGCGGGCGTTTCGTTTGTATAATTCGGCGTCTTCGCTCAGGCCCACTTTCATGCTTAGTTTTGCGCTCGGCTTTCTCGTTTCTCTGCTGATCACGCTGTTGATCGTGCGCTATGCGCATCTGCATGAAAAATTCTCCACCGACACCGATCTGGCCGGCGTGCAGAAATTCCATGCGCGCCCAGTGCCGCGCATCGGCGGGACCGGGATTCTGCTCGGGCTGATCGTCTCCGCCGTGCAGTTGCATCACGCCTACCCGGCCGTGTCAGGTGGCATTCTCGGGCTGATTGCGTGCGGCATGCCGGCCTTCGGCTCGGGGCTGGTCGAAGATCTGACCAAGCGCGTGTCGCCGCTCGCGAGGCTCGTCTGCACGATGGCGGCGGCCGCGCTCGCCTATTTCCTCCTGAATATCGCCGTGACGCGCATCAGCGTGCCGCCGCTCGACTTCCTGCTCTCGTATGCGGTGATCTCCTGCGCGGTGACGGTGCTGGCGGTTGCCGCCCTCGCCAATGCAATCAATATCATCGACGGCTTCAATGGCCTCGCCTCGATGGTCGCGTTCATGATGTTCGCCTCGCTCGCCTACGTGGCGTTCCAGGTGTCCGATCCGATCGTGCTGTCCGCGTCGTTCATGATGATGGGTGCGGTGCTCGGCTTCTTCATCTGGAATTTCCCGGCGGGGCTGATCTTTCTCGGCGACGGCGGCGCCTATTTCATCGGCTTCATGCTGGCCGAACTGTCGATCATGCTGGTGATGCGCAATCGCGACGTGTCGGCCTGGTACCCCGTGCTGTTGTTCATGTATCCGATCTTCGAGACCTGTTTCTCGATCTACCGGAAGAAGTTCATTCGCGGCATGTCGCCCGGCATCCCCGACGGCGTGCATCTGCACATGCTGGTGTATAAGCGGCTGATGCGCTGGGCAGTGGGCGCGAGGACCGCGCGCGAGTTGACGCGGCGTAACTCGCTGACGTCGCCGTACCTGTGGCTGCTGTGTCTGATCGCGGTCGTGCCGGCCACGCTGTTCTGGCGGCATACGCTGCATCTGTTCTGCTTCGTGGTAGTGTTCGCCGCGACGTATGTCTGGCTCTACGTGAGTATCGTGCGGTTCAAGTCACCACGGTGGATGGTGGTCAGGAAGAGGAGACGGTGAGCACAGTTCACCCCTCCTCGTGTCAGCAGTGTTAGGTCAGGACTAGCCTTGGCCGCGCGAGCGGCCCTCCTGGATTCGTTGTCGGTGTTCAACGAGAGCCTCGGGCGCGTGTCTGCATGCTGCAAGATCGCGTCAACTATCTTGCGAACGGGCAGGCGCCCTGTCCCCGTGCGCGCAAACTGCTGCTGTCGCACCCGCAGGTGCCGGTAAAGTTCACTACGCTCAAGCAGCGCCGTTGGAAGCGTGGGTGCCACCATTGCCGCGTCATGCGAAAAGACACCGAGCCCTTCGACGATCCACAGCCGCGGCGGAAGCAGTTTGCGCAAAAACCGCACCTTCGCCGCATTCTGCTTCATTGGCGAGGTACGCACACACCGCTGTCCGTCAACCGTCGTGAGCGTCAACGTGTCATCGGTCTCACCGTGTGTGACCACACCAGCCCAATGCTTTGTTTCGACCACGAAGACTCCGAACGGCGTAATCGCCAGATGATCGATTTCAGCAGTCGGAAAGGTGCTCCCCGGCGCATGAATCAGAACGAGACCATCCAATACTTCCCAGTTTTCGCCGCACAAACGCGTGAGGTGCCAGCGCAGCTCGGCTGACACCTCCCTCTCTCCTTCTCCCCCCCGCCCTCGGGCAGAGGCCGCCCGCGCTTCTCGAACTTCCTCTTTAGCCGACCGTTTATCGTTAAAGCTCAGATACGCATACAGCAATGCACTCGCAAGCCCGAAGATAGTGTGAATCAGCATGCTGGCTTCTCCTTTGTTTATGTAGGTGAAACCAGCGTGTCGAGCGCTACGGGAAGTCAAGCATCAGGTCAGGATCGTGAGCCCGGGAGGAAGCCGCTTTTCTCGTGGCTGACCATCGTTCAGGGCCTCACAGACAGAATGCGTGGTTGTCCCCAGCGCGCGGGCCGCCTTGCGCAGGTCGCCACGGTGTTCCGTGAGGGCCTCCATGGCCTTATCGCTTGTGAGCATCGGTATGTCTGGTCGCGAGTAGGCTGCCGCATGCGAGCATTGGACATGTCTACTCTCGACACTCGACGCACCCACGGTGAGAGGCGCACTCAGTAAAGCGATGAGCTGGCGCTTTCGGATCCATTGCAAAAACTGTCGCCAATGCTCGAGCCTCTCGGCCGCCTCTTCAGATGTCAGCCGCTGCGTGGACCAGCGATTGATGAGGACCCTCAAATGCTTGCTGCCGAAGTTCCACGGTGTTTGTAAAGCATACCCGCTGGCACGCAGCGCCTCAAAACCCGCCAATACCTCCGCCACCCGCCGGCATTGGGTTTCAGCCGGCACAGGATCCTTGGCCCGAGTGCGCCAATCATACGTCGACGTGACACGGCCCCGGGCAAGCCTGCGGAATTCCCGCCTGAATTCATGCAGCAGACTGCTGCAGGCAATCACGTACCGGTATTCGTAAAGAATGCACATGTTTGTTTTCCTTGTATTGATTCCGTGACTTGGTCGATGCCACACCGGCACCGACCGGCGTTCAGCGGCGCGGCGAGCGCGCTGCCGTTTGAGTGCGCTGTTTATCGGGCCGCGCGCGCCACGGGCAAGGAAGTGTGCAGACGATGGCTAGATGCCATCGAGACGCAGTCAGAGGTGAAGTTGGAACGGCCGACGCTACACGCCGCCTGGACTGGGATGGCCGTCAGAAGTTCGCAAAGAAGAAAAAAAGGAAGGAGGAGGGACAGCCGAAAGACAGGCACTAAAACTCACAGTGCCAAGGAGCGCGTACAGTGTCCAGAGAGCCAACCAGAGGCGTACGGGCGAACGGCCTTGCCGACAGGCCGATCGCAAAATACGGACGGCTATGGCAGTGCAAGATCGATGCGTTGTGGACGCAGGCGTGAATATACCCCCACGCCGTCAAAACTGGCAAGCCGGCGGCTCACGGTACCCATGCTATGCTCGACACACCGAAACAGCGGGGAGCCAGCATGGACATCGCATGGCCGTTACTTGGACTCAATGTAATGTTTGTAGGCATGGGCTGGATGATGGACCGTGGTGCGCGCCGGCAGAGGAGGCAGCTCATTGCGCGACGTTCATCGGTCGCAGCTTCGTCCCAGAGGGAACCGCAACCACGCGCCGTCGCGTTGCACCGGAGAGAACTGCACTGCCCACATTGCGGCCATAGCATCGGTGACCGGGATTTCGCACGGCCGCATGCGCCGACGACCTACCGGCCGACACGCGAATTACCGTATTCCAGACGGCCCCCCATCTGAGCGCGAACACACTGACGCTCACGTAGCCCGCGATATTCAGCCTTCAGGCCGCGAGGAAAGGACGACTTTTCAGAGCACTGCGCGGATCGGCCAATTTCTCGTTGGAGCACTTCGCGGACGCGGCCACGCTGTTTGCGTCGATCGTGGCGGCCACCTTACTCCCCACTGATGTACCGCGCTGAGACAATGCGGCTGTCACCGACTGACTACGATTCGCTCAACGATTGCTCAAATCTGCGTTGGCCAGACAACAGAATCTCTCTCGTCCCCCATTCGCAGTGACGTACGCCGCCAACCCGTTGGTCAGGCAAGGAAGCGCGCCAGGATGCGGGCCGAACGTAATCGCCGACCGTGGACTGGTGTGCGATCGAA
This sequence comes from Burkholderia sp. WP9, assembly GCF_900104795.1. Classification (NCBI taxonomy): domain Bacteria; kingdom Pseudomonadati; phylum Pseudomonadota; class Betaproteobacteria; order Burkholderiales; family Burkholderiaceae; genus Burkholderia; species Burkholderia sp. WP9. The sequence goes on from NZ_FNTG01000001.1 coordinate 2,678,164, forward strand.
GGTCACCACATAGTGTTGCGTCGTGGGCCACTCGAGGACGTTGCCCATGCTGCGGCGACCTGCTTTTTGTGCGAAAGCGACACCCCCCTTTTGCTATCTTTGCAGCTATGTTCTAATGATTGCAGTACCGTTCGCTCACGTCACGAGCATCGACCATTACCCCCCTTGCTGGGGGTTGGGGGGGTTTTAGCCCAATTTCTATACAAGCATTGCTCAGCCTCACGGCGAAGCAAAGCACTTTGCCAAGTTCGTGTTAGCAGCATCAACATGAATCGGGCGTGCACGGCTCAATCGAGCCAGAGCCTTTTCCAAAGCAAGAAGTTCCCACAGCGTCATTCGCGTGGTGCCTCTCTCACTCTTTCAGGCCAGCACGCGCAGTCGGTGTCGCGTCGCGACCAGTTACCGCCTGTGCGGTAAGTGATCGCTCGCCAACGGAAGTTCCGTACAGGCGAGTCTTTTCAACGTACCAGGGATTCGCTCCCTGACGCCTACGCCACAGATACGAGCGGTGTTCGTGACGCGGCCATGCCGCCAATGTCATCCCGATGTCGAGGAAGCATCTTCTCCTTGCGATATACAGCGCTGTATCCATCAAGACAAACCTTGCGATTCACTCATCTCCGGATGAAGGCCGCAAGCGCTCCAATCGCGGCGTCTGCTCCCATGACGGGTGCAGAAGGAGTGTCTTTGTCAGACACCCGCCACTCACCGCTCCCGCATTGACGCAATTCCTCTTCGCGGGCTTCCACTTTCCATCCAGAACCTGCTTTCACCAAGGACCTATCCGTAACCGGATCCCACAGCTCAACGCATTACCCGGCCCTCTCCCCGAATTCAATTGCTTACGTACGCGCTCGCCCCGCCCCGGCCAAGCCCGTCATTGCAGACATCCGAACGTATTCCGGATCTGTCACGAGCTCATCGTGACTGGGGCCGTGTTTGCCTCCCCCCGCGGGCGAACATGAGTTGACATGCGGGTCACAGCCGGGAGCTAGCTCATGAGCATGATGTCAAAGGCCATACACAATTCCGCAGTAAGCAGCAAAAAAGCAGGAGGCAGCTTTGCAACTCAGCAGAACAGGCGGTTCGATACAACAGGCCTTTTGCGCTTTGCCAGGCAGCTAGGGGAACTACGCGCATCGGTCAGTGAAATTCCGGAATGGGTGATTCATGCCTATGCCCAATACTGCATGGCGCAGGGCAAAACCGCGGGCACCCTTGCGAACATATTTTCGGCTGTTCGTGTCACATCACGCCTTGCCGGCCGGAACATTGACGAGGTGTGCAACAACAAGGAACTTCAACTCGTTCGACGAGTAAGGAAAGGGACAAAGCGGGCCCTGAACCCGACTGAAATTGACGAGTTGATCGGCAGAGCGAAAGGGATAGACCAAGGGCTCATGCACATGATATCGCTCGCACTGCATCTCGGCCTTCGACGCAAGGAGGCGCTGATGTGTGCACGCGATCTCGGAATGTGGCTTGACGCACTCGTGCGCGGCGATTCCACGCTTCCGCTGATGCGTGGCTCGAAAAACGCAAGGCCGAGGCAAGTGCGGATCATCGAGAGCGAGCGCCCGCAGACGATCGAAGCAATCCGTTCCGCGCTCGCGTACGCTCGCGAATACAATCTCGAATTGATTACTGGCAACGGCAAGACGCTCAGATCAGCAATGAATCGACTCAAAGCACTGCTCCGCCGGGCTGGTATGGTCGGGCCAATCAGCTTTCATTCACTTCGTTACACGTATGCGCTCAAGAATGCAGTCGAAATGCTGGAGGCGGAAATGGCCCCCTACGAGGTTTTGGTGGAACTCAGCGAATCGCTTGGACACGGCCCTACCCGCATCCAGATGATTCTTGGACACTACTGCCAGCCGATCCGGGAGAGGTTCGAGGGGCATATATCGCTGCACAATATCGAAGCCGATCGTCGCCGCCCACCGAGCAAACTACCGCGGGCGACAGCGCGCCTTCTGGCAAAACGCCGACATGGCGCGCTAAGCGGCTATCCTATCGGCCAACCCAATGGGGCGCACGATTTGGCATGTCCGGCAGACGACGCGTTAATGGAGCAGCATCCTTCCACTTGAGAGACGTCCATGTCCGATTCCTCGCTCTTGGAGCAGGTCAAGCGTTGCGCCGACAAGATCGGATGCAACGACATGATGCGCGCCATCATGGCCAAGGTCTGGCTCCAATTTGAACAGTCCATTGCTCCGTACCCGTCGTATCCATTCCGGCTGCAGGACCTTGATGTGGCCTTGCTTGCAGGCTTTGTCGAAGCGCGCTCGAAGCAATGCGTTGATGTTGAGCTGCTTCTCCTGGAAATCACCTGCATCAGGATGGTGCTGCTGGAATCCGGTTTCCTCCACAACCAGCTAACTGGACTCAGTGTTCGCGTCAAACGTCATCGGCTTGCCAATGATGAGAATGGTAAGTATCGGTTCGCAAAAACGCTTTGTATTTGACGGCGGTCTCAAAGGTGAAGCGCAACAGCGGGTAATGAATGGAAGCTGAGATTATCGCAGCGGTTGCAAGCATACGTTCGAAGACCTCGAATGGCGAATCAAATGCATGGGTAGCGCGAGGGCGGCAGTTGGGGCTGTCGGCGATGGCATCGAGTTCGTCCTGACTGTAGATCGAGAGGTGAAGTGCCCTTCGGCAGATACTGCCGCAGCAGCCCGTTGGTGTTCTCGCAGGTACAGCGTTGCCATGGACTGTGGGGATCGCAGAAGTACACGCACACGCCGGTGGCGGCGCTAAGCACCTGATGCCGGGTCATTTCCTACCCTGGTCGTAGGTTAAGCTCTGGCGCAGTGGGGCGGCGATCGAATTCAGTTTGGCAGTGAAGCCCGCCAGTGCCGAGGCGGCGGTGGCGTCTTCCATATTCACCAGCAGCACCAGGCGACTTGTGCGCTCAACCAGCACGTCGACGGAAGACTGGTTGCCGGCGCCCTTGATGAAGTCGCCTTCCCAGTGACCGGGCATCATCCGGTCCCCGACCTCAGGCGGGCGCACATGGATGCTCACCGTGTCGGGGATCTGGCCGCGCCAGTCAGTGCCACGCTTGCGTGACATACGCGTGCTGTGGCCGTGGCGCAGACAGGCTGTCAGCTGGAGGCGCAGTTCACCGCGTGGCTGGGCATACATGGCGGTGTAGATGGTCTCGTGCGAGACGTGCTGGGTCGGATCGTTGGACCACATGCGCTTGAGGGTACCTGAGATCTGCTGGGGCAACCACTTCCATTCCAGCAGGGTGAGTACGACGCGCCACGACACGCTTTGAGGGTGCAGCTTGGAACATGGGCGCGTAGCCTCACGCCGGCTCGCGCTGAGCGACTGTGCCGGCGCAGACGCATAGCGCACGGCAGAACACACGTGTTTCTGGTCAGCTCGCGGCTCACAGTTGATAGTGCGCGCCCGAGTGTTCGGGCCATGGCCCGAACACTCGAACCCTGCCGCTTCATACTTGCAACGGTCATGCGCTTTTCAGGCTGAAGCCGTTGGTACGTTCTTCTTTTTTGCACGTACGCACCTTCCACGAGGAAGGTGTTGCACTTCAGATTTGATCGAGCCCTCGAATTTGAAGAACTAGAGTCGTTCCATAGTCGCGAATATAATTTGATCTACGAACACTGGTAACGACATAGGACACGGACGCCACTGCGGTTTCTTGATACACGTGCATTTGGTCTTTGTCACCAAGTACAGGCGTGGCGTCTTCACGAAAGATATCCTCGACGATATGCGCGTTGTGTTTGCGAGCGTGTCCACCGCCGTCGAGGCCGAGCTAGTCGAGTTCGACGGCGAACACGACCATGTGAACCTGCTGGTGAACTATCCACCCAAGGTCGCCGTATCGGCGCTGGTGAACAGCCTGAGGGGCGTTTCGAGCCGCATGCTCCGAAAGAAGAACTACCCGAGCATCCGGCGCAAATTGTCAGGAGGTGCGCTTTGGTCACCATCCTTTTCGAAGGTAGCTGGGAAGGCGCTCCCATTGCAGTGATCCGTCAATACATCGAGCAACAGCGAACGCCGCACTGAGCACTCCAAAGGACGGCTATGCCGTCCGCGCTATCTTTCCCCGCCCTGAAGGGGCGAGGTTTGACGCGCACTAGATCAACGGCCGCCCCGCTGAAGACCAGCCTCGACCGGCTTATTAACGTATGATAGCCCCGCAATCGGACCGTAATCTAATGACGGGCCTGGCTGTGTTCAGGTAGGTTCACAACAATCGATTTGGACTACTTGAAAATGAAAAACTCCGACAGGTAGTCGCATCGGAAGGCTCCGTGACTGCTTCTGACAATGCCGCTCGCGTCGTCCCTCGATTACCGTTGATTGCCAGGAGCCGAAAGCAATATACTTCTCGACTGATCATTTCGATCAAGCCTTGCGAGCGGGTGCCCCTCACAGCGAGGCTTTCGAAAATAGAGAATGCGCACTGTTTGTCATGCTTTGCATTCGATGAAAGCCGGAAATATCCTCGAACCCGATATGACTTCCCTCAGAATTCTCGAGTATGAGGTGGCGAATATGAAAACCGCGGCCTGGCAATGCTTGCATACGAAAGAACCGGCGCGCATGCCAAGCCCTCCTGTTTCGCAACAATTTCCTGACGACTGGTTGTCCTTTGCTGACCACATTCGCGCAGCCATGCTTATCTCCTTCGGTTTCGAACGCGCCTGTCTTGAAAAACGCACGATAATTTTAAGTCCCTTCGCTGGTCGTCGCTCAAATCAATTCCGAGCCTAATGTAACCTTCTGAATGCCGGAGGCTAACGGCATTTGTGTTGCACTTCTGTCCTCATCCATTACCTCTTACCCCGGTGAGTATGGTGCACGATGTGGACAAGCACCGCTGCGGCATGCGAGGCATTGCCGCCGGAGGGCTGCCCCACTGCATGACCGGACATTGCGCGCCAGAAGCATCGAGCCGCGCCTGTACCGCCTGTCACAAACACGAAGAATCAACCACCGTCATCAGCTGATGAGCGCAAAATAGCCGATCCCGGAGAAGATGAGCACACTTGCGCCCGATGATGCTTCGCATCCTGATATCAGCTTAAGTTGGTGCACATGCGACCGCGATTGCCTGATGTTTCGCGCCCGCACCAAATGAATTCGAGCAACGGAGCGTTCAGCCACGGGGGAAAAGCACAGTATGGGCGAGCTCGTCGATTGCCTGCCGGGATCGCGGACGTCAAAGGTGTCGTCATCAGAATAACGGGCTTCGTAGCCGCGAACCTGGGGATGCCAGTCTCAGGCGCATCGCAGCCGCGAGTAACCATCTAGCGGCATTACTGCGGATGAGCCGCACCCGAAGTGCGGCTCTACTGACAGCCATCTGTTTGGCGACAACATACACACTGAACTTATGGGGAACTGCGACAATCAGCGCGTGATAGCCCAACGAGGACGACTATTCTTAAAGGCTATCGACGCCAAAGCTCCGATGCCCGACAATGAACAATACTACCGCCAATAAAAGAAGTATGACGGGCTCAAGAAGGGATGCCCAGTTCAAACGGTCGGCGGTTACCATTTCAAAGCATGCGCCAACTACCGCAAGCGCGCTGAGCGTATGTGCGAAACGACCGTTAAGTTTCCGCTGCCCGGCTGTCGGCGAAACCGGCCGCTCAACACCAGAAGAACGTTTCTTACGGGAAGCGGCATCGAAGTTAATGAAATAGCCGCCCTCCCGATCATGCTCCACCGGGAATCGAACGCTGCCGCATTCCGCCATGAACGATTTACGCTGATCGGATTGATCGAGAATTTCCATAAGAGATGACAAACGCGGCGGCAGAGTTACCTCAGCTGATTCGCGATCTAACAGGACGCGATCGGTAAGAACAGTCCCTCCTTCGTAGCACAGTTCAACAACGACTATTTCCATGAACCACTCCATGATGAAAATTAGTTTAATGACCGGGTCCGAAAACCCGATCAGCCGACGACGCTTCACAACACAAGAAAGACGCTGCTCCATAGAGAACGCTGTCGCGTTCCGGACCCTTACGAGATCATGAGTAATGGTCCCAGCGGGGAGAAAAAAGGGGGCGCCGAGAGGCACCTTCGCATAGGAGGCTTAGGAAGCAAGGACGACGCCCCATGGAAGGGTTCCGCTCGTTCCGGGTCGATGCGTTAGAAAACGCGGGGTGTGCAAGAAATATAGCCTCCTCCATGTCATTCATCGGGTGGAAAGCTGCGAAAAAGAGGGCGCCTTTCCCCGCGCAACGAGACAGCAGATGTCGTCGAGAGCGTGCTTGTGCTAGCTAGGATCCGCACCCGTCGGCAGACGCGTAGCCCGATGAAAAGCGTACCTGCCGATCAACGCCGCCGGATTCACGATACGGCCTCCGATACCGGTGCGCCCCTGGTTGTCGCTCACAACGCGTTTTCCCTCGCCATTTGGCTTTGTTGGCACCGCTGTGCATGCATCAACGGTTCCCCCAGTCCGCGCAGCGCCATTGCAAATGTGCGGCGATCATCCTGGAGTCGAGATGTCGAAAGTGACTGTCGCGGAAGCGGTTCAAGCGTGTGCGCATAAAATGGTGCAGCTCGGAACCTTGCAGGATTGTTTCCGGCAACGTGGGGTCAAGCGCGCAATTCTGGTCAGCAAATACGGCGATGCACCCAACCGGACAGCTGTATTCGCCGAGTATCGGCCGCAGGTGTCGCAGAGCCGGCTTTGCCCGTCGCAACGGAGAAGTTTTAACGCAGACGACGCCAGAGTTTTCACGCACGAGAAGTTCGTTTTCGTTCATCGAGCGCTTTACAGTTCCGATCCAATCGTACTGGTCGATGACGAACACTCCGAAGGGAGAGACAGCAAGACAATCTACCCAGGTCACCGGATTGAGCGTGCCCGGTGCGTGCTCCAGTACTACTCCGCGGCGTACAACGAATGCACCGTCAGACATTGCCTTCAGTGTCGACGCAACCTGTTTTGCTAACGGCAAACACAAACGACGTCGATGCGCGATCCACCCATCGCGGTTGCCACCCAATTTTTTCGGATTTTTCATCAGATCTCGATAGCAGGAAGCGTCATTTGAGGCATCCTGTGCCGAGAGAGAAAGCAAGGCCTTAACATGTTCCATTTTTCTCCTTTCGTTGACTGCAGAGCGTCGGCCAAAAGTTCACCTCCGGCCTGCGTGTATGCCATACATGTCTCATTAGTATTGCAAACGTATTGACTGAAGCGCGTGGGACAATGTGTGCCGTACGTTCGATTTGTGCAGAACAGCCCGCCTGATACGATCTACTCCACCTCCATCTGCGATCATGGTCACACGCGTCGATGAAGTAGCGAACCAAAGTCTCCAGGTGCTGCAATCCTGAGGTTGTCCATCAGGTCGTGGACTTCGAAGGTTGGCGAGTTCGCACGGTCGATTGACCGACCGCTGGCATAAGTCACATCGCTGAGTAGAACAAGTTTCAGTAACTTCAGCATGCCATGTGCAGTCGGAAGTCAAGGCAACGCTGCGGTAAAAGGAAGCAACTGAAGCGCGGTCTTCATCAGCCTTGTTATCTGCCACGGGGCAGCAGCCGTTAGCGTTTAATCCGTGACGAGCGGCAGCGTGAATGTGGACCCAACGAAGGATAGGAATGTGCCGCCTGTGAAGCAGGCAGGATTGGGGCAGATCGACGCGGAGACCGCAGCCAGGGCGGTGTTTTGAGAACACAGCTCCAATGAAGACGCCATACCTTCGACTGCACAAAGCTGCCAGAGGAAAGGTCGTCAACTATTCCGCATTCGGATTGCGCGCACGCGCTGTCGCACCCTTGAGACCAGGGGCGATCAAAGCCTGGAATGCGCTTTTGATACGCGGGAACTCTGCGCCTTCTTGAAGCCGGGATGATTGTGCAGGAAGCGGGCCAACTCGATAGCCCCGGGACTCACGGTAAGTTTCTTCACAACGCTGCGAATTGCGATCTCCAATTCGCGACGGTATCGGAAGAGGAATTCTGCGTGGTCGCACTCAATAATGAGTCGCTTTGTTCCCCTGCCCTTCCTGATGCGCACACGAGAAAAGTCTGATGGCTGGACGTTCTCGCCGTTAAACTCCCGAAGAACGGTTTCGGCGGTGGCCCCTTTCACTTCAGACCTTACACCTCTCGCTCGCTGCAGTAGCGCTTCTCTGCCCCACTCTTTGTCAAGCGCAAGGAGTTTCCTTCCGACGGCGAAAGTCAGTTCAGTCTCGCTGAAAAGAGCCGGTAGACTGTCCCTGAGCGCTTTGATGTACACGGCGTCGCGTATGTTCTTTCGGGAAATATTGAGCGCACGGGAGCAACCGCTGTAACTGGTCCATTCCCCTCTGGTAACACCGAGATGATATCGGTCGGAGATGGTCCTGGGTAAGTCTAGCGTCCTTTTCAGGATTCGATTCTCAGACTCGCGGGGCCAGGGCAATGCTCGCTTCGACGCGGACACTTGTCCTTTTACCATCGCAAGCACCGCCCTGCCTGAAAACTTGCTGCCAGCGGCAACATGCTGCCCAATTCGCTGACCCACGATTTCAAGGCCATCTCGCGCTATAACCTCGCGTATAACGCGCACCGAATAAGGGGTTATCTCAGCAGGCCTTTCGAACAACTCCATCAGCCCGTCTGGCAATACATCCAACTTAAGCGCCAACGACAGTTCCGCCCGACTGACGCCCAGCGCGTTCAACGCGCCCGCCTGCGTCGTCCAATTTCCCTCAGCGAGTCCCTTTTCATAGAGAAACGCAATAAGGTAGCAACTGCGTTTTTTGACTGGTCGAAGCAGTCCATTATGGGTCATAGTCCTATCTCACACTTGGCCTGGTACCGCAGTCTTCCGCAGCCACAGTATTAACGATACGCGACTCTGCGCGCGAATGACGACGGAATGGAGTGCAAAAACGTATCGCTTTCGAAAAAAAAGGACAATAAGCGGCTATAAAGAATCGTCACGCATTCACGCGCGTCCCGGGCGCAGGCACGACCTGCGGGCGGCGATGAACGGCGCTGCCCGCCTGTCACGCGAAGGGATCACGCGTCTGGACCTCATCCCGAAACCGCCGAATAGATTTTTTTGACGGCGCTAGGTTGCTACCTTTCGCCCGAGACGAGCGTCTCGCGTCGCTTAGCCGCTCCGCAGGCATATCGCCCTCGCACCACACCGCCGCTTTCCCCAGTTTTCGACGATTGGTGGGCTCTGCGCTTCTTCGACCTGGGGCGTGTGCCTCCCGGATAAGCACCGCCGCGTGAAACGTGTTATAGCCTGAGGCGCCACTGGTGGACTGACTGCATCGCCTTGTTTTGCTTGACAAAACAGAGCGATTTTCGAAAAACGGATTGACTGATCAAGCGCGCGAATTTCGCAAATCCGCGTCGCGCGCGCCGCTCGTGACATATGCAAGTCGCGGTTCACGGCCATGCATCAGCGCAGCCGGATCGACCGCAACGGCAGCTCTCCTGCACCAGAACCCGGCATGCTCGCCCAACCGATGCCGCTTGCATCGCAAGCCGCGGCGACCCGTCTTCACACTCAACTACACGATCAGGAAACGGCAATTGCCGCAAATACCTGAAAACGGGTCTGACATCACTTCTCTCTCTCAATCGTGCGCCGGCAGCCGCGTTGCGCCGGGCCGGTGCCTGTCACTGGTCGGCAACCAGTACGTAGGCGTTCGCCCATTGTACGAAGGCCGCGAAATACTGGTATTTTCCCGCGGGCGCGCTCGCGCCTCACGCGAAGGAAGCGATGGAACTCACTTAACTTGAGCAGTGAGGTGACGCCGAATCCGACCTCGCTCATTTCGTTGTCGATAATTGCGATAGTTTCAATCGGACACCGGAATTCGGCTGGCAGTAAACTCAGGAAGTGAACGGCGGGCGCGGCGTATGTAAGGGGACAGGGATGCGTCTCCGATTTTCCCGTTTCCGTCACGACGTGCAATCTGTCAGCATCCAGGCCCCGCGACACGCGCCCCGACCATTGGACATGTGTAATGACAACACACCAAAGTCGGACAAGACGACACAGTCGCCCTGAACATCGGGCGCGCAAACCCGCTTATCGTCAACACGGTCCGGTCTTCGCGCAGGGAGTAGCACTCCCCAAGTAGGGAAGCGAGCACGGCACGCAGCTTTCGCGAAAAATCGACAAACTTCTGGCGATGTTCCGCCACTGCGGGCTCTCTCGCGTATCGATTCGGATATCCGAGGATTGCCTGAACCGGCATAAATACGCGCGCGGGATGATGCACGCGTGCGCGAAATCGTTCGGTCATGGGCGACTCCTTGCGTCCGCATTCGGCGGAGGCCTTGGTTACGACCCCTCTCTGTGTCAACAGTGGTTATCGTAGAGTCGATTCGGCGACGAGACTCAGCAATGGTGACGATGTTGACAGGCCTTTCAACGACGCGGGTGGAGCGACAGTCATCCGTCGGTAGCGCAGAGCCGCTGCCGAGAAAAGGTTCGTGCCTGATGCAATCTGCTCCTCGTCAGCATGCTGGCGGCAGCGACTCACCATGCGACGGCCCCGCATGACCATCAGGACGTGCATGAGACAGCCGGTGAGAAATACTGCCATTCCGGCGAACTCGAAAAGTGTGAGATAGCGGACGGGTTCCTTGAGGCGACCGGTCATCAACGAAGATACCCGCTATTCGGCTGCAATGCCTGGAGCTTTGGACTGCAACGGGCACACTGCGCCATGACGGCTGCTGCGCGCATCGGGGGAACGGTGGCAAGGCAAAGCGCTGGCAGGCGGATAAGAACGCGCGAAATCCTGCCAGGTATGTTGTCCGAAGCTACAACGATGGCTTGCCGACAAGCAGACCATTGCGGCATGAAGATAAATGAGCGGCAAATCGTGGGAGCCAGACGAAGTTGCTCGCAAGATTTCCGAACCGGCAGCCTCGCACGGAAGCTTCGCAATTGATCAGCGCCGGGTCAACGAATTCCCAGGAGGCTCGATGATGCCGACGCGATGAAGGCTGACGCCGCTATCCAACGGTAGCTTTCATCCGTTGGAGCCGCCCAGCAACAGCGCACAGTGATCATCACGCGGGATTACCGTCCCGAGAGGTAACGATCTCATTTAAGCCGGACGCACCGAGGCTTGAAACTGGGAATTGTTTAACGGACAACGTTCCAGGCTATAACGCGTTACGGCGACTTTGAGATAAAGAGGGCGATTTTCGGCGTCTTTCGCCCAGCTTCTGTAACTGAATGCTGCAACGCGAGTCGGCTCGGGGTTCTTTCGATCGGCTGATGACACGCCGCAACTTCGGGTCGAGCACGGAGCAAGCGGAGGGCCAAGGTTCCGATATGGGCACAGTTCGACCACCGCTCTCGAGGTCAGAGCAGCTGCCCCGTACCGCCTGCCGGGCACGGCGGGCAACGTCTTCGGTAACTGACCATTGCACCTTGCAGGACCTGCTAGCCGGCAATCCCGTCCCAACTGCCCTGGCTTGCTGTGCGCGCTAGCCACCAGTAGAGCGCACGCAACGAAACACCGAAGAGATCGGCCGTGGCGCACGTGGGCGCACGTGAGATTTGCGCGCACACCAGTTGGTTATATTCATCCGAGATCTGGCTTTCCCGTTGGCGTCTCTGTGAAGAATACCGCGGCTTCTTCACGTGCGTCGCGAGCCGTACCGAGCTTCGTCAGACCTTGGTCCCTAGGAAGTAAAGCGCGGCAATTATCGGAAGGGACACGCATTGGATAGCCTCAAGCAGCGCACCTGCATGTGCTCACATGATTGTTGCGGCCGACATGATCAGTTGCGTCCACGCCGCGGATCAAACCGTCCGTCTAACACTTCACACCCGCCAGTTCGACCGCAAAAGGTCTCATCCCTCCGCATCCGTGAAATAACCGCTCCGGTCATTCACAGAAGACATCCGATTTAGCTGGCCGCTCGCTCACTGTAGCGGCGCTGGCCATGACGCGGTCGGGCCGCCGCCGTCATGCCCCGGCTGTGTCAAGGAAGCCAAGTCAACAACTCAATACAGATCGGCAATAGTCTCCTTTATGAGTCAGTGATCAGAGCCGCGGTGTATTTCGCCCAACACGATCGAGCCCTCGCGCGCGAGCGGCGCTGCCGGCCGATTGGGGCACTTCGCCAGAGGATTCGATAAAGGGCTTGCCTGGAAATGTTGAGGCTTTTGGCTGCGTCGGACTTGTTGCCGCTTGCGGCAAAAACGGCCGCTATCGCCTCTTCGGGAGAAACGACGGGCCTGGAAAGACGTTCAACGGTGGCAAATGTCGAAACGTATGCGGTAGCCTTAGCCGCGAGGCTATGTCCTGCCGCCTCAACAAGCCGTTGCATCGCCGCCTGGTGGAGCACAGGGTCAGGGCGATGATCGGGCCGCTTGATCGGCGTCGGTACGCCGGTTACCTCTTCATACATCCTTTGCAGGTAAGCGTGGCGCAGTCCATGAACCGTAACGCCCTTGGCGCCGCGCGTAATCCGCTCCTTTTGCAAGATGTGGTAGAAATGGCGGTACCACTTCTTCAGTGGCCACGGTTCCGGGATCATTGACCCTGTGCGGGGGTTGGAGAGCCTGGCGGCACGGATAAGCACCTCCTATTGCTACTCCGCATCGATTGGAACGACACGCGACCGTCCGCCTTTGGTGCCATCAATCACGTGAAGGTGGCCCGAAACGCGAAGACACTGCAACGGACGCAACAGAATGCTTTCCTGTGCACGCAGGCCAAATGCTGCCTGAGGCTCCACTTGGATCGCGACCCACCGGTCGCGTCGGCATAGCCGTGCAATCACATCATCGAGATCGACCTTCGCCGCGTACCATGACTTGTCTTCCTGAGCAACGTAATAGCGACGATACCCTTCGGGACGCTTGATGTAGTCGTCTACTGTGCCTACGAATTGGTGCTTTTTCATCCACGCGGCGAGCGTGCGCCAATATGTCAGCTTGTTCTCGACCGTCCCGGGCGATTGTTCCTTTTTCGTTAACCCAAAGGTTCACAAGTTAACCGATGTGTTTCTCTGCGAGATTCCATGGCGACTGGATCGCGAAGCCGCCTTTGCGAAGTTCGCGGAACCCTGCAATGAGACTTTGGACGCGGTACTTCTGGGTTTTGATTGATATCGCATGGGATGCAACGCGGGTTTTGCTATGCGCTTTCGACAAGTGTCGCTGAAAGAGTTCGGTAAGTTCGTTCGTGAGCCGCTGAGGGAGTCTGGCGTTTTCCGTCAGAGCCGAGAAGTTAACTTGGATCTTCACTGTCGTCTTTGGCGAAAAGGGCGTTCTCCCCTATCAAAAGGGCGCCGCGGGTTGGTGCGGAACTGCACTCTTTGCTTTCCGGGATCTTAGAGATCAGAGAGTTGGTTCACCCGGCTCAGGGAAGCACTGTCGCCTGACGATCCTTGGTCCGGCCTCGGCCGAGGCAAGGCTACCTGACCGCAGGTGCACGCCTGTCGAGCCAAGCAATTCTTCTTGCGCTTTTGTTTTTCGGCTGCGTGTGCCGACAGGAAGGGGATAAGAAATCCGCACATAAAGTGCAAGTGATTTCCCGTCTGGGAAGCTTGCTCACCGCCGTCGCATTGATACCGGATCGCGTGAGTCAGGCTTGGCTTGTCTGCCGTTGACAGAAAGGAAATTTGGATGTTCGCCATGTCTGCACTAATTTGTTCTCAGTCAGTACAGGATTTGCATTTTGGTCAAGAAACCAGCCTCACTACGTGTCGTGGAAGACTCAGTTTCCCCACGAGACATGCCAGGCTGTCAGTAGCGCCGCTACGAGGCGAGAATTGGGCGCCCAACAGGCGACTAACTTAGGAATGGAGTGCGTTGCACTCAGGTCGATGCGTCAGTGACGCGGATAGGTGGTACGGGCTTGGGTATATGGCGTTGCTAGATGCACGACCGTGGCACAGTGTCCGCGTCACTGATCCTGATGGGTGCGATGATGAGCTTGCTCATCTAAACTACCGGTCGCCATGATTTTCTCGGCGACGGCGGCGCATACTTCAATCGCGCGATGCTCGCCGAACTACCGATTAAGCGGACATGTGCGATCGGAAGGTCGGCGTGGTATCCGGTGCTGCTCTTTACATATCCGATCTTCGAGACCTGCTTCTCGATCTACCGGAAGAAATTCATTCGCGGCATGTCGCCGGGCATTCCCCAGGGCGAGCATTTGCATATGCTCGTCTAAACGCGGCTGATGCGCTTGGGGGCGGTGCGCGCACCGCGCATGAACTGACGCGGCGTAAGTCGTTGACGTCGCCGCACACGCTGCATCTGTTCTGTTTCGTGGTGATGTTCGCCTCGGGACAAATGTCTGGCTCTACATGAGTATCGTGTGCTTCGAGTCACCGCGGTGGACGGTGGTGCGGAATGCCAAATGGCATTAAGAAAGCACTCGAATGCGTGTCTTTCGCTTCGCGTTGCGACGGGAGAGAGCCAATTTTCGTATGCGCTACCATTGAGCCATTCGCCAATGCGCCCAACTTCCGCAACGGGTTATGCAGTCGGCGAAGATTAGTACGCTGCACTTTCGACCGTCAAACCAGGACATAATTGCCAATGCAAGACTTCAATCTAGGCACCGTCGCCATCGTAATTCCCTGCTTCAACGAGGCAGCGACGATTGCCACGGTGATCCGCGATTTTCGACGCGCGCTTCCTGAGGCATCCATCATCGCGTTCGACAACAATTCGACGGACGACACGGCACGTGTCGCGCGCGAAGCGGGCGCGGAAGTCATCGAGGTGCCACTGCAAGGCAAGGGCAACGTCGTGCGCCGCATGTTCGCGGACGTGGAGGCCGATGTGTACGTGATGGTCGACGGAGATGCAACGTACGACGCGTCCGTCGCTCCCGCGTTGGTCGGCAAGCTGGTCGAGGAGCGGCTGGACATGGTTGTCGGCTCGCGCGTCACCGACGAACAGGCCGCTTATCGTCTCGGCCACCGCTTCGGCAATGTGATGCTGACGCAATGCGTGGCGGCGATTTTCGGCCGCACATTCAAGGACATGCTGTCGGGCTACCGAGTCTTTTCGCGCCGCTACGCAAAGTCGTTTCCGGCACATGCATCGGGCTTTGAGACCGAAACGGAATTGACCGTGCATGCGCTCGGCATGCGGATGCCCGTGGCCGAACTGCCCACCCGCTACATCTCGCGCCCGGAGGGTTCCGAGAGCAAGCTGAACACCTATCAGGACGGCTTCCGCATTCTGATGACCATTTTCAAGCTGGTGAAAAACGAGAAGCCGTTTGCGTTCTTCACGGTCGGCTTCACGATCTGTGCACTGCTATCTATCTTGCTGTCCATTCCGGTGTTCAGAACCTACATGGAAACCGGGCTCGTACCGCGCCTGCCCACCGCGCTCCTCAGCACGGCGCTGATGTTGCTCGGCGCCATCCTGCTGATCTGCGGCCTTGTTCTTGACACCGTGACGCGTGGCCGAATTGAGGTCAAGCGACTGGTGTACCTCGGCATCCCCGCGCCACACAAGCGGGAACGAGCTTAGTCCATGCGTGCCCAATTTTTCAGGTTCGCCATCGCCGGCGCTATCGGCTTTCTGGTGGACGCCGGCGTGCTGTACGTGGCACTGGCGATCGGACTTGGGGCTTACGCCGGTCGCGTCGTCTCGTTTCTTTGCGCGGCCTTCACGACTTGGCAGATCAACCGTCGGCTGACTTTCGAGGTCAAGCGGACCGGCTCGCTCTGGCGTGAGTGGTTACGCTATCTCGCCGCCATGTCCGTGGGCGGCGGATGCAACTACGGAAGCTACGTGGTCGCCCTGCTGTTCCTGCCGAAGGTGCCGATCGCTCCACTCATCGCCGTAGGCGCAGGGTCCATCGCCGGGATGTTCGTCAACTTTGCCTTCGCGAAGCTGTGGGTATTTCGTGCACAGCATTGACGCCGAGGTCTGGCTGCCGGACGACTTGCGCGTCGCCTATCGCTCGTGCTGCGTTTTGCTGTGCCGCGCCGCCGTCAAAACATGGCGGCGAGCCGCGTCCAGACGGGCGCGTCCTAGTCAAACACAGACATGGACTTCAGAATGGAGACTATCTGCTCGGCCCCGGTGCAGTCGCCGAACAGACATCACGTCGACACTCGCACCGGGTGTCATGCCGAAGTCGGCGAGTCCCGCATCAGCATCTCACAGTGTTGCCCGACTGAGAAGGCAGGTGTCGAAATGTTCGAGCGCTGCGCGCAGCGCCTACATGACCGAAATGACCTTGATTGCTTCCGGCCTCGTGCCGGCGAACACCATGACTTTTTTCTTTGCCATTCAGGAAGCCCGCGTGGCCGGTGCCACGCTATGCAACGCCGGCGCGGCAGCCGGCTGATACTCCGGCACCCAGCGCCGCAGATCGCGGCGCACTTCCTGGTCGCTCGGCACACGATGTTGCATCAGCCACGGCAGCAGTTCGTCGAGAAGATTGTCGGGCGTTTCACGCGCCTGCGCGATGCGCAGTTTCGGATGCGGCGTGCGCGTGGTCGCTTCGTCGTCGGCCAGAAGTTCCTCGTAGAGTTTCTCGCCAGGACGCAGGCCCGTGAATACGATGCGGATATGCTCCTCGCTGAAACCATACAGGCGGATCAAGTCGCGCGCCAGATCGACGATCTTGACCGGCTCGCCCATATCGAGGATGAAGATCTCGCCGCCATGCCCCATGCTCGACGCCTGCAGCACGAGTTGCGATGCTTCGGGAATCGTCATGAAAAAGCGCGTGATCTCAGGATGCGTGACCGTGACTGGCCCACCCTTCGCGATCTGCTGTTGAAACTTGGGAATGACGCTGCCCGCGCTGCCGAGCACATTGCCGAATCGCACAGTCTCGAACTGCGTCCGCGTGCTGGTCTGCTGCAAAGCCTGGCAAGCCATTTCCGCGAGCCGCTTGCTCGCGCCCATGACGTTGGTCGGATTCACCGCTTTGTCTGTGGAGATCAGCACGAAGTGCTTCACGTCATGGCGAATCGCCGCGCGCGCGACACGGTACGTGCCCAGCACGTTATTGCGCACCGCCTGCCACGCGTTCAGTTCTTCCATCAGCGGCACGTGCTTGTAGGCCGCAGCGTGAAAAAGAATGTGCGGCGTATAGCGCGACAGCACCTGGTCGAGCAGCAAGGAATCTTTGACGTCGCCGATCACCGGCACCACGGAGAGCTTCGGGAAACGGTCATGCAACTCTTCCGTGAGACGGTACATCGCGTACTCGGACAGATCGAACGCGATCAACTGAGCAGGTTCGAAGCGCAGAATCTGCCGGCACAACTCCGAGCCGATCGAGCCGCCCGCGCCGGTCACCATCACCACGCGGCCGCTCAACAGCGCTTCGACGTGCGGCATGTCGATGCGTACCGGCTCGCGCCCCAGCAGGTCTTCCAGATCGATCTGACGCACGCGCGACAGGAACGCTTCACCTTGCGTTAGCGTGGTCAGCGCGGGCAGCACCATGGCCCGCACACCGGCGCGCACGCACAAGGTCGCTACGCGACGCTGCGCATCCACTGATGCCGACGGGATCGCGATGATAGCGTGCTCGACCTTCATGTCCGTGGCCCAGCGCTGCAGGTCGCTAATCGGCCCCCACACCTTGTAGCCGTAAATCTCGCGACCCTGCTTGGCCGGATCGTCGTCGAGCAGCCCCACCAGCCGCCATTCACTCGAACGCGACAGTTCACGAGCCAGGCTCGCGCCCGCGTTGCCCGCGCCGAGCACCACCACCGGCTTGCCTTGCCCGACCAGGCCGCCGTATAGATAGAACTCCTTGGAGGCGCGATAAAGCGCGCGTGAGCCGCCCATGGCGAGGAACAGCAGAAGCGGAGAGACGACCAGCACGGAGCGCGGAATGATCGGGTGCGGCTGGACCATGACCGCCACCATCATCATCACGAAAGCGCCGGCCAGCACCGCTTTCGCGATGCGCATCAGGTCCGGCAGGCTCGCAAACACCCACATGCCCCGATATAGGCCGAAGATGCGGAACATCACACCGTAGACAGGGAGGGCCCAGAGCAGGGTTCGGACGGCGCCGGACCAGAACTCAATCGGAACGTAACCATTGAAGCGGATCAGGTATGCCGCGAGCCAAGCGCCTGCGACTGCGCAAAGGTCGAAGGCGAAAGCGCTAAATGATAGCCATGAGGCTTTGTGTCGAAACATCGGCGTCACACCTCAGGTTGTTCGGAATCTGCTATCCGGAATCGACGCCAGCGTGAATCGACTCCGATACCAATCAATACCAGCACGATCACCCATACGCCCACGCTACACCATTGAAGGGCCGAAGACCAGTCAAGCAACACGACAGCAAGTACTATACCAGCCGCCATTACTGCATACCATAGGATGGCTGTCTTCGAATGCCCAAGTCCGTACTGGACCATGCGTTGATAATAGTGCTCGCGATGCGCCTGCCAGATTTTCTCGCCGCGCAACAACCGTCGCAACAGCGTGACGGAAGCGTCGCCGATGAACGGCGAAAAAACCAGTGCGGGAAACCAGATCGGCCAGACGCCGTCGCTCCAGCCACAATAGCCGAAAGCGCCCGCCAGAAAGCCGAGCGGAATCGATCCGGCGTCGCCGAGGAAGATTTTCGCGGGGTGGAAGTTAAAGAGCAGAAAACCCGCGGCAGCGCCTGCCACGGCGGCCGAAGCCAAGCTGAGCTCTGGTGATGGATGCGCGGTGAGCGCGGCCCCAACGGCGTAGCCCGCGAAGCCGAACAGCGTCATGCCGCCGGCCAGGCCGTCCGCACCGTCCATAAAATTGTAAAGATTGACCAGCCAGAGCAGTAAAAACGACAAGGTCGCCAGCAGCCACAGCGGCGCAGGCGCGGGGTGCGCCCAGACGAAGATCGCCACCGCGGCCAGGTGCGCGGCGAACCTGACCCGCGCGGGCAGTCCGCGCCGGTCGTCGATCTGCGAGACCGCCGCCAGCACCGCAGCGCACAGCGCGGCAAGCCAGAGGTGCGGCGCAACGATCAGCGTCGCGACGACCACCACCGGAACGATGCCCCAGCCGCCCACCCGCGGCGTGGGCCGCGTGTGCAACGAGCGGTCGTTGGGAATGTCGGTGGCCAGACGCCACGCGAGGCCGGTCCTGAGCAGCGTCCACAGGATCGCCGCGCAGGCGCAAGCGGAGCCGAGCGCGATCAGGATCACGGTCGTCCAGCCCGGCATCGTGGAAGGGGACATCAGCATGCGTGCCTCAATGCGTGGATCGGTACCAGTGGGCTGTCGCGGCCAGCCCTTCTTCGGTGGAATGCGGCGCCTGCCAGCCCAGCACCGTGCGAATCCGGCTGGTGTCGAGCTGCAATGAGCCGACGAGCCGGTCTACTTGCGCCGTACGCCCCGTCAGGCGGCCGGCGAGGCGCAGCCAGCTCTCGGGCACGGGCAGCAAGCGCGCCGGCCGGCCAAGGTGGCGGCCAAGCGCGCGCGCCAGTTCGGCGATCGTCAACGCGTCGTTGTCCGCGACGTGAAAGCACTGCTCGGCCGCGCGCGCATCGGTCGCGCAATGCACCAAAGCGTCCGCGAGATTGTCGACGTAGATGAGGCTGCGTCTTGCGCGAAGCGCGCCGAGCGGCAGCGGTACGCCCTTCCACACGGCGCTCATCAGGCTCAGGAAATTAGCCCGCACATCAGGACCATAGACCAGCGGCGGGCGCACGATCACGATCTCGAGGCCAGTCTCCGCACCCAGCCGGATCAGCGCTTCTTCGGCAGCGCGTTTCGAGCGACCGTACGGATCTTGCGGCGCCGGCGGATCGTCTTCGCGCACTGGGCGGCCCGAATCGGCTTCGGTCATCGCCTTGATGCTGCTGACGAAGACAAAGCGCCGCACGCCGTGCCGCCACGCGGCGCGCGCGACACGCAGCGTGCCCTCGACATTGGTCGCCTGGAAAGCAGCCTCTGGATCGGTGGCGTCCTCGAGCATGACATGCACACGCGCCGCCAGCTGCACGACGCAATCCACTTGCAATGTCGCAGGCCAACCTGCGTCGATGCCCGCGAAATTCACGCTAGGGTCGACCCATTCGTCCACACCGCGTTCGCGCTGCATCTCCCGCCGTACAAGGCCGGTGACCGTGTTGCCGGAGTCACGCAACGCGCGGCACAGCGCGCGGCCGACAAAGCCGTTGGCTCCCGTAACGAGCACCCGGCTCATAGCCACTTCCAGCCGAACCGGTCAAAGAACTTGTACGCCGAAGACATGAACATGCGGATATGCACAGAGCCTTTGCGCGCTGCACCGCCGCCGTGATGCAACACGCGCACCGCGGGCGTGTAGACAACGCGGGTGACGTCATGCGCGCGAAGGCTCAGATCATAGTCTTCGAAGTAAAGGAAATAGCGGGCGTCGAAGCCCGCCAGCTGCTTCAAGGCCGTCATGCGAAACAGCATGAAACAGCCGCTGACGATCGGTGGATCCCACACTGTGTCGCGCGCATTGATCCGGTCGCGCATCTCGTAGCGGGCGAGTCGGCGGACAAACAGTCGACGCATTCCCGAGGGCAAAAAGCCGCGTACAAACAGATCGAGCAACGTGGGGTACCGTCGGCACAAGAACTGCTGCTCGCCATGCTCGTCACCGATCCATGGCGTGATAAGGCCCGCTTCGGGGTGTGCATCGAAAAAATCGAGCGCTTCGCGAAGCGCGTCGCTTGCCAGATCGATGTCGGGATTCAGCACCAGGTGATAACGGCTGACACTGTGCTCGATCGCCAGATTGTGGCCCCTGCCGTAGCCTACATTGCCCTGTCCCGCGATGATCGTGCAAACGATGCCCCGAGCCTGGAGTTCCTCCAGCGCAGCCGGGAGGTCGGGCAGACCACCGTTGTCGACCAGATACAACGTCACTGGCAGTCGGGGCCGGCTGGCGTGCAGCGCATCGCACGCGGCGGCGAGCCCCGTGAGCGTGGACACTAACTGTTCTGTATCCGGGCGATAGACCACCACCGACACGGACAATCCGTCGGATAAGGGATGCAGAGCTCGCGTTTCTTTCATGTGGAACTGCGTGCCTTATTGTGGGCACTTCAATGGGCACTTCGGTAGACACTTCGAAAAAGTCGACGTTGCGTGGACGCAACAGACCCGCAGTTTGCTCAAATTTTCGCTGTTCGGCAACCCATCTTTCCCTTTGTTACGCCCGGCGCCATTTCATCAAACCCTTTAATAGGGTTTGATCCGGCTGGCCTCCTCGGAATCAGGCACCTTATCCGCAAGGTTGTGCGCGCTATCACGGAATAGTAAAGTAACGTCGCCAAACTCCGGCCGTTAGTAACTGGACGAAATTTAGGTCTTCAGCTCAGCGCCACAGGCGGCAGCCGTCCGTCCGATAAATCCGACAACCGCCCTCAGGGCAGAATGAATGCGCGGTAGACCACTCGTCGTCGACCTTGATGGCACATTGATTCGCTCAGACATCCTGATCGAGTCCGGATTTGCCTATCTGAAGGCAGCCCCGCAACGCTTTTACGAGCCGCTGCTGTGGCTCACGCGCGGCGGCAGGCCGGGTTTGAAAGCGCGCCTCGCCGACGCGACGAACGTGGACGTCGCCGTGCTGCCCTACGACGCCACTGTCCTGCAATGGCTGAAGGGTGAACGCGACGCCGGCCGCTCGCCGGTGCTGGTCACGGCAAGCCACGAACGTTACGCGCAAGCCATCTCCGCCCATCTCGGCATTTTGGACAGGACGTTCGCAACGAACTGCAGCACCAACCTGTCCGCTCACAACAAGCGCGATACGCTGGTCGCCGAGTACGGCGAAAAAGGCTTCGACTATGTAGGCAATTCGCATGACGACATAGCGGTCTGGGAATCCGCCGACCGCGCGTACGTGGTGAATCCGTCCAATGGCGTGGAGCGCGCCGCCCGTAAGATCGGCAACGTGGAGCGGGTGATCGAATCGTGTCCTCCCGCCGCGAAGACCTGGGCCAAATCGCTGCGCCTGCGTCAGTGGCTGAAGAATCTTTTGATCTTCTTGCCGCTGCTGGCCGCGCATAAGTTGTCGTCGCCTGAACTGACGCTCGCTGCCCTGTTGGCGCTTCTCACCTTCGGCTTGTGCGCCTCGAGTGTCTATGTGCTTAACGACCTGTTCGATCTCGAGGACGACCGTCACCGCCCGGTCAAACGCAAACGTCCGCTGGCGTCCGGCGCACTGCCCCTCACATGGGGACTCGCGCTCTTTCCTGTCCTGCTGGTGGTCGCGTTCGTCACGGCGTGGCTATTCCTGCCCTGGCAATTCACCGCGGCGCTGTTCGGCTATTACGTATTGACGCTCGCATACTCCACGTTCCTGAAGCGCCAGGTGATGGTCGACGTGGTGGTGCTGGCCATGCTGTACACGATGCGCATCATCGCCGGCACCGCGGCGGTCGACGCGCAACTGACTTTCTGGCTGCTCGCCTTCTCGATGTTCATCTTCCTGAGCCTCGCGCTCGTGAAGCGCTACGCCGAACTGCTGTCAATGCCGCCCGTAATTTCCCCAGAAGGGGGGGGTGCGGACGCAATCGTGAACTCTCTTAAACGCAGAAGCTAGGTGCGCGAAAACTAGCGCTTACTATCGACGAGCGGTTGCCGGCACTGGAAGACGGTCTAAGCTGGCTAACACTGATCAACACCTATTCGGTCCAGGAGCGTTTGGGCGACTACGCGATTCTTCGCAAAGGCCGAGTCGCGGCACCCGCTTCGCTTAAGCCCATTGAGCGCGTAGACACTATGCCCGGCCAGAATATTGCGGTTCCGGCCGAAAATGCTCCCGTGTGGGCGAGGCTCAACCTGATACCTTCGCTCGCGGGGCGTGTTGTGAACATACTGTTCGCGGCACCCGAGGTGCACATCGAATTGTCATTCGCGGACGGTCGGACAGAGTCATATCGATACATTCCGTCGATGGGAGCGGCCGGTTTTCTAGTTTCGCCACTGATTAGAAACACCGATGACTTTGCAGAGTTGATGTCCTCAAGTCCTGACCAGCACTTCGCAAGCTTGCGTCCGACCTCGATCCGCATCGTGCCGCAGCGACATTCGGCGTGGCTGTGGTCAGGGCAAGTGCCGGTAGAGTTTTTGCGGATCGGGGATCGTTGCCGTTGCCAGCGCACGTCGATGCCCACCCCAGCCAACATCAGCACCATTGCCCAACCCGGCGGGAACAAAGTCACAACTCATCCATCAGGTCATGAACCGCCTGACCAACCAGCGTAGGGGGGCTGTTATGCGCCACGAACGGCTTCTCAAAATCTCGTCCCGTTCAACTAGCAACCGGTTTTTCTCGACTCCCCACCCGCCTCGCTCGGTCAATAACTGGCCTCGCTCCACCACCAACACCTCTCGTTCTGTTATTAAATGAGCTCGCTCTGTAGCCAACTGGTCTCTTTCAATCGTCAATTGCGAGTGCTTCGCCGATATTGCGCCCAGGTCCGTCGCCAATTGGCAACGCGCCGCAGCCAGCGATTCGAAATGACAAGCATATAATCTATTGGCGGCCTCCGCCGGCCCGAGAGCAATGATCTCCATGTCGACGATAATTTCTTTGATCCCGGTTTGAAACTGCTCCGGAACGTCGATCAGGAATTGCGGGTCGATATGTGCGAAATATAATTCCGAAGCATCGACATGCGTAGCATTTAAAGGAACGGCGTTGAGCGTCTGCTCGCCCGCTTGGCTCGACAATTTTATGTGGTTGATCCGCACGACGGTATGATCGTTAAGTGGATCAAATCGCAGCGTCCGGATGGTCGCATCCTGCGGGAACTTGTTGAATACATATTGGCGCCGGCCTTTAACGACCGGCGCAGCAATTGATTCAATTTCGTTGAATCCCGAGCCGGTATCAAAAAGCAGTTGCACATACGGCATATTCGCAAGCACATATCCCGGTATTGCGTTTTCAAATGCAACTTGTGGGTAATCCTCCAATTGCAACGCTTCGAAAATTTTCGCCCGCACGTTCTCCGGAGCGGACATATGAAGCAGCGAGCCTGATCCATCCAGCGGATAGACATTGTTGTCTTCAGGCACCTCAACAAGTCGATTCACCTTGAGCCCTTCGGCCAATGCATATGTGAACGATGGGTTTCCAATGAAAAGGGCCGCGTTCGCCAGAAGTCTGGCCAAGTCCGCAAAATCTGTTGTTTGAAATACCGTTCCGCCAATGTTCCTTCTTTCAATCTGATCGTTTCCAACGCCAACGAAGAACACCCGATCCGCAGGTACATCGCGGAAGAGATACTCATAATAGGCGTGATCGTACCGGCGATAGCGACCTGTCAGGCTTACAACAATATAGGGTTGTTGATTTATTCCTAGCTGCGGCGCCTCTCCGTCTATCGTAATCCACGGTCGCGCGCCATCTACCATAAGGTTGAATGGCACAGCATGGGCATATACCAGATGCAACCAGGGATTTGTAAAAGTGGCCCGGAACGAGTCCAGGACGTAATCGACACCCAGATCGCGTGGGTTTGCATATTCCCAAGGAACGCCCGACTTGATGATCGTCACGCGCAGAATGAACCCTTGAGCCAGCAGCAACGGTACAAGTGCTCTAGTAGCCTGCTCGCTGAGCACGCGCCCCCCAAAAGCCGGGTCAGCGCATACGTTAAGGATAAGATGGTTGATGTCGAGTGCCCGACACGTTGGCAACGAGTAAAGGATGTCACCAAGGTTGCCTGAATGGAGCCCCGAGCGCCACGAATCAGGATCGGCCTCCTCGCAGGAAAAAAATTCAGCAACAACGGGAATCGCTTCCAGGATGCTCATAATGCTTTTATGCCTCTATTAGACAAAACGCGTGAAACGACGAAGCGCGTAAAACGCGCGGGAAGCTCTTCGAACCGGCTTGGGCGCAACGATCGGTGATTCGTGGGCGCGGTGCATTTCCACGCAGTTGCCACGCAACGAGCGATCCGAATCGAGTTCGTACGGCGATGCGACGTTCACGCGGCTGATTAACATCGCAGCCATGCTGCTCTGCATTGTTTCTAATCGCTGGTCAACCCGCAGGCCGCAAGCCTGCCCATTTCGAACAGAGCCGCTTAAGACAACCGACCAGGAATAGCATCGGCAAGAAAATCCCTCAACTTACCCCTCAGATTTTCGTACGCGCTTTTCTTGAATGACAGAATTTCAGTCGATTGTCGGCGAGTTTCTTCAGGCGAGCTTTCGGCCGCGACGCGGAACGCTTCCTGAACGGTCAGAATGGGGAGCAAATTTCCGAACGGCTTTTCTGTGCTACGTAGCCTGAAGTTGCCTTCCTCTGCCAGTAGAATCGATGGAACGCCCGCAGACAGCCCCGCAATAGCCCCGTGCAACCGAGTTGAAATGATCGTTGAATAACCGGAAATCTGGGCAAGCAAATGATCTGGCTCGTAGCTATAAACGCAAGCATGTTCCAGACCCAACCGCGAAAACCGCATATGCTCGTCGATATAGAGACTCACGATATCAAGATCGATTTTGCCTTGTGCCGCGCGCAAGGCCGAAATCAGGGTTTGGACGAGCTCCTCTCCAACGTTTTGGTTCGGTGTCCCGGAACTTTGCACAATGACGCCGACGCGGTGGCGATCAGGCAGGACACCCGGCTCGCCGACGCTGTAGAAAGCGGGGCACGGCAGCGGGACCGCTTTTGGCGTCGATAGTTGGGCATTGAGACATTCCGCGAGATCAACGCTTCGCGTACAGATGAACACATTGCCGCGGTCGAGGACCTCAACTTCATGCGGCGCGAGTTGCGGCATAGCGGCGCCAGAGCCGGCGCCCAACACTAGCACTGGAACTCGCGGCTGCGTCAGCAGGCTGCGGTAAATTCGCTCGACTGGCTGCCCAAACCATTCCGGAGTTCCGGCGAAGACAACCAGATCGACAACGTCAAGTGCCGGGTCACGCATGGAATTGGTCAGAAAATCTGTCCGCATTCGGCCGTCGGTCCACCGGTCCATGAAAAGGTCGGGATTACGATTCCAGAGCAGCCAGTTGTGGTTTGGCCCCAAGATATCCCCCAGCAGTCGCTCGACACCTTTGCGAATGAACTCATCTCCGGGATTCCACTGCCGACTGGAACTGATGAGGATGTTCATACGCGTCATTGAAAGTACTCCCGTTGAGTTGCGAATTCGGATGATTATGCCATCCCTTTCCGCTCATGCTGGCTGGTGAGCCGGTACCCAAGGTTGCGAGCTTCGGCTCGAAACATCCACCGGGTTTGCGGCCCCGGGCAGGCAAAAGCGTCAAGGTGGTATTCGGCCGTCTCTCGATTTGAGATGCGCGGCAGCAGCTAGGCGCCATAGTCGCTACCATGTTCGATGCCGCTGTCGGCGATAGTAGGTGCCAACCCGGCGGTCCATCGTGCTGAACCGCATGGTGTTGTGCGGCAGCGCATACCGCTCGGTTCCCATGGGTCCACGGAACAGTATGGACGTGTCTTCGCAATGGACGCCTCGCATTACAGAAGGCACCAGCGCTTGGGCTGTACGGTGCTTGTATCGAACCAATAAACGGCAAAAACTTCTCCGCTCCTTGTCGGACGGGTTTGGGAAGTTTTCGATGGGGTTTGGGAAGTTTTCGATGCCTGACGAAACGCCTTCAGAAACCACCTTGCGCCCTTGGCGACCAATGGCTTGCAGCGCCGCTCTTAGCAACCGTCCGCCCTCTGCTAATATCCGAGCGAAAACGAACTGAATCTACTGGAATCACGCAGTGAAGGCGGCGGAGTTGAAGGGTGCACACCTCGATTACCTGAATCTTGAGATCAAAGGCAGAGCGTGCAAGGAGGGGATGGCCCGCCAATACGAGAATCCTATTCGAAGGGGTCGATCGAATGGAAGTCATGGCGTGTCGGTCTGCAAGAACCAGAGTTCGACACCGCCATGTGTATTTAAGCTAACTTCGGACGGCGCCGCGTCAGCCGTCCATTGATCGCGTTCTGAGCCGGTATCTCGATGCGTCGATAGCTCCAGAAACCCACGATCCAGCAGATACCGAGCCAGAATGCGAGCATGATCGGGCCGGGGACGAAGTTGAAAAGGCCGAACTTCTCGCAGATCTTGAGCATTGTATAAAGCAGGAACTGATGCCAGATGTAGAGCGAATACGACGCGTCCCCCAAGCGAGTCCAGAACGGCGCGACACGCCATCCCTTATCGATCTCCAGCGCGACAATCCCATAAACGAGGAACGCGCTCGGGATTCCGACATACACAGCGTGCACCCACATGTGCACGTGTTCCGGCCAGCCCTTGAGCTGCATCGCTTCCACGCCGAGCAGGAGGCCCGTCAGACCAAAGATCGCGCAGCTCGTCGCGTAGCGATACACCTTTCGGTCAATCAGCACCGCGATCACCATCCCGAATATGAACTCAAAGACGAGGAACGTGAGTTGGAAGATGTTCCCCCACCTCTCCCCTGTGTAGTAGTTGTAAAGCACAAGCACGACTGATACGACCGACCAGCCCGAGAGCACCCACAGAACGCGCTTCGGTGAGATCAGCAGCGCGATCATCACGACGGCATAGAAATAAACCTCGAACGCCAGCGACCATGCAGCCATGATGTTCGAGTTAAGGCTACGCTGAAAAAGGTCAACGGCATTGGGCGTTCAATCGTTAGATGTGCATGAAACAACAGACCCTTGCGATGGCGGCCGATCAAGGCGCCGGATTTGAACAGTACCGTCGGCCAACCAAACGCGATGTGTTCCTTGAGACGATGGAGCAGATCGTGCCGTGGGCGCAATTGTGCGAGGTTGTCGAGCCGTACTATCCGAAGGGTCAAGGCGGTCGCCCGCCAGTGGGTCTGGAGCGCATGCTGCGCATGCACTTTGTGCAGCACTGGTTCAACCTGGCGGATGAGGCGTGCGAGGAGGCGCTGCTGGACAGCACCGCATTGCGGCGATTCGTCGGGATTGACCTGGGGCGCGAGCGGGTTCCCGATGGCACGACGCTGTTGAAGTTTCGCCGGCTGCTGGAGCGCAACAAGCTCGGCGAGCAGTTGTTCTCCAAGGTCGGCGAAGTACTGCAAGGGCATGGGCTGAAGGTTGGCACCGGCACGATCGTGGATGCCACCATCATCGGTGCGCCCAGTTCCACGAAGAATGCGGACAAGGCACGAGACCCCGAAATGCATCAGACGAGGAAGGGCCAGCAGTGGTACTTCGGCATGAAGCTGCACATCGGTGTGGATAGCCAGACGGGACTGGCACACAGCGCGGTAGTGACGGCGGCAAACGTGCATGACAAGCATCCGCTGCCGGCGCTACTGCACGGCGACGAGCGGCGTGTGTACGGCGACAGCGCCTATGCGAGCCAGAAGGAACTCATCGCCAGCAAGGCGCCGAAAGCGAAGGACTTCACCAACCAGCGTGTGCGCAATCGCAGTGGTGAAGTCGATGAAACCAGGCGCTCGAAAAACCGCAACAAGTCGAAGATTCGTGCCCGGGTCGAACACGTCTTTGCGGTGGTCAAGCGGCTGTGGGGCTTCGGCAAGGTGCGCTATCGCGGCCTCGCGAAGAACGCCACGCGTGCCTTTACTGCACTCGCGCTGGCCAACATCTACATGAGCCGCGCGCGGCTGATGGCACAGGTGCGTCCATAAGCAGCCGAAATGGGTCGAGAGCCCCGCTTGCCAGGCCCTTCAGGGCCGGGAAATCGAACCGGTCGCATCGCTGATCTCACATTCCGGAATTCAGCATCAAGCTGTCGGCGAAAACGGTGGCTTCTTCAGCGTAGCCTTAATATGCGTGGTCAGGAAGATCAATTCCCATAGGGGCTTGCGCTCGACAAAAGGCGGCGAGTAGGCGACGTAAGACCCGAGCGCTACCGTCAGCGCAAGCACGACCCAGTACACCGGGAAGATCCGCGAGAAGCGTTTGACCGCAAAATTCCAGGCGATTGTTCCGCGGCTCGAAACTGAGTCGTCTGCCGCCTTCATCGCCACGGTCGCGATGATGAATCCCGAAATGACGAAGAACACGTCAACAGCCGCGGACGCGTAGGGACCCATCAACGGCATCAGGTGATCGAACCCCATACCGCCGCGAACCAGGATCGCGTGCCCGAGAAGCACGACGAGGGAAGCAAAACCACGCAACGCCTGGATGTTCGTAATCGTGGGAGTGGATTTTCTGACTTCCAGAGGTTTTACGAGAGCACACGGGAGTGGGTTTGAGACTACAGGTGCGGACATTTTTACCGGCCCTTCAACTTTGATCTGGCTCGGAGTATAGACCGGGATTGACCAGAAATGGAAACGCCAAGGTCGTGAACTGACCTTACGAAATGGACAGTTAAAGTCTGGACGGCCACGAATTAATTCCTAAATTGCACGGGACTTAGCCCTTTTGTTCGAGCCGGATTCGTTCGTGGTTGCAGTAATTGATTTAGGGCTACGCTGAAGAAGCCACCGTTTTCGCCGACAGCTTGATGCTGAATTCCGGAATGTGAGATCAGCGATGCGACCGGTTCGATTTCCCGGCCCTGAAGGGCCTGGCAAGCGGGGCTCTCGACCCATTTCGGCTG
Organism: Burkholderia sp. WP9; assembly: GCF_900104795.1. Taxonomy (NCBI): domain Bacteria; kingdom Pseudomonadati; phylum Pseudomonadota; class Betaproteobacteria; order Burkholderiales; family Burkholderiaceae; genus Burkholderia; species Burkholderia sp. WP9. The sequence goes on from NZ_FNTG01000001.1 coordinate 2,707,650, forward strand.
CTTATGGACGCACCTGTGCCATCAGCCGCGCGCGGCTCATGTAGATGTTGGCCAGCGCGAGTGCAGTAAAGGCACGCGTGGCGTTCTTCGCGAGGCCGCGATAGCGCACCTTGCCGAAGCCCCACAGCCGCTTGACCACCGCAAAGACGTGTTCGACCCGGGCACGAATCTTCGACTTGTTGCGGTTTTTCGAGCGCCTGGTTTCATCGACTTCACCACTGCGATTGCGCACACGCTGGTTGGTGAAGTCCTTCGCTTTCGGCGCCTTGCTGGCGATGAGTTCCTTCTGGCTCGCATAGGCGCTGTCGCCGTACACACGCCGCTCGTCGCCGTGCAGTAGCGCCGGCAGCGGATGCTTGTCATGCACGTTTGCCGCCGTCACTACCGCGCTGTGTGCCAGTCCCGTCTGGCTATCCACACCGATGTGCAGCTTCATGCCGAAGTACCACTGCTGGCCCTTCCTCGTCTGATGCATTTCGGGGTCTCGTGCCTTGTCCGCATTCTTCGTGGAACTGGGCGCACCGATGATGGTGGCATCCACGATCGTGCCGGTGCCAACCTTCAGCCCATGCCCTTGCAGTACTTCGCCGACCTTGGAGAACAACTGCTCGCCGAGCTTGTTGCGCTCCAGCAGCCGGCGAAACTTCAACAGCGTCGTGCCATCGGGAACCCGCTCGCGCCCCAGGTCAATCCCGACGAATCGCCGCAATGCGGTGCTGTCCAGCAGCGCCTCCTCGCACGCCTCATCCGCCAGGTTGAACCAGTGCTGCACAAAGTGCATGCGCAGCATGCGCTCCAGACCCACTGGCGGGCGACCGCCTTGACCCTTCGGATAGTACGGCTCGACAACCTCGCACAATTGCGCCCACGGCACGATCTGCTCCATCGTCTCAAGGAACACATCGCGTTTGGTTGGCCGACGGTACTGTTCAAATCCGGCGCCTTGATCGGCCGCCATCGCAAGGGTCTGTTGTTTCATGCACATCTAACGATTGAACGCCCAATGCCGTTGACCTTTTTCAGCGTAGCCTTAGCGTCGCAGACCAATTCGAAATAGCGCGATGCACTTGAAGCGGTTCGGCTGGATGAACTCGCACTTCAATAGCACCGCGAAGAAGCTCTCCATAGCCGAGTTGGCGTTCGCGGACAACTGCAGCCGTGAGTGACGCTGCAGCCGACGTTTTCAACTCATCCGAACCCTCCCGTTCATTTGAAAGAATTCGAATTGGTCCTTCGCGCCCAGAACTGATCACTTGACCAGCCTGCCGAAGCGCACAGGAATACGTCGATAGTCGCAGCGCCCGCGATGATGTTCATACACCGCCTATCTTCGCCTTTATCTGCGCTCGCCGAACACCTGACGCCTGCGCCTTGCGTCAACGATGGAACGTGCTGCGAGCCGAGCCCATTGCGTTAAGCAGTGCCGCCAGCGGATAGGATTCCTGTCACTCGCATACCACTTGCCCTTTTCTTTTGCGCTGCTTGCTCTTTCGCCGCGGCAGCGCATCAGCCTGTGGGCGCGCATGACGCGATAGAACCGTTTGCTTTAACACGCGGTAGACGCAGCGCGCTCGATCAGATCAATAGCGTTAGACATTCAGGCCGCCTTGAGACGTCGGAAAATGTCGGAAAATGCCTGGAAATTCATGGAAATCCCTGGAAATGTCTGGACATTTCTGAAAATGTCGATAATCGACTGAATAAAATGAGTCACTTACATACCTGTTTACACGACTGCTAGAATCCTGCGGAGTCAAAATATGAAGAGAGCAATCATGAAGGCAATTGTCGCGTCCTTGGCCGGAATGCTTGTGATGGCATCTAGCGGAGGCGGCGGGTCGTCCGATCCGGTGGATCAGACAGCAATGCCTCCGACATCTGCGCCGCCTGTCGCAACCGTAGGAATTCTGTTCGAGGGCGACAGTACGATGTACGGATCTGACGTGATGTCCTGCGCGAACCCGAATTGCCAAAACGTTACCGGCAATGAGCCGGTTGTTGTGTCAGCGCTGCTGAACGACAAAAATGGGTTTGGCGCCGGAGCGGTGACCGGAATCAATGCGGGCGTCCCGTCCTCGGATCTTGCAGAGATGCTGGCAGGCGGGAACCCGCAATATCCGCACTCGTATCCGACCCTGCTGGAGCGTGCTCAGGCAAAGATCGTGGTTTCGAATCACTCGATGGCGGGAACGACGGACCAGTTCAAGGGCTACCTCAACACCTTCATTAATGAAACATTATCGGCCGGCAAAATTCCAGTGTTGGAGGAGCCAAACCCGGTTTGCCATAACAAACGACCTAATCTCGATGCGTACGTCGTTGTGATGCGTAGGGTCGCCGCTGAGCGCAATGTCGTGTTGGTCCCGCAGTACGACACGTTCAAGACCAATCCTTATTGGGAAACGCTGCTGCCTGACTGCGTGCATCCTTCGGCAAACGGCTATGCCATCAAGGCCCGCAATACCGCGCAAGCACTTGTTCCGCTCATCCAAAAGATCAGGAGCAACTGATCCTGTCGATCAGCTTCCGCAGTAGATGTCGCCCTGCAAGCCTGACGTCGCAACGCTGCTGCCGTCTTGCGGGGGCAGCTGAAGGCGTTTGGATGACGGGCAAGCTGCTGCTTGGTGAAATCGGCAACGGCTGCAGGCGCGACGACGCAACCGGCGCGGCGACAAACTGAGGCTCTCGCTGAAGAATCTGCGGAAACGGACCCTTTTTGCGGAACTAAGGGCTTTTGGGAACAATCAACCAATCAATCCCCCGCGAGTGCGGTGGCGGAGGGCAGCGGGAGTCGTTTGCACAGTCCCCGCTTCGCTCGATTCGCAGCCGGAAAGCTGCCGAACTCAATTAGAAGAAAGCGATGTGTGACAGGAAGCTGCGCAGCTTGGGATTGGACGATTTCCTAGCCGACAGTCCGCATTCAGAAAGATTGACGCGCTCGTGCTGCTCAGAGGTTCGGCGAATTGGCACAGTGGATGATGCCCCGAAAGAGCCATAGCCGGGTCACACGCCGACCCGACAAAGTGCGAAATTGACCTCGAAAGATGAGTGCCTAGATCGGCGTTTTCGGTGCGCGCTATCGGCACTGACGATGATCTTCGGGCATCACCGAGCCTGTACAAGCAGGTGTAGTATGGCGAATTTTTGCAGTGTGACGCCGTACAATGCCAGGTCGGCCGACACAACGCTGCTTAACCGGAATGCCTTGACTTTCGTAGGTGCGCATAAATGACGGCACTATCCAAGTTCTTCTCAAAGAAAAGTCCGAACATGCAGGTGGCCGCGGAAATACAGGAGCCATCTACTGATGAAAGTTTCTTTTTCCCCGTCCAAGAAATTAAAATAGCCGTCGGACATCATAGCCATGTGAACCGCCCAACGGTCTACTATTGGGGCGCTCCGTGTACATTTATGATTGGGAATTTCTGCTCGATTGCGCATGGCGCAACGTTCATACTTGGAGGAGAGCATCCTAAGCTCTCGCTGTCCACAAGTACGACGCTTCACCAGATAAATCCTTCCAACCGCTGGAAAGGAGATGTTGTTATCGGAAATGATGTTTGGATCGGTGCAAATGCGACTATTTCTCCGGCGTCACGATACACACCGGAGCAATTGTCGGAGCAGGCGCAGTCGTGACGAAGGACGTTCCCCCTTATGCAGTTATTGTGGGTAACCCACAGCGCATTCTTCGTTATCGTTTCGAAATTGACTTGATTGAGCGGTTGCTTAGCTCTCGCTGGTGGGAACACGGACCGGAGAAGTTAAATCCGCTTTTGGAGAAAAGTCGAGACGTGCGAGAATTCTTGGACTTATTAGCGCATTCGATCTGACGCGAAAGCCACGAGCATCCACGACATACATTTGTACTAGCGCCGCGCGAATGCGGCTCCAGACTCATTTGGATTTCGGCTTCCACTTGCATTGCGCCGTACCTGCATGGCACGATTCCAAGGAGGAACGCGACGTGGTCGGCATGCCGCTCCGACGACTGCAGGCACGACGAACGGCAACGTCCACTGCGAAACGAAAGTGGTACCGTACGCAACGCTTCGGCGTCGACTACACCATCCACCCTGATCACCGCTCGACCGATTCGCACTTCGATCGTTCCGGTGGGCGCGCCCGACTTCATCACTGCCGCTTCGGCTGATGCCGCGGGCACAATGTCGGTGGATACATCACTTACCACTGTCACCGGAATCAGCCTGGTCGTTTCGGCCTGTCGCTCTGCCTGGTACCGGCGCCACCACCTGAACAGCATGTTCGCGTTGATGCCATGTTCACGCGCAAGCTTCGAGACAGACACGCCCGGTTCGCATGCAGCCACAGCCAGCTGGTGTCGAAACTCGTCACTATGGTTCGGGCGGCTCTTGCGGGTGCCCACGATGGTCTTCTCTTCTGGTGCCAAAATGATTCCCGCCACTTCAAAATGGTGGGAGCCACTATCGCGTCTCTACACGTTTAACTCAACAACGGTCGAAACGAGGCGCTTACCGCCGATCATCAGGTGGCGCCAATACGCCGATCCCGGAATGGCTCCATAACGCCGGTCAGTGACACCAGGGCAACCCCAGCACGAGGGCGGCGAGTTGCTCCTGCGTCATTGACTGCTGGGTGCCCAGTCCGGCCTGCGGCCACACGAAGCGGCCCCTGTTCAGGGCCTCGCCGCGAGCCAGATACCGACGCCGTCATGGACCAGCACCTTCATGCGGGTGGCGCGGCGATTGGCGAACAGGTAGGCGTGATGAGGACGCGCGGCACCAAAGACCGTAAGCGCGTGATCTAGCACACCGAGTTTGGAAACGTGCGCGAAGGTGGGTGCGCCGGACGAGAACACATCGGTGAGCAAGGTGCTCTCAATGCGTCGGGCAGATCAAGCTCGAGGAGTGACGGTGGCGGTGAGCTTTGCGAAGTTGAAGGGCAAGAGGTCGGTCACGTCGGCATCCTGTGCGCGCTGTGGCAATTGCGTGAGTACGTGCACGAGGTAGGCGTAGGGTTCAACCTTGCAAGCCCTGCAGGTCAGCATAAGGCTGTAGATCATGGCGCTCGCCTTCGCGCCGGCAACCGTGTCACTGAACATCCATGAAGCCCTGCCTGTACAGAATGGACGGATGTCTCGCTCGATGACGTTATTGTCGATGGGTGCCTGCCCGTCGCTCACGTAGCGACAGAGATACGTCCACTGGTTGCGCGTGTATGAGATCGCCTTGCCCAGCAGACTTTCTGGCAGGACCTGCGGCGCCTGTTCGTCCAGCCATTTTCTGAACGCTTCGAGTAGTGGCACGCTGTGCTGCTGGCGCAACCGGTATGTGCAGTCAACGCGTGTCTCGCCTTCGGGCAGATCGGCTTTGGCGAGTGCCTCGACCTGATACAGCGCCTTGAAGTATTCCAGCGCCTGCGCGGCACGGCCGCCCGGTTTCTTCATGCCCTTGAGCGCGTCGACGAAGGCTCGACGTGCGTGAGCCAGGCAGCCGAAGTGCGTGGGGCCTTCGAGCGTGCGCCAGGCGGCATATCCATCCGTCATCAGCAGGCCTTCATAGCCGACGAGAAACGCTTGAGGATATTCCTGCCCGCGCCCCGGCTGGTAGTCGAACAGCACGACCGGCTGCGCGCAATCTTCGGCACTGCGGTAGACCCACATATACGATGTGCTGTGCGCAACACGGCCAGGCTCCTTGAGTACCTGCACCGTTGTCTCGTCACCATGAATCAACGACTGCGACAGCAGCGTCTTGCGCAAGGCCTCGTAGAGCCGGCTATAGTGCAGTTCAGCTGGCCGGATGATCCAGTTTGCCAGCGTGCCGCGTCCGACTTCGATGTCGGCGCGCCCTAATGCGTTTGCCATCCGGTATAGCGGTGTTCCATCGACGTACTTGCCGGCAGTGTTGATGTCCATGTAGAACTGACCCACTGAGGGCCGTAATTTTCATCGAATTTTGACCCACGTGATTGAATATCCTGCTCAATTTTTGAGCAGGGGATACAGAGGTGATCACGGTGGGCATATTGGCCAAGATCAGGCGGATGTATTTCCGCGAGAAGGTCCCGCTGCGCGAGATTGCGAGGCGAACGGGCCTGTCCCGAAACACGGTGCGCAGCTGGCTGCGGCAGACCGATGCTGTCGAGCCAAAGTATCCAAAGCGCGTCAGCCCGAGCGTCGTCGACGAATGGGCCGCACAACTGACGGGCTGGCTGCGGGCGGACAGTCATCGCCCGAAGCGCGACCGGCGCACCGCGCGGTTCATGTTCGAGGCGATCCGCGGCGAGGGTTACGCGGGCAGCTACGGCCGCGTCAGCGCGTTCGTAAGGCGCTGGCACGAGGAGCAGGCCGAAGCCCCGCGCAGGAAGGCCTACGTGCCACTCGCCTTCGAACCCGGCGAAGCCTTCCAGTTCGACTGGAGCTGCGAATATGCCTTCATTGGCGGGCTGCGGCGGCGCCTGGAGGTCGCCCACGTCAAACTCAATGCCAGCCGTGCGTTCTGGCTCGTCGCCTATCCAACCCAGAGTCACGAGATGCTGTTCGACGCGCACGCGCGTGCATTCGCCGCATTCGGCGGTGTGCCCCGGCGCGGCATCTATGACAACATGAAGACTGCCGTGGACAAGGTCGGCCGCGGCAAGGAGCGTGCAGTCAACGCGCGCTTCGAAGCGATGTGCAGTCACTACCTGTTCGAGCCGGATTTCTGTAACCGGGCGGCAGGCTGGGAGTATGGTGTGGTAAAAAAAATGTGCTGGTCGATAACCAACGAGGCCAAGGCAGCGTCTTTGCGGAAATCGAACAGCACATATTATTCGGCTACAGGGTGCGGAGGAAGGCCATCAGGTCGGGCTGATCACGCCATTGTTTTTGTACTTCGGCATTGCCTTCCACTTCGCATGTCGCCAGCGCCCGCGCCTTTGTTTCCAGGTTGATCTCGGCATAGATGTTGGTCGTCTCCAAAGACACGTGCCCAAGCCAGCCGCGTATCGTATTGATGTCGACACCGGCCTGCAGTAGTAGCGAAGCGGTTGTATGCCGGATCACATGTGGGTGCACATTCTTGCCGGCGAGTGACGGCGCGCTGGCTGCAGCACGAATAGCGCAGCGCTTCACCAGAGCATGAATGCCGGAGCGCGTCATCGTCTGGTGGAACCGGTTGAGGAACACAGGTTCGGCGGCGGCCCTGCCTTCAGTCTGTGAGCGCAACGCCTCGATTGTGGATTTCCAGAGCGGGCAGCGGCGATGTTTGTTCCCCTTGCCGACGATGCTGGCCGAACGCGTGTGCCAGTCAATGTCGCCAATCCTGAGCTGCGCGGCTTCGCTTGCACGCGCTCCTGAATTAAACATGAAGAGCAGTAACGCATGTTCGCGCTGCCCCTGTGCTGTATTCATGTCAGAGGCTGCGAGCAGGGCGTCCATTTCCTGCCTGCTAAGGTAGCTGATCTCCGGCCGACTGGTTCTCTTGACGGGAATCAGATGAATCTGTGCCCACCATTCGATGTATTCCGGTGCATGTTCGCCGATGAAACGAGCCAGCGCATGGATGCCGCCGAGCCGCTGATTTCGCGTGCTCACCATACAGTGGCGCTGTTCTTCCATGTGCGTCAGGAACAGGCGGACCATTTGCGCGGAGAGATCATCAACGCTCAGGCGGTCGATCCGTTTGTCGACCTTGGCGGCCAGATACGGAAGCAACAGCATGAGCATGTCGCGGTAACTTTTTTGCGTATTGATGGCAAGGTTACGTTCGCCCACCAGATACTCGATCAGGAACCGCCGGATCCACGGACCCAGCAGGGATGAGTTATTCATGATGCACCTCAAGGAAGTAAGTTTCAAAGCGCGTGCCAGCTTCATTCAGCAACTCGGGCGTCAGAGTGAGGTAGCGCTGGGTGCTCGCGAGATCGATGTGGCCGAGATAGGTGGCCAGTTGCGGTAACAACAGTTGCAACTCCACGCCACCGCGATACCAGGCGATTAGCCGGTGCACTGCGCCTGAGTGCCGCAAATCATGCAGCCTCGGCTGGCAGGACGCACTGCCTTCGCGTTGGATGTGTGCCAGGACGCGCTGTCGCTGAAAGGCCTTGCACACAGCTTTCTGGGTCACAGGGCGACCATCGCGGAAACAGAAGAACGGCGCAGCCGGTGCCTGCCCAAATCTCTGGTTGCGTTGCCGGGCATAGGTTCGCATCGCACTATTCAGATCTGCGCCTAGCGGAACCAGCCTCGATTTATAGAATTTGCTCTCGTGCACGTGCAGGACGGCTTCGTCGAGATTGACGTCCTGCATGGTTAGCCGCAAGGCTTCGCCATGGCGCAGGCAAGCGCCATACAGAATCAGAATGAGTGCACGCAAAACATATGCATCCAGCAGACCGTATGGACTGCATGCCGCCGGAGCCACGTCGAGCAGGCGCTTTAATTCCTGCTGCGAATAGATATAGGGTATCAGCGGTGGCGGCAATTCCGGACTGTAGGGAGAAAGTGGAGAAGCCGAGACATGCCCACGCGAGAGGGCAAAACGAAACAGGCAGTCAAGTACCGACCTTCTCTTGCGCCAATGGTTAGTCAGCGGCCTGTTGCCAGTCAGGAAGTCATGTACCTGCCTGAGCGTGACCGACGTCACATCAATGTTGCCATCAACCCGGCGGCAGAATGAGGCAAGCGTGGCCGCTTCGGAATCAAAGCGCATGCCCAATGCCCGTTTGTGGCGCACGTATTGGGCGACAACTTCGGAGAGCGTCATAGCAAACTCCCCAGATCGATTTCGGCCACACGCCTCAGTCCGCTCAGGTCAACCTTCGCATAGGTTCTCGTCGACGAAGCGCTGCGATGGCCGAGATGATCGCCGATCTCCTTCAGGGCAAAACCAGCATCGAGTAAGTGCCGGGCATTGGCATGCCTCAGGCAATGTGCGCCACGCCGCGGGATGTCGATGCCAAGCACTGCGAGACGCGATCGGACAATGTCGCTTACGCGCGCAGGTGACAACGGTCGGATCGGCGCCTCAACCGACAGGAACAGCTCACGATGAGCGCTTCGTGGACGCGCCTCCTTCAGGTAACGCAGAATGGCATTCCCAACTGTTGCCACCAGCGGATATTGCTGTGTGCAACGCTGCTTGGGACGATGGACATGAAGGATCTCGCCGCACCAGTCTATGTCCTCCAGACGGAGCAGTACCACCTCGCCGCGCCTCAGTCCGTAGACAACCAGCAGCATGATCATCGCACGGTTGCGTAGATCGATCGCACTGTCGCCGACAAAACTGGCGACGAATCTTTGCACGTCATCCCAATCTGGCCCGAGCGGCAAACCCTCTTCCCTATACACTACGGGTGCTTCAATGCCGCACGCAACGTTGGTAGCCCAGCCTTGTCCTTCTGCATACCGGAAGAAATTGCGCAGCGTGCTCGCAAGCGCGTGCAATGACACTCTGGACCAGCCATGGTTGCCCTGGTACGCGAGGTAGGTGTCGACGTCGTGGATAGTGAGAGCATCAATTGCCCTGTCAGGGCGGCAGACCATCGCCAGAAAATGACCGATCTCATCACGACAGTTTGAAATCGTAGCAGGAGAGAGTCCTCGCTGGTCGCGCATGAAATCGACGTAGTGTTCGACATAGCGAACAAATGGTTCTCTCGTGGGATGCCGTTCCTCCAGACGCCCCAGAAAACACAGCCAGGCCGTGGCGGTATGGATGAACAGAAGCCGCGAGCTGCGGGACTCGTTCGTGCGCTCACTTCGAACGAGACGAATCCGGTGGTCAACCGCAAACGCGATTTCCTCGTGCGTTATTAACCGCGGGCGGGACAGATCCATGCTCTGCGAAAAAACCAGCAGGACCCACGCGATCTTGCGGATCGACTTAGGCGGATAACCCAGTTCCTGACAATGTACGAGGAAGCGTTTCCTGGATTCCACGCAGGGCGCGAGCGTGTGGGCAGCAAGAACATGCGGACGCGTAAAGAGAGTCTCAAACATGATATTCCCCCAATGTTGATCAGTGGAATATCAGTATCAGCCTGAAATTATGTCGCCATGGGCGCGTGAATCTGACAGGCAATACAGGGTCATTAAGAGGCACCGCGACATTTTTTTTACCACACCATACTCGTGGCCCAGGCCGCGGTTATTGCGCGTGCCCTCCATGCCGTAATGGTCGAGTAACGCCGCATAACGTGTCGTGAAGTCCTCCTGCTCCTGCAAGTTCTTGAAGGCGGCCGACAGGCTGTCAGAGCGATGTTCGTGCGGGCTGCCGCCCGCCTGCCATAGCGCGTTCTGCAATCCCGCAGCGAGGGCCTCGAAACTCTCGCCGCCCTCAACAACGTTCGCATACTCCCAGCGCGAGAACGCCAGTACGAAGTGATACAGCCGGTGGCCGAACGGGGCGCCGCCGATCGTCACGCACAGCTTGCTCATATCGGTGAAGTCCGACAGTCCGCGCACGCCGGGCTGATGCTCCTGGGGGAAGAACACCTCCAGGCTAGGCCCTTCGAGTGCCCGCCACTGGCGAATACGTCGCTCCAGCGTGCGACGCATGCTATCGGGATATCGATCCGGGTGATCATCCTGCAGCTTGCGCAAGATCGTGATGCCCATCAGGTTGGGCGCGTTGCGCAGCAACGGTACGACTTCGCTGTCCCATACGTCGACGAAGGGATCAGGGCGGGTCCGCCATGATTGGCGTGGCTTCTGGGAGGGCAACGTGGCATCGCGCTCGATGCGGCGTGCCGTACGCACGCTGATGCCGGTCTTGGCGGCCGCGACTTCCTGCGGATGGTGTTTGCGCTTGTTCATGTAGAGACGAACCTGTTGGTCGGTAATGCGGGTTCCAGACATGAGCTGACCGCTTTTTATTTAAGCTTCGATCAGCCCATCCTAAAGCCCCGTCGACCTGGCGCCGCCGGTGGTTCGTCGTCTCCGGCGGCTACGCCGCCTCCAACTCCTCACCACCGGCCAAAACAATCGTCAACGACCGGCCAAGACAATTGTCGCCGCCCAGTCAGGATCAGCTCGGTCGAGCGGTGTTTCGCAAGAAGGCAAGCCGCAAGCAGCTCGTCGAGTTTTTTGCCACCTTCCATGCGTGCACCGTCGTCATGGAAGCCTGTGCTGGTGCGCATTTCCTGGCACGCAAACTGACCAGTTTTGGGCACCAGGTCAAACTCGTCTCTCCGCAATTCGTGCGGCCGTTCGTCAAGAGCAACAAGAACGACTTCGTGGACGCCGAGGCGATCTGCGAGGCGGCATCGCGCCCGTCCATGCGGTTCGTTACGCCAAAGACCGAATCACAGCAAACGCTAGCGGCATTACATCGGGTACGCGAATCACTGATCCGCGACCGCACGAAGACGACCAACCAGATACACGGTTTCCTACTTGAATTCGGCATCAGCCTACCGGTTGGCCACGCCGTTATCGCCCGTCTACCCTCAGTGCTTGCCGAGCATTCGTTGCCTGCACGCCTGATCTCGATCCTTGAGAGACTACATGCGCACTTCAAGTACCTCAGCGAACAGATCGGTGAGATCGACAGGGAATTGGTCCGGCAGCTCGCTGACGACGACCTCGGTCAGCGCCTGCTGTCTATTCCCGGTGTCGGTCCTGTCACGGCCAGCATGCTCGCGGCCGAGATGGGCGACGGCAAGCAGTACGCCTGCAGCCGGGACTTTGCTGCCTCCATCGGACTGGTGCCTCGCCAGTACAGCACAGGGGGCCGGGCTAACCTGCTAGGCATCAGCAAGCGAGGTGACAAGAACATTCGGCGTCTACTGGTGCAGTGCGCCAGAGCCTACATGATACGGCTTGAGCGGCAATCCGGCCGCCTGGCCGAATGGGCTCGCGCCATGCTTGCACGCCGACATTCCAACGTGGTGGCCTGTGCGTTGGCCAACAAGCTGGCACGAACGGCCTGGGCTCTCGCTACGCGCCACACCACGTTCAATGCGGGAGCGAATTCGATGGCAAGCTGAGCATCGGACTCCGCATATATTTTACCGAAGTGCACCCACCTGGTTTTGCGATCGCTGAAATTTGATGACGTGAATGGCACACCGGCCTGGCGGACAACCTGAACACTAAATTGGCTTCCGAAGCCGAAGATTTTTTCAGGATCACCAGGCGCGATTCTCATCGTGGCGCGGAGAGCTATCTCCACAACGACGCCGGATAGATTTACGCAAGCCAATCCACTACATCAAAAACCAGCCTTGCAAAAATGGGAGTGACCATAGATTTAGTGTGCCGAGGTCATGAGACGATAGCGGAAACAACGTTCTATGACCGAAGCAACCGTGAACAAGAAGAGCAAGAACCCGAAGGCGCCGAAGCTGTTCCCCGACGAGCTGATTGATCAATTGCTGGCGCAGATTCAGAACAAGGACGCCGAGTCGGTTCTCGGCGAATCGGGCCTGGCCGGGCAGTTGAAGAAGCAACTGGCTGAGCGCATGCTGGCGGCGGAGCTCACGCATCACCTGGAGAACGAGCCCGGGCAAGGCAAGGCCGGCAACCACCGCAACGGCACGAGCCGCAAGACGGTCATCACGCCCAACGGCGAACTGAATCTGGACATTCCGCGTGACCGGCAGGCGACGTTCGAGCCGCAACTGGTGGGCAAATATCAGCGCCGGCTGCCGGGCTTCGACGATCACGTCATCAGCATGTACGCGCGCGGCATGAGCGTGCGCGAGATACAGGGCCATTTGCTGGAGCTGTACGGCCTGCAAGTGTCGCCCGACCTGATCTCCACCGTCACCGATGAAGTGCTGGCCGAAGTCGAGCAATGGCAGCAACGACCGCTTGAGGCGATGTATCCGATCGTGTATTTCGACGCTCTGCGGCTGAAGATTCGCGACGAAGGCACGGTCAAAAACAAGGCGGTGTACCTGGCGCTGGGCATTCGCGCCGACGGCCGCAAGGAAGTGCTGGGTTTGTGGATCGAGCAAACCGAGGGAGCCAAGTTCTGGCTGAAGGTCTTCAACGAACTGAAGAATCGTGGCCTGCACGACATTCTGATCGCGGTGGTTGACGGTCTGCGCGGCTTCCCGGAGGCGATCGAGGCGGTCTATCCGGCCGCCCGGATTCAGACCTGCATCGTGCATCTGATCCGCAACTCGCTGAATCTGGCGAGCTGGAAGGACCGTAAGCCGCTGGCTGCCGCGCTCAAGCCGGTCTATCAGGCCGCTACCGCCGAAGCCGCCGAGGCGGCGCTGCAAGCCTTCTCTCAAAGCGAATGGGGCAGGAAATTCCCCACGGTCGCGGCCATGTGGCAACGCCAATGGGAACAGGTGATTCCCTTCTTCGCCTATCCCCCCGAGGTGCGTCGAATCGTTTATACGACCAACGCGATTGAGAGCATGCACATGCAGTTGCGCAAGATCGTCAAGAACCGCGGTCATTTCCCCAGCGACGAAGCCGCCAGCAAACTGCTGTATCTGGCCTTGCGCAACATCGAAAAGGATTGGAAGATGCCGCCTATCACCTGGCGGCAAGCGGTCAATCAGTTCGCCATTCTGTTCGGCGAGCGATTCACCTCCGCCATGAGCTGAGATTTTTTAATCGACCTCAGCACACAAAATTCCTGACACCTCCGCATTCGGGCGGCTCAAGCAGAGCGACAAGCCAATCTTGCATTCCGACCAGGGCTGGCAATATCAGATGGCGGTGTACCGGCGCCTTCTTGAGAACCGTTCGATCACACAAAGCATGTCGCGCAAGGGCAACTGCTATGACAATGCCGCCATGGAGAGCTTCTTCGGCACCCTCAAAGCGGAGTTCTTTTACCTCAACAAATTTGATAATCTTGACGAGCTGGAGGTCGGCATAAAGGACTATATCCGGTACTACAACAATGACCGTATCAAGCTAAAACTGCAGGGCATGAGTCCCGTAAAATATCGGACTCAATTCGGTCAGGCGTAGCCATCTAACCGTCCAACTTCTGGGGGTCAGTCCACTATCCTGGTGGACACTATCCTCACGTGCTATACCGCTTCGTTCAAGATGGGTTCGCCGTGCGCTTACCGAGCATCAGTCCCTCGCGCGTCTTGATCCGCAAACCACGGACGTCCTGTAGGTACCTAACATATTCGCGCAGGACCTCTGAGTCCAAACACTGCGGTTCTGCGTGATGCCTGATCGACGATCCAGAAACAACCTGGAGCAGGTGGCGTATCGCAGTTTGCGAGCTGAGGCGTTGGCGCCGATTTATGCAACGATCGAGAAAGCGTTCGACCAAATCTGAATTGATTGAGCGTGGATCCTTGACCTTGCCCCCGTTTGACGAATCCCATAGCTGGGTGAATTATGCGGCTTCGCCTCTATGAGCCGCGAACCAGTTCTTTTCGAATGTCATGGGGCTGACGTAATCGAGCGTTGAATGTAACCGGCGCGCGTTGTAAAAACCCAGCCAGTCAATCACCTCATCCATTGCTGCCCGCCGGGTGGGGAAGTGTCGTCCGTGCATGCGTGCTACCTTCAGCGAACCCCATAGACTTTCCGTCGGCGAGTTATCCCAACAATTTCCACGTCGGCTCATCGACGAACGCATGCCGTAGGCCTTCAACGCGTCCTGAAACAGGCCGCTGCAATACTGGCTGCCCCTGTCGCTATGCACGATTACGCCGGCGTCAGGGCGACGCCGGAACCACGCCATTCGCAATGCGTCCGTGACCAGTTCAGCCTTCATGTGCGGCTGCATCGACCAGCCCACCACCTGCCTGCTGAACAGGTCGATGATGGCCGCGAGGTAGACCCAGCCTTCGGCTGTCGCCAGGTACGTGATGTCGGTCGTCCAGACCTGGTTCGGTGCGTTAGCGGTGAAGTCGCGCTCCAACAGATTCGGCGCCACCGGCAAATCGTGGTTCGAGTTCGTCGTCGCGATGTACTTGCGCTTGTGGCGGGCTCGAATGCCATGCTGCGCCATCAGTTTGCGAACCCGTTCTTTGCCCACGCGCACGCCTTGCGTGAGCAACTCCTTCCACATGCGAGGCCAGCCGTATTCGCCCTTGACCTGCATGTGAATCGCCTTGACTTGCGCGAGCAGCGCATCGTTGCTTACGCGGCTACGGTGCGGCTTGTCGTGCGCGGTGCGTTGCCGGCGCTGATGATATCCGCTGGGACTGACTTCCAGCACTTCGCATAGGACCGAGACTGGCCAGCGGCGTCGATTGTGCTCGATGAACGCGTACTTCACATCGATTCCTTCGCGAAGTACGCTGCGCACTTTTTTAATATGTCTCGCTCCATCTTCAGGCGCGCTACCTCCGCACGCAGCCGCGCCAGCTCCATCTGTTCCGGGCTCACAGGCTTCGTGCCTGCGCCCGCCAGCTTGCCTTCCCGGTCAGCCTTCACCCAGTTGTACAGCGTCTGTTCAACCACACCCAGTGTCGCCGCCACTGCTGCCATGCTTTGCCCGGCTTTGACCAGTCGTACCGCTTCCAGCTTGAACTCGAGCGTGTACTGTGCCCGCTTTGCCTTGCTTGTCATCGTTCTTCTCCTTGCTTGAGTTTACCTGCTCAGCAAGGGATTCGTTTTTCGGGGGCAAGCTCACCTTGCACCCGACCTGACTCAAGAATCGGTCAAATTGCGCGATACGCGCGAGGTAGACCTTGGTAGACGCGGGTTTGTAACCCGTCTCTGACAGCCGGGCGGCGATGCGATCAATCTCGCCACCAAGCGTGCCAGCGCGTAAGCGATTTAGGACTCTGGGGTACTGATAATAGAACTCCAACATGATCATTCCCTCCTATGACAGACGCCGGAAAATTAGCGCGTCAAGAGAGATTGAATGCTCAAAAATTATGTGGCGGAAATGCCTGGGATTCTGATGCCCCGCTGCCTCGCTAGGCTCACGCGAAACATAATGGGCGCCGTCACATAAGAATGGATCCTTCGCCAGCACGGTCTGCACCTTCGCGGCCAGGCCGTCGAAGCCGCAGCGCATATCCGCAAATCCGGCGGCAACCCAGATACGCGTGTTTGCCAACGAACCAATCATCGGCTCAGGCACTGGATCACCATGCGCAGCGTGTCGGGATCGACGCTCCCTTCACCGTGTATCTCGCCTCGTGGCAACTGGATGCGTATCTTGCCGGGCGCCGGTGCCGATGGCGTAGATGCTGCCGGTTCGCCCACGCCGCTGTCGCCGGCCTCATTCACGGTGACCGGCAGCAACGCGCATTCGCGACCGTTCACGCCAAGTCGTCCATCCAGATACTGCTTGCGCCAGTCGAACAACTGATTCGCCTTCAATTCGTGACTGCATGCAATCTCCGCCACTGAACGTCCGCCGGATAACGTCTCTTCGACAATCTGCCGTTTCTCGTCCACGGTACGCCGGCGATACTTCCGGGCGCCTTTGATTTCGGTGAATTCAGTCACTCTGTCCATGATTCCTTTGTGGACACAGTCACATTTGCCCCGGGAAAGCATGGCTTCGCCTTCATCAGGCGTCTATACGGTCAGAGTCGGACGGTTACGATCCAATAGATCGGATAGATACGGATAATCCGGTACAGCATTAACTGGCCGACGCTGTTGCGCCCGGCGAGCGTGGACATCAATTAGCCGAAGACGACGAAGAACGATGCGTCGCCAAGCGCGCCGGTCAACACGGCTGGCGTCCGGTCCCAGCGTCACATCGGGGCCACGTGTGTCCCAGAGGTGGTAGCTAGCGTGCCAGATCACGATCAGCAACGCGGCGATTGCTCTCAGATACCCGAGTTTTTTCATCAGTGCGTGTCTGCTCTTGCGTTCATCCCGTGGCCGCCTCGTCGATCCATTTGCACAAAGCCTTCACGCCGCGCTCCGCCGACCATTCTGGTTGCCAGCCAAGCTCCTTGCGGCTTCGCTCGATGTTGCACGATGCCGCACGTACATCGCCGTTCCGGAACATGCCATTTACCTCGGGTGCGGGCGCATCGTAAATGCCCGCGATCAAGGTCGCCAGTTGGCGGATGGTGGTCGCTTCGCCCGAGCCGACGTCGTATGCCGTGTGCGCGGCAAGCGGATCGATGGTCGCGATGGATGTCACGGCAGCCGCAACATCATCGATGTATACGAAGTCGCGGACGATCTCGCCGTCCTCATAGAGCGGAATGCTCTTGCCTTCACGCGCGAGCCGTGCGAATAACGACACAATTCCCGTGTAAGGATTACTGAGCGACTGACCCGGTCCGTAGACGTTCTGCAGGCGCAACACGCCGAGTTTCACGCCAAACGATTGAGCCCACGCGCGCAGAATGTACTCCTGGGTGAGTTTGGTCGAACCGTAAACGCTCGTCGGTTGCGGCTCCGTACGCGAGGCTTCGAACGGTAGGCACTTGAGGCCGGGGAAATCCCAGATCTTCTGTTCGAGCATTTCTGCCGAACGTTGTCCCGGATAGCTTATTGTGCCGGACGCGTCTTGCCATGCGCCCTCACCATAAACTGCACGGCTCGACGTCAGTACGATGCGCTCGGGCATGGCCAGGTGCCGCACCAGCGCGTCGAGCATTTGCGTTGTGCCCACGACGTTGACCATAGCATGGCGCGTAGACTCCGTGAGCGACTGGCCGGTACCGGTTTCGGCCGCGAGGTGGATGATCGTGTGCGGCTTGAGCGCCGGCATCAGCGAGTCCCATGTTTGCGCAGACGTCACATCGCCGACGATCAGTTCGACACCCGGATCCAGGCGTTCCGGACGGTCCGCCGTCTTGTGAATCTGCGGATGCATGTTGTCCACTGCGACTACACGATCGAAGTGGCGCAGCAGCAGCGGCGAAATCGCGCAGCCGATGAAACCGGCTCCGCCCGTTACGAGGCAAATTCGTGTCATGCTATTCATCCTTGTGTAATGCGTGAAATATCCGTGGCCCACGATGGCCGAACGTCAGCGGCCGCGCCGCGTGACGGTCCTGTAAGCAGGCCGAAGCACCCTGAACGCGCGGGGGAATCGGAACGCGGCCGCCCGCTTGATCGAAAGGAGAAACTCGTACCATGACCGGCGCACCGACGAGGTTCCCATTGGCGGAAGGCCCAACGCGCCCGTGGAAGACGTCGGGAAGCCTGCGCCTTTCCACTGTTCCAGCAGCGAGCACTGATAGTTGAACTCGCCGTTGGGCATCATCGACGACAGTTTTTGCAGCTTCCACTCCAGCATCGCGTAGTTCCAACCTGCATGCCGCGGGCTCAGGATCTGTTGGGTGGTATAGCGCGCGTCCTGCGCGACATAGCAGACGAGGCGCTCAAGCACGTGCGCGAGGCCACCATCGACATGTCGCGGTTCTGCATTGAAGTCAGTCCATTTCCACGGATGCGCGAACAGCTTGCGCAACGCCTTCGGGCGGAACCAGAACATCGTGCCAAAGGCGCCGACGGGGGTATCCTGATCGAACGGCACCTTGACACCAAGTAAAGCGGCAACCTCCTCGGCGCGTTGACGATTTCCGAACCAGGCGTGGCCCATGGTCGGATACGATATGTGCACGAGCGGGGGCACCGCGACACCGATCCATGGATTGTCGTGGAACATGTCGATCACGTTCGACGTGTAGCCCGAGCTGTTCAGGAGATTCTCGAACAGGTGACGCTTGAATAGATTGCCTTGCACCGCGGCTACTTGTGGGGATTTCTTGGTGTGCAGGCGACACACCAGTTCATAGCGGTCGCCCACGAACAAGTCCCGGCAACTGAGGAACAGCGCCGACATGTCCCGCCCACGGTTCTGTTCAACTACTCGCACGATCACTTCGCCGACGTTCTTGCGTCCGCTCACCGTTTCCTCGATGATCTCCTTTTTCGCCTGGGTCTCCGTCGTGGCGACAAAGTCGTACTCGCAGGGAATCGTGTCGGCCAGCGCCAGTATCTCGTCGAGCATCTCCGTGTAGTACACGTGCACGCACAGCGCGATACGTCCGCAACTGGCCGGCGTATCGCTCTGCTTGATCCGCACGTCGGGCAGCACGCTCGTCAATGCCCCGTTCGTGTTGAGCGTGCGCAACTCCGCCGAGCGCACGATGTTGCGCCAGATCATCGACCGGTCGTAGTCCGATGTCTGCTCCAGAATGTGCAGCGCGCGTGGCACGTCAGCCGAGTAGTGCTCCAGAAACCGAGGATCATGAAACAGGGCGCGCCGCTTCACCAGCGGGCTGCGATCAATCAGCGTCTCGTCGATGCCCAGGATCGCCGGGTAGTGCGTGCCATAGCGCGCGTTGTCCAGATAGGTCTCGCACACGTAGCCCAGCTTGGTGAAGTACTCCGTGAACACCGCCTCGTGGCTCAGAATCGCCTCTTCGTACGTCTTGCTGCCCTGCAGCCGCTCCCAGTACTGCCTGAACGTCTGCGAGCGCAGCATGTCGCCACGCACCACAACGAAATTCGTGTTCAGGTGATACGGCAGCTTGCCGTGGCCCGTGAAGGGATTCGGCGTCATCTCCAGGTGCGCCGTGATGCCCCAGAAATCGCACTCGCGCGAGCTCATTTCCTCGAACAACTCGGCAAACGGATACACCGGCCCATAGCACGTGTGGTTCACCATCAACACTTCGTCGTAGCGGCCCGCGCGGTCGAACTCGATCTTCTCCAGTCCTTCCTTGTACGCCAGAACGTCGAAGCCTTCGTTCGGACGCAACACCACCTCGTGAACCACGCCGCGCAGCGCGATCTCACCCTCCTTCGACAGCGGACCATTCGAGAAAAATATGATCTTCTCGACGAACCCACCCAACTCCTTCAACAGAAAGATGACGTAATCGTCGACTAATCCTTGCTCGTCGTAGAACGAAAACAAACATATCCGGCGCATAGTCGCCTTCAGCTGGAGTTGGTTTGGATTACTTGGTGTCACCGGTAACTTCCTTTGTGCAACGTTTTTTGGGCGAGTCGAACGAGTCTTCCCGATTAGAACCCGGTGCGTCTCATCGCCGCCGGATGGTCCCGCGATAGATGGGACGCAATACGTTCGCGACACGCGGCGAACGAAATGCAATGGAGCGCTTCGTCGCGCGCAGCAACTCTCGGAATGCGCGGCGAACCGACGACGGCGGCCCGACTTGCGGCGACAACGCCGGCCGATCTACTGATGACCGTGTCAGCGGATAGGCTGCGCTTTTCCACTGCGCCATGAGCGTGCACTGGCAATTGAACTCCCCGTTGGGCAACAACGCGGAGAGTTTTTGCAGTTTGTATTCCAGGACCGCGTAGCCCCAACTCGCATGCCGCGGGCTCAGGATCTGCTGCGTGGTGTAGCGCGCATCCTGCGCCACATAGCACATCAGACGTTCGAGCGCGTGGCCGAGCGTGCCTTCCATTGGATAGGGCTCCGGTTCAAAATCGGTCCATTTCCACCGATTCGCGAACAGCTTGCGCAGTGCCTTCGGGCGGAACCAGAACATGCCGCCATACGGTGCGACCGGCGTGTCGGTATCGAATTGCACTGACAGGTCGAGTAGCTTGGTGAGTTTCGTGGCTGCGGGCAGATTGCCGTACCAGGAATGCCCGAGCGTGCCGTACGAATACTGAATGACCGGTGGGATCGCCATGCCGATCCATGGATTGTCGTGGAACATGTCAATCACGTTCGACGTGTAGCCCGGGCTGTTCAGGAGATTCTCGAACATGTGCCGTTTGAAGATGTTGCTACGCCCCGCAGCCAAGTGAGGCGTCTTCTTGGTGTGCAGGCGACACACCAGTTCATAGCGGTCGCCCACGAACAAGTCCCGGCAACTGAGGAACAGCGCCGACATGTCCCGCCCACGGTTCTGTTCAACTACTCGCACGATCACTTCGCCGACGTTCTTGCGTCCGCTCACCGTTTCCTCGATGATCTCCTTTTTCGCCTGGGTCTCCGTCGTGGCGACAAAGTCGTACTCGCAGGGAATCGTGTCGGCCAGCGCCAGTATCTCGTCGAGCATCTCCGTGTAGTACACGTGCACGCACAGCGCGATACGTCCGCAACTGGCCGGCGTATCGCTCTGCTTGATCCGCACGTCGGGCAGCACGCTC
This sequence comes from Burkholderia sp. WP9, assembly GCF_900104795.1. Classification (NCBI taxonomy): domain Bacteria; kingdom Pseudomonadati; phylum Pseudomonadota; class Betaproteobacteria; order Burkholderiales; family Burkholderiaceae; genus Burkholderia; species Burkholderia sp. WP9. The sequence continues at coordinate 2,728,615 of NZ_FNTG01000001.1, forward strand.
GTCAATGCCCCGTTCGTGTTGAGCGTGCGCAACTCCGCCGAGCGCACGATGTTGCGCCAGATCATCGACCGGTCGTAGTCCGATGTCTGCTCCAGAATGTGCAGCGCGCGTGGCACGTCAGCCGAGTAGTGCTCCAGAAACCGAGGATCATGAAACAGGGCGCGCCGCTTCACCAGCGGGCTGCGATCAATCAGCGTCTCGTCGATGCCCAGGATCGCCGGGTAGTGCGTGCCATAGCGCGCGTTGTCCAGATAGGTCTCGCACACGTAGCCCAGCTTGGTGAAGTACTCCGTGAACACCGCCTCGTGGCTCAGAATCGCCTCTTCGTACGTCTTGCTGCCCTGCAGCCGCTCCCAGTACTGCCTGAACGTCTGCGAGCGCAGCATGTCGCCACGCACCACAACGAAATTCGTGTTCAGGTGATACGGCAGCTTGCCGTGGCCCGTGAAGGGATTCGGCGTCATCTCCAGGTGCGCCGTGATGCCCCAGAAATCGCACTCGCGCGAGCTCATTTCCTCGAACAACTCGGCAAACGGATACACCGGCCCATAGCACGTGTGGTTCACCATCAACACTTCGTCGTAGCGGCCCGCGCGGTCGAACTCGATCTTCTCCAGTCCTTCCTTGTACGCCAGAACGTCGAAGCCTTCGTTCGGACGCAACACCACCTCGTGAACCACGCCGCGCAGCGCGATCTCACCCTCCTTCGACAGCGGACCATTCGAGAAAAATATGATCTTCTCGACGAACCCACCCAACTCCTTCAACAGAAAGATGACGTAATCGTCGACTAATCCTTGCTCGTCGTAGAACGAAAACAAACATATCCGGCGCATAGTGTTGTTTGACCCAGCGTTCATTGTCTATCCGTAATGCAGGATGCTGAATATTCTATGTCCCGCATGATGTGAACCGCGACATCTGGCGAAAAGCAAGGGTTCTCCACCGGCAAGTAGTGCGTTGCACTGCCTATCGTTCTCGCCAAATATGCGCAATTGCGCGCGTATCCGTGACGCGAACGAGCTTGCGATTGTATCGCCACTGTTCGACCGTCCGCCCACTGTGACTCACCGCAACCTCGAAGTGCATAAGTCGAAACTGCAGCCAATTTGGGGCACTATTCTACTGCGATTGCCCCCACGGATGATAACTGCACACATCCGCGTCCAGCGGTCGCAAACCCTAGTATCGTGCAAGCCTGCAAGTTGGCTCGCAATCGGCGGTGCTGCTAATGGTTGTTTTCAACCGTCCCATGCGAGACCACGACTTCCAACACGCGTGCACAACGATTCGCGTACATATGGTCACGTAGGGTCCGATCTCGCGCGGCACTGGCTATCGACTTCGCGCGCGCCGGGTCGTCGCGTAACATCTCTACGTGTCTGCGCAATTCGACTGGCGTGTCAAAAAGCAGGATCTCACTGCCCTCCTCGTAGTAGCGCTCGATCTCTAGGCTCTCGACGAAGAAGCACTGCACGGTCCCGGCCGCCGCCGCTTCGAAGGTGCGCGGTCCGGGTGTCGACGCTTCGAGGTTGAACCGGCTATTGGCGAGGTTGAAACGCCGGCCCAGATTCAGCGTCGCTAGAGAACCGGCGCACCAGTCGGGTAATTCGTCATTGGCGATGCGCCGATTTTCGGCAAAAGGCGTGTCCTTTGGCCATTCTGATCCGAACACCGACACTTTGAACGGCGCCAGCGCCCGCGCGCAGTCGCGCAGCAATGCAGCCCGGTTCGGAAAGCCGACGCCGCAGAAGAATACATCGCGCGCCTTCTGCGGATTCCACGGGCGCACGTGCGCCGCCGAGTCCGCAGCAAGCGGGAGATGATGAACACACGGATGCGCATAGTGCGTGGCTGTCCAGCGATCGTTCGAGAAGATGATGTCCGCGAGCGGAATAATCTTGTAGGAGAAATCGAATTCGTAAGGATCGTCGTGAAGCCAGAATGCGAGGCACGCCCCGGTATCGAGCGCCACTTCCTTAAGCCCTAAATAGTGCGACGTCGAAGGCATGCACGAGCCGAACACCAGAACGAGATGCGGCTCGAAATCACGCGCGGTCTGCTCCGCGGTCTCAAGCGAGCAGATACGCACCGCGCTCACCTGCGCTAGTGAACGAAAGCCATCGCCGACATATCCTCGCAGGACGGCGTTGTTGTTCACCGAGTCCGGCGACGCGCCGCAGACCAGCACTCGCATGGTGCTACTCATACGCGGCTCCGCACGCGGTTCACGACGAGCCTGAGCGTCTGCTTCAGCCCGTGCGAGCGATAGACGCTCGCGAGCCGGCGCGCCTTGAAGATGAGCCGGGCGGCGGACGACTCGCTCACGCCAGGCCTTTCGTTTACACCGACGTGCCATTTCGTCGACGGCAGAACGATGCCCATGTCGGCAAGGCCCGGATGCTTAATCTCCGCCGCCGCATAGACCTCAGGCTGCCGCGTGCGCAACAGCGCGCTATAGGCGTGGCGCAACGCTTCAACATGCGGCGACAGGCTTGCATATAGCTGTTCGGAAATTCCCGCGCGCAGCGTGTCAAGCAATTCGGGCTCGTCGATGAGACGGCGCACGACGTCCACGAGTTGTCCTTCGCTGGCCGGCGCGATCTTCAGGCCGTTCACCCCGTGCTGAACCCGTTCGCCCAACGCGCCGATATCGCTCACGATCGGCACGAGCCCCTGTTGCCACGCCTCCGACAAGGTTAGGCAATACGTCTCCGGCCAAATGGACAGATGCAGCGACGCGTCGCATTCCTTGAGCGCATCGGGAAGCGCATCCGCGGAATATGAACCATGCACGATCACGTTGCCAAGCTTCTGCGCACGCACGAGATTCCCGTAACTAAAATCGATGCGGCCGAACACGTGGAACTCGACGGGCGCATCGGCGAGCATCGGCAACGCGCGTCCGATCAAGTCACCGCCCTTTTGCTGCGTCACATTGCCAAGAATCGCAATTTTCAGCTTCGTCGACGATGAGTGCTGCCGCACGCGCACCGGGCCGTCCAGCACCGGCACCGGCAGGATGACTGCACGCTCGTGCTGCCGCACCGCGGGCAGCATCTTCGCGTAGATGCTGCGCGTCGATTCCGTATTGAAGACAATGAGGTCGCAACGGCGCATCACATCGTTCCAGAAGGCTCGCCGCCGCGTCTGGGAACCGGGCGCGATGCGATGCTTCTGCCACAGGCAGACATCGCATTGGGAGATGGAAACGTCCGGCGCCCCGCAGAACTCGTGCTTGAACGAAAGCAAGTTGAACTCGTGGCAGACGGGGAAAAAATCATGGGCGGTGAACGCAATCGGCACGCCCAGACAGGACGCCACGTAGACCAGCGACGGGACATGCCCGATGAAGTGGTGGAAATGGACCAGATCGACGCCTTGCTCCAGCAGCGCGCGCCGAAACGCCTGCTCCTGTGCGGGCGAAGTCAGCATGTCCGCATTGAATGCCTCGTTCACCCGGTAGCGTTGAATCTCAGTGTAATCGTCGGAAAACACGCGCGCCTCGCGCGCTTGCGCGCCTTCGCCCGGGAGGTAGAACAGCACCTTCCAGTCCGAGCCGAGCTTCGTGCGAATGCGCTCGAGATACACTTCAATGCCGCCGAAATTGCCGAAACTCACCACGTTGTGCACCACGAACATCAGCGTACGCGGCTTTTGTGTGTCGACGCACGGCGTGCTGCGCGCGATGCCGCGCGCTTCAGCCAGGATCGCATCGACGCGCCTGTCGTAAGTGTGCTCGGCGAGCGCGCGCTTGCGCGCCGCCTCGGCAATCGAATCGCGATACGAGCGGTCCTCGATCACGCGGGTCGCTTTCGTCATGAAGTCCGCCGTGGACGAGAAAAGGATGATCTCCTTGTCCGGCTCGAAGGATCGCGCGACTTCGCGCAGCGAGTCGTGCACCATCTGCACGCCGCCCGCTAGCGCCGCTTCGAACAGACGCGGTGGCGGCGTCTCCCCATATTCGCGCCCGCCGACTGACGCCGAGAACACGCGCGGCAGCAGCAGCGTAATCGCGCTGCGATTCACAAAGCGCGCGAATTCCGGCGGCGGCGTACGCCACGACAGGGTGCTTTCGGGCAAGTCCACGCCGTGCGGCGGCAGAAACGGATTGGTTGGCAGTGCGAGCTTGAACTTCCAGTCCCCTGGCATCCCGGTGAGGATCGAACGCACGAAAGCGCTTCGATTCGGCCAAGCCGTGCCCGCGAAAAAAAGATCGTAGCGCAGGGGACGATCCGCGGGCTGCAAGGGGAACGAATGAAACTCCACCGCGCCCGCGAGCGGCAAGTGGCGCCCCTTCGCGCCATAAGCGGCGACGCTCGACGAATCGTTCGTGAAAGCGAGATCGAACAGCCGCGCATGACGCAGATTGACTTCCAGCTCGTAGGGGTCTTCAGTGACCCACAGGATCGAACGCCCACACACTGCAGCTACGCGCTGGCACAGCACCTCGTCCAGTTCCTCTCCATCGAACGCGATGAACAGATTGCACCCATTCTTCGCCGCCACGGCGACCGCGTCGAGCGGCTCGGCCTTCGCGACGAACGCGACGTGCGGATGCCGCTGCAGCGCGCTGAAGAGCGCCAGGCAGATGTAGTGATTCGGGTTTCTGTACTTCGTATCGAATAGCAGAACCCGAAATGAATGGTCATTCATGCGGTATCTCGGGAAGCACACCTGGTTGCCATTCGAAGCTCCAAGGCGACCAGATGGGCGTCTGGGTCGGTTATCGTTCAGGCGAGACGGGCAGGCCGCTCTCCGTTTGATGGTTTGGCCCGACGATCCGCCGGCGCCCACGACGATTCCCTTCGTATGACGGGGGTTACGACGTCGCTTCGTATTGCGACAGCACTTCTTCCATCGGACCGAAGCCACGAACGCGACCGCGCTCCATCCACAGTACCTTGTTGCAGACTCGGCGAATCTCCGGATTCGAGTGCATCGCGAGCACAACGATTTCCGCGCGGCTGTGCAGATCGGCGAGGCGGTCCTGCGCCTTGTGCATAAACGAGGCATCGCCCACGCCCATCACTTCGTCGAGCAGGAGGATCTCGGCGTCGACGGCGGTGGAAACAGCGAACGCGAGACGCACACGCATACCGCTCGAATAAGTCCTCAGCGGCAGGTCGAGGTAGTCGCCCAGTTCGCAGAATTCCGCGATGGCCTGTTGCTTCTCGCGAATCTCGCTATCCGACATGCCGAGCAACAGCCCGCGCAGACGAATGTTCTGCATGCCGGTCGAGTTTTCATCCATGCCGAGGCTGATGTCGAGCAGCGGCACGATCTTGCCGTTGCTGCTGACGGTGCCGGAGGTCGGCGCATAGATGCCCGCCATCGTGCGTAACAGCGTAGATTTGCCCGCACCGTTTTGACCGATAAGGCCGACGCGATCGCCCTTCTCGAAGCGCAGATCGACGTTGTCGAGCGCACGCACGACAATCACGCCGTCGTTGTCTTCCGCGATGGTGTTCCTGCGGCCGATGCGCATCACTTTTTTCTTCAGCGAGCGGCCACGGACATCGTAAATAGGCAGGTCGAGCGTCGCGCCCTTGAGTTCGATAAATGCCATGTTCTGCTCTCTGTTACACCCAGTACGGGATGCGCTTAAGGTAACGGCCGGTCAACGACATCGCCAGCAGCCAGCCCACGGCGGCCATGCCAAGGCAAATTCCCCACGTCTGTGCGCTTGGAAACTGCCCGATCAGCGGCGCGCGCACCAGGTCGATCAGATAGGCAAGCGGGTTCCACTCGACAAGGAAGGTGAAACGGCTCAGCGCCTTCGGGCGGAAGATGATCGGCGTGATATAGAACGCAATCTGAATCAGCGCGTTGATGATCTGCGGCAGATCGCGAAAGCGCGCGGACAGCAGGCCGACCACCATCGCGATCCACATCGCGTTGAGAATGTAGAGCACGAGCGCAGGCAAGAACAGCGGCAGCGTCTCCCAACTCTTCACGCCAAATGCGGCAAGCAGAATAACTACGATCACGAAATTGTGCGCCAGAATGACGAGATTGCGCCACACCACTTGCAGAACGTAGATGAGCTTCGGCGTCGAGGCCTGCCGGATGAACTGGCCGCTGCTGATATAGGCCAGTCCGCCTTCGGTCACCGTCGTCGCGAACATGCCCCACATCACGAGACTGACGGCAAGGAACGGCAAGTAATCTTCCATCGACTGGCCGAACAGCGTCCCGTACACCAAGCCGATCGAACCGATCATCACGCCCATACTGATCGTTAGCCAGAACGGACCCACACGCGAGCGCGCGTAGCGCTGGCGCACTTCCAGCCAGCCTAGCAGCGTCCACAGCCGCCAGGAGCCGAGGCTTTGAATCAAGTCTTCTGTACTTTGTCTTAACATTGCGACCTTTCAACGAAGTTCATTGTTCATCTGTAGCAGCGCGCGTTCAGGGTTGTTCGAACGCGCCCAGCTTGCCGATGAGTCCGTGCCACATGCCGCGCAGCGCCATCTTGAGGTGCTGCCCGCGCGGCTCAAGCCAGCCACCGTAAATCACGAGCCGAACGGGCAGCTTCACCAGTTCGCTCCATTTCCACGCGGATGGCATATAGCCGCGGAGAATCAGCGCCGTCGCGTTGCGAAACAAATAGTAGTGACGCAGCGGGCTATGACTTGGATACGCCCGTCCCAGCACGCGGATGGGCTCACCCCCGAGAGAGTGCGCGAGGTGCAAGGTGGGGGAGCCAAGTGTCTCGTATCCCCTGTTTCGCGCCCGCACGCACCATTCTAGATCCACGAAATCGATGAAAAGCGCGTCGTCCATCGGACCGATCTCATGCCACGCAGACAGATTGATGCACGATCCCGACGAGATCAGGAAGTCCACGGAGATGAGTTCGATCCCGGCCGGCTCGATTCGCTCGAGCCCTGGAAACCGGAACCGCACAAACGGCGCCGTGCCGCCGAGCCGCGCATCGTCGTAAGCCGGGCCGATCAACGCGACGCGCCGCCCCGAGCTCACCTCACGCTCGAGCAGTGCCGGCAACCCAGCGAGCAACTCGCCGGAAGGCTCGCTGTCCTGATCGAAGATCAGCGCGCATGAACAACCGCGTTCGAGCAGTTGCGCGACGCCTTGGTTGATGCCGGTGGCGACGCCACGATTCCCTCCGTTCGGCAGATAAACCACCCTATCGTGTAGCCCTAGATCCGAGGCGCTGCGGCGAATCTCTGTGTTGTCGATCACGACGCACAGGCCGAACTCGGCGAAGCGGTTCGCGCGCCTGATGCAGTCGTCGTCGGGGTGATAGAACACGACGACGATGCCGACTCCGCGCGCCTCAGCCACAACGCGCTGACGCATTCTGTGAATTGCGTCGAAGAGGGAGCATCCCCAAGCCATCACCGGCGGAAGTGGCGAGACCGGAAATCTTCGCCACCATGAGCGGACCGTTCGGCAATGGCACTTAGCGCTCGAGGGAAAGCTGCAGCGCGCGGTCCCATTCCGGCGCCTTCAGCCCGAAGGCCTTCGATAGCTTCTCGTTCGACATGCGTGAATTCGAAGGACGAACCGCCGGAACCGGATAGGCCGATGCCGGAATCGGATTGACCTTGGTCTTCTTTTCAAGACCGGACAGACGGAAAATCGCTTCCGCGAAGCCATGCCACGACGTCGCCCCGGATGCGGTGAGGTGATACACGCCGCTGTGACGCTGCCACCAGTCGCGCGTATCGCTCTCATCCGCGGCGCGAGCCTGCGACAGCACGCCCGCGGTTAACGTCGCAATGGTGTTGGACCACGTCGGCGCGCCGATCTGGTCCGCGACCACGTTGAGCTCGTCCTTCTCCGCCCCTAGCCGCAGCATGGTGAGGAGAAAGTTCTTGCCGCGTGTGCCGTATACCCAGCTCGTGCGGAAAATCAGATGATCGCAACCCGATGCCGCGATCGCCTGCTCACCCGCGCGCTTGCTCTTGCCGTAGACGTTTTGGGGATCGACGGCGTCGTCTTCGACATACGCGCCGTCCTTCTTGCCGTTGAATACATAGTCCGTCGAGTAGTGAACCAACGCGGCGTTGAGCTTCTTCGCCTCTTCGGCCAACACGCCGGGGGCCTCGGCGTTCAGCCGCATGGCTGCGTCGACGTCAGTCTCGGCCTTGTCGACGGCCGTGTACGCAGCCGGATTCACGATGAGCGCGGGCTTTATCTCACGCACGACACGGCGGATATGGTCGAGATCGCTCAAGTTAAGGCCGTTGCGATCGAGCGCGACTACGTTGCCGAGACCCTGCAGGCTGCGAGCCAGTTCGAAGCCGACCTGACCGTTGATGCCAGTCAACAGAATGGTGCGTTGTTCAGGCGTCCTCATGGCGTCCTCACTCGAAGCAATCGGCTTCGGACAGGCGTTTGCCCGCGGCATCCTTGGCGGCGAGGAGCGGCTCGAAGTCGATCGGCCATTCGATGCCTATGTCCGCGTCGTTCCACGCGATGCTGCGTTCGTGAGCCTGATACCAGTAATCCGTGGTCTTATAGAGGAACTGCGCCGACTCCGACAGCACGACGAAGCCGTGCGCGAAACCCGGCGGCACCCACAACTGACGGTGATTTTCCTCCGACAGATTCACCCCCACCCATTTGCCGAAATTCGGCGAACTCTTGCGGATATCGACAGCGACATCGAACACTTCGCCTTCGACCACGCGCACGAGCTTGCCCTGCGGATGTTGGATCTGGTAATGCAGCCCGCGCAGCACTCCCTTCGCGGAACGTGAATGGTTGTCCTGCACGAACTCTACGCCGGCTTCGACCTGCTCGGAGAATTCCTGCGCGTTGAAGCTCTCGTAGAAGAAGCCGCGCGCGTCGCCGAACACCTTCGGCCCGATGATCTTGACTTCGGGCAATGCCGTTGCGGTTACTTGGATGGCCATGCGACTTGGTCCGTAAGAATGGTTTGCAAATATTGCCCGTAAGCGTTCTTCGCGAGCGGTTTAGCGAGCTTAAGCAGTTGCTCGCCATCGATCCACTGCCGACGGTAGGCAATCTCTTCCGGACACGCCACCACCAGACCTTGGCGCTTTTGCAGAGTCGCGATGAACGTCGCGGCTTCGATCAGCGAATCGTGCGTGCCAGTATCGAGCCACGCATAACCGCGGCCCATGATCTCGACATTGAGCGCGGCGTTGGCGAGATAACGCGAATTCACATCGGTAATTTCAAGCTCACCACGCGGCGAAGGCTTGATGTCCGCCGCGATATCGCACACTTGCTTGTCGTAGAAGTACAAGCCCGTGACTGCGTAGTGCGAGCGTGGCTTGACCGGCTTTTCTTCGATCGACAGCGCGCGGAACTGCTTGTCGAATTCGACTACGCCGTACCGCTCCGGATCGTGCACGTGATACGCAAACACCGTCGCACCGTCCTCTTTCTCATTCGCGCGTTCCAGTTGCTTCGCGAGATCGTGGCCATAGAAAATGTTGTCGCCGAGAATCAGCGCCGACGGATCGTTACCCACAAAATCCCGGCCGATGATGAACGCCTGCGCGAGCCCATCCGGCGACGGCTGAACCGCGTACTGGATATTCATGCCCCACTGGCTGCCGTCGCCCAGCATCGCTTCGAAGCGCGGCGTGTCCTGCGGCGTCGAAATGATCAGCACGTCGCGAATGCCCGCCACCATCAGCGTGGAGAGCGGATAGTAGATCATCGGCTTGTCGTACACAGGCAGCAACTGCTTGGAGACTACATGCGTAATCGGGTACAGGCGTGTGCCCGATCCACCCGCCAGAATAATGCCTTTGCGCGCCATTGCCGTGCCCTTACGCGCGCTGCGCGTAGTTGGTCTCAACCCACTTGCGATAGTCGCCGGAGGCAACTTCGTCCGACCATGCCTGATTGTCCAGATACCACTGGACCGTCTTCGCGAGGCCCGTCTCGAATGTTTCCGCCGGCTTCCAGCCAAGTTCGCGTTCGAGCTTGCGGGCGTCGATCGCATAGCGGCGGTCGTGGCCCGGACGATCTTTCACATAGGTGATCTGGTCGCGATACGAAGCGCCGACCTTCGGACGCAACTGATCGAGCAGGTCGCACAGCGTATGCACGACCTCGAGATTCTTGTTCTCGTTCCAGCCGCCGACGTTGTACGTCTCGCCCGGCGTGCCGCGCGTGAGCACTTCGCGGATCGCGCTGCAATGGTCGCCGACATACAGCCAGTCGCGCACGTTCTGACCGTCGCCATAGACCGGAAGCGGCTTGCCGCCGAGCGCGTTGGCGATCATCAGCGGAATCAGTTTCTCGGGGAACTGGTACGGACCGTAGTTGTTCGAGCAGTTCGTGGTCAGCACCGGCAGGCCATACGTATGATGGTAGGCGCGCACCAGATGGTCGGAACCCGCCTTGGTGGCCGAGTAAGGGCTATTCGGCGCGTACGGCGTGGTCTCGGAGAATTGCGGATCGGTAGCGGACAGCGAGCCGAACACTTCGTCGGTCGAGACGTGCAGGAAGCGGAACGCGGCCTTATCATCCCCGCCGAGCGTATTCCAGTACTGACGGGTGGCCTCGAGCAACGTGAAGGTGCCAACCACGTTGGTCTGTACGAAATCAGCCGGGCCGTGGATCGAACGGTCCACATGGCTTTCAGCGGCAAAGTGCAGCACGGCACGCGGCTTGTGCTCGGCAAAAAGCGCGTCGAGCGCGGCGCGATCGCAAATATCCGCGCGCACGAAAATGTGCTTCGGATTGTTTTGTTGCGACTTGAGCGTACCCAGATTGCCGGCGTAGGTCAGCTTGTCTATATTCAGCACCGCTTCGTCCGACGAATCGAGCCAGTTGAGCACGAAATTGGCGCCGATAAAGCCGGCACCTCCCGTTACCAGGATCATGAAATTACCTTCTAGATGTTGGTGCCAGATCGAATCGGTTCGCCGATCCACGCCCCGCGTTGGGTATCCCATTCTTGTCAGCGCCCTACGCAGCCCCTTCGCACAGCGGCAGGCGCTCAAACACCGATCTTATGAAGCCGCAATTATAAAGCCGCCCGGGGCAAAAACCACACCCCTAACAACTTGAAACAGCTTGACAAGTTTGGTTTCCACTGACTTGCACGGGATGGCATGACGCGGCGCTACAGCGCAAGATGACGGCAGATGACCGCAAACACCACCGATTGCGCCAGTTAAGCCGCCAACATCCAACGAAGCGTGTCGATGAACGGAATTGCCTCGACCTCCGGCACGAGCGTGCGCAGCTTTGCGGGCGATCCGGCCAGCATCTTCACATCGGTTTGCCGCACGAAGGCGGGGTTGATCTGGATCTCGAGCTCGTGGCCGGTCAGGTCGCTTGCCGCTGAGAGGATTTCGCGCAATGTGAAGGGAGTGCCGGTACAGACATTGACCGTCTCGGCGGCGGCTTCGGAGTCGAGCAGCGCTTCATAGGCGCTCGCCACGTAGCGCACGTCGGAGAAATCGCGCGCAACATCGATATTGCCGAGTTCAATCGACGGTTCACGGCGCGCAAAGTGCTCGACGATCTTCGGCACGAGGAAGTTCGATGCCTGGCCGCGGCCGGTGTAGTTGAACGGCCGCACGATCAGGATCGGCAGCCGGTCGAACCAGGTCCGCACCATTGTTTCCATCGCCGCCTTGCTGGCGGCGTAGTGGTTGACCGGCGTGACCGGAAAACTCTCGTCGATCGCGTCGCTCGTCACATTGCCGTAGACGTTCGCGCTGCTCGCAATCAACAGCTTGCGCGGCGTGTGACCCACGGCGGCGCACGCCTCCAGCAGATTCAGCGTGCCGAGCACGTTGACGCGGTAAAAGTCGAGCGGATCGTTATGGCCCACGAAGCTGATTGCAGCCAGATGGACGATGTAGTCGGGGCGCGCAATCTCGATCGCGCGCCGGCAGGCGTCCGGCGACGTGATGTCGAGCCTCACGCGAGTGGGCGTTTCCGGCTCGTTGCGCCCGGCGACCGTTTCGATCACAGTGTGGCCTCGGCCGAGCAGGTTATCGACCAGATAGCGGCCAGTGAAGCCGCTCGCGCCGGTTACGAGCGTACGGATAGGTTGCTGCGCATGAAAAGACGACATGCTGTTCTCCGTTCACGAGGGTCATCGTGTTGTGCTGCAATATCGCGCGCGCCGTTCGCCGGGGCGCTTGCCGGCGGCGTCTTGCGCCGCCTGACGCGATACGGGCACTTCAAACGGGCTATTATGTCACGCTAGCATGCTGCACCGCCCAACGCGGCACGCCTTGTGCGTAACAGCATGTATCAAACCGCACTCACTTCCTCGATGACACCCGCCACTCTGTCTTCCGCTTCCTCCGCCCAGCACCCGGTCCCGCTCGCGTTCGGGGATCTGCAAGGTTGCCGCACGCCGTTCCAGCAACTGCTCGCCAAGGCCGCGCCGCCGGCCGGCACGCCGCTGTGGTTCGCGGGCGACCTGATCAACCGCGGCGCCGAGTCGCTCGCCACGCTGCGCGACGTGATCGCGCTGGGCGAGCGCGCGGTGCCGGTGCTGGGCAATCACGATCTGCACCTGCTGTCGGTGTCGGCGGGGATTCGCAAGTCGAAGAAAGGCGACACGATCGACGAGATTCTCGCCGCGCCGGATGCCGCCGACCTGCTCGAATGGGTCCGGCACCGTCCGCTCGCCCACTTCGACAACGGCATGCTGATGGTCCATGCCGGCGTTCTGCCGCAGTGGGATGCGACCATGACGCTCGAACTCGCCGACGAATTGCAGCGCGCCCTGCGCGCGCCGAACTGGAAGGAAACGCTCGCCGGTTTGTACGGCAATGAGCCGAACCGGTGGAAGCCGGGACTGAAGGGCATCGAGCGCCTGCGCCTGACGTGCAGCGCGTTGACGCGACTGCGCTTCTGCAACGCCGAAGGCACGATGGATTTCAGCAGCAGCGGCGGCCTGAACGCGGCGCCGCCCGGTTGCATGCCGTGGTTCGATGTGCCGTCGCGCGAGACTGCCGACGTGACGGTCGTGTTCGGTCATTGGGCCGCGCTCGGCTTGACCTTGCGCGACAACCTGATTGGACTCGACTCAGGCTGCGTGTGGGGTGAAAAACTGTCTGCCGTGCGACTCGCGCGGAATCCCGCGGAACGCACGCTGACGCAGGTCGATTGTGATAACTGTCGCGCGCCGGGCGGCGGCAACTAAGGCAGTCACTAAGGACGGCCACTAAGCGCCACAATGACGCGCGGACAAGTGAGGAAGACAACCAGGAGCGGCAATTGAGCGCGCCAACCAAGGGCGCCACATAAGCGCAGCGACCCGGCCCAACGCCGTTAGGCCGAACGCCCTGATTGATCGACCTCACTAACCTGATTCGTCTGGTCGGCCAGTTCGATCGACGTTACCGTGGAGGCGGGTGTGGCGCCCCGCTCCACGATCACCGCGCCGCTCACCGCGGCGCCGCTTTGCATCTGCCGCAACGCCTGCGCAATCACGCCTTCCGCCTCCGCCGCCAGCGTGCGACGGTCCGCGCCCGGCGCGAGCGGCGCGCCCACGTAGACATGCGCGGTCAATGGTCCGCCACGCAGCAGCAGATTCAACGAATCGGCGAGCGACAGATCGTCGATATAGGCCGGCGCGGTGGACTGCCGGCCCTGCGCGTCCTCATACATGATGCACAGCGGCTGCACCGGCACGGACGCCGACACGGCAGCCTGAAACATGTTCGCGTGAAACGGCAGCACCGCGAGTCCATTGGAAGTGGTGCCCTCGGGAAACACGCACATCAATTCGCCTGCACCGAGACGGTCGGACAGTTCGTGCATGATCCGCTTCGTGTCGCTACGCTTCTCGCGCTGAATGAACACCGTGTCCAGCTGCTGCGCGAGCCAGCCGACCACCGGCCATTGCCGGATTTCGGCCTTCGAGACAAACGGCGTGGGACGCCACGCGTTGATCACGTAAATGTCGATCCACGAAATGTGGTTGGCGACCACCAGCGCGCCGCGGTCGAGCCGCTCGCTATCGTTATGCACGACGAGCCGCATGCCGCACAGGCGCAACATCTTCAGCGACCATTCGCGATTGAGCGCGTGCCGCACGTCGGCGCCGGCTTTGGGAAAGCGCGTCGCCACGATCCACATGCCGTGCAGCAGATGAGCGACGAGGCGGGCCTTGCGTAACGCGAGCTTCATGGTCGGGGCGTTCCTTAACGAGCCAATGAGGGGGCCGCTGAACGGCCCAATGCTGCGGACATTAGCGCTGTTCGAATGCGACGTGACCGGACACGATGGTCGCACGCACGCGCGCCGGCAACTCGTAGCCGAGGAACGGCGTGTTGTGCCCCTGGCTCTTCAACGCACGCGGCTCGACGCGCCAATGCGCGTTGCGATCGAACACGCAGAGATCGGCCGCGCCGCCCACGGCGATACGCCCCGCCGCTTCCAGCTTGAGCACGTCGGCCGGCGCCGTGGTGATGCGATTCAGCGCCTTGGCGAGCGGCACGCCCGCTTCGTCGGCCCACTTCACCGTCAGCGACAGGAACAGCTCCAGGCCGGTCGCCCCGGGCGTCGCTTCGGCGAACGGCAGCAGCTTTTCGTCGTCGTCGACCGGCGTGTGGTCGGAGCAGATCGCGTCGATCGTACCGTCGACCAGACCCGCGCGGATCGCTTCGCGATCGCGCTGTTGGCGCAGCGGCGGATCGAGCCGGAACTGCGCGTCGAAGTAACCGATATCGAGGTCGATCAGATGCACGTGATTCACGGTGACATCGCACGAGACCGGCAAGCCCTCCGCCTTCGCGGCACGCATCAGCGCAATGCCCGCCGCCGACGAGACATGCGACAGATGCACCCGCGCGCCCGTCACGCGCACCAGCTCGAAGATGGTGTGCAGGGCGATGGTTTCCGCCGACACCGGCACGCCCGACAGCCCCAATCGCGACGCCAGCGCGCCGCTCGCGGCCACGCCGCCCTTGCCAAGATACGCGTCCACCGGACGCAGCCACACGGTGTAGCCGTAGGTCTTCGCGTATTGCAGCGCGCGCATCAGCACCTGCGTATCGACCACCGGCACGTCGGCCTGCGAAAAGCCGATGCAACCCGCCTCCGTCAGCTCGACCATCTCGGTGATCACCTGGCCTTTGAGGCCGACCGTGAGCGCGCCGAGCGGATAGACGTGCGCCTGGTTCAGATTGCGCGCCCGGAACTTGAGCATCTCGACGAGGCCCGGTTCATCGAGCGTCGGATCGGTGTCCGGCGGACAGACGAGGCTCGTCACGCCGCCGGCGAGCGCCGCGGCCATTTCGGACTCGAGCGTCGCCTTGTGTTCGTAGCCTGGTTCGCGCAAACGCGCGGACAGATCGACCAGCCCCGGCACGACACAGAGGCCGCGGGCGTCGATCGTCTTCGCCGCGTTGAAGTCCGCGGGCGCGTTGCCGATGGCGACGATCTTGCCCGCTGCGATAAAAATGTCCTGCTGCTGTTCGGTGCCCGCTGCCGGATCGATCAGCGTGCCGCCTTGAATATGAATCTTCATGCGCTGCCTTATGTTCAGCCTAACGTTCAGCTACGTTCCGCGTGATATGCCGCGTGTCCGCACTGTGCTTTCGGGACGCCGCGCCGTGACGCCCATGCGTGACGGCGCACCGCGTCTTTCGGAATTAGTCGTGATTGCCCGCGACGATCCCCATCACCGCCATGCGCACCGCGATGCCGAAGGTCACCTGGTTCAGAATCACCGATTGCGGGCCGTCGGCCACTTGCGAATCGATTTCGACGCCGCGATTCATCGGGCCCGGATGCATCACGATCGCGTCGGGCGCGGCGAGCGCGAGACGCTCCGGCGTCAAGCCCCAGCTCTTGAAATACTCCTGTGCCGACGGCAGCAATGCGCCGCTCATGCGCTCGTTCTGCAGACGCAGCATGATGATCACGTCGACGTCCTTCAGGCCTTCGTCGAGGTTGTGAAACACGCGCACGCCCATCTGTTCGAGGCCGCCCGGCAGCAGCGTGCGCGGACCGATCGCGCGCACTTCCGGCACACCGAGCGTGGTCAGCGCGTGAATGTCCGAACGCGCGACCCGCGAATGCAGAATGTCGCCGACGATCGCCACGCGCAGCTTTGTGAAATCCTTCTTGTAGTGGCGGATCGTGTACATGTCGAGCAGCCCCTGCGTGGGGTGCGCATGACGGCCGTCGCCGGCGTTGATTACATGCACGTGCGGCGCGCAATGCTGGGCGATCAGATACGGCGCGCCGCTCGACGCGTGGCGCACGACAAACATGTCGGCGTGCATTGCCGAGAGGTTGTTGATCGTGTCGAGCAGCGACTCGCCCTTGCTGGTCGACGACGCGTTGATGTTCAGATTCAGCACGTCGGCGGACAAACGCGTCGCCGCGATCTCGAAGGTGGTGCGGGTGCGCGTCGAGTTCTCGAAGAACAGGTTGAACACCGACTTGCCGCGCAATAGCGGCACCTTCTTCACTTCGCGATCGGTCACGCTGACGAACTGGTCGGCGGTGTCGAGAATGTGATTGACGATCGCCTTCGGCAAGCCCTCGATCGACAACAGATGTTTGAGCTCGCCGTTTTTCGTGAGCTGCGGGTTGCCCTTCAGGAAGCCATAACGGAAGCGCTCGGTGGCGCTATCGGCGGAATCCTTGGGAGCCTGGGTGGCGGTGTTCATGATTTACCTGCTTCAAATACGGGCTTCAACGTGATCGGTGTCGATGCTGACTGCGTGTGATGATCCCGAACCGGTCCTCGCGCGCGAGGCTGCGGCGACCGACTCGAAAAATCCAGTTTGCGTGGCGTGTGATGGCTCGATGCGATGCGCCAATGGCCACGGCTTCGATGCGCGCCTCGCGCACCTCGCGCCGCATTCAATCGACGCGTGCTTCTGTGTGAAAAGTAAAACGTTGCGAATGAGGCGCGCCGCCTGCTTCGCCGCCGTCCGTGCGGGCCAGCACGAGCGTGGCGTCGGCAGGAACGTTCACCACGCCGCCGACAAAGCGCGCCGCCACCGGCAATTCGCGCCCGCCACGATCGGCGAGCACCGCCAGTTCGACCGACGCCGGGCGGCCGTAGTCGTACAGCTCGTTGAGCGCCGCGCGAATCGTGCGGCCGGTGTACAGCACGTCGTCGACCAGCACGATATGGCGGCCGTCGACCGAAAACGGCAGCGAGGTCGGGCTTGCCTGCGAATGCAGGCCCTTCTTCGCGTAATCGTCGCGATGCAGCGCAACGTTCACCACGCCGAAGCTCGGCAGGTTCAGGTCGCTCGCTAGCCGTTCGGCAAGCCACGCGCCGCCGCTATAGATGCCGGCCAGCACGGCGCCTTCAGCGCCGTCTTGTGCGGCGCCGAGCCTGTCGCCGTACACCGCGCGAATCTGGTCGAGCAACGCGCGATAAAGCGCTTCGGCGTCAATGGAACTCATGATCGTCGGAAAGTCCGTCTAGATATTGCTGGAGGATGATGCTCGCGGCTTCGGCGTCGAGCATGTCGGCGCGGCCGTTGCCGGCGCGGATTTCCGCCTTCGCCTCGACCGACGAATAGCGTTCGTCGATCCACGTGACCGGGAGATTGAAGCGGCCGTTCAGCTGATTGCCAAAGCGCCTCGCGAGTTGCGTCATTTCGTGCGGCGTGCCGTCCGGATACATCGGCAAGCCGACAATCAAGGCGTCCGGCTTCCATTCGGCGATCAGTTTGCCGACCGCTTCGAACCGGTATTCGCGGCTGCGATTCTGCACGATCACGAGCGGCCGCGCGCTCTTCGTCAGCGAATTGCCGACCGCCACGCCGATGCGTTTTTCACCGTAGTCGAACGCAAGCAGCGTCGCCTCACGTCCGGCCGGCAGACTCATGCGTGACCCGCCTCGCCCGAGAGCATGGACAGGTTGATGCCGAGAAGCGCCAATGCGGCTTCGAGACGCTCTTCGGCGGGCACGTCGAAGACGATTTTCGGGTCGGCTTCGACCGTCAGCCAGCCGTTTTTCGAAATCTCTTCTTCGAGCTGCCCCGCCCCCCAGCCGGCATGGCCGAGCGTGAGCAGGAAACGTTCGGGACCCGTGCCGCTCGCCACGGCTTCGAGCACGTCTTTCGACGTGGTCATCTCGAGACCGCCCGGCACCGACATGGACGAGGTGTACGCATTGCCGTCTTTCGGATCGTGCAGCACGAAGCCGCGCTCGGTTTGCACCGGGCCGCCGAAATACACGGGCACATGGAGAAGGGGTTCGATCTCGAGCTTGAGATCGATGCGACTGAAGAGCGCTTGCAGGTCGATATCGGTCGGCCGGTTGATCACGAGGCCGAGCGCGCCGCGCTCACTGTGATCGCAAAGGTAGACCACCGTTCCTGAAAACGTCGGATCCGCCATGTTCGGCATGGCGATCAGGAACTGGTTGGTCAGATTGATGCGATCGGTACTCTTGGACATAGTTCGGATTTTAGCAAAGACGATGCAGGATGGCGGGCTTTGAGCGTGGAACCGCGATGTGTGCCATGGAGCGTGCCGCGAGCCATCGACGGCGAATCAAGTTGCACTCTATCACGCACGCGGGCGCTCGCCACGGTGCGGCTTCGCGCTGTTTTGCGGCACGGCTGTTGCGTGCCGCCGGGTTGCGCCATGGCGGCCCGGTGCAGGCGCTTACCAATGGGCCAGCGCGCCGAACCTGCGACGGCGGCCGCTCATGCGCCGCCCTGTTCGATCGAACGGGTCAACGCGGCCAGCGCGGCATTTCCGCCAGCCGGTGCGACACCCGCCGCCACTTTGTGCAGCGTGGCACGCAGCGCCTCCGCGGCCTGCTCGAGCGTGCTCGCCGCCGGTGCGCCGACGATCACATGGGCGCGCACCGCGGGCGTCGACACACCGGCATGCGCGCGACGCCGCCACGCGAGCCCCAGCGCGTCGGCCAGCAGCGCGACATGGCCGAGACCCAGCGCGCACGCGGCGGAGCCGAGACGGTAGGCGGCGTCGCCGGCTTGCAGCGCTTCGCTGGGGTCGGCCTTCTCCGGCTGGTCGGCCGCACGGGCATGCTCGGTCAGCGCGGCGATCGAGGCGTCCGCCGTCTGCAGAAAATCTTCGTACGCGTTCGCATTGACGGTCAGCACGCCCAATTCGCGCGTCAATGCGCTGCGGGTCGCGCTGATCGCCTGCGCCTGTACCGCACCCGCCTCCCAAAGCATTTCCGAAGCCTGGGTGCCCGCGACGTGCCAGTCCACCGTCAAGCCATAGTCGTGCAGCACCTCGACCTGATCGGCGTCTTCCGCCGCGGCGCCAAACAAGGCGTAATCGCGCCACAGCAGCGCGAGCGTGGCGCGCACGAGAGAGCGTGGCGCAAGCTGGATCCCACGCGCGTGATCGGCCAGCGCGAGATTGCAACGCGCGTAGAAACGCCGCGCGTCGGTTTCCGCCGCGGCCCGGCCGCTGACCCGCAAGGCCTTGGCGCAGGCCTTGGCGAGGCGCCAGAAATCGTAGGGATCCGGGCCGGCCAGTTCGCTGAAAACGGCGTCCAGTTCGTCGAGCGCCGCGTTGGTGACGGCAAGCGCCGCCGCACTGCCGGTATTCGCCTGCGAGCGCAGCACCGGCAAGAGCGCGCGCTCATAGCGTGCCCGTAGATGCGCCAGTTGGTCAGCGGACTGCGCGTGAAGCGAGACGGGCGGCACCGGCCGCGCGGTCAACGCGAGATCTTCGAACGCGACGGTAGTGCCGGGCGTGTGCTCGGACAGGTGCGTGCAGAGTGACCGGTAATGGTTGAACAGAACGGGCGAGCAGGACAGCTCGCGCAGATTGTGACGCTCCAGCGCGCCGCGGAACTCGCGTAAAGCCGCGCCGAAGACGGGCCGCGCGCTTGCCGCGTCGGACGGGTCGCCCTCCGCGAGGGGAGAAAGCCGCACCAGCGCGTCGGCGAAGCGCTGCGCGCTGAGCCAGCCGGCTCCACGCAATGCATGTGATGCACGCAGCAGCGCCGAAGTGCTCTCGCTGTGCTGTTCGAACGCCAGCAGCGCCTCGGCCAGGGCGAGTTCGGCGGGACGGACGGCGCCGCCGCGCGGATTCGGCAAAGCGTCGAAGGAAACGGGTGCAGCGGATCGAAGGGTCATGGGCAGGCGACACGAAGCTGACGGGCCGTCGCTTCGCGCCGCGCGCCGACTGATCGGCTAACGCGCGAACCGGCGACAGGACAATGACAGACTAACGTTGCGACACGGCGCGCCCAAGGACGTTCCGTATCGACGCATTGGGGCACACTTCAGAGCACGCCTCGCGCGTTCGATCCGGCGCGACGCGCTGGCCGCGAAACACCTGCCAACGCCGCGCCGCAGACACGCGGCGCGCCCCCCAAGGCCGACATGCCGGCCGCCCCCGAACTTCAGATCTGGACCATCTCGAAGTCTTCCTTGCGCGCACCGCACTCCGGACAGGTCCAGTTAATGGGAACGTCTTCCCAGCGCGTGCCCGGCGCAATGCCTTCGTCCGGCAAACCGGCTTCTTCGTCGTAAATCCAGCCGCAAATCAGGCACATCCAGCTTTGATATTCCATTCTTGTGTCGCGTCGTAGAGTCCGTGGAAACGGGAGCCATGATGGTACCGTGTTGCCGCCCCAATGCCTAGCATGACACACGTGTATGAACACCTCCCGTTCCGCAAGGCAGGGTTTCGATGTTTTGGCTGGTACGAGTGGTTGCAGTCTTATACATTGACTTCTGTGCGGGACGGCGTCCGCTCGACTTGATGGAATCTGCTGGATACGACCTCGCCTCGCATGGCGGGCTTTGCGCCCAAGGATATCGTCAGCCTTGCATTTCCACGGTCCGACCTACTTTGGCCACAGCAACCAATCCTTAAGGTTAGTTGATCGAGGTCGCCCCCATTGCGGATGGGCCGCTACGGACATGCGCCTTAGGCGCCATCGGGCGGGATAGTGATCCTTGGCGCGCAGGGCAGCGGTAATTTTAGGGTGGCCAACACCATCGATACCGAAGGAAAGCCGCCCGCCTATGCCAGCACAACCGGCAGCCAGTTCCGCGCGTTTTCCGGCACCCGCGCTCTTCCATACCTAACCTGGATGCCCAGAGAATGAAAGAGAGCCACCTTTATGGTGTTGATGAACGTTCGAAAATTCATCATGGCACGTCAATGCCGATCTGCGGCTTCCACCGCAGCTTCGGGACAGGAAGACACTTCTTTCGCTCCTTAATGTTCCGTCCCAGAAATAACGTCGCGTAGCCGAGCCACTTCCTGAAGAACGGAATCGGCTGTTGCGGTCCATACGAACGGCCGCTTGTACTCGTTGTACTGCTCGGCATAACGCTCGAGGCTGGCAAAGAGCTTGCGCCCATTTCTGAATTGCTCGCGACGGATCGCCTGCGGCGCAATCAGACCAAATAAGCGCTCAATCTGATTCAGCCAACTCGATTAGATCAGCGTGAAATGCTGTGGTAGCGCGTACGCCGGGCGAGCCACGCACTGACCCTCGGATGCTTTTGTGTCGCGTAGTTGTCGAAGACCCGATGCACGTCGAGGTTGACCGGCACCACCTAGTCAATATGCCCGAGGAACCCCGGAAATTCCTGCTGCCGGAGGCGCGATGGATTGAGCAATGCCTTCCCAACTCGCTGCATTGAGCGCAGCGGACAAGGTTGCGGTGCCGTTCCGGACGCAATCATACGCCCCCGTTACCAGCTTCACTGCTCGATAATTGAGGATTTGGCCAGCCAGTCACGGCACGATTCTCGCCCCCGTCGCAGTCATGATCCGAATTAGCAAGGAATTTCCCGATCTCGTGGCATAGCGATATGCGTGGATGGTTGTGGGCCGGCCCCCGCGAAAGCGGACACGAGGTAACGCTTATATTTTGAGGTAGTCTTACGCCTATGGTGCGACACGAAGCACGAGGCTTGTCGGTGGCGAGCGCAGCGCGTGTCCGCTTCATCATTGTCCAATCGCGCGAACATGTTCGTACGATAGCGGACCCGCTGTACGACCAGCGGTAGCCTAGGAAGGCATCTTGCGTTGGTAACGATGCGGGATGAAGCTCTTCCGACAACGTAGTCCATCTGTATGCGTCGCCGTGAGATGACGCGTAGAGGCTCTGAGCAGCGACGGGGCTGAGACGCAAGGCTGGCCGGTGTGGATAACACATGTGAATCGCTGATAAACGTTGTCATAAGGAGGGTGCCAAAGCTGCTGTCAGGCATTTACCAAAACGGTGCGCGGGTGGATGCTCCGTTCATAGGCCGGAGCATGTCGTCGAAATACCCGCCAGCGGAAAGGCGGACCCTAACCCGGTCGTGTGATGAAGCGGGAACGTGGTAAGCCCGTATAGTTGCCCTCGTGGCAGACGAACCGCAAGGTGAGTCGTTGACTGTGTGGGTATTAGAAGACGGAAAAAGCGAAAGCCGGACTGTAATGGTCCAGATAGGGGTTGCAACATCACCCCACGCGACAGCGGGCAGACTTCCGTCCGGTGTTCCAGCGTAAAGCTGCCGAAAGACTTCATAGAGGGAAGCATGAGAGAGCAACGTTAGCGGTGTCTGCGCCCTCCGCGTCAGCGGAAGAACCTTGGCAAGACAATGCGCAGGTGCTAACGTGAGAGTGCCGGTCAAACTTCCGTGTGATTTTGGAATGCTTGAGCCGTATGCAGGGAAACTTGCACGTACGGTTCTTAGGGGAGGCTGCAGCGGCAACGCTGTGGGAGGTGTCAGGAATAGTGAGCAACTGTCTTACCAGTCAAGCCGTGTGGATGGATTCATCCCACGGCTTTCCTGTTTTTGCGATGGCGTTGAGGATAGTCAGCAGCTTTCTCATGCAGGCAACCAGAACAACCTTGTTCGGCTTGCCGGTGGCGACGAGCCGATGATAGAAAGCCCCAATTACCGGATTGAAGCGTACGGCCGCTAACGTCGCCATGTACAACATGCGCCTGACAGCGGCACGGCCGCCGAAGATCATTCGTTTGCCGCGAAACGCTCCCGAGTCGCGGTTGAAGGGCGCTACCCCGCTCAGCGCACTGACCTCACGCCGCGTCAGCTTGCCAAGTTCTGGCACATCGGCGATCAGCGTGGCGACGGTAGCGGGGCCTACTCCGCGAACACTGGATAGCAGTTCGACCAGACCGGTGTGATGCGCCTTGACGTGCTTCGCCAGGGCAGCTTCAATAGCCTTGAGCTCAGCTTGAAGAAAGTCAATGACGGCGGTTAGACTGCCGCGCACGGCTTCGTGGCTGATTCCAAGTCGTTGTCGCTCTGATGTCAGCAATGTGACGATCTGGCGACGACGGGCAACGAGGGCCTGAAGCTCCTGCTGCAGCGGCGAAGGCAGGACTTTGACTATCTTGTCCCTGTCGCTTCGCTGCGCAAGCACCTGGGCAAGCTGCGCCAGAGCACGCGCGTCAATCCGGTCGGTTTTCGCGAGATTTCCCATTGCCTTCGAGAAGTCGCGGGCTTGCCGGGGATTCACGATAGCAACTGCGTAGCTGGCGCTTTGCAACGCGCAACCAACCGCCACCTCGTAGCTTCCTGTGGCTTCCAGTACCACAAGATCAACGTGGCACTCAGCAAGGGCGGTGAGCAGCTCTTCATGGCCCGTTGGTGTGTTGGGATAGGTGATGACGGTTCCTGCAACTCCGAAGGCGACATCAAGGGTGGCTTTCGCCACATCAATTCCGACAGCGATTATTTCAGACATGGTTCCCCGGATCCCATTCTTGTGAATGCGAATTCGAATTCAAGCAACTGTTCGGGCTTATCGAAGAACGGTAGCAGTCATGCGCCGAATGCTCATTAACGGGCTTTCTGGCCCATGATGGTTATCAGGCTGCATGACCGCCGTCCGTGAGCAGAAAGATACAAGATGGTCACTCCCACCCTACATGCGAGTTACGCTGTAGGGTGCTTTGTTTCTGGAGACCCATCATGCAAAGTGTGACGCTGGTTGGAATCGATTTGGGCAAGCATTCGTTTCACCTTCACGGTCAGGACCGACGCGGAAAGGCGGCGTTTCGCAAGAAGGTGAATCGCAAACGGTTGGTCGAGTTCTTCGCCACGTTTCACGCCTGCAAGGTTGTCACGGAAGCCTGTGCCGGCGCTGATCATTTGGCGCGCAAGCTTGCTACGTTCGGACATCAGGCGAAACTCATTTCGCCGCACTACGTGCGGCCTTTCGTGAAGAGCAACAAGAACGATTTTCTCGACGCTGAGGGGATCTGCCAGGTGGCGTCTCGCCCGGCCATGGGAGGTGTCAGGAATTTTGTGTGCTGAGGTCGATTAAAAAATCTCAGCTCATGGCGAAGGTGAATCGCTCGCGGAACAGAATGGCGAAATGATTGACAGCTTGCCGCCAAGTGATAGGCGGCATCTTCCAATCCTTTTCGATGTTGCGCAAGGCCAGATACAGCAGTTTGCTGGCGGCTTCGTCGCTGGGGAAATGACCGCGGTTCTTGACGATCATGCGCAACTGCATGTGCATGCTCTCAATCGCGTTGGTCGTATAAACGATTCGACGCACCTCGGGGGGATAAGCGAAGAAGGGAATCACAGCCATGGACGCTCAACCAGTCCGACAGCGCCAGCAATCCCTCAGTGGTACTGCGAAAGCTCTACACTTCATGGTGCTCTGGCGCAGACATACAACGAACGCAGGCGACGATCATGTCCTTATGTATGTCCAGCCCGGCACAGCGCGGATAGAGTACCTGCATGCTGCCCTCCTGCACGATAGAGGTTAGCAGCGGCGACAACCCTCGGTATCGGAATCTGGTAAGCGTGACCTTGCCCCCGTTTGACGAATCCCATAGCTGGGTGAATTATGCGGCTTCGCCTCTATGAGCCGCGAACCAGTTCTTTTCGAATGTCATGGGGCTGACGTAATCGAGCGTTGAATGTAACCGGCGCGCGTTGTAAAAACCCAGCCAGTCAATCACCTCATCCATTGCTGCCCGCCGGGTGGGGAAGTGTCGTCCGTGCATGCGTGCTACCTTCAGCGAACCCCATAGACTTTCCGTCGGCGAGTTATCCCAACAATTTCCACGTCGGCTCATCGACGAACGCATGCCGTAGGCCTTCAACGCGTCCTGAAACAGGCCGCTGCAATACTGGCTGCCCCTGTCGCTATGCACGATTACGCCGGCGTCAGGGCGACGCCGGAACCACGCCATTCGCAATGCGTCCGTGACCAGTTCAGCCTTCATGTGCGGCTGCATCGACCAGCCCACCACCTGCCTGCTGAACAGGTCGATGATGGCCGCGAGGTAGACCCAGCCTTCGGCTGTCGCCAGGTACGTGATGTCGGTCGTCCAGACCTGGTTCGGTGCGTTAGCGGTGAAGTCGCGCTCCAACAGATTCGGCGCCACCGGCAAATCGTGGTTCGAGTTCGTCGTCGCGATGTACTTGCGCTTGTGGCGGGCTCGAATGCCATGCTGCGCCATCAGTTTGCGAACCCGTTCTTTGCCCACGCGCACGCCTTGCGTGAGCAACTCCTTCCACATGCGAGGCCAGCCGTATTCGCCCTTGACCTGCATGTGAATCGCCTTGACTTGCGCGAGCAGCGCATCGTTGCTTACGCGGCTACGGTGCGGCTTGTCGTGCGCGGTGCGTTGCCGGCGCTGATGATATCCGCTGGGACTGACTTCCAGCACTTCGCATAGGACCGAGACTGGCCAGCGGCGTCGATTGTGCTCGATGAACGCGTACTTCACATCGATTCCTTCGCGAAGTACGCTGCGCACTTTTTTAATATGTCTCGCTCCATCTTCAGGCGCGCTACCTCCGCACGCAGCCGCGCCAGCTCCATCTGTTCCGGGCTCACAGGCTTCGTGCCTGCGCCCGCCAGCTTGCCTTCCCGGTCAGCCTTCACCCAGTTGTACAGCGTCTGTTCAACCACACCCAGTGTCGCCGCCACTGCTGCCATGCTTTGCCCGGCTTTGACCAGTCGTACCGCTTCCAGCTTGAACTCGAGCGTGTACTGTGCCCGCTTTGCCTTGCTTGTCATCGTTCTTCTCCTTGCTTGAGTTTACCTGCTCAGCAAGGGATTCGTTTTTCGGGGGCAAGCTCAGCGTGCTCCGGCAGGGCGACTCGCGCCCTCGGTCACAATTCGGGGTGCTCGCAGGGTTGCGGGTCCAACTCTCAAACGGGCTCAGTGCACCAGATAATGAGATAATGGGCCGACCTCGACCACCGCTGCCTCGTCATCGTGTTCCTTCCCGGATCTGCCCGCAGCAGTCGTGCGCTTCTTCCTTCGGGGTCGGGCAAAACCCGATGAATCACTCTCAAGAGTTGGTGCCTCCACAAAATCCGGGGCGGTTCAGTCTCGATCTTCTCCCGTAGCCGTACAGTCTTCGCTTCTACCTCGGCTGGTTGGGTGCGATCGGCGGTCTCCAGCGCGTCCAGATAACGCTGGATGCTTTGCTCGATCTGCTCCTGACGTCGTGCAAACTTGTTGGGCGTGAAGTTATTGTCGCGGCTGTTGACCGCCTTGAACTTGCTGCCGTCGATGGCGACGACCGCTTGTGTGAACAGCTTCAGGTCCCGGCATATCATCACGAAGCGACGGCACACGTTGCGAATGCCTTCGCCATTGCTTCGCCTGAACTCGGCAATCGTCTTGAAGTCTGGCGCAAGCCGGCCGATCAGCCACATCAATTCAACATTGCGCTGGCACTCCCGCTCCAGGCGTCGGCTAGACTGCACCCGATTGAGATAACCGTAGATATAGATCTTGAGCAGCACACCCGGGTGGTAAGAAGGTCGGCCGGTGCTCGCCGGCGTGATTCCTTCGAATCCGAGGGACGCCAGTTCGAGTTCTTCGACGAATGCGTCAACAATCCGCACAGTGTTGTCTTCAGCGATGAAGTCATCGAGACACTCTGGCAATAGTGTGGTCTGACTACGCTCCGCACCTTCGACAAATCGCCCCATCTGCGCCTCTCGTTTCAGCAGGTTGATTCAGTCTAGGTGATCACACGCGTTTTTACACGGCCTCGGCCCATCGCGCCTCGCCGAAAAATGCAGGATTCACGCGTAAATGTGCCAGGTTCCTGCAATTCCCACAACGGTATTTGCGGTTCAAAGCCTCACACCGCAAGGCTTTGAAGATTGTTCAGGTCCGACTCAATACACAGCCTGAGGCTCTTTGAACGATGGGACTATATATTGAAGAGCGACATGTAGCGGGCAACCGAACTCTTCGAAATTGCCGTATGCGCAGCCGCAGAACGCGCGCTCCAGTGCGTCGCACCGTCCGGCTTCTCACGCAACACCTTGGCCAGTAATTTCGCGACCGCCTCGTCGTCATGCGTGCGTGGTCGGTCTAGGCAAAATTTATCATGTAGACCCGCAAAACCCCTGAGCGACAAACGGATTCTCCCAGTGTGTGATCGCCGTCGGCGTCACTTCGCCTTGCATCGCAATTTCTTTGGTCGTGTAACCGCCAGCGTCCATCAGGACAATCTTTGCCCGACACACCAGAGAATGAGGCAATGAACGCGAACGACTCATGGATAGCAACTGTTCCCCTCCCGTTACTTCACCATAACCTCGATCCCATTGCGTCCCATGATCGGCTCCCGTCGATGACGACTCGATCATAGAACAATCCAAAATTATCTAAGTCTATTTCTGGGACGGAACACGAGGGCGATGGGAGCGAGGCACAGGCGGGGACGTCTTCGGAAAGCAGCGGATCGGGTAGCGCATCCAGATCGCACGCCTTCGCGAATCCGGATACCCATGCAGTAAGTCTGAGAAACCATGAGTACCAAGGCCCTGACGGCGCAGGTGAAAACAGAGGTCGTAGTGCGAAAGAAGATTGTGCGATTGCGACGGATGCACCAACGTTCGTCGTCGCTCCAATGCCAAGCCGCATCACGGATTTCGTGAACGCGACGAAATCCCCGCCGCGGCGGAAGGCTATTCACTTCTTCATTATGACAGGCCCCATTTCCACGCTCTCATTGATACTAGCGATCGCTGTTACAGCCTTACCTTGCGCATTGCAATCCGAGTTCGCCCGTAAGCTAAAGAGTCGCAGCGGGTGCAGTTTCTGGGCGGCAATATTGCACGAGCAAGCCCTCATATTCTTCCAGAATTCCGCTCCACTCAAACATGTTTGAGAACCGTTCGATGCTGCTCGCGCGCATCTTCGCCAGATCGGCATCGTCAGCCAGGAGTTCGCCGATATGATCCGCACACTGAGATTGCGACGAGAAATATCGGGCGCCCACTCCGGCAACCCAGCGGTTAAAGACATTGTCGTGTGCAATCACCGCATTACCGGCGCCGAGCGCCTCCACAAGCGACGGATTGGTGCCGCCTACCTTGTGGCCGTGAAGATAAAACCGCGCGTGAAATCTCAATGAGCGCAGTGTCTCCGTGTCGTAGACTGCCCCCGGAAAGAGCACCTCGCTCCCTGCTGAATCCATAATTTCGCGATGATACTTGTGCTTAGTCGGCTCATATTTCCCCAGCACAACCAGCTTTGCGTTGCGCTTTCTTTGCGAAAACGCCCGCACAACATCCAATATCGAATTCTCCGGTTCTGGCCTTCCAATCAAGATTCCGTAGTTGTAAGGAGACAATGAGAGATCGCCCAAGAGCTTTTCATTTGCCTTCTCAATGCGATCAGCACCATAGGTGATAGTCGAAATTTTTGTGCGACGCACGCGTGTCGCTAAGTGGTCAGCTATGGCCGGGTGATCCGCTATCAGATGATTGCCGACCAAACAGCCAATACGCTCGTTGAGCCATAGCCACGCCCGTTCGTGCGGGCGCCATTTGTCACGCCGCCATTCAAGACCATCCATATTGATCACATTCTTTACACCGAGCAGTCTCATCCACACACAAAAGATGGCCGTGTTGTAGCCGAGCGTCAGGGCAACGCCCGGCTGCATTTTGACTGCGTCTCGCACGCAGGCCCAGTCGAACTCTATTGTCCCTGCAGCTCCCTCGCGCTTCACTGGCAAGACGATCCGATGAACGCCACGCCATGAGTCATCGACCCGATTCCCCAAGGCGCTGTCACCTTGGCAATAGACCGTGACATCCCAGCCGCGCTGCGTAAGGTGAAGGGCGAGTCGCTCTGCGAATGTTTCAAATCCACCGTGACACGCGGGAATACCTCGAGTACCGAGAATTGCAAGGGACTTGTTTGCTCTCATCGACTCTTCTCCATCGTGGATTTGCACGAAAATCAGATCAAACAATTCGTATTACTAAACATTAACAATATTCGCGAAACGGAAATCAAACAAATGCAACTCACATCGGATAAATCGCAAAACGCTGACTATTGACCCGATGATCATTGCTATTTGCTGTAAGAAACGACGCGCCTCGCCTGCGATTTGGGCCCTCGCGGCGAGATTGAGCAGGTGTTCGGTTTTTAAGCCACCGTTGATCGGGCGTTGGTTATGGATGCGCCGACAGCATTCAGCTAGTTGACATCTACGAGCGCATGAGCGCGCCAAGTTCTGACATCGATCCTGTTGCAAGGATATGCCTGCGCGGACTTCCTTCTGTGTGCGCTATCAGACGCTCAAACTAAATTCGTCTCGGTGCATTGCGAGACGCGTGAGTCAGGTATCACGACAAAATTCGCACCAGCAGAAAGCGACGCATATTGCGTTCCCATAACGCCGTTGCATAGGGTTACGCGACGAAGAAGTCGAAATCGCTACGGCGCACAGTCAGAGCGTCTCGCGAGCGACATCAGTTGGGTCTGTCGCTGCGGGTGCGTCTAGGGTTCCCGCAAAGCCTGTCTGAAACCGCTTTCGCCGGGGCCAAAGCGTGCCGAGCTATTCCACGCTCTCCTTGCGCGCAAAAGCTCGAAAGGGAAATCCGCCCCCCTCAAGCGGCACCTCCAGCTCCCTTCACTCTACGTGCCACGAAGCGAGTCATACACGTCTCGAATTCGCCGATAATGTATTTCGGAGGAGAACTCATGCTCCGCTTTGCGTCGCGCTGCCCGGCCCATTTCATGGTCGCCGCGCCGCTCCCAGAGTCCCCGTACTGCCGCGCAAAGCGAATCCACATCTCCCGGATCGATAAGGTAGCCATCTTCGCCCTGCGAGATTAATTCCGGTACGCCGCCAATACGTGTACCAATGACTGGCCGCCCCAAAGCAAAGCTTTCGAGAATGGCCATCGGACAGTTTTCGTACCATTCCGACGGCAGGATCGATGCAACGGACTGCCCGACCAACGAATATAGTTCTGAGCCGTTCTTGAATCCGGCAAAGTGGATGTTGGGGCTTGTGGCAGCCAGTGCCTGAACCTCGGGAAGCAAACCTCCCTCCCCGATCACCATTAGTGGGATATCTGGCAGTTGCATGAATGCCTTGACTAGCGTCCCTATCCCTTTTGAATGCTCAATCCGCCCAAAGTAAACAAAGTAACGCCCGGTTTCCGTTTGGGGCGTGAACTGCTCAACGTCAATGAAGTTAGGTACGACGGAGATTCTGCTCGGATCAATTCCGTTCACACCCATCCGCGCAGCGCTGAATTGACTTACCGCGATAAACCTGTCAATCGTATCGACGCTGCCTAACCATCGGGAGACGTACGACTCCGACATCGATATCGCACTTCGCAGATACGAACCCCGATTGCATTTATACACCATCGCTCGCCAATATTCTTTCCCGCGGCACTCCTCGCAGGCCTTCCCGCCACGGCTGCAACTGTATACTGGGCATATCAGCTTGTAGTCATGCGCGGTCTGAACTATCGGGATGCCCGCGTCCTTTAGTACCGGCAAAATTGACGAAGTCAGCTTGCCGTAGTAAATGTGGAGGTGGGCAATATCGAACCGGTTACCGGAAACGAGCTTCCGGAGATTGTTTTTTGCAGCCGGCGAATAATGATACTTCAGGACGTCCAGTACCGACGGCGACTCGAAATCTGCCCCCGGCGGAAAGTACGTTGACCACTCCGATGGCTGGTCCTTTTCGCTCCTTGCACAAAATGGGACCACAAGATTCCCCTGTCGTGAAAGAAGATCGCCAAGCGACAGAAAATACCGATCCGACCCACCTCTAACAAAGTGATTCTGCGACACGTTCAAGACACTCAATTGCGTGTTCATTATTCCCTCAACGCTTCATCTGCGTCGGCAACTTTCGGTGCCACGCATGTCATCGGACTAGTTAACTCGGGAGCGCCGTGCGCTGCTGGATATGGCGCCTGCTGTGAAATAGAAAAACGACATCACCAGAAAATTGTTGACCAGATTGTCCGAGAAGAAATAAATAAAAAGAAAGATCGCGGGGATTGATATAAAATGCGCGCCAATCCTTCTCAAAATCATAAGATTCAGTAAAACGAAGCAAATTAACAATCCAGGACCGAGCTCAAAAAAGAATCTGAGATAGTCGTTGTGTGGCACAAGCTTCTGCTCTGTGAGTTCCACGCTGCTCCCAACACCAAAACCGAAAATCTGATTGACCAGTGGGCCATCCATGTATAGGCCTATTAGATTGACCCAGTGCTTCAGCCGGAAGATCAGCGAGATGTCGCTCGTTCCAGCGGCAGTGTAGATCTGCCCGTAGTCCAGTCTGCTAAGGCCCCAGACTCCGTTTGACTCCGCTAGCACACTATTGAGCGAGCGCCATGCATTGCTCGCCCGCGCCAGTATCTCGAGGTCATCGTCAAATTTGACATAGAACCCTGCGACTGCGGCTCCGATGATCAGGTTACGCAGTATGTTGAAACCGGGATAGACGAGATAGAGTGCCATCGCGATGGCCATCAATGCGCCTAACGTCTTGAACGCGAGTACGCACGCGGCGAGATAACCAACGATGAGCCAGCGCTTGACGCCCGCAAGCATCAATGTCCATGAACTGATGACAGTAAACGCGACCGCGTTGTTCCGGTTCGCGAAGAAGGAGAGCGTTTGTTCGTTGAGTTCGCTGTTCGGCGCCGCGCCCCCGCGATACAAATCGAAGAGTGCACTGAGTACAGGCACCGCAACAAATAGCGCAACTAGCGAGAAGCTAGGGGTGTTTTCGAAGTATTCTTCGTCGGTTGTTTGCCCCGCAAAGTAGAACATGAAAATGGACAGTATCTTGATGGTCTCGCCGATTTGCGCCTCACCGACGTTGACAATCAGATTGGCCACTGCGAAAAAAAGGACGAAGCACATCAGGACACAAGAGGCACGATCGAGCCGGCTGGTTTGCGCGAGCAACACCACGCCGACCCGCAATACCACTGCAAATGCGAACCCGTTGGCGACCAGCTTCAGGGCGTCAGCCTGACCCGTGAAGGCCCAAAGCAGGAGAATCGCTACGTAGCTGAATTCCCAAAGCAAAAGCGATTGGTAGGAGAAGCCGCTCCGCGCGTACTCCCCACTGACGGATCTCACATTCATTCCATCTCCGAAGAAATATGACGCAGGCCAGATAGCGCGGGGACGCGGCGCCCCTCTGGCGTAAGCTTTACTCTGACACTTGT
This sequence comes from Burkholderia sp. WP9, assembly GCF_900104795.1. Taxonomy (NCBI): domain Bacteria; kingdom Pseudomonadati; phylum Pseudomonadota; class Betaproteobacteria; order Burkholderiales; family Burkholderiaceae; genus Burkholderia; species Burkholderia sp. WP9. Next base: position 2,760,984 of record NZ_FNTG01000001.1, read on the forward strand.
GCGGTCCAACCGACACCGCCGGAAGACGAATCCAGGCCCGGACGGTTGGAATGTGGACGTCGCCCGATTCGCCTAGACCGTTGGATTACCTGCGAGCGGTAAATCGCGGCTGACCCATCGCAGAGCCGTTCACTCCGCACTGGAATCGTAGTGATGCGCAACCTTGGCATATGTGCCGTACCGCCTCGCCATTGCGTAGTTGCTACTGCGCACCTTCACCCTGTTAAGCACGATCCCGCTGATGCGAGCGCCGGCCTGGCCAAGACGCTTAATCGTTGCATCGATTTCACCGACGAGCGTGTCCGCAAAGCGCACAACCAGGAAAACCGACCCGGCGACTGGAGCCATCATGCCTGCGTCGGACACAGCCAGTACCGCCGGTGTGTCGATCAGGACAATGTCATAAGCCCGCGACGCATCCCGAACGCACTCGCTGAAGCGTCCCGTCGTCAGTAGATCCGCAGCGGCTGCCGGGTAGCTTCCTGTCTGAAGAAGATCGAGGTTGGGCGTTCCTCCCGGTGTGACGACTTCGTCGAACCGCCTGTGACCCGACAGCACCTCGCTGAGCCCTTCACTCTTTGGAACGCGGAGATACCGGTAGAGTTGCCCCTTTCTCAGATCGCCATCGATCAACAGCACCCGTTTGCCCCCCGCGGCGAGCACCGTCGCGAGGTTAGTTGCGAGAAACGACTTCCCTATCTCGGGTAGCGGGCCCGCGAGCATGATCACGTTGTTCGGCGCGCCGAGCAACAACAACTGGATGGCGGATCGCAACATGCGCAGACTTTCAATGGCGGGATCGCGCGGATAGCTTGCCGCGAGAGGCAGCTGCTGCGGCAAATCCCGGTCAGCCCTGCGCATGATCTCTTCCTGCCTGTCGCTCACCGGAATCGTCGCATAGACATTTAATCCGCTTGCAGATTCAATTTCATCGGTATCTGTCACGCCCCGGCGCAACCGATCCCACACTATGGCCCCCCCCCCTCCAACCACGGCGCCCAGCAAGAGCGAGCCGAGCATAATCAGCCACTTCACTGGCCTGACGGGACGGGCAGGGACTTCTGCGGGATCAATGATTTCCGCCGAACCCGCCTTATCGGCGCTCACAACCTGCATCTCTTCCGCATACTTGCGCATCGCAACATACACGTCGGTGTTGACGCGAACATTGCGCATCAATTGCAGCGCACCCTGCTCGGTCTGAGGCATGGCGCGCACGCGGACATTCAGCGCATCGATTGCGCGCTGGGTTGCGTCAATCTGCTGGTCCGCCGCCACGACGTTCGCGTTCCCCCTAGCGAACGTTGCGGATAGCGCCTGACGCTTGCGCTTAAGTTCGAGCAGCGCGGCATTGTTATCCGCGATTTGTTTCAGTAACAGTCGCCCCTCTTCACTGAGATCGAGCATCCCATTCGCATCGCGAAAATTGTTGTACGCGGTTTCCGAATTCGTGACCTGCCTCTCCATCTCCGGTAACGTTTCGCTAATGTGGGCGAGCGCATCATGCGCCAGTCTGGCCTTGCGCTCGTTGCTCCAGTTCACATAAAGATCGGAGATCTCTTTGACCGTTCGGGCCAGAACTATTGGGTCGGTGCCCTGCATGGACAGCTTAACCACGTGCGTCTTCGTGCCCGCCTCGGCAAGTTTGAGCTTCTTTTGCAGTTCCTCTACCAGCACGGGTTCAGAGTTTCGGGTGACGATAAACTCACCTCCCGGCCTGCTGTGTATGGACTCAATGCGTACGGTAAGTGGCCCCGCTTTCGTGCCGAATCGCTCCGTCACGCCAATGCGTCCAACGACACTGAACTCCAGTCCGGGACCAACCAGGTCGTAGCGGTCATCGGCAAGCGCACGAACGGTGAATTTCTTATCTTCAAATTTTTGGGGAACATCAAAAGCACCCACCTTGATATTCTCACCGCCCCAGACGTAGCCTCCAAGCCCTAATAGTCCTGGATCAGAAAGGCCATCGGTGTAGTGGGCGATCGCCAGCCCGATCAGTGGGAAACGGTGCGGCGCCGCGTTTATATAGAGCTTATCGTTGGCCACCGCCTGCGCAACGATGTGCCTCGACCCGATAACCTGAATCGCGGCTTCGGCCGATGCGTTGTCGTTGAAAGTGGGCGCAACGTAGTAACTCAGCGTATCTGCTGACGCCGGCGGCTGCTTGTCGGCATCAGCGACCTTGATCAACGCATTTGCCTCATAGACTGGAGGCGCAAGAAACGCGTATGCGCAGCCAATCAGAAAAACACCGATAGTTGCGGCTGCAATCAACCTTTTGTGATCGAGCACGGAATCGATAGCAGAGAGAAAGTCGATTGCGTCGGTCGACGGACGTTGCTGGACATGCTTCTGGACTTTCGTTTTCATCCGAACCTCATCAGAACACAACCCATAGCGCACCCAGGCGCCCTGGTTCAATCCGTCGATTACCCGACCACTAGCTCGCCGCGACGATTTCGCAGCGCAGCCCGAACCCGCCCACAAGTCCGACTATTGCATTGCCAGTAACACTCTAGCTGCGTACGCGCCGAGGAACTGCGCGAAGGTGCACATTTGCCGACCACCGCTTCAACCGCGATCAAAATTGCGGAAAACGTCCGTCCCATCGCTTGCTGCGAAACCCGTACTTGAGCAAGCGCGGAATACCCGTCAATTGAACCGCGAACATGGCGATCGACGCCTCATCGCCGATAATCATCGCCCGCAGACGAAACGGGTCGGTCAGTTGATCGTTCCAGCCGATGTCGCACGTGCGCGCAGTTTTGTACCCAGCCGCTTTTACCAATTCAATCTCTCTCGGGCCATAGTTGCCGTTAGGAAAAGCAAAGTGCTCGCAGCGGCGTTTCACGAGCGCCTCCACCTCGTGCTTCGAGCGGGCAATCTCCTCGGCACATTCGGTGTCATCACACTGCGTGAGAATCGGGTGAAATCGCGTGTGCGACTGAAAGTCCACGAAGGGCCGCATTTGCTCGATCTGCCCGACTGTTAGCCCGGTCGCCCGATCGTCGCCGTCCTGGCGAAAACCCGCATCCTCTAGTTCCGCGACGCGTGCATCGTTCGACTGTCGCTTCAGGCGCTCGAGGCCCGCGCGTTCAGCGCCCGGATGCATCCACCAGTGCATGCGGGGCCGGCCAACAATACGGCTGCATAAAAAAATTGTGGGACGCACCTTATGTCTAATGAAAATCGGCAACAATTTGGCATTGCCCTCATGCCCGTCGTCGAGCGTGATCGCCGCTCGCGGACGGCCCTTTCCCGGTCGGCTAAAATCTTCAAGCGGTACGAGGTCGCAAAACTTGCTGAGGTACGTGAGGTGCCGATCCAAGGTCGCCGGATCGGGATCGTGATAGAGCAGTATCGCGACACGGTCACGCCATAGCAGCATGCGCGCCGCACGTGCAAGGCCTATCCAGATCACGAGGTGGACAAGGGCTTCCTTTAGAACCGCCTTCTTTCCCATCGTCATTGCCCTTTCTGATGACAGATAACCTGATACGCACGGGCATGCCCAAGCGACGCGGCGCGCCCTTGCGGTCGGCAGAATTGATGGCCGTATTTTTCGAGGAACCCGCTGCACCCATCCCAGTCACATTTCGACGTTATCGCGGAACAGCTTCCCGATGTGCCTCGCGCGCCGGACGGCGATGATGATGACGCTGAAGCCTTTTATCGAAGTCATCCTCCCGAGCACGTATGTGCATTTCGGCAGGTATGCCGAGTGTCGCGCGGATTAATATGACAAGTCCGGATAGTGCGTCTTCCTGCCGGATCGGTTACCCCTGCACTCGTTACACACAGAAGTTAGGAGTCGATTCTAGCAGCGGGCATCATCTCTCTCAGTGCGCTGACGCACAGTGCCAAGGGAAGCAGACAGGCAATAGAGATTGGTCGACGTACGTTGCAGACTGTATAACGTGTCGATGTAGTCGCTACCCATCGCTTCATCCGGCACTGTGCGCGAGCGCACTGAAAGAGGTTGTGTCCACCACTACACTCATTTAAAAATTGACTGCACAACCCACTCTAATACAAGCGATTAGACGCAAAGATTCGCACCCGTCCCCGTCAAATCCATTTACGCGGCACTTTACGTTTCTGCCCAAAGCACCAGGTCTGATCTGACAATCCACCGAGGCTTGAACAGCAAGGTGCTGATATCGAAATGGGTTGCAGGAACCTAGCAACTCGAAGGTTGAATCCTGCCAATTCCAACGAGGCGGGGATGGGTCCGAGAGACGCTGTAATGACGACCTCTTTCCGGCATCCCCAGCGCGAGCAGATCAACATGAAGCATCCCTTAGCGGGTCTGGCAGAGTTGATCAAACAACACTACTTCCCGCGCAGAGACTTCGGATTGCCAGACATTCGTTTTATGTCATACGAATATTGACGATTTGAACGGGAGTCGGGCGAACTCGCGTCTGGCAATTTCGGATTTGTGTGCACAATGGTCCAATGAAATCGGTGGAGCGGAAACACAATGCTCAAAGATCGGGTAACCGTAATACTATCTACTTACAACGGCGAAAAATATCTTGCCGAACAACTAGACAGCATCCTGTCGCAGGATGACGTGAACATTACGCTGCTGGTCAGGGACGACGGGTCACGCGACTCGACCATGTCTATCGTACGCGACTTTGCTTCGCGCCACGAAAACGTCCATTGGATCGCCGGCGATAACCGGGGCGTAGCCGGAAGCTTCCTGACCGCGCTAAAGCAGGCGGATAGTTCAGGCGATTACTTCGCGTTTTCCGATCAAGACGACTTCTGGGAGCCATGCAAGCTTGCCAATGCAGTGGAAGCGTTACGTGCCGAAGGAGACAGCCATCTACCGTTGCTCTATTGCTCAAAGCTGGAGGTAGTAGATGAAGGTCTGCGCCATATTGGGTTTACGAAGAGACTGTTCAGGGACATCAGCTTCAAGAACGCATTGTTTCAAAACATCGTGTATGGATGCACCGGCGTCATGAACCGGTCGGCCCGAGATCTGGTGATCTCGACCGAGTCGGTGCGCGAAATCCTGATGCACGACTGGTGGTGTTATCTCGCGGTATCGGCGTTCGGTCGCGTGATTTTCGACGACCGCTCTGCAATTAAATACCGGCAGCACGGAAACAATCAGGTAGGCGCGTGGACCAACATTCTTGGGCGAATCAGGATGCGCTATGAGCGCACTTTCAGGGGTTTAAACGGTAGATTTCCGTCTGAGCAGAACAGACTTTTCCTTGCGCTATACGGCCAATACCTGTCAGGCGACAAGCGCCGCCTCATGGAACTCACGCTCCGCGCGAAGCGCAGTCTGCGTCCGCGAATCGCGCTCGCGTTGTCGAGCGAAATTGTGATGCAGAACCGACTGGACAATGTTCTCACCCGTGTTGGGATCCTGTTGAACCGGTTCTGAATGCATGTCGTCACCACCGGATCTGAACTTCTGGGATATCCGAATGTCCTCACCTCACTCGCTGGTCAAGAATCTGATTTACAACATTAGCGGCCCCCTTCTTCCCTTCGTGGTCGGAGCTGTCTGCATTCCGCTCGTGATCAGCCGGATAGGCACCGAACGGTTCGGTTTGTTAACAATCGCATGGACCGTAATCGGCTATCTAACGATTTTCGACTTCGGCCTGGGGAGATCCCTCACGCTGCATGTTTCGCGTAGCTTGGGAAGCGGTCGACCTCACGAGGTCAAGCCCATAGTCCGCAGTGCATTAATCATGATGTTTCTGATAAGTCTGATCGGACCTGTCATGGTGCTTTTCTTCAACGATGCATTCATTGCCTGGTTGAAGGTCAAGCCTGCCTATCTGAATGAGACACGCGGCTCGTTCCTCATGCTGGGTTTCGCCATTCCACTCGTTGTGTTGACGAGTGGCTTGCGTGGCGTCCTCGAGGCATTTCAACGCTTTGACGTGACCAACGGCGTTCGCGTCCTGCAAGGCATCTGGACCTTCGTCGGGCCTGTATGTGTTTTGCCATTCTCAGTGCGACTGGACGCGATGGTGGCTGTGCTGCTTGTCGGACGCGCAGCGTCGACGCTGGCTTATGCCGTGGCGGTGTACAGGGAGTTGCCGTCGTCGAACTCGACGCACACAACTGCGGTCAACCTGAAGGACCTGCTCTCCTACGGCGGCTGGACGGCATTGTCTAACATGCTGTCCCCTGTCATGGAGTACATGGACAGGTTTTTTATCAGTTCGGTCCTCGGCGCCGCGGTTGTCGCGTTCTACACGACGCCCTACGAGCTGGTGTTCCGGCTGAACTTCATTTCCGAAGGTATTCTGGGCGTTCTGTTCCCGTTGATGTCGAAGCGGCTTGCGCTCAGCGCAGACGGAATGGCGGGAGAGGAGATGATGAGCCTCGGCACGAAACTGATGACCGCTTGCGTATTTCCGTTCGTGCTGGTCATCGTCATCGTCGCACATCCGCTTTTACGTCTCTGGCTGGGACCGGTTTTCGAGCAGAAAAGCGCGTTCGTACTCCAAGTGCTTGCTCTCGGATTGCTGGTCAATAGTCTCGCGAAAGTACCGTCGAACCTAATTCAGGCGAATGGACGCTCGGATATTACCGCCATACTGCACCTCATTGAACTGCCCGTCTATATCCTCTGCCTGCAATGGATGCTGTCACGGTATGGCATCGAAGGCGCGGCGGTAATCTGGAGTCTACGGATGTTGCTAGACCTCGTTTTGCTGCTGTGGGTGAGCGGTTTCGTGGCCAGCGTGCCCATCGGGGCGATATGGCGGCTAGCACTGGTTTGCACCTTGCAAACACTGGCCGTGGGCGGAGCGATCTTAGTTGACGGCATAGGCTGGCGAGTGGTCTACGGCGCGATATGTCTCGCGGTGCTGTCGCTCGCATTCTATCGATATGCACTTCTTGAGACGGAGCGCGCCCTATTGCGACAGATGGCCAGGCGCGCGCTAGGCATGATTGCGCGACGGATCCACAATAAGCGCATCGACAAGACTGAAGCCTGAGACAAACTTTTCGTGTTGTGTTGATGACCGAGATTCACATGAAACATTCAGGGAATCTTTTCCCAGGCTTCGTGAGCACAGGCGCAGCATGTCTCGCGATGATGACGAGCCCTGCTGCTCTGGCCGATGATGCCGCACCGCTCACGATCACTATCGGAAAGGCGGTGCAGCAGATGAAGATTCCGCACGAAGCCATACCGTATGGAGTTCCTGCATCGTATAACTGGCGGACCCAGCCCGTCGTTTACGGCATCAGCGCTACGGCGCGTAACTTTCGCGCCATGACGGGGTGGGGCCAGATATTTCGTGCCAGTGGTACCGATCCGATCAGCCTACGTGTATCGCTTAGAAACCTGAGAACTTACGTGCTCACGACATCTGGAAAACTGAAGCTTGTCCAGTCGGAGAACTCGTTCGATGGCGCCCAGTTCAGGACCGACTATAAGTACAATCGGCACACACAAGCCAACACTGGGCGCGACCAACAGGGCAATACAGTCGTCACCACGAACCCGTTCGCCGCATTTCATTTTTGGCCGGCCTCCGCCAGAGCGGCAATTGACCCGCAAGCGGTTCGGGGCGTGATTGTGACACTAGAGGCAAAGCTTGATCCTGAGCCGGGGAGCAAGGTTGCGGACCTGAGCAAGCGATTGGTCCTCTCGGTAGGGGCTGACTATTGGCTCGCCATGGACTCGGAGTGGGACAACTACCGTACGAATCTTGGCGTTGGAGAGGGACGTTTCGAATATGTCGGTACGCAGTGGAAATGCTTCACGATGACGACGATCACTCGTGAGGACGCGCGGATTCTTTCTACAGAGATCCAGTGTTAAGACTCGCGTTATTTCAGATCGCAATGGCAGGATTCGGTTAGCGGCTATCGAGCCTTGTGGCATCGGGGCGACCCTGCCTCGGCGGGTGTCCCAATGACCTGCGCACCGTTTAAAAACGATGCTGCAAAGAGATGTGTGCGCCGAGCTGATGATTATTGGACAGACAATGTCTGTACCGTCAGCGCAGCAACGGCGGGTTGTTCCGAAAGAATTGGCGTCGGCCGAATGTTCGTAGACGATCACGCCGCAAATATCCGTAAGCGGAGACAACGCGAAATCCGCTTCTCCTGCCGATTATCTTGTAGGCATTGCTCCGGCGAGCTTGACTCTTCCCCGCAGAAATGTCGTTCGCCATTCGTCAATGACCACCCATGGTTAATACCGCGCATTTGATCTGCTGGCGTGGGTCGGCAAGAGCGCCGCGGGTTTTAAAAAAAAAATTTTTGTAAAACCCGCTTACAAAGTGTCATTTCTCGGTCACATCGACTGGTTCTGGCAACCTGATTGATTGTGCTCGGTTTTCGCTTACATCAGATGATTATTAGCCCGCGACTACATGAAAGCCCGACCAAAATACGTTCGGCTTATACAGCTATATTGTCTGCTTAAAACCCATTTTTTACATCGGCGCGGATGGTCGCGCACATGCCTTACGGGTGGATGGATTACGACCGACAGCTCATCCAGCACGCGAACGGCCGTTTCTTTATAACAATTCGTCATACGAATTGGATTCGCTCCCGCCGACTACAAATCCAGTAGGATATCTTAATATTATACTAACAATAGTAAATAAATGAATTAGCTTGCGCGCCCCGAACTAAAACTAAAATTTTAGGCGAAATTAAAATGATTCCTAACAATAACAAGTTACAAACGTACATCGTGTAACAACGTCACGGTAGAAACTGCCGATCTCTTCAGATATTATTAATACAAGTCGATAAGTTCTACCGACTTTGCTCAGTGCCTCATCGGCCCGCCGGGGGTCCCATCGAGACGCGAGGTGAGTGAGTGCTTCCGGAATATCTGGTTACTCCAATCCCGTAGTTCGTCTGTATTCGCCGAGATGCCTTTCGGGGTCGCCGCGCGCGACCGTCGAGCGCGGGACAGCGCAAACGTTTGCGATCTGTCTTTCCGCGTCGGTCTCTCCCGCCTTAGAGAAACGTGCGTGCGGCTGATGCCGCAGGACTGGGTTCGCCCCGGCAAAAGCGCACGACCAATTGGAAAGATTAATGCTTCTGAACAACAAGCAAGTTATAAACACCGCAGTCGCCCCCCGAATCGCAATGCGTCGCAAATTTCTGACCTCACTCGTCGCGGGCGGCGGTGCTCTCGTCCTCGCCGCGTGCGGCGGTGGCGGCAGCGATTCGTCTAATCCCGATGCAGTTGCCAATCGCTGGCGAAAGAGTAGCGGGGGCGCCAGCTCTACTTCCCCCACTTCTTCCGCCAGCGCGCCTGCCGCAGCCAGCTCCAGCACCGCAGCTACCGGTACCCTGCAAAGCACGGTCGGCGAAGCGGCTGCGCAGATGCTGATGGCTCATGAGGCTAATCCGAACGGTGTTCCGCTAAGCTATGACTGGGCCGCGGCTCCTGTCATTTGGCAGCCCACGCCACCGTCCGACTTCACGGCGATGACTAGCTGGGGCGAGATTCAGTTTGCGGCCGGGCCAGGAACCACAGCGACGGCAGATACGGCTCAGCTGCGTAATTTCAAGACCTATGTCCTGAACTCATCCGGCCAGCTGACCCTGGTGCAGAATGAAGGCTCGATTGGTGGCGCACTGAACCTCCCGACCTTTGCGGGCAACACCGACTTTCCCTCGCAGATTTCAAATTCGAGCGGGGTAACGACTTTAGGCCTCGATCCGACCAAGGCATTTCAGTTCGTTCCGCCCAATAGAGTACCAATTCCTGCAGGGACGCAAGGTGTTGTCGTTACAGTCGAAGCCAGAATCAGCTCTCCGGCCGGCGCGACCGATCCGAACATCAATACGAGTTTCATTCTGTCCCTTGGCGCCGACTGGTGGCAGTCTATGACCGCGCAATGGCCCAACAACACTGGCGTTGGCCAAGGACGCTTCGTCTTTCTGACGACGGAGTGGCAGACCTTTACCTTCACCTCGATCCAGAAACCATCGGCAGCGTTGGCAGCTACGGTTATCTGATTTAGGCTTGCATCATGAAAAACGCCACTTTCTTAAGTGGCGTTTTTTGAGAGGACTACAGTTGGCGCTGAACCGCCCCGGGGCGGTTCACGCAGTCCCAAAGGGTAGATGAGCTGGGATTCGTCCGATCATACAATGTCAGCAGAGATATCGTCCGACCGCGACTATGAGAATAATTGTCCGGGACAAGGCGAACTTCAAGCCCATTCCATTACAAGCAAGTGTGGTGCTCAACCTCGCGCCTGTATCTGATCTGATGTCAGCAACGAAGTCTACTATTCGCTGCGTGCCTAGCCAGATGGTTTTGACGCCAGGCTCGCCGTCGCCTTTGCGCGCGAGGAAGCCGCCGAGCATGGCGACGAGCCGTACCAGTTCATTCAGCTGCGGCGGTTTGTCGGGGCTTCTTGTTCAGGATGAAGGCGGCCTTCCTTTTATTGGGCTCAAACAGCAGTCCGGCATCGAGGTTCGTGCAAGTGCGGCCTAACCGCATGAGACGAGCGATGCACCACGCCGCCACCATGAACATCTCCAGTGCCCGCTCGATGCGCTCGATCGTGCTCAGCTATAGCGCTTCGACTCTGCAACGGCTCTTCAACACATGAAAGAAGGTTTCCACCTCCCAGCGGGCGCGATACCAATCCAATCGATCGGCCGCGCGGCCTCGGTGAGATCCGGCACGTCGCGATTGGTCAGCAAGCGCCATTCGATCGGTGTCAAGCCGGCCGCGCGTCTATTTCGCGCGCGACCAGGCAACTGATCGACACCTCACCGCCTTGGGCACCGGGCCGATCGATCCGCCGACTCAATATTTGCTGATGAACTTCCTTCGCTTGCTGTCGCTGGCGACTAGGCAACGCGAAACGGATTTCACCGAGCGTTTCAGCTTGCGTGGCGCAATCCCAGAGCCTTTGGCCCTCGGCCAACGCGCGATTGCGCTAGGCGCGAAACAGACAGTCCGCCAGACAGCCGAGATCGTGCGCTCGGCGTATCAGTGCGATGATGTCCGACTCCCGGTCCGCAACGCGTACCAACTGCGTGCCGGGCGGATCGGCCGCCTGCTCGGCCAATCGTTCGCATCCTTGAATCCAGCGCGTGTTTTCCTTCTCGCCGTCACGCACACCACCGGCGCGGTGGCGCTCACGCGCCCAGATCCAGGCGGTCAACACGCCCAACGGTTCACGCTGCGGCGTGACCGCGCAGGTCGCGTGAACGTACATGCCGAGCTGCGCTTCATACGACAACGGCCCCAGCCCCACTATGTCCCAAGGCCGGAGCATCAAATTCTGGGAAGTCGCGTGAGCTGGAGTAACTCAAATAAGTAGTCGGGATTCCAGCCGGCGACCTTGCGACGTGCGGCCACGCTGCGCTTTTTCTTACCGGATTCGGGCCGCATGCGCAGCAAATTCAAAGTGATGCGGCGCAAAGTGGCGAAATTGGCCGTCGCATTGCGCGAGCGCACGGTGCTGGCGTCCTCGCGGAAGGTCACGTCAAGGCAATGATGCAAACCATTCTCGATGGCCCAGTGCATGCGGCTCGCCTCAAGTACGTATTTGGCGTCGGGTGCTGCGGAGCTGATCAGGTACTGCGTCTGCGAGCTGACCTGGCCCGCGATCTCGCGTGTCCGCTCAATACGCACCAGGCTCTTAAGCCTGGGCCAGCGGTCCAGTTCGCTGAGATAGTCCGGCGCTGCCACTGCGACACAGTGACGGGTTTCAAGGCGACCATGCCCTTTATCCAGCGTCTCAGAGATCGATGGATTCATGTGCGCCCAATCGCGGGCTTTGCCGAGTCGCATATAGTCTTCAACGGCCTGAGCAAGACCGGGCTGGTTATCCTTCGCAACCAGCAGATAGTCGCCACCACGCTCAGTGACCTTCTGGACGATGGCCACCTGAGTGCCGATGGCGTCTATGGTTACCAGGTTGCCCTTGAGCGACAGGACGGGCAGCAGAGCTTCAATGGCAGTGATCTCGTTTGACTTCTCCTCGCAACGCTGCTGCGCCAGCACCATCCAACTTAGACTCGCGTAGGCCGTCACGCTATGCAAGGCACGCACACCCTTGCCGTGCGAGCCCGAACCACGCACACTCTTGCCGTCGATTGCGATGACCGAATGAAGATCCGGACACACCTCGCCTACCCAATTCAGCAGGCACGCATCCAGTTGCTTCGGATCGAGCACCTCGAAGATCCGTCGGATGGTGTCGTGCCCCGGGATGCCATGGGGCAATTCGATGTATTGCCGAAGCCTCGCTTCGTTGGCAAGCCCCCATTCTTCCATCTCGTCCCACCCTTGTGCGCCGGCCAGCACAGAGAACAGCGCAATCGACAGAACGTCGATCAACTTGTGCCACGTTCGTCCAACGACGCGGGGATCCTCTATTGCCGACAGCAGACTGTTCAGATGTTTTCCCAGGCTCATTTGCGCTACTCTGAAAAACCAGAAGTAAACGCGTTTTCCGCCAAGTTTACAACTCGTTGCTATAACTCATTGCTTGTAAGCGGGTTTTGGCGCTCCGGCCCTAGGCATCGATCCCCCACGCGTCCATCTCCAGCGGCATCGTGCTCAACGTGCACACCGCATCGACGATGACCAACGCGCCCGCGGCCTTCGCCAGCGCGGCAATGTCCTTCAAGTGGTAATTCCACACCGTGTTCGACGTCTCGCCCTGCACTACCGTCACAATCTCCGGGCGCTCGCGGCGGATCGCCTCAGCAATCTGCTCGAGAGTCGCCACCGAACGGTCGGCGAAGTCCAGGGTCGTCACGCGCGCGCCGACGCGCCGCCCCATCTCCGCCATCCGCTCGCTGAAAAACCCGTTCTTGATGCTTAGCACGTGGGTACCTTCCCACGCGAGATTGGAGATCGCCATTTCCATCGCGGCCGAACCCGGACCGGCTACGCCGAGTACCCACTTCGAATTCGTCTGGAACACGTAGCGCGCCATAGTCTTCACCTGGCCGATCACCTTCACCATCGTGCTGCCCAGGTGATTGATCACCACCGTATTGGCCCTAGCAACCGCCGCGGGAATCGGCACGGGGCCGGCGCCCATCATCAGTAACGGCTCTTCCGGAAGAATGGCGTCGGGCGATTCGACAACCGGACAAGGCACTGCGGTAGAAACGGAGAGGGAGGATGAAGTCGGCATGATCGGTACGTGAACGTCAGGACGCAAAGTGACAAGCGGCCCCGCCAGCAATGACACTGGCGGGGCCGTTCGTCCGATCATTCACCGATCTGCGCAATTGCGCAAGGAGTTTGTCACTTCACCTTGGTCTTATCGAGCTTCTTGCCGGTTGCCGCGTTATAACGCTCGACGTACTCCTCGATCAGCTTGCGCATCGCGCGGCCAATCTGCCGATAGTCCGACTCGTTCAGATTCGCCAGCGACACCCGTCCGGACGGATGCTGCGTACCGAAGCCGCGTCCCGGCAACAGCACGACTCGCGCTTCACGCGCGAGGCGGAACAGCAATTCGGACGGCTCGGTGTTCTTCAGTAGCCAGTCGACGAATTCACGGCCGAACATGCGCTTGCCGAGGAACACGATGTCGAGAATGGTGTAGTAGTCGACCTGGTTCGGATCGTCGCCTTCGAACGAAATACCGACCTGTTCGTACAGCGCCTGCTTGCGCTTGCGGATCAGACGCTTCAACGCATTCTTGTACGCGTCGGGCGTGTCCAACAGCGCGAACAACGAGAACAACACCATCTGCACCTGCTGCGGCGTCGACAACCCCGCCGTGTGATTCAGCGCGACAGTGCGGCTGTCGGCGACCGGCCGATCGATGAACTTGAGCTTGTCCGGTTCGGTCGTGATCGATTCATAAAGCTCGTGCAACTGCTTCTTCGTGTCCTTCGGCAGCTCGGCGATCAGCTTGTCGAGCACGTTGTCGCGATGCGTCGCAATCGCGCCGAGACGCCAGCCGGTCGCGCCGAGATACTTCGAGTACGAGTACACGAGGATGGTGTTTTTCGGCGCGAGCGCGAACAGCGAGACGAAGTCGTCGGCGAAGGTGCCGTACACGTCGTCGGTCAACAGGATCAGATCGGGGCGTTCCTTGACGATGTCGGCGATGTATTGAAGGCTCTCATCGTCCATCTCACCGAAGGCGGGTTGCTCGGGTTCACGAGGAAGAACGCCTTCACCTTCGGGTCGCGCAGCTTGTCGAGTTCCTTTTTCGAATACTGCCAGCCGCTTTCCACCGTGGCTTCGACATTGACGACGTTCCGCTGATACCAGTCCCCAAAGGCGTCGCCATCGCCCCGAAGTCGAGGCGCTCGGATGCGGTAAAGCCGATACTCGGCGCGCCTTGCTTCAAAGATCTTGAATCGCGAAACCTCACCCACGACATGCTCATTGGCACGGTCTGCCCAAGCCGCAACATCGTCGCCGACTTGGTCATACCACAGCTTTTCGGCTTCTGCCCAATAAGCGTTCGGCGCCTCAAGTGGCCGTCGAATTCCTTGGGGACGAACCTGCGCGTCGAGGAGAGGTCGGGGCGGTAGCGGCGCGTGCAATTGGTTCAAGATCGACGGCATGTCCCGACGGGAGAGCAGGCCCGCATGGCGCAGCTCTCCGGCGACATGGCGAAGTGCCGGTATTGCAATCCATGCGTGGGGTTTGAAGTAGGTGATCTGCATCGAGAGCGCGCGCAGTTGAGCCTCTAGCCGCTTGACCGCCGGCAGTCCGAAAGCCTCCAGCCCGCCCCACTCCTGAATGAACATGGATGCGCGCTGCCGGATGTTCAGTTCGTCGCTGCCTGCTGCTCCTGCAAGCGCCTGGGCGACCCTATGAGCCGCACATACTAAGGCTACGCTGAAGAAGCCACCGTTTTCGCCGACAGCTTGATGCTGAATTCCGGAATGTGAGATCAGCGATGCGACCGGTTCGATTTCCCGGCCCTGAAGGGCCTGGCAAGCGGGGCTCTCGACCCATTTCGGCTGCTTATGGACGCACCTGTGCCATCAGCCGCGCGCGGCTCATGTAGATGTTGGCCAGCGCGAGTGCAGTAAAGGCACGCGTGGCGTTCTTCGCGAGGCCGCGATAGCGCACCTTGCCGAAGCCCCACAGCCGCTTGACCACCGCAAAGACGTGTTCGACCCGGGCACGAATCTTCGACTTGTTGCGGTTTTTCGAGCGCCTGGTTTCATCGACTTCACCACTGCGATTGCGCACACGCTGGTTGGTGAAGTCCTTCGCTTTCGGCGCCTTGCTGGCGATGAGTTCCTTCTGGCTCGCATAGGCGCTGTCGCCGTACACACGCCGCTCGTCGCCGTGCAGTAGCGCCGGCAGCGGATGCTTGTCATGCACGTTTGCCGCCGTCACTACCGCGCTGTGTGCCAGTCCCGTCTGGCTATCCACACCGATGTGCAGCTTCATGCCGAAGTACCACTGCTGGCCCTTCCTCGTCTGATGCATTTCGGGGTCTCGTGCCTTGTCCGCATTCTTCGTGGAACTGGGCGCACCGATGATGGTGGCATCCACGATCGTGCCGGTGCCAACCTTCAGCCCATGCCCTTGCAGTACTTCGCCGACCTTGGAGAACAACTGCTCGCCGAGCTTGTTGCGCTCCAGCAGCCGGCGAAACTTCAACAGCGTCGTGCCATCGGGAACCCGCTCGCGCCCCAGGTCAATCCCGACGAATCGCCGCAATGCGGTGCTGTCCAGCAGCGCCTCCTCGCACGCCTCATCCGCCAGGTTGAACCAGTGCTGCACAAAGTGCATGCGCAGCATGCGCTCCAGACCCACTGGCGGGCGACCGCCTTGACCCTTCGGATAGTACGGCTCGACAACCTCGCACAATTGCGCCCACGGCACGATCTGCTCCATCGTCTCAAGGAACACATCGCGTTTGGTTGGCCGACGGTACTGTTCAAATCCGGCGCCTTGATCGGCCGCCATCGCAAGGGTCTGTTGTTTCATGCACATCTAACGATTGAACGCCCAATGCCGTTGACCTTTTTCAGCGTAGCCCTAATATCAAGGTTTCGACGTCGAAGTGGCCGTTGAGGCAGACTTCACTCGGAAGGGCGGGTGCACCGCTACGGGAAGAGTCGGATATCTGGCGGTAGTGAGGATCTGCAAGGCGGGTGCCGCAGGAGCCGTTTTTCCGCCGCTGCGTTTTGGGGAATCCCGAGGTAAGCCATTTCGCAGCGAAGCGGATGCGCTCATGGGTGGTTATAGCGCGGGGGCGGCGCATCGTCGATGACCTGTTCCATTCGTAGCGGCGTGTGCCAAGGTACTTGTCGCCTCAGTCATGCAGCCAACGGCTGTTTAAATCTGGCGTGCGAGGCCATCGTGACGACTGACTCGCGCTCCGCATCGAGGGTGACGGCGCCGACTGGCGTCCAGTCTCGCGTGCAGCGTGACCAATGTGCTAGGTTGCGTTCTCGCATCTTGTCCAGCCCGCGCCGCAATCTTGAGCCTAGCGGCGGCCATCGCTGCCAGTCGATCTTCCCGCCGCCGGATGTTCTGCGGCAGACTCACCCCTTCCGGACATGGTTTCTTCAGGCCGGTTTGGTCTGATGGCGCACAGATCGCACCATTCAAATCAATAACACTGAGACTCTCGTAGCGCGGGAAATATGCTCGGGGAAAGGCCATAAAACGAATTCGTCAAGCGATGTATCGAGGGCCTGTGCGAAATCTGCATCCGTCGTATTGCGTCCGTGCGCATCAACGACGGATATTTCAACGGCCTGTTAAAGGGGATAAGATGAAAGCCGAGTTGCGCCGAGTTCTTTCCGAAACCGCGTGCCTTGACGTGCCGGTCGAAACATTGAGCGACACGGACGACCTTTACGCCGCTGGATTGTCCTCGCTCGGCACGGTCCGTGTGATGCTGGCCGTTGAAGACGCTTTGGGCATAGAAGTACCTGGCGAGTTGATTACGTTTAAGCTGTTTCAATGTATCGATTCGATCGCGTGCGCGCTTGCTCCGCTCGTACCGGAGAAGTTGGCCGCACGCCGGGAGTCCGTGGCTGCGCGGCCATAACCATGGCAGGCAATCCTACGATGAGGCCAGTCACCTTTGGTTGCTGCTACGGGTGGCTGCACCTGCCGGCAAGCCGCAGCGCCACGACGGGCGTCGTGCTGTGCAGCCCGTTCGGCTACGACGCGCTATGCGTCCACCGCGGCTGGCGCGACTTTGCCATTGCATTGACGGTGTTCTGCGGGATTCCGGTTATTCGCTTCGACTATCCGGGAGCCGGAGATTCGGGCGGTAATGAGGAAGACCCGCAGCGCTTTCGCACATGGATCGATAGTGTCAAGGCTGCGGCGCAGTATCTGCGGGCCACGACCGGCGTGACACGCCTGATTTTGTGCGGGCTGCGTCTAGGAGCGACGTTGGCCGTCCTGGCGGCCGAAGAACTGGACGGCGTCGATAGCCTGGTTTTGATGGTGCCCGTCATCGCTGGCAAGCGATATATACGGGAACTGGGCATGCAGCATCAAAGCTGGCTCAAGTCCCCAATGGGTAGCGAAAGCGCCGAGCCGTACGACTACGGGCGCGCCGTGGGCGCGTTCGGATTTCAGCTGTACACCGACACGCTCGAGCAACTCGCTAAGGTCAACCTCGTCCACCGCGCGCGGGCCCCCGCGCCCCGCGTGTTGCTGCATGATATTTGCGACAGCGTATCAATGAACCAGCTGGTCGAGCGTTACCGCGGTCACGGTGCGAGAGCAGACGTTCAGATTTTTCCTGAGTACGACAAGTTCCTGGTCGACGCTCGGCTTAGCGCCCCCCCCCAGCGAGCATTCGACAGTGCGCTCGAATGGCTCGGCTTCCCGTCCGGGACGATGGCGGCGCCCGCTGTTGAGATACTTGCTCCGGCCGCCGACGCACGGATCAATTTTTCGGCCGGTCATGAAACGCCAGTTGTCTTCGGAGACGGGCGCTATGTCGGCGTATTTTGCCAGCCGCGCTGCGCGCTCGAGTCCGCTCCCGCTGTGCTGTTCGTCAATGCCGGGGCCAGTCATCGCATCGGCGACGGACGGCTGGCCGTACTGATGGCGCGACGGCTTGCCGGGCAAGGAATCGCCTCGTTACGCATGGATCTTGGCGGCATCGGCGATAGTCTTCGTCACGAAAACGCGCCGACGCTGGAAGCCGAATACACCCTACATTCGGTCACCGACGCGACAGCAGGAGTGGAATGGCTGATGGCGGCCGGACACCGGGAAGTCGTCATGTTCGGCGTCTGCTCGGGTGCATACGTCGGCATTCACACGGCGTTAGCGCATCCTCGTGTGGTGGGCTGCATGTTGGTTAACTTGCCGTTTTTCTTATGGGGCGCCCCACAAACGAAGCCGGGCGCTCTCCCTTTCGAATCGAATCGGGCGTACTGGCGTGCGTTCCGCAGCCCCCATAAGGTGCTCCGGCTGCTTACCGGACGCGCAAATGGGCTAGTGAAGGCCAAGGAGCTGGCACGCCGCTGGAACGCGCGCCTGACTTCGGTCGCCATGAGTCCGTTCGAAGGCCGGTTTGGCATCAATACTTCGACTGGTGAGATCCGCCACTTCATCATGGGCCTTGAGCGCAAGGGCGTGCAAACGTCGCTGGTGTATGGTTCGCTCGATGCGGGGCGCGATGAGCTCGAGATTCATTTTGGACCGGGCGGTCGCCAACTCGAAAAGCTGACGAACGTTACGGTAGAGATTTTCAAGGGAGTGGATCACTCGTTGTTCTCGCACACAGCGCGTAACGTCGTGATGGCTCATTGCGAGGAATTTTTGCGCGAGAGGGCGCTCGATGCCGGCACGCCGGTACCTAGGCCCGTGGCATGGACCGAAGCTGATGGATGTTCGCCGTAAGGGGTTGCAATCCGACGCGGAGTGGCGTTTGCCGTCGGATTATCAACGGAACAGGCGATAGCTCGCCAGCATGCTTCTCAGAAGCAATCATGATCCACATTAGTCGGTGACCCAAAGTGATCGATATTAGTGAGCTCGACCTAATACAAGGGGCGACGGCCAGAGCGCTCTTGGAAATAGAGCGATCGATATGCCCGTCCACCGAGATCGACTCGATTTCGGACGCGCCTCTTCGCGCGACTTTCGGGGCCGGACTCGCATGGATCCAGCGGTTCATCATGCAACCGCATCCCGATTTGGGGCGCAGGGGGCCGGTTTGCCCGTTTGCGCGGCCCGCCCACGAAGCGAGGGCAATGCACTTCTGTGCATTAGATGTCGGCGAGATGAGCTTCGATGTATTCATCGACGTCATGATGCGCTTGACATACTTTTTTAACAGGGTTGCCGGGAACATATCGGGACGCTCGGATCTGCTATCGCTGTGCGTCTTTCCAAGAAATCTTCGGGAGGAGTCGTACTACAAGTTCATAGACTGCGCGCACTCGATGTTGAAGCCGTTTTATATGAACGCTGGATTGATGCTTGGCGAATTCCATCCGCTAAGCGCCGTTCGCGGTGCTCACTCGCAAATGATTTTCCCTATGCGATCCGATGTACCGATTTTTGTCATTCGGTCGATCGCGTCACACGATATTTCATTCATTGACCGTCAATCAGGGGCGCTCGGTATTCGCATCCACGAACTCGAATGCTATCTGCGCGGCGTGGGCGATCTATTGCCGCCTAGCGAAGCGACTCGCATAGAAGATCGCATCGAAGAACTCAAGTCTAAATTGCTTGGGAATGAAGATTTCGATGCGCGGCAAACATCCGCGGCGACGGCTCTAGGGTTGTTAACTTCTCCTTCCGCAGGAGCAACGTCGTAAGTGTTCGAAATTCAAGGCATTGCGCCGCATGGCCATCTGGCAGGTTGCAGCGCTTATGGCGGTGGTGCTGACCTACAACGCCGTCTAATTGCTGCAATCCCAGCCGCCAGTGCGGTTTCGGCGTTCGACCGTTCGCGAGACACTCACGATCTGCTGTACCCGCGGCTGCCAGTCATCTGCCAGCCGATCTTCCCGCCGCCTGATCTTCTGCGGCAGACTCACCCCGTCCGGACATGGTTTCTTCAGGCCGGTTTGGTTTGATGACGCACAGATCGCACCATTGCAAATCAATAACGTTGAGACTCAAGCGCAGCGTTGTATTCCATGATTTAATTAAATAACACAACATGAACTGATCTATTGGAGATTGAACATTGAGGCATGCTTATAGATGCATCAAACCCTTCTGGCTCGCATGTGGACCAGTTTGACCGCCTCGTAGCGCGGGAAATATGCTCAAAACATTGGAAGACGACGTCGGCAAGGCGAAACGCCGACTGACTCCCCTTGGTGGGCTTCGATTGCCTTACTAAAAAATGGTCAGAATTTGTGTGCTACGGAGTCCATCAGATGTTGCAATCCTACTTCTTCGATTCTGCTACGGACCGGTCGGACAGCCCTGCGTTATGGCTCGATGAGCGTCTTTACAGCTACAGCGAAATAGAAACTCGGGCACGTCGCGTGTCTGCGGGACTGGCAGCGGTTGCACGGAGCGGCGACACGGGCCGATGTTTGCTGTTTGGACATCGCAGCGTCGCCGCCTATGTTGGCGTGCTGGGAATTCTCGACGCCGGTATGGCCTATGTGCCACTCAACCCAAAGATGCCGGCTACGCGGATCGCAGCCATCATCGAGCGGTCCGGTGCGCCGTTGATGCTGGTCGATCGGGGTTGCGCCGCGTCACTCGATGAAGTGCTGTCCTTGCTCGACGAACGCCCACAAATTTTCCTGCTCGACGAAGACGCGGACGAATCGCATCTGCCCCCCGCTCTTTCGCCGCTGCCAGCCGCGCCGTATGTGCAACATCAGGGCGCCCTGCACGACATCGCTTACATACTCTTTACGTCGGGCTCAACGGGAGCACCGAAGGGTGTGCCGATCACGCATGCGAATGCCGATGCGTATGTGAAGGGCCAATTGCAACTGGTCGATAAAGTGCGCGATGCGCGTTATGTGCAGCTATGCGAGTTGAGCTTCGATCCATCCGTGCACGACATGTTCGTCTGCTGGGCGAACGGCGGCTGTCTGTACGTGCCTGAAACCGTCGATCCCGTCTATAACGCTGGCTTCATCCAGACTCACCAGATTACACATTGGAATAGCGTGCCTTCAGTAGCCGGCTTCATGCAGCAAATGCGCAAGCTGACACCGGGTGCATTCCCAAGTCTTCGAGTGTCGATGTTCGGCGGCGAGCCGTTGCCTCGCTCGCTGGCGCAGGCGTGGATGCGGGCCACGCCGAACGGCCGGCTCCTGCACATGTACGGGCCGACTGAAGCGACCATCGCCAGCACGTGCTTCGAGGTCACCACCGAACTTCTCGACGACCCGCAGCACACGGTCATCCCGATTGGCTGGGCGCTCCCGGGGGTGGAACTGCTGATCGTGGATGCCCAGCTCGAACCAGTAGCTACGGAGCAGACGGGCGAATTGCTGATTGGTGGCCCGCAGCTTGCTGGCAGCTATCTGTCGACTGACGAACCCGGCAATAGAAGGTTCATTGCGAAGACTTATCCGGGTCTGTGTGCGCATCGCTGGTATCGATCCTGCGACGCCGCGCGCGCAACGACGCAACACGGAATCGTGTTTCAGGGACGTCTCGATACGCAGGTAAAGATTCGCGGCAACCGGCTCGAGCTAGAAGAAGTCGAACATGTCGTGCAAGCGTCCAGCCATGCTGCGCTGTGCGCGGTTGTCCCCTGGCCGCTCGACGAAGTCGGGCGAGCAACCGGCCTCGTCGCCTTCGTGACAAACCCCCAGCTTGAGATCGCGGTTGTTCTGCGGGCGTGCCGGCAGCGCTTGCCGGTCTACGCGGTGCCGCAACGGATCGTTGTCATTGACGCGTTCCCGCTTACAGTGAACGGTAAAATCGACAGAAAGGCACTCGCCGGACAGTGTGCACGCGGCGATGTCACCGCATGACGTTTATGCACTGGACCCCAGTGCAGAGTAGTAGTCACGCTGCAGCCGTCGTACTCGATGCATGACACCCATGCGTTGACGATAGTCGGACGGTCAACGGACAAGACGAGTAGGAGCCTAGGAGGTTGCGCGGCAGACTAGTTTTGAGCTGACAGCGGGACGCCGCAGCGTCCTGCATCGCGACCGCCTTCGGTTTGGCGCGCCGACCTGCCAAAGAATGCCGTGATCGACGACGATATTGCGTAAAATGGCCTTCTTTCGGGGCTTACGCGTACATCATTTTCGCCATTCGGCGCAGGTTCAACGCCGTGCAGACGAGCTTCCACTCGGCCTGGGCCTTGGCCAGTCCGCGCATGCTGAATTGGCGGAGCCCGAACACGCTTTTTACCCAGGCGTTTGGCGGCTCGGATAGCCATTTGCGTTTGCGATAGGCGGCCTGTGTTTCGGCAGACGTGAATTTTTCAGCCATCGCGGCGCACAGCGGCCGCTTGCTGGCATCGATCTTCGCGTCCTGTTTGCCCTCGCGTCCGAGCGCCACGATCAGCTCGGCCGGATGCTCGCGCAATTGTTCGAACGTCGCTTCCGCCCGGTAGCCCGCGTCGGCAAGGACTTGCTTGGGATCGGCGCCGGCGTCGCGCAGCACGGCAGCAAGAACGGTTGGCAATTGGCCGCTGTCGGCGGCACTGTTGCCCAGTTCGGCCGCGACGATGATGTGGGCAGCCTCGTCGACCGCAGCTTGCGCGTCGTAGGAATGGTCAAAGCCGCCGCCGGCATGCTTCATGATCCGGCTTTCCGGATCGGCGAAATTTTCCTGTGCGTCGGGCTTCGGCTCGCCGAACTTGTACTTGAAGCGCGACTTCTTTTTCGGCTCTGCGTCGGCGTCCGGCGGCGCATCGTCGTCACTGCGACCGCGCGCGATGCGATATCAGTCTGACGCTGGCGCTCTTCCAGGTGTGCGCGTGCAGCGCGAATCACCGCCAGGCGATCCTCGCGCCGCGTGATCTCGGCCGGGATATCCAGCTCCGGCTCATTTTTCTCGGCGACGTCGGCCGCCTTCGCTTTTGCCAGCAGAGCGTCGATCTGCTCTTTCAGCTCAAGCTCGAGCTTCTTCATCCGCTCGTAGCTCATCGCCTTATGGCGCGATGCGTTGGCCTTGATCTTGGTGCCGTCGACCGCGACCGTGCCGAGCTTAACCAGGCCGCACTCCCTGGCCAGTTTCACCACCTGCACGAACAAGTCCGACAGTTCTTTGAGGTGAAAGGCGCGGAAGTCGCACAGCGTCCGGTGCGCCGGATAGTTGCCCGCCGCCAGGACCCGGAACGCGACATCCTCATGCAGCTTCCTGGCCAGCTTGCGCGAGGAAAACACACCGGTCGCGTAGCCATAAACGAGCACCTTGACCATCATCGCCGGATGAAAGGGCTGGTTGCGCGCACCGCCGCCGGCATACCGCGCGTGGAAGGCGGACAGGTCGAGCGAGTCGACCGTATCGCTGATGAAGTAAGCAAGGTGGCCTTCAGGCAGCCAATCTTGCAGCGCATGGGGCAGCAGGAACTGCTGTTGTGGATCGTAGGGAAGTTAGCTCGTCGTCATCTGCCGACAACACTTACAACAGGCAATCGGATGACCGCGCAACTTCTGCCGCGCAGACTCCTAGTCTACTTTATGCCCGAAGTGTTCAGCTTATTTCCCGGAAAGTCTGCGACGCGGATATACGGAACGCCGTCTTCCAGTGTCGGTGCAACCGCCCACTTCGGAACGTGCATGCGATATGCCGTCACTTGGGAAATTCCTTTAAGGATCATCCTGCCGCGCCTGCTTCGAAAGATAAAACGTAGCGAAGCAGGTCGTCAGTGCGGCCATCCGATACCAGCTGTTCTGCAGTCCTGTAGTCAAAAACAGCTAATGGCTCGTTTCGATACCAGAAGAGCGCCTGATTGACGGCACCAGAGATATCGGTGGCCGCCTGGATAACGCGAAGTGCTTCCCGCAGAAATCGCTGGACACGCTCGGAGGCGGGCGACGGCTCAGCGTATTGCGATGCACGAGTGCCTGCTGAGCGAGCGTCTGCAGGTCAATATGAAGAGCCTCGCCAAAGCGACGTGCGGACACGATTGACGCAGCGCTGTCTGGATCACGCAGAGACGCCATAAACTGCTCGAAGCTGGCGCCGGCGTTCGGGCGAAGAACAGTTCGGGGCTCATCAATGACGCTCCGCACACAATAGTAGCAGAGAAGCGATGAGAAATCAGAGGGTGCCAAGCGCACCGATCAGTCGAGATCTTGCCGTGAACATCTAGGTGATCGGAAACGACACGCCGCTTGCGAGTATGAGCGCCCGCCGCCGATTGTTGCATCGGGGCGAGGCGATGAACGTATAACAGTGAACCCACGGACGCCCGGGTAATTCGCAATGTGCGTTTGCGTACCGATGACGTTGTGAGCAGAGGATAGGCTTAGGGCTACGCTGAAGAAGCCACCGTTTTCGCCGACAGCTTGATGCTGAATTCCGGAATGTGAGATCAGCGATGCGACCGGTTCGATTTCCCGGCCCTGAAGGGCCTGGCAAGCGGGGCTCTCGACCCATTTCGGCTGCTTATGGACGCACCTGTGCCATCAGCCGCGCGCGGCTCATGTAGATGTTGGCCAGCGCGAGTGCAGTAAAGGCACGCGTGGCGTTCTTCGCGAGGCCGCGATAGCGCACCTTGCCGAAGCCCCACAGCCGCTTGACCACCGCAAAGACGTGTTCGACCCGGGCACGAATCTTCGACTTGTTGCGGTTTTTCGAGCGCCTGGTTTCATCGACTTCACCACTGCGATTGCGCACACGCTGGTTGGTGAAGTCCTTCGCTTTCGGCGCCTTGCTGGCGATGAGTTCCTTCTGGCTCGCATAGGCGCTGTCGCCGTACACACGCCGCTCGTCGCCGTGCAGTAGCGCCGGCAGCGGATGCTTGTCATGCACGTTTGCCGCCGTCACTACCGCGCTGTGTGCCAGTCCCGTCTGGCTATCCACACCGATGTGCAGCTTCATGCCGAAGTACCACTGCTGGCCCTTCCTCGTCTGATGCATTTCGGGGTCTCGTGCCTTGTCCGCATTCTTCGTGGAACTGGGCGCACCGATGATGGTGGCATCCACGATCGTGCCGGTGCCAACCTTCAGCCCATGCCCTTGCAGTACTTCGCCGACCTTGGAGAACAACTGCTCGCCGAGCTTGTTGCGCTCCAGCAGCCGGCGAAACTTCAACAGCGTCGTGCCATCGGGAACCCGCTCGCGCCCCAGGTCAATCCCGACGAATCGCCGCAATGCGGTGCTGTCCAGCAGCGCCTCCTCGCACGCCTCATCCGCCAGGTTGAACCAGTGCTGCACAAAGTGCATGCGCAGCATGCGCTCCAGACCCACTGGCGGGCGACCGCCTTGACCCTTCGGATAGTACGGCTCGACAACCTCGCACAATTGCGCCCACGGCACGATCTGCTCCATCGTCTCAAGGAACACATCGCGTTTGGTTGGCCGACGGTACTGTTCAAATCCGGCGCCTTGATCGGCCGCCATCGCAAGGGTCTGTTGTTTCATGCACATCTAACGATTGAACGCCCAATGCCGTTGACCTTTTTCAGCGTAGCCTTAGAACGAACAAAGGAACCAATCTCATGTCCAGCGCGTACGTTTCTGATAACAGGGTGGCCGCAGTCATTATCGGAGGCGAACTGAATGGGCTGGGAGTGGTGAGATCGATTGCCCGACAGCGGTTACCAATTGTCGCTGTAGATACCAATAGCAACCGGGCTGCCCTATGGTCGCGCTATGCCCGAAGCCGTGTCATCAGAAGCTTTACCGGGCCGGAGTTCGTCGAAGATATGATCGAGCTCGGCAAGCAGTTCGATCATCGTCCCGTGCTGATATTGACTGCCGAAGAAGCCGTTCACTCGGTTTCGGAAAATCGGCACGTACTCTCGAAGTGGTTTCGTTTCCGTATCCCAGTCGACGAAACCGTGAAGCGTTTGAGCAGCAAGGCGTCGTTTCACGCCTTTTCACTGCTGCATGGCTTTCCGGTTCCTCGTACCGCCATTCTCGAGAACCGATCCGATCTGGGCCTTCTGGGTCAACTGAGTTATCCGTGTGTGCTCAAACCAGACGATAAACGAAACGTGCTGAGCGGACACAAGGAGCGAGCGGTCCGGGTCGGTTCGCTGGACGACGCGCTGGACCGTGCGAGCACCATGCTGATCACGCCAGGCGGAATCGTCGCCCAGGAATGGATAGAAGGCCCGGAAAGCAGCATCTATTTCACGCTGTTCTATCGCGGTGCCGATGGCCACGTCGCCGGCATTTTTACCGGTCGCAAGCTCTCTTGCTATCCGCGCGATGTAGGCAGTACGGCAACGTGCGTTGCGGCGCCCGAAGCGCGCGACATTCTTGAACCCATGACATTGGCCTTTGCAGAACAGGCCGGCATGGATGGGATGGGCAGCATGGAGTACAAATGGGACGATCTGCACAAGAGGTTTGTCATGATCGAACCCACCGTGGGTAGAACCGATTGGCAGGGCGAAATTGCCACTCTATGCGGGGTCAATATTCCACTAGCCGCGTACCGCCACGAATTGGGACTTCCGCCCTTGTCCGAACCATTCAATCGCGCGCCCTTGGTGTGGCGAGCCACAATCGTCGACACGCCGCCACTTGACCTACTGACTCCTGGCGCAAAAACGTTGGATGGCTACTTTCGTTGGGGTGATCCTCTGCCTGCTCTGAAGTTTTACTGCCTTGACCACCCGCTGCAGCGGTTTTTGCGGCGGTGGAATAAACGAAACCAGACTATCGCCAGTCAGGACAGCCTCGAAGGGAGACATGAATGCCATCGACCGATACCGTAATCATTGGCGCGGGGCCGTATGGTTTATCCCTCGCGGCGTATCTGAGCGCGGCTGGCGTCCCTCATCATATCCTTGGACAGCCGATGCAAGCCTGGAAGGAGGTCATGCCGCCAGGCATGTTGATGCGCTCGGAGGCATTTGCTTCGAGTCTGAATGCACCCACACAGGCTTACACGGTGGCGGATTATTGCCGGCAGCATGGTCTTCCATATCAGCGGGTGGGCATGTACTTTCCACTGGAAACGTTTGTGGACTATGCGCTCTGGTTTCAAAAACATCTGGTTGGCCACGTCAGGCCGGTAGACGTGTGCAACATGCACCATGCTGAAGGATTGTTTCACCTAAGCCTGAGTGACGGCACCGCATTGACGGCACGCAGAGTCGCGATGGCTTTAGGTCTCAAGGGCTTCGAGCAAACTCCGGCGGTGCTCCAAGGGCTTCCCAAACAGTACCTGTCCCATTCGGGCATATACGGCAGCCTAAGCTGGGCCAAAGAAAAGGACATCGTGGTCGTTGGCGGCGGCCAGTCAGCACTGGGACTAGCGGCGCTTCTTCACGAGACTGGCGCCCGAACTCGCGTTCTTGTAAGGGATTCGTCTGTTACCTGGAACAGCAAGCCGAATCACACACGGGGAGTGATATCACGGCTACTTAGTCCCGACGGGGGGCTCGGCACCGGATGGCGTTCTCATATTATTTCTGAATATCCCTTTTTATTTCGCATGCTGGATCGTCAGCGGCGCAAGAGAATCGTGGAGACTTCCTGGGGTCCCTCGGGTGCGTGGTGGCTTCGTGACCGGGTGGTCGACAGAATCGAAGTGCTGCTCGGCAGCGAAGTGCGTCACGCCTGTGTTGACAACGATCGGGTGATTTTGCGTGTAAAGAGTGAAGACAAGGAGTCGACCCTTGCTGCGGATCATGTGATTGCCGCCACGGGATTCAAGACCGATATCAGACGGCACACCTTCCTTTCCAGGGAAATCATTGACTCAATTTCGGCGGCCGACGGGGTGCCGGACTTGACTCGCGATTTCGAATCCACCATGCGTGGACTCTATATCATTGGTCCGGCCTCTGCGTACAGCTTTGGTCCTGCCATGCGCTTCATTTATGGGTCTAAATACGCGGCGCCGCGAGTCACACGGCATATCACAAAAGCGTACAGAAAGGACGCGAGGAAGCGCTTGAATAGCAGTTCGGCCGCCGGTGACTCCGCCGTCAATCCCGTAGGGCAGTAAAATCAGACTCGAGGATTCAAGGCGAAAATTTCCAGCATGCGATGATGGGTACAATCCATGCCCATGACAGAGCAAGTGGCATTTCAACTGTCGAGAAACGTACGAGTGAATATCGACCTGTACGTGGCCCGGTCACTGGGTCTCCCCGCGCTGCAGCGGTTACCAGGCGCGAGTCTTCCGGACTCGCGAAAAAACACGGAGAAAGCGATGAAGCCGGCAATTGACGAACCGTCGCTGAAGCAACTGGAATCGCCAGCCGAGAAGAGGCCCTACATTTCTGTCGTCATGCCGGTATTCAACGGCGAGAAGTACATCGACGAGGCCATCAACTCGATCCTCGTACAGTCCATTTCCGACTTGGAATTACTGGTCATCAACGATGGCTCGAGTGACGGTACGCGAAAGATCGTGGACGCGCATGCTCAGCGCGATTCACGGATTATTCTTTACAACACGCCTAACCGCGGAATCGTCGCTGCGTTGAACTTTGGTCTGGAAAAGGCGCGAGGGGAGTTCATCGCCCGCATGGACGCGGACGACATCGCTGTGCCAGGCCGTTTCCAGATCCAGCTCGGCGAATTGACAGGTGACCCTACGCTCGTCGCCTGCGGCGGTGATTCGATCAAGTTTGGCGCGTACTCGGGCCGGGTACGTTTTCCTCGCAGCGATCTCATGTGTAAGGCGTACCTGCTGTTCGGTCCATGCTTCGGCCATCCCACGGTCATGATGCGCGGGCATGCGCTACGGCAGCTTGGACTATGGTACGAGTCGACCTACGAGTGCGCAGAGGACTATCGGCTATGGTCGCTGCTGGCGCGACATGGAAGGTTTTCAAACGTTGGCACGCCGCTGATCCGGCACCGTATGCATGCTTCGCAGATCAGCGAGGCCAGACGTGACGAACAGCGGCGCGCACACCTTTCCATCGCATTGCACAACTGGGCGGATGCCGGCGTGAAGATCGATCCGCAATTGCTACGCTTCTTCCTGTGGCCCCACCTCGACCGGCTCCCGGATCTATGGCGCTATACGCAGACTTTCTGCAAGATCGCTCTGTTGGCACTGGCACTGGGAAAGCACAGGCGGCGGGATTGCCTGTGGTTTGCCGCGCGCGCTTTCTTCAGGAACGTCGGCAAGCGTGTGTTGACAGGCGCTTCAGCCTAGCAGGCTGCGGAAATACCCGAAGCAATCACGAGCGGCTTTCCTCCCGAAGGGGAAGCTGTAGTCGTTTTTTTCACCATCCGGGAATTGATTACCCGATTCCCGTCTCTGGTGGTTGGTCGGTGCCGTTTTTAGCCCCGATTTAGCTTATTGCGCCTCATTCGCACGGATTTGTCCCAAGGTGCGCATACGAACCAGGTTGTACGCCGCCATCGTCAGCACAAATATCTGATCCACTTTCTTCAGGCCGCGCACCATTACCTGACGCATGCCCCCATGCGTCTTGGCCCAGCCGAATCCCTGCTCGATCAGCTTGCGCTTTTGCTGCGAGATGGCGTAGCCCGCGCTTTGGGCAATCGCATCCGGCTCCGCCGAATGGCGTCCCGACTTATTGCGTATTTCGGCGAACGTGACCGCCGATTTCGGGAACGTGACCGATTCGGCGGGGTTGGGCGTTGCGCGGTGTTGATTGTAGATTTTCTTGTTAGTTCTGGTCGAGTTCGGGCTCCAGGACGCTGGGTTTAGGGGATGACTTTCTGAGGGATTCACCGGTGAGCGTGATCCGGTGATGACGCTGCATGAGGCGGTCGAGCATTGCGTCGGCGATGGTCTCGTCGCCAATCCATCCATGCCAGTGCTCAATCGGTAACTGGCTGGTGATGATGGTCGCCTTTCCCGCCGAGCGGTCATCGATCATCTCGAGCAGATCGTTTCGGACCATCGCGTCGAGGGGAGCCATTCCCCAATCGTCCAGCAGGAGCACGTCAACGCGGGCGACCTGCAGCAGCCATTTTGTGAAGCCGCCATTGCCGTGCAGAACGCGAAGCTCCTCGCCAAGTCGCGGCACGCGTAGATACAACGCCGAATGCCCGCGCCGGTAAGCGTATTGGGCCAGGGCGCACGCAAGCCACGACTTCCCAGCGCCGGTTGGACCGCTGATGAGCAGGCTGTAGCCGGCTTCGACCCAGTCACCGAGCGCGAGACTCGTGAGTGAGCGCGGATCGACGCCACGGCCAGCACGCGTGTCGAGATCTTCAATGGCGGCTTGCGGATACTTGAGGCGCGCCTGCTTGAGCAGTCGGCTACGACGGCGATCATCGCGCCAGCTGGCTTCCCGGTCGACCAGCAGTGACAGGCGTTCCTCGAAGCTCAGGCTGGCCGCACCGGGCTGCGTCAGTTGTTCTTCCAGGCCGTCAGCGAAGCGGTCCAGCTTCAGGGTGCGCAGTTGCGTCAGTGTCTGTTGCATCATCATGGTGGGTTTTCTTTATTGGTAGTAGCCGGGGCCGCGTAGATGCGCGTGGCTCGGGCTGATCCAGTCGGCAGGCGTTGCCACTGCAGCGCGGTCGCGGTTGTTGATCAGGATGTCGCGCACGTGGCGGTAACGGTGCACACCCAGCTCCAGTGCTAGCGCACAGGCGGCTTCGAGACGTTCTCGGCCATAGCGACGTGAGAGCGAGAGCAATCCGAGGCACGCCCGATAGCCGTGTGTCAGCGTCGGATGGATACTCCCCATTTGGGGGTGCGGCTATTTTCTTGGACTGAGTTATGCCACGATTCCAAGACTTTGCCGGTATTCGACGGGGCTGAGGAAGCCGAGCGAGAGCTTGATCCGTTTTGCGTTATACCAGCGGATGTACGAGTCAACGGTCTCGATGAATTGATCAATGGTCGTGGTTCGCCAGTCACGAGAATAGAACAATTCTGTCTTGAGGCGGCCGAAGAAACCTTCGCAGGCAGCATTGTCCGGCGAACATCCTTTGCGCGACATCGAGCGAGTCAGTCTGGCAGACTGCATACGCGAGAGCCATCCTGGCCAGCGATAGTGCGCACCACGATCCGAGTGAACTACGGGCCGCTCCTTGCAGCCAGCCACTGATTCGATTGCCGAATCCAGCATGGTGTTGACGAGTTCGGCGTCCGGGCGCGTACCGATTGACCAGCTCACAACGAGACCATCGAAGCAGTCGATAACCGGCGACAGATACACTTTGCCGGCCAGGATCTGGAATTCGGTAAGGTCCGTGAGCCATTTCTGGTTAGGAGCAGCGGCGTAGAAGTCACGATTGATGATGTTCTCCGGCGCGGGACTAATTTCTCCACGATAGGAGCCGTAGCGACATCGCCTGGTCGTGGCGGCGGCCAGACCTTCCTGTCGCATCAAACGACGCACTACCTTCTCCGAGATGAAGACCCGCTGCCTGATCAATGCCGCGCGAATCCGGCGATAACCGTAGCAACGGTGATTGAGTTCGAAGATGTCCGCGATGACGCGACGCGCGTCAGCATGCCTGTCAGCGACCAACAGCCGTGCACGGTGATAGAAGTAAGAGCTACGGGCAAGACCCAAAGCGGCTAGCAATTCTGGCAACGCATAGGTCTGCTTCAGGGCATCAACCAGCTTCGCCTTCTCCCGGTTGCTCAGGAGTTGCGGGTTGATGCCCATCCCTTTTTTTATCAGTTCGTTCGCCTTCTTCAGGATATCGTGCTCAAGCTGCAGCCGTCGGATGTCGCGTTGAAGCGATTCGACCTGTTGTTCCAGCTGCGCACGCTCATGGTCCGATGCTGGTTTCTTTTTGCGTTTCATAGATGCTGGAACCTCTGGACCGAGTAGCTGGTTCTTCCAGTTATACAGTGTTGGCCGACTCACACCGGCTTTCTCGGCAACCACGCGTAAGCTTTGCTCTCTGGTGCACAGCTCGATGACTGCGGCCTGCTTCACCTTTTGCGACTTTGGAACGCTACCAACGGCTCGGCCAACAATACGTTTTCTGATATCTGGACACAGTTCTTCGATCCAGGCTGCAAGCGTCTCGCGACTCGGATAACCCAACGCCCTCAAAGTTGCGGCAGCACAGCGGCCATGGCTCAGATAATGATCGACGGCCACCTTCTTCTGCTCATCCGAATACCTCGGCCTCGAACGGACATAGCCCGCCCGTAGATCATGGCACTGCTCATATTCGCGATGCCAGGCCTTGAGAGAGTTCTTGGTCGGATAGCCCAGCTGCCGAATGGTGGCTCCGATGCGCTTGCCCAGCTTCAAGTAAAGTCGAACCGCTCGAATGCGAGCTTCGTATGAGAACATGAACTACCTCCAGGTAGTCCAAGAATTTGTCCGCCTCCCCCCAAACAGCTTCTCGCCGGCGCGGTGAATCTGACGCATCGAGCGCTTCAGGCGTTTCGTGAACGCCTTGTAGTGCTCGCAGAACTGCGTATAGCGGTAGGTCTGCCGGTCCGCGAACTCGGCCTGGTACTCCTCCCACAGCAACGTCAGCGTCATGCCCTTGCGACGCAGCTCCTGATGGAGGCGTCCGTAGTCGGGCTGGGCGTAGCCTGCTGGCCCCGTGGGCTTGCCGAGAAGCCGCCGCTCGAGGTCGCCTTCGTCTATATCGCAGACGCTTGCCCAGTCCAGCCCGGCGGCACCGGCCAGTCCTATGTACTTCGCGACCACACCCTTGGATATGCCCAGTGACGCGGCGATCCGATCGTGCGAGAAGCCGCCGTCAAATTTAAGTCGTAAAACGTCCTTGATCATGCGCATGTTCATCCGGTGCGCGGGCATGCTCTCTCCGGCAAAAGCCGGCGAGCATAGTCCACGTAGTTGATGTCATGCGCAACGCCAATCCTGCCTTCCGGTCCGCTCGGTCACGTTCCCGAAATGCCCGGTCACGTTGCCGAAATCGCCGGTCACCATCCCGAAACGGCCGGTCACGTTCGTCCGAAATACGCAACTTATTCTGCGCCACATGCGGCGTGACCTTCATGTCCACACAGGTCTCCACGAATTCCTGGGCGTCATAGCCCTTGTCAGCTCCGAGCGTGATCTCACAGGCCGGGGCATCGAGCGCCTGTCTGGCATCGTTAATCATGACCTTGGCGGCTTCGCGCTCAGCATAACCATCAGAGATCGTCACCACGGCATCGGCCACCAGACCGTGGCGGTTGTCGCTCAAGGTATGGCCCATGTAGCGCAATTCACTGGCTGCGCCGCCTTTACGATAGAGTCGTGCATCGGCATCGGTCTTCGACTCATGGGTGTCGTTGCTGCGCTTCTCGCCTTTGAAGTTGCCCACATCGCCGTTGGCCTGGTCGTCATCGTCACGGCGCACAAAGCTCTTATGGCCGGCCCAGGCCTGGATCAGCGTACCGTCGACGCTGAAGTGCTCGCCTAATAGCCACGCCCTCTGCTGTGCAATGGCCAGCACCTCATTGAAGAACTCGATGACCGCGTCATGTTTAATCAGCCGTTCCCGGTTCTTGGTGAACACGGTCGGCACTCACACGCTGTCGTCCATCGACAGCCCAATGAACCAGCGGAACAGCAGGTTATATTGGACCTGCTCCATCAACTGTCGTTCGGAGCGCACGCTGTAGAGCACTTGCAACAGCATCGCCCGCAGCAGTTTCTCCGGCGCAATGCTGGGCCGGCCGCCTTTGATGTCGGCCTCGTACATGCGGGCAAACAACGGCTCCATCTTCGCCAGCGCAGCATTGGCCATCTTGCGAATCGCGCGCAGCGGGTGACTCGCGGGAACAAAGTCTTCCAGCTTGCGCATCGTGAACAGGCTCTCGGTGAAGGTATCAGCGCCGCGCATCATCTCTCGGGGTTAGGGCTTCATCACAATAATGTTTCAGCCGTCTCATCCGCTGACTCATCAGCGTCGGTATTTCCGCAGCCTGCTAGTGCTCGACTGAGTCCCCAAGAGTATCCAATGGACGCGAGAATTGCACAGGTCGAGCACGCGCAGAGCCGTTTTTCCTACCGGTCTTTTCGACGTGGGACAACTAGCACACCAATACGGGCGTGGCGATGGGGCGCTTCGGATATATCAGCACCGAAATGCTTTACGATGACAACCGTCAGCAGCCGCGACGCGGCGGTTCTCATCATGCAAATCTCGTGTTGAGGCTGTCTCGCGACAGGCCTTAGCCACGGGTCCGCGGAAGCGAATCCACTGCGGCAGTGGAAAGCCGGCTTGCCCGATACGCGTTGCGCCCGTGCACCGCGCACCAAAAGATAGCCATCGCCAAGGCAGTCGCTGTAGCGGGCGCATACATGACCGCTGCGTGCGGCACCACGAAGGGCGAGGCGAGGATCGCCCCTAGCGTCAGCCCCTGCTTCGCCAGAATCATCTGATAGCGGCGAGCGGCAATCAGCCATGTGGTGAGCCCGGCGTCGGCGAATACAACGATTGAACATCCCGTGGAGAAAATCATCACGGGCGCCCCGGCTTTGAAGCTCTCGCCATAGATCATCAAGAAGGCGGCGTGACCGACAGCGAGGCTGCAGATGAACGCGAAAACAGCCAGCAAGACCAGATAGAGAGCCAGCCTCAGTGCCTTTGCACGCAACTGCGCCTCGTTTCTGGCGATAAATACCATACTCGGGGCGAGTGCCAGAGCGAGGGCCGCGCCAACCGAATTCCATTGCTCTACCAGAGACGCAGCAGCGGAATAGATTCCCAGATCGGCCTTCGACATCAACACGGAGAGCAGAATGCGATCCAGTCGGAGAATCAGCACACCTACCGCGATCGCCGGCCAGAACTTGACGCCGCGCACGAGCAGCTCCTGCTTTACCGCGCTGTCGCCACGGAGCGACTTCGGCGCCCGGAAGGCAAGCTTGCGATAACGGTAGAATGGACCCAGCGTAGCAATACAAGCTTCGATCGGCCATGCCACCGATGCAACGACCGCTCCCGCCGAGACATGTGCGGCAGCGTAGAGCCAAAGCACCCTGACACCGCTCGCCAGCGTTCTGGCGCGAGTGGCGGTCCACGGCCGCCGTTCCGCGTAGGCCATCAGGGTACCGACAGCAAAGGGTTCGACGATGAGCAGCATGGCGGCGACGACCGCGAACTCTGCACTCGTGCGGTTCATGATGAGGCAGGCTCCCACGGCGAACAGGAGCATCACGCTGAGCGTCGAACTGAGACGCAGCCGGAAGGTTCGATAGAAAACAAGATGACGGAGACGCAAACTTTTGCCGAGCATGGGCGCCACCGCCTGCGCGCTAAACACTAGCGCTATGCTTCCAACGACAGAGGAGAGGGAAAGCGCGAACTGCAGCTCCCCAAATAGGCGTGGTCCGTAGAAGTTGGCGAAAAGATGATTGCCGGCAATGGCCGCCGCCGCACCCACGAGTTTTTCGCATGCAACACCGGTAATCGAGGAAAGCAGGAGTCGCCAGATCGATTTCAAAATCACCTCTCCAGCGTTCACCTGAGTCGATGCGTCTGCTCACGGTTTGAGTCTCGGATATCTCGAAAGGAAGGGAACGCTCGGCAGTAGTTTACGTCCGGGCCAACCCCGGCCCAGTTCGGAACCGAACGCATGACGGGAATAAGCTCGCCGGCTGAAGCTTATCCTGGTTACTTTGTCACGATGGCCGCTGTCAGGCCAGGGCCGGAGCATCAAATCGGCTGTAATTTCAAGACCTGTGCGAGGTAGTCGGGATTCCAGGCAGCGGCTTTACGCTTTCGGGGCAGGCTGAGCGCGCGCGATGAATCGGCACGGAACAGGTTGATGGCAAGCCTGCGCAGGAAGGAGAAATTCAGAGCGGCATTGCGTAACCTGATCTGTCTGGCGTCTTCGCCAAAGGTGACATCCAGGCACCAATGCAGGCCATTCTCGATAGCCCAGTAGGTACGTGCGACGTACATGATGCGCGGGGCGTCGGCCGGCAGCGAACTGATCACGTAGCGCGTTTCGGTCTGGACTTGGCCGTGCGTCTCGCGCTGGGACTCAATACGTGCCACCGAGCGCAGATTCGGCCAGCGTGCGCGTAATTCGATGGCGTCGAGCCACGCGAGCTCGCCCACCACCACGCAGCGGCGCGTCTCGAACCGGCCATGGCCTTTGTCGACGGTTTCGTGGGTATCGCATGGCCGTGACGGATAGCCGGGTTGATTCAGGCAGGCGAAGAACTCGCGCAGCGCGGTGGCCAGCGTCGGCTGATTGTCTTTGACGGCGAGCACATAATCGCCGCCGCCGTCGACGATCCGCCTGGCGATTTCGGTCTGACAGCCGATCGCATCGATCGTCACCACTGCACCTTCGAGCGCCAGTGCCGGCAGCAATTCCTTGATCGCCTCAATCTCGTTGGATTTGGCCTGACACGGCTGCTGTCCCAGCGTCAGCCCCATCTCGGCCGCATACGCCGACACCAGGTGCAGCGCACGGGTGTCGCGCGCCACCGAACGCGAGCCGCGCAACGCCTTGCCATCAATTGCAATCACCCGTCCGTCGACAGCACCACATACGCCCTGGACCCATTCGACAAACCGGCTTTCGAGCGCCGCAGGCGACAGCGCCTCAAACACTCGCCGGATTGTGTCGTGACCTGGAATACCGTTACGCAGCTTTAGATACTGGCGCAGCCATGCCAGGCGCTCCACACCCCAGTCTTCGATGTCGTCCCAGCCTTCGGCGCCTGACATCACCGACACAGTGCCAGCACCACGATATCCAGCAAATCGTGATCGCAGCGTCCAATCACCAGCGGGTCCGGCAAGTCTGCAAACGTCGCCACCAGCGCAGCCACTTCCTTGCGCATCTGTCGTCCCCGAAAAATCGACAGTAAACGCCGGTTACTCGCGGTTTACAACCCCCTCACGTTGTTCGTTGAAAGTAATTGACTTTTGATGCTCCGGCCCTGCACTATGTCCTCACCGTTGAAGATCAACTCATTCGTGTCATCTAGGCACAGCACTACGTCGCATGCCCGCATCCGCTCGGCAGAGGACTGCCAGTGCAGCTCCACGATGTCGGTCCATTCCAGCTTGTCTTGCGCGAAAGACCGATAAGCTGCTGCCGTCGCGGCCCAGCCACCGCACGCGCGCGCACTGCTGGCAGCAGGATTCCCCCGGCGGTGGTTCGGCCAGCAGGATTGCCCGCTGGTTCAAGCGCTTGTCGCCCAGATCGATACCCCCTGTTAGCCCCAAGTAGTAATGTCGCATCTGAGCTAAATAGAGATGTCGCAGTCGGGCCTCTCCGGGCTCATGCTGAAGCTCCACTGGCGATGGCTGGAGCCGATCATGGACCGTACCGGGATGATCACCATGAGCATGCGCGAGGTAGACCGGTTAAGGGCGATCCAGTCGGTCGTCGACGGACGGCTGATGCCCTGGCGTGAGGCTGAACGTCTGGGGCTCAGCCGGCGGCAGATTGAGCGTCTGGCTAACCGGTATCGGGCCGAAGGTGCACGCGGGCTGGTTTCCCGCCGACGTGAGCGCACCAGCAATCATCAGTTGCCGGCCGGTGTGGCGGATCGTGCGTTGACCCTCATCCGTGAATTCTATGCCGATTTTGGTCCGACGCTGGCCTGCGAGAAACTCGCCGAATGCCACGGATTGCGGCTGGCGACTGAAACCGTGCGGCACCTCATGACCGATGCCGGGCTGTGGATCCCGCGCCGGCAGCGCCCGCCGAAGATCTATTAGCCTCGCGCACGGCGGGCGGGTGTCGGCGAGCTGGTGCAGATCGACGGCAGTGAGCATCCGTGGTTCGAGGCGCGGGCCCCGCAGTGCACGCTGCTGGTGTACGTCGACGATGCGACCGGCCGGCTGATGGCGCTGCACTTCATGGCCACCGAATCGACGTTCAGCTACTTCGAGGCGACGCGCGGCTACCTGGAGCGTTACGGCAAACCGGTGGCATTCTATAGCGACCGTGCGAGCGTCTTCCGGCCGACGCATACGCAGAACGGTGAGCGCGGTGGCACGCATTTTGGCCGGGCGATGTACGAGCTGAACATCGATACGTTCTGCGCGAACAGCAGTCCGGCCAAGGGCCGCGTCGAGCGCGCCCACCTGACGCTGCAGGACCGGCTGGTGAAGGAAATGCGGCTGCACGGGATCAGCACGGTTGAGGCGGCCAACGCGTATGCGCCCGCCTTCATCGCGGCCTATAACGCCCACTTTGCCAGGCCGCCGAAGAGCACGTTCGATGCGCACAGGCCGCTGCGTGACGACGAGAATCTGGACACGCTGCTGACGTGGCGCGAACTGCGGCGCGTGACGAAGTCACTGACCGTACGGTACGACCGCGTGATGTATCTGCTCGAAGACACGGTCGCCAACCGCAAACTCATTCACCGGTATAT
Source organism: Burkholderia sp. WP9 (assembly GCF_900104795.1). Classification (NCBI taxonomy): domain Bacteria; kingdom Pseudomonadati; phylum Pseudomonadota; class Betaproteobacteria; order Burkholderiales; family Burkholderiaceae; genus Burkholderia; species Burkholderia sp. WP9. The sequence goes on from NZ_FNTG01000001.1 coordinate 2,799,237, forward strand.
CGAGGTGTGGGAGTATCCGGACGGGCGGATCGAGGCCAGGGCGAACGACACGGCCCTTCCCTGCATGCCCTATGACAGGCTGTCGGAGATCGACCAGGGCGCGGTGATCGAGCACAAACGGCTGGGGCACGCGCTGCAGGTCTCCTAGGCGCTGCAGACGCAGCGCGATGATCGGCGCGCGTCGGGTTCACCGTCGCGCACGAACCGCGGGCTGCCGGCCGAACTCAACCAGCGCGAGCCCGGCACGAAGAAGCAGCGCGAGTTCACGCGTGCCGACATCAGTGCCGCACTCAAGCAGGTGGCGGCAGAGCCGGTCACGATCGCAGTCAAGGTTCACAAACCGAAGCCGCGGTCTGCAAGCACCCACTGAATGGACTGACGCGCCCTGCCTGTTCAGTCAATTCCTTCAACGCTGCATGGCACCTCAACCCGGTAATGACAAAAGCAGAAACCGGTGCCAGATACGACACTTCTACTTGGCTGCCGCTACGACACTTCAGACTGGCCTCGACACGCCCGAATTCCATTGCCGCCTGACTCTCCGTTGCTTGTGCCATTCGCGCGTCGTGCAAAAATCAAGAGTAAACGGCAAGCCGCGATAGTTTACAAGCTGCTCACGCCGACTTGTATGTGATGGAATGCCTCTAGCCTGCGCCTCCGGCGCTTTCGCCCCCCGAAGAACGCAAAAAAACGCCCCAGCGGCGGTTTAGGCCGCATAATTGAAGTGATTGCGCACCCTTTGCTCCCAGTTTCAGCTCTTTTTTATCAATCTTCATGCCCAGCGATACGCCTCCGATCGTCCTCACCTTCGGCCTTTCCGATCCCACCGGCGGCTCCGGCCTGCAAGCCGACCTGATGACCCTTGCCAGCATGGGCTGCCACGGCGTCTCCGTGCTGACGGGCTACACCGTGCGTGACTCGGCGAGCTGCGACGAAGTCACCGGGCTCGACCCCGAAGAGGTCGCGACCCAGGCCCGCATGCTGCTCGAAGACATGCCAATCGCCGCGTTCAAGGTGGGGGCCTGCACTCGCGCGGAAGTGGTGAGCGCGATTGCCGAAGTCGTCGCCGATTACGACGATATTCCGCTGATTCTCGCCCCCGACTTCACGCTCGACGACGAGCACGTCCTCTCCGCTGACGAACTGCGCGAAGCAATCGCCGATCTGCTGGCGCCGCAAACCACCTTGCTGGTCGCCGACGCGGCCACGCTGCTCGCGCTCGCCCAGCCGGACGGCGACGCGGAGGCGCCGAGCCTCGACGCCGCCATCTCGCATCTGCTGTCGCAAGGCTGCGAATATATTCTGTCGACGGAGACCGGCACGCACCGCCACGTCAACACGCTTTTCAGCGAAGACGGCCAGTTGCGTCAGGACATGTGGGACCGTGGCAGCCACCGGATCATGGGGCTGACGGATACGTTGGGCTCGGCGATTGCCGCGTTGCTGGCGAACGGCCAGGAGCCTGCTGAAGCCGTGCGCGAGGCGCAGGAGTATTTGTACCAGGCCGTGCGCAACGCGTTCCGGCCGGGCATGGGCGCGTATATGCCGGACCGTTTCTTTTGGGCGCGCAGCAGCGACGACGAAACGCCGCCCGCGGCGGGCAAGGACGCGGCGCCGGGCGAAGCGCGGCATTGAGCGCCAGCACGCGGCTCGCCGGCCGCGTTCAGTAATCCGGGCGCCTGAGTCTACGGCGAGCGCCCATAAAAAAACCCGCATTGTGTGCGGGTTTTTTCTTTTGGGAAGCACGCCTCGCGGCGCGCTTCCCCATGTGCTCCCAACCGGGCCCCGAAACGAGGCCCAATCCGGAATTACATGTCCATGCCCATGCCGCCCATGCCGCCGGGCATGCCGCCAGCCATCGGTGCATCTTCCTTCGGCAGTTCGCAAACAGCTGCGTCGGTCGTCAGCAGAAGACCTGCGACCGAAGCTGCGTTTTGCAGCGCCGTGCGCGTCACCTTCGTCGGGTCGACAACACCAGCGTCGACCAGGTCGACGTACTCGCCGGTTGCTGCGTTGTAGCCGTAGTTGCCTTGGCCAGCAGCAACTGCTGCCACCACGACGCTGGCTTCTTCGCCACCGTTCGTGACGATCTGACGCAGCGGCTCTTCCATCGCGCGCAGCACGATCTTGATACCTGCGTCCTGATCGGCGTTAGCGCCCTTCAGGCCAGCGATAGCCGTACGTGCGCGGATCAGCGCGACGCCGCCACCTGCCACGATGCCTTCTTCCACAGCTGCGCGCGTTGCGTGCAGTGCGTCTTCGACACGTGCCTTCTTTTCCTTCATTTCGACTTCGGTCGCAGCGCCGACCTTGATCACTGCAACACCGCCTGCCAGCTTGGCAACGCGCTCTTGCAGCTTTTCACGGTCGTAGTCCGACGTTGCTTCTTCGATTTGCGTGCGAACTTGCTTCACACGTGCTTCGATGTTCGCAGCTTCGCCAGCGCCGTCGATGATCGTGGTGTTTTCCTTGCCCACTTCGATACGCTTCGCCTGGCCCAGTTCAGCCAGCGTTGCCTTTTCGAGCGTCAGGCCGGTTTCTTCAGCGATGACTTGACCGCCGGTCAGGATCGCGATGTCTTCCAGCATGGCCTTACGACGATCGCCGAAGCCCGGAGCCTTGACAGCAACAGTCTTCAGGATGCCGCGGATGTTGTTCACAACCAGCGTTGCCAGTGCTTCGCCTTCGACGTCTTCTGCAATGATCAGCAGCGGACGGCCAGCCTTAGCGACTTGTTCCAGGACCGGCAGCAGATCACGGATGTTCGACACCTTCTTGTCGTGCAGCAGCACGAACGGGTTCTCCAACACGGCGACTTGCTTGTCCGGGTTGTTGATGAAGTACGGCGACAGGTAGCCGCGGTCGAATTGCATGCCTTCGACAACGTCCAGCTCGTCTTGCAGCGACTTGCCGTCTTCGACGGTGATCACGCCTTCCTTGCCGACCTTGTCCATCGCTTCAGCGATACGATCGCCGATCGACGAGTCGCTGTTTGCCGAAATCGCGCCAACTTGTGCGATTTCCTTGTTGGTCGTGCACGGCTTGCTGATCTTGCGCAGCTCTTCGATTGCGGCCGTCACAGCCTTGTCGATACCGCGCTTCAGGTCCATCGGGTTCATGCCCGATGCAACGTACTTCATGCCTTCGCGGACGATCGACTGAGCCAGGACCGTTGCGGTCGTGGTGCCGTCACCTGCGTTGTCGCTGGTCTTGGAAGCCACTTCCTTGACCATTTGCGCGCCCATGTTCTGGAGCTTGTCTTTCAGTTCGATCTCTTTCGCGACCGACACACCGTCCTTGGTGACCGTCGGGCCGCCGAAGCTGCGTTCCAGCACAACGTTGCGACCCTTCGGGCCCAGCGTGACCTTCACAGCGTTCGCGAGGATGTTCACGCCTTCAACCATCTTGGCACGGGCGGAATCACCGAATACGACGTCTTTAGCTGCCATCTTCTAACTCCTTGAATTCTTTGGGATATGACCGGGAAAAGTAGCGGCTTGCGCTTACTTCTGCACCACGGCCATGATGTCTTCTTCGCGCATCACGAGCAGTTCGTTGCCGTCGACCTTGACGGTCTGGCCTGCGTACTTGCCGAACAGAACGCGGTCACCAACCTTCACGTCGAGTGCGATCTGGGCACCCTTATCGTCACGCTTGCCCGGGCCGACTGCCAGGATTTCGCCTTGATCCGGCTTTTCCGCTGCGGCTTCGGGGATCACGATGCCCGACGCAGTCTTGGTTTCTTGATCCAGACGTTTGACGATCACGCGATCATGCAAAGGACGAAGGTTCATACATACTCCTCTCTTGATTGAGACTGAAGAACGCTGAGAAAACCCGGCTGGCTGAGCCAACCGGCGATGTTGTTAGCACTCTCGTGCAGCGAGTGCTAATTATATGGACGGGTGGTGACAAATTCAAGAAGGGAGGGTGCGGAGATTCAGTTAACTTTGAACGCTGTTCGCTGAGCGTGCATTCCCAATGCACATCCGGACCGCGCCTCGACCGGCGATTTTCCGCTAAAACAGAGACTTAGGAACGAATCGTTATCACCCGTATCGCGTGAGCAGTGCAACGCAATGCCCTGAATAACTGCATTCGACCGCGCGTTACGGCGGCTTCCCCAGGGAAAGCCCTAACCAGGTCGTACGCAAAGCTCCCCGCCGACACGGCAGTCGCTTCAGCCGTTCGACGCCGCAGCATTGTGACGATTGAATGGAAGGAGACGCAACATGGAAAACCTACCGGAAAAGTGGCTGACGTTTTCCGCGCTGGCTTTGTTGCTCGCTGGCTGCGCGGCGGGCAGCATCCCGCAAAGCGAAGCGCATCTGAGCACATCGCAGTGCCGTGACCTGGCCGCGCTCAAGAACAACGCCCCTCCGACCGCGGAGCGAAACCGCAGCGAACTGGCAGCTCTCAGGAAAGCGGGCTACGACCCGTCACCGTGGTTCGACCCGCACTACCCGGAGGATCTACAAGCGGCACAGCGCCAGGTCGACAGCTGGTTCCAGGCGGAATGCCAGCAGGCGCCGCCCGCCTGACGGCCAGTTCGTTTGAGCGTTAGTTCACCCGACGCGCTTTGGCCGACCTCGCGAAGCGAAAAAGTCTGCCGTTCACGACGCTTAACGGACGTTCGCCGACGCGAAGTGGTTCGCTCACCGCAGCAGGGTCATCTGCACGACTTTAGCGATGACGAGGCAGACAGCGACGATGAGATAGCCGCGCAGCACACTCATCCAGATGCGGCTGGACAACGTCAGCCGCGGCGCCGGCAACTCGTTCAACGGTGGCATGCGCCACGTGTCACGGGCCTCCTTCGGATCGCCCGACACGTCGCTGTGAGTTTCGCCATCCGCCGGCTCCTGGCGAAGCTTGCGAAACCCGGTCGTTGCGGCATAGCCCGCGATCGCAAGCAGCGTGCCCCCACCGAGCACCTCAAGGATGGTCTGGCCGGAGATATCTGGGTACATGACAGAAGCGGTGAGGATGATCGACAGCATCACCAGAACCCAGATGACGGCGCCCGTGAACAGGTTCAGCTTCCTCGAATTGACCCACGGACCCAGCACAGCCTTGTCGTTACACAGAAGCAGCAGGAACACCGTCGCACTGGGGAGCAACACGCCAGCAAGCGTTTGCACGGCTTCAGTCAGGAGTCCGAGTGGGCTTCCGGGAATCAGAACGAGCGCCGCAGCCAGCATGACAATGGCAAAGTACACCAGGTAGAAGCCCTTCGCGTCCGTCACGCCGCGGTGAAGCGAGTGGCGAATCTTGAACACGTCGCCGATGGCATATGCGGTCGAAAGCGATACCGCCGCCGCGCCGATGATGCAGGCATCGAGCAGCGCCACGGCGAAGATGACGGCCGCCGTGCGCCCCACGTATTTGTCCAGGCCGGCGATGACGCCACCCGCGTCCGTGAAATTGCCAAACTCGGGCTTCCCGGCAAACAGCGCGGCACAGAACGAAATCATCGCCACCGCACCGATCAGCACGAACACAATGCCAATCCACAGGTCTGCTTTTTCGTACTTCATGAAACGCGGCGTGATGCGTTTGTCGACTATGTAGCTTTGCTGGAAAAACAGCTGCCACGGCGCGACGGTAGTACCGACAATGCCGATGACGAGCAGCATCACGTCGCTCAGTTTCGAGTGGGCAGGCCAGTTGGGAATCAGGAAGTCTCGCGTCATCTGGGCAACCGGCGGGTGAACCGACACCAGCACGGGCACCAGCAAGAGACTCAGCAGGCACAGCACCAGGGCGAAGCGTTCGAAGCGCCTGAAATTGCCTGTGCTGACAGCAGCCATGGTCAGCGCCGCAGCAATGCAGACGCCCAGAACCTTGGAGACGCCGAAGAATTCGAGCACGAAGGTAATGCCGATGAACTCAGTCACGATAGTGAGCGCGTTCAGGATGAAGAGGTCGACAACGCTGAACGCGCCCCAGAATTTACCGAATCGTTCGAAGATGAGGCGCGCGTGGCCGACACCAGTGACGGCGCCGAGTCGCAGCACCATCTCCTGGTTGACGAAGAGGACTGGCACCAGTGGCAGCATGGTCCACAGCAAGGTGGTCCCATAGTTCTGTCCGGCCTGGGTGTACGTACCAAAGGCGCCGGCGTCGTTATCGCCGACCATCACGATAAGGCCGGGGCCGAGAATGGCAAGCAGCGTACGCAAGCGTGCCCACCAGTTGGTGCGCGGCGCAGTGTCGTGGTGGGCGATGGTGCCCAACGCACCCTTGATGTCGCCAATGTGCGCAGAGTCAAGCACGGCGCTGCGTGGCGGTGAAACGTTAGCTGGAGTGGCCATTTTGTTTTCTTTCCCCATTCTGATTATTAAAAGGAAATTGCGCGCCTCGGCCATACGTCTGGGCGTGCACCGTCGAACGACGGAGCCGCGTGGGTATGGCAGAAATAGCGCAGTGGCTTACGAAACGAGAGCTTTGAGGCGTTGCCAGAATGCAGCGAACCTGTGCGGTTCATTGGCATGCAGCGCCAGCATGGCGTCGTAGTGGACGCGCGACTCTTCAACGTGCGGCAGTTTCGACAGAAGGAGGCCGAAGTTCATGATATTTCTCCAGGCGTTGGCTCAACGCGGTTCTCGGAAAGCCAGCGGACATGGAGGTCGGGCGCACTATGCGCGCATCGACGAACGTCTACTCGCTTTCCTCAGGCAAAGGTAAAGGTGAGTGGCATAAGGGATAACTGTCACTGTCCGGCATGGCGGCTCCTTATCGGCGTTCTGGTACGCGTGCTTGCGACACGCGTGCTTATCCACGCGTTGGTTCTCGCCTGAATCGAACAGGCACGAACGAACGCTGCCACGAGCCAACGCTCGCGGCGCGGTGCCATGTAGACGCGCACAAACGCTGCGTCCACATGGCGCTAATCAAGGTGCACGGGAGAGGGATACTACGGCGCGCACCGTCTGCCTGAAGGCAAGACGGCGGCTGGGAAAAGAGAGCGCGGACGTCCTGCCGGTCAGGCAGCGAAACTATTCGAAGGTCGACTACTGCAGGTGTCCAAGGCATTAGCCCCATTTGTGAAGATGCGCGAATTTTAGGCGGCGCCTTAATCCAAAGTCAACATGATTTGCTAAGCATCACCAATATAATTTCCCCGCACCACTCAGCCTTTCCGAATGACAGGAACGACAGGCATACGAAAGAAAATGCCTGCTTCTGCGGATGTGAAGCAGAACCGTTTGCCCGCTGTATTGGCGGCAGATTCGGAGTGCGCTTTTCGTTACGGTTTTTTTACTTGCCGTTTGCCACGCGTGCCGAATACAATCCGCCCGTCTCATCAAAAGGAGTCCCGCGTGGACACATGCTCTAGTAGTGAAAGTACGATGCCGGCCCGGGCCGGCGAAGTCACCGCGAGATAGCCGCCGCAGGATCACTCCTTCGCCGCTAACTCGCTTTTGTCGGGTTAGCGCGCTTCATTTACTGACTGGTTTTGCGCCGGTCTGTCAGTAGCACGCTCCCTTTGTTTGGCCGCTTATCGCAAGTCCGCTTGCGAGACGCAGTCACGTCGTCACACGTCGCCCGGCTTGGCCGGGCAGGACGGGGGTGCGCTTATGTTCATCAAATCATTCGTTACGTTTTTCGGCAGCGGCATGCCGGGCCGAAAAAATAGCCGTGCGTTCCGCACTTCGGGCACCTATACAGGCAACCCCCTCACGCCTATCGGGTACGCGATTGTCGCCGTCACGGTCGCTGCTTTCGCGTTGGTCGCGATGTTGTGCACTTCCTCTGTCGGCAATGAACTTGGGCGCTCGTTACGGCTGAGCTGGTGGTTCTCCTGAACCAGGGCCGGTCACGGCCCTGCCTCACATGGTGCGTCATATCGATCAAATAAGCGGATTGATCCGCCTGACAATCTCGACTCCACTTGTTATGAAGAAAACCCTCAAGACCACATTGCTGATGTTCAGCGCGCCCCTCAGCCTGACCTGCCTGCTCTCTCTCGGCATTGTGCAGCCCGCGCTGGCCCAGGCGAGCGGCGAAGCCTCGCCTGCCACGACGCCGGCCGAGTCCGCGCCGTCGTCTTCGCCGCTCGCAACGGACGCGACTCAGGCGGAACAAACCCCGCCGGCGCCGACCGGTTTCTGGGACCGTGCGGCACTTTTCGGTGACATGGGTGGCTTGCGGCCCTGGCTCGGCGACCACGGTGTAACCTTAAGTCTGCAAGAAACCAGCGAGTACTTGAATAACCTCTCCGGAGGCGTCAAACGCGGTGGCGCCTACGACGGGCTGACGCAACTTGCTGTCGTGGTGGATACGCAAAGGGCGTTCGGGCTGCCGGGTGGGACGTTCAACGTTTCGGCACTGCAGATTCATGGCACCAACCTCACCCAGCGCAATTTGCTAACGCTGCAGAGTGCGAGCGGCATCGAAGCCGATGCGACGACCCGCCTGTGGGAACTCTGGTATCAGCAATCGCTGTCCGGCGGCAAGGTGGATGTCAAAGTCGGTCAGCAAAGTCTCGACCAGGAGTTCATGGTGAGCCAGTTCGCGACGCCGTTCATGAACGCGACATTCGGATGGCCCGTGCTCCCCTCGGTCGACATGCCGGCGGGTGGCCCGGCTTACCCGCTTTCGTCACTGGGTTTGCGGGTACGCGCCAAACCGTCCGACTCGTGGACAGTGTTGGCCGGCGTGTTCGACGGTAACCCCGCGGGCAGTGATGTCGGCGACCCGCAGAAACAGAACAGTCACGGCACGAACTTCAACCTGCATAACGGCGCGCTGTTCATTGGTGAAGTGCAGTACGCGCTCAACCCGGCACCGTCTGACCCTTCTGACCGGAAATCTGCCGGCCTCCCCGGCACCTACAAGCTGGGCTTCTGGTACAACACCGGACAATTCGCCGACCAGCGCCTCGACAACACTGGTGTGTCGCTTGCGAGCCCGGCGACCACGGGTGTCCCGCAGCGTCACCGGGGCAACTACAGTTTCTACGCCGTTGCCGACCAGATGATCTGGCGCCCGAGCGCGGACAGTCCGCAATCGGTCGGCGTGTTTGCCAGAATCATGGGCGCGCCGGGTGACCGTAACCTGGTTGACCTTGGCGTGAACGCCGGCGTGACATTGAAGGCGCCGTTCAAAGGACGCGACAACGACATCGTTGGGTTGGCGGTGGGCTACGCGAAAATCGGCTCACACGCGCAGGGCCTTGCCAGCGACACGGCCTCTCTGACCACGCCGGGCTATCCGTCGCGCAGCGCCGAGACCATCATTGAGGCGACCTACCAGTTTCAGGTCACACCGTGGTGGCAGATGCAGGCCGACTTCCAATACGCGTTCCGTCCGGCGGGTGGCATCCCGAATCCGGAGAAACCTTCGGAGCGGGTCGGCAATGAAGCGGTCGTGGGCGTGCGCGCCACTATCGTGTTCTGACCCGCTGCAATTGGGACCTTCCGCGTTGTACGAAACACTCGCGAGGGTCCAGAAGGATGACACCCCAAAAGCACGTGCACGACGACCTGGCCAGGCCGGAGCGCGGCCGTCGTCAGGGAAATCCCTTGGCAATCTGAAAACGAATGACCGCGTTCCTCATAACGCTTTCAAAGCGGGCAGCAGCCGGTCGAATTCGCGCCTCACCACGCCGTAGCATTCGCACACACGTTTTTCGAGTCCGGGCCTGTCCAGCACCTCGATATGACCATGGCTGTAGCGAATCAACCCCGCGTCCTGCAATTTCAGCGCGGCCTCGGTGACGCCGGATCGGCGCACGCCCAGCATATTGGCGATCAGTTCCTGCGTCATCTTCAGTTCGTTTGAAGAGAGGCGGTCGATGCTGAGCAGAAGCCACCTGCACAACTGCTGATCGATCGAGTGGTGTCGATTACAGACTGCCGTCTGCGCCATCTGCGTGATCAACGCCTGCGTATAGCGCAGCAGGAGGCGCTGCACAGGGCCGGCGCGATGAAATTCTTCTTTCAGTATCTGGGCGTCGAGGCGATAAGCCTTGCCTGCGCTTTGTACGACTGCCCGGCTGGGTGTGGTCTCGCCGCCCATGAAAAGCGCGATGCCGATGAGCCCTTCATTGCCGACGATCGCGATTTCGGCGGATGCACCGTCCTCCATCACATACAGCAGCGACACGATACAGGTGGTCGGAAAATAAACGTAATTGAGCCGATCGCCCGATTCGTAGACGACGTTGCCAAGCGGCATATCCACGAGCACCAGATGCGGCGCCAGTCGCTCCCACTCGAGGTCAGGCAGCACGGCCAGCAGATGATTTTCGTTTTCTTGATGACCTTGGGCCATTTCGCACTCTCCGCAGCTCGCCCGGAACCGCGCCGCTTTCGCCGACGATTTCCTGACGGTAAATATCGATAGAAGGAGGAATGCTCCAACGCCTTGACGGACAGTGCCGAAGCACGAAAACGGGCGGCAAGCTTCACGCGCCCGAAGTCTGGCCCATATGTAATGGATTATAAGTCGCGTCGAGATGACGGCGCAGATCCGCGCCCTGGCGTGACACCGCATGACGGCGCAACCGTGGACGCGCATCGCACGAACTTCGAGAATGACGCCCCCGCTCGCCCGTCAACCTCAGTTCACAGGCTGAAAAGCGATCGCGCGCTTCACTTATACGCTGACATAAAAAGACCTGCTGCCAGACGTGACTACGCGACGATCGGCAGCTTGAGCGTGAACTCACTGCCTTGCCCCGGACCTGCGCTCGCTGCCGAAACCGCCCCGCCGTGAGCTTGAGCAATCGCGTTCACAACCGCGAGGCCAATGCCAAGGCCGCCCGCGCTGAAGGCGATCGTTCTGCTGGATTGCGCGAACAACTCGAAAATGTGCGGCAGCAGGACGGGCGAGATCCCCGTCCCATCGTCCTTGATTTTGATGACAACGTTGTTTCCCTCGGCAAGCACGGTCATGCGTATATTGCCGCGCGCCGGCGTGTATTTCACCGCGTTGTGCAAGAGGTTGCTGACGGCCTGCGTCAAACGCACGGGGTCACCCTCAACGCGCAAGGTCCGGTCTGGAATCGACACGCTAAAAGCCTGATTCTTTGCCGTGGCGGCGGCGGCCGTAATCTCGCAACTGTCAGCGAGCAGGGTGGCAATCTCCAGATCGACTTTGTTGAGCCGGAGCGCGCCCCGATCGACGCGGGTTGCATCCATCAAATCCTGCGCGAGCCGCGCGATTCCATTGACCTGCCGATCGATCATATCGATCAGCCGGAGTATCTCCGGACGTTCGGCCGAGGCGCTGCGGATCAACTCGCTGGCCATCCGAAGCGGCGTCAACGGACCGCGCAACTCGTGCGCCACCATCGCCAGAATCTCATTGCTCAATGGTGCCGCTTCGACAGGTTGCTCCGTCGCATACGCTCCCGTCAGGAAGCCACCCGCGGAAGCACGGCTAGCTGGCTTCATCATCGCGTCGGTCACGACCAGACAGTTCAATGCAGAACCAACCGAAGAGAATTCGGTGGACGCCAGATGTGCTGACATGTTGATCCCCATTTCGCGGCCCATTGGGCAACGAAGAGCAAAGCGAGATGCGTATCGGCCGAGTGTTCAGGGAAAGCAGCAGGGCTGCTTGCAAGGCACCGGCACCGCGCGGTTCGCTAGTGCCTGCCTCGCCTGACACGATTCAGAAATCCGCGGGCGGTGGGCAGGTTGAAAGAACAGCATCGCAAATGCGGTTCGGTAAGTCTGTACGGTGGCGTTCAGATCGGCAAGAGCGACCGATTGACATGGAATCCGGTCGAGCCCCAAAAGGGAAAGACACCTGGTAATCCCCATCAGTCGGCGGGAGTATGCCTGTCCGACTGCACGGCTGTGTCTGTGACGATCAACATGGATTGTGCGTTCGAACATAGACAGCCGTCTGTACGTTGTCGTACCGCATTTCTGCGTGCGGACGCGTAGCGTGGTGGTTCGAGGGGCGTGCGTGAAACCGCGAACGCAGCGTCGGTCACGTATCGGATGTCATCTACGACGACGCCGACGGGGCGATTCGCTATCTGGTCGTGCAGACCCGCGATAGGTGGTCTGGCGGCAAAGCCAAACAACTTCCAACGGACTGGGGCGCCACGCGGACCGCGGCTCTCGTCGAATCCGGAAAGCACCGGATCGATTGGAAGCGAAAAGCTTTAAATGCACCAAAGGCAGGAGCAGGTCATGAGGCAAAACATTCAGAAGTTATATCAAGCGCGCATCCACACATTCACTCCCGAATGCCTGGAACTGCAGGACGGCACATTTAAATTTCACCTTCGGCATGCGGTGGAAGGCACGCTTCCTTCAGCGGATAAGCACTACGAGGTCGGCATCTTTTCGACGAGCGAGGAAGGCTATGCGGCCGCACTTGCCTATGGCGACAAATACATTGCGGAGCATAAATTCGGCATGTAGCAGCGCCGACGCTTATCGGTGACCCGCAAGCCTTAACCAGCACGGACGACAACCAGTATGGCTATCGTTCAATCAGACGGACGGCGCTATGGCAGAAAGAATCATTTCAAGCACGACACACGACGCGTACATGAGCGTCAAGGATCATATAGCCGATGGCTGGGTGGCAAGTGTACGTATCCTTCCGAAGGGCGCATCGAAGGGCGGCGAGCGCATCGAACTCGACACGGTCTTCGAACGTGAAGATCTCGCATGGGAATCCGTCGAGACGCTAGCGCGTGCCGAGCTCAACAATCTGAAGTAGCGCGCCGCCGCACTTTCGGACCTCGGCGTGCACGATGCAGCGCCCGATGCCCCCGTGCAAAAGCTGATCGACATCAAACTTCTGACGGGTTCCGACCGGCTGTTACGCTGCCGATGTTCAGACCGGGGCCAGCGGAATAAACTGTCGGAAGAAATGCGTCATCGTCGACGGCAAGGTTCACGCTGCGGCGCTTTGAGCGCAGACAATCCAATCCCACGGCGGGGCTCGCCATCCTGGCCAATTCCTGGAGGCCGACATGTATCAACGCATTCTGGTAGCGATCGACGGCAGCGAGACGTCCGAACATGCATTCGCCAGCGCGCTGCAAATCGCTCGCGACAATGGCGCACAGTTGCAGCCGCTCTATGTGATCGACAACCCACTGATGCCATACGACGCGTCCGGCTACGATCCGACCATCTTGCGCGACGCCTGCATGCAGGAAGGCCAGCGGTTGCTCGCGGACGCTCTGGCGCGGATGAAGCATGAAAACGTGGCCGGCGAGCCGAGGATCGTCGACGTCGCACCGATCGGCGAAGACATCGCGGAACGGATCCGCATCTCGGCCGACGAATTCAATGCGGACCTGCTGGTGCTAGGCACACACGGGCGGCGGGGATTCAAGCGCATGGTTCTGGGCAGCGTGGCCGAACGTGTCGTGCGCGGTGCGCACCTGCCGGTGTTGCTGGTGCCGAGCCGGCAAGCGCAAACCACCGTCGCGCCGACCGCCAGACACGGACACGCCGACGTCGCCGCGGCGATGTACGAATTGCGCCGCTAACCGCGGCGCGGTCACTGCGACAAGCCAGGACCGCACGGCCCTCTATGGCGTCTCGACCCATGAGTACTCCGCAGCACCGCGCCGCCAGCGCCCCGCTCATGCCGGAAAGCGGCGAACTGCCGCCCACGGCGAAGCCCGGCGTCGAGACCGGCCTCGTGCGCATCGCTCCCGGCTTGCTCGGCAAAACATCGCGGCTGCGCTCCGTCATGTTCTGGATCGTCGGGCTGACGGGCTGTATCGCGGTCGTTCTGGTGGTGCTGCACCTCGGCTCACTACAGAAGATGGCCGAACTGATCCGCTCTGCTCGCCCCGGGTGGATGCTGGTCGCGCTTGCGCTTCAGTGCGGCACCTATGTCAGCGCGGCGTTCGTGTGGCGCGAGGCATTGCGCGAAGCCGGACATCCGCTGTCTCTACGCACCCTGACTCCACTGGGCATCGCCAAGGTATTCACCGATCAGGTGCTGCCTAGCGGCGGCATCAGCGGCACGATGCTGGTGGTGCGCGGTCTCAGCGGCCGGCATGTCCCAGGCGGAATCGCGATGGCCGCCATGCTGGTCGGCATGGTGTCTTACGACATCGCCTACCTGCTCGTCGTGCTTGCCAGCGCAAGCATGCTGTGGCTGCAGCATCGGCTGAACATGGCACTGATCGCAGGGGTGGCGATCTTCGTCGTGATCACGGTGGCGGTACCGGCTGCCGTGCTGGGACTCAAACAATGGGGGCAACGCGCGCCGATCGCATGGCTCAGCAAATGGCTGGGTGTCACCACCCTGCTTCGGCAGTTGACCGACGCGCCCACGCTGCTGCTGCACAACCCTCGCCTGCTACTGCGAACCGTCGGGCTGCAACTGGCCATCTTCGTATTCGATGCGTTGACGCTCTGGCTCGCGTTCCATGCGATCGGCGAAGTGCCGCCGTTCTGGGTCGTATTCGTCAGCTTCATCATCGCGTCGATGGTGGCCACCATCGGTCCGATTCCGGTCGGCCTCGGCACTTTCGAAGCCACCTCCGTGGGCATGCTGAGTTTGCTCGGCGTGTCGGTGGAAGCGGCGCTCGCCGCCACGCTTCTGTTGCGCGCCCTGACCTTCTGGCTGCCGATGCTGCCCGGCATCTGGCTGGCGCGCCGGGAGATCCGGCTTCAGTAGGCGGCCCCGCTCGCTTGCGAAATCAGCGATCCCACTCGCGGTACGCTGGCGCAAACAGGTGCGGACGCCTCGCCGGCGATCCTATTCGAAAGCTCACTTCGGGCTACGAATCGTCATAAACGGCGAAAGTGCCTGCATTTCGCGGCAGTCAGGAGTGGGGTCTGACCGTTGCGGCTGCAACCTTTGTAAATGAAAGCGTGCTTGCGCCGACCGAAGGGTATACAGTCAGTGTACGGGTCGCGTTCGGCGCCCCTTGTTCTGGAATGACCATGCGATCACAAATCAAAGTTGCACCACGTACGAGCGGCACGATGAGCGAATATGCTCTGTCTCGTCAGGCACAAGCACTTCTGCTCGAACAGGCGGACCGGGCACGCGCGGAACAACGGCGCATCAATGACGCTCGCATTGATTCCAACGCGAGCAAGTGGCGCTATTCAGTGGCGTTGGCAGACAGTTGATCCCGGTCAGCCAAAGTTGAGGAGGGAAAGATGACCACAGCTATGTGGGGCGTTCTAGTCGGGATGATGTTAATCATCACAGTATCCCATTACAGGTATCGTCAAGTTCCAGTGGGAAAGTGAAAAGCAGGCTGACTGAATAAGAATGAGATGGTCGCGAAATCAGACCACGTTATGCAGTAAGGCTCTGTGCGCGCAGCGGCGGAGGGACCGGTCCGACATTGGCCGAAACATCAGTATTGCGGAGACTCTCCTCCATGCAAAGGACCGATGTGTCGCACCATCAGCTTGAACAAGATCTCGTTCATCTCGAACACATATTGCCGCAACTCGTTGCCAATAGTGCGCTCGGCATGGTCTATTGGCGCCAGCGTATTACCGCACTCGAAACCGCTCAGTCATTGCTTCCCGATGGCGCTCGCAGAGTGACGCGCCTGCTGTCGATGATCAACCAGATAGACGACGCGACGCGCCGATCCTGAAGGCAGCGTACGCAGTCTTTGTACCGGTAGCGTAGTGCACTCAACGACGCACCTCTCCGCGAACTGAACGCCCCTCACAGAGTTGGCGGTAACGTGCCAAGTTGCCGGAACACGGATAGCCAATCCTCTAGGTGCCACGTTTTCGCAATCAGACTTCCGCGCATCTGGTGAAAAGAGTGAATGGCGAATCTGATGTGTTTAGAACTCGCCGCAATGCCAAGCAGTGTTCCGGTTTGAGTGCCGCTGATCTCCGCGCGAACGCCTACGCGGTCGCCATGAACGAGCACGTCGAGAATAGTCACCTTCATATCGGGCAGCGCTTTAGCGATGTCGTAGAACAGTTGCACCATCTGGTCCGGTCCCGCAATAGCGCCGACGGGCTCGGGAATATATTCCCAATCAGGCGTAACGACCTGCCGCAGCAAGGCAACGCTCTTCTGCTCGAATGCGCGATAGAACCCTTCAATCGCTTGACGAACAAGAAGTTCATCGGCGGGCAAGGTCATCTCCAATACTCCTGACGAATGTGCGGTAAAGCGTCGACTGACGATACTACACGCTTTCCCTGTCTAATTCAGCGACGTGCCGGCGAGCGGACATGGCAGTGCAAATGCCCGCGACACATCTGTCTTGCCGAAACAGTGATAGTCGCGACACGAATGCTTTCCTGAGGGCCTGCTTGTGCGGCATTAGAGATACTCGCTTGCTCAACCGCCCTGAAATGGATGCGCATGGCACCTAAAAGACAAGCGCAGAAGAAAGAAGGTATTCTTCCTGATCGACATGCAGCCTTAAGCCCGGAATGAACGCATGATAATGATGTGACAGAGAATGAGAAGGCGCCGAATGCGATATGAAGCATCGGAAACGAGTATTAACGTCGCAATGCGATACCGACAAAACACGCTCATAGAAATTGAACGCCAAAGCCTTGATGAAGTTTCATAAACAGCCTGGGCGGTATAAGATCTGTGAAAATCGTGAACGTCAACTGCGTCGCGCACTGGTGCTCCTCATCCTGGTGAGGTGAGGCTAAATGGTCGCGCGAAGCGGTACAACAGCCAACCTGCTTCAGTCATTCGAACCAAAGATTCCCGCTTGCCTCGAGCAGGCAATCGCGCAGTCGGAAAAGCATTCGCTGTACTGCTGTCGGAATTCGCAACGATCCATTCATACCCAACCCGATGCCCAACGACATCCCAGAGCCGCAAGCCATTTGTAACGACGTCACCCGCAGCGCGATCTTTATCGTCGCGACGATCGAAGCCCGCAACGACCAGGCAGAAAAGGTACGCGCATGGTGCGGCGACGTCGCCGCTCTCGTGCGCTCTGTCGGCAAGCGGGTTCCCGCCGGCAATCTGTCGTGCGTGTGCGCCTTCGCCTCCGACGCGTGGGACACCCTGTTCGGCGCCCCTCGGCCCGCCTCCCTGCATCCGTTCCGGGAGTTCGGCTCGGGTGAGCGCCGGGCAGTCGGCACGGCGGGCGACGTGCTGCTGCATATTCGCGCCGACCACATGGATCTCTGTTTCGAGCTAGCCACGCAGCTACTGGGCGCACTCGGCGACGCAATCACCGTGATCGACGAAGTTCACGGTTTTCGCTACTTCGATATGCGCGCCATGGTGGGATTCGTCGACGGCACGGAAAACCCGACGGGTCGCGCCGCCAATGAATTTACCTTGATCGGTGACGAAGATCCGGAGTTCGAGGGCGGCAGTTATGTTGTCGTGCAGAAATACCTGCACGACATGACGGGCTGGAACGCGCTTTCCGTCGAGACTCAGGAACGCATTATCGGCCGCACGAAACTGTCCGACATCGAACTCGACGAAGCGGTGAAACCGTCCTGCTCGCACAGTTCGCTCACCACCCTCACCGAGAACGGCAAGGAAGTGAAGATACTGCGCGACAACATGCCGTTCGGCAAACCCGGCTCGGGCGAGTTCGGCACCTACTTCATCGGCTATGCCCGCTCGCCCGCGCCGATCGAGCAGATGCTGGAAAACATGTTCGTTGGGCGGCCGCCGGGCAATTACGACCGGCTGCTCGACTATAGCCGCGCGGTGACCGGCGGCCTCTTCTTCGTCCCGTCGGCGACCCTGCTTGAAGAACTCGCAGACCGCGATCCACAAACCGCCGCTGCTGCCGATGTCGAACAGCAGACCGATACGTCTTCGTCCGCAGAGCCGCATGAAGCCGGCTCGTTGAACATTGGCTCTCTCAAGGGAACGTCCCAATATGAGTAACCTGCATCGCGAGCTCGCCCCAATCTCCCGTGCTGCCTGGTCGCAGATCGAAGACGAAGTGGCGCGCACCTTC
The DNA here is from genome assembly GCF_900104795.1 of Burkholderia sp. WP9. Classification (NCBI taxonomy): domain Bacteria; kingdom Pseudomonadati; phylum Pseudomonadota; class Betaproteobacteria; order Burkholderiales; family Burkholderiaceae; genus Burkholderia; species Burkholderia sp. WP9. The sequence goes on from NZ_FNTG01000001.1 coordinate 2,817,115, forward strand.
AGACGCAGCGTCGCCGGCCGTCGCGTGGTCGACGTCAAGGGTCCTGGCGGCACCGAACTGTCGGGCGTCGGCACCGGGCATCAGACCGCGATCGCCGCGCCGCAGCAGGGCGTCGTGGCGAAACTGGCGGAGGTCAAGAGCCTCGTCGAGTTGACCGTGCCGTTCGAATTGCAGCGCGAGGCAATCGACAGTGTCGTGCGCGGCGCGAAAGATGCTGACTGGCAGCCCGCGAAAGAAGCAGCAAAACAACTCGCCTACGCCGAAGACCGCGCGATTTTCGACGGCTATCAGGCTGCGGGCATCGGCGGGATTCGCGATGGTTCGTCCAATCCGCCGCTCGCCCTGCCGGCCGACGTTAGCGACTATCCGAACGCCATCAGTAACGCTCTCGAACAACTGCGGCTCGCCGGCGTGGACGGCCCCTATTCCGTGCTGCTCGGCGCCGATGCGTACACCGCATTGGGCGAGGCACGCGACCAGGGTTATCCGGTTATCGAGCACATCAAGCGGATTGTGAACGGCGACATCATCTGGGCACCCGCGCTCGCCGGCGGCAGCGTGCTGTCCACACGCGGCGGCGACTTCGAGTTACACCTCGGCGAAGACCTGTCTATCGGCTACACGAGCCATACGGACACCGTGGTGCGACTTTATCTGCGCGAAACACTGACATTTTTGATGCTGACGAGCGAAGCATCGGTTTCAGTGACGCAGGTGGAATGAGCAGGTTGAGCGGCTCGATGTTCCGGTAAGGCCTCACCCGGCTGAATGCCGTTCTGGTCCGGCATTCAGCGCCTTCCTCTGCGCAGTGATTCAATCACATCATGGTTAGCATAACGAACCCTGAATCCGTCCATGCATTTTATGAACGGACTGCGCAGAAGGGAATATTGATTTTCCAGTGTTAAGCATTGGCGGATCGAACCGACACGTATCACCGGAAGGCCATCATTTGCCGGCCTCGCGGCGACTCTGTTCCTCGACAGTGAAAATAGCTTCCGGCGTAACTTCGAGCCGAGCTTTCGGTATCGGCAGACCGCTCCCGTCGGAAAGCCCGTAGGTGCCTTCCTTGATCTTCTGCAACGCGCGCTCGATGTCCGCGATGCGGTGGTCGTTCACGTCACGCAGCGCCTGGTTGACCTCCTTCTGGGCCATTGACTGCGCTTCGTCCTCGTACTCCTCCGCCTCATCGCCATGCTGGTCCTGCGTTGCCTGCTCGTCGGCGAGCGTGTTCTCCTCCCCGCCCAGCAGTTCCCGGCGAAGCGCCTCGAGGCGCTCGCACTGCTGCGCGATGAACCCCTCACTCAACTCACCCTGTTGCTCCGCCATGATTCTCTCCCTTGCGTCGATTCGCTTTGCACGCGGTAGCGTGAAGCGTCACTCACCCAACTCCCGAAATGCGTGGCCATTCAGCTTCTCGTCTTGAAGTCTACGAGCAAGTCATGCCCAAGTGAAGCTGGGCTTCGCCGATGGGAGCGATTGACGGCATGCGCGCGGCGCTTTGCCGTTCAGGCCGAATATCCCGCTGTCGGCATGATGGAATTGCGGCATGATGGCTTCTTCTGAGAAGCATGCGCGCTGAATGCGGGCGGATGCCGATCACGAACGCTGCAAAGGAGAAAACGATGCCAATATGCACAGTTTCTTACGGCGAGTTTGAAATCGTGGTGCGGCCTGAACTTAACGAGCGCGGCGCCTGGGTTGCGAGTGTGAGCGTCAGCCGAGGCGCGGGAGCCGCAGTCTACGACCGTCCGATGACGACCCAACCGGAATGGCTGACTGAAGAGGAAGCCACGAGAGACGGGGTCGAATGGGCTTACAGGTTCGTCGATCAAGACTTGAATGCGCGACAACCCCACTCCAGCGTTGCCGAGCGCTCCCGAGCGGAAACCTGGTTCCGTGACGTCGAGCAATCGCGCAGCGCCAAGCCCACCCCATAGGGACACAAGGGCGCAACATCGTGCCCGGTAGGCTTGCGTAGCGAGCGTGAGACCGGGCGCACTCAAGACACGCGCCTGTCTTCCGTCAGCCACGACAAGCCAGGTAAGGTTGGTCATCATGCACCTCCAGAACAGGAATTTCCCGGGTTTGACGACGCTCGCTTTGACTGGCCGGCCGCTCCCGGCACGGCCGGCATGCCCAGGGATAGCCCTGACTTTCCCGCCAATTCGCGCCGACGTGTCTTGATTCGACTGCAGGATGGCGGTTTCGCGCGCTATGGCAGTGTATTGCGTCGACAATACACGGTGTTACGCTCAGGAAAGCAGCCTTCGCGGCAGTGAGCCGCCGTTCAGCGGCAAAATCAGCAGCTATCAGAACATACCGCGAAGCGCGATTGCCTACGAGAGGCGAAACATCGCTGCGGGAGCGACTGCGATGCAAATCAAAACATATACCGTACTGACGCTAGTGGTGTGTAGCAGTGCTGCCTTCGCATGGCAGCCGCTCACCTATCCGATTCGAAGTCAAAGCCCTTACCAGCGCAGTATCGACAACGCAACGTGTTACGCGGCGGCGAACAAGCAGACCAAGGTCAACATCACCCGGGAACCGCAGATTCCGCCACGCAAGCCGGCTGCCACCAAGAACTCGTCGACGGGTGTGCCGTCGCGACCGCCATTGCCTTCCAGCAGTTTCTCGAGCGCGCCGATTGGCGCCAGCATGCCGGCCGCGGCCGCCGCAGCAGGCGCAAGCGCGCCCGCCGCTACCACGGCTGCTACGCCGCCGACCAAAGGTGCTTCGGCGCCCAAGGCCGCGAGCGCTCCGCTGGCGGGAACTACGACTACGGCGGCATCGGCGACATCTGCGACAAGCGCGGAAAACGGCGCCTCGGAAACGGCGGCTGCGAGTGCGGCCCAGGTGGCTGCGGCATCCGGTGTGAAGCTGCCGCCTCTGCCGGCGCCCGAGCCGCCAATGACACAGTATTGGGCCGCGTATGGCGCGTGCATGCAAGCGCGGGGTTACGTAGTCGCACAGTAACCTTGCTTGCAAGCTTCGTTACGGTGCCTTGTTTTTCTGATTGTGGCGCCGGCATTCGACGCCCCTTTGCGACACGGCGATGCTTAGCGACTTGACCTCCGATCAGCACGATCCATCCCGATGCGGACACTGCGGTGTCCCGCTAGCAGGTCGCTTCACGCCTTGTCCTTCGTGTCATCAGTGGCCGCACGAGTCGCTCGGCGCGCGCGCTGCCCCGCGTTCTTCCCTGCAAGTCCCGTTACACGAGCCGCTGAACGACTCACAGCCGCTGGTGGACAGCCGACTGCCCATCCGCAAGATCTGGAGTCCGTCCTCGCGCGCGCTGGTCAATCCTTATGAGTTCGTCGAGAAACCCGTCGTCGCGGTGCCTACGTATCAACGGTTGCGCCAGCCACTCGTGCTGGCCGCGTCGGTGCTGGTGGTGACATCCGCGGTGTATCTGGGTTTCATCCGTAGCAATGACTCGAAGGTCGGCACACCTATTGGGGTCTCCGGCAAGGTGCAGACACAGCGTGTCGCGCCGCTTGCCGTCTTGCCCCAGAAGTCCGCGCCGGCGGGCGCCCAGCGATCCGCGACCGCCCTGCCTCAGAAACCCGCGACCATCCTCGCGCAGAAACCCGTTGTCGCTGTCCCGCAGAAACCCGTTGCCGCTGCCCCGCAGAAGCCCGTTACCGCTCTCGCGCAGAAGCCCGTGGTCACGCTCCCGCAGAAGCCCGTTGCCGCCCTCGCGCAGCAGCCCGTTGCCGCTCTCCCGCAGAAACCCGTGGCGACCGTAGCCGCACAGAAACCTACGACGGTCGCCGCGCTTCGGCCCGCGCCGGCGCGCTCGCCACCGATTCCGCCACCGGCCGCTTCACCGCCGCTCGCGCGCCGCGTCGCATCCGTTGAGCCCGGCGCGAAAAGCGATTCGGGCGGCCAGTCAGGCAAGCCACCGGATAAGGTACGCGCGGACGTGTCCCGGCATCTGCGCGCCGCGCGCGCCAATCTTCAGGAGAACAATTTATCGGCAACCAAAGCGCGCCTCGCGGCGGCGATTGCCGCGCAACCGGATAATCGCGACGCGTTGAATATACGCTCGACGCTGAGCGCGCGCGAACAGCAACGCGATGCGTTATTGAGTCTCGCGCGAGGCTGCGGATATATCGCGCGATGGACGTGTGTCTCGCACAACGCCGGCACCGCGCTGCAGATCGATTCCAGCAGCAAGGAAGCTCAGCGTCTTGTCACGCTTGCGCAGCGCGAGACTGAACTCCAGATGCCGCCGGCCGCGGAACCCGCCCCCGAGTCGGTACCCGACACACGCGACCTCACCAGCCATCACTGATGGCACAGTCAGTTGCAAGCCGGTCATGAACCAACGACGACGAACGCTTGCGGGTGACGCGCCCTAACGGGCCGACACGGCAAGGCTTACCTGACGCGCGATCGCGCGATAACGGTCGGCGGTATCCCTGAGCGTCAAGCCAGTCAGCGAACGTTGCGCCCGCTCCTGCCCCAATGCGGCAATCACTGCGTCGGCGTAGCACTGCACATTGTCTGTATCGATCAGCTGGACACCCGGAAAGCCGTTCGCGAATGCGAAGGCCGGAATCTTGCTCGCCACGATCGGCACGCCGGAGGCCAACGCCTCGAGAAATGCCACACTGTGCGCCTCGGATTCCGACGGCATGACGAACACGTTCGACTCGGACAGCACAGTGGCGACGTCGGTGCGCGGGCCCGCGACCACGACGCGTTCCGCAATGCCAAGCGTTTTCGCCAGCGCAATGACCGCGCGCTGATAGTCCGGGTCTTCGACCACGCCGTACAGCATAAGACGTGCGTCTTTCCCCCGCCTGAGTACTTCGCTGAAAGCCCGCACCGTCGCAAGCTGATTCTTCACTGCCGCGTACCGGCCGATCTGCACCACCTGCGCCGCACGGCCGTCGCGCTCCGCGCCGTCAGTGAACGAAAAGCGTTCGAGGTCCACGCCGTTCGGCACTACGGTCATGGAAGGATGCGGCCCGATGGCCTGCACGTAGTCCGTCACGCCCTGCTCCGAAACGCCGATCACCACGCGGGCACGTCCCGAGAGGATATGCTCGACGCGCCGGAACAGCGGGCGCTCGAAGTCGTTGGTCGCCGAATGCATGACGTACACCACCGGCACGCGCAGCGGCAACGCACGCGCGTAGAACGACGGAATGGTCGCGTGCGCAAAAATCACATCCGGGCGAAAGCGCCGCACCGCGGCGAACAGATGACATAGCTTGATGAGCGCGCGATGCCGCCGCTGCGGAAATACGCACTCCACGCCATGGCGCTCCAATTCGTCCTGCAGGGGCGCGAATTCCGCATGCGCCGGCAACAGCGAAGCCACGCACACCGCCATGCCCTCGGCGCACTGATCGAGCGCGAGGTCTTTCGCCAGGACTTCGGCCCCCGACAGGCGCGGTGCAAGGACCAGATGGAATACGCGCATCATGGGGTCCTCGTTGTCAACGTCCTGAACAGCATCCACGCGGCGGCGCAGCCGAGGCCGAGCGTCATGGACCAGGCAATGCCCGTCACGCCCCACCAGTGAACGGCGGGAGGCGCGCTCAGCAGCAGCACCACGACCTGGATCGCCGATGCGTGCACGGTGGCTTTCGCGTCGCCCACCGCGCGCAGATAAGCCACCAGTACCGCGATCAACGCACCGATCGCCATGTTGATCACGAGGATTTTGAAGAGCGGCACCGCCGGCAGCCACGCCGCGCCGAGAACCAGCGAGAAGAGCGGCTCGGCGACCAGCCTCAGCAGCGCGACGAAACCGGTGAGCCCGATTGCGACCACCAGCAGATAGATCTTGATGACGCGCGCCGCCGACTGCGGATTGCGCCGGTAATGAGCCGCGAACGTGGGGAACAGGTATTGCGACATGGCGATCGCGGCGTCCGCGAGCAGCATCTGTGCGAGCCGCGACGACATCTGATAGCTGCCCAGTTGAGCCGGCCCGAGCAGCTTGCCGACCACCACCTTGTCGAACTGGTTGAGCAGCAGGTTGATCACGCTGCTGGCCCAGATCCAGCGGCTGAAGCCGACATAGTGGCCGATGCCCGACCACACGGCGCGGATCGGCGGGCGCGGTTTCATGGTCGCCCAGGTCAGCGTGCTTTTCAGGCTTTCGCCTGCCACGAGGCCGAGCAGCACGGACGCAGCGCCCGCGCCGAAATACGCGAGCACGAGCCCGACCGAGCAATCGACGAACGCCGCCGCCACCTCCACCCCGGCGATGTGCTGGAACCGCCGCTCGCGCTGCACCACGTAATAAGCAGGCGAAGCCAGCCCGCGCAGCAAAGGCAACAGCGCGGCGAGCTGGATCAATACCAACGAGCCGTTCAGGTGAAACTGATCGCTCAGCAATGGGGCGAGCGCGACCAGCAGCAGCGAGATGAGCACGCCTCGCGCCGTCAATGTCGTCCACAGCGCGCCGAGTTGCGAGCGCGACGGCGGATGTTCGCCTTGAATGACCGCTTGCGCCAGCCCGGTGTCGGACAACGCCTCGGCAATCGCCACCGCGAGCAAAGCCACGCTCACGCTGCCGATCGCCGCCGGCCCGAGCATCCGCCCGATCGCAAGAAATTTGATCGCTACAAGTCCACGCACAGCGAACTGTTGCAGCAGGACCCACGTCGCCGCACTCGCGCCGAAGCTGCCCGCCATCGAGAACGCCGGAAGCCTGATCGCCCGCAAGCTATCTCTCCGTCGAATCGCAGCGCCGGTGAATCGGCCACGCACAGCGATTTCACGCATCGCTGCGAACGCCGCCGGCGCATAATTAGTTAGATTGCACCAGCAAGCTGGCGAAGTTTTTCATCGAATTCCATGCACGACCATACCGCGAGAGAATCGCCGACAACCGCCATCAGCTAGGCGGGTTCCGCCGCGGCCAACACCCCCTAGTACGTTAACCAACAAAGCGGGTCAAATTAGTGCTTCTACCCATTCCGGCGGTGCTAACGTTGCTCAGCCGACGCCGTTCAGAAACAGGCGCACGAGCACTTTTTCACCCAACGTAAATGGCTGCCGACGCAATGGAACAAGACTACGTCCTGATTGTGGAACCGAATCTGACCGGGCACCGCTGGCGCTATGTCGAGTGGACCATGCAGGCCTGCGCGGAGGCCGGCTATCCGTGCATGCTCGTGACCGAATGCGCGAACGAAGACCACCGGCTCGCGCGGCAAATCACCGCCGCTAACCGCCCGGACCAGCAGATCGCTTTCGTCGATCCCGAGGAGCGGCCGCGCAGCCGCCTGCGCGAGCCCAACGAATACTGGCGCTTTCACCGCTACTTCAAGCGTGTGTACACGATCATCAGCCGCATGCAGTCCATCCGTCTCGTGGTCGTGCCTTACGTCGATTACTTCTTTTATTCGCTGCCGTTTCTCGGCTCGCCATTCGGCGACACGCCGTGGATCGGCATCACGATGCGCGCGACGTTTCATCACCACAAGGTCGGCATCAAGGCGCCCGATCGTCCGCTCGTCAATGCGGTCAAGTCGCAGCTATTCAAGCGCGCGATCCGCACCACCGGCCTGCGCACGCTGCTGACGATCGACCCCACGCTGCCCGAATGGGCGGCCCATAACGCGTGGAAACACAGCGCGGCCATCGCCTATGTGGCCGACCCGTTCCCCGATGAGCAGGCGGAGGACCCGGCGCTGGCCCGCAACCGTCTGGGGCTCGATCCCGAACAACGCTATTTGCTGGTGTACGGCGCGATCACGGAACGCAAGGGCATCTACGAACTGGTTCATGCGCTCACGCGACTCGAGCATGCCCCCACGTTGATCGTCGCCGGCGAGCAGGACGCGGGCACGCGCCACTTCATGCGCAACCATGTGCGAAGCCTCAAGCCTGCACCGCTGGTGCTCGACACATTCATTTCCAATGATACGGAGCGCGACCTGTTCTCCGCGTGCGACGCGGTCTGGCTCGGCTATAAGGGGCACTACGGCATGAGCGGCGTGCTGGTGCAGGCGTACCGCTTCGGCAAACCCGTCATCGCGACGGAAGACGGTTTGATCGGCTGGTTCAGCCGGCGTTGCGAGTTGGGGCCGATCCTGAGCGACCTGAGTTCCGCGTCGATCGGCCGTGCGATCACCGAGACGATGACCTCCTGGCCGCACGCGCCTGAAACCGTGCCGGGCGCGCGTGAAGATCTGTTGTCACGGCATACGCTTGGACAGTTCAAGCAGACCTTGCTGCAACAAATGGCCTGACTGCACAGCAACGGTTTTTCAAAAAACGCGAGGCGTCCAGCATTACGATGGACGCCTCGCCATTTGTGGCATTTGTGGCATCGGTTAATTGGCCGGATACACGCGTAACCGGCCGCATCCCCCCTGCTCAGGACAACTGGCCACCCGCCGCGGCGGCAGGCACCTGCTCGCGCACCGAACTGCTGCGCTTTTCCGGGAACAGCGCGTTGCGCATCAGCAGGAACGGGTACTCGATGGCGCGCGTGGTCACGTAGCCGATCGTAATCGCAATCGCAAACTGCGCCGCAAGCGCGACAGCCCAGATGAGGCTCGGCGCGAGACCCAACGCGGTCGCTTTGCGAATCAGCATGTCGCCGGGCGCGAGCGCGAGCGAATGCCACAAGTAAATACCATACGAATAAAGGCCGATCCACGCCACGCCGCGATACAGCCACGATTGACGCAGCGACCCGGAGTACTCCAGTACCAGCACGATCAGCGCGGCGAATCCGATCGCCTGGATCGTATAGCCGATGCTTTCATCCAGCGCGAGATTCTTCGTTGCGAAGGCAAGCCATGCGCAAAGCAGGACGACGCTGAAGATCAGCAGCCACTTGCGCTTCGCGAGCTGATGGTAGACGCCGGGTTTCATCCAGTAGATCGCGGAAAGAATCACGCCGACCAGCAAACTGTCGATCCGGTATTGCGTATACGCGAAAGCCGCCTCGAGGTTGCCGCCCGCCACGGCGAAGCAGCGCGCGGTGAGCACTATCGCGCAGATGCCGGTGAGCACGCTGACGATCGTCCAGGCGCCGAGACGCCAGCGCGCGAACAGAAGCAGAAGCGCGGGCAGCACCAGATAGAAGTGTTCTTCGACGGCAAGGCTCCACGTCTGCGTAATCGAGGTGCCCAGATAGTTCTGCAAGTGGGTCAGGTTCTGGATCAGGAAGGAATTCCACGGGTGGCGTCCGGCCAGCACATGAAAGACGATCAGCACGTAATACGCGGGCCAGATGCGGAAAATCCGCCGGATGATAAAGCGCCGTGCGTCGACGTGCCCGGTCTCGGCGTACTGTCGAAGCAGCAGGCCACCCACCAGAAAACCGCTGAGCGTGAAGAACAGATTCACGCCTTCGCGGCCGAAATTCTTCAGCGGGTACTCAATAATCTGAATGAGGTAATTGCCGGTGTGAACAGCATGAAAGTGAAAGCCCATCACCATGATGATGGCGATGCCGCGCACGAAGTCCAGCTCGACCGCCCGCCCGGCTGTTGTGGGTCCCGCCCCGCCGAATAATTTCATGTTGTTCCCCCTGTCGACCAGAGTTGACGCTTCAGCGCCTCACTCTGGTCCTACGCACATGCGAGCGAGAAGAGTTGGCGCTTTAGCGCTTTTACCCTACTCTGATCCCATGCAAGATGGTTGCTGTCGTCGTTCACGGGCGCGTGGCCCTTTTTGCATCTTCGGTGTCGGCAAGCGTGCGTGCGCGCCAACTTCAAGGCATTGGCCGACAAGATACGCAAGTTTGCGCGCGTCTTGCAGAGCATGCGCTTTCCGCCGACGCCAGAACCCAGACAATGCTCGACGAATGCGGTCCAGCCAACTAACAGCGCGGGAGATTCCTTCAAAATAACCCGATGCGAGACCGTCCGCTATAGACCGACGGCGGATCGAAGGCGACGGGGAGGAATCAGTAATGCGCCATCAGTATGCAACGCCCTGGATATGGATTTTTCTGCTACCGCTTGCGTTCGACTACAAGGCGACCGACGCGAATACCGGCCACTTCGCGCAGTTCATCTTCGTCCTTCCGGCGATCGCCGCGGGCATTGCGCTCCTTCTCATCGCACCGCGCTTTCGCGAACGTTCGCGGCTACGCTCGGCCGTGACGTGGAGCGTGATGCTGTGCGTGTTCGGCAGCATCGTCGCGCAACTGGTTCAGGATAACGACACCGGCAACTACTTGCGCGTGCTGTTGCCATTCGTCCTCTTCATGCTGGGCTATCTCGTGGCATGTCGCCCGTGGAGCGAATTCCGCATCGCCCAGTTCGAAAAAGCCCTGTTCGTCGCCAACGTCATCAGCCTCGTGTTCACCCTGGTCTACGGCATGGCGACCGGCGGCGGTCTCGACGACGTGCGCTTCCGCATCCTCTCCGTGACCCTGCTGGGTTTGCAAGGCGTGCTGCTCCACGAATTTATCGTGGCGAAGCGTTTTTCCTTTTTCACCGTGTCGGTGTTCGCCCTGAGCGTTGTCATCGAGCTGCTCAGTGTGACCCGCAGCGCGATGATCGGCACCGTGCTGCTGTTCCTGATCGCCATGGCACTCAGCGCGCCGTCTATCCGCCATATCTGGCGCGCGATGAGCCGCACGATCATTATCAGTGCCGTGCTCGCCGGCGCGGCCGGCGTTGCGGCGCTGAGTTTCCCCACCGTCGCCGAACACTGGACGCAGCGCATTTTCTTCTCCGAAGAGACCCGCTCCGGCAAGGATCCGACCACCGTCACGCGTCTCGCGGAAATGCGAGACCAGTACGATCAGGTGACGGCGGAACCGGAGACGTTGCTATTCGGCGAGGGCTACGGTCACTACTACCGTTACTCACCGGTCTATCTGCCCGACCTCGCCGGTCAGATCAGCGAGAAAGACTTCTACGCAATCAGCGAGTGGGCCGCGGGACACAATTTCTGGGTCTATCAGTTCTTCGCGGGCGGCCTGCTGTTCGGCCTCGCCATGCCGTTGGTCACGCTCGCGGCGCTGGCGATCTGCCTGTTCTCGTATCGCTACTGGCGCTCTGTCGTGCCCGACGCGCCCATGTTGCCGGTGCTCGGGCGCGCCATCATGCTGTTTGCGGCGTTGCCGGCCACGTCGATCGGCGGCAATCCGCTCGGCCCGCGTTTTTCGGGCCTGATATTCGGCGTCGCGCTCGGCTTGATGATCGCCACTCACGCGCGTTTGCAGCGCGCGCTGCCGGCTCGCGCGCGACGCTTTCGCCGTCCGCCGCATGTACGGGCGGAGGCAATGCCCGAGTTGCCCGGCCGGATCCAACCCGGCATGGGCCGCGCCGACCTCCCGTCCACGCTCGGCATGTCGAGCACAGCCAATACCGGCAGCGACTCCCGCCAGTTCGGGGCGCTCGTCCCGCACACGCCGCAGAGGCACCGCTCCAACCGACCCGATATCATCCGATGAAAATCCTCCACCTGCTTGCAAGCGTCGACCCACGTGCCGGCGGTCCCGTTGAAGGCGTGCGCCGCAGCGGCGTGGCCATGCAGGAAGCCGGGCACGAGATCGAAGTGGCGACGTGCGATGCGCCCAGCGAGGCCTACCTCGCGGCTTTCCCGTTCCCGGTCCACGCCTTCGGCCCGACCCGCGGCCGCTACAGCTTCAGTGAGCGCCTCGCGCCCTGGCTTGCCGCCAACGCGAAGCGCTTCGACGCGGTGATCGTCCACGGCTTGTGGCAATACCACGGCTTCGCGGCCTGGAAAGTCCTGCACAACAGCGAGGTGCCGTATTACGTATATGTACACGGCATGCTGGACCCGTGGTTCAAAGAGGCCTACCCGCTCAAGCATCTGAAGAAGTGGCTGTACTGGCCGTGGGCCGAGTATCGCGTGTTGCGCGATGCGCGCGCCGTCATCTTCACGACGGAAGAAGAACGCACGCGAGCGCGCCAATCGTTCTGGCTGTACCGGGCGCACGAACGCATCGTGCCGTTCGGCACGGCGGTGCCGCAACTCGAACCCGCGCCGCTGCGCGAAGCATTCCTGCAGGCCATCCCCAGCTTGCGCGGCAAGCGCATCGTGCTGTTTCTCGGCCGCGTGCATGCGAAAAAAGGCTGCGATCTGCTGATCGACGCATTCGCGCGCATTGCCAGCCGCGATCAAACGCTGCACCTCGTCATTGCCGGCCCGGACGAAACCGGCTGGGCCACGACGCTGCGCACTCAGGCGCAGGCGGCCGGTGTCGCGCATCGTGTGAGTCTGCCGGGGATGCTGCAAGGCGACCTGAAGTGGGGTGCTTTTCATGCGAGCGATGTGTTCATTTTGCCGTCGCATCAGGAGAATTTCGGCGTGGCGGTGGCGGAGGCGCTCGGCTGCGGGCTGCCGGCGCTGATCTCCGACAAGGTCAATGTGTGGCGCGAGATCGAAGCGGACGGTGCGGGGCTGGTGGCCGCGGATACGGTCGACGGTACGGAAAAGAATCTCATACGCTGGCTCGAACTCGACGACACCGCTCGCGAGGCGATGCGCGCGCAGGCGGCTCGCACATTCAATGCGCGTTTCCGGGTCGAGACCATGGTCAGCGCACTGACCGCCCTGCTCGAATCCAAGGGCCGCCACGAAGACGTGCGTGACAACACGCTCACCACACTGCGCGAAGCAACCCAGCAAAGCCGCTGAACGCGCGGGGCCAGTCACGCGGCGCGCAGTACGCGCACGCGCCTGGCTCATGACATCGCGACACTACAGCGCACAAAGTCCCAACCTGAATTGAAAATGGCGCGCCAGGGGCGCGCCATTTTTCCCTCGTCTTCATTGCGCGTTCACTGCTCCTTCATCAAGGGCGTCAAGGTCGATGCCGCGATCGGCAACGTATCGACCTGAGACTGCGACTGAAGCGACATGCTGGCGCTGTTCGCGGCGTCGACGCGGCTCGTGCCGACGAGATCCGGCAAATCGAGTTGCCGCTTCAGATGACCGGCGAGGCGCAGCGACAGCGCGGCAATCGTGATGGTCGGGAAATTGGCGCCGACGGTCGGAAACACCGAGCTGCCGCCAATGTACAGATTGCTCATGCCATGCACCTTGCAATCGCGATCGACCACGCCCTCGCGCGGCGAATCGTGCATGCGCGTGGTGCCCATGTGGTGCCACGTGCCTTCGAGTTTCACCGGCCACGTCCGGCCTTCGAGCGGCTCGTCGAGCGTGACGTCCGCGACGTTTGCCATCTGCAATTCCTGCGCGAGCAACTGGAACGTCTTATCGAAAGTGCGCTGCACCTGTTCGCCGAGGCGCCACTCCACGCGCACGCGCGGCATGCCGAAATGGTCGCGCTTATCGGTCGACAACGTCACGCGGCTATCCGGATCGGGCACCGCTTCGACGATCGCCTGCAGCGTGACGTCCGTGATCAGCGCGGGCCATTGCAACAGCCGCGTCAAACCGAAGCCGACGGTATGCAGCGGGTGCGAAATCATCGTCTCGATGTCGCGCTTCAGGCTGCGACCCGGCTGGTCCTTGCCCATCAACGCTTCCTTGAAACGGATCAGCGCCTCGGAGCCCGCACTGCCTTCGCCGTACCATTTCGAGTAGAGCCAGACACGCGAATTCAGCAGTTTCTCGCGTTCCATCCACTCCTGCTTTGGCGCGAACTGGGACGAGATCTTCGTACCGTGCGCCGACACCGCCGCATTCTGATAGTGATACTTGATGTCGTATAGCTTGTTGCGCGCGACGCCCGGACGAAAGCGCACTTTGCCCGACATCATGCGCGGATGGTCCATGAAGTAGCGGCCGACCAGATCGTTGGCATTGCCGAGGCCGGCGGCCTGCACATTGTTCGACGCGAGCAGCAGGCGCGCGTTTTCGATGCCACCTGTAGCCAGCACGAAAATCCTCGCGGTCACCGAAATTCGGCGGCCGCTGATCGTGCCCACTTTCACCCTCGAAATCGTCGTGCCTTGTGCGTCGGCGTCGATATTGAGCACGTTTGCGTGGAGGAACACGCGCACCCTCGTGGAGTGCGACAGTTCCTCGCGATACGTCTTGCCAAAGCGCACCGGCGGGCTGAACTGCGCGACGGTGTCACGCATATCGCCGGTGGCGAGCGGCAGACGGCGCACATCCTGGCGCCCGATCTCGCGCTCCCAGTAAGCGGGGTCGAAATTCTGCGGACCGAGCTTCAGCAGTTCATGCGTGCGCGCATAGTAGGGCGCCAGTTCGTCGAGACCGAACGGCCAGCCGCTGTGCGCGATCCAGTCGCGCTTTTCGAAGTCCCAGGGGTCGAGCGGGCGGCACCAGCCGCCCCAGCAGTTGCTGCTGCCGCCAAAGTACCGGCTGCGCGAGCCGTCCGCGAACGTATAGGGAAGCCCGACGTTCTCGCCGCGATACAGGTCGCGGGTTGCGTCGTCAGGCCCGAAGCCACCGCTTTCGAGCACGCAGGCGTCGATACCCGCCCTGGACATTTCGAGCGCAAGCGTAATTCCGGCAACGCCTGCACCGATGATGCAGACCGTCGTTTCAACAACCGTGTTTTGTTCAACAGTACGCGTATCGATGAACATCCCCTACTCCCGATCTTCTTCACGCATTTCTTGAGCGCGTCACGGTTCGCCGGCCACGGCCGGCAACCATGCTACGCAAACGTCGCAACCGGGTTCTGCAGGCGTGCCGCCTCGGGTGCCGCTCACCCTATCGCGCGACAATCCGTTGCGGCAGCCCACATTCCGGCACTGCGACCTCGGCCTCCTCAGCGTACGAACGCTGTGGTTCTATGTCTGTGGGTCAGGTCACGGAGTCGAACCGTTTCCTGATGAAGCGGCACGGATTTCCACCGTACACGCCCTCGGCGTCCAGCGACCGATGCACGACCGACAAAGGCGTCACGACCGCCGAACGGCCAATCGTCACGCCCATTTGCACCACGCATTTCGACGTGATCCAGACGCCGTCCTCGATGATGATCGGCGCAACGTGCAGATCCATCGTGGTGCTCATGTCATGTGAGCCGGCGGTGAGGAACGTGCCTTGAGAGATGCACACGTTCGAGCCGATGCGAATCAGCGTCTGGTTGTAGATCCAGACATCGACACCGAACCAGCAGTTGTCGCCCACCTCGAGATTCCACGGCGCCTTCACGCGCACCGGATGCACGAACCGGCAACCTGTACCGATCTTCGCGCCGAACAGTCGCAGCAAGGCGACGCGCACACCGGAAAACGGCAGCAGTTTGTTGTTGATCACACAGGCTTCGAGCACGAACCAGATCAGTTCGATCAGCGCGCCGCGCCGCGCCTGATAATTTCCTTTGCCGGCCTGCGCCAGCTCGATGACGCGACCGTCTTCGCGCACAGCATCGGCCTGCGGCATGCGGCCGATATGGGGATCGTCGGCAATGTTACCCATCAGCTTTCTCCGAACCACGAACAGTGGTAAACATACGCAGGCATGCCAGGCAAATTCTTTACATTATGTTGCGGCGCCTTGCGGGACTTTTCACTGTGGCCGTGCCGGCAAGCGTTTTGGCGGCTACACGCGTACTGGTTGGCGCACGATAGCTTTATCCCGACCGCATCTCCTTGGGGAACAAGATGAACACCTCGCTTCGACACACCGCTACCTGGATGCTTCTCGCGATCGGATCGTGCGCGGCGCCGGCTTTCGCGCAGAAGGCCGCGCCCGAACCCGCACCCGCCGCGACCGCGGTCAACGCCTACGGCGTCAACGCACAGCTTCCCGCCAACCGGCGCGCCGCGCATCGCGACAGCGAGAAGGCGTTGCTCGGCTCGCCGAATCCCTACGGCACGGACAACATGCAAGGCAATACCGACGACGCCCAGCGCGCCGCGTTGCTCGATACGCAACGCATGACCGTGCTGGGTGGGGGGCAGGGTGCGCAACCGGCGGTCGGCAAGGGCCAGCGCAAGGCGCCCGCCGCGGCCAACGGCCAGGTGCGTGTAGCGGGCCAGCCGGGCCGTCCGAATCCGGCTGCCAACGCGCTGGCGGCGGACGGCACCGCGAAAACCACCTATGCCGATCCCTACACGTCGGGCAAACGCGGCGTCTACCGTTCTCCGTGGTGACATCAGCTCCATGATGAGGCCGCGGTCCGGATCAATCCGGCGTGGCTTTCTCCGCCGTGGCCGGTTTGAGCCGTCGCCGCGCCGCGGCGCCTGAAGGCCGCGGGCCTACAGAGCGTGCCGCGCCTTTCGAAGGTTTGCCTCCCAACTTACGCAACAGCAACGCGAGCCGTTCCTCGAAGGTGCGAATCGTCGACTCTGGCGAGAGCGCGCGCTCCGCATAATTGCGCGCGGCTTTGCCGAGCGCCGCGCGCCGGTCCGCGTCACCAGCGAGCGCCGTGATCGCCGCCGCCAGCGCTTTCACGTTGTCCGGCGGCACGACAACGCCCCGTGACGCCACGGCTTCGTACAGCGCGGTGCCACGGCGCGCCATCGCGATGGTCGCGCGGCCGCTCGCGAGCATCCCTGTGAGCTTGGACGGCATGACGAGATCCGCCGCGTCGCCGCGTTGCGGCAGCACGTGAATGTCGGCGAGATTGAGCAGTTCGTTCAGACGCCCTACCGGTTGCAGCGGCATGAACACGCAATTTGTCAAGCCGGAACAGCGTTCGAGCAGATCAGCTTTGGCGGCGCCGCTGCCGCAGAACACGAAAGTGAGATCCTGGCGCGCGGCCAGCGCGACCGCCGCATCGGCGAGCGTTTCGATGCCCTGCTTCGCGCCCATGTTGCCGGAATACAGAATGACTTTCTGCTTATCCGGAATACCGAGCAGGCGCCGGAACTCGCTAGGCCGGGCAAGCGGAAAAATGGCCGACACGTCGACCCAATTCGGCAGGCAGACCACCCGCGACGAAGGGACGCCCTTGGCCGTCGCGCGCGTGCTCATCTGCTTCGTGATCGACGATACCGCATCGAAGCGCCGCAGCAACGCGCTTTCGATCCAGCGTGCCGTGCGGGCCGCGCGTGGGCTTTTCAGCAGACCCAGATCGAATGCCGCATCGACCTCGTAATCCTGAATATGCAGCCACGCACTCGCGCGCGTGATGCGCGCGAGCATCAGCGCACCCGGCGCGCACATTAAGGTCGGCGCGATCAGAATGACCGCGTGAGGACGCCACAGCGCCTGCCATGCGAGCAGCGGCAACGAAGTCGCCGCGAAGGTCGCCAGATGCAGCATGCGCTTCAGGCCGCTCGGACGCGACGGCACCCACAGCGGAGCACGCCAGATCTCCACCCCGTCGCGGGTCTCGTGCTGATAACGCCAGGACGCATAGCCCTCTGCGACACGCCACTCCGGATAGTACGGTGGCGCGCACACCACCCGCACGTCATGGCCGCGGTCGGCCAGCAATACGGCCATTTCCGACGTGTACTTGCCCACTCCCGTCAGTTCAGGCGCATAGTTAATGCCGTAGATCAGTAGCTTCATTGTGACTGCCAAACGAGTTAGGGCGTCTTACGCGCGAAGTGACCGGGCGGGGCGGAGGCCGGCTTAGTCGCTCAACATCAGCGCACAGCCGCGGGCGATATTGGCAGCCGCGGAAGGCGGGTCGAAACGGCGAATCACATCCATGCACCGGCGCGCGGTGCCGCCCGCATCGGCGAACGCTTCCATTGCCTTGAGCATGGTGCGCTGCAGCCCGGCGACATCGCCCGCGGTAAACGCGTAGCCGCTCACCCCGTCGATCACCAGTTCCGGCACGCAGCCACAACTCTCGCTGACCACCGCCGGGCAACCATGCGCGAGCGCTTCGTTGACCACCAGTCCCCACGGTTCGCTGTAGCTCGGCAGCACCATGCAGGTCGCGCCGTAATACTCCTGCGTAAGCGGCTCGTCCTGCAGACTGCCGACGAATGTCACCGCGTCGCCGAGTTCGAGCTCGGCCACCTTCGCATGCAAGGCTTCACGCATTGGGCCCGTGCCGACAATGCGCAGCTTCGCCGCCGGAACACGCCGCCGCAATCCGGCGAGCGCCTCGATCAGCGTGCCGATGCCTTTCTCTTCGGACAGACGCCCCACGAACAGAAACACCGGCTGATTGCCCGCGCGAGCGGCAACCCGCTCGACCAGCGCACGCTCCGGCGAAAACGAACCCGGCAACGCCGCCGCCTGACACGGCACGAAAATCTTCTCGCGCTTCGCACCGAGGGAAAGCAGATACTCGCGGCTGCGCTCGCCAAACCCGAAATAGCCGTCGCACAGCGAGAAAAACACGCGCTTGGGAATCGACGTCAGCAGCTTCTTGGGCCGGTCGCGCGCGGTCGAATCGCAGAACACCGCGCGCCGTTTGCCGGTCACGATGCAGGCCGCGAGCATGGCCCAATATTCCGGGCGGTGATAGCCCGGCAGCACGATCAGGTCCGACTTGGTGCGCAAGACTTCCCACGTGAGGCGCGCGATCAGCTTCATGGTCGGCACGTCTTCGTAGCAGCCGTCGAACAGCTTCTGCATCGGATAGCGGTGAAACGAATAATCGACGTCGGAAAACCCGACGCGGTCATGCTCCGTATCGGCGATCTGCACCATTGAATAGCGAATCGCGCCTGAAGCCGAAATGTTATGCAACGCGGAAAACACGACACCCTTGTGGCGCGACCACACGACGTTGTGAAAGATCGTGACTGACGCTGTCATTTTTATGCCACTCCTCGAAGATTCGTCCTGCGTGCATGGCGCGTTCCGCGCTCGCACAGCGTCCCCAGCTAGTCATTTCAAAGCCGCGCTGAAGCGGCAACCCGTGCGGCTATACCTCGACGGCGGCAGCGGGTGTCGAACCGGCATGGGATTCAACGAAGTCCCGGTACGTGGATGCGATCCCGTCCTCCAGACCGATCGTTGCGCGCCAGCCCATTTGCGCGAGGCGCGAGACGTCGAGCAGCTTGCGCGGCGTGCCGTCGGGTTTCGAGGCGTCGAACACGAGTTCACCGTCGAAGCCCGCCACCTTGCAGATGCATTCGGCCAGCTCGCGAATCGACAGGTCTTCACCCACGCCGACATTGAACAGGCCTTCCGTCACGTTGTGCTCTAGCACGAACAACGTGGCCGCGGCCAGATCGTCGACGTGCAGGAATTCGCGGCGCGGCGTGCCCGAACCCCACACCGACAGCGTGGAGTCGCCGTTCACCTTCGCTTCATGAGCCTTGCGCAGAAGCGCCGGCAACACGTGGCTGCTATTCAGATCGTAGTTGTCGTTCGGGCCGTACAGATTGGTCGGCATCAACGCCACGTACTGGGTGTTGTACTCACGGTTGTAGGCTTCGCACAACTTGACGCCGGCGATCTTCGCGATCGCATAGGCGTCGTTGGTCGGTTCGAGCGGCGAAGTCAGGAGATACTCCTCGCGGATAGGCTGCGGACACTGCTTCGGATAGATGCACGACGAACCGAAGAACACCAGCCGCTCGACCTTGGCCCGGTACGCCGCGTGAATCACGTTGGTTTCGATCACCAGGTTTTCATAGATGAACTCACCCGGGCGCGTCGCGTTCGCGAGAATGCCGCCCACGCGCGCGGCCGCGAGCAGCACCACGTCGATCTGTTCGCTTTCGAAGAAGCGATTCACGGCCGCCTGATCCGTGAGGTCGAGCTGCTGCCGCGAGCGGGTGATCACATTCGGATACCCCTCGGCGGCAAGACGCCTGACCAGCGCGGAGCCGACCATGCCACGGTGGCCCGCGACGAAAATGCGTGCTTGTTTGTTCATCGCAAGTTACTCGTGATGTTCCAGCGCCGTGAATCCGGCCAGCGTGACGAGCGCGTCACGTCGTGCAATCTGATAGTCCGCGCGCACCATTTCCTTGACGAGCGAGGCGAACGACGTGGTCGGCTGCCAGCCGAGCTTCGCATGCGCCTTCGACGGATCGCCGAGCAGCGTCTCGACTTCGGCGGGCCGGAAGTAGCGCGGATCGACGCGCACGATCACGTCGCCCGGCGACATCTTGATCTCGCGCCCTTCCACTTTCTCGACGATGCCGATTTCATCCACGCCGGTGCCTTCGAAGCGCACGGTGACGCCAAGCTCGGCGGCCGCGTGCTGCACGAACTGACGCACGCTGTACTGCACGCCCGTGGCGATGACGTAGTCCTCCGGCCGCTCCTGCTGGAGCATGCGCCATTGCATCTCGACGTAATCGCGGGCATGACCCCAGTCGCGCAGTGCCGACAGATTGCCGAGATACAGCGTCTTCTGCATGCCCACCGCGATACGCGCGACAGCGCGCGTAATCTTGCGCGTGACGAACGTCTCGCCGCGCACCGGCGATTCGTGATTGAACAGAATCCCGTTACAGGCATAGAGGCCGTAAGCCTCGCGATAATTGACCGTGGTCCAGTACGCGAACAGCTTGGCCACCGCATACGGGCTGCGCGGATAGAACGGTGTAGTCTCCGACTGCGGCACCTGCTGCACGAGGCCGTACAGCTCCGAAGTCGAAGCCTGATAGAAGCGCGTCTTTTCCTGCAGCCCGAGAATCCGGATCGCTTCGAGAATCCGCAGCGCGCCGAGGCCGTCCGCGTTAGCGGTGTATTCCGGCTCCTCGAACGACACCGCAACGTGGCTCTGCGCGGCGAGGTTATAGATCTCGTCGGGCTCGACACGCTGAATCACGCGCAGAAGGCTGGTGGAGTCGGTCAGATCCGCGTGGTGCAGAAAGAGTCGCTGGTCCGGATCGTGGGGATCGCGGTACAGGTGATCGATCCGGTCTGTATTGAACAGAGATGACCTGCGTTTGATGCCGTGTACGTCGTAATCCTTGGCGAGCAACAACTCCGCCAGATACGATCCGTCCTGTCCTGTGATGCCGGTGATCAGCGCGACCTTACGTTTCATGGAGCATTCTCCTCGTTAACCTTTGCAATCCCAGTGCTACAGCCTGGTGCCATAGCCTGGTGAACTTCGTCGAACCGCCGGCCGCCAGCCGCCGTCTCAACCGGCGATGCTGTCGTACCCGTAATAACCGCCCTGATAACCCGAGCCGAGGAACGCCCCTTCCTGCGGCACGTCGGTCAGCAGCACGCCTTTGAGCGGCACGCCGCCGTTGCGCAGCCGCTTGGCCGTCTCCATGACCTCGTTGAGCGGGTGACGGCCGTGGCGCACCACCAGCAGCGTCGTGCCCGCGTACTTGCCGATCAACGTCGAGTCGGTCACCGCGAGAACCGGTGGCGTATCCACGATCACGAGGTCGTAGTGCGACTTCAGTTCTTCGAGCATCGTTTCGAAGCGCTTGCTCATCAGCAGTTCGGCAGGATGCGAGGGCAGCGTGCCCTTGGCGAGCACGTCGAGACCCGGCAGCACGTCGCGCTGGATCATCGCGCTCAGGTCGCCGCCGCTCAGCACGTCGGACAGACCCGGCTGATGCGCGACACCGAAATGCGAGTGCACGTCGCCGCGCCGCATATCGCCGTCGATGATCAGCACGCGCTTGTTCGCCGAGGCCACCAGCGCCGCCAGGTTCACCGAGAGGAACGACTTGCCGGAATCGGGCCGCGAGCCGGTGATCATCACCACGTTGTTCTCGGCGTGATCGAGCGAGAGTTGCAGCGAGGTGCGCAGATTGCGCACGCCTTCCACGGCGATGTCTTCCGGCGCCTGCTGCGCGAGCACATGCAGCCCGCGACGGCGCAGCATGACGTTCTCCTGCAGCTTCAACTGGGTCTGGCTGCGCGGCACCACCGCGAACACCGGCACGCCGAGCATGCCTTCGAGTTCGTCCGGCCGTTCCACGCCGCCGTACATGGCGCGCTTGAAGAAGGTCAGCAGAATGCCGAGCACGAGGCCGCCGCCGAGCGCGATCAGGATCGCGATCACGCGCTTCGGACGCACGGGTTCGTCAGGTGCTTCGGCGAAGTCGACCACGCGCACGTTGCCCACCTGGCCCGCTTTCGCCACGCGCAGTTGCTGCGCGCTGTTCAGCAGATTGGTGTACAGCTCCGTATCGACGTGCACGTCACGCAGCAGACGCAAAGCGGTCTGCTCCGTATCCGGCATCACCGCCACGCTGCGGTTCATGTTCGCCGCGGCGCCTTGCAACGCGGCGATCTGCGCGTCGAGCGCGGCCACCGCCGGGTGATTCGCCGTGAAGCGTTGTGACATCTCCGCGCGTTGCTGCTGCAGATCCATCAGCTTGGTCTTGTTATCGACGATCTGTTGCAGCAACAGGCGGCTTTCTTCGCCCAGGTCGACCGTGCCGTGCGTATTGCGGAACTTGTTGTAGCGTTGCTCGGCGTCGTCGAGTTCCTTGCGCAAGCCCGGCAGTTGCTGATCGAGGAAGGCGAGCATGTGCTCGGCTTCGGTCGAACGGCTCTCCACATCCTGACGCACGAATTCGCGCGCCATGCTGTTGACGATCGCCGCGGTCAAGCCGCTGTCGCCGCCTTCCAGGCTCGCGCGGATCACGCCGGACTGCAACGTGGTTTCCTGCACCACGAGCGCCTTTTGCAGGCGGTCCACCGTGCTCAGCGTCGAGGCGCGCTGCAGTTCGAAACGCGAGCCGGCGGGGCCGACCAGCTTGTCGACGCGCAGTGTGATCGGGCCGTCGGCGGTATCCGTTTCCACGGTCTCGCCCACTTTGCCCGACAGAATCGCGATACCGTTCTTGTCGCGCAGCACATAAGAACCGTCGGCGCCGGAAACCAGCGTGAAGGTCGTGTCGTACATTTCCTTCGACGTGTCGAACTGCGACACCGAAATGCTCTCGTCACCCCAGGCATAGCCGGACAGGTTGATGAACTGCGGCAACTTGAAGCCCCATTGCCCGTTCACCAACCCCGCAATCATTCCGCCGATGATCGGGAAATAACGCGGCCCAGCCGTGATATCCAGGTGCAGTTTCTTGACGGTTTCTTCCGTGACGAGACGCGACTTCAGCAACTCGATCTCGGCCGCCGTCGAAGGCTTGGTGTCGAACATGCCGGTAAGCGGCGGCAAGGAATCCTTGCCGTTCGCGTTGGCATTGGCCGTCTTGTCCTCGACGTGGAACAGGACATCCGCGCGGTAAGTCGGCGGCGCGAGGAAAGCGTACGCGCACCCCAGCGCGAGCGCGATCAGCGTCACCATCACGATCGTGCGCCAACCTCGCACGATCGTACGCAGATAGTCCGACAGATGAAGCTCGTCCGGTCCGGACACGTCGGTGTAGCGGTTTTCGAAGTTGATTGCCATTTTCTTCACCCAACAAAGCCCGGCGGTTCAAGATCACGTTGCACGGTTGTTATTTCGCGAGGACCACGCCCGTTACAGCCGCATTGATCGCCGGCAGCAGCAGGTTCAACACACGGTTGAAGCGGACCAGACCGCCTTGACCGACGTACACCACGTCCTTCGGCTGCAGCTCGAACTGGTTGGCTAGCACCATCGACACCGGCGAGGTCGCATCGAGGTGGTACACCTCGGGCTTGTCGCTCGTCGAATTGCGGATCACGAACAGTTGCCGGGCCGCGGCCGTGTTGGAGTCGAAGCTGCCGCTGTCGGAAATCGCCTGCGAAAGCGTCAACGAACCGTTGCGCATCGGCAGGATGGTCGCCGGCTTGTTGACCTCGCCCATCACGTAGACGCCGCTGTCTTCACGCGAAGCCACACGCAGCACGTCGCCCGGTTGCAGATAGATATCCGACGGATTGCGGCCACGCTTGATCAGATCGTCCAGGTTGAGCTGATACGGCACGCCGTTGCGGAGCAACACCACGCGGCTGCGATCCGCATTCGCGCTAAGACCGCCGCTCAAGCTGATCGCGGTCGTGAGCGACATCGGAATGTCGTTGACCGATTGGGCGCCCGGCGTGCGCACTTCACCGTCGACATAGACCTGCGCCGCGCGGAACGAGGCCACCCGCACCGTCACTTCCGGCTTCTGATACACCTTGCTCAGACGGCGCGACAGGTCCTTCTGGATCGAGGCGACGTCTTTGCCGGCCACGTGCACGGTGCCTGCATACGGAAACTGCACATCGCCGTTTTCGTCGATCAGGAAGCCAGGTGCGGCATCCGTCGCCTTCGGGTTCTGTGCCGGCTGTCCGAGCGCGGCAGCGAGTTCCGGGTGATCCCACACGACGATCTGCAGCACGTCGCCGGGGCCGACCTTATAAACGGTCGGCTTGCCGAACAGTGCGACCATTTGCGGCGAGAGCGGCGCGGTGCTCTGCGCCTGGCTCATCTTGCGCAGCATCGTGAGGTTGATGTCGGTGATCTGGATCTGTTGTTGCGTATTCGGTTCAGTACTGAAATCACCACCCGTGTCCTGAATTGCGGCAGGCGTGATCATCCGCTGGCCCGGTGCGATTCCGCATCCGGAAAGCAGGGCTGCAGTAGCGAAAACCAGGAGACTTCCCGTGCGTAAACCAAGCGAGCTCATGATGTTTCCTCCGTTCGCCACGGCGTTTTCCTCGGGGGAGGTAGCGTCTGGCGTTTTGTTAACTACTTAGTAAGCGTTTCGATGCACCAGTCCGGCGACTATCGTCGCGCCGATAATCCGCATGTCGAGTGCGAACGACCAATGTCCCAGGTAATACAAGTCATGTTCCACCCGACGTTCCATCTTCTCGATGCGGTCGGTCTCGCCACGAAAGCCGTTGATCTGTGCCCACCCCGTGATCCCCGGTTTAATCCGGTAGCGATTGATATAGCCCGCGACCACTTTCTGATAGAGGTCGTCGTGCTCGAGTGCATGGGGACGCGGTCCAACGACCGACATGTCGCCAAGCAACACGTTGAAGAATTGCGGCAGTTCGTCGAGGCTCGTGCGGCGCAGGAACGCGCCCACTTTAGTGACGCGCGGATCGTTGCGCGTGGCCTGGCTGACGGTGCCTTTTTGCTCGGTATGCAGACGCATCGAGCGGAATTTGTAGATCGTAAATACGTGGCCGTCCGCGCCCTTGCGTTTCTGTTTGAACAGAACCGGCCCGCGCGAGGATAGCTTCACGGCCAGCGCGATCGCGAACATGACCGGCGCGAGGGCGATCAACGCCGTCAACGCGAACAATCGGTCGAAGATCTCTTTCTTCAGCATCGAACTGGCGGACAACGGCGAAGCCACGAGGTTGATCGCCGGCACGCCGAGCAGATCGATCACGCCGCTGCCCTCGAACAACGCGAGGCTGCGCACGTCCGGCATGAAGCGGATGTTCACCAGGTCGTCACGGAATTCGCTGACCAGCGAACAGATCAGCGGCTCCTCGCTAAGCGAGAGCATGAGCCACAGTTCGTGTACGTTATTGGTTCGCATGTAGGCCGCCAGTGCCTCGACCGTGTCGAACACCGGCACACCCGGACTGGTAACGGGCGACACATCCGGACGGGCGTTGAACACGGCCGTGGCGCGAAAGCCCGTGGTCGGCGCGGCGCCGATCCGGCGAATGATGGCGTCGCACTGCGAGCCGCTGCCGACAATCGCCACCTGATGCAGATTCATGCCGGCGCTGCGTGCGCGCGCCAGTACGGCGTGCGTCATCAGCCGGTAGGCGATCAGCAGGCCGCCGGTCACCGCCGTCCAATACGAGAACCACAAGCGCGACACAAAGTCGATGCGATGCAGCGAATACATCAGCACAAGGGCGCTGACCTGCACCATCAGCCA
The DNA here is from genome assembly GCF_900104795.1 of Burkholderia sp. WP9. Classification (NCBI taxonomy): domain Bacteria; kingdom Pseudomonadati; phylum Pseudomonadota; class Betaproteobacteria; order Burkholderiales; family Burkholderiaceae; genus Burkholderia; species Burkholderia sp. WP9. Next base: position 2,842,629 of record NZ_FNTG01000001.1, read on the forward strand.
GGCGAGCGAGACCTGGCCGGCCAGCGCCAGCTTGGAGCGGCCGCGCCACGATTCGTAGACGCCAAACGCTGGAAAGATGGCCAACGCGAAGGCTGCGGAAAACATCACGAGCGCCCAATAGAACCCGGACTGAGCAAGGTAATCAAAGCGGATCTGCGAAGCCACCGCCGCGCCCGCCAACACCAATGCAACATCGAAAACTCGCGCGAGCAAATCCTGAAACTTGCGCATTTTGGTCACCTCGTTATTGCCGTTCTTGTCTGCAATTGAGTCCGGCGTGCTGTTTAGGAGCAGCGGCCGTAGTTGTCGTTGAACCTCACAATGTCGTCTTCGCCGAGATAGGTGCCTGACTGGATTTCAATGATTTCAAGCGGTACCTTTCCCGGGTTTTCGAGCCGGTGGCGGGTGCCGATCGGAATGTAGGTCGATTCGTTTTCACTCAACAGGAACTGCTCTTCGCCGCGCGTGACGAGCGCCGTGCCACGCACGACGACCCAGTGTTCAGCGCGGTGGTGATGCAATTGCAACGACAGTCGCGCTCCCGGCGTCACGACAATGCGCTTGACCTGGAAACGCTCGCCATGATCGATCGAGTCGTAGAAACCCCAAGGGCGCCGCACCTTGCGATGCGCCTCTGCTTCCGGCGCATGCTGAGCCTTGATGCGCGACACGAGACCCTTCACGTCCTGAACATGCGAGCGGTCGACCACCAGAACCGCGTCGGCGGTTTCGACCACCACGACGTTGGTGGTGCCGACACAGGCGACCAGCCGCCCTTCCGAATGCGCGTAGCTCGATACCGCACCTTCGAACGTCACTCGGCCGCGGCCCGCGTTACCATCGACGTCCTTCTCCATCGCAGCCCAAACGGCGTCCCAGGAACCCAGGTCCGACCAGCCGGCATCCAATCCGACCACGACGCCGGGCGGCGTCGCCGGCGCGTCGGCGGCCGCGCTGTCCGTCGCGTCCAGTTCGGCTGTTTCGGTCAGACGCTCCATTACCGCGTAGTCGATCGAATTGGCGGGTGCACTGAGGAATGCGTCAACCGATGGGCGGAAATACGCACCGTCCTCGTGGCCGCCGGTGAAGGCGCGTTCGCAGGCCGAGTGCATTTCTGGCTGCAGACGCTTCAACGTGTCGAGCCACACGCTAGCGCGAACAATGAAGATGCCACTGTTCCACCAATACACGCCCGCGGCGACGTACTTCGCCGCGAGTTCTTCCGCGGGCTTTTCGACGAAACCGTCGATTGCGTGCCCGCCATCCGCCAACTTTGCGCCGATGCGGATATAACCGAAACCGGTATCGGGGCGCGTGGGCGGCACGCCCAGCGTCGCGATCGAACCCTGTTCCGCGTACTGCGCTGCAAGTTCCAGCGCGGCCTGCAAGGCAGGCACGTCGGCGATCGAATGATCCGCCGGCATGACGACGAGAATCGCGTCGCTACCGTCCGCGCACGCCAGCGATGCCGCCAGCGTCAGCGCGGGCGCCGTATCGCGTCGCGCCGGCTCTACAATAAGACGAGCGTCGACGCCATTTTCATGAAGTTGTTCGGCGATCACGAAGCGATGTTCCTCACCGCACACGATGATCGGCGACGCCTCCACTTTCCAGCCCGCGGGAAACCCGTCCATGCGCCGCGCGGTGGCTTGCAGCAGCGAGTCGGAACCGACCACGTCGATCAGTTGCTTCGGAAAGTTTTCGCGCGACACCGGCCACAGCCGCGTGCCTGAACCGCCCGCCAGAATGACCGGGACGATGCGCGCGCAACGCCCGTGCGCCACTGCGGCACCCGCACCGTTAGGTTCGACCGACACGGCGCTCACAACTCCCTGAGTCAACATATTCGCATTCCTTATAATTCTCAAAGATCGGCGGAAATTCGGACCGGATGCCGTATTGCCACACGGCCCCCGGCTGGCCCCGTCGCGCTATTCGCCGACCAGTCGGCGGCTTTGAATCCGAAACTCGGTTGGCGAAATTCTCATCCGCTTGCGGAACACCTTCGCCAGGCGGTCGCCATTGCCCATGCCGGTGCGCCGCGCGATCTTGTCGACCGGCAATTCGGATTCGGTCAACAGGCTGCAGGTCACCGCCAGACGCTCGTGCAACAGAAAACTGGAGGGCGTAATACCCATTTCCATCTTGAAGCGGCGCAGAAAGTTGCGCTCGCTCATCGCGGCGAACTGCGCGGCGTCGGCAATCGAAATCGCCTGCTGGCAATTCTCCTGAAGCCAGCGAGCGGCCGCGCGCACCTTGTCGCCAGGGCTCAGTCCGCCGTCTTCACCGAGCAGCGGCGCGAGATTCGAGCACGAATCGGCTAGCAGGCGCTCGGCAACCGTGCGCGCCGTGGCGCTGCCCAGATCGCGCTTGATCATGGCGAGCGCGCTTCTCATCGATTCGAGGCGATCGCCCGCGTCGGCACCCTGTTCAGGCTGGCGCGCCTGCGCGGACTGTCCATTCAGGTCGGCGCTGTCCTTGCTGTCCTTGTTCTCGGGCACGTACGCAGCGTCGAGCAGCGCCCGGCCTTCCGCGATCGGCCGGATCATGCCGGTGTTGCGGCGCACGCGACGCAGCCAGGCAATCAGCCGCTCGTCGCTCGCGGCGGCGAATGCGCCTTTACCGCCCGCCACATACAACGCATCGAAACCGCCGTAATGCCGTGCGTCGAGTCCGTCTGTCCACACCCGCAGCGCGGACGACGAAGTCACCATGCCGCCGTCGGCCGACAGGAACGAAACGTCGTATAACCAGCCGCCCGAACCGGACGAAGCCATTTCATTCGCAGCCTGGAACACCTCGGCAACAACCCCTGCTCCTTGCAGCGAGCAGTCGTTGAACATCAGTATCGCGATGCGACGCATACCCTTGTTCGGAGCGTGCACCCAGCGCAGCATTGCAGACTCAAGACTCGCGCAGGTCATAGTCATCCTCTCACCAGAAAACGGATCTACTTATCACTTCAGGCGGCCACAGAGAGGCCTCCTCTGTGCAGCGCATCATAGTCACCGCCAATCAAGCATTTAGCCGCCATGACCGAAAGCGCGTACATGTTGGCGTATTGACAGGGTGACCACCCAGGGATTTTCGGAACAACCCCGCTACCGCTGTCTTTTCAACGAATTAATTGCCGATTCCACATATGAATGAATTGGCATTCTGCGAATGTTAATGCAAATAAAACCGCGATTTCGTTCGGCACCGCACACACGGCGACTACTCGAAAAAGGCCGACTTACCATTCGAACCATCCATCACCAAACCGATTTGAAGTGACTTTTTCCCGCCGGAACGTCAGAATGAGCGCAGCTGGCTTCGCTATACCGGCACCTGCTCTGCGGCAACGCCAGACTGGGCTATCTTCTGACGATAAATCGTCGGAGTGGCAATAAGTAAAACGAACATCCAATATAAGCACTTGAAGGCGCGACAAAATTATTTAATTGGTTGTTATTGGATCGCGTGAATATAAAGCTGGCGATTAATGTTTCAAACGTGAAACACCGGAATAAGACAACTTTAGACCGCGCGGCAATAGACGGGCCAGTGGCGGAATCTGTCGAGTGGGAAGCGGGCCATTTCCGCCAGGGGTTTGCGGAAATACACTATGCGGTTTCCGCAACACATTGCCTGAAGGGGTGCCGCAAGGCGGGTCTGACCTGGTGAACTAGCAAATGGGCGACGCGTTTGTCGTCTGGGGGTAGTACAGCGAACGACACGGGGAACACATGTCGAATGTACGCGAACAGCGCGCGCTGCGAAAGCGCGCCGGCGGCTTGTCCGCCGAGCGTAGAGGACTGCGCATCAGCATGGTCGCCTCGGTGGCGGCTTTCATCTTGCTCGGCGTTTCAACGTTTCGATGCGCGGCGGCAGAAGCCGCACCGCAAGCGAATGGTGTGAGCAATGCCGAGTTCTCAGCGGATGGCAGAAAGTGGACACCGTGCGCGGCCGAATACGGCACCTGTCGGTTCAGTGGCACGCGCGACGTGCTATATGGCACGCCGCAACAGCATGTCGTCAAGACGTTCTCGAATAGCGCCGAATGCAACAACGGCGTATTCGGCGATCCGGCGCCCGGTGTCGAGAAGCGCTGTGCAATGGCGCCCACCGCAGCGGGCAGCACGCTCGTGCCTGCCACGAAGCCTGCCATCAATAACGACATGGCATCGAGCGCCGCAGCGCAATCCGCCACACCCTCCGATCTGAAGGCGCCGCCCGGCGAGGGCTTGCGTTGCTCGGCGCCTTCGTCACAAGTACCCACGAGCGCGAACGGCGATGTGCTCGAAGCCGACACGCCCAGCGACGGCACACGTCTGTTCGCCGTGGCGAAACCATTCGCGCTGGTTTTCACCTCACGCCCCAAGCAAAGCGACACGCTCAACTGGCAAATACGCGACGCGTGGAATGTCGTGCGCGCCAGTGGACGCTTCCCCGTTGCGGCCGGCACGACCCTGTCCACGCTCGGTTGCGCCTCCAGCGTCGCGGGCTACTTCGCGGTGTCCGCGTCACTGGAGCGCGCGCATGGCAAGCTCGAATCGCGCGGCACACGCCCCGCGGGCATCGCGACGTTCGGCGTCTTGCCCGATCCCTCCGTGGCGTTACCCGCCGTCCGTTTTCCGTATGAAGATCTGCACCGTTTCGGCGGGCAGGGCGCCGCCTATCTCGCACCCGGCCAGCACTGCTGCGACGGCGACGGTTACCGGCCGGTCTACACCGCGCTCGGTCTGACGTGGGTCAACGACAATCGCAACTGGTATATGGAAGAGCCGAAAAAAACCGGCACATTCGACCCCGCGGCCAAACAGCTCACACCATTCTTCCGGCGCGGCGACCTCTTGCGATTGATCCAGCTCGACGGCATTCCCCAATGGGCGAGTCCGACCGGCAAAGAGACGCATAGCTATGTGCCGACTTCGCTTACGCAGATGAAGGACTACATGGCCAAAGTCGGCGCCGAATCGAATCGCGTTCGCACGACCTACTTTCCCAAACAGCGCGACAACTACTATCAGGTGACATGGGAGCCGGACGCCGACGGCGGTCTGCCGTGGCGCGATACCGACGCGAACTTCGTCGCCATGTACAAGGCGGTCTGGGAAGGGATCCATCAGACGGATCCGCATGCGGTGGTGATGGGGCTGACCTATTCGTCGGTGCAGGGCAATGTCACGTGGATGCGCAAACTCGGTCCGCTCGGAATCGGCCGCTATATGGATGGCATGACGATTCACGGTTATTACGACATCGGCACGACGCCCTCGCATCCACCCGAGCGGGTTGCGGACACCGGCAATCAGGGCACGGTGCCGGGCGCGCTGCCCGCTGCGATGCGGGCGCTGCGCCACGAGATGCGTCAATACCTGAAGCCTGGCGCGCCGTTGTTCGTCACCGAAACCGGCATCAGCTACGACATCGGCCAATCGTATGGCAAGAACTATCCCGGCGCGAACGTGTTGTACGCCCAGGCGGCGGTAACGGCGCGCACGCATCTGATCCTGCTAGGCGAAGGCGCCGACATGACCTACGTGTTCTATCTGGCGGATATGCCGGACGCCGCGCCAGGCTACGGCATTTTCTTCGAACTCGATCATCCGACCGGCGCTTACGGTCCGACTCGCATCAGCCCGAAGCCCGCGGCGCTTGCGGTGGCGGCGATGACGCGCATCATCGACGGTACTGTGACGCTCGGCCCGCTCAAGGGCGTGCCTAAAGGCGTCTACGCGTACGCGTTCCGTCGGCTCGGCGGCGGCAAGATCGTGACCGCGCTGTGGACGCATGACAACGACGCATGGAGCGCCAGAACCGGTTTCGACGCGAGCAGGAGCGTGGACTACCGGCTGCGGGTCGATGCGCCGGGCACTACGGGCGAAGTGACGGTGTTCGACATGATGGGCAACGCGACGGCGTTGCCGTATCGCGACGGCGTGGCGAGCCTGAAACTCTCGCCAGCGCCCGTCTATGTCGTCTCCGGCAACGCCGACGTCTTCAGGGAAGCGGTGACGACACCCGAGGGTTACGTGGCGCGCTAGCGGCGCGATGTGACGATACTTCGGCGTGATGTGACAGGCTCTGCGGCGACTGGCGCACATAGCATGCAGACGGGGGCACGTTAGCATGCCTATCAACACGCTGGAGCCGAACGCCGGAGCCGAAACATGAGCGGCCTTGCATGGACGATGCTGGTACTGGCCGCAATGATCGGCGCGTTTCTCTTCGCGACGATCGGCGCGATTCTGCTCGCTCTTTTTCTGGCGAGCGTGTCGCGCCAGCTCACACGAAACGATGACCACCATCGCGACTACTAGCGAATCATGACGAACGCTCGATACGCTGCGGGATCACGCTGATCGGACACGTTCGAGCGGCGCAAAAAAACCGGGGGAAATGACATGCTGACCGAGATCGATTTTCTGGACGTAGTCCGTCTCACACCGCTGGTCGCATTCGATCTGATCGTCAGCGACGCCCAAGGGCGCGTGCTGATCGGCCGCCGCCGCAATCGCCCGGCCCGTGGCACCTGGTTCGTTCCCGGCGGCCGCATTCACAAAGACGAAACACTCGACGCGGCATTCGCGCGCATCGCCGACGCCGAGCTCGGCATAGCGAATCTGGCGCGCTCGACGGCGCGCTTCGAAGGCGTGTTCGAACATCACTACAGCGACAACTTCGCGGGCGAGCCGGACGTATCGACTCATTACATCGTGCTGGCCTATGCGCTGACGCTCGCGGCCACGGCGCGCCTCGGACGGCCCGAGCAGCACAGCGAATATGCCTGGCTTACGCCGACGGAACTGCTCGCGCGCGCGGACGTCCACGACAACACCAAAGCCTATTTCCGCTAACGCGAGCGCAAGCAGACGCGCGGGCACGATTCCGTGCCGGGCCGCATTCTGCCGCCGACTGTGAGTTCGGCAACGTGGCCGCCAGAGCCGCTACAGTATGATTCGAGCTTACCGTCAGGGCTCGAATCACTATGCGATCATCGGCAACCCGGCTCGTTCGCGATTCCATCATTGCGTGTCTCGCGCTGCTCTTCTTCGCCTGCCTTCCAGCCTCCGCACGCGCGGCCGAATGTGGCGCCGGCACGCTGGTCACCGTGGTCGCGCACCTCGACGACGATCTGCTATTCGTGGACCCCGCCATCAGCGAGCGTCTCGATGCGGGATGGTGCATCACCACCGTCCATCTGATCGGCGGCGCCAATGGCGCGGACTTCGCTTACGTTCAAACCCGCGAACGGGCTTCACGGCTCGCCTATGCGCGCATGGCAGGCGTGCCCGACGAGTGGCTCGAGTCCAACGTGACGATCGCCGGCAAGCTCGTGCATCAGATGGTGCTGAAAGCGAGGCCGCAAGTGCGCCTGCTGGAGCTGCGCCTGCCCGGCGGCGCCGTGCGCGGCGGCCGCGTGCCACTCGGTCTGCTGTGGGAACAACACGCCACGCTCTCGACTTATCCGATGAACGCGGACGGCTCCGTGCGCGTGAAGTACGATCGCGATGCCTTGTCGGCCACATTGAAAGCGATACTCGCGCCGGCCACGCTGATCTATACGCTCAACCCGGATACCGTGCCGTTCATCGAGCATCCCGATCACATCCTCTCCGCGCGCATGACTCGCCACGTCGCCCAGACGCTCGGCAAAGGCGTGCCGATCGTCTACCACGTCACCTATCCGACCGGCAGTTGGCCGGGCAATCTGCCGGCCGCCGAAGTGCAGCGCAAGCGCGACATCGTCGCCAGCTATTTTTCGATCGACGGCAGCGAGTCGTCGCATGTATTCGGTGAATTTCAGTGGGACGGCAACTGGATTTCGCGCCGCTATGCCTTTGCCGACCGTACTGATCGCCGCGTGCCGGACTTCGTGTCTCGTCCGATTCAGCTCTTCAATGCGGCGGCCAGCCGCTGCCTGAGCTCGGCTGGGCCCGGCCGTGCGCCGACGCTGGCGGCGTGCACGGACTCGCCGGCCCAGCAATGGCGCTGGGATCCGTTGAGCGTCTATCCGGGCAATACGCGCAACGCAGCGCTCGTGAGCGTCGCGACTTCGCAGTGCATCGCCGAACGCGACGGCTATCTGATCGCGGAGACCTGCGATCAATGGGACGTGGCGCAGCGCTGGACGCCGTGGGATTTCGGCCTCGTCTATACGCCGATGCGGCATTGCCTCGGCGAAAACGACGGCAAGCTGACCATGCGCGGCTGCACAGCGCTCACCACGCGCTATCGTTGGGCCACCACACAACACACGCAAGCGAACGACCTGCGGCTCGCCACCGTGATGGCGGGCGATATCGCCGGCTCGGGCGAGCAGTCCGCAGTGTATGTCCAGCGGCAACACGACGGCCCAGGTTTCAACGTTTATGCGGCCTCGCTCGCCAAGGTGTCGCCGCCCGCGCTGTGGTACGCGAGCGTCGTCCCGTTCGATCCGCGCGCCACCGCGGCAAGTTGCGCCGGCGACAAACTGTGCTTCGACAGCGTGCGCTTTCTGCTCGGCGATTTCGACGGCGACGGCAAGGCGGATCTGATGATCGTCGCGGCGCGCCAGGGCGGCACCGCCTTCTGGTTGCTTCGCAGTGCTGGCGACCACTTCGAGGCCCCGCGCCTCTGGCTGCAAACCAGCAATGCGTTCAGGCCGGAACTGACGCAGCAATATGTGGCTGGAGACTTCACCTCATCGGGGCGGGCCAGCGTGCTGATCGCGCAAAAACGGGCCGACCGCGGACTTGATCTATGGGTCGCGTCGGCGCAAGGAGCAGGAGCCTCGGTGGCGTCAGCGCCGGCGCTCTGGGCACAGGCCAGGGACCTGCCGCAGAACGTCAATCTGCTGGTGCGTGAGACAGCCGGCTCGCGCGCCTCGCTGATCGCGGTGGACGGGGCAAACGGACGCCTCGCGCTCACTTCCATCGACAATGAAGGTGCGCGCTTGAGCGTCGGCGAGCGCAACGTCTTGCCGGCGAGTTTCGTCCCCGGCTTCGTGAAAGTGACAATGGGCGCCGTGCGTGGCCGCGACAGCAACACGCTGATCCTGCTAACGCCGCATCTCGACGAGACGAGCGAGGAAGCCATGATCGATGTCGCCACGCTCGACGTGAGCGGCGCAGCAAGTTCGCCGGTGCGGGCGGCGACACTGCACGACATGTCGTGGTCAGATGTCTTTCCGGCTTTCGTGCGCGACAAGCAGGGGACTGCACTCGTGCTGTTTCGCCGGACCGACGCCACCCTCGGCGATTTCTATTTCACCGGCGGAGCGCCGGCGTTGTCGCGCTATCCATCAGGAAACGGACTCGCGTTGGGCGAAGCTCAGGAATTCGGCAACCTGCCGGGGCTTTTCTCGGAGACAGTGCGAATCGACCGGCTCGCGCAATAGCATGCGAGCCGGCCGGTCCGATTGGCGTCAGGCCGAAACCTGGAGCGGTTGAACGAACTTCCGCGCGATCGTCATGTAACGATCCGCCGTGTCGTGCAGCGTGTAGCCGGCCAGTTGCCGGTTCGCGCGCGGTGTGCCGAGCGCGCTCAGCAATGCGCCGCCGTAGGCTTCCGGGTCGGTCGTATCGACGAGGTTGACGCCGGCAAATGCGCTCGCAAAGCCAAAAGACGGAATCCGGCTCGCCACGACAGGAATACCCGAGGCAAGCGCCTCGAGAAAACCGATGCTCTGCGCTTCGAAACGCGACGGCATCGCGAAGACACGCGAGGCGCGCAGCAGCGCGGCCACGTCGGAACGCGGTCCGTTCACCGTCACCTTGCTTTCCAGACCCAGCTGACGGACGAGCGACAGGACCGCCCGGTGATAGTCGAGGTCTTCGACGACACCACACAGCAAGAGGCGCGCATCCGGTTCCGATTGCAGCACGCGTTCGAACGCGCGGATCGTGTCGAGCTGGCTCTTGCCTTCGATATACCGGCCAAGCTGGACGATCTGCTTCGGGTGCGCGTCGATATCCGGCGCGCCCGCGTCGCTGGCCTCGGCGAACAACTGGGCATCCACGCCGTTCGGAATCACGACCATGGACGGATGGCGGCCGATCTCGCGGAGGTAATCGTCGATATTCTGCTGCGACACGCCGATGATCGCCCGCGCCCGTCGCGAGAGCAGGCGCTCGGCCCGCTTGAGCGCGCCGTTTTCGAAGTCGTTGACGCCGGAATGCATGACCCAGGCAATCGGCGTATTCACCGGCAGAAGACGCACATACAGTGCGGCAAGCGTTGCGTGAGCCACGATGAAGTCGGGGCGAAAGCGCCGCACCACGCGATACAGGTACAGCAACTTGCCTACCCTGCCGTAGCGCACATCGGGAAACAGACAGGTGACGCCCGCCGCCTGAAGCTCGGCGTGAATGTCGGCAAAGTCGTCCTGCTGCGGAAGCAGCGATGTCATGCAGACTTCATGGCCACCGCGCTGATGGTGAATGGCCAGCCCTTTTACGAGTACTTCTGCCCCGGACAATCGCGGTGCATGAACCAGTTGAAGAATCCTCACGATTGATCTCTCAGCCTTAACTGCCTTTTTGCGCAGCGGACGGGATGCCGCCCCCGTTATTGCAGACCCCAAATAACGTCGGCACCCATCTTCGTGTATGGCGCGCTCCTTTTTGCGGAGCGCACCAATGTCTCCGTAAAACAGCGACAGTTCCGCCGCGAACTCCATGTCGCGAGGAAACCTTACACCCAAGACCCAGCACTTTTACGCCAAGCCCAAGACTTTTTCGGCTGGCCCATGAGCGCTAGCGCCCATTTCTCAGTCGATTGACGCTGCCGGATAGTTAGGCATCCATTTCAAATACTTACGACCCCAATTCACAGTGGCGGAAAAAGACTGGTCTCACCTGACAGATCTTTTTCATTCGATCAATGTAATTAGTACTGCATTAATGATCATACGTAACGACTCGTTACTTCTTTTAAGCACACTAATGCGTATTGTTGCGGTCGATTCTTCCCAAATTGAGCATTTCTAGCTTACGGAACAGTAAAAAGTTCATCGGCTAGCGCCGTGGACTCAAGTACTGCGATCTGAATCGCGCTGTTCCTCAACACGCTGGCCGGTTCGTCGTACGTTCTCAGGTCGTCCGATTCCGCCAAAGCCGCTCGCGTCAGCGGCCCGGTTTCACGCGACAAGCGTTTCCCTGCAGAGAAATGCGTTCGAGGCCGACAACCCGGGAAGGCATCACCTTCGCGCAGCCGGAAATGCCGCGCATCCAGGACGCCAGTGTCGAAGCCTCGGTCATCGGCTGGCTTGCAAATGAACCCCGATGTTCGCTCCACCTCCTGACGCGCTTTGCGCGAGGAGCCGGACGAATGATCAGCCAACGCATTGCTTACAGATTGATGAAATCGCAACTACTCCTACTCTCGACACTGTCCCTCGCACTCGCCGCATGCGGCGGCGGCGGTGGCAGTAACGGCACCGTCAGCAACGCGGCATCCCAGTCCAACGGCAGCAGTGGCACCAGCAGCCCGGCCAGCGCGGCCACCACGTCCGCCGCTGGCAACGCCAGCACCGGCACCGCTGCGTTGAACGCCACGGGCGGCACCGCGGCCATGACCTGCGCCTCGCCGACCACATCAGCCGGCGCGGGCAGCGCGACGATTTCTGCGGATACGCCGAGCGCCGACGGCACGCGCATCTTCGCCTCCGGCAGCACGTTCCAGATCGCCTTCAACACCAACGCGCCGAGCGCGGACACGCTGAACTGGGCCGTCACCGACACGCTCGGCCGCGTCGCCGCGAGCGGCACCACCGCCGTGGCGAGCGGTGCGAAGACCATCACGTTCAATTGCACGTCGACGCTCGCCGGTTATTTCGCGGCAACGGGCACGCTGGCCAAGAACGGCGGCCAGTTGCCGCAGGCCGGCACGCGTCCGGTCGGCATCGCGACGTTCGGCGTGACGCCGAACCTGTCCGGCGTCGTGCCGGCCGTCACGTATGCGCGCCAGGAGCAGCATCGCTTCGGCATGCAGGGCGCGAACGACAACGGCCCGCTGCTGGCCGCGCTGGGCATTTCGTCGACCATCGACGACCGCCAGCTCTCGACCATGGAGCCGAACGGCCCGAACACCTTCAACCCGTCGGCCGACAATCTCGATCCGTTCTACAAGAGCGGCAACGTGATGCGGCTGATCCGCCTCGACGGCATTCCGGCCTGGGCGAGCAGCACCGGCGCCTTCCAGGACGACACCACGCTGCCGACCGATACGTCGTACTACCAGAGCTACATGAGCCGCGTCGGCACCGAATCGAACGCGATTCGCGCCGCGTACTTCCCGACCCAGTCGGCAAACTACTATCAGGTGACGTGGGAACCGAACCAGATGTGGACGGATACCGACGCCAACTACGTCGCGTTGTACAAGGCCGTCTATCAGGGCATTCATTCGACCGATCCGCACGCGATGGTGATGGGTCCGGCCGATGCTTTCCCGAGCCTGACCACTTCGCACCTCAAACGCCTCGCGCCGCTCGGCTTCGGCCAGTACATCGACGCCGTCGCCACGCACGGTTACTACGACGCGGGCACGTCGCCGTCGCATCCGCCTGAGCGCTACGACAGCGACCCGTCCACCGCCGACGGTTCGTTGCGCGGCCAGATGCGCAATCTGCGCGCGGAAATGGCCACCGACTACCGTACGGGCATGCATCTGTTCTCGACAGAAGCGGGCATCAGCTACGACCTCGGCTCGTCGTACGGTCCGAACTATCCGAGCGCCAACGTGCTGTACGCGCAAGCGGCGGTCGCCGCGCGCATGCACATCATCACGCTCGGCGAAGGCGCGGATCAAACCTACGTGTTCTACGGCGCGGACTATCCGGATGAAGTGGGCTACGGCACCTTCTTCGACCTGAGCGACGCGCAGGGCGCATTCGGCTCGACCAACATCAGCCCGAAACCGGTGGCGATGGCGATCAGCGCGATGACGCACACGCTCGACGGCACCACGACGCTGGGCCCGGTCAACGGCACGCCGACCGGCGTCTACGCGTACGCGTTCCAGCAGGTGGGCAACGGCGCGGTGATTACCGCTCTGTGGGCGCACAACAACAACGTGTGGAGCGCGAGTGCGGGCTTCAGCTCGACTTATAGTGTCGCGTACAGCCTCAATGTCGATCAACCGGGCACGAGCGGCACGGTCAAGGTGATCGACATGATGGGCAACGCGACCAATGCGAACTACAGCAACGGTGTGCTGACGCTCAACCTGACCGAATCGCCGGTGTATGTGGTGTCGAACAACGCGTCGGTCGCCAAGGCCAATGCGACGACGCCGGTGGGATACGTCGGCATGTAAGCCGCGCGTTCAAAGTACCCGGATTCGGGTACTGCGGCCGACATGAAAAACGTCAGCCGGCTCACGGGCCGGCTGACGTTATTTTTTTGGGCGTTCAAAACCTGCGCGGCGAGTGCAGTGCTTCAACTCTCTCCCAACTGCCCCTCCATACCGCGCAATTCGCTTTCGCGTTCCGTGGACACCTTGCCGATCGGCGGGCCGGCGAAACTCTTGCGCACGCCCGCGCCATACCAGATCGTCAGCAGCACCGCGAGCAAACCGGCAATCACGTAGACTACTTTCTGATTCGGCGGCTGCATGCCGACATACGCGAGCACCAGCGCGCCGATCACCGCCGCCACCGCGAACGGCTTCGACAGCATGCCCAACTGGAAGGGGCCTTTCTCGTTCCACGTACGGCCTTCAGCGAAAATGCCCGCCGCAATCGGCATGGCGTACGAGATGAACAGGAACACCGCGCTACCGGCGCTCAGCACCGTGAAAGCATCGCCATAGAGCGTGACGACGATCGCCAGCACCGCCGAGGTCCAGATGGCGGCGCCCGGCGTGCGATGCGCGGCATTCACTTTACGCAGCCACTTCGATGCGGGCAGGCCGCCGTCGCGAGCAAATGCGAACATCATGCGCGACGTGGAGGTCACTGCAGCAAGACCGCACACGTAGTTGATGAAGAACATCAGCAGTTCGATGACAATGCGCAGCGGCCCCGGAATCGGCGCGAGAATCGCTTCGAAGAAACCCGTGCCCTGCTTCACGACCGCGCCGATATCCGGCATGACCAGCACGAACGCGCACACCATCACGTAGCCGAAGGTCGTGGACCAGAACACCGAACCGACGATACCGCGCGGCACATTGCGCGCCGCCTGATGCGTCTCCTCCGAGGTATGCGCCGATGCGTCGAAGCCGGTAATCGTATAAGCGGTCAACAGAAGGCCGGAGAGAAACGCCATCGCCATGGTCTGCTTCGGCCACGCGCCGCCGTCCACACCCGTAAAGTTGGTGAACGTGTAGAGCCGCGACAGATCGATCTTGACCGGCGAATACACCAGCAACGCCCCCACCAGCAGGATCGTCACCACGAAGATCAGATAGCCCGACAGGTCGGTGATCCTGCTCGTGATACGAATGCCGCGATGATTGAGGAATGCTTGCGACGCGGTGATCACGGTCAGAAACAGCGTCTGCTGCCACCAGCCGAGCGACTCGGGCTTAACGCCGAACATCGGCGCGATCAGCGTGCGGAAGAACGGATCATAGGTGCCGAAGTTGATCGCGGCGACCACGAACACCAGGCCGAGCAGATTCAGCCACGCGGTCAGCCAGCCCCAAGTTTTACCGCCGAGAATCGAACTCCAGTGATAGAGGCCGCCCGCAGTGGGATACGACGAGGCGATCTGCGCCATCGCCGCGGCCACCACCAGCGCGAACAGCGAGCCGAGCGGCCAGCCGAGTCCGATCGACGCTCCGCCCGCCGCCGACAGGCCCATCTGGAAAGACGTGATGCCGCCCGACAGAATGCAGATCAGCGAGAACGACACCGCGAAGTTCGAGAACGCCCCCATGCGCCGGGACAGTTCCTGCGCGTAACCCATCTTGTGCAACAGCTTGACGTCGTTGTCGGCGGATTCCGCCGACGGCAAGGCCGTGTTGATGTCCATGACGCGATCCTTTGAACAGGGTTATGACGAAGCGGCCAACCGGCGAGCCGGTTCAACGGCGTGGCCGCGCCAGGCAAAGCGGCTCACGCGGCCGTGAAACAGTTATCGACGTACAGGTGTGCGCCGTTGACGAAACTCGCGTCGTCGCTCGCGAGAAAGAGCGCGGCGCGCGCCACTTCCTCCGGCGCGCACAGGCGGCCCTGCTGCACCGACAAGGCGGCTTCGCTCGCATCGAAGCCGTACTTCGCGAGCGCGCTGATTTCGCGGCGCCCATGCGGCGTGTCGATGAAACCAGGGCACACGGCATTGCAGCGAATGCCCCGGTCGCGATACTCGACGGCGATGGCACGCGCGAACATCGCGCATGCGCCTTTGGTGGTGCAATAGAGCACTTCGAGCGGCGTCGCCGCCACCGACGAGATCGACGCCGTGCAGACGATCGAGCCGCCGCCCGCAGCGAGCATGTGCGGCAGCACGGCCCGCGTCATCATGAACATGCTTTTCACGTTGACGTTCATGAGCCAGTCGTAGTCTTCGTCGGTGGTATCGACGAACGGCTTCACGACAATGCTGCCGGCATGATTGAACAACACGTCGATACGTCCGAAGCGCGCCATGATGCCGGCCACGGCGGCATCGACGGCCGCGCGCTTCGACACGTCGGCGGCAAACAGCTCGGCGCTGCCGCCTGCCGCGCGAATCCGCGTTACCACTTCCTCACCGGCATCCGTATTGATATCGACGACGGCGACCTGCGCGCCTTCCTGCGCGAACAGCAACGAGGCCGCGCCGCCCGCGCCCGTCGCGCCGCCTGACACGATTGCGATCTTGCCTTCCAGCCTGCCTGCCGATGTGCTCATACGTCACTCCCTTTCCTGTGCATTGCGTGATGCACAAAGTAGGGGCGGCAAAAAGTGGCGACTATCCAAAATTGGCAAAAAGATAAAAATCCCGTAAAAATTCCGCGTCCTGACAAAAGCATTACGAAGGCTTCCGGCCGCGCAGCAGGTAAGCAAAGACGGTAAGCAAAGACGCTCCGCGCCAACCCTACGGCAGGGCTTTTTTTTCGCATACACTGGTCGGCACGAGGCTTTCGGGGAGCGCCATCAGAATCGGGAGAAGCTATGCAGGCGGTCAATCAGACGAGCGGCGCGGTCGAGATTCGTTGTTGCCGCAACATTGACGAGCAGGCCATGCTGCTCGACGCATGGAACCAGAGCTACTGCCAGATCTCACGCGGCGCCTTCGACGGCTCGGTGAGTTCATGCCACGCGGGCGGCGTGCGGGTGCTGGTCGAGCGCCTGAACCGCACGGTCTATCAGCGCGGCCAGGTAGCGGCATCCAGGGTCGCGGTGGGCATTCCGTTTCAACTCGAAGGCCATGCGTTGTTGTGTGGACAGACGAGTCATCGCGATGGCTTGCACGTGTTTTCCGGCGATGGCGGTTTCGAATTTCTGTCGCCCGACAAGCATGTGGTGGTGAACCTCGAAATCGAGCCGGGCGCGATCGGCGACCCGCTGTTGCGCTCGCAACTCGACGAAATAACCCTGCTGCTCGGCTCGAGACCCGGCGTATTGAACGTCGATCCCGCGAGACTGCAGGGCTTTCGCGAGGTGCTGAAGCAGTTGCTCGACGCCGTCGCGGCCACCCCCACTTTGCTCGACGACGCCGCAGTCGCCGCAGCGTTCGAAAAGTCGGTGATATTCGGTCTTGCCGATGTTTTGCAGGACCTGCGCGATGCCGATCCGCACGGGAACGTCGAGGCTCGCACTGCGCGCAACTGGCAACTGGTGCGTGGGGTTCGTGAGCTGATCGAGGAATCGCCGCAGTGTCCGCTTTCCGTGGCGGAGTTGTGCGCGCGGTTTCGCGCCAGTCGGCGTACGTTGCAATATGCGTTCGAAGATACGCTCGGCGTCAACCCTTCCGCTTATATGCGCGCCGTCCGGCTCGATCACGTGCGCCGTGAATTGCGCGGCTCCGCTTCAGTGACGGAGGTCGCCACGCGGTGGGGGTTCTGGCATTTTGGGAATTTCTCCAGCGAGTATCGCGGGCAGTTCGGCGAGTTGCCGTCCGAGACCTGGAGAAGGAGCCGGGCGGTTTAGATTGTTTGCCCGCGCGGACAAAAGTAGCGCACACTAGCTTACTGCTCCTATGCGGAGCAAAAACCGCCAATTGGGAGTCCATCATGGCAAAAGGTCAAATGCGCAGTAACCGCGAAGTCAAGAAACCGAAGCAGGCGAAGAAACCGCAACCCGCCACTTCGCCATCGGGCGCGCCGCCGATCCGGGTAGCACCAAGCGCCTCGGCCACCGCGAAGAAGCATTAAAAGGCAAGACCGATTGAGCACGCCCGCCGCATCGAGGCGGGCATCCATCCAAAGCGCATTTCCTGCAGCGCCCCATCCCGCATCTTCGGCCCCAGCGTCCCGACGGCCATCCTCATCCGCACTACCAACGCCATTGCTCCGGGTATCACTACGCCTGCTTCGTTCATGGCGCGGCGGCTCGCACTTATCACGCTCTTATTTCCAGGCTCATCAGCAACGCTATAGAAACGCGAGCCTGCGCGAGTCGATCGAGCACGCTCCTCATGCGCGGACTTGCCCGGCGTTTCCGGTCTAGCTATGCTGAAGGGCTCGCCGATACCACGCGTGTCGGCGACACACGAATCGCAACACGAAACAGAACAATCGATCCGGGATAGCCATGTCCACCACCAGTCTTTTCCTCACCGCCGCGGGCGTCGGGCTCGCCATTGCCGCGCCGGTCGGCCCGATGGGCATGCTGTGCATTCGCCGCACGCTGACCGGCGGTCCGCGCGCGGGGCTCGCGATCGGCTTCGGCATCGCGACCGGCGACGCGGCCTATGGGCTGATCGCGGCGCTCGGCCTCGTCAGCATCTCGCAGTTCATGCTGGCGTATGACCGCCCGTTGCATCTGCTCGCCGGGTTGTTCCTGCTGTATCTGGGCGTGCGTACGTTGCTGCAGAAAGCCCCAGCCGACGCAGCGGACAGCACCGCAAACGGCGCGTCAGGCGGCAACGGCAAGCTCGCCCAGGTGGGCCGCGCCGGCGCGCTGCGCGCGTATGCGAGTTCGTTGCTGCTCACGCTGACCAATCCGCAAACGGTCATCATGTTCGCCGCGCTGTTCACAACGCTCGCCCCGCGCGGCGCGTTTTCATCGAGCATTGCGCTGACCACCGTGGGTGGCGTGTTCTGCGGCTCGATTGCATGGTGGTGTTTCCTCGTGACCGTGGTGTCGCTCGCGCGCCACGCGATCGGCAGCAAAATGCGCGTCGCCATCGACCGGATTGTGGGCTTCACGCTGGCGGCGTTCGGCGTCGTGGAGATTCGCCGGGCGCTTTGAGCGCGCGTCGCGACCTTGGGGTTGGCCGAAGTTGCGCTTTCAGTCTCACGAGCGCCCGCGCAACGCCGCGACTGCCTCGCCGGCAATCGCCAGCAACGCAACCGGCAAAGAACCGGCAAAGCTTGGGCGCCGCCAGCCAGGCCACGTGAAAACCGCCCCGAGGTTTTTGCGCTGATCGACCGTATGCGGGCAGCGCAGCACACCGCTTCGTACGCGAACGCGGCAGTTTTGCGACAATAGCGGCTTTCGCCGCGCCGCGGCGGCCTTCCCGCCGCCCTTCACCGACTGTCGAAGGCAGGCGCACCGGCCTTGCGGCCTGATCCGTCCAACCCACCCGACCGTCAGCGGTCCGCTCAATGGCTCTTCCCCACATCGATCTGCTGTACTCCGTCTCCGGCCTGTTCGTGGGCTTTCTGGTCGGACTGACGGGCGTCGGCGGCGGCTCGCTGATGACCCCGATTCTCGTCCTGCTGTTCAACGTGCATCCGGCCACGGCCGTCGGCACCGACCTGCTGTACGCCGCGGCCACCAAGGCGACCGGTACGCTCGTGCACGGCCTGAAGGGCACCGTGGACTGGCAGATCACCCTGCGCCTCGCCGCCGGCAGCGTGCCGGCCGCCACGATCACGCTGATTCTGCTGCATCGTTTCGGCATGGACACGCCCGGTGCGAGCCGGCTGATCCAGATCGTGCTCGGCGCGGCGTTGCTGGTGACGGCGGTGGCGCTCGTGTTTCGTCCGCAACTCGCGGCGCTCGGCGCGCGCCGGCAACGCGCGCCGCGTCAGGGACGCACGCTCGCGCTGACCATCCTGACCGGCGCGGTGCTCGGAGTGCTGGTGTCGCTGACGTCGGTGGGTGCGGGCGCGATCGGCGTGACGGTGTTGTTGTTGCTCTATCCGCTTCTGCCGACCACGCGCATCGTGGGCTCCGACATCGCGCATGCGGTGCCGCTCACCCTGCTGGCGGGCGCCGGCCATTGGCTGCTGGGCTCGATCGACTGGTCGATGCTGCTGTCGCTGCTGGTAGGCTCGCTGCCGGGCATCGCAATCGGCAGCTTTCTGTCCTCACGCGCGCCGGACGCGCTGCTGCGCAACCTGCTCGCCGCCACGCTCACGCTGGTGGGCGTGCGCCTCGTGCTGGCCTGAACGGGCGCGCAGGCCGGCGCCGCGTATTGCCACGCCACGCCTTGCCGCTCAGGCTCAGGCTCAGGCTCGACTCAAGCAGACGGCTGCTATTTGAAGAAGCGGCAGGTCAGATCGGCCTCGAACTGCCGGACCCATTGACCTTGACGGTCGTGATAAGACTGCGCCCAGCCGCCGCGCCGGATGGTGACGAGGCGCTCGTGCGCGGCATCGCTCGGATCCGCGCAGGCGCTGATGTCGAAATGCGCCGGTGCAAAACCGTGCCGCGCGCACACCAGTTCGAAGGCCGCCCGATCGCTGATGGGCAGATCGGTATAGCGCAAAAGCGAGGTTTCCATGGCGTTGACTCCGGTTCCCTACGCATCACAGTACGCTTCGGGTCGCGTCAGCAATGTGTCACAGCGCACAGTCGCACAGCGGCGATGCCGCCGTGTTGCTTGCGACTGCCCGGACCCATCATCACCGCTTCAAAAATCGCCAAATTAAAATAAAAAAGGCTCCGGTTTTTTGCCGGAACCTTGGTGCACAACTGCATCACGATGGCGCAAGGCGGCTTGGCGCCGCCCTCGCCTGATGCGACAGCCTGCTTACTGCTGCTGGACGTTCAGCTTGTTCGACACCGACGTCACGCCAGCGACGCCCTTGGCGGCTTCGCCTGCGGCGTCGATCTGCGCCTGGTCAGGCACCGAGCCCGTCAGCGTCACCGCGCCGCCACGAGCGCGCACGGCGATGTTCGACACGTCGATACCTTGCGCCTTGGCCAGCGCGCTACGCACCTTGCGGCCCAACTGGCTGTTCGCCTTCTTGGTCGACTTGGCGCTCGCAGCCGGCGCGGCGGTCGTGCCCGTTGCCGTTGCGTCGCTTGCCTGAGCGTACACATTGCACGCCACTACCATTGCCACCACCGAGCCCAGCGTTTTCAGAAAACCGACCGATTTCATACTTTTCTTCTCCTTAGCTTCACATTGGACCGCATATAAAAGCGGCTTCGTACGACTTCCGGCAGCCACGCTGGACGCGCGACAAGGCGCGGCCCAGCGACGGCCGACTATGGCTGCAACACGGTGTGCGAGAGGCGAAGAGGCTGGCTGCCATTGCCGCATGCGATGACAGGCATGCAATGCGGTACGACAGACCGGCAAGCCGCGAAGTCCGCGAGCGCGCCCAGTTCTTGTGTGTCTTGCCGGGTCGCGCTGCGCAAACGTCTGTTCACGGCAGCGATGCACAATTTAATCTAGCCGGGCCAGAAGCGCAAAGGGTTTAGTCATACGCGAGGGCTGAATCGCGTTACCCGCAGCGGTGTCACACGCCGTTCACGATTTGTTACGGCTTTGTCGGTGAGCGCGGCGGCCATGCGTGCCGCCGTGCGGCGAATCTCAGGTACCATCGGCGCGACGCGCGCTGCCGCGTGGCTCGCGCGCCATTCGCGGCAGCCGGCGTGGCGCGGCGTGAGCGCTTCACCCCGGTTCGCGCGCCGCAGAGCGCCGCCCCTGTTCACTTTCGACCGTAGCCGTCACGTCATCCGATGAAGCCAGCCACCGGCCGCAAAAGCCCTCCCCGTCTCGTCGCCCGATTCGTCGCGATCTCCTGGCGCGATCTCGCCGTCTCGTTCGGGCCGATCCTGCTGATCGCCGCCGTCGCGATCTGGGTCGCCGTGCGTCTGATTCAGCCCGCGCCGCCCAGCACGTTGACGATCAGCGCCGGCCCGGAAGGCAGCACCTTCTGGAATGCCGCCCAGAAGTACAAGGAGATTCTGGCGCGCAACCGCATCACGCTGAACGTGCTGTCCTCGGAGGGCTCGCTGCAGAATCTCAAGCGCCTGTCGGATCCGAACTCGAACGTGGATGTCGGCTTCGTGCAGGACGGCGTCGCGCCCGGCTCCGCGTCCAACGGTCTGATGTCGCTCGGCAGCGTGGCCTATGTGCCGCTGGCGATCTTCTATCACGGCCCGACTATCACGCGCCTCTCCGAGTTCAAGGGCGAGCGGCTTGCTGTCGGCGCGGAAGGCAGCGGCACGCGCGAACTGGCGCTCGCGCTGCTCAAGGCCAACGGCATCGTGCCGGGCGGCGCAACCAAACTGCTGCCGCTCTCGGGAGACGACGCCGCCGACGCCCTCGTCTCCGGCAAGGTCGACGCGGCGTTCCTCGCCGGCGATTCGGCGCAACCGGCGGTGATGGGCAAGCTCTACCGCACGCCGAACGTGCAGTTCTACGATTTCTCGCAGGCCGACGCCTACACGCGCCGCTTTCCCTATCTGACACAACTCATGATGCCGATGGGCGCGTTCGACCTCGGCAAGAACCTGCCGTCCGCGCCGATTCATATGGTGGCGCCGACCGTCGAACTGGTGGCGCGCGACTCGCTGCACCCCGCGCTATCCGACCTGTTGATCGAAGCCGCGCGCGAGGTGCACGGCAAGGCGAACATCCTGCAGCGCGCCGGCGAGTTTCCCGCGCCGCTCGCGCACGACTTCCCCATCAGCGACGACGCCGCCCGCTACTACAAGTCGGGCAAGAGCTTCCTCTACCGGATCCTGCCGTTCTGGCTCGCGAGTCTCGCCGACCGGCTGCTGGTGGTCGTGGTGCCTCTGATCGTGTTGCTCGTGCCGGCCTTGCGTCTCGTGCCGTCGCTGTATGCATGGCGGGTGAAATCGCGCATTTACCGCTGGTACGGCGCGCTGATCGCGATCGAGCGCAGCGCCCTCAGCGACCATTCGCCCACCGAACGCGCGTCGCTGCTCGAACGGCTCGACGCGATCGAGGAATCCGTCAACGGTCTGAAGATGCCGCTGGCCTATGCGGATCAGTTCTACGTGCTGCGCGAGCACATCGGCTTCGTGCGCGCGCGGCTCACGCAGGCTCGCGACGCGCAACGCGACGGCGCCGCGGATGAAGCGCCGGGCGTCGATAACGGGCGCGGTGAAGCACAAGAAGCCGGAGAAGCAGGCAAAACTGGAGAACATGGCGAAGCAGGCGCGGCGTTAGCACCACCCAATCCATCTAGTCCTTCCAGTCCGTCCGCCGCGAATGAAGCGGCCGAGATCGGCGAAACGCCCAGCGACGACGCCGCGAAACCATATTGACGGATGCAAGCCGCGGCTGCTCCGCGTAAGATCATTACAATTTCGTCGGTCCGCGAGACGGGCCGTTCGGAACAGCAATCCGGGAGACATTTATGACCGTTGGCATCGACGCCAGACAACCGCTGTGGTTTTACGACTTTGTCTCGCCGTTCACGTACCTGTTGCTCGAGCAGCACGACAAATGGCCGGGCTTCGACTTCGTCTTGACGCCGGTCGTGCTGAACGACCTCTACCGTCACTGGGGACAGCGGCCGGCTTACGGTGTGCCCTCCAAACGCACCTTCATGTACCGGCACGCGCTGTTTCGCGCGGAGCAGCTCGGCATTCCGTACAAGATGCCGCCCGCCCATCCGTTCGATTCCACGAAGCCGCTGTTGCTCGCCACCGCGGCGAACGGCGACGTCAATTTCGTGCGCGAGATTTTCCGCTTCATCTGGCGTGAAGGCCGCGATCCGTCGACGGACGTGGCCTTTGCCGAATTGTGCGAGCGCGTCGGTGTGCCCGACGGCCCGGAACTCATCAAGAGCCCGGAAGTGAAAGCGCAATTGCAGCGCAACACGGCGGATGCGATCGGCCTGGGTGTCTACGGTGTGCCGACCTTCCGTCTGAACGATCAGTTGTTCTGGGGCGAAGATGCGCTGCCCATGGTGCTGTACTGCGCGCGCACGCCGAACTGGCTCGAATCGAAAGAAGTCAAACGCATCAGTACGCTGCCGTCGGGGCTCGTGGACCAGCAGACGTAGGCGAGACGTAAGCCTGAAGCGGACGCGAGGCGCGTCCCACGGCGCTTTCGCCGGTTCGTCGCGGTAAAACAGCCCTGCTGATGCCGGCCATACCTTGCCTGCTATGCCGCTACACCGCAAACAGGCCTAAGGTTATGACCTTTGCTTCGTGCGCGTTGGCGCCCCGCTCTCGCAGGCGACGCCGTACGACGCTTCATCGGATCCGGTCCGCTTGCCCCGCCTCGCTTAAATCATGGACGACACCGCCGCCTCCCTCGATATCTGGCTCGTGCGCGTGCTGCGCACGCTGCTGGTCGAGCGCAGCGTCACGCAGACCGCGCTGCGTCTGAATCAGACCCAGCCGGCTATCAGCACCGCGCTGCGCAAACTGCGCGAGACGCTGAACGACCCGATTCTGGTGCGCGGCAAGTCGGGCATGGTGCCCACCGAATACGGCGAATCGCTGCTCGCCTCCGCGCAACGCGTACTGCGCGAAGTCGATTTTGTCGCGACGCCGCATGGCGACTTCGATCCCGGCCGCTCGCGCCGCACCTTTCGCGTGGCCGCGCCGGATTATCTGAACGACTTCTTCATGCCGACCGTGATCGCGCAATTTCGCGAGGCGGCGCCGCACGCGCGGCTCGAAATCGATTCGCTGAGTCCGATGCTCGATCATTCCGCCGCGCTCGACGCCGGCGAACTCGATCTGGTGATCGGCAACTGGCCGAAGCCCGACCCGCGCTTCGAGCGCAGCGACCTGTTCTCCGATACGGTCGTATGTATGATGCGCGCCGATCATCCGCTCACGCGCATGCCGCTTACGCGCGAAGCGTATCTCGCCGCGCCGCATCTCGCACCGACACCGTATAGCGGGGCGAGCAGCGGCGCGATCGACATGGGCTTCACGCGGGCTCGCGCCGAGCGCCGCATCGTCGCCACGCTGCCCTACTTCGGCCTGGTGCCGCAGACGCTGCTGCAATCCGATCTGATCTTCACGACGACACGCCGTTTCGCGATGCACTACGCGGACATGCTGCCGCTCGCGGTGGTCGACGTGCCGATTCCGTTTCCGCGCATCAAGTGCTACCAGCTCTGGCATCCGCAGCCGGATCGACCGAGCGATGTGGGCTGGCTGCGTGCGCTGATGTCCCACGTGTCGGACGGGCTGGTCGCGCAGAAGGTGCGGCGCGCAAAACGGACGCCGAAAAAGGAAACGTCAGCCGCGACGGGCTGACGTTTAAGGTTGTTTGCGGTTCACAGGACGCTGCTCATGCGTTGCCTGTGCGTTGCCTGTGCGTTGCTTGTGCGCTGCTGGGGCGCTGCTTGAGCGCACCGTCCCGGCCGGCTGATTTCCGCCCATCAAACAGCCGCGCAGAGCTTCTGCGTTGCCACTTGCGCCACGACCTGCCGCGAACGGATCTGCAGCAACTCCGCGCATACCGCCACGGCGATCGCCGCAGGCGCCTTGTCGACGATACCGGCCACGCCGATCGGACACGTCATCTCCACCAGCCGGTCCAGATCCACGCCGCGATCGAGCAAACGGCGCTCGAATTTCACGCGCTTCGTCTTCGAACCGATCATGCCGAAGTAGGTGAAATCGCGCCGCCGCATGATGCGCGCGGCCAGCGAGAAATCGAGCGCGTGGTTGTGCGTCATCACCAGAAAATAGGCGCCGGGCGGCGCCGTGTCGACGATCGCATCCGGCGTGTCGGTGGCTTCGACCTGCACGTTGGCCGGCGTTTCGTCGGGGAACAGTTCGTCGCGCTCGTCGACCCACTGGACCACGCACGGCAAGCTGCCGAGCAGCTTGATCAGTGCATGCCCGACGTGCCCCGCGCCGAACAGCACGATATGCATCGGCGCCGGACGCGGCGTTTGCACGCCGCTGCGCCGGCCGATCTGAACGGACGAAAAATCGTTCATGGCGATCATTCCAATTCCAGTGAGTGTGTTGTCCACGCGTTGCTGCCCCGGCTCATTGCCGCGCCTATTGCGGTCCGCTGATTGATGCGCTTATCGGTCCGCTTATTGCCTCGCTTATCGATCCGCTTACTGCCGAGCCGCCGCGGTGGCGGCACGCACCGCGCCGACCGCCTTGAGGATTTCCTCGCTGGTCGCGGGTGCATTCAGCGGCGGATTGACCTTGTGGTTGCCCACTGCCGACACCGCGTCGCGCACCGCGAAGAACACTGAGAACGGCAGCAGCAGCGGCGGCTCGCCGGTCGCCTTCGAACGATGGATGCTGTCCTCCGCATTGCGGTTCTTGAAGAGGCGCACGCGGAAGTCGGGCGGCGTATCGTTGACGGTCGGAATCTTGTAGGTGGACGGCGCATGCGTCATCAGCTTGCCGCCCGCGTTCCACCACAGTTCTTCGGTCGTGAGCCAGCCCATGCCCTGAATGAACGCGCCTTCCACCTGGCCGACATCGAGCGCCGGATTCAGCGAGGCGCCCACGTCGTGCAATGCGTCCGCGCGCAGCACGCGCATTTCGCCGGTCAACGTGTCGATCACCACTTCCGACACCGCCGCGCCGTACGAATAGTAGTAAAACGGCCGGCCTTGCAGCTTCGATTGATCCCAGTAGAGCTTGGGCGTCGCGTAGAACCCGTCCGACCAGAGCTGAATACGCGCGACGTAAGCCTTTGCGATGACTTCTTCAAATGGCACGACGATTTCGCCGACCACGACCCGGTCGTGCACGAAGCGCACTTCCGACACGCTCACCTGCCCTGCGCCGAAGCGCTCGGCGGCAAACGCCGACAGGCGTTCGCGCAACTGGCGCGCGGCGTCCTGTGCGGCCTTGCCGTTCAGATCGGAGCCCGTCGAGGCCGCCGTCGCCGACGTGTTGGCGATTTTGCTGGTGTCGGTCGCGGTGACGCGAATGCGGTTGAAGCCGATGCCCAGTTCATGCGCGACGACCTGCGCGACCTTCGTGTTCAAGCCCTGGCCCATTTCGGTGCCGCCGTGATTCACCAGCACCGAGCCGTCGGTGTAGATGTGCACGAGCGCGCCGGCCTGGTTGAAGTGGGTCACGTTGAACGCGATACCGAACTTGACCGGCGTGAGCGCCATGCCCTTCTTCAGTATTTCGTTGTTCGCGTTGAACTCGTTGATCGCGGCGCGCCGCGCGCGGTATTCACTCGTTGCTTCGAGTTCGTCGATCAGTTCGTGAATCACATTGTCTTCGACGATCTGGCCATACGGCGTCTGGTTACGCTCGGTCTTGCCGTACAGATTGCGGCGGCGCACGTCGAGCGAATCCTCGCCCACCGAGCGCGCCACGTTGTCCATGATGTATTCGATCGCGAACGCGCCTTGCGGGCCGCCGAAGCCGCGGAACGCCGTGTTCGACTGCGTGTTGGTCTTGCCGCAGAAGCCGTCGATCGTGACATCCGAGAGCCAGTAAGCGTTGTCGAAGTGGCACAGCGCGCGCGTCATCACCGGACCGGACAGGTCGGCGGAAAAACCGCAGCGCGAGGTCATGTCGACCGTGACGCCGTCGATCACGCCCTTGTCGTCGTAGCCGACTTCGTACGTGTAGTGGAAATCGTGGCGCTTGCCCGTGACCATCATGTCGTCGTCGCGGTCCGGACGCAGTTTCACCGGGCACAGCAGCTTCCATGCGGCGAGCGCCGCGCAGCACGCGAACAGACCCGATTGCGATTCCTTGCCGCCGAATCCGCCGCCCATCCTGCGGCATTCGATCAGCACGTTGTGCGACGCCACGCCCAACGCGTGCGCGACCATGTGCTGCATTTCGGTCGGATGCTGCGTCGAACAGTAGACGTGCATGCCGTCGTCGTCCTTCGGCACCGCGTACGAAATCTGGCCTTCCAGATAGAACTGCTCCTGACCGCCGAGCAGCATCTCGCCGGCCTCGCGACGCGCGGCGCGGGCGATCTTGTTGCCGGCTTCGCCGCGCGCGAGTTTCATCGGCGGCAGCACGTGCTGGTTCGCGGCGCGCGCCTGCTGCGCGGTGAGAATCGCCGGCAATTCTTCGTAGACGATTTCCGCGCGGCGTGCCGCGAGACGCGCCGTTTCATGCGAGGTCGCGACCACGATGAAGATCGGCTGGCCGACGTACTGCACGAGGCCGTCGGCGAGAATCGGGTCGTCGCCGTGAATGATCGGGCCGACGTCGTTCACGCCCGGGATATCGTCAGCGGTGAAGATGGCGACCACGCCCGGCGTGGCGCGCACCTTGTCGAGCGACATCGAGACGATCTTCGCGTGCGCTTTCGTCGACAGGCCGAGTGCTGCGTGGAGCGTGCCGGCGAGCGTCGGAATGTCGTCTGTATAGGTAGCTCGGCCGCTTACGTGCAGATGCGCGGACTCGTGCGGACGCGAGATGTGGACCTGGGTGAAGTCCTCGAGATCCTGAAGGTCTTTCAGAAACGGTTCGGCATGCTGATTCATTGTTGTGTTCTCCGTATCCTTTCGTCGTCTCAGGCGCCGACCGGTGCGCAGGCCGCAGCGACCGCGCGCACATCCAGCGCGCTCTTCGGCAGCGGGTTGTTCGGACGCGTTTCGAGCCAGAAGCGGTACAACGTGTTCTTCGCCGATTCGAGGCGATAGTTGCTGGTCGCTCGCATGTCCGACAGCGGCGCGTAGTCGTTGCCGAGCGCGAGCATCGCGGCCTGCGCGGTGGCTTCGTGCCATTCGGCGTCGCGCAGCACGGCTTCCGCGTGGGTCGCACGCTTGGACGTGGCGGCCATGCCGCCGAACGCGATACGCGGCTCGCGGATCAGGTTGCCGTCGGCGATGAACGCGAACGCGGCACACACCGCCGAGATATCCGAATCGAAACGCTTCGACAGTTTGTAGGTGCGGAATTGCAGGTTCCGACGCACGCCGGTGCGCGTCGGCACTTTCAGGCCGACGACGAACTCATGCTCCGCCATGTCCTTCTTCTGATACGCGAGGTACAGGTCCTCGAGCGGCATCTCGCGCTCGATCTCGCCGCCGCGAACGATCACACGTGCGCCGAGCGCGATCAGGCCGGGCATCGAATCTCCGATCGGCGAGCCGTTGGCGATATTGCCGCCGAGCGTGCCGGCATTGCGAATCGGCAGCGACGCGAAGCGTTGCCACATTTCAATCAGTTCGGGATATTGCTTCGCGATCTCCGCATAGGCTTTTTCGACGCTGACGCCCGAGCCGATCTCGATCCATTCGTCGTTGGTCTCGAGCTTCTGCAGTTCGGCGATCTGTCCCACGTAGACGATA
Source organism: Burkholderia sp. WP9 (assembly GCF_900104795.1). Lineage (NCBI taxonomy): Bacteria > Pseudomonadati > Pseudomonadota > Betaproteobacteria > Burkholderiales > Burkholderiaceae > Burkholderia > Burkholderia sp. WP9. Next base: position 2,871,114 of record NZ_FNTG01000001.1, read on the forward strand.
TTGCCCAACTCGCGCATCTGCTTGGTGACCCACAGGCCGATGTCCGTGCTGCCGGCGAGAATGCGCGCGGCCGGTTCGACTTCCTTGATCCTGGCGAGTGCTTCGACCGTGCGCGGCGCGTCGAACTGCTGGCCGGCGTGCTGGTAGTGGAAGGTGTCCTTGCGCTCGAGCGTGGCGAGCGTGGTGGCGAGCGCCTCGACATTGACCGGCGCTTTCGGCGCGGGCGCTTCGAACATGCGCACCGCCGCGTCGACGATCGGACGGTAGCCCGTGCAGCGGCACAGGTTGCCCGTCAGCGCGTTGCTGATCGCCTCGCGCGACGGCACCGTCTTGTTCGCGCAGCTGTGCTCGTGACCGTGCTTTTCATAGAGCGACCACATCGACATGACGAAGCCTGGCGTGCAGAAGCCGCACTGCGAGCCGTGACATTCGACCATCGCTTCCTGCACGGGATGGAGCGACCCGTCCGGCTGGCGCAGGTCTTCGACGGTGAAGAGCGCCTTGCCGTCGAGCGTCGGCACGAACTGAATGCAGGCGTTGACCGCCTTGAAGTCGACGCCGCCCGCTTCGTTGCGCTCGCCGATCACGACCGTGCACGCGCCGCAGTCGCCTTCGGCGCAGCCTTCCTTCGTGCCCGTGCAATGCGCGTCCTCGCGCAGATACTGCAGCACGGTGCGGGTGACGGGCGCGTCCTTGATCTCACGGATCGCGTTGCGGTGATAGAAGCGAATCGGCTCAGTCATGTCTCGTTACTCTCGAATGTTCTGTGTCCGTGGGACGTGCAGCAGGGATGGTTCGAAAACTATCACCGTCAATAAATACAACCCATAGCGGCGATCGCATGCGGGACATATCCGCAAAACGATATCGAGATAGGTTTGAGGGGCGGTTGACTTATGGTGAGATGAGATTTTTGCCGTATTTTGATCTTTTATACGGATAAAAGACCAATCTGAGCGAGCGCGTTCCGAGCGGACTTGCTGAGAAAACAGGCGCCGTCGGGTCGAAAATGGACCACTATAGGGTTCCGGAAAGCGATTTTTGTCGGATGAATTATTAAGCAAATCCTGCAAGAAAACCGGTTCCATGGGAAAATCAAGCCTTCCCGCCGAATTCAAGTCTCGTTTTCCCCATGTCCACCGACTCAGCGACACCTCGCAGCGAATTTGCGACGACCATGCAGATCATTCCGGTCGTCTTTTTCACGTTTCTTTGCTATCTGACGATCGGAATTCCGCTTGCGGTGTTGCCGGGCTACGTCCACGACGACCTCGGTTACAGCGCCGTGCTGGCTGGTGCCGCCATCAGCGTGCAGTATCTGGCGACGCTGGCGTCGCGGCCGCTGGCTGGCCGTTCCGCGGACACGTTGGGGCCGAAGCGGACGGTGACGATTGGTTTGATGGGGTGTGGCGCGAGCGGGGTTTTGCTGTTGCTGGCTGTGCTGTGCGGGCGCTGGCCCGTGCTGAGCCTGGGGCTGCTGGTCTGCAGCCGGCTCGTGTTGGGATTCGGCGAGAGCTTGTGCGGCACGGGTGCGATTCTGTGGGGGATCGGCCGGGTGGGCACGAGCAACAATGCGCGGGTGATCTCGTGGAACGGTATCGCGACGTATGGCGCGCTGGCGATCGGTGCGCCGCTGGGCGTGGCGATTGAACACACGGTTGGGTTTGCCGCATTGGGGATTCTGGTGATTCTGCTGGCGGCGCTCGGGTTTTATCTTGCTCGTCCGATCGCGCCGGTGCCGATCGTGCATGGCGAGCGGATGTCGTACCGCAGTGTTTTCACTCGCGTGTTGCCGCATGGGATTGGGTTGGCGCTCGGGTCGGCCGGGTTTGGGTCGATCGCGACTTTCATTACGCTGTTTTATGCGGCGAAGCATTGGCCGAATGCGGCGCTGTCGTTGACGGTGTTTGGGACGCTGTTTATCGGGGCGCGGTTGCTGTTTGCCAATACGATCAAGACTTATGGCGGGTTTCGGGTCGCGATTGCTTCGTTTTCGTTTGAATGCGCCGGGTTGTTGATGTTGTGGCTGGCGCCTGAGCCTCATGTTGCGCTTGCTGGCGCGGCTTTGACCGGGTTTGGGTTTGCTTTGGTGTTTCCGGCTCTTGGGGTCGAGGCGGTTGGGCTTGTGCCGCCGGCTAGTCGTGGGGCGGCTTTGTCGGCTTATTCGGTGTTTCTCGATCTCTCGTTGGGGATTACTGGGCCGTTGGCCGGGTATATCGCTGGCGAGTTTGGGTATGGGTCGGTGTTTCTTTTTGCGGCGGTTGCCGCTGCTGCGGGTGTTGGGCTGTCTACTCTTCTTTATCTTCGGAATGCTAAGGTTAATAATTTGCCTGCGGCGCTTTGAGGTTTTTTTGGTGCTTGGTGTTTAGGCTTTTTGTGATCTTCGGGGGTTGGCCTTTCCGTGATTTGTTAGTGGTCTATTAGCGTTGCCCCTGTGCGGGGCGGCACCTACTTTCTTTGCCGCGGCAAAGAAAGTAGGCAAAGAAAGCCGCTTTGAACCGCCAGCTCATAAGCGGGTCCCCCGCACAGCCGCGGTAGTGGTCCATCTGGAATCGGGATTCTCGCGCATTCGGCCTCAGTGACAAGGCCGTCATACCTCCCGCCTCGCGCTCCGCGCTCGCCGGAACGGTCGGCTTCCGGCCCTTGGCCCTTGGCCCTAGCCCTAGCCCTAGCCCTAGCCCTAGCCCTGACTCCGGTCCGGTCCGGTCCGGTCCGGTCCGGTCCGGTCCGGTCCGGTCCGGTCCGGCAGTGTTCCGTGACTCTCAATGCGCAGTCGCTCTCGTTCGAGCGATCGTTTTGAATCGTGCTGGTTCGCGGTGCTTGGCTTGCGTTTCGTTACGGTCTTCTCGGGTTTCGGATGCCCTCCGCGTCGCTTTGGCAAGAACCTTCGCTGCATGGCGCGCTGTGATCCGGCTTTGCACCACTCCCCTCGCGTCCAGCGCAATGACCTGATATAGCTCACGGTCAGTCTCGACTTCGTATTGGTAGTCCTCGACTGTGTCGAGCAACAGTTCCAGCAATCGTCGCTGGCGATGTCTCTCCTCCATTGTCACAGCCGGACTCCTAACTATCGAGGCCACAAGCGTCGCCAATTTTTCTAATTGGCTTAATTGCCGTTCGATCAATCCGAATGCGGACAGCGCCAGTTTCTCGTATTGAACCGCGTCAACGGGCGGCCGCGTTGTGGTCCGTGAACGTTTGACAGATTTACTCATGGCGCGATCTCCCTAAACTTGTCTCGATCGCTCACCACGCGCTTGCACGGTGGTGAGCGGGCACATTGACGGGATTCGCAGACCGGCACACAGAACCAAGAACCGGCGAGCCGTAGGGCTCCCCCGCCAAGGCCCGCCCATTGTGATCAGGCGTGCAAAGGCAGCCGCGCACTTGCTAGTGCAAGCATGCGAGTTCTGTGTGAGGCAGGCTGCGAAACCTGTTGTCGTGAAGTACACGACAAAACGAGTTTAAACATATCGCGTTGCGAGCGATCACCCGAACGAGCTAAAACGCGTACGCGGCAACCAATTCCGAAATTGCCCAATAATCTGCCAGAGCAAAAGACTACGCCGCAGAAGAAACTTCCGCAGAAACCGCAGCGAATGATTCGCGAAACGTGTGCCCAATCCGATTAGCGAGATGCATGACCGAGTCATGCGTGACGACATTTCTGAGAGGCGAGATGTGTCCAGTTGCCTTCAACAATCAGCGGGCATTTATGGGCCGACGTTGCCCTGCTGAAGTGCGAGCCACGTTTGGTGCGCGGAGCACGTTGAACCTTACCGTCTGTGCGACCTGCGCGAGCCGAAGCCGGTGGGCCTTCGGCGCAAACGAATAGACATGGGCCAACCCCGTTGTGCTGAAATGAGAGGCGCGTTTGACGCGGAGCGTATTGAACCTCACCGGCCGAGCGCCACCGCCAAGGCGAAGCCGACAGCCCGACCGCGCAAAAATTGATGATGGGCCGCCGCGGTCCTGCTGAAACGCAAGAGGCGTTCGGCGCGCAGAGCGTACTGAAACACACCGGCCGAACGCCATCGCCGAGGCGAAGCGGGCCGAGGCATATCATGAAGGATGAAGATCATGGATATGCCAATCATGAAGAAGAGACGCACTGTCGCCTCGCAGGCAGCGGCCCGCGGGCCGCTGCCTGCACTGCCAGAAGCGCTGCTCGATGAACTGGTGAAGGGCCCGATGACGCCCGCCGAGGTTCAGGACCTGATGCTGGCGTTCAACAAGGCACTGATCGAGCGGGCGATGGGCGCCGAGATGAGCATGCATCTGGGCTACCGGCCCGGCCAGCCCAGGCCCTCTGAGCAGACCAACGAGCGCAACGGCGCCAGCGGCAAGACGGTGATCACCGAGCGCGGCCCGGTCAGGGTCGATCTGCCGCGCGACCGCGATGGCAGCTTCGAGCCGATCCTGATTCCCAAACACGAGCGCCGATTCACGGGCTTCGACGAGCGCATTATCGCGATGTACGCCCGGGGCATGAGCGTGCGCGAGATTCAGGCGTTTCTGGCCGAAAGCTACAGCACCGAGGTCTCCCCCGACTTCATCAGCTCGGTCACCGACGAAGTCATGGCCGAAACGCTCGCCTGGCAGAGCCGTCCGCTCGAGCCGATGTATCCGGTGGTGTTCTTCGACGCGCTGCGCGTGAAGATCCGTGGCGACGGCGTGGTGAGCAACAAGGCAGTGTATCTGGCGCTGGGCATCCAGGCCGACGGTCAGCGCGACGTGCTCGGCCTGTGGATCGAGCAGACCGAAGGTGCGAAGTTCTGGCTGAAGGTGTTCAACGAACTGAAGACCCGGGGCTGCCAGGACATCCTGATCGCGGTGGTCGACGGCCTGAAGGGGCTGGCCGAGGCGATCGGCACGGCGTACCCGCGCACGGCCGTGCAGACCTGCATCGTGCACCTGATCCGCAACAGCCTGGAATACGCCAGCTACAAGGATCGCAAAAGCGTCGCCGCAGCGCTGCGTCCGGTCTACGCCGCCGCGAACGAACAGGCCGCGCAGCAGGCCCTGGAGGCCTTTGCCGAAGGGCCATGGGGCGCGAAGTACCCGACCATCGTGCAGTCGTGGCGACGGGCGTGGGAGAACGTCACGCCGTTCTTCGTGTTTCCGCCCGACATACGCCGGGTGGTGTACACCACGAACGCCATTGAGAGTCTGAACATGCAACTACGCAAGATCATCAAGACCCGCGGCCACTTCCCCAACGACGAGGCCGCCATCAAGTTGCTCTGGCTGGCGCTGCGCAATGTGCTCAACAAGTCCGTGCGAACGGCATTCGACTGGTCGAGCGCCATGAATCAGTTCGCTATTCTGTTTGGTGAGCGTTTTACTCAGGCACGCGGTTAATTCCGCTAACCGCCTCGCCCACAAAAATACGGACAGGTTCGGCGAAGCCGACGGCCCCCACTCACCCAACTAAAAACACCGGTTTTGAACAGCCCTTCCGGCGAGCGCGAAGCGCGAGGCGGGAAGTATGACGGCCTTGTCACGAAGGCCGAATGTGCGAGGACACAGATTCCAGATGCGCCACTACCGTGACTGTGCGGGGGACCCGCTTATGAGCTAGCGGTTCAAAGCGGCTTTCTTTGCCTACTTTCTTTGCCGCGGCAAAGAAAGTAGGTGCCGCCCCGCACAGGGGCAACGCTAATAGACCACAAAGCCAGCAAGGACAGGCCAACACCCCCAAAACCACCACCAACAAACAACCACCGCCGAGCAGGCAAAAAACCCGATCACCTCCCCCCCGACAACCCTCTCTCCAAAGCCGCAACCCCCGCCGGCAAATCCACCTTAACCCCAAGATCAACCATAGTCCGCCCGAGCGCATGCACAGTACGAAAAAGATTATGTTCCCGACACTGCTCCCCCATCTGCCCGACGCGAACAATCGGCAACCCAAACGACCCCGAAATCTCCACCTGATGCATCCGCGAAATATGCGCACAAACATCCGCAGGACTAAACCGATCAGGCACCTCAATCCCCACAACCGAATTCAACCGACAAGCCTCCGGCGCATACAACCGAAGCCCCATCGCCACAACCCCATCCTGCAACGCCAGCGAACACCTCAAATGCCGAGCAAACCGCTTCTCGAGCGTCTCGGCACACACCAACCGCAAAGCCTCATGCAAAGCCAGAACCCCAGAAACAGGCGCCGTATAGTGATACCCCGCGTTATGCCAAAAATTCTCAGCAAGCGTCGCATCCAGACACCAATGCGCATTCGGCGCCGTGCGCCCCTTAACCCTCTCCCACGCCGCATCTGAAAACGCAATCAACGACACGCCCGGAATCGACGACAACCCCTTCTGCCCACCCGTAATCACCGCATCGATCCCCCAGGCATCCATTTCCAACGGCATCGTGCTCAACGTGCAAACCGCATCGACGATCACCAGCGCGCCGGCCGCTTTCGCCAACGCGGCAATTTCCTTCAGCCGATAATTCCACACCGTATTGGACGTCTCGCCCTGCACCACCGTCACGATCTCAGGCCGCTCGCGCCGGATCGCCTCGGCAATCTCTTCGAGGCTCGCCACCGTCCGGTCGGCAACATCGAGCGTGCTCACCCGCGCGCCGACGCGCCGGCCCATCTCCGCCATCCGTTCGCTGAAGAAGCCGTTCTTGATGGACAGCACCCGCGTGCCTTCCCACGCCAGGTTCGAGATCGCCATCTCCATCGCGGCCGAGCCGGGTCCGGCCACACCCAGCACCCATTTCGAATTCGTCTGGAACACATAGCGCGCCATCGACTTCACCTGCCCAATCACCTTCACCATCGTTGCGCCCAGGTGATTGATCACGATCGCATTGGCCTTCGCCACGGCCGCGGGAATCGGCACGGGGCCGGCACCCATCATCAGGAGCGGCTCTTCGGGAAGAATGGCGTCGAGCGACTCGACAACCGGACAGGGCACTGCAAAAGAGGCGGATGTGAATGATGAAGTCGGCATGATGATCGGTACGTGAATGTCAGGACGCGAAGGAGCAAACGGCCCCGCCAGCATGGACGCTGGCGAGGCCGCGTGTTCGATCATTCACCGATCCGCGCAGTTGCGCAAGTTTTTTGACTATGCGTGACGCCACGACACCGTCGACAAAGCCGTCATTTCACCGTGGTCTTGTCGAGTTTCTTGCCGGTCGCCGCGTTGAAACGCTCGACATACTCCTCGATCAGCTTGCGCAACGCGCGCCCGATCTGCCGGTAGTCGGCTTCGTTCAGGTTCGCCAACGACACGCGCCCCGACGGATGCTGCGTGCCGAAGCCAAGGCCCGGCAGCAGCACGACCCGCGCCTCGCGAGCAAGGCGGAACAGCATTTCGGATGGCTGCGTGTTCTTCAGCAGCCAATCGACGAACTCACGCCCGAACATCCGCTCGCCGAGGAATTCGACGTCGAGAATCGTGTAGTAGTCGACCTGATTCGGATCGTCGTCCTCGAAGGAAATGCCGACCTCTTCGTAAAGCGCCTGCTTGCGCTTGCGAATCAAACGCTTCAACGCGTTCTTGTAGGCGTCCGGCGTGTCCATCAGCGAGAACAGCGAAAACAGCACCATCTGCACCTGCTGCGGCGTCGACAGACCCGCGGTGTGATTCAGCGCGACCGTGCGGCTGTCGGCCACCAGCCGGTCGATGAACTTGAGCTTGTCCGGCTCCGTCGTGATCGATTCGTAGCGCTCGTGCAACTGCTTCTTCGTGTCTTTCGGCAACTCGGCGATCAGCCTGTCAAGCACGTTGTCGCGATGCGTCGCGATCGTGCCGAGGCGCCAGCCGGTCGCACCGAAATATTTCGAGTACGAATACACGAGAATGGTGTTCTTCGGCGCGAGCGCGAACAACGAGACGAAGTCGTCGGCAAAGGTGCCGTACACGTCGTCGGTCAGCAGGATCAGATCGGGCCGTTCCTTGACGATCTCGGCAATGTATTGAAGGCTTTCGTCATTGATCTTCACCGAAGGCGGATTGCTCGGGTTCACGAGAAAGAACGCCTTCACCTTCGGATCGCGCAGCTTGTCGAGTTCCTTCTTCGAATACTGCCAGCCATTGGCCACGTCGGCTTCGAGATTGACGACGTTCAACCGGTAGTCGTTCAGGCGCGGAATCTCGATGTAGGGCGTGAAGATCGGCATGCCGAGCGCGATCGTGTCACCCGCCTTGATCAGGTGATTCTCGCGCAGCGTGTTGAAGATATACGTCATCGCGGCCGTGCCGCCTTCCACCGCGAATATGTCGAATTCGCCGACAAAAGGATGGTCGCCGATCATCTCCTTACGCAGATACTGCCCGACGATCAGTTCGGACAGCTTCAGCATGCGGTCCGGCACCGGGTAGTTTGAGGCGAGAATGCCCTCGCACATTTCGTAGAGAAAGTCGCCGGCCGAGTAACCCAGCTGATCGCGCACGTACGACACCGCACCGCGCAGAAAGTCGATGCCGGCCACGCCCTTGTTCTCGCGCAGGAATAGATCGAAGCGCTCTTCGAGGCCGTCGTGCCGCGGAAAGCCGCCCACGCCCTCAGGCATGTAGGCGAACGAGCGCTCCGACTCGCGCATCGCAAAGAGACCGAGTTGCCAGAAGCCGTGGCGCGGAATCGTCGCGAGAAAATTCGGGTTGCCGCGCCCGGCGTTGAGCATCGACGCATTGGCGGGTCGTTCCACGGCGCTGCCGCCGGCGGCCTTGATCAGTTCGTCCTTCAACTCGAACGGGCTCAGCGCCGACATGCCCGGTTGCGCCATATCCGCACGTTTCTTGTCGCCCTTCTCTTTTGCCATGATGCGTTCTCCAATGAGCCTGGTGAAAGATGCCGGCGCGGCGAACGATCGCCCGGTTAGCGCCGGCGTAACAGAGATCGATAGACGCGCGCTACACGAGCCCGACCACGAGCGGGCCGAGCAGTGTCAACGCGACGTTCGCGATCGCGTACGTGATCGCGAACGGCACGGTCGGCACGGAGCTTTCCGCCTTGTCGAGCACGCCGCCGAAGGCGGGATTCGCACTGCGCGAGCCGGTCAGCGCCCCCGCGAGAATGGCCGCGTTGTTGTACTTCAGCACGTAGCGGCCGAACAGCATGGTGAGCAACAACGGAAACAACGTGACGAACACGCCGAGCAGGAAGATCGTCAAGCCGCTCTGTTTGACGGTGACTACCGCCTGCAGGCCGGAGTTCAAACCGACCACCGCCACGAAGGCCGCGAGGCCGAAGTCCTTCAGCAGTTGCGAGGCCGCCGTCGGCATCACGCCATACATCGGATACTTGCCGCGCATCCAGCCGAACAGCAACCCGGCCAGCAGGCAGCCGCCGCCCGAGCCGAGCGTGAGCGGAATGCCGGCGACGTCGACGACGATCAGCCCGATCAGCAGACCGAGTACGAGGCCGACGCCCATGTAGATGAAGTCGGTCTTGTTGGTGTACGGCAGCTCGTAGCCGGCCGCTTCGACGGCGCGCTTGGTGTCTTTCGGCGAACCGTAGAAAGTGATGACGTCGCCGTGCTCCAGGATGGTTTCCGGCAGTACCGGCAGTGGCTGACCGGCACGCGAAATACTCTGGATGTAGACGCCGTGCCGCATATCGCGATCCACCACTTGCCGCGCGGCGGCGATCGTCGTGTGGTTCATGCCCTTGCGCGTGAACACGCCTTCGCGTGTCTGCATGACGACGCCGACATCTTCGACGGCGGCAACCTCGCCGCCGGCCGCGCCGAATTCGACCACGGCCTCGCGGCGCCCCACCACGAGCACCACGTCGTTGGGTTTCAGCACCAGATCGGGCGCCGGGTCGAGCGGCTGGCCGTCACGCTTGATCCGCTCGATCGTCAACAGGTCTCGATGCTGCGTCTCGACGGCTTTCACCGTTTTCCCTGCGCTGACATCGATCGTGTACGCGCGGCCGACCATCTCGGGCAGCGCGGAGAGTTGCCCCGGCCCGGTGGCCGTCGCACCCGCGGTCAGTTCGCGTTCCACTTCGAGCGAGGCATCGCGCAAACTTTGGCCCATGAATTTGGGCAGGATATTCACGCACACGATGATCGCGCCCAACGAGCCGAACACATAGGTCACCGCGTAGGCGATCGCCACGTCCGATTGCAACGACTTGACCTGATCGGCGGGCAGGCCGAGACGCGCAATCGCGTCGCCCGCCGTGCCGATAATCGCCGATTGCGTCAGCGCGCCGCCCGCGAGTCCGGCGGCGAGCCCCTTGTTGAGGTGGAACAGCTTCGCGCACACCACCACGGTGATCAGCGCGGTGACCGCCAGAAACACGGCCATGGCAATCTCACGCAGCGTCTTGCGGTTCAGCGAGTTGAAGAAGCCCGGGCCGGAGTCGTAGCCGACCGCGTAGATGAAGACGGCGAACATGACCGACTTCACGCCGTTGTCGATCGTCACGCCCGCCTGACTGATCACCACCGCAGCCAGCAGCGAGCCGCCCACGCCGCCCAACTGAAACTTGCCGAAGTTGATCTGTCCGATGAAGTACCCGGCCGCGAGCGACAGAAATAGCGCCATCTCCGGAGATTTCTGAAAAATATGATGTAGCCAGTCCATCGTGCCCTCGCTGGATAGTTTGCGATACTGAGTACTGGTTGCTGCCCGCGCAGGCGAGGCGCAATCGTGTCGCGCCGCGCGTGCCGTCTGCTGCATCGGCCAAACGTGGCATGGCTTGCCACGCCCGGCACATCTGGCCGCCTAGTGGAATTTCCCGGCGAGGCCGACTACCACCGGCCCCATTAGCGGCAACAGAATGTTCGAGAGTGCATACGTGATCGTGTAGCCGATCACCGGGGTGGAGTTGCCGGTAACGCCCACCAGTGCGCTGATCGCTGGCGTGCTGCATTGCTGGCCTGCGATCGCGCCGAGCAGCATGGGCGCCTCGAGCTTGAGAAACATGCGGCCGATCCAGAGCGACAGCAGACCGGGCACGAGCACCATCAGAATCCCGGCCACCGGCAATGCGAGTCCGTACTCGCGCACCAGCTTGATGGCGTCCGGTCCCGCCGACAAACCCACCGCGGCGATGAAAGTGGCGAGGCCGAAGTCCTTGAGGATTTGCGCCGCCGCCGAAGGCAGCGAGCCGATCACCGGATAACGCGAACGGATCCAGCCGAACAGCAGCCCCGACAGCAGACAGCCACCGCCCGTGCCGAGCGCGATCGACACGCCGCCGACCCGCCCGCCGAGATGACCGATCGCCATGCCGACCAGCACGCCGAGCCCCAGATAAACGAAGTCGGTCTTCTGCGTGGCCGCGACCACGTAGCCCAGACGCTTCGCGCCGCGCAGGACATCCGCCTTGCCGCCCACCAGCGTGAGCACGTCGCCGCGATTGAGTTCGGTGCCGGGCAGCGCGGGCACTGTGGTCTCGAGTCGCGTGACCGCCGCGATGTAGACGCCGCGGCCGTTTTCGGGCGCCGCCTGCTCGCGCACCTGCGCGACCGTCAGGCCGTGCAGGTCGCGGCGTGTCAGCACGACGTCGAGCTTCTCGGCCATCACCTGGCCGAAGTCCGCGCCGTCCACTTCGGCACCGAGACCTGCGGCGGCCGCCACGATCGCTTCGCGCCGCCCGCCCACCAGAATGACGTCGCCTCGCGTGAGCGTGAGTTGCGGTTCGGCGGGCACCTCCGCGCCATTGCGCCGGACCCGCTCGACCGTCAGGTTGAAGCCGTACTGCTGTTCGAATGCCCGGATCGTCGTGCCGGCCGCCGCGCCGACTTCGAACGCGCGGCCCACGAGCGCCGGCGCGGCAGCGCGCTGACCCTCGCCATACGCGCCGTCGCCACCGAGCTTGCGCCACACGCGCTCGGCTTCGTCGCGCAGATTGACGCGCAACAGCAGCGGCGCGAACTGGCTGGTGAAGAGCACGATGGTGATCAGGCCGAACAGGTAGCTCACGCTGTACGCGGTCACGATGTTGGCCTGCAAGCGCAGCGTTTCGGAATCGCTGAAGCCGAGCTTGGAAATCGCCTCGGACGCCGTGCCGATCACGGCCGACTCCGTCGCCGCGCCGGCCAGTAGACCGGCCGCCGTGCCGGCGTCGAGCCGCATGACGACCACGGCGATCATGATCAGCGCCAGCACGGAAACGATCTCGACCACCGACAGCAGACCGTAGCGCCAGCCGCGCCCGACATTGGCGAAGAACTGCGATCCGCCGGTGAAGCCCAGCGCGAAGATGAACAACGCGAACGCGATGTTCTTCAGATCGGGAGCGAGGCGTGCGCCTGTCTGGCCCAATAGCAACGCGACGATCAACGTGCCGCACACGCCGCCCAGCTGAATGGGTCCGATGCGGAACGAGCCAATGAAATATCCGATTGCAAGGCTTGCGAACAGCGCGATCTCGGGTTGAGATCTCAGCAATTCACCGATCATGTTGGCTCGCCGATTTTTGGGTTGATTGGCAGGATGCCGAAAGATTCATTCCCCAAATACCAATGAATTCATTTTCACCCAGTATGTCGCGCCACATTACTCAACCGGCATAGCGACTGAGTGAAAACACAATTTATGGCAATTGAATGACGCGAATCGCGTCCAAGGGGAGATGCCGCATTGCAACGGCGTCCGTGGCGGTGGAACGGATTTTCGATAGCTCGACAGTCACTCTTTCCTCGCGAAGTAGCCCAACGCCGTGAAAAAGACTTAGTCTGCTGATGGCCAATTATTACAGCATGAGTGAACATGCTTTCTTAAGACTGCTTTTTTAATAAATATTGTAGTTCGGCGAAGCTGTCAATATTATTTTCAACTCCTGGCCAATTCATCTTCGCAAAAAATGATCTTTAGCATTGGCACGCCATCTTCGGAGTCCGACATGCGCATGATTCTTTTCAGCAGCCGCCAGTACGACAGCGACACGTTCAGCGAAGCCAATGCGTCACACTGCTATGAGCTGCATTTCCAGGAATCGCACCTCGACAGCGAGACCGCCGTCCTCGCCCAAGGCTATGAAGTGGTGTGCCCGTTCGTCAACGACAGCGTCGATGCGGCGGTACTGGAGCGGCTCCATGCCGGCGGCACGCGCATGATCGCGCTGCGCTCGGCGGGCTTCAATCACGTCGATCTGGCCGCGGCCGAACGCCTCGGCATCACCGTCGCGCGGGTGCCCGCCTACTCGCCGCACGCCGTGGCCGAGCATGCGGTCGGCTTGATCCTGGCGCTGAACCGGCGTTTGCCGCGCGCCGCCGCACGCACGCGCGAAGGCGACTTTTCACTGCATGGACTGCTCGGCTTCGATCTTCACGGCAAGACCGTGGGCGTGATCGGCACCGGCATGATCGGTCGTGTGTTCGGCCGCATCATGGCGGGCTTCGGCATGCAGGTGCTGGCGCACGATCCCGGCACGCCCGCCGACGACCTGCTCGCGCTCGGCGCCCGCTATGTGCCGCTCGACACGCTGCTCGCCGAGTCCGACGTCGTCAGCCTGCATTGCCCGCTGGTGACGGGCACGTACCACCTGATCGACGCCGCCGCGCTCGCGAAGATGAAGCGCGGCGCGATGCTGATCAACACGGGCCGCGGCGGTCTCGTCGAAAGCAATGCATTGATCGGCGCGTTGAAGGACGGCCAGCTCGGCCACCTCGGGCTCGACGTCTATGAAGAAGAAGGCGGCCTGTTCTTCGAGGACCACTCGAACCTGCCCTTGCAGGATGACGTGCTGGCGCGCCTGCTGATGTTCCCGAACGTGATCGTCACCGCGCACCAGGCGTTCTTCACCCGCGAGGCGATGAGCGAGATCGCGCAGACCACGCTCGCGAACGTCGCGGCGTGGCAGGCCGGCACGCCGCGCAACGTGGTGCGCGCGGCGGTTTAGATTCCACTGCTGGTGTTTTGCGGTGTCGCTTGGATCGCTTTGCGCGCGCCCGCTTAAACGCCGCTACTGCTGTTCAGCGAAGTCGCGCAGACCAGCGTGCGCCCGCCCGTTAAGCGCCGATACCTTAGGCACCGCCGCTGTGGTTCAGCGAAGTCGCGCGTAGATCGCCATGCGCACGCCCGCTTAAACTCCGCCGCTGCCGTTCAGCGGCGTCGCGCGGACCGCCGTGCGCGCGTCGTCTGCCGCGCCGCAAAGCTCACGCAGCAACATCGCTTCGCGCTCGTGCACTTCCACCGGAAACCAGCGCGCGCCCGCGTCGGCCAGATAGCGCGCGCGATGCTGGCCATTGCGGAAGGCCACCACGCCCTCGCGCTCCAGCCCGAACCAGCCGAGCAGACCCGGCCCGCGACGCGTCGAGATCGTCACGTACGGCATCTGCGGAATGCGCGGGTTCTCCGGATCGAGAAACTCGCGAATGCCGCGCACCTTGCCGGAATGCCATTCGGCGACCGGCTTCAAAACATAATCGGTGTTGTCGCGATCGGCGCACACGAGCAGCTTGCGCACGTCGACGAGCACGACCTGATGGCGCGTGCCATCCGTGACGAAGACGCGTTTCAGGCGCACATGGTCGTACCATGAATGCTCTTGCAGCGGCACGGTCCAGACCGTCTCGGCACAAGCCGGCGCGGCGGTTGACGATGAATTGGACAAGGGCAAAGGCAGGCTCGATAAGCCGGCGAAATATCGCCAGCGCGTTAGGAGAGCGCTAAAGCTACGAGCCGATTGTGAAAGAAGCATGACAGGCCACGGTATTAACTACGCTGCATGAACACACCGCGCGAAAACCCGAATGAGCAGGTAACGCGGATCGATACGGAGACAACGATGGTAACCATCGCATAATTTCAATGACCACGTGCGCATCGAAGCTAATGAGGATATCGGCGTCGCCACGATCGTTCTTGAGCGGCCCGCGCGTCGCAATGCCGTCGACCGTCCTGTCGCGCAAGCGCTCAGCGCCGCGTTCGCCCGCTTCGAAGCGGAGCCGGCCTGGCGCGCGGCGGTGCTGTTCGGCGCGGGCGGCACCTTCTGCGCCGGCGCGGACCTGACCGCTCTCGCCGACGACACCCGCCGCAACGAGCTACACGCCGACGGTCGCGGCCCCGGTCCGATGGGACCGACGCGCATGAGGTTCAGCAAGCCGGTCGTCGCCGCGATTGCGGGCTATGCGGTCGCGGGCGGTCTGGAATTGGCCGCAATGTGCGATCTGAGAGTGGTCGAAGACGACGCCGTACTCGGCGTGTTCTGCCGTCGTGTCGGAATTCCGTTGATCGACGGCGGCACGATCCGCCTGCCGCGTCTGATCGGACTGTCACGCGCGCTGGACCTGATTCTGACCGGCCGCGCGGTGAGTGCGCAGGAAGCGCTCAGCTTCGGCCTCGCCAACCGCGTCGTAGCCAAAGGCACGGCACGCGCGGCAGCCGAACAGCTGGCGGCGGAGCTCGCCGCGTTGCCGCAGGCGGCGTTGCTCGCCGATCGCCGCTCCGTGCTGGAAAACAGCATGCTGGATGATTTCGCGGAAGCACTGCGTCGCGAAGGCGCGGGCGGCTATCAGGCCGTCTTCGAAGAAGGCGTGGCCGGCGCGGCGCGTTTCGCCGGAGGCGCAGGCCGCCACGGCAACATCTTCGATACCGGCGACGGCCCACGTTAGCCAAAAAGCGAGTTCGAGCCGCCGCGGTTTTCAGCGAAAAACAACAACGGCCCTGACGCTCAGCAAGGCTGTTTTGACTTAGGTAGAATCCCCTACTGCTTTACCCCCTTGTCCGGCGCACGCGTTCTCGCCCCGAAAACGCGCGCCGGCCGCGCGACGTTCCCCCGTCGCGCCGATTCACGCTCCTTCATCATGCCTTTGCCTCTGCTCGCCCTTGCCGTTGCCGCTTTTGGAATCGGTACCACCGAATTCGTGATCATGGGGCTGCTGCCCGATGTCGCGCGCGACCTGGCCGTCTCGATCCCGGCGGCCGGCATGCTGGTGTCGGCGTATGCGCTCGGTGTCACCATCGGCGCGCCGATCGTCGCGATCGCGGTTGCCAACATGCCGCGCAAGAAGGCGCTGATGAGTCTGATCGGCGTGTTCATCGTCGGCAATCTGCTGTGCGCGGTTGCGCCGGGTTACGCGGTGCTGATGGCCGCGCGCATCGTCACGGCGTTCTGCCATGGCGCGTTCTTCGGCATCGGTTCGGTGGTGGCTGCCGGCCTCGTCGCGCCGAACCGCCGTGCGCAAGCCATCGCGTTGATGTTCACGGGCCTCACGCTCGCCAACGTGCTGGGCGTGCCGCTCGGCACCGCGCTCGGCCAGGCGGTGGGCTGGCGCGCCACCTTCTGGGCGGTGACGGGCATCGGCCTCGTCGCGGCAGCCGCGCTCGCCGTGTGCCTGCCGGCGAAGATCGAAATGCAGAAGGCGAGCCTCGTCCGCGAATTCAGCGTGTTGAAGAACCCGCAAGTGCTGATGGTGCTCGGCATCAGCGTGCTCGCATCGGCGAGTCTCTTTTCCACCTTCACGTACATCACGCCGATTCTCGAAGACGTGACCGGCTTTACGCCGCATGCCGTGACCCTCGTGTTGCTGCTGTTCGGTCTCGGCCTGACGGTGGGCAGCACGCTCGGCGGCAAGCTCGCCGACTGGCGGCTGATGCCTTCGCTGGTGGCGTTTCTGCTCGCCATCGTCGTCATCCTGACCATCTTTGCCGGCACCATGCATGCCGAAATCCCGGCGATGATCACGATTTTCGCCTGGGGCGTTCTCGCTTTCGCCATCGTGCCGCCGCTGCAAATGCTGATCGTCGACCGCGCGAGCCATGCGCCGAATCTGGCTTCGACCTTGAACCAGGGCGCCTTCAACCTCGGCAATGCGACGGGCGCGTGGCTCGGCGGCATGGCGATCGGCGCGGGCGCGCCGCTCACGACGCTGCCGTGGGTCGGCGTGGCGACCTCGATCGGCGCGCTCGTGCTGACGCTGTGGTCGGTGTCGATCGACCGGCGCGCGCAACGGGTCGCCGTGGCGGGCTGATTGGCCTGATCGGCGCCCTTATCGCCGCTTATCCGTACCCTGCGCGACGACTCACGGCCACACTCGTGCCGGCCAGCCGGCGCAGCAACGGCTCGCATCGCAACCTCGATCCAGACTGCGCATGACTCGCGGCCGTAGTAGCATCTCGGCCGATGAAAGTCATCCTCACTCGCGATTTCCTCGCTTTGATCCTCAGTGTCGCCGTTGTCGGACTCGGCAGCGGCGCGACACTTCCCCTCACGGCCCTCGCGCTCACGCAAGCCGGCTATGGCACCGACGTGGTCGGTCTGCTGACGGCCGCGCAAGCGGGCGGCGGGCTCGTCATCGTGCCGCTCGCCGGCTGGATCGCGGCGCGCTTCGGCGGCCGCCAGGTGATCGTCGGTGCCGTGCTGGTGGTGGCGCTCGCCACCGCGCTGATGCAACTCACCGCGAACCTGTGGCTCTGGGCCGTGTTGCGCGTGCTGTGCGGCGCAGCGCTGATGCTCCTCTTCACGATCGGCGAAGCCTGGGTCAACCAGTTGGCCGACGACGCCTCGCGCGGCCGCGTCGTCGCCATCTACGCCACCAACTTCACGCTGTTCCAGATGGCGGGGCCGGTGCTGGTGAGTCAGATCGCGGGCTTCGCGCACTGGCGCTTCCTGCTGTGCGGCGCGATCTTCCTGCTGGCGCTGCCGATGCTCGCCGCGATCCGCACGACACCCCAAGCCTCCGACGACGAGCACGCGGCGCACGGCAGCTGGCGTCATGTCTTACCGCAGATGCCGGCGCTCGTGATCGGCACTGGCTTCTTCGCGTTGTTCGACACGATCGCGCTCTCGTTGCTGCCGCTCTTCGCGATGTCGCACGGCATCACGAGCGAGGTGGCCGTGCTGTTCGCCTCGGCTCTGCTGCTCGGCGATACGACGATGCAGTTTCCGATCGGCTGGCTCGCCGACCGGCTCGGCCGCGAGCGGGTGCATATAGGTTGCGGTGTGGTCGTCGTAGCGTTACTGCCGTTTCTGCCTTGGGCGGTCACTTCACCGTGGCTTTGCTGGCCGCTGCTCTATGTGCTCGGCGCGGCGGCAGGCGCGATCTACACGCTCTCGCTGGTGGCCTGCGGTGAACGCTTTCGCGGTGTCGCGCTGGTGTCGGCCAGCTCGCTTGTTGGCGCCTCGTGGAGCGCGGCCAGTTTCGGCGGCCCGCTGGTGGCCGGTGCGCTGATGAAGAGTGTGGGTAACGACGCGATAGTCGGCGTGCTGCTCGCTGCGGCGTTGGCGTTTCTCGGCGCGGTCTGGTGGGAGAAGCGGCATGCGCCGGTGGGGAGCGTCGGCTGATAGCCTGCCTTGAAGGTGTCACCGCGTCATGATGCGCGAATAGCAAAACGGGGAAGCCGTTCATCCTGGCTTCCCCGTTTTTCGTCATGCGGCTTGCGTGCTGCTCGCGCGGTCTTTCAGCGTCACTTCAACGCCGGCAAAATCTCCCCAGCGCACACACCGAAGCCCACTCGATAACCCTCGCCCTGACACCAACCCGCGAGCGTCAACTCGTCGCCGTCTTCGATAAAACTGCGCGTGCCGCCTTCCTGCAACTCCAGCGGCTTCTTGCCGTTCCATGTCAGTTCGAGCAGGCTGCCGAACGAATCTTCCGTCGGCCCGCTGATCGTGCCCGAGCCCATCAGGTCGCCCACGCGCGTATTGCAGCCCGATACCGTGTGATGCGCGAGCTGCTGCGCCATCGTCCAGTACATGTGCTTGAAGTTGGTCCGCGTGATCGTGCTCGCCCGCTCTGCCTGCTTTGGGCGCAGCGTCACTTCCAGCGTGATGTCGAAAGCATGCTCGCCGTCGTGGCGCAGGTAGTCGAGCGGCTGCGGTTCTTGCGCCGGCTGTGCGACGCGAAACGGTTCGAGCGCGTCGAGCGTCACGATCCACGGCGAGATCGTGGTCGCGAAAGTCTTCGCGTTGAACGGCCCGAGCGGCACGTATTCCCATTGCTGGATATCGCGCGCGCTCCAGTCGTTCAGCAGCACCATGCCGAAGATATGCGCTTCGGCATCCGCGCACGCAACCGGCTCGCCCAGGGCGTTGCCAGCGCCGATCACGAAGCCCGTTTCGAGCTCGATATCCAGCTTGCGGCACGCGCCGAACACCGGACGCTCCTGATCCGGCAGCTTCAACTGTCCGTTAGGACGACGCACCGGCGTGCCGCTCACCACCACCGACGACGCGCGTCCGTTGTAGCCGATCGGCATCTCCGACCAGTTCGGCAGCAGCGCATTCTTCGGATCGCGGAACATGGAGCCGACATTCGTCGCATGCTCCTTCGACGAATAGAAATCGGTGTAGCCCGGAATCTGCACCGGCAGATGCAATTGCGCGTCGGCCTGGCGGATCAGCGCGCGGCTGCGCAGCTCGGCGTCGTCGCGCAGCGTCGCGTCATTGCGCGACAGCAGCTTGCTCAACTGAACGCGCACGCTGCGCCATGTGTCGCGTCCCAGCGCGATGAAATCGTTCAACGTGTCGCGTACGAACACGCTCTCGCCCACACCCGATGAAGGCACGCTCAGCAGACCCGCGCTTTCGAGCGCGGCCAGATCGACGATGCTGCCACCGATCGCCACGCCCACGCGGCGCGTCGCATTCAGAGCGTCGCTGAAAATGCCGAACGGCAGATTCTGAATCGAGAAATCATTGCTCGGCTCGTTGGCCGACTCGACCCAGCTTTTGCGCGACGGATCGAGCGTCGCCTGAAGATCGCTCAATGCGTTCATCGTTGCTCCGGATTGAAGTGTTTCTTGAGACCTTGCCAGCACTCGTAGTAATGCGCCTGCAATTGCGCGGTTTCGAGCGCGAAGCGGGTCGGCTTGATCAGCGTGCGCGTCTCGAACATGAAGGCCATCGTGTCGCCGACTTTCATCGGCTTCGACGTGTCGCCATGCGAGGCTTTTTCGAACGTGTCCGCGTCCGGGCCGTGACCCGTCATGCAGTTATGCAGACTCCCGCCGCCCGGCAAGAAACCCTCGGCCTTCGCGTCGTACACGCCGTGCACGAGACCCATGAACTCGCTCGCGACGTTGCGATGGAACCAGGGCGGGCGGAACGTATCTTCGGCGGCCAGCCAGCGCGGCGGGAAGATCACGAAGTCGATCGCATCGACGCCCGGCGTGTCGCTTTGCGATTGCAGCACCAGAAAGATCGACGGGTCCGGATGGTCGAAGCTGATCGAGCCGATCGTGTTGAAGCGGCGCAGATCGTACTTGTACGGTGCGTAATTGCCGTGCCACGCCACCACGTCGAGCGGCGAATGGCCGATGTCCGCTCGCCACAGGTTGCCGTTCAGCTTGGCGACGAGTTCGAACTTGCCTTCACGATCCTCGTAGGCCGCATGCGGCGTGAGGAAATCGCGCGGATTGGCGAGGCCGTTCGAGCCTATCGGGCCAAGATCCGGCAAACGCAGCAATGCCCCGAAGTTCTCGCAGATATAGCCGCGCGCCGTACCATCCGGCAGGCTCACCGCGAAGCGCACGCCGCGCGGTATCACCACGATCTCGAACGGCTCGACGTCGAGCCGGCCCATTTCGGTGGCGATATGGAGGCGCCCTTGCTGCGGCACGATCAGCAATTCGCCGTCGGCGCTGTAGAAGAAGCGGTCCTGCATCGAGCGGTTCGCCGCGTACAGATGAATCGCGCAACCGCTCATCGATTCCGCTGCGCCGTTGCCGGCCATCGTCACCCAGCCGTCGACGAAGTCGGTCGGCTCGGCGGGCATCGGCAGCGAGTCCCAACGCAACTGGTTCGGCGGTGTCGGTGGCACCTCGGCGAAGTTGGCGACGAGTCGCTCCGAAGGCAACTGCGTGAACGGCTTGTGCACAGCCGCCGGACGAATCCGGTACAGCCACGAGCGGCGATTGTGACCGCGCGGCGCAGTGAACGCCGTGCCCGACACCTGTTCGGCGTAAAGACCATAGGGCGCGCGTTGCGGCGAGTTGCGGCCTTCGGGCAACGCGCCCGGCAGAGCTTCGGTCGCGAATTCGTTCGCGAAGCCCGACTGATAGCCCGGCTCGATTTCAAGCCGCGAACTGGCGGTGTTCGGCGTACGTGTTTGGGTATCCATGCAAGGTTCTCCGTTGATACTCGATCTCGTCATCTCACGCGGTCTGCGCCTCGGACGGGCGGCCGCGTTGGCGCGTCGCCGCGGCCAGCGCGATCACCAGCAGCGCGGAGCACAGCACCGGCACGGCCGCCGCATGAAACAGCGACGCGTTCGACCAATTGAGCGCAATCAGTTGACCGCCGATTAGCGGCCCGATCACCGAACCGATCCGGCCGATGCCGAGGCTCCAGCCGATCCCAGTCGAGCGCAGCGTGGTCGGATAAAAATGGCCCGCCAGCGCGTTGACCGCCGGCTGTCCGCCGACCACGCAGAAGCCGCCCGCGAACACGACGATCAACAGCCACGGCAACGCATGCGCTACCGTGCCGATCGTGCCGACCGCCAGCGCCGCGCCCACGAAACAGACGAACAGCACGCGCACGAAACCGAAGCGTTCGATAAACCAGCCGAGCAGCAAGGTGCCGACCACGCCGCCCGTTTGCAGCACCGTCCCGACGATCACCGCCGTGCTCGGCGAATAGCCGGCGTCGCGCATCACGGTGGGCAGCCAGTTCGACAGGAAGTACAGATCGATCAGGTTCATGAAGCTGATCGCCCACAGAATCAAGGTCACCGGGCCACGGCCGGCGCGGAATAGTTCAGCGACCGGCGCGCCGTCGTTGCCCTTCTCGCGCACGACGAGACGCGTATTCGCATCGATCGTCAACGCCGGGTTGAATTTCGCGAGCCAGCGCAAGGCGCGCTCGCTGCGGCCCTTGAGCACCAGGAATTGCAGCGACTCCGGCAGCGCGGCAAGCATGGCCAGCGCGAGCAGCAACGGCACCGCGCCGCCAACCCAGAAGACCGCGCGCCAGCCGTAGGCCGGAATCAGCGCGGCGCTGATGAAGCCGCCGAGCGCCGCGCCCAGCGTGAAGCCGCACGACACCAGCATCATGCGCTTGACGCGATGCGCGGGTGTCGAGAATTCGCCGACCAGCGCCATCGCGTTCGGCATGATGCAGCCGAGTCCGAGCCCGGTGATGAAGCGCAGTGCGATCAAGGCAGGGATCGTCGTGACAAAAGGCGTGGCGAGCATCGACAGCGCGAAGAAAAACGTCGAGCCGATCAGCACCGGACGGCGGCCGACGCGGTCAGCCAGCACCGACAGCCCGAGCGCGCCGAGCAGCATGCCGAACAGACTGGCGCTGAACACCGGACCGAGCGCCGCTTTCGACACATGCCATTCGCCGATCACGCTCGGCGCGACGTAGCCCATGGCCTGCGCGTCGAAACCGTCGATCACGAGGCACAGCCCGCATAGAACGAGCAGCATCAGCTGGAATGCCGGGTGATGCGTTTCGCCGAGCACGCGCTCGACTTCGATGACGTTCGCGGCGGCCGCCGCCGGTTTAGCGCTCATTGGGTCGTCTCCCCTCTTGCTGATTGGGTGGTTGGGCGGCGGTGCGGCCGAACCGGCCCAAAAGCGCGCGTGTCCGGTACATGCGGGCCACGCGGCACAAATATTCCCGCCATCGCAGGCGTGCTGCGATTTACGTATGGTAAAACTAATTACGTATAGTGAAATTAACGTAAACCCTGAAAAACGGTTGCGCAAACGCGCCGTGGCCCGTGGATACGAGCGTTCGGCGGATAACGTTATGAGCAATTTGTTCATGTGAGCGCGGTGCGGACTGCTACCATCAATGGATGCGGCAACCGGATTGCGTTGCCGCGCGCCTCTCCATCGCCATCCATACGTCTACATGATTCCGCCGACAATCCCCGCTCTCATTGCCCGCGCCGCCGATCATCCGTTTCTCGGCGCGCATCTGGCGATGGGGCAAGGCCTGCATCACGACGTCGCGCTGGCGCGGTTCGAAGAGCTGGAACTCGCCAGCGCCTACGAGCCGATCTTCGATATCAGCGTGCATGCGTTGGCGCAGTCGCTTTCGTCGGGGGCCGAGGGGGTTGACCGGTTCGGCGACGAACTCGGCTTTCAGGCTGTCACGCACTTGCTCGACGCTGCGCCGTCCGACGTGTTCGATCCGTTCGACCGGATCGCCGACGATCGGGATCTCGTCGAACTCGACCGCATGTCACGCGCGCTGCACGCCATCAATTTCTTCGGCGCGCAGCGGCATGGGCTGCTCTTTCTTCGAGTACACGAGCGGCTGCTCAAGAGTGTGAAGTACGACCACGGGCGGCATTTTTCGACCGTGCTGGTGTCGTTCGGATTGAACCCGTCGCGGGTGGTGATCGAGTTGCCGGCTGCGGCGGTCGCGCACAAGACTTTTCTCGGCTATCTGACCAAGAGCTATCAGCACTATGGCTTCAAGGTGGCGGGCAATCTGTCCAACGCGGGACAGATTCTGTCGGTGTCGGAGACCGCGCGGCTCGACTTCCTCAAGATGGATGCGGGCACCGCTTTGCGCGATGCGACGGTTAAACCGTTAGTGGGTTATGCCGGCCGCTTGCGGATTCCGCTGATCTTCAATCGTGTGGTGGATGAAGCGCAGTTCGACGCTTTACAGCAATACGACGTGCGCTTCGTGCAAGGGCCGTTGTTCAATGCGCATTATCACGACCGGGCGGTTTGAGTTGGTTGGGCGGTTGGGCGGTTGGGCGGTTGGGCGGTTGGGCGGTTGGGCCGTTGAGCCGTTGAGCCGTTGAGCCGTTGAGCCGTTGAGCCGTTGAGCCGTTGAGCCGTTTGGCGGTTGAACTGATTGATCTCGTCGAGCCCGGTCGAGCAGACGTACGCCAAGTCACGTAGCCGCACCCGCCGCTTCAGCCCGTATCGCCCAAACGCCGCGCGAGCGCCTTCAGCCGCGGCGCGACATTGTCACGAAACACCTCCTCTCCCATCGACGAAGCCGGCCCGCTGCAACTCAGCACCAGCCAGCGGCCTTCGCGCGGCTCGCGAAACGGCACCGCGACCGCATTGACATCGTCGTGCCACGCGCGGAACGAATAGCAGCAGC
Source organism: Burkholderia sp. WP9 (assembly GCF_900104795.1). Taxonomy (NCBI): domain Bacteria; kingdom Pseudomonadati; phylum Pseudomonadota; class Betaproteobacteria; order Burkholderiales; family Burkholderiaceae; genus Burkholderia; species Burkholderia sp. WP9. Next base: position 2,895,060 of record NZ_FNTG01000001.1, read on the forward strand.
GTTGCGCGGCGAAGGCAGCGATTTCTTTCTCCGCATCGGCGACCAGTTCGTCGCCTTCCTTGCCCGCCGCCTTCCGCAGTTCGGCCAGCAGCGCGGCGCGCACGTCGAGCGGTTGGACGGCGAGATAGGCGCGCCCCATCGAACTCGTCAACATGGACAGTTTCGAGCCGGAAGCGAGTCCGAGCGTCAACGCGGTTTCACTGCGAATCGTCTCCAGATAAATCATGTCGAGCCCATCGCGGCAACCGAGCGAAACCGCCGCGCCCACCTCGCGCGCGAACGTGCGCATGTGCGGGCGAGCGAGTTCGAGCGTGTCCGTGCCCGAGAGCAGCGCGAAACCGAGCGACAGCACACCGGCGTCGAGCGCATATTTGCCCAAGGTTTCGTCGAGCCGCAGATAGCCGAGCACGGTCAGCGTGTAGGCGAGCCGGTTGACGGTCGCCTTCGGCAAGCCGGTGCGTTCGACGAAATCGCGGTTGCCGAGCATTGTTTCTCCCGGCTTGAACGCGCGCAGCAAATCCAGCCCGCGTGCGAGGGCGACGACGAATTTGCGCTCGTCGAGCGGTTCGGAGGGAGTGGATGCAGGCGTCATGGGGTGATACACTCGGACGTGGTTTGCAAAACATTGTTTCGCATAGCGGAACTTAAGTCAAGCTTCACGCACGTTTAGTCAAGCAAGGAATCAGGAGATAAGCCATGGCCGAGGCCGCGCAGTTTCACTGGGAAGACCCGTTGCTGCTGGATCAGCAGCTGACCGAAGACGAACGCATGGTGCGCGACGCCGCTGCGGCTTATGCGCAGGACAAACTGCAGCCGCGCGTGCTCGAAGCGTTCCGCCACGAGAAGACCGACATCGAGATCTTTCGCGAGATGGGCGAACTCGGCCTGCTCGGCCCGACGATTCCCGAACAATACGGCGGCCCCGGCCTGAACTACGTCGCGTATGGCTTGATTGCGCGCGAGGTGGAGCGCGTCGATTCCGGCTACCGGTCGATGATGTCGGTGCAATCGTCGCTGGTCATGGTGCCGATCCACGCATTCGGCTCGGAAGCACAGAAGCAGAAATACCTGCCGAAGCTCGCCACCGGTGAATGGATCGGCTGCTTCGGCCTGACCGAACCGAACCACGGTTCAGATCCGGGCAGCATGGTCACGCGGGCCAAGAAGGTTGACGGCGGCTATTCGCTGTCGGGCTCGAAGATGTGGATCACCAATTCGCCCATCGCCGACGTGTTCGTGGTGTGGGCGAAGCTCGAAGAAGACGGCAAGGACGCGATTCGCGGCTTCATTCTCGAGAAGGGCTGGAAGGGCCTGTCGGCGCCGACTATTCACAGCAAGGTGGGCCTGCGTGCGTCGATTACCGGCGAAATCGTGCTCGACGAAGTGTTCGTGCCGGAAGAGAACCGTTTCCCGGAAGTCAGCGGTTTGCGCGGTCCGTTCACCTGTCTGAACTCGGCGCGCTATGGTATTGCCTGGGGCGCGCTCGGCGCGGCCGAAGCATGCTGGCATACCGCGCGTCAGTACGTGCTGGATCGCAAACAGTTCGGCCGGCCGCTCGCCGCGAACCAGTTGATCCAGAAGAAGCTCGCCGACATGCAGACCGAAATCACGCTCGGACTGCAAGGCGTGCTGCGACTTGGCCGCATGAAGGACGAAGGCACCGCGGCCGTCGAGATCACCTCGATCATGAAGCGCAATTCATGCGGCAAGGCGCTGGACATTGCGCGGCTCGCACGTGACATGCTCGGCGGCAACGGCATCTCGGACGAGTTCGGCGTGGCGCGGCATCTGGTGAATCTGGAAGTCGTGAACACTTATGAAGGCACGCACGACATTCACGCGCTGATTCTTGGCCGCGCGCAAACGGGCATTCAGGCTTTCTTCTGAAACCTGCGGTGCGCTGATGCCGCCGGCCGTTGGGGGCGTTTGCGCAACACGATAAAAAAGCCAGTTCATATGAACTGGCTTTTTTTGTTCGACGCAGCACGCCGCAGTGCATGGCGCGCTTTGTCACTCACCGCCGCTTACTTGTTCGGCTGCGGCGTCATGCGCAGATACGGGCGCAGCGCCTTGTAGCCCTTCGGGAATTTCTGCTTGATGACTTCCTCGTCCTTCAGCGACGGGACGATCACCACGTCATCACCCTGCTTCCAGTTACCCGGTGTCGCGACCGAGTGATTGTCGGTGAGTTGCAGCGAATCGATCACACGCAGCACTTCGTCGAAGTTGCGGCCCGTGCTGGCCGGATAGGTGATGATGAGCCGCACCTTCTTCTTCGGGTCGATCACGAACAGCGAGCGGACGGTCAGCGTTTCGTTCGCATTCGGATGGATCATGTCGTACAGCTCGGAAACCTTCCGGTCGCCATCAGCGAGAATCGGGAAGCCGACATTGGCGGCTTGAGTCTCGTTAATGTCTTTAATCCACTCCTTGTGAGACTCGGCGCTGTCGACCGACAACGCGATGGTCTTCACATTGCGCTTCTCGAATTCATCAGCCAGCTTCGCCGTCAAGCCCAGTTCGGTCGTGCAGACCGGCGTGAAGTCAGCCGGATGCGAAAACAGCACGCCCCAGCTATCGCCCAGCCATTCATGGAATTTGATCGGGCCGACACTCGACTGCTGTTCGAAATCCGGCGCGATATCGCCAAGACGTAGACTCATCATGCATCTCCTAGAGGTTTGGACATTGCCGCGACAGCATTCACCGACGGCGCCCCGCAAAGATAAAGCATACGGGAGCGACGGTGTGTGACGAACGAACATCGCGTCACTACTTTATGCGTTTTTGTAATTTTCACTGATTTAGTGGAAACTTTGCGGGACAGATCAACTCCATTCTAGGCAAACTTTGCCGCATATTGTGCTGGCGGCGGGGGTTTTGTCGTTATGCTTCAACCGGGAACGGTTCGTGCGAAGTTGTGAACCAACCGAGCCCTGCGCTCGCCAGCGGCCGTTTCTTTGGTTACGATTCACGCGTGGCGTGAGACGAAGGGGAGCTGTCAATGTCGGAAGTCAACAAGGAGAGATTGATGTCGGATATCAAAACCGTCCTCGCGGACGCTGAAGATCTGCTGAAACAAGCCGCGAGCGCCACCGGCGAGCGCGCTTCGGAACTTCGTGAAACGGCGCTGACGCGCCTGAAGCAGGCCAGGGAAAAAGCGGCTGACGTTCAGGTCGTAGTGGTCGAAAAAGGTAAGAAAGCGGCCCGCGCCACCGACGACTACGTGCACGAGCACCCGTGGGCATCCATCGGCATCGCCGCGGGCGCCGGCGTGCTGCTTGGGCTGTTGATCAACCGCAAGTAACACTGGCGACGGCGTCGGACCTAACCGTCCGGCGCATCAGCGAATCGAGTTGACCGGCGCAAGCCTGGCCGGTCCGCTTCTTCTGGCGCGCGTGCGCGCCGGTTAGGCCTTCACGCGCAACGCCCACAGCCATGACGATCGACACACAATCGCAGCGCGGAGAACATAGTCCTTTGCGCCGCATAATCGGTTCCGTGTTTGCCATTTTGCAAACGCGGCTGGAACTGGTCGGCATCGAACTCGCCGAAGAAAAGGACCGTCTGCTCGGCGTGCTGTTTCTCGGCCTCGCCGCCATGATGCTCGCCACAATGGCACTGATCGCGCTCACGGCGCTGATCGCCATCGCATTCTGGGACACCTACCGCTGGCAAGCGCTCGCCGGCATCACCGCGGTCTATGCGATTGCGGGATTAGCCTGTGCGCTGAAAGCGCGCAGCGGATTGCGCAATGCCCCGATGGTGTTCGAGGCGACCATTGCCGAGTTCGAAAAAGACCGCGACGTATTCCGCAAACCGTGACCCGGAAGACGCAACGGCGTGCCCTGCGTCTTCCTTAAGAATTTCGCGCGATTTGCAGCGCCGTTCTACCGCCCCACCTTCACTGCCGCCGACACGCCATGAGCCAGATCCATTCCGATACCGCCTTCCGTAACAAGCGCCACCAGGCCAAAGATCTGAGCGCACCTCATTTGCGCGCGCTGCGCAAGGAACTGCTGCTCGTGCGCGCGGATGTCGAGCGCATGGAACTCGCTCAGGCGACTATCGAATTGCGGCAGGCAGTGACGCACTTCAGTTGGCTCAAGTTCATCCTGCCGGGCTTCGGTGGCATGCGTGTGGGCCAAGGCTCGAAGGCGAGCTTTCTTAACGCGGGAAGCATTGGCGCCCTCCTCAAACAGTATCCGCTCATCAGTTCGATCGCTTCGATCCTCCTCGCCAAGCCACTGCGCGCAACGGTCGCAGCGGGCGCCAAGCCTGTGCTCAAATGGGGCAGCCTCGCCCTTGCCGGATGGGAAGCCTATCGGATCTGGCAACAGATGAAGCAGGATTCCGCTGCGTCGTCTGGCGACAGGGCCGACTCGACGAATAGCGGTTATTGAAGCTTGACGCTGATTGCCGTCTTGCCGGTTTGCTAGCTTGTATTCCAGCAATCGGCGCTAGCAGTTGTCGAACCGTTTGTTCCGCTGTTTGAACCGCCGGTTGTGCCACTCTTGTTGCTACGTAATCCTGTCGCATCGAGCGTGAAAATGCCGCAGGTGTCGTCGTGCATCGGACCTGATTCGCTCGGCGCCGCCTCTATCGCGTAGCCACCGTTCGCATCGTCGGCGGGCAGAACATGCAGGCGATAAACGGGTGTGCCGAATTGCGGCGCCTGATCGAGACCTGGGGGCAATGCCGACAAGTTGTCGCTCGACGCTCCCTCGACGAATTGGGCCGCGCGATACAGCGCGGCCGCCGCATCGATTCGATGAGTTCGCGCGACATGGCTGCGGTACGAAGGCACGGCAAACACGGCCAGCGCGGCGACAATCGCCAGCGTGATCATCAATTCGAGCAGCGTGAAGGCGGATGTATGCGGCTTCATGACACCTCCAATCAGAAAGGCCGCGCGGCGACGCGGCGCCAATGACGTTCAATCTTCTCTCCATCGATTACCAGCTCCACCTGCAACCACACCTGCGACGCATTCGTCCGGCCGAAGCCGCGCGAAGTCAATAAGTACGCTCGAGCATCAGTGCGAGTTGCCAGACGCCAGGCCTCGACCAGACATTGCGGCGCTCGTAGCGATCCGGGCCATTGCGCTACGGGCGTAACGGCGCCGGCTTCGAACGCGGCTTCGAGTTTCCATTGAACGGGTTCGCCGGATACGGTCGGCAGCGGCGCCGCGCTTTGGGTGGTTGCCCTCGCGATCACACTGCGGGTACACAAAGTCAACGCCGAATCTGCAGCATGGAAAGCCTGCAGGTATTCGCGAACGTTGGTGGCGCCACGCGCTGCCGCAATCGATGTCTCGAACCAGGCCGCGGAAGTGGCCAACATCATCGCTGAAATCAGCAGGACGATCGGTAAGACTGCACCGAGTTGCCGAATGCGTGAACGGTTGTCGCGGGGCACTCGACTGAAGCACGAAAAGTCTTCCACTTGATCGTGACGCCTAACGCATCGCCTGACTGCCAGGTGCTGTTGCTGTTCGATTCGCCGTTTCGTCACGCCCCATCCTCCGCGTGATTGCGTATCGCAACGCGCCGCGAGAACGCCTGGCGCGGACGCGAATCGCTAGCCAGAGCGCCGACGCCGTCACAATCGACATAGCGCGAACGCTGTCCTCGTGGCGCACCACGCACGAGCACGCAGAGATCGACGGCGACGACCTTCGCCCATTGATCGGCCGTCACGGCTGACGCGTCGCTTGCAGCCAGCGCACCGGCCAACCAGTACTTGACCCGCACGCGCTCGACACCTTCGACCAGCGGCTGCGCGGACCCCGCCTTGCCGTTGCCCTCGCAATAAAGCTCCGGCTCACCGGTCGAAGCACTGACTCTGGCGAAGTACCGGTTGACGACCAGCACACCCTTGTCGCCGAGCGCTGCGCTGGCGCCGGTCACGGCCTGCCCGAGGCAGTCGGTTGTTTGCCCGCTGGAGGACGGCCATGTGGACACGTTGTCACCGACATAGCTGACCGCGACGCCGTCTGAATGACTAGGCAAGGTCTCGCAGGCAAGGCTATCGTCAGCGCCGGTCGGACGGCCACCCGAGCATCCGAACAACGGTGCGGGACTGTTGTACCGCGCGACGTCCGCGGGTACGAAGCCGGCCATTTGCAATTGCTGGCCGATCAGCGTCAGTGCAATGAGGCCGGATTCGCGGATCCGCATCGCATCGCTCGCGTGTTCGAATGCACTGCGCTGGGCCGTATATAGCGAGACAGCACCCGCGGTCACCAGCAGCCCCAGCGCCATGGCAATCGCGAATTCGATCAGCGTGTGGCCGCGAGCGGGATTCGATCGCCGCATCATTGTGCAAACGCCAGCGCTACGCATGACGACCCCACGGGAAGATCCGCTCCGCCGCAGGGCACGGGCTTGTCGATCACATCGTCGGAATGCGGCATGTCGCGCAGCGCTGCCCACGTAACACGCGCAAAGGACACACCGCCGTTGTCACGCACCGAGGCTTCGCCATGCGGCAAAACTACCGCTGCCCGCGCGCTCCATTGCCTGAATGCCGCGTCGCCCGCGGAAGACGCGTACGTCGCCTCCACAACGGAGTCGGCTATCCAGGCGGCGTGTTCGCGCATCGACATCGCGCGGGCTTCACGCACGGTCCACAATTGCCCGGCGATCAAGCCCAGCGCTGTGACCGCCATTAACGCGACAGCCAGCATGACCTCGATCAATGAGCTGCCACCACACGCCGACCCGCAACAGCGCGAATACCGGTTCTGCGGGTATCGGTTCATGACGCCGCTCCGCAAGTGCCTTCGGCGATCCGCGCGCGACCACCCGCGGCAATACGAATGCAACGCCGCCACGTGGCCCCTTGCGTGGCCTTGGACGGCGCACGCGGCGCGATATCAAAACTGCGGAAGGTGCCGATCAATTGCCCCGCTGGCGGCGTGAACGTGAGATTCGTCTGCGTGCCGGTGATACTCACGGCTGCAAAGAGAGGCTGCGCGCGCAATAGCGATGACGATCCGCCTCGTTCAGCGAGGACCGCCCAGCCGCAGGACCAGTCAGCCACACCATTGCCGCACGGCTGCCCCGCCGCAAGACAATGCCGGGCCGCATCGGTCCGGCAGACGGTGACTCGCGCGCCCTGGCGCAACGCTTCGCTACGCGCATAGGCAAGCGTCGAGGCAAGCGCCTTCGCACGGGCGTCGACCTGATCGCGCACGTACCACGCGACGAACGAGGGCGTACCCAGTACGGCGATCACGGCAAGCAGCGCGACCACGGCCAGCGTTTCGACAAGCGTGAAGCCGCGGCGTCGCGGCGGACAGACTGCATTCCATTTCATCTGCATCCCTGATCGATTCGAAGAATGCAGCCAATCTAGCGATTTGCAAATCGCTCAACAATCGGCCGAATGGCCAGGTGGCACTCAGACGCTATCCCGCGCAAAAATGCACGCGACGAACCATAACGGCAACGGGAGATGCGGATGCGCGAAACGACGCAGGGAAAAACGGCTACTCAGACGCAACGCGAGATGCGACTGCGTTCAGCGTTTGCGGGGAGGCTTGGGAGGAGAAGAGGCGCGGCGAAATTCTTCGATCACGTCTTCGAATTCGGAGACGTCTTCGAAGCGCCGGTAGACAGACGCAAAACGAACGTAGGCAATGGTGTCGAGCGCACGCAACTCGTTCATCACGAGTTCGCCGAGGCGCTCGCTGCGCACTTCGCGCTCGCCGCTGCCGAGCAGTTGATACTCGATGCGGGCAACCGCCGCGTCGATCGCGTCTGCGGCCACCGGGCGCTTGCGCAGCGCCAGTTGCATGCTCGCGACGATCTTGCGGCGGTCGAATTCCGTGCGGCTGCCATCCTTCTTGACGACCGACGGCAACGCCAGCTCGACCCGCTCATACGTCGTAAAACGTTTGTCGCAGGCCGGGCAGCGGCGGCGCCGGCGAATCGTTGCGCCGTCTTCGGATACGCGCGAGTCGACAACCTGCGTATCGGCGTGACGGCAGAAGGGGCAGTGCATGGCGGCTTAGCGGTAAACCGGGAAACGCTGGGTCAGCTCGGCGACTTGCGCGCGCACGCGTTCGATCGTTGCGGCGTCTTCCGGGTTGTCCAGCACGTCGGCGATCAGGTTACCTACCTGCTCGGCTTCCTTGACGCCGAAACCGCGCGTGGTCATGGCCGGCGAGCCGAGTCGCACGCCGCTCGTCACGAACGGCTTTTCCGGATCGTTCGGAATCGCGTTCTTGTTGACCGTGATGTGAGCAGCACCCAACGCGGCTTCCGCAGCCTTGCCGGTAATCTTCTTTGCGCGCAGGTCGACGAGCATCACGTGGCTTTCGGAGCGGCCCGACACGATGCGCAGACCGCGCTTGACCAGCGTTTCCGCCAGCACGCGCGCGTTTTCGACGACTTGCTCTTGGTACGCCTTGAACTCGGGCGACAGCGCTTCCTTGAACGCGACGGCCTTGCCGGCGATCACGTGCATCAGCGGTCCACCTTGAATGCCCGGGAAGATGGCCGAGTTGATCTGCTTTTCGAACTCGGCCTTCATCAGGATCACGCCGCCGCGCGGGCCGCGCAGGCTCTTGTGCGTGGTGGTGGTGACGAAATCGGCGTGCGGAACCGGGTTCGGATAGACGCCCGCGGCGATCAGGCCGGCGTAATGCGCCATGTCGACCATGAAGTACGCGCCGACCGACTTGGCGATCTTCGACAGGCGTTCGAAATCGATACGCAGCGCAAACGCGGAGGCGCCCGCCACGATCAGCTTCGGCTTGTGTTCCTGAGCGAGCTTTTCTGCGGCATCGTAGTCGATGTCTTCAGCTTCGTTCAGGCCGTAGCTCACCACATTGAACCACTTGCCCGACATGTTGACCGGCGAACCGTGCGTAAGGTGGCCACCGTGCGCGAGGCTCATGCCCATGATCGTGTCGCCCGGCTTGAGCATGGCGAAGAACACGCCCTGGTTGGCCTGCGAGCCGGAATTCGGCTGCACGTTGGCGGCTTCGGCGCCGAACAGTTCCTTCACGCGGTCGATCGCCAGCTGCTCGGCGATATCGACGTACTCGCAGCCGCCGTAATAGCGCTTGCCCGGATACCCTTCGGCGTACTTGTTCGTGAGTTGCGAGCCTTGCGCAGCCATGACAGCCGGGCTCGTGTAGTTTTCCGACGCGATCAGTTCGATGTGCTCTTCCTGACGGCGGTTTTCCTGCTCGATGACCTTCCAGAGTTCAGGATCGACGTTGGCGATGGTGCTTTGGGCTCTGTCAAACATACGGATTCCGTTGAATGTGTTCAGGTTGACCGGATCGTGCGCCGAATCTTGCGTAGAGGGTACGCAGCGCTGCTGGCGGCTGGGCCAGCCCTGACGTGGCGGATGGAGAGTCGCCGCACACGCGAGGCAGGACAGCCACCGCCAGCGCAGATCAATGCGCGCGGATCACGGCTGCCCAGGCGAACGGCAAAACGGCACCCTGCGCTTCACGGTGGGTTGCTCCACCTTGAATCCGATTGCTTGAACCGGTTCTATCGCCAGTCACGCAGGGATGAGCGCGTTAGTTTATTGGAAGAGGATCGAATAGGCAACCGGCTTCCGGCCGCTGCCGCAGGTGCCGACTGGACGGCCCTCAGCGCCGCCTTGTGCAGCGCGCAAACGTCTGACGGAACAGCGCCGGCGGGCCGCGGCGCGTCCCTCCCAAAGCCTCTCGTACGGCTGGTTTACCCTTGCCGCAGCGCGGCAATGGAAGTAGGCTTGGGGCCTTTCTCTCCTACCTGCCAGGGAACCACAGCAATGATCGTGTTCGTCACCGGAGCGTCCGCGGGATTCGGCGCCGCTATCGCTCGCGCCTTCGTCAAGGGTGGCCATCGTGTGGTCGCCACAGCTCGCCGCAAGGACCGTCTGCAGGCACTCGCCGATGAACTCGGCGACGCGCTTCTGCCGTATGAACTCGACGTACGCGACCGCGCCGCCGTCGAGGCCGTTCCTGCCTCGCTGCCGGCGGACTTCGCCGCAATCGACGTGCTGGTCAATAACGCCGGCCTCGCACTCGGCATCGAACCGGCGCAGAAAGCGAGTCTCGACGAGTGGAACACCATGATCGAGACCAACTGCACAGGTCTCGTGCAGGTCACGCACGCGTTACTGCCGGGCATGGTGGAGCGCAACCGCGGCCACATTTTCAATCTGGGCTCGGCAGCCGGCAGCTGGCCGTACGCGGGCGGCAACGTCTACGGGGCCACCAAAGCGTTCGTGCATCAGTTCAGCCTGAATCTGCGCGCCGATGTGGCCGGCACTGCGCTGCGGGTGACGAATGTCGAACCTGGCCTGTGCGGCGGCACCGAGTTCTCGAACGTCCGTTTTCGCGGCGACGACAACAAAGCCGCCAAAATGTACGAAAACGTGCAACCGCTCACACCCGAAGACATCGCGGACTCGATCTACTGGATCGCCACGCGCCCGGCGCACGTCAATATCAACACGATCGAGCTGATGCCGGTGGCGCAATCGTTCTCCGCGTTGTCCGTTCATCGCGGCTAACGCCCGCCAGACGGGGCGCACATCTTGAAACAGACCTTGGGGTGTGCGTTCCGGTAAAATGCGCCGCATGAATATGTCGACCAGCCAGCCCGGCACGGAAATCGGCTATACGTGGCCCATCCGCGTGTACTACGAAGATACCGACGCCGGCGGCATCGTGTTTTACGCGAACTACCTGAAATTTTTCGAACGGGCGCGCACCGAATGGCTGCGCGCGTGCGGCGTCGACCAGAATCGGCTCACGGAAGAGTCGGGGGCGATTTTCATCGTCCGCAGCACCGCGGTCGATTACCGGGCGCCGGCCCGGCTCGACGATGTCGTCAACGTAGTCAGCCGGATCGAGCGTCTCGGCCGCGCTTCGGTCGATTTCGCGCAGGAAGCGTGGCGCGACGGCACGCTGCTTGCTACCGGTTCCATCCGGGTCGGCTGCGTGGACCGCATCGCGCTGCGGCCGGCCGCGATTCCTCCGCCGGTTCTTGCCGCCTTGCGGCGCGGTCCGGGCGTGAGCGACAGCGGCGTGTCAACGGACAATGACTGAACCCCGTTGTTACGGGGCCAGTGAACTCGTAACGATCAAGCAACACAAAGCATGGTTCGGCTTGCAATATCGCCGATGCTTCCGTTTTGCTCACGGCAAGCTTCGAGCGGCCTTGCAGCCGGACGCCCCCTTCCGGGACGTTAAAACGAACCTTTATGAACACTACACAAGATCTGTCGATCGTTTCCCTCGTACTCAATGCGAGCCTGCTGGCGCAGGCCGTCATGGCCCTGTTGCTGCTGTTGTCGCTGTTGTCGTGGACCTTCATCTTCCGCAAGTGGTTTGCGATCCGTCGGGCGCGCGCGCAGACTGAACGTTTCGAACGCGATTTCTGGTCGGGTGGCGACCTGCAGGCGCTTTATCAAAGTGCCGCGAACAACCGCCACACGATCGGCGCCCTGGAGCGGATTTTCGAGTCCGGCATGCGCGAATTCCTGAAGGGCAAGGAAAAGCGTCTGAACGATCCGGGCGCGATTCTCGACGGCGCGCGGCGTGCCATGCGTGCCGCGTTCCAGCGTGAAATGGACGTGCTCGAAGCCAATCTCGCGTTTCTCGCGTCGGTCGGCTCGGTCAGCCCGTATATCGGTCTGTTCGGCACGGTGTGGGGGATCATGAACGCGTTCCGCGGCCTCGCCAACGTGCAGCAGGCCACCCTGGCGAATGTCGCGCCGGGCATCGCCGAAGCGCTGACGGCTACCGCAATTGGCCTGTTCGCTGCGATTCCGGCCGTGGTTGCCTACAATCGCTACGCGCACGACATCGACCGTCTGGCGATCCGCTTCGAGACCTTTATCGAAGAATTCTCGAACATCCTGCAGCGTCAGGCACAGTAAGGAGTCCACGATGGCAGGCTCTCGCTCCTCCAGCATGCGCGGCAGCCGCTCGCGCCGCGCGATGGCCGACATCAACGTCGTGCCGTATATCGACGTAATGCTCGTGCTGCTCGTGATCTTCATGGTGACCGCGCCGCTCGTCGCGCCGTCGATCGTCAATCTGCCGACAGTCGGTGGCGCGGCGCCGCAGCAGCAAACGCCGCCCGTCATCGTGAACATTCGCGCGGACGGCAACATGAGCGTCAAATACAAGGACGATTCGGGTGCGCAGCAGCAGGAAGACATGACCAAGGCCGATCTGAACGGCTTTATCGCCGAGCGCGCGCAATCGCATCCGGATCAGCCGGTCGTCATCGCCGCCGACAAGACCGTGAAGTACGAAGTCGTGATGAACGTGATGTCCGAGCTCAAGGCTCGCGGCGTCAAGCGCGTTGGATTGCTCGTCAAATCGCAATGATCCGCAAGAACTCCGAATACCCGCTCCAGCCACCGCGTGAACGCGGCACCGGGCGAGCCTTTGCGTTCGCGCTGGTGATGCACGCGCTGCTCGGATTCTTCCTGTATCACGGCATTCAGTGGCAAAACAGTACGCCTGAGGGCGCTGAAGCGGAACTGTGGACCGAAGTGCCCGACGCGGTGATCCCGCGTCCCGTCCCGCCACCGCCCGCGCCCGTGCCGGTCGCCCCTGCCCCGCCGGTGCGCGACGAGCAGGCCGACATCGCGCTGCAGGAAAAGAAGCGCCAGCAACAGGAGGCGGCTCGCCAGGCTCAGTTGGCCGAGCAGCAACGTCAGCAGAAGCTGCAGGCCCAGCAGGAAGCTGAAGCGAAGCGACAGCAGCAACTGGCGGCCGAACAGGCAGCGCAACTCGCGGCACAAAAGGCTGCCGCAGCGAAACAGAAACAACAGCAGCAACAGCAGCAACAGCAGGAGGCCAACAAGCTGAAGCAACAGCAATTGGCCGAGCAGCAAAAGCAACAGCAGTTGAAGGAACAGCAGCAGGAACAGCAAAAGCAAGCCGAGGCTGAAGCGCAGAAGAAGGCCGACGCGCAGAAAGCCGCGAAGGCCAAAGCGCAAGCCGACGCCGCGGCGCAAGCGAAGAAACTGGATGCGGAACGTCGCGCACGCCTCGCGCAGATGCAAGGCCTCGCGACCGGCGGCACCGGCTCGACCACCAGCGATGGCCTCGGAAAGAACGGCACGGGCAGCGGCTCGGGTGGCACGGCGACCTCGCCGGGCTACTCGGACAAGGTGCGTCGTGCAGTGCGCCCGAACATCACGTGGGGCGGTGAGACCAGCGGCCTGGAGACGGTCGTCTCCGTGCGCTGCTCGCCGACGGGCACCTTGCTTGGCGCAACGATTTCACGCAGCAGCGGCAACGCAGCGTGGGACGACGCGGCGCTGCGGGCCGTCCAGCGTACTGATCCGATGCCTCAGGACATCAATGGCAAGACACCGACCAGCTTCCTGATTACGTTGCGCCCGGCCGGTTGATTGCAGCAGTTCGACAGTCAGTCGACAGCAAACGCAGCGCCCCGCCCATCGGGGCGCGCTCGGGAACGAATTAGTTGTTTTCGGGTCTGTCTGCTGTCTTGAAGCGTTAGTAAAACCGTTTTTGGGGAATCCATACAGCATGAGTTTGATGACCAAGCTAGGCCTGCGGACACTTGTAGCGTCGTGCCTGATCGCCGTAGGTGGCGCCGCCAACGCACAACTCAACGTCCTCGTCACGGGCGTCGGGTCCACCCAGTTTCCGATCGCAACGGCGAATTTCGCCAATGAAGCGAACTCGCCGCAGCAGGTCAGCACGATCGTGCGTCAGGATCTGCAGCGCAGCGGCAAATTCACTAACATCGACGCGGGCTCCACCCCGGTCGCCGAAACGGATTCCGTCGACCTCGGCAGCTGGAAGGCCAAGGGCGCCAACGCGTTCGTGTCGGGCAGCGTGAACCGCCTGCCGAACGGTCAATATGAAGTGCGCTTCAAGCTGTACGACACCGTCAAGGGCGAAAGCCTCGGCGGCCTCGTGCTGGTGAGCCCGGAAAGCGGCTTGCGCATGAGCGCGCACAAGGTTGCCGACTACATCTACGCGAAGCTCATGGGCGGCCGCGGCGTGTTTGCCACGCGCCTGTCGTACGTCATCAAGACGGGCGGCCGTTATCAGTTGCAGATCTCCGATTCGGACGGCCAGGACGCGCACATCGCGCTGTCGAGCCCCGAGCCGATCATCTCGCCGGCATGGTCGCCTGACGGCACCAAGGTCGCTTACGTTTCGTTCGAAAAGAAAAAGCCGATCGTCTACATTCACGATCTGCCCACGGGCCGCCGCATCGTGGTGTCGGACCAGAAGGGCAATAACAGTGCGCCGGCGTGGTCGCCGGACGGGCGTACGCTGGCGGTCGCGCTCTCGCGCACCGGCAACACGCAGATTTTCGCCGTCAATGCAGACGGCAGCGGCCTGCGCCGTCTCACGCAAGGCAGCTCGATCGACACCGAACCGTGCTTCTCGCCTGACGGCCAGTCGATCTATTTCACCAGCGACCGTGGCGGCCAGCCGCAGATCTACAAGATGTCGGCCCAAGGCGAAAACGCCGGCGCCGCACAGCGCGTCACGTTCACGGGCAGCTACAACACCAGCCCGCGCGTGAGCCCGGACGGCAAACAGCTCGCTTATATCTCGCGCGTCGGCGGCGGCTTCAAGCTTTATATCCAGGACCTGCAAGGCAACACCGCCACAGGCCTGACGGACACGACACATGACGAATCGCCGAGCTTCGCGGCGAACGGTCAGTACATTCTTTACGCCACACAGGTGAACGGCCGTGGCGTGTTGGCCGCAGTATCGACCGACGGTCGCACTCGGCAGGTCCTGTCCGTTCAGGGTGGCAGCGTACGCGAGCCGTCCTGGGGCCCGTTTATGCAATAACGTTTATGCAATAACACAAGGAGAGTAACCAAATGATGTCAAAACTTCGCTTCGCTTTTGCTGTATTGATGGTCGGTGCACTGGCCGCATGTCACTCGGGCGTCAAGCTCGACGAGAACGCTAACAAGGGTGGCACGGTCTCGGCACAGCCGAACCCGAACGATGTCGCGACGGTCAACGTCGACCCGCTGAACGATCCGAACAGCCCGCTCGCCAAGCGCAGCATCTACTTCGACTTCGACAGCTACTCGGTGAAGGACGACTACCAATCGCTGCTGCAACAACACGCGCAATACCTGAAGAGCCATCCGCAACGCCACGTCCTGATCCAGGGCAACACCGACGAACGCGGCACCAGCGAGTACAACCTGGCACTCGGCCAGAAGCGTGCTGAAGCTGTGCGCCGTTCGCTGTCGCTGATGGGCGTGACGGACTCGCAAATGGAAGCCGTGAGCCTCGGCAAGGAAAAGCCGCAAGCTACGGGTCATGACGAATCGTCGTGGGCACAAAACCGCCGCGCCGACCTCGTATACCAACAGTAAGTAACGGGTGATGAGCCGAATGACGCATCGTTTCTCCTGGCTGCGGTTTGCCGCAGCGGCCTGCGTCGCAGGCACGGCCTTCGCGGCTGTGCCCGCGCATGCGGGCATCTTCGACGACGATCAGGCCCGTCAGGCCATTCTCGATCTGCGCTCGAAGACCGATAGCCTGTCGAGTCAGTTGTCGGCCGCGCAACGCACGATCCTCGATCAGTCCAATCGTCTCGACCAGCTCAATCAGCAGGTCGCGACGTTGCGTGGACAGAACGAGGACATGGGCAATCAGCTCGTCACGCTGCAAAAGCAGCAAAAGGACTACTACACCGATCTGGATACGCGCCTGAAGAAATTCGAGCCGCAGCAGCAAACGGTGGACGGCGTCCAGGGCGAGGTGCAGCCGGGTGAGACCGAGTCGTTCAACGCGGCTTCGCAGCAATTCCGCAACGGCGACTTCAAGAATGCGGCGGCGTCGTTCCGCACCTTCATCTCCAAGTTTCCGAACAGCCCTTACCAGCCGACCGCGCAGTACTGGCTGGGCAACGCGTTGTATGCGTTGCGCGACTACAAGGGCTCGACGGCGACCTGGCAAGGTGTGGTGCAGAAATATCCGCAGCATCCGCGTGCGCCTGAAGCATTGTTGGCGATTGCGAACAATCAGCTCGAGCAGGGTCAGAAGGCCGCGGCCAAGAAGACGCTGGAGCAGATCGTCGCGCAGTACGGCGGCTCGGACGTCGCGCAATCGGCCCAGAGCAAGCTCTCGCAGATCAAGTAGCTGGCAGTAACGCGCAGTGTCCGAAGTCATAGCCACGCGCGCCTCTCGCTGAAAAGCCCGGGTAGTGATACCTGGGCTTTTCACTATCTGAAGTGGTGATTGCTTACGTAGGCTCGATGGGTTGACAGCTCGCCGGGGCTATCGCTATAATTTCGCTCTCTTTTGGGTCGTTAGCTCAGCTGGTAGAGCAGCGGACTTTTAATCCGTTGGTCACAGGTTCGAATCCCGTACGGCCTACCAAAAGATTCAAGGGCTTGCACGCGTCAGCGTGCGAGCCCTTTTCTTTTTTCGGCACGGTTTCTTTACGCTATGCGTCCCCGCGTTGCGTCGCGGTCGGCATTTAGGGTTTCCGTACCGCCTCTTCTGCCCGTCCCCCGTCTTTCCGCTCATCACTTCCGGCCTTAGCACAGCGACGAGAAACCCGCCGCGCCCGGCCTGTGATGACCAGTCACTCACACGGCTCGTCAATCCACACAACTACCCTCGCGCCAATTTATATCACAATCACATATAATCTCACCCACCGCAGCCCCGCTGCCCATCCACTGAAACCCTCGCGCCAGCCCACAAACCTCACCCAACGCAACCGACCTTGCCCCGCCCTACCCTCAACCGCTGGCTCGCCCGCCTCGCACCGCCGCCCGTCGCTCTCGCGTGGAAGGAGCGTTTGCGTTCGTGCGTCGGTGCATTGATAGGCATTGCGTTCACCGCCGCCATCACGCATCTGCTGCTCGGTTCGGGCGGGAATATCCCGTTGCTGGTGGCGCCCATGGGCGCTTCGGCCGTGCTGCTGTTCGCGGTGCCGGCGAGTCCACTTGCGCAACCGTGGTCCATCATCGGCGGCAACCTTGTTTCGGCGACTGTCGGCGTTGCCTGCGCAAGCTGGATCGGCGATCCGCTGCACGCGGCTCCCGTCGCCGTCGCCGCCGCGATCTGCGCCATGTTCGTGCTGCGCTGCGTGCATCCGCCATCCGGAGCGGTCGCGCTCACGGCCGTGCTGGGCGGACCGGCCGTGCATGCGCTCGGCTACCGCTTCGTGCTCGCGCCGATCGCGCTTCAGTCCGCGGCGCTCCTCGGCGCCGCAATCGTGTATCACGCGATCACTGGCCACCGTTATCCCCATTCGGCACGGCCAGGCGCTAGCAAATCAGATCCGGACGCTCAGCCGCGGCCCGGCTTCACGCGTGCGGATCTCGACGCCGTGCTCAAGCGGCAAAGCGAACTGCTCGACATCGCACCTGACGATCTGGAATCCCTGCTGCGCGCCTTGCAGTTGCAAACCTACGCGCGCAGCTTCGACGAGATCACCTGCGCGAACATCATGTCGCGTAACGTGATCACCGTGTCGGCGCAGACGCGCGCAACGACTGCGTGGAGCATCCTGCAACGTCACGGCATCAAGGCGCTGCCGGTCACGAACGAAGAGCGGCACGTGATCGGTATCGTCACGCGGGCCGATCTTGGCAGCGGCCGGCAAACGGGCGTTTTCACACGGCTTCGACACCGGTTGTTCGGCCGGCGCCGCGCGAAAGAACCGACCGTCGGCACGCTGATGACAACTCCCGTCCGCACGGTCGACACCACCACGCCCATCGCGGACCTGGTGCCGCTATTCGCTGACTTTGGGCACCACCACATTCCAGTGCTGGACAGCCAGACGAGAGAACTCGCGGGGATGGTGACTCAGGCGAATCTGATCTCCGGTTTATACCGCCAGCCCCGCATGCCACAGCAAGCGTCGCAGCGCGCGGCCTGACAACCCGTCTCGACTAGCGTCATCGTCACGCCCAAATACATCACGTTATGATATAAATCGCATTTCCCGATAAACCCACGCTTCAATGAAAACCCCACGCCGCGAACTGGAAAAGTCCGATTTCGAGCAGTTGTCCGAGTTCCGCTATCAGATGCGCAGATTCGAACGCTTCTCTGAACAGGCCGCCCAAACCGAAGGCATCACGCCTTTGCAATATCTGCTGCTCCTGCACATCAAAGGCTATCCGCAGCGGGACTGGGCGACCATCGGCGAATTGGCCGAGCGGCTGCAAGCCCAGCATCACGGCGTCGTGGCACTGGTATCGCGTTGCGAAGCGCTCGGCCTCGTCAAACGCAAGGTCAGCGAGACCGATCGCCGCCAGGTGGAAGTACACCTGCAAAAGCCCGGCGAAAAGACCCTGGCCAAACTGGCCGCGCTGCACCGCGCCGAATTGAAGTCGCTCGAAGGCGCGTTCAACGTGCCGCAAATCGATCTCTAGTCCGCGCCACGCCGCTCACTGCCCACTCACCTCAATCTCGTCCCGATCATGACAGCCGACACCCACAAGCGCGACTTCGCCGAAAACCGCCGCCTGCCCGGCATCGCCTTGCTGGCGGCGTGCATCGGCGTGATCAGTACGGCGGCGGCTTTCGTGCTGCTGAATCTGATCCACCTGTTCACGAACCTGTTTTTCTTCGGCACGCTTTCCTTCGCGGATCGATCGCCGGCGCACAACACGTTAGGCATCTGGGTCGTGCTGGTGCCGGTGGCGGGCGGCCTGATCGTCGGCCTGATGGCGCGCTACGGCTCGGAGAAGATTCGAGGCCACGGCATTCCGGAAGCCATCGAAGCGATCCTGTTCGGCAAGAGCCGTATGTCGCCGAAGGTGGCGATCCTCAAGCCGCTGTCATCCGGCATCGTGATCGGCAGCGGCGGGCCGTTCGGCGCGGAAGGTCCCATCATCATGACGGGCGGCGCTTTGGGTTCATTGATCGCGCAGTGCGTGCGCGTGAGCGCGGCGGAGCGTAAAACGCTGCTGGTCGCCGGCGCCGCAGCCGGCATGACCGCGGTGTTCGGCACGCCGGTCGCGGCAGTGCTGCTCGCGGTCGAGTTGCTGTTGTTCGAATGGCGGCCACGCAGTTTCTTGCCGGTCGCGCTCGCCTGCGCGGTGGCAGGCTTCGCGCGCGGCGCACTGTTCGGCGCGGGGCCGCTGTTTCCGCTCGAAACGGCGCCGCCCGGCGCGTTGTCGCTGTTCACCTGCGTGATCGCCGGCTTACTGTCAGGCGCGCTGGCAACGGGCCTCTCCGCCGCGCTCTACAAGACCGAAGATCTGTTCGGCAAACTCAGTATCCATTGGATGTGGTGGCCCGCGCTCGGCGGACTCGTCGTCGGAATTGGCGGCTTTATCGAGCCGCGCGCGCTGGGTGTCGGCTACGACGTCATCGGCGACCTGCTGCATCTGCATCTGGCGCTTCAGGTTGCGCTCGCGCTACTGCTCGTGAAGGCCGTCATGTGGGTCGTCGCGCTCGGCTCGGGCACCTCGGGCGGCGTGCTTGCGCCGCTGCTGATGCTGGGCGCCGGGCTCGGCGTAGTGTTGAGCCATCTGATGCCGGGCAACGATCCGGCGCTGTGGCCGCTCGTGTGCATGGCAGCCACGCTCGGCGCGACCTTGGGCGCTCCGCTCACCGCAATCGTGTTCGCGTTCGGCCTGACCCATGACAGCAACGCGCTATTGCCGCTACTCGCCGCCACACTGGTCGCGCACGGCTTTGCCACAGTCGTGATGCGCCGCTCGATCATGACGGAAAAAATCGCGCGCCGTGGATATCACATCTACCGCGAATATGGTGTCGATCCGTTGGAGCGCCACTACGTCGACGAGGTCATGACGCGTGACGTCGAAACGATCGACGCACACGCGACTATCGACGAAACGCTTGCACGACACTTCGGCCCGGCGCAAAAGCATCGAGCCTATCCGGTGATTCGGGACGGCGCGGTGACTGGGGTTATTGACCGCGCGACCCTTGAGCGCATGAGTGCCGCTCGCGACATCAAGCACGCCGCGGCAACGCTGCTTGAACTGATGGGAACGCACACACCCGTGGTCGCATTGCCGGGCGAAACCTGCCGCCTCGTCGCAACACGGCTCGCCGTTCACGGTCTGGAGCGCATGCCCGTCGTGGACGACGTCGACACACGGCGACTGATCGGCATCGTGTCGCGCAGCGATCTGGTGAAACCGTCGCTTGCCCACTTCGAAGAAGAGCATAAGAAGGAGCGCTTCCGGCGTCTGGGTACGCGTGCCGCGAAGCGACGCCTTTCGCCGCTTCGCTGAGCCGGTTAGCGTGGCTTGCGAAGCGCGTGTCGATCGAGAGAGACTGCAATGAGGCGAGGCAATGTCTAACTACGTGAGAACACGTGATCAAAGGATATTTCCGACAGCCTTTGCCGCCATTTCGCATGACTTCACCGGCATTTTCCGTAGCCAATTTCACGGCTCAACCAGGAAACAACGGACTCCGAACCTGAACATTTATTGAGACATAAAGACGTGCAATGATCGCCGCCGGTCCAGCAAGACACGCTGTGACTCTGCGTAAGCAGACGCTTTGGCAACACCGCAGCCCCGCGCTTTCATTCCACCCATATGACCAATTTTCTGTTCGATCTCCTCTCGAACCTGGCTCTGCTGGCTTTCGTGCTGGCCGTCTGTCATCTGTGCAACCGCCGCATAGCTGGCGCGTCGCTCGATGGTTCACACATTTTCGGCGCGTTGGCGTGTGTCGCGTTCCTGCTCGATGCCGCGCTGACCTTCCTGGTGTTCGCCGACTCGCAGAGCCGCTATGGCCACTTCAGCACATCGATAGCGTTCTTCGAGCGCGCCTGCGCATACTGGCTCGCGATCATCGTCGCGCTCGCCTGGCGCCATGTGGCACGCCGCTCGCACTTCGCGAAAGTCAGTACCGGCGCAACCCTTGTCATTCAAACGTCGCCGTATTCGAAATCGCATCTGCCGATGTAGCGCGCACCAATCACAATCGCTGCGAACGCGTCCGCCAAAGCGGCCGACTTCTCCCGCCAGACAAGCCCGGACGAGCCATCAGGGAACTGGAACGGTCCTTGCGGATGCGCGCGCCGTCGCCTATAACTTCCGAACACCGAGTGTTACCGTTTGCGCCCGTCGCCGGGCATTTGCCGCTGTATTGCACCACCGCTGTTCAATCAGTCGAAGGCAACTTACCCAACGAGGAACATCTTGGATCTCGAAACCGTTCGCGTCTTCATCATGACCCGGGGCATCGACCTCGGCACCAAGGTCGTCGGGGCGATCGTCCTGTGGATCGTCGGCCGTTGGCTCATCGGCCTGATCATTGGCCTGCTGCGCAAGGTGCTGGCGCGCAACGGAAGGGTCGATCCCACGCTGGCGCATTATCTCGGCTCGATTCTCGGCGCACTGCTGAATCTGCTGCTGATCCTCGCGATCCTGCAGGTATTCGGTGTACAGACCACTTCGTTCGCCGCGCTGCTCGCCGGCCTCGGCCTTGCGATTGGCACCGCTTGGGGCGGCCTGCTTGCCCACTTCGCCGCGGGCGTATTCATGCAGGTGCTGCGGCCGTTCAAGGTCGGCGATTTCGTCACCGCGGGCGGCGTGACCGGCACGGTCTCGGAGTTGGGTCTGTTCGGCACCACCATCGTGACGCCGGACAACGTGACGACTATCGTCGGCAATAACAAGATCTTTTCCGACACGATCTCGAACTACAGCCTCTTGCCCGTGCGCCGCGTCGAGCTGACAGCGAAGATCGCCAATGGCGTCGATCCGACGGATGCGATGAACCGGCTGAAGGCGGCTGTCACGCAAATTCCGAACGTGGCCGAGAGTCCCGCGCCGGACATCGAAGTGCTGGGCTTCACGCCGGAAGGCCCCCTGCTCTGCGTGCGGCCCTACACGCACAATGAGAGCTATTGGCAGGTCTACTTCGACACCAACCGCGCGATCATCCAGACGTTCAAGGAAGCCGGCTACCCGACGCCGGAAACGCCACTGGCGCCGCGTGCAGTGAGCTGAGTGTTGCCGCGCGACGAGAATCGCCACCGGCTGACACGGCGCAATTAATCGCGTTGCCAATTGTTAATTGTCAATTCCGTGCGATTCAGAAAGACCAAACAAAAACGGCGTCGCGAGATTCGCGACGCCGTTTTTTATCGGACTAACCCTGCGGCAAAACCTCAGCGGCTTCCCGCATTCGATGCGTTCTTGCGCATCATCTTCCACAACGCGCCGAGCACGACCGGTACAACCGCAGCACCGATACCCACCAGTACGATCACATTCAGATACTGACGGATAAACGGAATGTTGCCGAAAAAATAACCGAGCAACGTCAACAGCAATACCCAGAAAAAAGCGCCGGCAAAATTGAACAACTGAAACCGGCTCACCGTCATTTCGGATGCACCCGCAACGAACGGCGCGAAGGTGCGCACCACCGGAATGAAACGCGCCAGCACGATAGTCTTGCCGCCATGCTTCTCGTAGAAGTTGTGCGTCTTCTGCAGCGCGCTGCGATCGAGAAAACGCTCGAGAAAGGGAATGTGCGAATTGAACACCCGCGGCCCAATGGCCCGCCCGATCATGTAGTTGACGGTATTGCCGCTGATGGCCGCCACGAGCAGCAACACGATCAGCAAGCCAATGTTCATTTCTCCGGTCGCACAGAAAGCCCCGCCGATGAACAGCAGCGAATCGCCCGGCAGAAACGGCAGAATCACGAGCCCGGTTTCGCAGAACACGATCAGAAACAGCACCGCGTAGACCCAGGCGCCGTACACGTGAATAAAGTCTCCGAGGAACTTGTCGATGTGCAAGACAAGGTTGACGAAATGTAGCAACGTGTCCAAAGAGAATCCTTTATTAAGCGAATGTGACGGTGGCGGAAATGGCCGTATGAGCAGACCAGCTGGCGATGGCGGCAAACGCTCACTCGCCGCGGCAAATTGACCGCGTCATGATACAGAAAGTGCCCGGTGGCGATTAAAAATCTCCCGCGCTTCGGTGCGCTCGAGCGCACCGCGAGCCTGCCGCGCCGAATCGCTATAATTTCGCCATGTCCGAATTCTCCGAAACGCCAGCCGGCCTCGACGCCGCGACCGCGGTTTCCGCCGCCGCGCCCGCACCACGCCCGTTGCGCGCGATCCAGCCCCTTCCCGATCAACTGATCAGTCAGATTGCCGCCGGCGAAGTGGTCGAGCGACCGGCGTCGGTCGTCAAGGAACTGCTGGAAAACGCGCTCGACGCGGGCGCGCAGTCGCTGCGCATTCTGCTCGACGAAGGCGGCGTGAAGCGCATCTCGATCACCGACGACGGCTGCGGCATCCCCGAGAACGAACTCGCTCTTGCGTTGATGCGCCACGCGACCAGCAAAATCCGCTCGCTTGCCGAACTGGAAGCCGTCGCGACGCTGGGGTTCCGCGGCGAGGCGCTGGCCTCGATCGCATCTGTCGCGCAGATGACCATCACGAGCCGCACGGCCGACGCGTCGCACGCGGTGCGCGTGGATGCGCAAACCGGCGTGCTGAGCCCCGCAGCGGGCACACAAGGCACCACGATCGAAGTCCGCGAGTTGTACTTCAACACGCCGGCGCGCCGCAAATTTCTGAAGAGCGAGCAGACCGAACTCGGCCACTGCCTCGAACAGATCCGCCGCGCGGCGCTGGCACGGCCGGATGTCGCGATTTCGGTGCTGCATAACGGCAAGGCCGTCGAACACTGGAACGCCAGCGAGCCGCCCGTGCGGGTCGCGAAGATTCTCGGCGACACGTTTGCCACGGCGCATCTGCCGCTCGACGAATCCGCCGGCCCGCTTGCGGTCTACGGTTGTGCGGGCCTGCCGACCGCGAGCCGCGGGCGCGCCGATCAGCAGTACTTCTTCGTCAATGGCCGTTTTGTGCGCGACAAGCTACTCACGCACGCCGTTCGCGCCGCCTATGAAGACGTGCTGCACGGCGAGCGCTACCCGTCCTATGTGCTGTTTCTCGATCTGCCGCCTGAAGCGGTCGATGTGAACGTGCATCCGTCGAAAATCGAAGTACGGTTTCGCGATTCGCGCTCGATCCACCAGTTCGTGTTCCACGCCGTGCAGCGCGCATTGGCGCGGCATGCGGGCGCGTCGCCGGAAACGACAGCGGGCGGGCATGCGGCGCATCTGGCGCCCTCCGCTGGCGGGCCGGCTTCGTTCGGCGCGACGCCGCTCGGCGGTGCGGGCATCGGCGGAGGCAGCCCCGGTGCGGGTGCAGGCGGTTTCGGTAGCGGTTTCGGTGGTGGATCAAGCGGTACAGCAGGCGGCTTCGGATCGTCGCCACAGTCCGGCAATACCTGGATGCGTCAGGCCCGCATGACGCAAGGCACGCTGCCGGTTGCCCAACCGCTCGCGTTCTACGACGCGCTCTTCGGCCGCAAAGACACGCATGCCGGCACAGCGGAAGGCGCCACGCTTTTCGAGGTCCGCGATTCGGCCGGCGAAACGCCGTCGCCGTATAACGCGTCCGCGCCGTACTCCACGCCCGCTTTCCACGCCGCCGACGAGCAACCGCTCGGCTTCGCGCTCGGCCAGATCCACGGCATCTACGTGCTGGCGCAGAACGCGCACGGTCTGGTGATCGTCGACATGCACGCCGCGCACGAGCGCATTCTGTACGAGCAGTTCAAAAACGCGTTGGCGGACCGCACGATTGCCGTGCAACCGCTACTGATCCCGCTGTCGATGCAGGCCGACCCGATCGAAATCGGCACCGTGGAAGAAGAGCGCGACACGCTCGACGCACTCGGTTTCGACCTCGCCGTGCTGTCGCCGACCACGCTCGCGATCCGCGCCGTGCCGGCGTTGCTAAAAGACGCGGATTTGCAGGCGCTGGCGCGCGCGGTCCTCTCCGACCTGCATGCATTTGGCGGCTCGCGCGTGTTGACCGAACGTCAGCACGAACTGCTCGGCACGCTCGCGTGCCATCACGCGGTGCGTGCGAACCGGCGCCTGACGCTCGATGAAATGAACGCGCTGCTGCGTCAGATGGAGGCGACCGAGCGTGCCGATCAATGCAATCACGGACGTCCTACGTGGTATCAGTTGACGCTGTCCGATCTCGATCGGCTGTTCATGCGTGGTCAGTGACGTGACGCTGCCGCGACACGCGACCGCCTGGCCTATGACTTCACGCACACCCACGACGGTCCCGTGCCTGCTCGGGCCGACCGCGTCCGGCAAGACCGCCGCCGCGCTGGCGCTGGCCGCGCGGCGTCCGGTGGAAATCATCAGTGTCGATTCGGCGCTGGTCTATCGCGAGATGGATATCGGCACCGCCAAGCCAACCGCTGAAGAGCGCGCGGTGGCGCCGCATCATCTGATCGATATCGTCGATCCGACCGACGCCTACTCCGCCGCGCAATTTCGCGCCGACACCTTGCGGCTGACCAGTGAGATCCACGCTCGCGGGCGTTTGCCGGTGCTGGTCGGCGGAACCATGCTGTACTACAAGGCGCTCACCCAGGGGCTCAACGATCTGCCTGCCGCCGACGCCGACCTGCGTGCCACGCTCGATGCCGACGCCGCACGCGAGGGTTGGCCGGCCATGCACGCCCGGCTTGCCGCGATCGATCCCGTGACGGCCGCGCGCCTCGCACCGAACGATTCACAGCGCATTCAGCGGGCGCTGGAAGTTTACATGCTGACCGGGCAGGCCATGTCCGCCTTGCTGGCCGCGCCGGCCCGAGTGGATGACGCCGCCGCCGCATGGCGCTTCGTGCCGATCGCGCTGGAGCCGTCGGATCGTGGTGTGCTGCATGCGCGGATCGAGAAGCGCTTCGATGCGATGCTGGCCAGCGGTTTCGTCGATGAAGTCGTGAAGTTGCGCGAGCGCGGCGACTTATTGCCCGAGATGCCGTCCATGCGTTGCGTGGGCTATCGGCAGGTCTGGGAATATCTGGATGGCGCGGTCGATTATTCGACCATGCGCGACAAGGGGGTCTTTGCAACGCGGCAATTGTGCAAGCGGCAGCTCACATGGCTGCGCAGCATGACGGAACGAGTGGTGGTGGATTGCTGCGATCCGCACGCGACAGCGCGGGTGCTTGAGGCGATTGAAGCGTTGATGTGAAGGGTGGCTGTGAAGCGGAGCTGTAAGACGGGGCTGCAAAGCGGGGCTGTGAAGCTGGGCTGTGAAGCGTTGCATCTGAGGCATTGAGCCTTGCAGCGTCGGACCCGCGCGGCGCACTCTGAAAGCGCGCCGCGCAGACTCCGAAGCCTTTAGACCACTACGGTCTGAGCCTCACCGGCCGCGCTTTCGCGAATCACGCCGATCTTCCAGACCTGCTCGCCGGCGGCGGACAGCAAACCGATTGCAGCGTCAGCATCCGCAGCCGACACGACCACGGCCATGCCGATACCGCAGTTGAACACACGGTGCATTTCCGCATCCGCCACGCCGCCGTGCTTTTGCAGCCACGAGAACAGCGGCGGCAGCGGCCAGGCGCGATGGTCCAGCTCAGCCGTCAAACCTTCACGCAGCACGCGCGGAATATTCTCGACCAGCCCGCCACCCGTGATGTGCGCCATACCCTTGACGGCGACTTGCTGCATCAGCGCCAGCAGCGGCTTCACGTAGATATGCGTGGGCGCCATCAGCGCGTCGGCGAGCGAGCGGCCGTCGAAATCCGCGTTCAGATCAGGCTGCGCGCGCTCGATGATCTTGCGCACCAGCGAAAAACCGTTCGAATGGATGCCGCTCGAAGCCAGACCGAGCACCACGTCGCCCGGGGCAATCGTGCTGCCGTCGATAATCTTGCTCTTTTCCACCGCGCCGACCGCGAAACCGGCCAGATCGTATTCACCGTCAGGGTACATGCCCGGCATTTCCGCCGTCTCGCCGCCGATCAGCGCGCAACCGGACAGTTCGCAGCCGTGCGCGATACCCTTGACGACCGTTGCCGCCGTGCCGACGTCCAGCTTGCCGCAAGCGAAATAGTCGAGGAAAAACAGCGGCTCGGCGCCTTGCACGAGAATGTCGTTCACGCTCATCGCCACCAGATCCTGGCCGACGGTGTCGTGTTTGTTCAGTTGAAAGGCGAGGCGCAGCTTGGTGCCGACGCCGTCGGTGCCGGACACGAGCACCGGCTCTTTATACTTCTTCGGCACTTCGAACAGCGCGCCGAATCCGCCGATGCCGCCCAGCACGCCATCGCGCATCGTCTTTTTGGCAAAGGGCTTGATCGCGTCGACAAGGGCGTCGCCCGCGTCGATGTCCACGCCGGCGTCGCGATACGACAACCCTTGGGCCGAACCAGTTGAATTCGGGGCGGATTTCGGTTGATTCATGGGGACGAGCTCGAAGGTCGGTAAAATGCGATTTTACCCGATGCCGGCCGACTGGCTGGAATTTGAATCATCCGGTCCTGAACGACACCTGGGAAACAACCTTGCAAGAGAACTCCTCGATTCCGACACCTGTCCAGCGCCGCGCCTTCACCTGGCTTGCCATTGCGCTAGGCATCGGCATACTGCTCTGGCTGCTGAGTCCGGTTCTCACGCCGTTTCTGCTCGGTGCGATTCTCGCGTACATTCTGCAGCCGGGCGTCGCGTGGATGGTGCGCCGGCGCGTGCCGCGCGGTCTTGCGGCGTTGCTCATGATGCTGCTCTTCACGCTGCTGATGACCTTGCTCGTGCTGCTGGTGCTCGCCGTCATCCAGAAAGAAGGGCCGCAGTTGCGGCAGCAGGTGCCCGTGCTGTTCGCGCACGTGAACGCCTGGCTGCAACCCAAGCTGGCCATGCTGGGCCTCGCCGATTCACTCGACTTCGCCAGTATCCGCGATCTCGTGATGGGGCAGCTCGAAGGCAGCGCGCAGACGGTGGCGATGTATGCGTGGACCTCCATCCGCACGAGCGGCAATGTCATGATGACGGTGGTCGGCAACGTGGTGATGGTGCCGCTCGTGCTGTTCTACCTGCTGTACGACTGGAACCGCATGCTCGCCCGCATACAGATCGTGGTGCCGCGCCGCTGGCTCGACAAGACGCTGCAACTCGCGCGCGACATGGACCAGATGCTGTCGCAATATCTGCGCGGCCAGTTGCTCGTCATGGGCGTGCTCGCCGCATACTATGCGATTGCGCTGAGCCTCGCGCGCTTCGAGATCGCGTTGCCGGTCGGGATCTTCACGGGGCTCGCGGTGTTCATCCCGTACATCGGGTTTGCCACCGGTCTCGCGCTGGCGCTGCTCGCGGCGCTGCTGCAATTCGGCGACTGGTACGGCTTCGGCGCGGTCGCGCTGATTTACGGTGTCGGCCAGATCCTGGAGAGCTTCTTTCTCACGCCGCGTCTGGTGGGCGAACGGATCGGCCTGCACCCGCTCGCGGTGATTTTCGCATTGCTCGCGTTCGGGCAGCTCTTTGGCTTTTTCGGCGTATTGCTGGCGTTGCCCGTCAGCGCGATCCTGTCGGTCGCCATGCGCGAGTTGCGCCAAAGCTATCTGGCGAGCACGCTTTATAAGAACTGACTGCTTGTTGACTATTCCGGCCCGCGTGACGGGCCATTTGCGGCTTGGCCTCATTTTCGGCATTAACCTACTGTGCTTCGTCAACTGACGCTCGATCTCGGCACCCCGCCGCCATCGACATTCGACAATTTCTTCGCCGGCGCCAACGCCGAGCTGGTCACGCGCCTGCGCGAGCTCGAGAACGCGCTCGCCGCCGGCCCGGTCGCCGATCGCACCTTCTACATCTGGGGCGAGTCCGGCAGCGGCCGCACGCATCTGCTGCAGGCGCTGGTGCACGAAGCGTCGCCGGGGCACGCGCGCTTCGCCGGCCCGCAGAGCAGTCTCGCCGCCTTCAGCTTCGACCCGCGCGTCGCCCTGTATGCGATCGACGATTGCGACGCACTCTCCGCCGCACAGCAAATCGCCGTCTTCAACCTGTTCAACGAAGTGCGCGCGCATCCCACCAGCGCACTCGTCGCCGCGGGCAACGCGCCGCCCATCGGTATGACGGTGCGCGAGGATTTGCGCACGCGCCTCGGCTGGGGCCTCGTGTTCCATCTCGCGCCGCTGCCCGACGAAGGCAAGGCCGCAGTCCTCAAACACGCGGCACGCGAGCGCGGCATCATGCTCGCCGACGACGTGCCGGCCTACCTGCTCACCCATTTTCGCCGCGACATGCCGAGTCTGATGGCGCTGCTCGACGCGCTCGACCGCTTTTCGCTCGAACAGAAACGCGCGGTCACGCTGCCACTGTTGCGCACCATGCTGGCCTCGCCGGACGCCGAAGAACGGCGTGCCGCGCCCAACTCGGCGACCTCATCCGCTTCATCCGCCGCTTCAAGTAAAATAGGCCCCCATGGCTAACCTCGCACTCTTCGACCTCGACCACACGCTCATCCCCACCGACAGCGACCACGAATGGGGCCGCTTCATGGTGAAACACGGCATGGTCGACGCCGAAAATTTCGCCCGTGAAAACGACCGCTTTTTCGCCGACTACAAAGCCGGCCGGCTCGACATTCACGCCTATCTGATCGCCATGCTCACGCCGCTGTCGAAGTACACGCGCGCGCAGCTCGCCGACTTTCACGCGCAGTACATGCACGAAGTCATCAAGCCGGCGATCTTCCCCGTGGCGCAGGAGTTGGTGAAGCAGCACCAGGAAGCCGGCGACCTGTGCTGCGTGGTCACCGCCACCAACGAATTCATCACCCGCCCGATCGCGCAGGCATTCGGCGTCGACACGCTGATCGCCTGCGAAGCGGAAACCGTCGACGGCGAGCCGCATTCGCCGTACACCGGGCGCCCCACCGGCACGCCGAGCTACAAGGAAGGCAAGATCGTGCGCACCGAAGCGTGGCTCGCCTCGCTCGGCAAGACGTGGAGCGACTTCGAGCACAGCTATTTCTATAGCGATTCGCACAACGACATCCCGCTGCTCGAAAAAGTCACGGACCCGATCGCGACCAATCCCGACGACACATTGCGCGCCCATGCGCAGGCCAAAGGCTGGCGCATCCTCGAACTCTTCCAACCCTCGTGATCAAAAAATTTATCCGCAAGCTATTCGGCCAGGACGCGGCACCCGCTGACGACACCCTGCCCGCCGAAGCCGAAGCAGACGACACCGGCAACGCGCCGGCGCGCACGCCGTCAGGCGCGAGCAAAGCGCGCCGCAAGCCCACCCGCGCCAGCGTGCCCGCGAAAACCGTACGCGACCCGGACGTGCCGGTCATCATTCCGCACGACGTGCACGGCATCGACCAGTCGCTCATCTCGCGGAACGCGATTCGCGTGACGGAGGGTCTGCAACAGGCCGGGCACCGCGCGTTCATCGTCGGCGGTGCGGTGCGCGACCTGCTGCTCGGCATCAAACCGAAAGACTTCGACGTCGCGACCGATGCCACGCCTGAACAGGTGCAGAAGCTGTTCCGCCGCGCGCGCATCATCGGTCGGCGGTTTCAGATCGTGCACGTGCAGTTCGGGCAGGAAATCATCGAAACCTCCACGTTCCGCGCACTGGTCGATCCACCCGCGGCAGACGCGGCGCCGCCGCGCCGCCTGAAGCGCGACGAACTCGATCGCCGCACCCATGCAGTTGATGCAAGCGGCCGCGTGCTGCGCGACAACGTGTGGGGCGAGCAGCACGAAGACGCCACGCGCCGCGACTTCACGATCAACGCGATGTACTATGATCCGGCCACGCAAACCGTGCTGGATTATCACAACGGCATGGCCGACATGCGCGCGCGTCTGTTGCGCATGATCGGCGACCCGGCCACGCGTTACCGCGAAGATCCGGTGCGCATGCTGCGCGTGGTGCGTTTCGCGGCGAAGCTCGACTTCGAGATCGAGGACAGCACGCGCGAGCCGATCGCCAACATGGCCGATCTGATCAACAACGTGCCTGCGGCGCGCCTGTTCGACGAGATGCTCAAGCTGATGCTCTCCGGCCATGCGCTCGCGTGTTTGAAACGCCTCCGGCAGGAAGGCCTGCATCATGGCCTGCTGCCCCTGCTCGACGTGGTGCTCGAACAACCCATCGGCGAGAAATTCATCACGCTTGCGTTGAACAACACGGATGCCCGCGTGCGCGCCGGCAAACCGGTGTCGCCGGGCTTCCTGTTCGCCACGTTGTTATGGCACGACGTGCAGCAGCGTTGGCAAAAATTCGAAGCGAACGGCGAATATCCGGTCCCCGCACTGCATCGCGCAATGGACGAGGTGCTCGACATGCAGACCGAGAAACTCGCGATCCACAAGCGCTTCTCATCGGATATGCGCGAGATCTGGGGTCTGCAGTTACGCCTCGAGAAACGCTCGGGAAGAAGCGCGCTGAAGCTGCTGGAACACCAAAGATTTAGAGCGGGGTATGATTTCCTCCTGTTGCGCTGCGAATCGGGCGAACTCGATGAGTCGGTCGGTGCGTGGTGGACGGAGTTCATAGACGGAGACATCGCCGCACGTGAGACATTGCTCACGCAAGGCGGGAAGGACCGAAGCCCCAGAAAACGACGGCGGCGCAGCAGTGGCGCGAGAAGCCGCAAGCCGGGCGACGGATTGGAGGGCGGCACGCCAGCCGAACGCACAGCCGACGAAGCAGGCCATAATGGCTCGCACGAAGACTGACACAGCGTTGGCTGTTGCCGTCGAACGATAGTTGCAGGAAGTTATGCCATGACGGTTGCTTATCTCGGCCTCGGCGCGAATCTCGGGGACGCGCGCCAGACCCTGAAAGACGCGGTGGTGTGCCTCGCACAACAGCACACCATCACCGTGCTCGCCAAGTCGAGCCTGTATCGCACTGCCCCGATCGACGCGGGCGGTGACGACTATTTCAACTGCGTCGTGAAGGTCGATACGACGCTCCCCGTGCGGCATCTGCTTGCGCTATGCCACAAGATCGAGCATCAGTTCGGCCGTGAGCGGCCGTTTCGCAACGCACCGCGCACACTCGATCTGGACATTCTGCTGTTCGGCGATCAATCGATCGACGAAGCCGATCTGATCGTGCCGCATCCTCGCCTGACTGAACGCGCCTTCGCGCTGGTGCCGCTCGTCGAGATCGACGCCGCACTGGTCATTCCGCAACATGGCCGCGCCGAGGCGCTGCTCAGCGGCGTGAGCGATCAGCGCATCGAGAAGGTGAAAGGGCCTTGCCAGTGTCCTATGCTCAATGCATTGACCGCCGGTGAAGGCACTGCCGGCAAGGGCCCCTGCGAATGAATTCATCGCCGCTCACCGTCACGGCACCGCAACTGCGGCCGCCGTTCGGCTATCTCGCGATCGAAGGGCCGATCGGCGTCGGCAAGACGTCGCTCGCACGGCGCCTTGCGCAGCGCTGGTCGATGCAGGAACTGTTCGAACGGCCGCAGGACAATCCTTTTCTCGAACGTTTTTACCGCGACACCGCGCGTTACGCGTTACCCACACAACTGCACTTCGCGTTGCAACGCGCGCAGCAGGCTCAGGACGTAAGCGCGGCGCACGTGTCGGGCACGCCGCTGATCGCCGATTTCATGACGCAGAAGAACGACATCTTCGCGCGTCTGACGCTGCAGGAAGACGAGTGGCAGTTGTATCGCGCGCTTGCCGCGCGTATCGAAGCCAGCGCGCCGGCGCCGGACTTCGTCGTCTATCTGCAGGCGAGCCCTGAGGTGCTGTTCGCGCGTATCCAGAAGCGCGCCGTGCCGATGGAGCTGCAGATTTCCGACGCCTATCTGCACGCCCTGTGCGATGCGTACAACGAGTTTTTCTATCACTACGACCGCACGCCCGTGCTAACGGTCAACGCCGAACACCTGAATCCGCTCGACTCCGACGCGGACCTTGCGCTGCTCGCAGAACGCATTGAAACCATGCGCGGCCGCAAGGAATTCTTTGTCAAAGGCACGTCGCTCTGAGCGGCGTGGCCACCTCTTTTTTCTCAACGGATTGACCCATGACCTATTTGCAGGAAGCGAGCCGGAACGCTATCACCGTGCCGAAACTGCAGGCAATGCGCGACGCCGGCGAAAGAATCGCCATGCTCACCTGTTACGACGCGAGCTTCGCCGCGCTGCTGGACCGCGCGGGCGTCGACGTGCTGCTGATCGGCGACTCGCTCGGCAACGTGCTGCAAGGCCAGACGACCACCCTGCCCGTGTCGCTCGCCGACATCGCGTATCACACGGCTAGCGTGGCGCGCGCGCGGCCCGCGGCACTGATCGTGGCCGACTTGCCGTTCGGCACTTACGGCACGCCGGACGAGGCATTCAGAAGCTCGGTTGAATTGATGCGCGCCGGCGCGCAAATGGTGAAGCTCGAGGGCGGCGAATGGCTCGCGGACACGGTGCGCTTCCTCGTGGAGCGCTCGATTCCCGTGTGCGCTCACGTCGGCCTGACGCCGCAATCGGTGCATGCGTTCGGCGGCTTCAAGGTGCAAGGCAAGACCGAAGCGGGCGCGACGCAGTTGCTGCGCGACTCGCTCGCCGTGCAGGCGGCCGGCGCGCAATTGATCGTGATGGAAGCGATCCCGACGCTGCTCGCAAGCGACGTCACGAAGCAACTGCGCATTCCGACGATCGGTATCGGCGCGGGACTGGATTGTTCGGGTCAGGTGCTGGTGCTGCACGACATGCTGGGCATTTTCCCCGGCAAACGGCCGCGCTTCGTGAAGGATTTCATGCAGGGGCAGCCGAGTATTCTCGCGGCCGTGGAAGCTTATGTCGCTGCCGTGAAGGACGGCTCGTTCCCTGGGCCGGAGCACACGTTCTGAGTTTCGAGCGTTAGAGGATCGAGCGGAACGGGCCGTTTCGTGCCCGTTGTCGGTCGCTTTGGCGCGTATCCGATATCGCGTTCAAACGCATACAAGGCCGGTTGTCTTTCTTCGGCGACCGGTCGACCTGTCCCAGCCCGTGGCGGCGCGCCTCTCTCAGTCCACGATCCGCGCCGGCAGCGCGCCTCGCAGTGCATTGCACACCATCAGCGCTTCGGCGTTTTGCAGATCGGTCCGGGTGAGCACACGTTCGGCCGCCTGCAGACCCGACGCCTCCTCGAGCAAAACGCTGCGCATCACGCCTGGCAGCACGCCCGACGCAAGCGGCGGCGTCCACCAGCGCCCAGCCAACTTCACGAAGACATTCGACCGGCCACCTTCGGTCAATTCGCCCTGCCCGTTGAAGAACAGCGTGTCGAACGCGCCCTTCGCTTCGGCTTCGCGCCAGCCGCGATCGTATTCGGCGCGGCGAGTGGTTTTGTGACGCAGCAGCAAGTCGTAGGCGTCGGTTGCCGGGAAGGCGTGATCGGGTCCGAGCAACACGCCGACAGTGGAGTCGGCTAGCGGCGTCAGCACGGCCACGGTGATGTTCGCCGTACCGTCCTTGCTCAACGCGAGCCGCATGCGATGCGGAGTTTGTGCGGGCAGCGCCGCGCACTTCGCCGCGATCTCCGCGCGAAGGGCGTTGGCGATCGTATCGTCGAGTTTGAAGCCGAGTACCGCCGCGCTCGACGAGAGCCGCGCAAGATGGCGCGACCAATGCCGCACGCCCTCTTCGCGCGTCGCATACATTGTTTCGAAGAGTTCGAAACCCGGCTCGGCATGGGTCAGAAAGCGGGCCTTCAATTGACACTCCGCGTATTCGTCGGCGGCGACGCTGTCGAGCACGATCCCCGCGCCGATGCCCATCTTGCCTTCCAGTTGCCCCGTTTGCGCCGACCGGCTCAGCGTCAACGTGCGGATCGCGACGGACAGGCAGAAGTCACCGCAGGCGGTTTCGTTCGCAGCCGGTGTGGATGTGCCCGCACCCGTTGCATCCGCAACCGCCGAGGGCGCATCCAGCCAGCCGATGGCGCCGGTATAGAGCCCACGCGGCGTGCTCTCGAGTTCATCGATCAATTGCATCGTGCGATGCTTCGGCGCGCCCGTGATCGAGCCACAGGGAAACAGCGCGCGCAGTATCCCGGCGAACGACGTGCCGGGCCGCAACGCCGCATGCACAGTGGACGTCATCTGCCAGACCGTCCCATACGGCTCAACCGAAAAGAGCGCCGGCACCTTGACCGAGCCCGTCTGCGCCACCCTCGACAGATCGTTGCGCAACAGGTCGACGATCATCACGTTTTCGGCGCGGTTTTTAGGATCGTTGCCCAGGAATTCGGCAGCGCGCCGGTCCGCCGCCGGGTCGTCGGATCGCGGCGCGGTGCCTTTCATCGGCCGCGCGTGCAACGTCTCGCCCTGCTTTTCGACGAAGAGCTCCGGCGAGCACGACAACACCCAATCGCCGTCCGGCAACGCGATCAGCGCACCGTAGCGAACCGGCTGGCGCGCTCTCAGCCGCCGATATAGCGCGACGGGCGAGCCGAACACGTCGAAGCCGAGCCGGTAGGTGTAGTTGACCTGATAGGAATCGCCCGCGCGCAGGGCTGCGTGGACCCCGTCGATCGCCGCGTTGAACTGCAGCGGATCGACGCTCGCGCGCACGTTGGCCGTGCCCGCCACCGATGGCTCGACCGCGCCCTGGTCGCGTGCCGTGAGCCACGCGTCGACCTCTTCACGCGAACGCTTCTCGCAACGTTCGAACAATAAAAAACGCAGCGTGGCATCGCCACGCTGCGTTTTCAGAGACCAATGCGCCTCGGCGCCGAGGAGATCCCGCCCGAACTCATAGTCGGCGAGCACGACGGCATGCAAACCCCGCAGGGTTTCCGCAGCCACGCGCTCGCACACGGCTTCGAGTTGCGCGGCATCCGCACACACCCATTCCTGCACAAACCCCGTGTACAGACGACTCGAAGGGCGCGCCGGCAACGCGTCGCAATCGTCGAGCAATGCGAAAACCGCGCCGTGCTCATCTGCCGTCATGCTTACCGCCAAAATCAAACTGTCATTAATCGAAGAAGCTCTTCACCCGATCGAACCAGCTCTTGCTTTGCGGGCTATGCCGCGAACCGCCCTCGACCAGCGCCTTTTCGAACTGCTTGAGCAAATCGCGCTGCGGCTCGGTCAGCTTGACCGGCGTTTCGACTTGCACGTGCACGTACAGATCGCCGGCAATGCTCGAACGCAGCCCCTTGATGCCCTTGCCACGCAGACGGAACGTCTTGCCCGATTGCGTGCCTTCCGGCACCGTGAAGCTGGCGCGGCCCGCAAGGGTCGGCACTTCGATCTCGCCGCCGAGCGCCGCGGTAGTGAACGGAATCGGCATCTGGCAATGCAGATCGTCGCCGTCGCGCTCGAACACCGAGTGCTGCTTGATATGAATTTCGACGTACAGATCGCCCGACGGGCCACCGTTGATGCCCGGCTCGCCATTGCCGGCGGAACGGATACGCATGCCGTCGTCGATACCTGCCGGGATCTTCACTTCCAGCGTCTTGGTTTCCTTCACCTTACCCGCGCCGTGGCAGTGGCCGCACGGGTCGGGAATGTAGGTGCCGGTGCCGTGGCACTTCGGGCAGGTTTGCTGAATACTGAAGAAGCCCTGCGACATCCGCACCGAACCCGAACCACTACAGGTCGGGCAGGTTTCCGGCTTGGTGCCGGGCTTGGCACCCGAACCGTGACAGATTTCGCACGAGACCCAGCTCGGCACGCGGATCTGCGTGTCGTAGCCGTGTGCGGCCTGTTCGAGCGTGATTTCCATGCTGTAGCGCAGATCGGCACCGCGGTACACCTGCGGGCCCGCGCGGCCGCCACCGCCACGCGCGGCGCCACCGGCTGCCTGGCCGAAGATGTCGCCGAAAATATCGCCGAATGCGTCGGCAAAACCGCCAAAGCCTTGCGCTCCGGCACCGCCCATGTTCGGATCGACGCCCGCGTGGCCGTACTGGTCGTACGCGGCACGCTTTTGCGAGTCCGACAGCATTTCATAGGCTTCCTTCACCTCTTTGAAATGCCCTTCCGCATCCTTGTTGCCCGGATTGCGGTCGGGGTGGTGCTTCATCGCGAGCTTGCGATAAGCCTTCTTGATTTCGTCGTCGCTCGCGTTCTTTGCGACGCCCAGAACCTCGTAGTAATCCCGTTTCGCCATATCGGTTCAACGCCACTCGCGCAATGCGACGCGGTGGCTCCTCTTGAATGCTGGAGTCTAACGACTCGTCCGGCCGCTGTTTCATGCCCTTTCAACATGGCCTGAAAACAACGCCCTCCATAAAACAAATGTGCCCGGAGAGCCCCAAAAGGCTCGCCAGGCGCGATAACCGCTTTCGCACGTTCATGTCGCCCGGTTGGACGCAATCCCTTGTGCAGCCGGGCCGCACACAGTGCTGTGTGCGGCTTTACGGTCGAAATGCGACCTGGCTTTAGTCTTTCTTGACTTCCTTGAACTCGGCGTCGACCACGTCGTCCTGCTGCTGGCTCGCGCCACCCGCCGATGCACCCGCGCCGCCCGCACCCGCCGCGCCTGCTGCCGCGGCTTCCGCGCCTTGCGCAGCCTGCATGTCGGCGTACATCTTCTCGCCCATCTTCTGCGAGGCGGTGGCCACCACTTCGATCTTGGCTTCGATCGCGGCCTTGTCGCTCGAACCGCTCTTCAGCGTTTCTTCGAGGTCCTTGAGCGCGGCTTCGATCTTTTCCTTCTCGGAAGCTTCGAGCTTGTCGCCGTATTCGGTGAGCGCCTTCTTCGTGCTGTGGACCAGCGCGTCGCCCTGGTTGCGGGCATCGGCTAACTCACGCAGCTTGTGATCTTCTTCCGCGTTCGCTTCGGCGTCCTTCACCATCTTCTCGATTTCGGCTTCGGACAGACCCGAGTTCGCCTTGATCGTGATGCGGTTTTCCTTGCCGGTCGCCTTGTCTTTCGCGCCGACGTGCAGAATGCCGTTCGCGTCGATGTCGAAGCTCACTTCGATCTGCGGCGTGCCGCGCGGTGCCGGCGGAATGCCTTCGAGGTTGAACTCGCCCAGCAGCTTGTTGCCAGCTGCCATTTCGCGTTCGCCCTGATACACCTTGATCGTCACGGCACCCTGATTGTCGTCGGCCGTCGAGTAGACCTGTGCGTGCTTGGTCGGGATCGTGGTGTTCTTGTTGATCATCTTCGTCATCACGCCGCCGAGCGTTTCGATGCCGAGCGACAGCGGGGTCACGTCGAGCAGCAGAACGTCCTTGCGGTCACCCGACAGAACCTGGCCTTGAATCGCGGCGCCAACGGCCACGGCTTCGTCCGGGTTCACGTCACGGCGCGGGTCCTTGCCGAAGAATTCCTTAACCTTTTCCTGCACCTTCGGCATACGGGTCATACCGCCGACCAGAATCACGTCGTCGATTTCGCCGACCTTCACGCCTGCGTCCTTGATGGCCACGCGGCACGGTTCAATGGTGCGTTCGATCAGCTCTTCAACCAGCGCTTCCAGCTTCGCACGCGTAATTTTCAGGTTCAAATGCTTCGGACCCGATGCGTCGGCTGTGATGTACGGCAGGTTGATTTCGGTTTGCTGGCTCGACGACAGCTCGATCTTGGCCTTTTCAGCCGATTCCTTCAGGCGCTGCAGCGCGAGCACGTCTTTCGACAGATCGACGCCCTGTTCCTTCTTGAACTCGCCGATGATGTAGTCGATGATGCGTTGGTCGAAGTCTTCACCGCCCAGGAACGTATCGCCGTTCGTGGACAGCACTTCGAACTGCATTTCACCATCAACGTCGGCGATTTCGATGATCGACACGTCGAACGTGCCGCCGCCCAGGTCATACACCGCGATCTTGCGGTCGCCCTTTTCGGCCTTGTCCAGACCGAATGCCAGAGCGGCTGCGGTCGGTTCGTTGATGATCCGCTTCACTTCCAGACCGGCGATGCGGCCTGCGTCTTTGGTGGCCTGACGCTGGCTGTCGTTGAAGTACGCGGGAACCGTGATCACGGCTTCCGTGACCGGCTCGCCGAGGTAGTCTTCAGCGGTCTTCTTCATCTTGCGCAGCACTTCAGCCGAAATTTGCGGCGGAGCGAGCTTCTGATCGCGCACTTCGACCCATGCGTCGCCGTTGTCGGCTTTCATGATCTTGTACGGCATCAGGCCGATGTCTTTCTGCACTTCTTTTTCTTCGAAGCGGCGGCCGATCAGGCGCTTGACCGCGTACAGCGTGTTCTTCGGGTTCGTGACCGACTGACGCTTCGCAGGCGCGCCGACGAGAATCTCGCCGTCTTCCATGTAAGCGATGATCGACGGCGTGGTGCGCGCGCCTTCCGAATTCTCGATCACCTTGACCGAATTGCCTTCCATGATCGCCACGCACGAGTTGGTCGTGCCGAGGTCGATGCCGATGATTTTGCCCATTTTTACTAATCTCCTGACTTTGATCGCTGCGGGAAGCGCCTTGTTTGCCCTGCTGGCGGTAAGGCGATCCGCTCTCAATTCCTACCTGCACTCAACATAAGTGCGTCCGCATCGTTTTCAAGACCTCTTTTACGATGCGGTCTTTAATTTTTTTCAATCGGGCGAACTTTCGCCCGAAATTGTTCCATCGGCTTGCGGGCCGGCGGTTTTTGCAGCACCAGCCACCCGGATTTTTTCCCGTGCGGCCGCAACCGCGGCCTGGAACTGCCCGAGGCCATGCCAGCCGGTTGCCCGGCCGAGCCGCTTGCCGCGGTAAAAAAAGAACCATGTGGGCACGCCGTGCAGCGTGAAGCGCCGCCCCAGTTCGCGATGCTCGTAAACGTTGCTGTGAAACCATTTGAGACCGAGAGCGCGAATCGCGTCCGGCTGCGCCAGCATGGCCTTCTTGGCAATCTCGCAGTTAAAGCAGTCGAGACCCCAGAAAAACACCACGGCCAGTTCATCGCCCGCTCCGGCGAGCCCGGCGTCGAATGACTCCGCGCTCAGCGCCTGCATCTCGAAGGCCGCGAACGCGGTGGCGTCGACGGGAATATTGGCCATGGCGACGCCTGCCAGACTAAACGGCTTCTGAACGCCTCGTCGCGCTTACTTCGGGGCCGCGACGGTCACGAGTGCCGGTCGCAGCACGCGATCGGCGATTACGAAGCCCTTTTGCAGCACGGCCACCACGGTGTTCGGCTCCTGGTCGGCCGGAACCATGGAAATGGCCTGATGGCGATGCGGGTCGAACTTCTCGCCAACCGGATTCAGGGCGACGACGCGACCCTTTTCCAGCGCGCCAGTGAGCTGGCGCAGCGTGAGTTCGACGCCTTCGCGCACTTTCGGCAGATCGTCGGTCGAATGGGCGACAGCTGCTTCGAGGCTGTCGATCACCGGCAGCAGATGCTCGGCAAAAGTCTCGATCGCAAACTTGTGAGCCTTGGCGACGTCTTCCTGAGCGCGGCGGCGCACGTTTTCAGTCTCAGCCTTGGCCCGCAGGAAGCTTTCCTGCAACTCGGCGATCTTTGCCTGAGCCTCGGCCAGTGCCGCTTGCTCGGCGCTTGCCGGCGAGTCGGTCGCCGCGTTCGCAGCGGCTTCCTGCTGAGGTGCCGCGGCCTCGGCGGCCTGGCGCGCGGTTTCGTCGGCGGGCTTGGAATTCTGGCTCGTCGGGTTCTCTTGCGTGTTTTCCATGTCGCTGAAAGTCGTTAAAAAGTGAAAGCGAGGTAAAAGCCGAGGGCGGCGGCAGCGCATCAAGCCTGGTGCGGTTTGTGCGTTGCAAAATCGCGACAGACAACTTCGCGAGTCACCGCAAATCAACACGGCAGATGAGGCCGGAAAGAACCATTTCAAGCGGTTCTCCCGGATCTTTTCGCACCACGGCCGGGCAGCGGAAATGCCTGGTTACAACCATTAATGCGACGCAATCAGATTGAGATTGAGTGCGGGCGGCAAGTGGCCTATGCTCCAACAAAGCATCGGAAAAGACGCGTTAACCCTAATCTGACGTAAGCCTTTCCGATATCTTGCAATTTCACCCGATTCGCCCGTCTTTATCCTGAACCTTCCCGAGGGGAGTACCGTGAAACTGACCTTTGCAATCTCGGTGGTCGCATTGGTTCTGATTGCGGGCACCACGACCATCTGCATGTCCGGGGCTGTCAACGATCACACTACCGAATATGGTGGCGTGCACGCGACCATGGAACAGCTGTTCAATCCCCACCTGAAAGTTTGTCGATAGTGCGCCGGTCGCGCTTGGTCGGTCTGCCGTGTAATGCGGCCGCCGGCTCGCGATACGTCTTGCGCCGCTCCTGTTCGACCTGCCGCTTCACCTTGCTCTCTTCGGTTTCCGCATAAAGCGTTTGCGCGACACTCGCCGGGCCGCGCACGTCGCACATGCCCAGCACCTCCACTTGCCACACGATCCGTTCGATCTCGATCTCGACCAGGTCACCGACCCGCACGTCTTTGGCCGGCTTGACGCTGGCGCCGTCAATGCGCACATGTCCTTTTTCGACGGCCGCCGCCGCGAGCGAACGCGTCTTGAAGAAGCGCGCCGCCCACAGCCATTTGTCGATGCGCAACTTGGCGCCCGCTTCCGTTGAAATCCTGTAATTCATGAGCCTGCTCAAGCTCCTGTCGTGTGCGGCACCGGTAGCGCCTGCACCGGCCAGCCCTGCAAATTCTGCGCGACGATTTCGCCTAGCGCGGCAATCCACGCCTGCGAGGCGTTCAGGCAGGGAATCCGATGGAATTCCTGGCCGCCCGCGTGCAGGAATTCGTCGCGCACTTCCATGCCGATTTCCTCGATGGTTTCAAGGCAGTCGGCCGTAAAGCCAGGACAAAACAGATCGGCGCGCCGCACGCCCGCCGAGCCCAGCTCCTTGAGCGTGGGTGCGGTGTACGGCTGCAGCCACTCGGCCTTGCCGAAGCGCGACTGGAACGTGATGCGGCATTCCACCGGCGTCAGTTCGAGTGCCTGCATCAGCAGCGCGCCGGTTTGCTGGCATTGCTCGTGGTACGGGTCGCCAAGATCCAGCGTGCGCTTGGGCACGCCGTGGAAACTCAGCACCAGCTTGTCACCGGAGGCGAAATCCGGCCGGCCGTGCTGATGCCAATAGTGATGCACCTGCGCGGCGAGCGCCGCAATGTAGGCCGGATGATCGGCGTACTGGCGCACCGTGCGGATTTCCGGCTGATTGCGCATGCGCTTGAGCGCCGAAAAGGCGTCGTCGAACGCGGTGGCCGTGGTGGACGACGAATACTGCGGATACATGGGCATCAGCAGCACGCGTTCGGCGCCCGCCAGCTTGAGCTGGTTCAGCATGGCCGGAATGCCCGGCGTGCCGTAACGCATCGCGTAATCGACGAGCACCGTGTAGTCGTTCAGTTGCAGCAGATGACGCAAGGCTTCCGTCTGCTTCTCGGTGTACACGCGCAGCGGCGAGCCTTCGGGCATCCACACTGTGGCGTATTTCTTGGCGGAGGCGCGGCCGCGGAACGGCAAAATCAACAGGCGCAAGATGATCTGCCAGAGCAGCGCCGGAATTTCGACCACCCGCGGATCGGAAAGAAACTGCGCGAGATAGCGGCGAACCGCACGCGGCGTCGGCGCGTCGGGCGTGCCGAGATTGATCAGGAGCACGGCGACGCGGTGTGATGTGGCGTTCTGTGAAGGCCGCTCGAGGTCGAAGCGCATAGGCAGCAGAAGTAACCGGTTAGGCGGAGTGGCGGTTCAAGTGGGAACCATTATAGCGGCGTGCTTCATGCACCGGTCCGCCGGACACCCCTGGCCATTCGGCCAATTGGCAAGCCGCGCGCCGTGACGCATTATTTGCGGCAGGAACCGGCGCGGCGAGGAGTCGAAAAGAAAGCTATTTACTGTTGGCTGAGCGTGAGGGAAAGCAGGCGCGCGGTAATGTCCACAATCGGAATCACGCGGTTGTAGGCCATGCGGGTCGGTCCGATCACGCCCAGGGTGCCGACAATCTTGCCGTTCACCTCGTAAGGCGCGGTGACCACGCTCATTTCCTCGATCGGCACGAGATTCGACTCGCCGCCAATGAAAATCTGCACGCCCGCCGCGTGACTCGACACGTCGAGCAATTGAAGGAGACTGGTCTTTTGGTCGAACACATCGAACAGCTTGCGCAAGCGCGCCATATCCGACGAGAGGTCGGCAACCTCGAGCAGGTTGCGCTCGCCGGAAATCAGCACGGTCTCGCCCGTGTCGGCTTCGTCGGTGCTGGCCGTGACGGCGGCGTGCATCAGCGTGGTCATGTCGCCGCGCAGTTCGTCGATTTCTTCGCGCAGGCGGCGGCGCACGTCGTCGAACGAGAGGCCCGCGAAGTGCGCGTTGATGTAGTTGGAGGCTTCGACCAGTTGCGACGGCGAGAAATCGCGCTGGGTCGCCATGATGCGGTTCTGCACATCGCCTTCCGGCGTGACGATGATCAGCAGAATGCGTTTGTCGGACAAACGCATGAACTCGATCTGCTTGAACACGTGGCTGCGCCGCGGCGTGAGCACCACGCCGGCGAACTGCGACAGGTTGGACAGCACACTCGCCGCGGCAGCAACGACTTTCTGCGGTTCGCCTGCCTTCAGCGTGGTCTTGACGGTACGCATCACGGCTTCTTCGTCCGCGG
Source organism: Burkholderia sp. WP9 (assembly GCF_900104795.1). Taxonomy (NCBI): domain Bacteria; kingdom Pseudomonadati; phylum Pseudomonadota; class Betaproteobacteria; order Burkholderiales; family Burkholderiaceae; genus Burkholderia; species Burkholderia sp. WP9. Next base: position 2,938,403 of record NZ_FNTG01000001.1, read on the forward strand.
CGGACTCCACCGTCAGCATGGTGTCCACGAACAGGCGGTAGCCGCGCGGCGTGGGAATGCGGCCCGCGGAAGTGTGCGGGCTGATCACGAGCCCCAGGTCCTCGAGGTCGGACATGACGTTGCGGATGGTGGCGGGGCTCAATTCGAGGCCCGAATAGCGCGACAACGTGCGCGAGCCGACCGGCTGACCTTCGGCGATGTAGCGCTCGATCAGCGTTTTGAGGAGGGTTTGTGCGCGAGGATCTAGCATGACGGAAAATTTTAGCTCAATGGCACGACTACCGCGAGCGCTAGGGGCGCCCATCCCTGACGAACGCGCCACCGCTTGCCGCTGCGGCACGTTGCCTTCGGTCCGGCACATCATTGGCCGGCGTTCAGTCCGGCGCGTTGCGGAGCACCTTGCGGGCCGCCTTCCGGGCGGCCCGGCTGGCGGCACCCCGCCGCACTTTAGCCGGCGCGCATGTCATCAAGGCTTCACCATTCTAACGATAATCGCGAGAGGCGCTGGCGGCCCGCGCGCGCCGGCCCGTCACCGGGTCTGTCTACGGTTCTTTTCAGGCCCTACCTATGGTGTAATGCCGGCATGCAAGTGACCAGCCAGTTCAAGACCGTCGCGCTCGTCGGGCGCAACAATACGCCGGGTATCGCCGAGCCGTTGACCGCGCTCGCCTTGTGCATCGCGAAGCGCGGCTTCGAGGTCGTGTTCGAAGCCGACACCGCTGCCGAGATCGGCGTCACCGACTACCCGGCGCTGCGTCCCGCCGAGATCGGCGCGCGCGCCGACGTGGCCGTGGTGCTGGGCGGCGACGGCACGATGCTCGGTATCGGCCGACAGCTCGCGCCGTATCGCACGCCCTTGATCGGCATCAACCATGGGCGGCTCGGCTTCATTACCGACATTCCGATCTCCGACATGCGCGAGATCGTGCCGCAAATGCTGTCCGGCAATTTCGAGCGCGAAGAACGGGTGCTGCTCGAAGCGCGCATCATGCGCGACGGCAACCCGATCTATCACGCACTGGCCTTCAACGACGTAGTGGTCAACCGCAGCGGCTTCTCGGGCATGGCGGAACTGCATGTCTCGGTGGACGGCCGCTTCATGTACAACCAGCGCTCGGACGGCCTGATCGTGGCCACGCCCACCGGCTCGACCGCTTACGCGCTGTCGTCGCAAGGGCCGATTCTGCATCCGCAGTTGCAGGGCATCGTGCTGGTGCCGATCGCGCCGCACGCGCTGTCGAACCGTCCGATCGTGCTGCCGGACGATTCCAAGGTGAGCATCCAGATCGTCTCGGGCCGCGAAGTGAACGTCAATTTCGACATGCAGTCGTTCACCTCGCTCGAACTGAGCGACACGATCGAAGTGCGCCGCTCGCGTCATACGGTGCCGATGCTGCATCCGGTCGGCTACAGCTACTTCGCCACGCTGCGCAAGAAGCTGCACTGGAACGAATACCCGTCGCACGAAGAAGACCCCAAGCCCTGAGCGGCAAGGACACCCGGAACGCGAACGCCGCCGCTGCCGAACCCTGACTACCCAGCTCACCAGACGACCTCCATGCTTCGCCACCTCTCGATACGCGACTTCGTCATCGTCGCCGCGCTCGATCTCGAATTCGACAGCGGCTTCACTGTTTTCTCCGGCGAAACCGGCGCCGGCAAGTCGATCCTGATCGACGCGCTGGCGCTCGCGCTCGGCGCCCGTGCCGATGCGAACGTCGTGCGCACGGGCGAAAGCCGCGCGGACATCACCGCGGAGTTCGAAACGCATGCGCAGGTCGAGCACTGGCTCGACGAGCAGGCGCTCGGCACAATCGGCGCCGACGGCCATCACGGCAGCACCGTCATGCTGCGGCGCGTGGTGGATGCCAACGGCCGCTCGCGCGCCTTCATCAACGGCACGGCGGCGACGCTCGCGCAGTTGCGCGAGGTCGGCGAAATGCTGGTGGATATTCATGGCCAGCACGCGCACCAGTTGCTGATGCGCCCCGACGCGCAACGCGAACTGTTCGACACCCACGCCGGCCTGTCCGACACGGCGGCCATCGTCACGCGGGCATGGCGCACATGGCGCGAGAAGGTTCAGGCGGTGGAGCATGCGCAGACGCGTGACCGTGAACTGCAACTGGAACGCGAGCGCCTCGCCTGGCAGCTCACCGAACTGGACAAGCTCGCGCCGCAGCCGGGCGAGTGGGAAGAGGTCAACGCCGAGCATCGGCGGCTGTCGCATTCGGCCAATCTGATCGACGGCGTGCAAGGCGCACTCGGCGCGCTGTCCGAATCGGACGAGGCCATGATCACGCATCTGGCCTCGATCGTGTCGAAGGTGCGCGATCTGGCGGAGATCGATCCGGCCTTGAACGACGTGCTGGCCGCGCTGGAACCGGCCGAAATCCAGTTGCAGGAAGCGGCTTATTCGTTGAGCCATTACGCGCAAAAGCTCGAACTCGACCCGGACCGGCTGGCGCAGGTCGAAAAGCGTCTGGATGCATTGCATTCGGCCGCGCGAAAATTCCGTCTGCAGCCGGAAACGCTGCCTGAAGAACACGAGGCGCGTCGCGCGCAACTGGCCGCGCTCGACGCCGCCGCGGACCTCGACAGCCTGCACGCCGCCGAGGCCAAAGCCAAAGAAGCCTTCCTGACCGAGGCAAAGAAACTGTCGAAGGCGCGCGCCAAGGCTGGCAAGGCGCTGGGCGCGGCGGTCACCACGGGCATGCAGGAACTGTCGATGAAAGGCGGCAGCTTCGAAGTCGCGCTGGTGCCGCTGCCCGAAGGTGGCGCGCACGGGCTCGAACAGGTCGAGTTCCGGGTCGCCGGTCATGCAGGCGTGCCGCTGCGGCCGCTCGCGAAGGTCGCCTCGGGCGGCGAGCTGGCGCGTATCAGCCTCGCGTTAGCGGTAATCGCCAGCGCCGCCAGCCCGACACCCACGCTCATTTTCGACGAAGTGGATACCGGCATCGGCGGCGGCGTCGCCGAAGTAGTCGGGCGGCTTCTGCATCAGCTCGGCCAGCAGCGCCAGGTGCTGTGCGTCACGCATTTGCCGCAAGTCGCCGCGCGCGGCGACCACCATTTCCAGGTGGCCAAAGCGGGCAATGGCAAAGGCGGCACGGTCAGCAGCGTGACTTCGCTCGACAAGGCGAACCGCATCGAAGAAGTGGCACGGATGCTCGGCGGCCTGGAGATCACCCCGACCACCCGCAAGCACGCGAAGGAAATGCTGGCAGCCTAATTGCTGATCAGCCGGGGGGCATCCCCCCGTCGCCGCGAGCCGATCAATCCGCGCGCCCTCACCCGAACACGCGCTTCCACAACCCGAGCACGGCTTCACGCTCGTTGGCCACCAGCGCCGGCTCGACGCGCGCCTTCTCCATGCCGTCCAGCCGCAGCTTGTGTTGCAATTTGCGGTAAGTGCGATATGCCGCGCCGACCGTCTCCGCTTCCGCCTCGCTCATCAGGCCGAAGCGCGACACTTCCCGCAGCAGCGCAATGTTGCCGGTGTTGCGGATCAGCTCGGGGTCGCTCGCCGCGTGCAGCAACACCCAGTACTGCACGGTGAATTCGATATCCACCATCCCGCCGCGGTCGTGCTTGAGATCGAACAGCGCCGTATGGTTCGGATGCCCCGCCCCGACGCGCTCGCGCATCTCGACGATCTCCTTGGCGAGCGGTGCCGCTTCGCGCGGCGTGGTCAGCACCTGTTCGCGGATGGCCTCGAATTTCGCGCCGATCTCTGCGTCGCCCGCGCAGTAACGGGCGCGGCTCAATGCCTGGTGTTCCCATACCCACGCCGTATTGGCCGCGTCGCCCTCGCGCAACTGGTAGCGGCGGAACGCATCCAGATCGGTCACGAGCAGGCCCGACTCGCCGTTCGGCCGCAACCGCAAGTCGACGTCGAACAGCGTGCCCGCGCCGGTCGCTGTCGTAAGCCAGGTGATGAGGCGCCGGGTGTAGGTGGAGTAGACGTCGGCTGCGGCGTCGTCGGTGTCGTCGTAGAGAAAGATCACGTCCAGGTCGGATGCGTAGCCCAGCTCCTTGCCGCCCAGCTTGCCGTACGCGATCACCGCGAAACGCGGCACTTCGCGATGGCGCTTCGGCAACTGCTTCCAGACCGCTTCGAGCGTGACGTCGAGCACGGCGTCGGCGAGTTCGGACAGCCGGTCGCTTACATGCTCGACACTCAGCTTGCCGGCCAGATCGATCAGCAGAATGCGGAACACCTCGGCCTGGTGCGCGTGGCGCAGCAGATCCATCTGCTGTTCCACGCCGTCGGCGGCGGCCAGACGCAGGCGCAAGGTGCGCTTGAATTCGGGCCAGTCGAACGGACTATCCATCGCTTCGTCGTCGAGCAACTCGTCGAGCAATTGCGGATGGCGGATCAGATAACCGGCCGCCCAACGCGATCCGCCGAGCACCGACAGCACGCGGTGCAGTGCCTGCGGATATTCGGTCAGCAGCGCCAGATACGCGCCGCGCCGGCTGACCGCTTCCAGCAGGTCGAAGAAGCGCGCCACCGTATCGCCGCGCCGCGCGGCAGGCTCCAGCGTGCGCGCGGCTTCGAGCGCGCGTTGCGCGACGATGTCGAAGCGTTGCCGGCTGCGCTCGGCCAGCCCCGCGTAGCGCGACGACTGCCATACCGCGCGCAGCCGCGCGAGCAGTTCGCCCGGCTCGGCCACGCCGAGTTCGATCAGGCGCGCCTGCAGGACTTCGTCGGCGCTGTCGTCGGCGAGTGCGCTGCTCCAGACCCATGCGGCAGCGCCGTCTTCGGGTGCACCGCAGCCGTCGCGACCGTTCACCTTGTCGGCGAAAATCTGATCGAACTGCTGTTCGACGAACTCGCGATGCTCATCGAGCTTCGCCATCAGCGCGGCGTAATCGTCGCAGCCCATGGCGTGGGCGAGCGCCGCGCGCTCCTCTGGCGCGACCGGCATGGCATGGGTTTGCGCGTCGTTGCGGTATTGCAGACGGTGTTCGAGTTCGCGCAAGAAACGATAAGCCTGCGAGAGCTTCACGCAGACCGACGTGTCGATCAGCCCGTGCGTCGCCGCATGGCGCAGCACGGCGAGGGTCGGCCGCACGCGAAAGCCCGCGTCCTGGCCGCCACGGATCAACTGGAATACCTGCGCGCTGAATTCGATTTCGCGGATGCCGCCGCGCCCGAGCTTGATGTCGTCGGCCTTGTCGGGCCGCATGGACGCGCGACGCTGCGCCTCCTGGCGAATCTGCAGATGCAGCGCGCGAATCGCGCTGATCACGCCGAAATCGAGATAGCGGCGGTAGACAAACGGCGTAACGATCGCGTCGAGCTGTTTCTGTAGCCGCTGCGCCGCGTCGCTCGTGCCTTCGGACACGAGACGGCCCTTGATCCACGCGTAGCGCTCCCACTCGCGGCCCTGCACGTAGAAATACTCTTCGAGCATACCGAGGCTGCATACGAGCGGCCCCGAATCGCCGTTCGGCCGCAGCCGCATATCGACCCGGAACACGTAGCCGTCGGCGGTGACTTCGGCGAGGGCGCCGATCAGGCGTTTGCCGAGGCGTGTGAAAAAGTCCTGGGTGGCGATCGGAGAACGCTGGCCGCCCGCAGTCTCGCCGTCCTCTTCATAAATGAAGATCAAGTCGATATCCGACGACACGTTCAGTTCGCGGCCACCGAGCTTGCCCATGCCTACCACGCCGAGCGCGAGCCGCTCGCCGTGCGGTCCGCGTGGCTCGCCGTATAGCGCTTCGAGTTCGGCGGACAGGACGGCGAGAGCGCGCTGGATCGTCGTCTCGGCCAGATCGGTCATCGTGCCGGTGACTTCGGCGACATCCGCCGCGCCGGCGAGATCGCGCTCCATCACGGCGCAAAACACCTCGGTGCGCAACTGGCGCAGCGCCCGTTTGAGTGCATCCTCACTCAATGGCGCACCGGTCGCGCCGGCTGCCTCGGCGCACAACGCGTCGAAACGGGCATCGATACGGTCTCGGGTCAGCGGCAAGGAAGCGAGCGCCGCCACCTGCGCGACGAGTTGCGGGCGGGCCGCCGCGGCGCGCGCCGCGTAGTGTGAATAGCTGGAACTCAGGAGAGTGGCGTCTGTCATCAAGGGTCTGGCTCGCTCGTTGCTTGATCAGCTTGGTTCAATTCGCAGCAGCACACGGCGCGACAGCCTCGCGCAGGTCGCGAGACGGCGCGCAGACAGGGTTTGCAGGAAGTCCGCCCACGCTATTCCGTGTGTTACATTTCGTCGTTAATTCGCAAAACTACCATACGCCCACCCGCCGCAGCATGTCCGAGCGAAACGAATCCGCCGACCCTCACGAAACCGGGCAGGTCCGGCCTGTGAGCGGAAGCGACCACATCGTGCTGCGTCGGACCTTTCACGTGGTCCTCGCGATCGCGCTCGTCCTCTACTTCGTTGCCACGGGTCTGTTTCTCGCATTGCGCTATGTGGTGCTGCCGCGCGCCGACTCGTTCCGCCCGCGCATCGAGGCGATCGTTTCAGAAAAGCTCCATGCGCAGTTCACCATCGGCAAGCTCGCGCCATATTGGAGCGGCTTCCAGCCGGGCCTCGACGTTACCAACCTCGTGATCCGCGATCACGAAGGCAAAACCGCGCTGACGATTCCGCACGCCACCGCCACGCTTTCGTGGAAATCGCTCTGGCAGTTTCATCCGGCGCTCTCCAGCCTGATCGTCGATCAGCCGGACGTGCTGGTGTCGCGCAGCAGCGACGGCGTGCTCTCGGTGGCGGGCGTGCCGGTGCCGACGCGCCACAGCGGCAACGATGTCCTGTCCACCTGGCTGTTGCGTCAACAGGCGATCGTGGTGCGCGGCGGCGTGCTGCGCTGGCGCGATGCGCAGCGTGACGCACCCGAGCTCGCTCTGCGCGATATCCGGATCGCGATTCTCAACGACGGCTACGATCACCGGCTGGCGCTACAGGCGCCCGCCGAAGGGCATGTCCTGCACGGTCCGCTCGATTTCCGCACCCATTTCAGACACGCGCCGCTCTCAGCAATCGGCAAGCCGATCAACTGGACGGGCCAGGTGTACGTCTCGACCGGCCCGGTCGATCTGCCGACGCTCGCGCGTTACGTCAATTCCCCGTTCGAGATGTATGCCGGCCGGATCGACAACGCGATCTGGATCGACTTCGCCGAGGGCCGCATGAAGTCGGCCGGCGGACAGCTCGCCGGCGCCGACGTCGCCATGCGGGTACGTCCGACCCAACCGAAGCTGCTAGTGCCGGTGGCCAACTTTTCGTGGCACCTCGAGGCCGAACAGGGCGACTACAGGCTGCAACTGAGCCAGCTGCACGCCGAACTCGGCCAGCCGCCGCTCGACGACGGCACGCCGCTCACGCGCATGCTCGCGTTCGACACGCTGAACGGACGCTTCCGGACCGCCTCGCAGCAGCATGGACAACTCGTCAGCGTGAGCGGCGATCGCGTCGACCTCGGCGTCCTCGCCGAATTCAGCCGTGCGTTGCCGCTGCCGGGGCGCCTCCTGAACAATCTGGTGCGCTACAACCCACGCGGTCTGGTGGCCAACTATCTGATCGAAGTCGAGCGCGGCAAGCCGGAGTCCGGCGAAGCGGGCAGCGATCATCGCCCGAGCGGCGCCGAGCCGATCGAGCGTTATCGCTTCAAGGGCGATCTGCAAGGCATCAGCGTCGCCGCGCAGGAACCGCCGCCGGGGCTCACGCCGCTGAATCACCCGCGCGCGGGGATCCCCGGTATCGAGAATCTGTGGGGCAGCGTGGACGCCGACGAAAACCACGGCACCGCCCTGCTCGACACCTCCAACGTCGCCATTACGCTGCCGGGCGTGTTCGACGACCCGCGCTTGAAGCTCGACCGCCTGCACGGCCGCGCCGACTGGACGATTACGCCGAAAGCACCGGGCGAGAACCGCCCTGCGTTCACCGTGAAGCTGGCCGATTTCGGCGTCTCGAACGCCGACGTCGCAGCCACCGCCAGCGCCGACTACAGTAACCCGGGCCACGGGCGAGGCTCGCTCGATCTGAAAGCCGACTTCCAGCGCGCGAAGGTGACGCGCATCACCCGCTATCTGCCGACCAGCATCAGCGAAAAGCTGCGCATCTATCTGGGCCACGGTTTGCAGGCCGGCATGTCGCACGGCGCGACGATCGAGGTGCACGGCGATCTGACCAAGTTCCCCTATTCGCGCGACCCGAGCGCCGGGCAGTTCCATATCGTGGCGCCGTTCAAGGGCGGCAAGTTCGATCCGACGCCCTACCCGCCGCGCAAGATGAAGAACGGCACGCCGAACGTGTGGCCGGCGCTCGACGGCATCGACGGCGTGTTCGAGCTCAAGCAGAACGTGATGCGCTTCGACATCGACCGGGCGCATTACAAGCAGGTCGCGCTCACCGGCGTCAACGGCCGGATCGACGACCTCGGCACCAAGGCGTCGAGCCTCGTCATCAAAGGCGATGGCCATGGTCCGCTCGCCGACATGCTCGACTATGTAAACGCCAGTTCGCTCGGCATCATGGCGAAGCACGAGACCGAGAAGGTGCGCGCGGAAGGGCCCGCGTCGCTCGCGCTCAAACTGACGGTGCCGCGCACGCCCAAGCCGCATATCGCCGTGGAAGGCGCGGTCGGCTTCCAGAACAACCGCCTGAGCGTCGAGAACGTGCCGCCGCTGTCGCAACTGAAGGGCAAGGTGCATTTCACCGAGCACACGGCGCAAGTGGACCGGCTCTCCGGGCAATTCCTCGGCGGCGATATGCATGCCAATGGCGGTCTGAAGCAGGACGGCACGTATGCGCTCGACCTCGGCGGCCATATCGCCGTCGACGCGGCACGCGGACTCAACCTGCATGGCCCGACCGCGCAGGTACTGACGCGCATGAGCGGCAGCGCGCCGTACGCGCTCAACGTGCGCGGCGCCAAGGGACGTTTGCCCGAAGTGACGGCGAACTCCGATCTGACCGGCCTCGCGCTCGACTTCCCCGCGCCGTTCAACAAGCCCGTCGGCACGCCGATGCCGCTGCGCTTCGCCGTCGGCCCGTCCACCACGCCGGGCGAAACGGGACTGGAGCGCGCCGATCTCACCTTCGGCCCGATCGCCGCCGCCTATCTGCTGCGCTATCAGCCGAAAACGCCGCCCACGGTCGTGCGCGGCGCGGTGGGCGTGAACAGACCCGCCGACCTGCCGTCGGAAGGCGTGATCGCCGCCGTCGACCTGGACGCATTCGACGCGGACGCGTGGCGCGCGCTGGCCACGCAATTACGCAGTAAAGATGCGCCCGCGCCCGCCACGGCCACCGCGACACCGCCCGCGCCGAATCCGGTCGTCGCGCAATTCCTGCCGAGCCGCTTTGCGGTGCACATCGACACGCTGACGCTGCTCAAGCGTCACTGGGACAGCGTGATCGTGGGCGCGTCGCATGCGGATCGCACATGGCAGGCGAACATCGCGTCGAATCAGGTGTCCGGCCACGTGTCCTGGCTGCCTGGCCCGACCAAAGACTCGCCCGGCACGCTGCAGGCGCGCTTTGCCCGCGTGGTGATTCCGTCGGCCACCGACAAGGATCTGCTCGGCCAGGCGATCTCGGCGCCCGCGCAGAACATGCCGTCCATCGACCTGGTGGTCAACGAATTGATCGTGCGCGACCACAACATTGGCCGTCTCGAAGTCGACGCGCACAACTTCGACGAAGACGGCGTGCCGGTCTGGCAACTCGACAAGCTCGACATCACCAACCCCGCCGCCACGCTGACCGCGACCGCCAACTGGCGGACCTCGACCGAGCTCGGCAGCAGCGCCGACGAAGCCACGCCGCGCCGCACCGTGTTCGATTTCAAGCTGGACATCAAGGACGCCGGCGCGCTGCTGGAACGCTTCGGCCAGCCGCGCACGCTCAAGGCGGGCAGCGGCTCGCTCTCAGGCAAGATGATGTGGCAAGGCGGCCCGACCAGGATCGACTATCCGACCTTCAACGGCAATCTGGCTGTCGATCTGCGCCACGGCCAGATCCTCAAGGTCGATCCGGGCGTCGCCAAGCTGCTGGGCGTGCTCAGCCTGCAAAGTCTCGCGCGCTTCGCCACCCTGAACTTTCGCGACGTGATCGGCGAAGGCCTGCCGTTCGAGCACGTCACCGGCACGGCGCAGATTCACAACGGCATTGGCCGTACCGAAAACTTCGAGATGGTCACCGCCCCGGCGCGCGTCGAGATGAAGGGTTCGGTCGATCTCGCCCAGGAGACCCAGGATCTGCACGTTCAGGTCGTGCCGACGGTCAGCGCCGGCGCCGCCGTGATCGCCGCGACGGTCATCAATCCGCTGCTCGGGCTGGGCGCGCTGGTGGCCGATCTGGCGTTCACCCAGTCGGTCTCGCACGCCTTCGCCCGCGAGTATGCGATCACCGGTTCGTGGTCGAAACCGCACGTCGAGCGGGTAAAGAGCGATCGCGGTAAGATGGACGCTCCGGCTTCGACCGTGGAAGCGCACTGAGCCTGTCTCCGACCCTTTGCCCGGTCAGACAGGCGCCGTACGGCACGATCGGTCCCAGCCAGCCTTGAACGACGTATGCGGCGCAAGCGGTTCGCGCCGCCGCCTTGCCGGGAGTTTTCCGAAACGCTCATGAGCGAAACACACGTCTCTTCAACCGTCTCCAGCGGTTCCCTGGAAAGCGTCTTCCGGGTCGCCGCGCTGCAAATGGTGAGCACCCCGGATCGCGATCGTAATCTCGCCGAAGCCGGGCGCCTGATCGCCGAGGCTGCCGCCGGCGGCGCGCAACTCGTCCTGCTGCCTGAGTACTTCTGCTTCATGGGCTTCAAGGACACGGACAAGCTCGCCGTGCGCGAACCCTATCAGGACGGCCCGATCCAGCGCTTTCTCGCCGACGCCGCGCGCCGCCACCAGGTTTGGGTGATCGGCGGCACGCTGCCGTTGATGTCACCAGAAGCGTCGCGCGTGCTGAACACCACGCTGGTGTTCGATCCGCAAGGCAACGAGGCCGCGCGCTACGACAAGATCCACCTGTTCAACTTCGAAAAGGGCGAGGAATCGTTCGACGAAGCGCGCACCATCTGCCCCGGCGGCGAAGTCCGCAGCTTCGAAGCGCCGTTCGGCCGTGTCGGCCTGTCGGTCTGCTACGATTTGCGCTTTCCGGAGTTGTACCGGCGCATGGGCGACTGCGCGCTGATCGTCGTGCCGTCGGCGTTCACATACACGACCGGCCGCGCGCATTGGGAAATGCTGCTGCGCGCCCGGGCGGTCGAAAACCAGTGCTATGTGCTGGCCGCGGCGCAAGGCGGCAAACATGAAAATGGCCGCCGTACCTGGGGCCACAGCATGCTGATCGACCCGTGGGGCGAAATCGTCGCGGTGCGCGACGAAGGCGCAGGCGTGGTCGCCGGCAATCTCGAGCGTGCGCGTATCGACGAAGTGCGACAGAGTCTGCCCGCCTGGCGTCATCGCGTACTCAGTTGATTGAGTTGACTCCCCTGACCACATTGATCAACCCACTCGTGTGACATTGAAAGTGCGGCGCCCTGGACTCATCTGGTGAGTGACAGACGCGCTAACCGAATCCTTCGTATCGAGCAGAACATACTTCGCATGAACATCATCGAACCCGGTATCCGTAATCTCGCCACCGCCAAGGACATTCTCCTGACGCCCTACGGTCTCGACGAAGCCCTGCTCACCCGCACGCTCGCCGAAATCTTCACGCACAAAATCGACTACGCCGACCTGTATTTCCAGTACACGCGCAGCGAAGCGTGGAGTCTTGAAGAAGGCATCGTGAAGTCCGGCAGCTTCAGCATCGACCAGGGCGTCGGCGTGCGCGCCGTGTCGGGCGACCGCACGGCTTTCGCCTATTCGGACGACCTGTCGCCCGAAGCGATCCGCCAGGCGGCGCTCGCCACTCGCTCGATCGCCAAGGCAGGCGGCGGCAAGCAGAAGATCAAGGTGGCCTCGTCGCTGACCGGCATTGCCGGGCGCGATCTGTATCTGCCGGCCGATCCGCTGCATTCGCTCGACGCCACCGCCAAGGTCAAGCTGCTCGAGCGCATCGAAAAGATGGCGCGCGGCCGGGATCCGCGCATCCAGCAGGTCATGGCCGGCCTCGCCGGTGAATACGACGTGGTGCTGGTCGCACGCAGCGACGGCGGCTTCGCGGCCGACATCCGGCCGCTCGTGCGCGTGTCGGTCACGGTGATCGCCGAGCAGAACGGCCGCCGCGAAATCGGCAGCGGCGGCGGCGGCGGCCGCTTCGACTACGGCTATTTCACCGACGACGTGCTGTCGGGCTACGTCGACGACGCTGTGCATGCGGCGCTGGTCAACCTCGACGCGCGTCCGGCGCCGGCCGGCGCGATGACTGTCGTACTCGGACCGGGCTGGCCCGGCGTGCTGCTGCACGAAGCGATCGGCCACGGTCTCGAAGGCGACTTCAACCGCAAAGGTTCGTCGGCATTCGCGGGGCGCATCGGCGAGCAGGTCGCCGCCAAGGGCGTGACCGTGGTGGACGACGGCACGCTGCCGAACCGCCGCGGCTCGCTCAATATCGACGACGAAGGCAATCCGACCCAGTGCACCACGCTGATCGAAGACGGCATTCTGAAGGGCTATATCCAGGACACGCTGAACGCGCGTCTGATGAAAATGCCGGTTACGGGCAACGCGCGCCGTGAGTCGTACGCGGCGCTGCCCATGCCGCGCATGACCAACACGTACATGCTCAACGGCGACAAGGATCCGCAGGAAATCCTCGCTTCCGTGAAGAACGGGCTGTATGCGGTGAACTTCGGCGGCGGCCAGGTCGACATCACGAACGGCAAGTTCGTGTTCTCGGCGTCCGAGGCGTACATGATCGAAAACGGCAAGGTCACGTACCCGGTGAAGGGCGCGACGCTGATCGGCAGCGGCCCGGAATCGCTCAAATACGTGACCATGATCGGCAACGACATGAAGCTCGATTCGGGCGTCGGCGTGTGCGGCAAGGAAGGCCAAAGCGTTCCGGTGGGCGTCGGCCAGCCCACGCTGCGCATCGAGAAGATGACGGTCGGCGGTACTGCCTGATTTCGCAGCAAACGCATACTTCGTGCATACATTGCGCGAAGTATGCGGATTTCCCGCATTTTTACGCCTCGCGGCTTGCAAGCGCAGCCTGCCCGGGTTATAAAGTCACTCACCCTTTTTGACCTTTGACCTCATTCGTCATGTCCGCCAAGTTTTATTTTTACTTTTTTTGGCATCTCAGACCGCTGGCGGATCGAGAGGGGTGTTAGTGCACGCAGAACACCGAGAATTCCCGAAAAACCGCCAGCCAGCCTGGCGGTTTTTTTTCGCCTCATGTCTTTAAAACTTTATTTTTGATGATTGTCCGCTCTGGCATCGCTGCTTCATCGCAATCCTGACTGCCCGCGCGAACACGCTACGAACCGACTGGAGAACACCATGCCCCCGCACAATACCGACGATGTCCGCATCCGCGAGTTGAAAGAACTCACGCCGCCCGCTCACCTGATCCGCGAATTCGCCTGCGACGAAACGGTGTCCGACGTGATCTACAACTCGCGCACCGCGATGCATCGCATTCTGCACGGCATGGAAGATCGCCTGATCGTCATCATCGGACCGTGTTCGATTCACGATACGAAGGCCGCGATGGAGTACGCGGGGCGGCTGGTCGAGCAGCGCAAGCGCTTTGCCGGGGAACTTGAAATCGTGATGCGCGTGTACTTCGAGAAGCCGCGCACGACGGTGGGCTGGAAGGGTCTCATCAACGACCCGCACATGGACAACAGCTTCAAGATCAACGACGGCCTGCGCGCCGCGCGCGAGTTGCTGTTGCGCATCAACGAACTCGGCCTGCCGGCCGGCACCGAATACCTCGACATGATCAGTCCGCAGTACATCGCCGACCTGATCTCGTGGGGTGCGATCGGCGCGCGCACCACGGAATCGCAGGTGCACCGCGAACTGGCTTCGGGCCTGTCGTGCCCGGTCGGCTTCAAGAACGGCACGGACGGCAACGTCAAGATCGCCGTCGACGCGATCAAGGCCGCTTCGCAGCCGCACCATTTCCTGTCGGTCACCAAGGGCGGCCATTCGGCGATCGTTTCGACCGCGGGCAATGAGGACTGCCACATCATCCTGCGTGGCGGCAAGACGCCGAACTACGACGCGGACAGCGTGAACGCCGCGTGCGCGGACATCGGCAAGGCGGGTCTCGCCGCGCGTCTGATGATCGACGCGAGCCACGCGAACAGCTCGAAGAAACACGAGAACCAGATTCCGGTGTGCGCGGATATCGGCCGCCAGATTGCTTCGGGTGACGAACGGATTGTCGGCGTGATGGTGGAATCGCATCTGGTGGCGGGCCGCCAGGATCTGCAGGAAGGCTGCGCGCTGACGTACGGCCAGAGCATTACCGACGCGTGCATCGGTTGGGACGAAAGCGTCGCCGTGCTGGAGGGCCTCGCCGACGCAGTGAAGCAACGTCGTGTGGCGCGTGGCAGCGGCAACTGAACCCACACTGATTGGAGCAGCGGATGCACGGAAAAACCCGGCTCGATGGTGAGCCGGGTTTTTTGTTAGCCGAACGGACGAATGGTGCTCCCTTAACCGCCTCTGTACCTTAACAACCTATGGCCGGGTCGAATGCGACTTGACCGGGATGAAGGTTGCGTATAAGATTTTGTACATGAAAGGCGGCTATGGAGCAGGAAAAAGAAATTCGCTGGCTAGGCTCCAGCTATAGCGATTTACTCGCTTTTCCCGAGGAAATGCGTCGTCGAGCGGGGTTTCAACTCGGCAAAATTCAGGCAGGCCTCGACCCTGACGACTGGAAGCCGTTTGACTCGATCGGCCCCGGAACGCGCGAGATTCGTATCAGGGAGGCAGACGGCATTTATCGCGTCATGTACGTGACCAAGTTCGTGGAGGCACTGTACGTGCTGCATTGCTTCCAGAAGAAAAGTCAGAAGCTGGGTCCGCATGACAGGAAGATTGCCGAAACGCGGTATCGCGCAATCAGGTCACACCACCTCTGCTCACACCACCATTAACGATAGGAAAACTAACAATGACGATCGACACCAAAATTCGTCACGTAACCCGGCCCGGCGCCAATCTGTTCCTCGAGCTCGGCTTTTCCGCTGAAGAGGCGAAGCGGCTGCACGCGGCGTCGCAGAAACAGATCAACGACACGCGGCTGCTCAAGGAGCAACTCATGACAGAACTGTCCACGTGGATCGAACAGCATCATCTGAAACAGGCCGAGGCGGCCGAGATCCTGATGGTGTCGCGCCCGCGCGTGTCCGACGTGGTCAACAAGAAGACCACCAAGTTCACTATCGATACGCTGGTGGAAATGATGAGCCGGATCGGCAAGCCGGTCACGCTGGCGGTCGGCTAACGTGTATGGATCGCCAATGCGTATGGTGTTGCATGCAACATCGCGCTGTCATACACGTATCGCCACGGCTCGACTCTAGCCTGCGCCGCGCTCGTGTTGCCACAGCACGTCAGTGCCGCCGTCCGCACGGTTGAGCACGCGCGCAAGCACGAACAATAGATCCGACAGCCGGTTCACATACTGGCGCGGCGCGGCGTTGATGGCCTCGTATTCCCCCAACGCAACAATTGCCCGTTCGGCGCGCCGGCATACCGTGCGGCACACATGTGCGAGCGAAGCCGCGCGCGAGCCGCCGGGCAGAATGAACTCCTTAAGCGGCGGCAAGTCGGCGTTGTAGTCCGCAAGCCAGTCGTCGAGTTGGGCGAGATGCCCGTCGGTAATCATCGTATAGCCGGGAATGCATAGCTCGCCGCCAAGGTCGAACAGGTCATGCTGAATCGCGACCAGCGCCGCACGAACCTTGTCCGGTAAGGTTTCGCACAGCAGTACGCCGAGGTTGGAGTTGAGTTCGTCCACGTCGCCGATCGCGGCGATCCGTGCGCTGTCTTTGCGCACACGGGTGCCGTCGCCGAGACCCGTAGTGCCGTCGTCGCCCGTTCGGGTAGCGATCTTGCTCAAGCGGTTGCCCATCATATCTCCCATGCATTCAGTGACGATGCGCGGCCCCATGTATCCCAACGCGGCTCATCGGGCACCGCGTTTATCCATATTGCGCGCATCGTGAAGTCGCCGCCATTATAGAAGCGCCCGCCTGCTCCAACGCCGGCCCGTGGACGATCGGCGTAAAATGAAACAGATGCTGCAAACCAGCATTGCCCCACCTATCAGGAGACATGCGTGAATCATCCCGTGCCGCCGGCCCCGCTGCGCCGGCCGTTTCCCGCCGAGTTGCTGAGCGCGCTCAAAGCCGCGTTCTCCGACCGCGTGTCCGTATCCGAAGCCGTGCGCGTGCATCACGGCCGCGACGAGTCGCCGTTCGATCCCCAACTGCCTGACGCCGTCGTGTTCGCCCGCACCACCGAAGACGTGCAAAACATCGTCAAACTGTGCGGCCAGTACAACGTCCCGATCATCCCTTACGGTAACGGCTCTTCGCTGGAAGGGCATTTGCTCGCGGTACAGGGCGGCGTATCGATCGATCTGTCTGAAATGAACCGGGTGTTGTCAATCAACGCCGAAGACCTGACGGTCACCGTCGAGCCCGGCATCTCGCGCAAGCAGTTGAACGAGGCATTGCGCGATACGGGCCTGTTCTTCCCGATCGACCCGGGCGCGGACGCGAGCATTGGCGGTATGTCGGCCACGCGCGCGTCCGGCACTAACGCCGTACGCTACGGCACGATGCGCGAGAACGTGCTCGGGCTGACCGTGGTTCTGGCCGATGGCCGCGTGATCAAAACCGGCACCCGCGCCCGCAAGTCGTCCGCGGGTTACGACCTCACGCGTCTGTTCGTCGGCTCGGAAGGCACGCTCGGCGTGATTACGGAAATTACAGTCCGCCTGTATCCGCAACCGGAAGCGGTGTCCGCCGCGGTGTGCGCGTTCCCGTCAATGGGCGACGCGGTCCGCGCGGTCATCGAAACGATCCAGATCGGCGTGCCGATCGCGCGCGTCGAATTCGTCGACTCGCTCGCTATCCGCTCGATCAACCGCCACTCGAATCTCACGCTGCGTGAAGCGCCCACATTATTCTTCGAATTCCATGGCACCGAGGCCGGCGTGAAAGAGCAGGCCGAACTGGTCCAGGACATCGCCGCGCAAAATGCCGGCGAAGGTTTCGAATGGGCCACGCGGCCGGAAGATCGCAGCCGTCTGTGGAACGCGCGCCACAACGCCTATTTCGCCATGCTGCAACTGAAGCCCGGTTGCCGTGCGGTCACGACCGACGTCTGCGTGCCGATCTCGCGCCTCGCGGAATGCGTGGAGGAAACGGAACAGGACCTGAAGGACTCGCCGCTGCCCTGCCCGATCGTCGGCCATGTCGGCGACGGCAACTTCCACGTCGCGATCCTGATCGATCCGAACAAGCCGGAAGAACTGGTCGAAGCCGAGCGCCTGAACCATCGCATCGTGCAACGCGCGCTGCGCATGGACGGCACCTGCACGGGCGAGCATGGCGTCGGCTTGCACAAGATGGGCTTCCTGCTCGAAGAACACGGTGAAGTCGCGGTCGACACCATGCGCTCCATCAAGCATGCGCTCGATCCGCACAATCTGATGAACCCGGGAAAGATCTTCACCTGGGCAGCTTGAGGCGTCTGCAGGCGCGGCTGCATAAGACAAGCAGCCGCGTGGGACTTGAAAGGCACGAGGAGACAAGTCACATGAACGCACCCGCTGAACTGACGGCCGAAGTACTCGCCCAGCGCCAGCGCGAAGTCGTGCAGGCGCTGATGGCCGTATTGCCGACCCATTGTTTGCTGTATCGGGAAGAAGACACCGTCGCCTACGAGTGCGACGGTCTCGCGGCCTACAGGCGTCTACCACTCGCGGTCGCGTTGCCGGAAACGGAATCGCAGGTGCAGCGCATCGTGCAGATCTGCCACCGTCTCGACGTGCCGATCGTGCCGCGCGGTGCCGGCACCGGCCTGTCCGGCGGCGCCATGCCGATCCGTCACGGCGTGGTGGTCTCACTCGCGCGCTTCCGTAAGATCGTGGAAGTCGATTCGTACGCGCGAACCGCCACGGTCCAGCCCGGCGTGCGCAATCTGTCCATCTCCGAGGCCGCCGCGCCTTACGGCTTGTATTACGCGCCGGACCCGTCGTCGCAGATTGCCTGCACGATCGGTGGCAACGTCTCGGAGAATTCCGGCGGCGTTCACTGCCTCAAATACGGCCTGACGGTACACAACGTGCTGCGCGTGCGCGCCGTCACCATGGAGGGCGAAATCGTCGAATTCGGCTCGCTCGCGCCCGATGCGCCCGGCCTGGATTTGCTGGCCGTGCTGATCGGCAGCGAAGGCATGTTTGCGATCGTCACCGAAGTCACCGTCAAGCTGATCCCGAAGCCGCAAACCGCACAGGTCATCATGGCGAGTTTCGACGACGTGGTGAAAGGCGGCGACGCGGTGGCCGGCATCATCGCGGCGGGCATCATCCCGGCGGGTCTGGAAATGATGGACAAGCCGGCCACCCGCGCCGTCGAGGAATTCGTCAACGCGGGCTACGATCTCGACGCGGCGGCGATCCTGCTGTGCGAATCGGACGGCACACCCGAAGAAGTCGCCGACGAAATCGTGCGCATGACCGCGGTCCTGCGCGAACACGGCGCGACGCGCATCCAGATTTCCCGCTCGGAGAACGAACGTCTGCGCTTCTGGTCGGGGCGCAAAAACGCGTTCCCGGCAGCCGGGCGCATTTCGCCCGACTACTACTGCATGGACGGCACCGTGCCGCGCCGCAGTATCGGTCCGCTGCTGACGCGCATCGAGGCCATGGAGAAGACTTACAACCTGCGCTGCATCAACGTCTTCCATGCGGGCGACGGCAACATGCATCCGCTGATCCTGTTCAACGGCAACGATCAGGACGAGTGGCACCGGGCCGAAGCATTCGGTTGCGACATCCTCGAAGCGTGCGTGGAACTGGGCGGCACGGTGACCGGCGAGCACGGCGTGGGCATCGAGAAGATCAATTCCATGTGCGTGCAGTTCTCGCCCGAGGAGCGCGACGCGTTCCACGCGGTAAAACGCGCTTTCGACGCACCCGGCCTCCTCAACCCCGACAAAGGCATTCCCACCCGAGCGCGCTGCGCTGAGTACGGCAAGATGCACGTGCGCGGTGGCTTGCTGCCGCATCCGGACTTGCCGCGTTTCTAGCATTACCCCGCCCGCCGACGCATCGCGCATAGCCCGCGCGCGCGCCGCTTTGCCTGCTTTCACCCTGATTACCCGATGCGGGTCCGCTCCTGGTTGCCAGAGCGCCCCCGCCCGGTACAATCAACCGAAACACAACGAAGCAGGACACCATGGAAGAGGACGACATCGTCGCCGGGTGGTCGGAACGTGTGCGTTCGGCCAGCGCCGAAGGGCACGCGTTGCGCATCCGTGGCGGCGGCACCAAAGACTGGTACGGTCAGACGCTGGAAGGTGACATCCTCGACACGCGCGCTTATCGCGGCATCATCGCGTACGACCCGGCAGAGCTGGTCATCACCGCGCGCGCGGGCACGCCCCTGCTGGAGATCGAGGCCACGCTCGCCGAGCACCATCAGATGCTCGCTTTCGAACCGCCGCACTTCGGGTCACAGGCCACCTTCGGCGGCTGCATCGCGGCAGGAATCGCGGGTCCGCGTCGGCCCGCGGCCGGCGCCGCGCGCGACTTCGTGCTCGGCGCCGTGATCATGAACGGCCAGGGTCAAAAGCTGCATTTTGGCGGCCAGGTGGTGAAGAATGTCGCCGGCTACGACGTCTCGCGCCTGATGGCAGGCTCGCTCGGCACCCTCGGGCTGATTCTCGAACTGTCGATCAAGGTGCTGCCGTTGCCGCAGGCCGAAGCCACGCTCAAATTCGACATGAACGGCACCGACGCGGTCCGCAAGCTCAACGAATGGGGCGGCCGGCCGCTGCCGATTACCGCGAGTGCCTGGCGTCATGGCACGCTGGCCGTGCGCCTCGCGGGCGCCGAGGCGGCGGTCAAGTCGGCGCGCACATCGCTGGGCGGCGAAGTCGTCGACGCGGTCGAAGCCGAACGCTTCTGGGCAGGACTGCGCGAACAGACCGACTCGTTCTTCGCCGCCATTCCGCCGAAAGCCGCGCTCTGGCGCCTCGCGTTGCCGTCCATTACGGAGCCGCTGCAACTGCCCGGCGCGCAGCTCATGGAATGGGGCGGCGCCCAGCGCTGGTGGATTACGGATACGGACGCGCAAACCGTGCGCATCAGCGCCAAGCAGGCCGGCGGCCACGCCACGATCTTCCGCACCGGCCACGGCTACGACCGCGGCGCGGGCGTATTCACTCCTCTTCCCGCGCCGATGATGAAAATCCATCGCGGCCTGAAAACCGCTTTCGACCCGGCCCGCATCTTCAATCGCGGCCGTCTCTACCCCGACTTCTGAGCGACGCGATGCAAACCAACCTCGCGGACTTCATTCGCAACACGCCGGACGGCGACGAAGCCGAAGGCATTCTGCGCAATTGCGTGCACTGCGGATTCTGCACGGCCACCTGTCCGACGTATCAGATACTGGGCGACGAACTCGACGGTCCACGTGGACGGATCTACCTGATCAAGCAAATGGTGGAAGGCGCGCCCGTCACGCGCAGCACTCAGGTTCACCTGGACCGTTGCCTGACCTGCCGCAACTGCGAAACGACCTGCCCATCCGGCGTGAAATATGGCCGGCTGGTGGAAATCGGCCGCAAGCTCACCGAAGAAAAAGTCACGCGGCCGCTCGGTCAGCGCCTGACGCGCCGGCTGCTCGCGAGCTTCGTGCCGAACAGCGCGCTGTTCACGCCGACCATGCGCATCGGTCAGCATTTTCGGGCGCTGCTGCCCAAGAAGCTGCGCGACAAGGTGCCGGCGCGCCAGCGTCCGCTCGAATGGCCGACCGCGAAACATCCACGCAAGATGCTGCTGCTGGCGGGCTGCGTGCAACCGTCGATGATGCCGAACGTCAACATCGCCACCGCGCGCGTGCTCGACGCACTCGGCGTCGAAACGCTGATCGCGCCGGACGCCGGCTGCTGCGGCGCGATCCGTCTGCATCTGGGCTACAACGACGACGCGCTCGATGACCTGCGCGCGAACATCGACGCATGGTGGCCGTACGTCGAACAGGGCGTGGAGGCGATCGTGATGAATGCGTCCGGGTGCGGCGCGACGGTCAAGGAATACGCGCACCTGTTGCGCCACGATCCGGCGTATGCGGAAAAAGCGCGCCGCGTGGTGGAATTGACGCGCGACATCGCGGAGATCCTGCCTGAGTTCGAAGAACCGCTGGTCTCGGTCACGCGGCGCCGCTCGGTTCATACGGTCGCGTTTCATCCGCCCTGCACGTTGCAGCATGGTCAGCAGATACGCGGCAAGGTCGAGCATCTGCTAACCGCGCTGGGTGTCGAAGTGCGCCTGCCCGCTGACAGCCATCTGTGCTGCGGCTCGGCCGGCACCTATTCGCTGACCCAGCCCAAGCTCTCGTATGCGTTGCGGGATCAGAAGCTCGAGCGGCTGCAAGCACAGGAGCCGCAGGTGATCGTGTCGGCGAATGTGGGCTGCATTGCGCATCTGCAAAGCGGCACCTCCACGCCGGTCGCGCACTGGATCGAACTGGTCGAGCACATGCTGTCCGTATAATCGGGTAATCGACTTTCGCTGGACTTCCGGATCCGTCATGCCCGATCTGATTCACAACCTCGAAGCGGTGCGGCAGCGCATCGCCATGGCCGCGCACGTGGCCGGACGCGATACGCGCTCGATCCATCTGCTCGCGGTCTCGAAGACTTTCCCCGCCGAAGACGTGCGCGCCGCCTACGCAGCCGGCCAACGCGCGTTCGGCGAGAACTACGTGCAGGAAGCCATCACCAAGATCGAGGCGCTCGCCGATCTGCGCGCCACGATCGAATGGCATTTCATCGGACCCTTGCAATCGAACAAGACACGGCCCGTCGCCGAGCACTTCGACTGGGTACACTCGGTCGATCGGCTGAAGATCGCGCAGCGGCTCTCCGAGCAACGCCCGGACAACCTGCCGCCGCTGAACGTGTGTCTGCAGGTCAACATCAGCGGCGAGGCGTCGAAGAGCGGCGTGAGCATTCCCGAGGCGGTGGAAGTCGCGCACGCGATCGCCGCCCTGCCGAAGCTGAATTTGCGCGGCCTGATGGCGATTCCCGAACCGGCCGGCGGCATCGACGAGCAACGCGTGCCGCATCGGCAGTTGCGTGAGTTGTTCGAGCGTCTGCGCGACGACGGACTCGAACTCGACACACTGTCCATGGGCATGTCGAGCGATCTCGAGGCCGCCGTGCTGGAAGGCGCGACGATCGTGCGCGTGGGTACCGCGATCTTCGGCGCGCGAGATTACTCTAACTGAGCTCTAACTGCGCTCTAACTGAGCCTCACGAGCCTTTTCCGGCTGCTGGGCTCTTCACTGCACTTCCTTCGGAACATCATGAAAATTGCTTTTATCGGCGGGGGCAACATGGCTGCCGCGTTGATCGGCGGCCTCATCAAGCGTGGCGTCGCGCCCGCTGACCTCTACGCAATCGATCCCAACGAAGACGCACGCAAGCGCAATGAGCAGCAATTTGGCATCAAGACCGGCGCCGCGGCGGATGCCGCGCTCGCCGCCTACGACGCCGTCGTGCTGGCAGTGAAGCCGCAAATCCTGAAGAGCGTCGCGGAGTCTTTGGCGCCGCATCTGAACGCGTCGCAACTGGCTGTGAGCATCGTCGCGGGTATTCGCATGGGCGACATGTCGCGCTGGCTGAACGGCCACAACCGTATCGTGCGCGTCATGCCGAATACGCCGGCGCTGATCGGCATGGGCGTAACGGGTCTCGTGGCGACCGCAGGTGTGGACGAAGCGGGCCGCGCGCTCGCGTCGCAAGTGCTCGGCGCGGTCGGCGAAACGGTCTGGTTCGACGACGAAGCGAAGATCGACGCCGTTACCGCAATCTCGGGCAGCGGGCCGGCCTACGTGTTTTATTTCATCGAGGCGTTGCAGGAAGCCGCGCGCCAACTCGGCATGGATGAAGCGCAAGGCCGCGCGCTGGCCGTGGCGACCTTCACCGGCGCGGCGCAACTGGCGGCGAATTCCGATGAGCCGCCGAGCCTGCTGCGCGAACGCGTGACATCCAAAGGCGGGACCACGGCGGCGGCGCTGGCGTCGTTCGAGGCGAGCGGAATCAAGGATGCGATCGTGCGCGGCGCACTCGCCGCCAACGCCCGTGCGAGAGAAATGGGCGACGAACTCGGCCAGCAGTAAGCGCGTAAGCAGCGCATTGGAACTGAACGCCGCAGCGGTTCGATTCAAGCCGCCGCGGCGCTAGCGACGAAGAAACCCAAAGCCCTTGGGGAAAATCAAACCCACGCCGCCGCGTAATGCGCGGCGATACCGGCGAACAGCGCGCCGCCCAGCCAGTTGTTATGCCGGAACGCCGCGAAGCACGCCATCCGTTCGCGATGGCGAATCAGCGTGTAGTGATAGATCGCGCAGCCCGCGGCCGCCGCCCAACCCAGCCAATACAGCACGCCGAAACCGAGCATCAGGCCGATACCCACGTAGATCCCCAGCGTCACCGCGTAGCAGAGCATGATCGCGGCCACGTCGAAGCGGCCGAACGTCAGCGCCGACGTGCGGATGCCGATCTTGATGTCGTCGTCGCGGTCGACCATCGCATATTCGGTGTCATACGCCACCGACCAGAATACATTGGCCAGCAGCATCACCCAAGCGAGCATCGGCACGTGGTTCTGAATCGCGGCGAACGCCATGGGAATGCCGAAGCCGAACGCGATGCCCAGATAAGCCTGCGGAATCGCGAAGAACCGCTTGGTGAACGGATACGAACCGGCGACGAAAAGCGCCGCCACCGAGAGTTCCTTGGTCAGCGTATTCAGCGGCAGGATCAGCAGAAATGCCAGCAACGACAAAGCGGCGGCGAGCGCCACCGCTTCCCACGCCTTGATCTTGCCCGACGTGATCGGACGATTCTCGGTGCGCTTCACATAACGGTCGAAATCGCGGTCGGCGTAGTCGTTGATTGCGCAACCCGCCGAGCGCATCAGCACCGTGCCCACCGTGAAGATCACCAGCAGCGGCAACGACGGACGACCGTCCGACGCGATCCACAGCGCGTTGAGCGTCGGCCACAGCAGCAGCAGGCTGCCGATCGGCTTGTCCATGCGCACGAGGCGCAGATACAGGGGAAGTCGGGCGAACATGGGCGGAATCGGTGAAGTGCGAGACAGTGCGGCTATTTTACGGGATGCGGACGGCGGGTCGCCGCCGCGTGAGCAAGTCCGACAAGTCGGCGGCGCAAAAAACAAAGCCTCCCGCGCTGGGAGGCTTTGTTTGCCTTGCTTTGCATCACGTTTCAACGCCGGCGCCGAACCGAAGCACCGCGCTGAAACCCGGGCGAAACGCCCGCTGCGCGCACCGCTTACGCCAGCATCGAGCGCAGCATCCACGCGGTCTTTTCGTGCGTTTGCATGCGTTGCGTCAGCAGGTCGGCGGTCGGCTCGTCGTTGGCGGCTTCCGTCGACGGGAAAATCGCGCGTGCGGTGCGCACCACGGCTTCCTGACCTTCCACCAGCTGGCGGATCATTTCTTCCGCAGCCGGTACGCCATCCGCTTCCGGAATGGACGACAGCTTGGCGAATTCCTTGTAGCTGCCCGGCGCATGCACGCCCAGCGCGCGAATCCGTTCAGCGATCGAATCGACCGCCAGCGCCAGCTCGTTGTATTGCGTTTCGAACATCAGGTGCAGCGTATTGAACATCGGACCCGTCACGTTCCAGTGGAAGTTGTGGGTCTTCAGATACAGCGTGTAGGTGTCGGCGAGCAGGCGCGACAGCCCTTCTGCAATCTTCTTGCGATCCTTGTCGCTGATCCCGATATTGACGTGCTGTACGGCTGCTGCGGCTTCTTTTTTGGCCATGATGACTCCTTCGAAGAGTGATACGAACCGGTCGGCAAGTGACGGTTTGCGGATAGCAAACTCGACATAACGAACGCCCGACAGTTTAGCTTAGAAAGCTGCTGCGCCCGTATGACGCGTGGCCACTTGCCGCAACCACGGCACGCCTTCTATCAGCCGCCCAGCGCGTGTTGCAGCGCCTGCGCGGCGATCACCGCGAACCCGCTCGTGACGATCGCAAAACCCACGGCCTTACGCGCCATCAACGCGTACTGCTGTTGCGCGCCGCGCGCGGCTCGCGTGCCGCCCAATGTGGCCATCATCATCTGCATCATGATCGTGCTCCTTCGGTTCGTATCGATACCGGCGGGACGCAGATGCGTCCCGCTTTGCTGCATCACTTGAACTGCTGCGTGGCGGCTTACTTGTTGTTGCCTTCCGCCAGGTCGGCCAGCGCCGCGATCACGCCTTGTGCATAAGCCGGGTCGATGCGGCGGAAATGTTCGATCTGCCGCGCGACGATCTCCTGCGGCACGCCGTTGATATGGCGTGCGATGTTGCCGAACAGACGCTCGCGCTGAGCCGTATCGAAGAGCGCGAACAGCATGGCGGGCTGCGTGTAGTAATCGTCGTCGAGACGATGATCGTAGCGATCCACCGCGCCCGCCGCGAGCGGCGGTTCGGACGCGTTGGCGTCCTGCGCGAAGTCGCCGAACCGGTTCGGCTCGTAATTCACATTGCCGCCGAGATTGCCGTCCGCGCGCATCGCGCCGTCGCGATGGAACGAATGCGGGCTCGGCACGCGCGATGCGTTCACCGGAATCTGATGGTGGTTCACACCGAGCCGATAGCGCTGCGTGTCGCCATACGAGAACAGACGACCCTGCAACAGACGATCCGGCGAGAAGCCGATCCCAGGCACCACGTTGGCCGGCGTGAACGCCGCCTGCTCCACGTCCGCGAAATAGTTGGCCGCGTTGCGATTCAACTCGATCGTGCCCACGTCGATCAGCGGATAGTCCTTCTGCGACCACACTTTCGTGATGTCGAACGGATTGAAGCGATACGTTGCGGCTTCGGCTTCCGGCATCACCTGAATGGCGAAGCGCCATTTCGGGAAGTTGCCCTGCTCGATGTTCGTCAGCAGATCGCTTTGAGCGCTTTCGCGGTCTTGCGCGACCACTTGTGCGGCCTCGGCGTCGGTAAAGTTCTCGATGCCTTGCATCGACTTGAAATGGAACTTCACCCAGAAACGCTCGTTGGCCGCGTTGATGAACGAGTACGTGTGCGAGCCGAAGCCGTGCATCTGACGGTAGTTTTGTGGAATGCCGCGATCGCTCATGAGGATCGTCACCTGATGCAGCGACTCCGGATGACGCGACCAGAAATCCCACGCGGCCACATTGCTGCGCATGTTCGTGTACGGGTCGCGCTTTTGCGTGTGGATGAAGTCAGGAAACTTCAACGGATCGCGGATAAAAAACACGGGCGTGTTGTTGCCGACCACGTCCCAATTGCCTTCTTCCGTGTAGAACTTGATCGAGAAACCGCGCACGTCGCGTTCGGCGTCGGCCGCGCCGCGCTCGCCGGCAACCGTCGAAAAGCGCATGAAAAGCGGCGTTTCCTTGCCGACCTGCGCGAACACCTTCGCCTTCGTGAAACGCGAGATATCGTGCGTGACCTTCAGCGTGCCGAAAGCGCCCGAACCTTTGGCGTGGACACGGCGCTCCGGAATCACTTCGCGATCGAAGTGGGCGAGTTTTTCCAGCAGCCAGACGTCTTGCAGAACAACCGGGCCGCGCGCGCCGGCGGTCATCGAATTCTGGTTGTCGGCGACGGGTGCCCCGGCGGCATTGGTGAGCTTACGTTCGGACATGCGTGACTCCTGAATGGCTTTTATCGAAACAGAATGGGGGGAGAGGCGCGCGGCGCACTGATGTCAGAGGCTCATGCGTTGTGCGTGATGCGTCATGCGGACAAGGCCCGATCGACCAGCAGGGACAACGCGACGGTGCGCATGCTGAGCATCGACACGGCAAAGCCACCGGACGCGACGACCGGTTGTGCGGCGAGGGCTTGAGCGGGCTGCGGGTTCAGTTGCGTCATGATTTCCTCCAGGTCTTGTGGGATCGGGCGATCCATGGAGGAAACTATATCAACACTATCGAATAATCGTGTTTGATTAATTTTATCTATTCGATAGGCGCTGCAGCTATCGACACCCATGACGGGCGCCGGGCCGGCTGCCGCAGATGCGCGGCGAACCGGCCTGGAAGCGGGTGTGACCGTTAGTTGACGGCGACCGGCAAGTCGAGCTTTTTGACGCCCGGCAGATCGCAGGCGCTGATAGCATCGCAAATCGCGTCGATGGCGGGCATGCGCGTGAAGCTTTTGCGCCAGGCCAGCACGACGCGGCGATCCGGTACGGGTTCGTCGAAGGCGACGTAGCTGAGCAGGCCGGCGTCGATGCCGCCGGCGTGCGGCTTGACTTCGTGCACCGACATGCGCGGCAGCACGGTAATGCCGACGCCGCTCGCCACCATATGGCGAATGGTTTCCAGCGACGACCCTTCGAAGGTCTTCTGAATACCGTCCGCGTTTTGCGAAAAGCGCATCAGTTCCGGGCAGACGCCCAGTACGTGGTCACGGAAGCAGTGGCCGCTGCCGAGCAGCAGCATGGTTTCCTGCTTCAGATCGTCGGCGTCGATTTTCGGGCGATTTTCCCAGGCGTGACCGGACGGCAGCGCGACCACGAAGGGTTCGTCGTACAGCGGGCGCAGCATCAGGCCGGTTTCTGGAAAAGGCAGGGCCATGATGGCGACGTCGATTTCGCCTTGTTTGAGCAGTTCGATCAGCTTGAGCGTGTAATTTTCCTGCAGCATCAAGGGCATTTGCGGGACGCGCTTGATCATCTGCTTGACGAGCGTGGGCAAGAGGTACGGCCCGATCGTGTAGATGACGCCGAGGCGCAGCGGCCCGATCAGCGGATCTTTGCCCTGTTTGGCGATTTCCTTGATGGCGAGCGTCTGCTCGAGGACACGTTGAGCTTGCGTGACGATCTGTTCGCCGATCGGCGTGACGCTCACTTCGCTGGTGCCGCGCTCGAAGATCTGGACGTTGAGCTCGTCTTCGAGCTTTTTGATGGCGACCGACAGGGTCGGCTGGCTGACGAAACACGCTTCGGCGGCCCGGCCGAAGTGCCGCTCGCGGGCAACCGCGACGATGTATTTCAATTCGGTGAGCGTCATTGGGGGACCAATCAGTGCGATGAGTTTGATAGGTTCTAGTTATACACCTATAGGGTCGGTTCGCCAACCTCCTGGGGTTGTGTGGGGGGCTTTTGGGGTTTGGGTTATGGGTCTTTGGTCTTTGGCCTTTCCTTGCTTTCTTAGTGGTCCATTAGCGTTGCCCCTGTGCGGGGCGGCACCTACTTTCTTTGCCGCGGCAAAGAAAGTAGGCAAAGAAAGCCGCTTTGAACCGCCAACTCTTAAGCGGGTCCCCCGCGCAGCCACGGTAGTGGCCCATCTGGAATCCGTGCCCTCGCACATTCGGCGTTCGTGACAAGGCCGTCATACATCCTGCCTCGCGCTGCGCGCTCGCCAGAACGGTGCGCCATAAAACAAGTGGTTTGATCGTGTTTGCGGGTCCTCCGCTTCGCGTCGACGAAGTGCCGACAAGCGTGGCGAGTGGGGCGAGGTGCGGCGGTATGCCACGACAGCGCCTAACGGGCAAACGCCCGCGAACAAACGCATCACCGCCAGATGAACGACCACCACGGCGCGCGCAGCGCCGCCGGAAGAATGACGGCCGTGTCACGAGCGCCGAATGTGCGAGGGCACCGATTCCAGATGCACCACTACCGTAGCTGTGCGGGGGACCCGCTTATGGGCTAGCGGTTCAAAGCGGCTTTCTTTGCCTACTTTCTTTGCCGCGGCAAAGAAAGTAGGTGCCGCCCCGCACAGGGGCAACGCCAATAGACCACTAAGAAAGCAAGGAAAGACCAACAAACCCCAAACCGGCCACAAACGCGCCGCGCAGGCAAAAAAAGCCACCAACATCACGCCTTCAAATACTGCTCCCGAGCCCCAAGCCACCTGGCCAGATGCTGCATCACCACCTCGGGATACTTCTCCAGCAACTCAGCCGCCGCCTCCCGCGCAGGCTCAATGAGCCACTGATCATTCTCAAGATCCGCAAACCGGAGCATCGCCGCACCCGACTGCCGCGCCCCCAAAAACTCCCCCGGTCCGCGAATCTCCAGATCCCGTCTGGCGATCTCAAACCCATCGGTCGTCTCGCGCATAGTCTGAAGCCGCGCGCGCGCAGTCATCGACAAAGGCCCCGTATAAAGCAGCACACAAACCGAAGCCGCACTCCCACGCCCCACCCGCCCACGCAACTGATGCAACTGCGCAAGCCCAAACCGCTCGGCATGCTCGATCACCATCAACGACGCATTCGGCACATCCACGCCCACTTCGATCACCGTCGTGGCCACCAGCAACTGCACCTCGTTGCGAGTAAACGCATCCATCACCGCCGCTTTCTCAGCCGGCGCAAGTCGCCCGTGCACAAGGCCAACCTTCAGCTCGGGCAACGCGGCCACCAGCGTTTCATAAGTCTCGACCGCGGTCTGCAACTGCAAGGTCTCGCTTTCCTCGATCAGCGGACACACCCAATACACCTGACGCCCCGTCAACGCAGCCTCGCGCACGCGCCCGATCACCTCCTCGCGCCGCGCGTCGGACACGAGCTTGGTCAGGATCGGCGTGCGCCCGGGCGGTAATTCGTCGATGGTCGACACGTCGAGGTCGGCGTAATACGTCATGGCGAGCGTGCGCGGAATCGGCGTCGCCGACATCATCAGTTGATGCGGCTGGAAGTCACGCGCGCCGTCGGCGGCGTTCTGCGCCTTGGCGCGCAACGCAAGCCGCTGCGCCACGCCGAAACGGTGCTGTTCGTCGACGATCACGAGCCCAAGCCGCGCGAATTCGACCGCGTCCTGAATGATCGCGTGCGTGCCGATCACGAGTTGCGCCGTGCCGAGCGCGGCGGCTTCGATCGCGG
This sequence comes from Burkholderia sp. WP9, assembly GCF_900104795.1. Taxonomy (NCBI): domain Bacteria; kingdom Pseudomonadati; phylum Pseudomonadota; class Betaproteobacteria; order Burkholderiales; family Burkholderiaceae; genus Burkholderia; species Burkholderia sp. WP9. The sequence goes on from NZ_FNTG01000001.1 coordinate 2,968,425, forward strand.
CGCGCTTTTCTTTGGTCTTCAGACTGCCGGCCAGCCACGCGACGCTCACGCCAAGCGGCTCCAGCCAGCCTCGCAATTTGCGCGCATGCTGTTCGGCAAGAATTTCGGTCGGCGCCATGAGCGCGGCCTGATAGCCGGCGTCGATGGCCTGCGCCGCGGCCAGCGCGGCGACGATTGTCTTGCCGCTGCCGACGTCGCCCTGCAATAGCCGCTGCATCGGATGCGGCTGAGTCAGGTCGAGCGCGATCTCGCCGCCCACACGCTCCTGCGCCGCCGTCAGCGAAAACGGCAACGCCTTCAGCAAGCGCGCGACCAGCGCGGATTCGTCACCCAGCTTGCGACGCGGCATGGCCGGCGCCGCGCGCGTGCGGCGCTCTTCGTGTGCGCGCTTGAGCGACATCTGCTGCGCGAGCAGTTCTTCGAACTTGATACGCACCCAGGCCGGATGCGTGCCATCGATCAACGCCGTCTCATCGGACTGCACACCCGGATGATGCAGCGTGCGCACGGCCTCCATCAGCGACGGCACGCCGAGCGGCTGCAACCACGTACGCGCAACGGCCTCAGGCAACAACTCCGGCAATGACGTACGCGAAAGCGCGTTATCGATCGATTTGCGCAGATAGGCCTGCGTCACGCCCGCCGTGCTCGGATACACCGGCGTCAGCGCCTGCGGCAGCGGCGTGTCTTCGTCGACCACGCGCACCGCCGGATGCACCATCTCCATGCCGAAGAAACCGCCGCGCACGTCGCCGCGCACCCGCAGCCGCGCGCCGATCGCCATCTGCTTGACCTGCGAACCGTAGAAGTTCAGGAAGCGCAGCACGAGTTCGTCGCCGGCGTCGTCATGCAGCTTCACCAGCAACTGACGGCGCGGACGATAGGCAATCTCGTTGTCGAAGACCACACCTTCGGTCTGCGCAATGCCGCCCGGCAGCAGATGCCCGATCGGCGTCAGCGAGGTCTCGTCCTCGTAACGCATGGGCAGATGCAGCACCAGGTCGATGTCGCGCGTGAGGCCGAGCTTGGCAAGCTTGTCGGCGGTTTTTTCGGCGGGCTTGGCGGAGGACTTGGTGGAAGATTTCGCAGCGGCCTTGGGTCCGGACTTGCCAGCAGGTTTGTCGCCGAATATGCCGGTGGGCAGCTCGGCAAGGCTGTCGGCGTGCGCGCCGCCAGATGTGTCAGCGAGCTTGCCTACGCGTTGCCCGCCAATTTCGTCAATGATCTTGCGATCCGATTCATCGCGTTGCCGCGCGGCTTTTTCAGCGCTCAACTCGACATCCGCGCCAACACCCTGGCCCGCGTCGCTCCCCGCCGCCACCGCCTTGCCCCGCGAGACGCGGCGCCTGGGTTCGGCGCTCACTTCATCGGCAACGGAGGGCAATCGGCGGTCGGACAAAGGCATGGGCTGCTTCGCAAGTACAATATCGGCTGTCAAAGGGTTCGCCGCCATACGGCGCGCGCTCTCGCGGGCCGCTCCGGCGTCCCGCAATCATAGCCGCCCGGCTCCGGCTTCGGCTCAATTCAGTCTCAATTCGCTTCCAGTCGTTCGCATGTTGACGCTTTCCGATTTCGATTTCGATCTGCCCCCCGAGTTGATCGCCCAAGTCGCGCTGCCCGAGCGCAGCGCCAGCCGTCTGCTCGAGGTGAACAATCCGGCCGACGCCACCGGCGCGGCGCGCCTGATCGACCGCCGCTTTGCCGAGTTGCCCGAGTGCATCGCGCCCGGCGATTTGCTTGTCTTTAACGATACCAAAGTCCTGAAGGCGCGGTTCCTCGGCCAGAAGGCCAGTGGCGGCAAGATCGAAGTGCTGGTGGAGCGCCTCACCGGCGAGCGCACAGCGCTCGCGCAGATTCGCGCGAGCAAGAGCCCGCAGCCCGGCACCACGATCCGGCTGGCGGATGCCTTCGACGTCACGATCGGCGAACGCGTCGAGCCGTTCTACACGCTGCATTTTCCGGACGACTGCCTGACGCTGATCGAACAGTTCGGCCGTCTGCCGCTGCCGCCGTACATCGAGCACGATCCCGACTCGACCGACGAAACCCGCTACCAGACAGTGTTCGCGCAAAATCCCGGCGCGGTCGCCGCGCCCACAGCGGGCCTGCATTTCGACGAGGCGCTGCTCGCACGCCTCGACGAAAAAGGCGTGCAGCGCGCGACGCTGACGCTGCACGTCGGCGCGGGCACGTTCCAGCCGGTGCGGGTGGAAAACCTCGCCGAGCACAAGATGCACAGCGAGTGGTATCACCTGCCGCAAGCGCTCGCCGACCAGATCGCGGCGACGCGCGCACGCGGCAACCGCGTGATCGCGGTGGGCACGACCTCGATGCGCGCGCTCGAAGCCGCCGCGCGCGACGCCGAAGCCGCGGGCCGGCCGCTCGCCGCCGCCAGCACGGAAACCGACATCTTCATCACGCCGGGCTATAAATTCCGCGTGGTTGACCGGCTAGTGACCAATTTCCACTTGCCCAAGTCGACGCTGCTGATGCTGGTGTCGGCTTTCGCGGGCGTTGAAACCATTCGCGAGGCTTACCGCCATGCGATCGAGCAGCGTTACCGCTTCTTCAGCTATGGCGACGCGATGCTGCTCACCCGGCGCGACGTTTGAGCCCAAGACCAGCCGTTTAAAATTCGCAGTTCCAGGAGCCGCCGAGAACCCTTCCGGCGGCATTCATTATTTGCGCCGGACTGTTTTCCGGTAGCACAGGAGTTATTTCATGACCGACGGTCACACCGTTAGCACGCGCGCCGACCACGGCGCTTATCTCGGCGATCACGTTCGCCCCGAAAACGGCCTCAAATTCGAACTGCTCGGCACCGACGGCCAGGCCCGCCGCGGCCGCGTCACGCTGAATCACGGTGTGGTGGAAACGCCGATCTTCATGCCGGTGGGCACGTACGGGACCGTGAAGGCGGTGCAGCCGCGCGAGCTGGAGGAAATGCACGCGCAGATCATTCTCGGCAACACTTTCCATCTGTGGCTGCGCCCAGGCCTTGAAACCATCGAGGCGCACGGCGGCCTGCACGGCTTCATGGGCTGGAAAAAGCCGATCCTGACCGATTCGGGCGGCTTCCAGGTGTTTTCGCTCGGCGATCTGCGCAAGATCACCGAAGATGGCGTGACGTTCGCGTCGCCGATCAACGGTGACAAGCTGTTCCTGTCGCCCGAAGTGTCGATGCAGATCCAGAAAGTGCTGAATTCGGACATCGTCATGCAGTTCGACGAATGCACGCCGTACGCGACTAACAACGTGCCGACTTCGCACAAGGAAGCGGCCGATTCCATGCGCATGTCGATGCGCTGGGCGCAGCGCTCCATTGACGAATTCAACCGGCTGGGCAATCCGAACGCGCTGTTCGGCATCGTTCAGGGCGGCATGTTCGAAGACCTGCGCGACGAGTCGCTGGCAGGGCTCGCGGAGAAGGATTTCCACGGTCTGGCGATCGGCGGGCTGTCGGTCGGCGAACCGAAAGAAGACATGATGCGCGTGTTGAACCACATCGGCCCGAAGCTGCCGGCCAACAAGCCGCACTATCTGATGGGCGTTGGCACGCCGGAAGACCTGGTGGCGGGCGTCGCCGCCGGCGTCGACATGTTCGACTGCGTGATGCCGACCCGCAACGCGCGCAACGGCTGGCTTTTCACGCGGTTTGGCGACATCAAGATCCGCAACGCCACGCACAAGAATTCGCTGCGCCCGCTCGACGAGCAATGCGGCTGCTACACCTGCCGAAATTTCACTCGCGGCTACCTGCACCATCTGCATCGTGTAGGGGAAATCCTCGGTGCGCAGTTGAACACGATCCACAACCTGCACTACTACCTCGAACTGATGCAGGAAATTCGCGATTCGATCGACGCGAAAATGTTCGAGCCCTTCCGCAAACGCTTTCACGAGAACCGCGCGCGCGGCACCGCCGAGGCGCCGTGACGGCGCGGGGACCGCGGATTCAGCGGAAGAATCCGTCGGCCTCGCCGGGAAAACCTTACAATCGACTTTCGCGAACGGCGCTAAAAACGGCAAACCAGCCTTTAAACGGTTGATCCCAAAGCCGATTCGCCGCGCCGACGCGCGTCAGGCCGGTGGTAGAATAACCGGCTGATTTTTTTGATCGTTTTGACTTATAACGGAGAGACCAACGTGTCGTTCATTTCCAATGCCTTCGCCCAAGGCACCGCAGCAGGTGGCGTTGAGTCGAACCTGATGAGCTTCCTGCCGCTGATCCTGATGTTCGGCGTGCTGTACTTCATCATGATTCGCCCGCAAATGAAGCGCCAGAAGGAACATCGCAACATGCTCGCCGCCATGGCCAAGGGCGATGAAGTGGTGACGAATGGCGGCATCGTCGGCAAGGTGACCAAGGTGGGTGAAGCTTACGTCGGCGTCGAGATCTCGGAAGGCACGGAAATCACCGTGCAAAAAGCGTCGGTCACGACGATTCTCCCGAAGGGCACGATCAAGTCGCTGTAAGGCCTGCTCTCTCGCGTCCGGCGCGGCCTCGCCCGCGATTCATGCAATCCAGCGCTGAATCGCCCGCGCTCATCGCCGGACGCATCGCTTCCAAGCCAACCTTCCCGTTGGACCACTCATGAATCGTTACCCCCTCTGGAAATACGCCGTGATGCTGGTGGCTCTGGTCATCGGCCTCGTGTACACGCTGCCCAACCTGTTCGGCGAAGCGCCGGCGGTGCAGGTGTCGAGCGGCAAGGCAACGGTCAAGCTCGACTCGACCACGCTGTCGGCTGTCGAAGCCGCGCTCGCCGCGAATCAGATCAAGCCGGACGACGTCACGTTCGACAACGCGTCGACCAACGCGAACATCCGCGTGCGTCTGCCGGACACCGACACGCAACTGCGCGTGAAGGACCTGCTGCAGAAGTCGCTGAACAGCGACCCGACCGACCCGCAGTTCATCGTGGCGCTGAATCTGCAAAGCGCGTCGCCGCGCTGGCTGACCGCCCTGCACGCGCTGCCGATGTACCTCGGTCTCGATCTGCGCGGCGGCGTCCACTTCCTGCTGCAGGTCGACATGGCCGGCGCGCTCAACAAGAAGCTCGACTCGGACGCTTCGGACGCGCGCACGCTGCTGCGTGACAACAATATCCGCGACGGCGGCGTGAACCGCGTCAACCAGACGGTGGTGATCAATTTCGCCGACCAGGCGACCGCAGACAACGCATCGAAGCAACTGAGCCGCAGCATCAGCGAACTCCAGTGGGCCTCGCAAGCGAGCCCGGACGGCAGCGTGCAACTCGTCGGCACGTTCACGCCGACGGTGCAGAAAGCCGTGCAGGACGCCGCGCTCAAGCAGAACATCACCACGCTGCATAACCGCGTGAACGAACTCGGCGTGGCCGAGCCGGTGATCCAGCAGCAAGGCTCCGACCGCATCGTGGTCGAACTGCCGGGCGTGCAGGACACGGCGAAGGCGAAGGACATCATCGGCCGTACGGCAACGCTCGAAGCGCGCCTCGCCGATCCGGTCAACACGCATCCGAATCCGTCCGATCCGGTGCCGCCGGGCGACGAGCTGTTCACGCAAGGCAACCAGACGCCGGTGCTGCTGAAGAAGCAGATCATCTTCACGGGCGACCGGATTATCGACGCGTCAGCGGGCTTCGACGAACACCAGCGCCCCTCGGTCAATATCCGCCTGGATTCGGCCGGTGGCCGCGCGGTGCGCAGCGTGTCGCGCGACAACATCGGCAAGCCGATGGCCATGGTGCTGTTCGAAAAGGGCAAGGGCGAAGTGCTGACGGTGGCGACCATCCAGTCGGAACTGGGCGACCGCTTCCAGATCACCGGCCAGGCCACGCCGCAAGGCGCCGCCGACCTCGCGCTGCTGCTGCGCGCCGGTTCGCTGGCCGCGCCGATGGACATCATCGAAGAACGCACGATCGGCCCGAGCCTCGGCGCGGACAACATCAAGAAGGGCTTCCACTCGGTGGTGTGGGGCTTCGCGGCGATCGCCGTCTTCATGATCGCGTACTACATGCTGTTCGGCGTGATCTCCATGATCGGCCTGTCGGTCAACCTGCTGCTGCTGATCGCCGTGCTGTCCATGCTGCAGGCCACGCTCACATTGCCGGGTATCGCCGCTATCGCGCTCGCGCTCGGTATGGCGATCGACGCGAACGTGCTGATCAACGAACGGGTGCGTGAAGAACTGCGCAACGGCGCGCCGCCGCAACTGGCGATCCAGAACGGCTACGCGCACGCCTGGGCAACGATTCTCGACTCGAACGTCACCACGCTGATTGCCGGTATCGCGCTGCTCGCGTTCGGCTCGGGCCCGGTGCGCGGGTTTGCGATCGTGCACTGTATCGGCATTCTCACGTCGATGTTCTCGGCCGTGTTCTTCTCGCGCGGCATCGTCAACCTCTGGTACGGCGGCAAGAAGAAGCTGAAGTCGCTGGCCATCGGTCAGGTGTGGCGTCCGGATACGGCGCCCGCGGGCTCGGCGGCTTACCTCGGTAGCGAAGACGCCGCGACCGACACGGCGCAAGCCGTCGCCGCGGTCGCCGCCAAGCCGTCGAAGGCGAGAGCTGCGGTCGCGCAGGCTCGCGCCGGCAAGCCGACCGTACGCCGCCGCAACGCGCCGGGTTCGTCGACTACGTCGAATACGTCGAATACGCCGCAGAAACCGGGTTCATCCCGCTGAGTCCCGGAGAACAAGACCATGGAATTTTTCCGATTTCGCAAAGACATTCCGTTCATGCAGCGTGCGTTGATCTTCAACGCGATCTCGCTGCTGACGTTCCTTGCTGCTGTGTTCTTCCTGCTGCATCGCGGGCTGCATCTGTCGGTGGAGTTCACCGGCGGTACGGTGATCGAAGTGCAGTATCCGGGCGCCGCGCCGCTCGAACCGGTGCGCGGCACGCTAGGCAAGCTCGGTTATGCCGACGCTCAGGTGCAGAACTTCGGCACCTCGCGCGACGTGCTGATCCGTCTGCCGCTCAAGCAGGGCTATACGTCCGCGCAACAGAGCGATCAGGTGATGACCGCACTGAAGGCCGAAACGCCGCAGGTGCAACTGCAGCGTGTCGAGTTCGTCGGCCCGCAGGTCGGCAAGGAACTCGCCACCGACGGCCTGCTCGCGCTGGCCTGCGTGGTGGTCGGCATCGTGATCTACCTGTCGTTCCGCTTCGAATGGAAGTACGCGGTGGCCGGCGTGATCGCGAACTTGCACGACGTGGTGATCATTCTCGGCTTCTTCGCGTTCTTCCAGTGGGAGTTCTCACTCTCCGTGCTGGCTGCGGTGCTCGCGGTGCTCGGTTACTCGGTGAACGAATCGGTTGTTATCTTCGACCGGATTCGTGAGACCTTCCGCCGCGAACGCAAGCTGAGCGTGATCGAAGTGATCAACCACGCGATCACGAGCACGATGTCGCGGACCATCATCACCCACGGCTGTACGCAGATGATGGTGCTCTCGATGTTCCTGTTCGGCGGCCCGACGCTGCACTACTTCGCTCTCGCGCTGACGGTCGGTATTCTGTTCGGTATCTACTCGTCGGTGTTCGTCGCCGCCGCGCTCGCCATGTGGTTTGGCGTGAAGCGCGAAGATCTGATCAAGGACAAGAAGGAACGCAGCGACGCGGACGATCCGAACGCGGGCGCGCAAGTCTGATCCTGTTTTAGGTCAGACCTCGGAATGCAAAAGGCCGGTTCATGATGAACCGGCCTTTTGCGTTTACCGCCGCCCTGCCTTACCGTCGCCCTGCTTCACCACCGCGCCGCGCCCATCCGCTGCGGCAACGGCAAGCATACGCCTCAGCGGAACCCGAGCTTGCGCCGCGCCGCCATCAGCGCGACGAGGCTCACCACCGCGGCGAAAATCAGGTAGTAACTCGGCGCGGTCTTCGAACCCGTCGCGCTGATCAGCCACGCAATGATGAACGGCCCGAAGCCGCCGAAAATCGTCACGGCAATGTTATAAGCCAGCGACATGCCGGTCGTACGCGTTTGCACCGGAAACATCTCCGAGAGCAGACCCGGCAGCGCCGCGAAATAACCCGTCATCAGAAATCCGAACACGATCTGCATGGCGATCAAGGTGCCGAAAGTCGGATGCGCGACCAGGTACGCGAAGGCCGGGTTGATCAGCACGAGCAGCAGCAACGCCGAGATCAGCATGATCGTGGTGCGCCCGTGCCGGTCGGACAAATGGCCGACCAGCGGCGAGAACACCATCTGGATCACGCCGGTCAGTGCGATCGCCGCGAACGCGACTGAAGGCGCCAGTCCCAATTGCTTCACGCCGAAGGTTGGCATGAACAGCACCAGATACGTCGATACCGTGCCGAGCACCACCACGCCGATCGCGATCAGAAGGCGCAATTTCTGGCTGGTGAAGGTATCGCGCAGCGGCGTCGTGGTCGTTTCGGCGGCGAGGAATTCGGGCGTCTCATCGAGCCTGGTGCGGATGTACCAGGCGACCGGCCCGATCAGGAGGCCAAAGAAGAACGGCACACGCCAACCCCACGAGGCCATCTGCTCAGGCGAAAGCTTGCCGGTGAGCAGTACACCGAAGCCGGCGGCAAGCAGCGTGGTGAGCCCCTGACTCGCCACCTGCCAGCTCGCGAAAAAGCCGCGCCGCCCCGGCACGTGTTCCGCGAGAAAGGCGGTGGCGCTGCCGAACTCGCCGCCGGCCGAAAAGCCTTGCATCAGACGGGCCAATACAAGAATCACCGGTGCGGCGAGGCCGATGCTCTGATAGGTCGGCAGGACCGCGATGATTAACGTGCCGGCCATCATCAGCAGGATCGAGAGTGTGAGCGCCGCCTTGCGGCCGGCGCGGTCGGCGTAGGCGCCGATCACGATCGCGCCGAGCGGCCGCATGAAGAACGACACGCCGAAGGTGCCGAGGGTGAGGAGGAGCGACACCGTGTCGTTACCGGCCGGAAAAAACAGCTTCGCGATGACCACCGCGAAAAATCCGTACACCACCAGATCGAACCATTCCAGCGCGTTGCCGATCGAGGCCGCGACCACCGCGCGCCACGAACTTTGCCGGCTCTCCGTGAGGCTTGCTGCTGTCGTTGCGTTCATGCAGATCTCCAATTCGCGCGGAATATTATTCATGTGGGCGTGACGCCCTGAATGCCCGACTGGATGCGCGCACAACCAGTGCGGTGCCTGCGCTCTATGTACCCGAAAAATTAATACGGCGCGAGTGCGAAATTGCGCTATGCCGCTGCATAAGGCTTTCGGCGTCTCAGGCGGCCAATAAAAAACCGCTTCGTCGCCAAAGCGAACGAAGCGGTTTTTTTGTTGCGACGCAACGGTCGTGCGATTCAATACCCGCACGCGGCAGACGGGTTAAGCATTTATTGCTTGATGCCTTCGGCCTGAATATGCAGCTTGGTATCCATATTGAAGCCGTATTTGGCGCCGAAATCCATGCCGTAGTCAGCGCGGTTGAAATGGGCGCTCGCTTCCACCCCGCACACCTCGCGCTTGAGCACCGGATGCGGCATGCACTTGAACGACTCGATCTTCAGATTCAGCGGCTTGGTGACACCGTGCATCGTCAGATTGCCGATCACTTCGACCGGCTTGTCGCCGTCGAACTTGATCTCGGTGCCCTTGTACGTCACCGAAGGATATTTGGCGACATCGAACAGCGCATCCGTCTTCAGATGCTCGTCGAGCTTGCTGTTGCCGGTGTCGATCGAAGCAGGATCGACCGTCACGTCGACGGTACCGGTTTTAGCCGAACGGTCGAGCGTGACCGTGCCGGAGCTCTTGGTGAACTTGCCGCGCCACACCGAAAGACCGCCGAAGTGATCCGCCTCGAAGCTCGGATACGTGTGGGTCGGGTCGAGCTGATAGGTATCGGCCGCCGCGAACGCGCCCAATGAGAAAGAAGAAGCGAGCGCGCCGATGGCGATCAACATGGATGTTTTCAATTCGTGCTCCCAGGTTCCAGAAAAAAGCTGCCCCGCCCGAGCGGCGCGGCGAACGTCACTTATGTGCTGCAACGATATGAAACTTGATGACCACTTCGTCGGCGACCACCGAGGTGTCTTTCCATTCGCCGGTGCCGATATCGAACTGCGAGCGCTTGATCGGGAGTGAACCGTCGAAGGTTTGCACCGCGCCCTGCTGGGACACGGTGACCGGCACCACCACGGTCTGCGACTTGCCCTTGATGGTCAGCTTGCCGGTCACCTTGAACTGGTTGCCGCCGGCCGGCGCAATCGCGCTCGAGACAAAAGTGGCACTCGGATACGTCTTCGCGTCGAACCAGTCCTTGCCGCGCACCTGGTCGTTGTAGCTTTCGTCGCCGAGATCGTAGCTGGCCACGTCGATGCTGAACTGCGCACTGCCGTCGGCCGGTTTTGCCGGATCGAACTTGACCTGCGCGGTGAATTTACCGAATTTGCCTTCCACCGGCACATTCATCTGTTTCGACGTGGCCGTCACCGAACTCTTCGCGACGTCGACTTGCGCCATGGCGCTGCCGGCCACGGTCAACGAGGCCGCGGCAAAGGCGGCGAGCATGTAGCGATAAAACGAAACCTTCATGGTTGTCCTTATTTGAGGAAAGGGAGCATGCGCGAAAGCAGACCGTCGCGATCCAGCCATTGATGCTTGAGCGCGGCCGCGACGTGCAGCGCGACGAGCACGAGCAGGGTGTAATTCAGCGTGATATGCACGTTCTTCAGCAGTTCCTTGAGGTGCGGGTCCGGCGCGATCAGGCGCGGCAGCGGAATCAGCCCGAGGTACACCACCGGCACGTTGGCCGCCGAACTATAGAGGTAGCCCGAAGCGGGAATCGCGATCATCAGCACGTACAGCAACACGTGTACGAGATGCGCCGCGCCACGCTGCCAGACCGGCATGCGGCGGGGCATCACGGGCGCCGCGTGCGTGGCGCGCCACAGAATGCGCAGGACGGCGAGCGCGAATACCGTCACGCCGATCCACTTGTGCCACGAAAAATACTTCAGCTTGGTGGGCGTGAAGCCCGGGATATCGGTCATCACCCAGCCGAGCGCGAAGCCGCATACGATCAGCAGCGCGATCAGCCAATGCAGGGCAATGGCAGTCGGCGAATACGATTCCCGGCTACTGAATGAAGGATTGAGTGCCATGACAGGTCAACGCAAGCTAAGAGAGGTTAACGGCGCAGTCCGCGTGAATATTCCGGATGCCGATGCGCAAGGCATCGGTTCATCTGAACGGACAATGCCTGCGGCGACACGCGCCAAGGCGGCCATGCTACCCGAACCGGAAAAAACTGGCAGAGCGTTGCCGGAGGCCGCCCACGCGGAGTTTCAGCGCCCATGCCGCACGCATTGAACAATTAGGGACGGAGGCTGTCAGAGCTAGACGGATGCAATGTAGGATTAACCGCCCGCCGTCGTGCGCCCTGGCTCACAATCGTCACAATCCGACCTCGGCGCAACAGCCGGTGCGACGGCGGGGCGCCTTTGGTACTATTGCTCCACACTTTCATCAGACCTGCCAAAGAAACGGGCATTGCACGCTTCCCCTCACACTGTCAGCCCTTTGCCCTATGGAACATGACAACCTGATCGCGTGCCATGAGTGCGATACGCTGTTCCACAAACCCCGGCTTGTCGGGCGCACGCTCGCGCGCTGTCCGCGCTGCGGGGCTACGCTTTATCGCGGCGTCTCCCGCAAGCTCGACGCCATCAGCGCCATGACGCTGGGCGCGCTGATCACCTTCCTGATCGCGCAGGGCTTCCCGATCGTCGAACTCGAAACCAACGGCATCACGTCGCAGACTACGCTGTTCGGCGCGCTCGTCGCGCTGTGGGACGAGGACATGCAGATCGTCGCGGTCATGGTGTTCTGCTCGACCATCCTGTTCCCGCTGACCGAACTCGTCGCACTGCTCTATGTGCTGATTCCGTTACGCGCCGGCTATGTGCCGCGCGCCTTCAACCGGGTGCTGCGCGCCATTCAATTCGTGCGCCCGTGGGGCATGATTGAAGTCTTCATGCTCGGGATACTGATCACCATCGTGAAGATGGTGAGTCTCGCGCGCGTGATTCCCGAGGCGGCGTTGTTTGCGTTCGGCGTGCTCACGCTGATGCTCGCCGTGGTGGTCACGTTCGATCCGCGCATTCTGTGGGACCTCGCCGACGAACTGGGCGCCCGCGACCAACGGCCGCTGCCGCGCACTTCCGCCGACAGCGCGGCCGCCGCCGTCAACTCGGTCGCCGGACCGCCCGCTCCGCCAGACGTGCGTGGCGCGGAGCCAACCGCGTTGCCGCCGGTGCCGCCGGTGCCACGTCGAGGATGAGCACGCCATGAAATACATCACCGCGAGACGCGCGGGCCTCGTCAGTTGCCACGCGTGCGGACGCGTCGAGCCGCGCATTCGCTCCGTCACGGCGCAGCACTGTTCACGGTGCGGCGCGCACCTTCACTCGCGCAACCCCGACAGCCTGATGCGCACGTGGGCGCTGCTGATTGCCGCCGCGCTCCTGTATATTCCCGCGAACCTGCTGCCGGTGATGCACACGGCGTCGCTGCTCGGCTCCGAAGACGACACCATCATGAGCGGCGTCGTCTACTTCTGGACCTCGGGCGACTGGCCGCTCGCGGTGATCGTGTTTATCGCCAGCATCATGGTGCCGATGCTCAAGCTGAGCGTGCTGGTGCTGCTCACCATCACGGCGCAGCGCCGTTCGCGCTGGCGGCCCGACCAGCGCATCACGCTTTACCGGATGGTCGAGCGGATCGGGCGCTGGTCGATGCTGGACGTGTTCGTCGTCACGCTGACCGTCGCGCTGGTGCGCTTCAAATCGCTTGCCGTCATTACGGCCGGCCCGGGGGCGATCGCCTTCGGCTCGGTGGTGATTCTGACCATGCTGGCCTCCATGCAGTTCGACCCACGGCTCATCTGGGATCACGTGGAAGGCGGCGTTCAAGGCGGCGTGCAAGGCGGCGTGAAGCGCAATACCCAAAAACCTCAGGACCTCAAACATGACTAGCCCGCAAGAACCGACGCCCGCCTCCGATGCGCCGCGCAACGATTCGAACGGACCGAAGCTGCCGCCCCAACTCCCAGACCCGGAAATCGAACCGCGCAGCCGCTGGCTGCCGTCTCTCGTCTGGGTGATTCCGCTGATCGCCGCGCTGATCGGCATCGCGCTCGTGATCAAATCGGTCACCGCGAAAGGCCCGACCATCACGATCAGCTTCGTCAGCGCCGAGGGGCTCGAACCGGGCAAGACCAAGGTGAAGTACAAGGACGTCGACGTCGGCTCCGTGAAGACCATCACGCTGTCGAAAGATCTGTCGCACGTGCTGGTGCAGGTGCAGTTGACCAAGGAAGGCGAAGACTTCGCGGTCAAGGATTCGCGCTTCTGGGTGGTGCGGCCGCGCGTCGGCGCGAGCGGCGTGTCGGGTCTCACCACGCTGCTCTCGGGCGCGTATATCGGTGCGGACGCCGGGCACTCGCCGGATACCGAGAAGGACTTCGTCGGCCTTGAAACGCCGCCGCCGATTACCGGCGACCAGAAGGGTCACCAGTTCGTGCTGCACGGCGACTCGCTCGGCTCGATCGACATCGGCTCGCCGATCTTCTACCGGCGCGTGCAGGTCGGCCAGGTGGTCGGCTTCTCGCTCGACAAGGACGGCACCGGCGTGACCATGCAGGTCTTCGTGTCCGCGCCGTTCGACCAGTACGTCGGTACCAATTCGCGCTGGTGGCATGCGAGCGGCGTCGATCTGCGGCTCGATTCCAGCGGCTTCAAGCTGAACACGCAGTCGCTCGCCACGGTGATCGTGGGCGGCCTGTCGTTCCAGTCGCCGCCGGGGCAAGGCGTGGGCGCGCAGGCGCCGAACAACATGACCTTCCGCCTCGGTTCGGATGAAGCCGATGCGATGCGCGAGCCGGACGGCGTGCCGCTGCGCGTGGTGATGAACTTCAACCAGTCGCTGCGTGGCCTGTCGATCGGCGCACCGGTCGATTTCCGCGGCATCGTGCTGGGGCAGGTGACCAACATCGGCATCGACTACGATCCGAAGACGCGCAGCTTCACCATGCCGGTCACGATGAACCTCTATCCGGACCGCCTCGGCAGGCGCTTCCGCGAAACCGCGCCGGCACCGGGCAGCCTCGCGGGTCAAACCATGCTGCAACAGCTCGTCAAACACGGTTTGCGCGGCCAGTTGCGCACCGGCAATCTGATTACGAGCCAGTTGTACGTGGCGGTGGACATCTTCCCGAAGGCGCCGCCGGCAACCGTCGACGTGGCGAGCGATCCGCTCGAACTGCCGACCATTCCGAACACGCTCGACGAGTTGCAGCTCCAGGTCGCCGACATCGCGAAGAAGCTCGACAAGGTGCCGTTCGACCAGATCGGCAACAACCTCAACAGTGCGCTGAAGAATGCCGATCAGCTCTTCACGCGACTCGACAAGGAAGTGGTGCCGCAGGCCCGCGATACGCTCGCGGCGGCGAAGCAAACCTTCGGTTCGGCTGAGGCGACGTTGCAGCAGGACTCGCCGTTGCAGTCCGATGTTCATCAGGCGCTGCAGGAACTGACGCGCACGTTGCAGTCGCTCAATGCGCTGTCGGATTATCTGGAGCGCCATCCCGAATCGCTGTTGCGCGGTAAAACAGGAGATAAACCATGATGCTTGCCCGGCTTCCTCGCCCGCCGCGCGGGTTCGCGCGCGGCGCCGTTCTTGCCGGCGCTCTGGCCGGACTGGTGACGCTCGCGGCGTGCTCGTCGCCGTCGAGCCGCTTTTATACGCTGGGAGCGGATAGCGCTGCCGGAGCCGCCGCGCCGGTCAGCGCCCGCACGGCGGCTGCGCCCGCGTGGCTGATCGAAGTCGCGCCGATCGACGTGCCGCCGCAGGTGTCGAAGAATCAACTGGTCGTGCAAACCGGACCGACGCAGGTCAAAGTGCTCGAGGAAGAGCGCTGGGCCTCACTGCCCGGCGACGAGATCCGGCGTGCGTTGTCGACGAGTCTGACGCAGCAGCTCAACACGATCGACGTGTTCGGCACCGCGCACCCGGATGCCACGCCGGTGTATCGGGTCAGCATGAACGTGCAGCGCTTCGAGTCATGGCCGGGTTCGCATGCGTTGATCGACGCGGTGTGGAGCGTTCGCGCGGTACGCAGCAACACGGTGATGACGTGCCGCAGCGTGGTCAGCGAACCGGTGAGCGGCGGGTATGACGCGCTGGTCGACGGGCATCGGCGCGCGCTGCAGCGGATTTCCGTGCAGGTGGCTTCAGCGGTACAGGCCATGGCTGCCGCTGCTCCGCAAGGTCAAGGCGCCAAGGCGACCTCTTCCTCGGCCAAAGGAGCGACTGTGAGCGCGGCAGTGCCGGCGTGTCCTTCAGCGGACAGCGCTGCGGGAGCCGGCGCCTGAAGTGTTCGACTCGCTCAAACGACTCATCAGGAAATGGCGCGCTTCGCGCGACGGCGGTCACCAGCTCGATTCGCTGCTGGCGATCGCCGACCGCACTGCCCCCTATCCGGAGCGCAGTGAGTGGCTGATCGAACTCGCTCACTGGATTCGCCGGGGCCGCGTGGTCCAATCCGGCGCCACCGCTGAAGACACCGCTAGCCACTCGATCCCTGCGCACACGCGAATCCGCTACCTCCTGCATGTGCTGGATCGCAACCCCGTCTGGAAGGCCAACGTCGCCGGCATTCTGCGTGCTCTGCTGCGCGAGAGCGACGGCCTTTCGCTGCTGTGCGACGCCGGCATGCCCGTGCATTCGGGCTTCTTCGGTGCGTTGTTCGAGCGGCTCGAAGCAGCGTTGATTCCGCCCGCGCCGAACCGGCGCGACCTCACCGCGATCGTCACGCTCATGTTCAGCTCGGAGCGGGACGCCGAATGGATCGGCGCGCTTCCCACCGATCTGCTGATCCGCATTCACGCGCTTTTCGACTACGCGGCGGACGAAGACGAACAACGCGACGCCACGCCGTTTTCGCTCGACCTGCTGGCCGCGCTGCATAACCTGACCTGCCAGATCAGCTCGACGGGCCTGTCGCAAACCGTGCGCAGCCGTTTGGGCGGAGCCGATCCGGACGAGCACGGCTTCGATCACGCGCACCGTGGACGCGACGGCCATGACGCCCACGAGGCCAGCGACATGCGCGTCGCGATGGAAAAGCAGCCGTTCTACCGGCTCACGCGTGCGATGCTCGCCGTCGAAGCCGCGCATCAGGCGTTCGTGGCGGGCGCCCCGCAAGACCCGCTGCTGCACGAGGTCAACTATCTGCGGCTGCTGCTCGACGAATGCCGCGGCGCGACCGACAACGTCTTCGCGCACCTCTATCGCAACGGCGTGAGCGTCGACATCGTGTTCCAGGTCGAACGGATGCGCATGCGGATCGTGCGCGCCGAGCATCTGCTCAATGCATGGATGGCGCACGACGATCCGCACGCCGGCGCGCGTCTTACCGCCGAACTCGTCGACGCGAATCATGCGAGCCAGAGCGTCGCGCATCTCATGCGCAGCAATTTTTCTCTGCTGGCGCGCAAGGTCGTCGAATACAGCGCCGATACGGGTGAGCACTACATCGCCCGCGATCGCACCGAATATCTGAAGATGCTGCGCATGGCGGCCGGCGGCGGCCTCGTCACCGTCGTCACGGTATGCGTGAAATTCGCCATTACGGGCGCGCATTTTCAGGCGATGTTCGAAGGGCTGCTCGCCGGCATCAACTACGCGGCCAGCTTCCTGCTGATGCACTTTCTGCATTTCTCGCTCGCCACCAAGCAGCCGGCCATGACCGCGCCGACGCTCGCGCGGGAACTCGACGGTGTCGGCACGCCGGCAGGGGTCGACAGTTTCGTCAGTTCGGTGACCGCGCTGATGCGCACCCAGGCCGCCGCGGTGCTGGGCAACGTGCTGCTGGTGTTCCCCGTGAGCCTCGGCGTGCAACTGCTGTGGCACGCGCTGTTTCACGCCGACATCATTTCACCGGCGAAGGCGCACGCCACGCTGCATTCCTTCTCGCTCTGGGGGCCCACGCCGTTCTATGCCGCGTTGACCGGCGTGCTGCTGTGGTCGTCCAGCCTGCTCGCGGGTTGGGCGGACAACTGGTTCGTGCTGCATCGCGTCGCCGACGCCCTCGCCTACAACCGCCGTCTGCGCCTGACGCTCGGCGCGGCCGGCGCCAACCGGATCGCACGGTTCTGCCGCGCGAATGTGGCCGGAGTCGTCGGCAATATCACGCTCGGGCTGATGCTCGGCCTGGTGCCGGCGATTCTCACCGCGTTCGCGTTCTCCTTCGAAGTGCGGCACGTAACGCTCAGCGCCGGTTCGATCGGCGTCGCGCTCGGCGTGCTCGGCAAGGACGCTCTGAAGCTGCCGGAGTTGTGGTGGGCAGTGGCGGGTGTCGGCAGCATGGCGATACTCAATGTGGCGGTGAGTTTCGCGCTCGCCTTCTATATGGCGGTGAAATCGCGCGACTTGCGACGCAACGCGGTGCGCTCGCTGCGCGGCGCGATCTGGCAACGGGTATTCCGGCATCCGCTGGAGCTGGTCTGGCCGGCAAAAACGGCCAACGCGGCCCGCGCAGTCCGCTAGCGGCTCGCGCCGGCAAGCGCTCGCCGCGCCGCCGCGCAAGCGGGCGCGGCTTGCCGCCAGACGATCGCGCATGGCGGCTCAGCCCGACCGCGTACAATAGCGCCTTATTCAACGCCTTCCGGCAACCTCAATGTCCTTCGATTTCTTCCTCCCTTGCCCACGCGGCCTTGAAGCCTCGCTCGCGGCTGAACTCGCCGAAATTGCCGCCCAGCACCTGAACGGCGCGCCGTTCACGGCCGGCGCACAAGTGCCGGGCGGCGTGCATTTCCGCGGAGGCTGGGCTGCCGGCATGGCCGCCAACCTGTATTCGCGCCTCGCGAGCCGCGTGCTGCTGAAAATCGCGCATCGCCCGTATCGCAGCGAGCAGGACATTTACGCGCTCGCGGTTGAACAGCGTTGGGAACAGTGGTTCTCCGCAAACGAAACGCTGCGCGTGGACGTCACCGCGATCAAATCGCCGCTGCGCAGCCTGGAATTCACCACGCTGCGTGTGAAAGACGCGATCTGCGACCGTCTGCGCGAAGTCAGCGGCGCGCGTCCGAGCATCGACACCGCCATGCCCGACGTGCGCGTGTTCGCGTTTCTCACCGCCACCGACTGCACGCTTTATCTCGACACCTCGGGCGATCCGCTCTTCAAGCGCGGCTGGCGCCTCGACAAGGGCGCGGCGCCGCTGCGCGAGAATCTGGCCGCGGGCATTCTGCGTCTGACCGGCTGGACCGCCGGCACGCCGCTGTACGACCCGATGTGCGGCAGCGGCACGTTCCTCGCCGAAGCCGCGCAGGTGGCGCTGAATATCGCGCCGGGCGCGGAACGCCGCTTCGGCTTCGAAAAGCTCAAGCAATACGAGGCCAAGACCTGGCAAGCGCTCAAGGCCGCCGCGCTCGACGCGAAACATGCCGCGCGTAACTCGCGTGCCGATCTGCAGATCTTTGGCAGCGATATTTCCGGCGACATGCTCGACAAGGCGCGCGCCAACTTCCAGCGTGCCGGCCTGCCGTCAATTCCGCTCAAGCAGATCGACGCGCGCAACATGACGCCGCCCAGTTCCGCCGCGGGCATTCTCGTCGCCAACCCGCCCTATGGCGAACGGATCGAAGTGCGCGGACGTAACGCGCGCGGCGAGCTACGCGAAGGCCGGGGCAATCGTGAGAGCCGCGAAGATGAGGGCTTTCGCCGCGCTCAGGAAGAAACGCCGGATAGCGAATTCTTCCATTCGCTCGGCGACGCGCTCAAGCAACGCTTCACCGGTTGGCATGCGTTCATCCTGACGTCGGATCGCAAGTTGCCGGGACAGTTGCGCCTGCGTGAATCGACCAAGACGCCGCTCTTTAACGGCGCGCTCGAATGCCGCCTGTTCCGTTTCGACCTGATTGCGGGCAGCGTGCGGCAGCGGCCGCAAACCGATACGCCGGCGGCTTGAGACCGATCGTTTCCAGCACCGCTGCAAGGCGATAAAAACCGCGAGCCGTGAACCGGCCTCGCGGCTTTTTTTCGCCTGCCGTATGCTTTAGCCCCGCCACTTCTTTGCTCGCTCCTGCCACCCCTACTGACACCACGCTGTCAGTAGCACCGCCGCACACTCCCTCTCACGCCATCCGGCGCTTTGCACGGCTTACCCGCCATCCATAGGAGAGTGACATGTCCGCAGCATCCAAAGTTGTTGCATGGTTCGAGATTCCGTCCGTCGATTTCGATCGCGCCGTTCGTTTCTACGAAGCCGCGCTCGACGTCAAACTGAACGTGCAGGACATCGGAGGCCAGCCGATCGCCGTGTTCGGCTATGAAGAACCGGCCACCGGCGGCGCGATCGTCCACAGTCCGTCGATGACGCCGACCGGCGACGGCGTGCTCGTCTACCTGAACGCGCAGCCGACCGTCGACGCCGTGCTCGCGCGAGTCGAGAAAGCCGGCGGCAAAACCGACGGCCCGGTGATCAAGCTGCCGCAGGACATCGGCTATATCGCGTTCTTCACCGATACCGAGGGCAACCGCCTCGGCCTGCATTCGCGGACCAACGGCTAAGCAACTCGACGTCGTTGCGCGGTGGCCACCACGCGCCGCGCACCGACGCTGACCGGAGCGCGGCATGCGGCGCTATCATCGCGGGACTGTCCCCGTTCTCTTCTACACAACGCCCACGATGACGCGCCGCGCCGACCGCCTGTTCCAGATCGCCGAGTTGCTGCGCGGACGGCGTCTGACCACCGCGCAGCAGCTCGCCGACTGGCTCAACATCTCGCTGCGCACGGTCTATCGCGATGTACGCGATCTGCAACTGTCAGGGGTGCCGATCGAAGGCGAAGCCGGCATCGGCTACCGCTTGAGCCGCACGGCGAGTTTGCCGCCGCTCACCTTCACCGCCGACGAACTCGCCGCGCTCGCCGCGGGCGCGCGCATGCTCGAATCGTGGGGTGGCACCGGTTTCGCGGGCGGCGCGCGCGGGGCGCTCGCCAAAATCGCCTCGGCCATGCCCGCCGACAAACGCGCGGCGCTGGAAAGGCTGGCGGTCTTCGCGCCGTCGTTTCACATCAAGGGGGATTTTTCCGCGCAACTCGACGCGCTGCATCGCGCGATCGACACGCGGCACGTGGTGAGCTTTGCTTACGTCGATGTGAACGGCGCGGCGACCGAGCGCCGTGTCTGGCCGCTTGCGCTCGCCTACTGGGGCGCGCGCTGGACGCTCGGCGCATGGTGCGAACTGCGCGGGGATTTCCGCAATTTCGGACTGGAGAAGATCCAGAATCTTCAGGTGCGCGAACAGTATCCGGATCAGGAAGGCAGACGGCTTGCGGATCTGTTGCGGCATGTGAATGCGAAGCCGAAGTGACGAGCGCGGTTTGCCGTGGCGAGGCAAACCGCGAACTCATTTCAAGCAGCTTTACTCGACCGCTTTCACCATATCCTCAATCACCTTCTTCGCGTCGCCGAAGACCATCATCGTCTTGTCCATGTAGAACAGGTCGTTGTCGAGACCGGCGTAGCCTGCTGCCATCGACCGCTTGTTGACGATCACCGTGCGCGCCTTGTACGCCTCGATAATCGGCATGCCCGCGATCGGCGACTTCGGATCGTTCTTCGCCGCCGGGTTCACCACGTCGTTCGCGCCGAGCACCAGCACCACGTCGACCTGCCCGAACTCGCCGTTGATGTCGTCCATTTCGTAGACCATGTCATAGGCGACTTCGGCTTCGGCGAGCAGCACGTTCATGTGCCCAGGCATGCGGCCGGCCACCGGGTGAATCGCGTACTTCACCTCGATGCCTTTCTCGACCAGCTTGTCGGTCAGTTCCTTCAACGCATGCTGCGCACGTGCGACGGCGAGGCCATAACCCGGCACGATCACCACGGTTTCGGCATTGCCGAGCATGAACGCTGCATCATCGGCCGAACCGGATTTCACCGGACGCTGCTCAGCCGACCCACCCGCTGCAGCCGCGCCCGGTTCGTTGCCGAAGCCGCCGAGAATCACGTTGAAGAACGAGCGGTTCATCGCCCGGCACATGATGTACGACAGAATCGCACCGGACGAGCCGACCAGCGAGCCCGCAATGATCAGCATCGGATTGTTCAGCGAGAAGCCGATGCCCGCCGCCGCCCAACCCGAATACGAGTTCAGCATCGACACGACCACTGGCATATCCGCGCCGCCAATCGGAATGATGATCAGCACGCCGAGCACGAAGGCGATCAGCGTCATGATGATGAACGGCAGCCACGACTGCGTGAGAAAGAAGATCACGCCGAAGCCGAGCATCGCGAGCGCGAGCAGCAGGTTGATCAGATGCTGCCCGGCATACACGACCGGCGCGCCCTGGAACAGCCGGAACCTGTACTTGCCCGACAGCTTGCCGAACGCGATCACCGAACCCGAGAACGTGATCGCGCCGACGAACGTGCCGATGAACAGTTCGACGCGATTGCCATACGGCAGGAAGCCCGGCGCGGTGTTCTCCGGATCGACCAGACCGAACGCGGACGGCTCCGACACCACCGCATACGCGATACATACGGCGGCCAGACCGATCAGCGAGTGCATCGCCGCGACCAGTTCCGGCATCTTGGTCATCTCGACGCGCGCGGCGACGAACGCGCCGACCGCGCCGCCGATCACCAGCGCGACCAGCAGCAGACCGAGACCCAGGCCGAGGTTCGAGCCGAGCCCGTTCGCCTGCTTGACGATCAGCGCGACGGTGGTGAGGATCGCGATCGCCATCCCGACCATGCCGAAGGTGTTGCCGATGCGTGCGGTTTTAGGATTGGACAGCCCCTTGAGCGCCTGAATGAAGCAGACCGACGCGACCAGATAAAGCAGCGTGACGACGTTCAGACTCATTACGCGTTCTCCTTGGCCGTCTTGTCTGCGATCAGCTTCTTCGGCTCTTTCTTGCGGAACATCTCGAGCATTCGCCTCGTGACTAAAAAGCCGCCGAACACGTTGACCGCCGCGAGCGCGACGGCCAGCGTGCCGAAGAATTTGCCGGGCGTGCCTAAAGTCAGCCCCGCAGCGAGCATTGCGCCGACGATCACGATGGCAGAGATCGCGTTGGTCACGGCCATCAGCGGCGTGTGCAGCGCGGGCGTGACGTTCCAGACCACGTGGTAGCCGACGTAGATCGCCAGCACGAAGATGATCAGGTTGATGACGGTGTGGTTGATGACTTCCATCGCCGTTCTCCAGAGTAGTTGTCGCTTCAGGTCTTGCGCGTGACTTCACCATCACGGGCCAGCAGCGTGGCCGCGACGATATCGTCCGCGAGATCGATGTTCAGGGCGCCTTCCTTCGTGATGATCAGCTTGAGGAAGTCGAGCAGGTTGCGCGCGTAGAGCGAGGACGCGTCGGCGGGGACCATCGAGGCCAGATTCGTATAGCCGACGATCGTCACGCCATGCCTGATCACCACCTGATCCGCTTCGGTGAGCGGACAGTTGCCGCCGCGCCGGCCTTCGTACTCGGCGCCGCGTCCTGCCGCGAGGTCGACCAGCACGGAGCCGGGTTTCATCGCCTGCACGGTGTCGACCGAGATCAAGGTCGGTGCGGCGCGGCCCGGGATCAGCGCGGTGGAGATCACCACGTCGGCCTGCTTCGCACGCTCATGGACCAGCGCCGACTGGCGCGTGAGCCACGATGGCGGCATCGGCCGCGCGTAGCCGCCGACGCCTTGCGCGGCTTCGCGCTCTTCATCGGTTTCGTAAGGCACATCGAGAAACTTCGCGCCGAGCGATTCGATCTGCTCTTTCACCGCTGGACGAACGTCAGACGCTTCGATCACCGCGCCCAGACGCTTGGCCGTTGCGATAGCCTGCAAACCGGCCACGCCCGCACCGAGAATCAGCACGCGCGCCGCCTTCACGGTGCCGGCGGCGGTCATCAGCATCGGCATGAAGCGCGGATAGAGCGTGGCGGCCAGCAGCACTGCCTTGTAGCCGGCAATGTTCGCCTGTGAACTCAATACATCGAGGCTTTGCGCACGAGTCGTGCGCGGCGCGGCCTCCAGAGCGAACGCGGTGATGCCCGCAGCCGCCAGCTTTGATGAGTTTTCGGCATTAAAAGGATCGAGCATGCCGACCAGCGTCGCGCCGCGCTTCAGCAGCGGCAGTTCGGCGTCGGTCGGTGACTGAACCTTGAGGACGAGATCGGCGCCGAAAGCGGTCGCGGCGTCGACAATCTCCGCGCCGGCGGCCGTAAAAGCATCGTCTGGAAAGCTTGCGCCGGTGCCGGCGCCGCTCTGGATCGTGACCCGGTGGCCCTGGCTCACATACTTCCTGACCGTCTCGGGCGTCGCGGCGACGCGGGTTTCGTGCGCGCGCGTCTCGGCTGGCACTCCGATGTGCATCGTTGTTCCTCCTCGACTTCCTGTTTTACGACAGATCCGCCGACGAGGCACGCCGGCTTGCAAGTGCAACGGCTAACGCCTCACTTTAACCGAAACGGACGCCGCGCCGAAATCGGGGACAATGCGGGGGGCCTTGGCGGATGCAGGCTGCGTCGTGGCGGGCCACGAATGGCCAAGACCGGGCGCCGCGCGCCGCCAGCTTCCCGGCAAGCGAAGCCCATAAACGGTAAAATGCGCACCCATGAAACCGGAAACCTGGCTGCCGCACGTCACCGTCGCGGCCATCGTCGAACGTGACGGGCGCTTCCTCGTGGTCGAGGAACATACCGCCGAGGGCCTGCGCCTGAATCAGCCCGCGGGCCATCTGGAAGCGGGCGAAACGCTGCTTGAAGCCGTGATCCGCGAAACGCTCGAGGAAACCGCCCATCCGTTCGTGCCCGTGGCACTGGTGGGCATGTATATGACCCACTTCGAGCGTCCCGGCAGCGAGGGCGCGGCAGGCGGGGTGACCTACCTGCGCTTCACCTATTGCGGCCCGGGCGGCGAACCGGACACGGAGCGCGCGCTCGACCCCGACATCGTCCGCACGTTGTGGATGAGCGCCGACGAATTGCGCGCCTGTCCCGAACGGCACCGCACGCCGCTCGTCATGCAATGTCTGGACGACTACCTCGCGGGCCGGCGTTTCCCGCTCGACTTCGTGCACACGCATTCGGTCGGGCCCAAACAGTAAAAACAGTACATATCGCGGCAGCCGTCACGAGCGGCCCACCCACGATCCATGAAGTCACGCAGCACCCAGTGAGCATCTTATGAGCAAGCAGAAAGTCGTAGTAGGCATGTCGGGCGGCGTCGATTCGTCGGTTACCGCGTGGCTGCTGAAGGAACAGGGCTACGACGTGGTCGGCCTGTTCATGAAAAACTGGGAAGACGACGACGACAGCGAGTACTGCTCGACGCGGCAGGACTGGATCGACGTGGTTTCGGTGGCGGACCTGATCGGCATCGACGTCGAAGCGGTCAACTTCGCCTCCGAATACAAGGACCGCGTGTTCGCCGAATTCCTGCGCGAATACTCGGCCGGCCGCACGCCGAATCCGGACGTGCTGTGCAACGCCGAAATCAAGTTCAAGGCGTTCCTCGATCACGCCATGTCGCTCGGCGCGGAAACCATCGCGACCGGCCACTATGCTCGCGTGCGCGAGAACAATGGCCGCTTCGAACTGCTGAAGGCATTCGACCATACGAAAGATCAGTCCTACTTCCTGCACAGGTTGAATCAGGCGCAGTTGTCGAAAACGCTGTTTCCGCTCGGCGAGATTCCGAAAACCAAGGTGCGCGAAATCGCCGAACAGATCGCGCTGCCCAATGCGAAGAAGAAAGACTCGACCGGCATCTGCTTTATCGGCGAACGGCCGTTCCGCGACTTCCTGAACCGCTATCTGCCGACCAAGCCCGGCCCGATGAAAACCACCGAGGGCAAAGTGGTCGGCGAACACATCGGCCTCGCGTTCTACACGTTCGGCCAGCGCAAGGGCATCGGCCTCGGCGGCAGCAAGGACGGCAGCGGCGAGCCGTGGTTCGTGGCCGGCAAGGACATCCCGTCGAACACGCTGTACGTTGCGCAGGGCCACGACCATCCGTGGCTGCTGAGCCATACGCTGTCCGCGGGCAACACGAGCTGGGTGGCGGGCGAGCCGCCGGCGGACGGCTTCGCGTGCGGCGCGAAGACCCGCTACCGGCAAGCGGACGCGCCGTGCACGTTCAGTTCGGCGGGGGCCGGCGAAGGCCTCTTCGAGCTGAATTTCGACACGGCGCAATGGGCTGTCACACCGGGGCAATCCGCCGTGCTCTACGATGGCGACGTGTGCCTGGGCGGCGGCATCATCGAACATGCGGTAACCGGCCAGCCGGTCTCACGCCAGCCGCAACAAGCGGCATTGCTTACCACCCGCTGATCCATGCTTTCAATCGATGAGTCATACAGCGCGTCGCCGTACGCGCCGCGCGTTCACGTCTGAACCCGGTCGCGGCATTCATGCGTTCGCACTTCCAACGGCAGCCCGCTTCGCCATGACAAGCAGTCGCCCGTCTTCCTTCACGACGGATTCCGCCTGCGCCAACGGCGTTGGCGATCCCGCCGTGACGATCCTCACTGCAACGGAGTCCCCATGTTTTCTCGACGTTATCTCGCCATGTGGTGCGCAGCCGCGCTACTCGTGGTCTGCGCGGCGCTCGCCGCCACGCATCACATCTCGTGGTTCTGGATCATCGTGCCGCTTGCATTGGTCGCGCTCGGCCTGTTCGACCTGACGCAGCAGCGTCACGCGATCCTGCGCAACTATCCGCTGTGGGGGCACTTCCGTTTCCTGTTCGAATTCATCCGGCCGGAAATCCGTCAGTATTTCGTTGAAGGCGATACCGACGAAAAGCCGTTTTCGCGCGCTCAGCGCAGCATCGTCTACCAGCGTGCGAAGAACGACGTCGACAGCCGACCGTACGGCACCGAGCTCGACGTCAAGGCCGTCTCGCACGAATGGATCAGCCACTCGCTCGCGCCCACCGTGCTCGATCACCACGACTTTCGCGTCGTAGTCGGACCGGACCGCGCACAGCCTTATTCGATGTCGATCTTCAACGTCTCGGCAATGAGCTTCGGCTCGCTGTCGGCGAACGCGATCATGGCGCTGAACCTCGGCGCGAAGAAAGGCAACTTCGCGCACGACACCGGCGAAGGTTCGATGTCGAAGTATCACCGCGAGCACGGCGGCGACATCATCTGGGAAATCGCTTCGGGCTACTTCGGCTGCCGCAACGACGACGGCACTTTCAGCGCGGAGAAGTTCGCGAAACAGGCCGCCGAGCCGCAAGTGAAGATGATCGAGGTGAAGCTCTCGCAAGGCGCGAAGCCGGGTCACGGCGGCGTGCTGCCGGCGGCCAAGATCACGCCGGAAATCGCCGAAACGCGCGGCGTGCCGATGGGCCGCGACTGCATCTCGCCGGCCACGCACTCAGAGTTCTCCACACCGCGCGGTCTGCTCGAATTCGTCGACCGTCTGCGCACGCTGTCGGGCGGCAAGCCGACCGGGTTCAAGCTGTGCATCGGGCACCCATGGGAATTTTTCGGCATTGCGAAGGCGATGCTGGAAACGGGCATCCTGCCGGACTTCATCGTGGTGGACGGCGCGGAAGGCGGCACCGGCGCGGCGCCGCTGGAATTCACCGACCACGTCGGCGTGCCGTTACAAGAAGGGCTGCTGCTGGTGCATAACACGCTGGTGGGCATCGGCTTGCGCCAGCGCATCCGCATCGGCGCGAGCGGCAAGATGATCACCGCGTTCGATATCACGAAGACGCTTGCCATCGGCGCCGATTGGGTCAATGCGGCGCGCGGCTTCATGTTCGCGGTGGGCTGCATTCAGGCGCAGACCTGCCACACTGGGCGTTGCCCGACCGGCGTCGCGACGCAAGACCCGGTGCGCCAGCGCGCGTTGGTGGTGCCGGACAAGGCCGACCGTGTTTTCAATTTTCATCACAACACGCTGCATGCGCTGAAGGAAATCATTCAGGCCGCGGGGCTGAAGCATCCGGCGGAACTGCGCGCGCATCACATCGTGCGGCGCGTGTCGTCGCATGAGGTGCGGCTCATGTCGGACTTGCTGAAGTATCTCGATCCGAACGACCTGCTCAACGGCAATTACCGTTACTCGCTGTTCGAAAAGTACTGGCCGGTGGCGCAAAGCGATTCGTTCTCGCCGAAGGTGGAGTTGGCGGCGACGTGATCGGCCTGCCGATGCGCGCGCTATGACGCACACTAATGACGAAGGGCCGCACCACGCGGCCCTTCGTCATTCAGAGAACCGTTGAACTCCCGTCCGACCCCGCAAAACGGACACCCCCCTCCCTTTCCGTTAAAATCTCTGGTTTAGCACTTCGCTCCACGGCCAGCCCGGCGCGCTTCGGCGCTCACGGCGCGGCCCCATGCCCGAAAGGCACTTCATGCTCACGTTTCAGCAAATCATCCTGACAATGCAGTCCTACTGGGACAAGCAGGGTTGCGCATTGCTCCAGCCGATCGACATGGAAGTCGGCGCGGGCACCTCCCACGTCCATACTTTCCTGCGCGCGGTCGGTCCCGAGCCGTGGCGCGCGGCATACGTGCAACCGTCGCGCCGCCCGAAAGACGGCCGCTACGGCGAGAACCCGAACCGTCTGCAGCATTACTACCAGTACCAGGTGGTGCTCAAGCCGGCGCCGGAAAATATCCTCGACCTGTACCTCGGCTCGCTCGAAGCCCTCGGCTTCGACCTGAAGCAGAACGACGTGCGCTTTGTCGAAGACGACTGGGAAAATCCCACGCTCGGCGCCTGGGGTCTCGGCTGGGAAGTGTGGCTGAACGGCATGGAAGTGACCCAGTTCACCTACTTCCAGCAGGTCGGCGGTCTCGACTGCAAGCCAGTGCTCGGCGAAATCACGTACGGCCTCGAGCGCCTCGCCATGTATTTGCAGAAGGTCGAGAACGTCTACGACCTCGTCTGGACGGAGTGGGAAGAGCAAGGCCCGAACGGCCCGGAACTGCGCCGCCTCACTTATGGCGATGTCTACCATCAAAACGAAGTCGAGCAGTCCACCTACAACTTCGAATACGCGAACGTCGAGTTGCTGTTCTCGATCTTCAACAGCTACGAAGCCGAAGCCAGGCGCATGATCGAAGCACAGATCGCGCTACCGGCATATGAACTCGTGCTGAAGGCCGGCCACACGTTCAACCTGCTCGACGCACGCGGCGCCATTTCGGTCACGGAACGCGCGGCGTATATCGGCCGCATTCGTGCGCTGTCGAAGCTGGTCGCCCAGGCTTACTACGACTCGCGCGAAAAGCTCGGCTTCCCGATGCTCGGCAATCCGGTGCACGGCGTGCCCGGCCTCACGACTGACGAACAGGACGCCGCGATGCCCGCATGGGCGCCGCCGCTGAAAGTCGAACGCAAGATCGACCAAGACTGACGAGACGAGAACACCAGGAAATGACTCAACCCCATCAAGCTACCCTGCTCGTCGAGCTGCTGACCGAAGAACTGCCGCCCAAAGCGCTCGCGCGTCTCGGCGACGCCTTCGCCGAAGGCATTGCGCAGCGCCTCGCGGCGCGCGACCTGGTCGAAGGCGAACTGTCGTTCGAACGTTATGCCACGCCGCGCCGCCTCGCAGTCACGATCAAAAACGTGCGCGCGGTCGCGCCGGAAAAACACGTGCGCGAAAAAGTGCTGCCGGTTTCTGTCGCGCTGGATAAAGACGGCCAGCCCACCGCGCCGCTCGCCAAGAAACTGGCCGCGCTCGGCTTCCCCGATTTCTCGGTGAACGACCTGGAGCGCGCGCAGGACGGCAAGGCCGAAGCCTTCTTCCTGCGTTACGCCGCGCCCGGCGCCACGCTCGCCGAAGGCCTGCAAGGCGCGCTCGACGAAACGCTCGCCAAGCTGCCCATTCCGAAGGTCATGACCTATCAGCGCCCGGACGGCACCAATGTGCAGTTCGTGCGTCCGGCGCATCGCCTGACCGCGCTGCATGGCGAACAGGTCGTGCCGGTGAGCGCGCTCGGCATCGACGCCGACGACACCACGCTCGGCCATCGCTTCCTATCCGAAGGCTTCGTGCAGATCCAGCACGCGGATTCGTACGCCGAGACGCTGCTGCACAAAGGCCGCGTGGTCGCGAATTTCGCCGACCGCAAGGCCGCCATCCGCACGCATCTGCTCGCGCAAGCCAACGGCGACCAGGTAGTGATGCCGGAATCGCTGCTGGACGAAGTGACCTCGCTGGTTGAATGGCCGGTGGTCTACGCGTGCCGTTTCGAGGACGAATTCCTGCAAGTGCCGCAGGAATGCCTGATCCTCACCATGCAGACCAACCAGAAATACTTCGCGCTGACCGATGCGAACGGCAAGCTGCGTTCGCGCTTCCTGATCGTGTCGAATATCGAAACGGCCACGCCGGGCGATATCGTCGAAGGCAATGAGCGCGTGGTGCGTCCGCGTCTGGCCGACGCGAAGTTCTTCTTCGAGCAGGACAAGAAAAAGACGCTCGCCGATCGCGTGCCGCTGCTCGCGAACGTGGTGTATCACAACAAGCTGGGCTCGGCGCTGCAACGCGTGGAGCGCGTTGAAGCGCTGGCCGGCGCGATTGCCGAACTGATCGGCGCGGACGTGGCGCTTGCAAAGCGCGCCGCGCGTCTGGCCAAGGCCGACCTGATCACCGACATGGTGGGCGAATTCCCCGAGCTGCAAGGCACGATGGGCACGTACTACGCGCGCCACGACGGCGAGCCGGAAGAAGTCGCGCTCGCTTGCTCGGAACATTATCAGCCGCGTTTCTCCGGCGACGCGTTGCCCACCACCGCAACCGGCACCGTCGTCGCGCTCGCCGACAAGCTCGAAACGCTGGTCGGCATCTGGGGTATCGGCCTGCAACCCACCGGCGAGAAAGACCCGTTCGCGCTGCGCCGTCACGCGCTCGGCGTGCTGCGCATTCTCGTCGAGAAGCAACTGCCGGTCGATCTGGTCGAACTGCTGCGCACGGCTCACGCGCAATTCGCCGCGGTGCCGAACGTCGCCGATTCGACGCAAGCGATCTACGAGTTCAGCATGGACCGCCTGCGCGGTCTGCTGCGCGAGCGCGGCTATGCAGTCGGCGAGATCGACGCGGTGCTGGCGCTGAATCCCACGCGTCTGGACGACATCGTCGCGCGTCTGGATGCCGTGCGCGAATTCGCGTCGCTGGCTGAAGCGGCTTCGCTCGCGGCGGCCAACAAGCGCATCTCGAACATCCTGAAGAAGTCGGAAGGCGCGGCGACCGGCGGTGTGCAAGTCACGCTGCTCGTCGAAGCGGCGGAAAAAGCCTTGCATGCGCAACTCGAACAGGTCGCGCCGCGCGTGCAATCGCAACTGGCCGCACGCGATTACACGGGTGCGCTCACTGCGCTCGCCGCGTTGCGCGAACCGGTCGACACGTTCTTCAACGACGTGATGGTCAACGCCGAAGATCCGGCGTTGCGCGCCAACCGTCTGGCCCTGCTCGGCGCACTGCATCAGCAGATGAACTGCGTCGCCGACATTTCCCGACTCGCCGCCTGAGCACCGCGCCATGCCGACCAAAAAAGTGGTGATCCTCGACCGCGACGGCGTGATCAACGTCGACTCCGACGCGTTCATCAAGTCGCCGGACGAATGGGTTGCCCTGCCCGGTTCGCTGGAAGCCATCGCGCGTCTGAATCAGGCGGGCTATCGCGTGGCGATCGCGACCAACCAGTCGGGCATCGGCCGCGGCCTGTTCGACATGAACGCGCTCAATGCGATGCATCTGAAGATGCACCGCATGGCGGCCGCGGTCGGCGGGCGCATCGACGCGGTGTTCTTCTGCCCGCACACGGCGGAAGACCACTGCGAGTGCCGCAAGCCGAAGCCCGGCATGCTGAAGATGATCGCCGAACGTTTCGAAGTCGATCCGGAACATACGCCGGTGGTCGGCGACTCCAAACGCGATCTGCAAGCGGGCGCTTCGCTCGGCCATCCGACTCATCTGGTGCTGACCGGCAAGGGTCGCAAAACGCTCGCGGCCGGCAACTTGCCTGAAGGCACGATCGTGCACGACGATCTGCGTGCCTTCGCGCTCGACTTCCTCGCCGACGCTCAAGAGTGACGCGCGCCACGCGCGTCCCCATCCCTCACTGACCACGCCGATGCGCTTCATCCGTTCTTTGCTTCTGCTGATCTACTTCGTTCTCTTCACGGTGCCGTACGCGACGGCATGCTTCATCGCGTTTCCGTTCATGCGCGCCGACAAGCGCTACTGGATGGCGGCCGGCTGGTGCCGCGCGACGCTGCATACGGTGCGTTGGCTCAACGGCATCCGCTACCGGATCGAGGGCATGGAGAACCTGCCCAACGGTCCCGCCGTGCTGCTGTCCAAGCATCAGTCGGCATGGGAAACGCTGGCGTTTCCGGCGCTCATGCCCCGGCCGCTGTGCTATGTGTTCAAGCGCGAGCTGCTGTATGTGCCGTTCTTCGGCTGGGCGCTCGGCATGCTGAAGATGGTTCACATCGATCGCAAGGAAGGCAAGTACGCGTTCGAATCGGTCATCAAACAGGGCAAGGCACGCATGGCGGAAGGCGCTTGGGTCATCATGTTTCCGGAAGGCACGCGCACGCCGACCGGCAAGCAAGGCAAGTACAAAACCGGTGGCGCGCGCTTCGCGACGGCAACCGGCGCGCCGGTCGTACCGATCGCGCACAACGCAGGACGCGTGTGGCCGCGCAACTCGTTTCTCAAATATGCGGGTATAGTCACAGTGTCGATCGGCAAGCCGATCGACACGACGGGGCTCACGCCCGATGAAGTGAACACGCGCGTCGAACGGTGGATCGAAGCCGAAATGCGTCGCATCGATCCTACCGCGTACCGCGCGGCGGAAAGCAGTTCCGCCGCCGCACCAATCTGACGCGCGACGCCCTAGAAGGCGTATTAGCGCGAAGCCGAATCCGATGCAGAAGTCTCCTACGCCGCAGCACGCTGCGGCGCTCGATAACCGGCAGCTCGATCTCCCGCTCTTTGCCGAGCCGGGGTCGACGTCGTCGTCCCCTTCACCTTCCGCACCGTCGCCTGGCTCTTTGCAGGGCTCGCCGGGGAGCCAGCAACCGGCCGTGTTGTTCGCGCCGGATGGCAGCAAGCTGCGCAGCCTCGCGATCGGCTCACGCACGCTGCATTACGTGCTCAAGCGTTCGGCGCGACGCTCGATCGGCTTTGCGATCGACAGCACGGGTCTCACGATCACGGCACCGCGTTGGGTTACGCTCGCCGATATCGAAACCGCGATCACCGAAAAACAGCGCTGGATTTTCACGAAGCTGATCGAATGGCAAACGCGTGTCGAGCAACGCGCGTTGCCGAAGGTCGACTGGAAAGATGGCGCCGAGGTGCCTTATCTGGGACAGCCCGTTCGCGTGAAGCTCGGCTCGCCGCAAGGCACGCTCGCGTTCAGCGCGAACGACGCGGCGCTGCAAGTGCCGCTGCCGTTGCAAGCGGACCCGCAGCAGATCAAGGACCGCGTGCAAGGGTGGCTGCAAGGCGAAGCGAAGCGCCTGTTCGGCGAGCGCCTCGCGATCTACGCGGAGAAGCTGGGCGTGAACTATCGCGCGTATGCGCTTTCTTCAGCAGCCACGCGTTGGGGCAGTTGTTCGAGTGACGGCAAGATTCGCCTGAACTGGCGGCTGATTCACTTTCCGCTTTCCATCATCGATTACGTCGTCGCTCACGAACTCGCGCATCTGCGTGAAATGAATCACAGCCCGCGTTTCTGGCAAACAGTCGAATCGATTTTTCCGGAATTCCGCGAGGCGCGGCAGACGTTGAAGTCGCATCCGCCGGAATTGCTGCCGACGCTTTAGCCCCTTCCTTGCGCATTGAAACCGGCGCTTCAGTTTCAAACTGAAGCGCCGGCTTGTCACATTCTTCCGCTCACTCCGAGCAGAAAGTTTCCTGCAAATGACGCCACGTCACCTTGCCGTGCGCGTCGAGATCCATCACCGCCGTGGAGCGCCGCACGTTCGCGTTGCCGGTGTTGTCGCGCTGATACTCGCGATATTTCACCACCGCCCCTGACGGGTATTCGGCGACGATCTCCTTGTCGCGAATGGTGATGTGCGCGCCTGGGCGCGCGCCGCGCAGCTTCGAAAATGTCTCGCGCAAACCGGCGTGATCGAGTGCGGCACCCGAAGTCATGACCAGCGTGAACTGCGGAGCGAAGCGCGCCATGATTCTTTGCAGCGCGCCTTCATCCGCGGAACCGTCGAACAGGGCCTCGATTTCGACGTGGATCTCGTCGAGTTCGTTGAAGTAGGGATTGCTGTTATTCATCGTCTAACCTCGCCCCACGGCCTGCTCTATTATTTCTTCTTCTGGATGAACTCGATCTTGTAGCCGTCCGGGTCGGTAACGAAAGCGATCACGGTCGTGCCGTGTTTCATCGGGCCCGCTTCGCGCACGACCGTGCCGCCTTGTGCCTTGATCTTGTCACATGCGGCGTAGGCGTCGTCCACTTCGACGGCGAGGTGACCGAAACCGGTACCGAGATCGTAAGAGGGTGTGTCCCAGTTGTGCGTGAGTTCGAGCACGGTGCCGTCGCGCTCGTCTTCGTAACCGACGAATGCCAGCGTGAATTTGCCGTCCGGATAATCGTCGCGGCGCAGCAGTTTCATGCCGAGCAGTTCGGTGTAGAAGGCAATGGAACGATCCAGGTCGCCGACCCGGAGCATGGTGTGAAGCAGGCGCATGGTGCACTCCCTGTTGCATGATAGCGAGACCGTCAATGTACCCGGAATCACGCACCGCTGCAGAGCGCGCCGCTCGTGAACCGATGCTCAGAACTGATGCCGCACGCCTGCCATCAAGCCGATCTGCGTGCCCTTCTGCGCGAGCCCGACGCCGTTGACGCCTTGCAGTTGCGCTCCGATCAAACCGCCCCGATAGATCGCATAGTCGCCTTCCAGATAGATGTCGGTGCGTCTGGAGAGGTTGTAGTCGGCGACCAGTTGGTACTGCCAGGCTGAGCCGTCCTGCGCGGCGGTCTTGCCGTCCTGCAACGTGCGCCAGACATTCGCGGCGAAGTGCCACTTGTTGCTGACCTGCTGCGTAATGCCACCCAGGATCATGCGGCGCCGCGCAAAGTCCGTGTACTTGAGCGCTGCCAGCACCGGTGCGGTGAACGGCCCGTTGGCGAAATTCGAAAAGCCCGCATCGTTCTGGTTGACGATGTAGCCGGCGGAAAAGCGCGTGAGATTCCAAGTGTACGCGCCGCCGAATGTCCATGTCTTCGCGGCCGCGCCGTTGACGGAGTCCTTCGACTCTTCGTACGCGCCGCCCACGCTGAACGGCCCCCCTTCCGGTTTATAAGCCGCGGCCGCGCCGATCTGGCTGCCGTAGGAATTGCCCGCGTTGCCGCCGAATGCGTAACCGGCCGCGAACGTAAAGCCGTTATATCTCGCCTGATATTGCACCTGGTTGCTGGTCCAGATGCCGCCCGTCATTGTCACTTCAGGTTGAAAGCTGAAGTCGTACGGGATCCAGGAGTTGCTGCCGTAGCCGGCCACCGTGACGCCTTCGATCACCACGTTGTATTGACGGCCGAGGATGATCTGGCCGTAGGAGTCCGAACGCACGCCGACCTGCGCTTCGTTGAAGAACGGCAGCGTGGGATCGCTTTGCCCGCTGTTGATATAGATGCGGTTTTCGAGCTTGAAGAAAGTAGACCAGCCGCCGCCCAAATCCTCGACGCCTTTCAGGCCCCAACGGCTTTGCGTCATGCCACCGTTGCCGAGTCCGATCGACGAATCGCCGGCCGCGTTGACGTGAGTCAGATAGCGCACGCTCTCATCGACCACGCCGTACAGCGTCACGCTGGATTGCGCGTGCGCCATCTGGCACGCCAACGACGCCAACGCCGCGGGCACTGCGCCCGCTGCCCACCTGCCTACGTTCTTCATCGCTTTTCCTCGTACAGGTCCCGCGTTGCGCGGAGAGGGTCAGTCTGCTTCGGCGGAGCAACGAATCAGTCCGTTACGCTGTCCGCCTGTTCTTCGCATTCTTCGTACTGAGAAGCCTTGCACCGCACCGCATGCAGCCGGCGCGAATGTCCTGACGAAACGGTAGTGGCTGAACCTTAGCGCGAAACGGCAATAGTGCGAAATTAGTCTGACGTGGGTGTTGCGCGGGCGTCGTGAAATCGGCAAAAAACTTGCGGCCTGTAAGAAGCACGCGTAGGCAGTGGGGTCATCGGGCGGCTGAGCGGACGGGTTTGCTATCGTACGACCTGTCCCCGCCTCCACTCAGCCCATGAGCACCTCCGCCCTGCCCGCACGTCGCGCCCCGGATAGCTTCGCCATCCTCTTGATGATCGGCCTGTGCGCGATCTGGGGGCTTCAGCAAGTCGCGATCAAGAGCACCAACATAGCGCTGCCGCCGGTCTTTCAGGCCGGCGTGCGCTCGGCGATCGCGGCCGTGCTCGTGTGGGGCTGGGCGCGCTCACGCGGCACGCCGCTCTTTCGCGACGACGGCACCCTGGGCGCCGGCGTGCTCGCGGGCGTGCTGTTCGCCAGTGAGTTCGTGTGCATTTTTCTCGGCCTGACGCTGACCAGTGCGTCGCGCATGGCGGTCTTTCTTTACACCGCGCCGTGCTTCACGGCGCTCGGCCTGCACTGGTTCGTCGACGGCGAGCGCATGCGGCGCATTCAGTGGCTCGGTATCTTCGTCGCGTTCACGGGCATGGCGCTCGCTTTCGCGGACGGCTTCCTGCATGGCCACGCCGCGCAAGGTTCGGTGCTGAAGGGCGTCGCCGGCGACGCGCTCGGCGTGCTGGCCGGTATTGCGTGGGCCGCGACGACCGTGGTGGTGCGCGCCTCGCGCCTCGCTCAATCGAGCGCCAGCAAGACGCTGTTCTATCAACTGACGGTGTCGGCGGTAGTCCTGCTCGCGCTTGCCCTCGGGCTTGGCCAGGCGCGCGTGGAAACCGTCACGCCGCTGGCGGTGGTGAGCCTCGCGTATCAGGCCGTGATTGTGGCGTTCGTCAGCTATCTGGTGTGGTTCTGGTTGCTGACGCGCTATATCGCGTCACGCCTGTCGGTATTCTCGTTTCTGACGCCGCTGTTCGGCGTGAGCTTCGGCGTGCTGCTGCTCGGCGAGTCGTTCAGCGTGCGCTTTCTGATGGCCGCGGTGCTGGTGCTGACCGGCATCGCGCTGGTCAATGCACCGGCAAAGCGTGTGACGGCCTAGCGTTCGAGTTCACCAAAGCCAGGCTCTGGCTTTAGCCTCGGGCTCGGCGCTCAGGCCTTACCCGCCACGATCTGCGCGACGCGCACATATTCGGCCACCGGCACGTCTTCGGCGCGGCGCTGCAGGTCGAAGCCGAGCGCTTCGAAATCCACCGAATCGCGATACGCAGCGAGCGTGTTGCGCAGCATCTTGCGGCGCTGCGAAAACGCGGCCGTCACCACTTCGCCGAGCACACGCTCGTCGACGGGCGGCAGTTCATGCAGTTCGTACGGGATCATGCGCACGATCGCCGAATCGACTTTGGGCGGCGGGTTGAATGCGTCGGGCGGCACGTCGAGTTGCTTGTCGATCACGTAACGGTATTGCAGCATCACCGAGAGACGGCTGAACGCCTTGGTGCCTGGCTCCGCCACCATCCGCTCGACCACTTCGTTCTGCAACATGAAATGCTGATCGATCACGCGATGCGCGAACGAAGTCAGATGAAACAGCAGCGGGCTCGAAATGTTGTACGGCAGATTGCCGACAATGCGCAGCGACGCCTTGTCGCCCGGCGCGGCCAGCGAGCCGAAGTCGAACGCGAGCGCGTCGCCCGCATGCAGTTCGAGCAGGTCGCCGAATTTCGTCTTCAGGCGGCCGATCAGATCGCGGTCCAGTTCGACCGCGTGCAAGGGCGCTTCCGACGTCGCCAGACGCTCGATCAGCGGTTCGGTGAGCGCACCGAGGCCCGGTCCGATCTCGACCATGCGCTCGCCGCGCTGCGGCCGGATGACGTCGACGATCGAGTCGATCACGCCCATGTCGACCAGAAAATTCTGACCGAAACGCTTGCGCGCGATATGACCTTGGTGCCGGCCCTGTTGCTGTCTGCTGGTGGACATCGAAGAAACGCTAAGAAAGAGAACTGCTTAAGAAAAGGAACCTGCTGCCCGACGCGCTTTCTCGCGGGCGCCCGCCATGCCGCGCCCGCGGCTGGCGGCAGCGTACATGGTAAAAAACGCGCCAGGCGCGCGCAAGAAGCCCGTGCGGTGGCGCCGGATCAGCCCGCGCGGCGGTGCTGCGCCATCGACACCGCTGTCTCGATCGCGGCAATCAGGCTGCCCGCGTCGGCACGCCCCGTGCCGGCCAGATCGAGCGCGGTGCCGTGATCGACCGAGGTGCGGATGATCGGCAAACCGAGCGTGATATTGATGCCTTCGCCGAACGTGGCGTACTTCAACACCGGCAGGCCCTGGTCGTGGAACATGGCCAGCACGCAGTCGGCCTGCTCAAGGTAACGCGGCTGGAACAGCGTGTCAGCCGGGTAGGGACCGCGCGCGTCGATGCCCTGCTCGTTCGCGAGCTTCAGCGCCGGTGAAATGACCTCGATTTCCTCGCGGCCAAGATAGCCGTTTTCGCCCGCGTGCGGATTCAGCCCGGTCACGAGAATGCGCGGCGCCGGCAAACCGAAGTGATGCCGCAAATCGTGATCGATGATGCGCAGCGTCTCCAGAACGCCTTCGATCGACAACGCCGCGGAGACATCCTTGAGCGGCAGATGCGTGGTGGCCAGCGCGACGCGCAACGGGCGCTTGCCGGTGCCGGCCAGCATCATCACCACACGCGGCGTGTGCGTGCGCTCGGCCAGATACTCCGTGTGGCCGGTGAACGGCACGCCGGCGTCGTTGATGGTGCTCTTTTGCAGCGGCGCGGTAACGATCGCGTCGAACGTGCCGGCCAGCGCTCCGTCTATTGCGCTGTCGAGCAGATCGAGCACGTAGCGGCCGTTGGCCGCGTCCAGCTTGCCCGCGACAGCAGGTGCCGCAAGCGGCCGGTGTTGCAGACGCACGCGCTTGCCATCCGCCACCAAAGCGCTCCAATCGACGCCCACGGCGCGCGCGCGTTCGGCGAGCAGGTCCGCGTCGCCGAGCACGGTGAACTGCGCGTGCGGCCAGTGCGCCGCCGCGCCGGCGAGCGCCTGCGCCGTCAGCTCGGGGCCGACGCCAGCGGGCTCGCCGGTCGTGATCGCGATCTGCAGCGGTGGGCGGGCGGACTGGGCGGCGGTTGTCATAACGGTTATTGCGTGCTCGACAGCGTGGGCTTCACTTCCACATAGGCAGTGTCGCGCAGTGCGCGCAACCAGTCGGCGTAGGCCTGTTCCGCTTTGCGCTGACCGATGGCCTGGCGTGCCAGATCCATCTGCTGCGAGACCGAGCCTTCGGATTCGCGGCGGCCCAGCACCTGAATCAGATGGTAGCCGTATTCGCTGCGAACGGGGTCGCTGATTTGGCCGTCCTGCAGGCTGTTCATTGCGCGCTCGAATTCCGGCACCGTCTCGCCCGGGCTGATCCAGCCGAGGTCACCGCCTTGCGACGACGAACCGTCTTGCGAGTAGGTGTGCGCGAACTTGGCGAAGTCGCCGCCCGCGGCGATCTGGTTCTTGATTTCGAGCAGCTTCTGACGCGCTTGCGGCTCCGACATGCCGTCGCCGACGCGCAGCAGAATGTGGCGCACGTGCGTTTGCACGAGCTTCGGCGCATCCGAACTGGTGCCCTGCCCGGCGCGGCGATCGACCAGACGCACGATTTCGAAACCGTCGTTGGTGCGGATCAGATCCGGATTGATCTGGCCGGGGCGCAATGTCGCGGCAGCCGTGACGAATTCAGGCGGCAACTTGGCCGGCGAAAGGAAACCCGTATCGCCGCCTTTCGATGCATCCGGTGCCTGCGAATTCGACTTCGCCAGCTTTTCGAAGTTGGCCCCGCCCTTGGCTTCGGCAAGCAGGGCCTGCGCCTTTTTCTGCGCCGCCTCGATATCGGTCTCCGACGCGTTCAGCGGCGCCTTGATGAAAATGTGCTGCAGATGCAGGTCGCTCGTCTGGCCGGCGTTCGGGCCGCGCTGGCTGGCGATGTAGTTCGCGACCTCGGCGTCCGAGACCGTGACCTTGCTGTCCACTTCCTTCTCGCGCAGGCGCGAGAGCGTGAGCTCCGTCCGCGCGTCGCCGGTGAAGGTGCTCCAGGGCACGCCTTGCGCCTCGATCCGCGAGCGGTACACGTCGAGCGTCAGGTTGTTCGCCGCGGCAAGCCGTTCGAGCGTTCTTTGCACGGTGGCGTCGTCGATATTGATGCCGTCTTCTTTCGCCTTCTGCAACTGGATGCGCTCCAGCACCATCTGGTTGAGCACCTGCTGGCGCAGCTGGTCCATCGGCGGGACCGGCGCGTTCTGCTGATTCAGGCGGCGGGTGATCAGGCCCATGCGTTCGTCGAGTTCGCGCCGCGTGATGACACCGTTGTTGACCACTGCGGCAATGGTGTCGACCGTCTGGCCGCCACTGCCGGAGAGCGCCTGCGCCTGCACCGGCGCAACCGACAGGAAAGACGCCGCGGCGGCAAGACCGGCCGCAAGCGTTGCCAAGCGAAGCTTTTTCATGATTGCCACAGATACTCCAATGATGTCGGGCGCGCCTGGCCCGTCTTTTCGCATTTTATGAATGATCGGGTGAGCGTCATTCGTAGTTGGTGAAACGCGATTCCGGCGCCGGCGGCGGCGGCAACGGCGTATAGCCCGCCACGCTGCTGCGGAATGCGGTCATCAGCCCGTTGTCGACGCTCGACAAGCCCTTGAACGTCAACTGCGCGAGAAACCGCGTGCTCGACTGATTCTGCCCCGAGGTGTTCAGGCCGTTCGCGTAGCGTTGAATCCCCGCGCCGAGCGTCCAGCAGTCGGCGTCGTACTGCAGGCCGACCAGACCGTCGACGATCCGATGTCCGCCGAGGTCGTAATTGAAACGGCCCACCCCGTACACCCGGTGGGCGAGCGGCCATTGCCCCGAAATCAGCACCTGATTGATCGGCGTGTTGTCCAGCGTGGTGTTCGCGCGGGTGTAGCGATACGCGACGTTGATCACCTTGCCGGTCGCCGGACTGAACCCGAAGCCGACGCTCGTTTTCACCAACTGGTTGTTGTCGGCATTATATTGGAACGCCGTTTCCGAAGCGAAACCCGCGCCGAGCTTGAAGGACGCACCCGCGATCAGGTCCGAATGCGTGGCCTGCGCGCTGGTCTGGGTCGACTGCAGCGTGACCCGCTGATCCTGGAAGTAATACTGCTGCGCGATCACGAAACGCGCCCGTTCGTCGCCCGTGGCCGCGTCGATGAAACGCGTGGTGAGGGCGGCCGTCAGGCGGTTCGCGTCGGCGATCCGGTCGTTGCCGACGAAGGTGTTCGGCGTGAAGATTTCCGCGAGCCCGAAGTCGGACTCGGCCGTGTCGAACAGCGGCGCCGACTGCTGGTTGCGATACGGCGTGTACACGTAGTACAGGCGCGGTTCGAGCGTCTGGATGTAATCCTGACCGAAGAGCCGCACCGAGCGGTCGAAGATCAGTCCCGTATCGAAGGAGAGAGTCGGGATCGATTCGGTAAAGTTTTTCGGCGTGCCGGCCGCGACGTCGGCGGCGCTCAGGTGGTTCAGGTTGTACGACGCAAAGTGCCATTGCACCTTCGGCGTGACGAAGTAACCCGGCCCGACCACCGAATACGACAGGTACGGGTTGAACATCACCCGCTGACCTTCGGTCATGTCCGCGGTGGTGATGCGGAAATTCGTGTAGTCGGCTTCCGCGCCGTAGTCGAAGCCGCCGACGTTGTACTTCGCGTACTTCACGTTCAACTGCGGCTCGCGGCCGTACGGCGCCACGGACGGCGTGAGCGTCTGCCAGTGCTGTTCGCGCGCGAGCACCGACCACGGGCCGTTGTTGTAGGTCAACCCGGCTTCCTGTTGATACAGGAGCTGGGTGCCGTTCATGAACTGATTGACCGACGACGACAGGTCTTCCGGATAGGTGTTGTCCGAAACCTTGTTGTAGTAGATGTAGCCGCCGAACCCGTTGCCGAAGTTCTGGTTGTGCTGGATGTACAGCGCGTAGCGGTTGGTCTTGGTCAGGTGATCGTCAGGCAGGAATTCGCCGGTGATCGAGCCGGAATACGTGGGCGACAGATAACGGAACGTGGACTGCAACTGCACGCCGCGCTTGGAGATCAGACGCGGCGTGAGCGTCAGATCGCGATTCGGCGCGATGTTGAAGTAATACGGCACCGACAGTTCGAAGCCGTTCGACGAACTCACCGAGAACGTGGGCGGCAAAATCCCGCTGCGCCGTTCACCCGAAAGCGGGAACGACAGCCACGGCGAGGCGAACACCGGAAAGCCCTGGAAGAACAGCACGCCGTTATGGGCGACGCCTTCGTCCGCGCCGGTGTCGAAATCGAACTCGCTGCCCTTGATGTACCAGGCCGGATCGTCCGCGCATGCGCAGGCCGTGTAGGTGCCTTTCGTGAAAACCGAGCGCTCGTTGTCGAGCAGGTCGACGCGCTCCGCGCTGCCCGAGCCGCCCGTCACGTTGAAGTGGTACTTCGGCGCGGTCATGAAGCCTTCGCTCGAATCCACGCGCATATGCGCTTCCGGCCCGACGAAGGAATTACCGTTGTTGACCACGTGGACCGAGCCGTACGCGTCGGCCATGTCCGTGTCCTGGTCATAGTGCAGCGCGTCGGCCTTGATCACGACCGTATTGCGGCGCACCTCGGCCGAACCCTTGGCGGCCATGTCCTGGTCGGTCGTGCCGCTCGTCGTATCGCCGAGCACGAACGTGGCCGGCTTCTGGCCCGGCTGCAACGGACGCTCTTCGAGCTGCGGGGCGAGCTGCATGCCCCAGGGCGCGTCGATGGGTTGCGGCTGCGCAGCTTCCCCCACCAGCTGGGCGTGCGCAAGCGCGGGCATCAGGCCCGGAACGGCGATCAACGCCGCGACGAGCCGCCTTTTGCGCGGCGCTGGGGCACAAGAGGGAATCGTTTGGGAAAGCTGTCTAGGCGGCATGTATCGTTTGGCGAATCGGCTCGTCCGTCAGCTTCTGCAGTCACGGTCTACCGCCTGCACACCCCGACCGTGACAGTCGGCTGCACATCAATATTTACAATCTGTCGAACGATGAGGCGGGCGGTAAAGCGGAAGTCGCGAAAGCCGGCGTGAGCCGCGTCAAAAAAGTCGTGGGGTATTATATGGCAAGACGTTGCCCCTCTGAATTTGCCGCCGGTTTTCATGACGCTGCCCCCACTCCAAGACTCCACCGATCCCCGTCTCGAACTGCTCAAAGCCTGGCTGAAAGGCCATGCGGCGCGCTATGCGCTCGAGCTCGACACCCTCGTTCCGGCTTCGTCAGACGCCAGTTTCCGGCGTTATTTCCGGCTCGCCGGTAAGGCGGCGGAAGGCGAAAGCCGCGCCACCCTGATCGCCGTCGACGCCCCGCCGCCCGAAAAGTGCCGCGAATTTGTGCAGGTCGCGCAGTTGCTCGAGGCCGCCGGCGTGTACGTGCCGCGCGTGCTGGAGGTCGGTTTCGAGGCCGGCCTCATGCTGGTCACGGATCTGGGCACCGCGTCGTACCTCGGCGCGCTGACCGAAGCGCAAAGCGCTGGCGACTCGCGCCGCGCCCGCACGCTGATGCGTGACGCGCTCGACGCGTTGATCCGCTGGCAGCTCGCGTCGCGCGAAGACGTGCTGCCGCCCTTCAACGAAGCGTTCCTGCGCCGCGAGATGGAGTTGATGCCGGAATGGTTTCTCGGCCGGCATCTGGGCCGTGAGGCCGACGAAAAGACCCGCGGCGTGCTGGATCGCACCTTCGCGCTGCTGATCGCGAGCGCCCGCGCGCAGCCGCAGGTGTTCATGCTGCGCGACTTCATGCCGCGCAATCTGATGATCGCAACCGTGCCGGAGCCTGGACACCCCGCGGTCAACCCCGGCGTGCTGGACTTCCAGGACGCGGTGTACGGCCCGATCACCTACGACGTCGCCTCGCTGTTGCGCGACGCGTTCCTGAGCTGGGACGAGGAGTTCGAGCTGGATTGCTTCGTGTACTACTGGGAGCGGGCGAAAAAAGCCGGCCTGCCGGTGGATGCCGATTTCGGCGAGTTCTACCGCCAGGTGGAGTGGATGGGTTTGCAACGGCACATCAAGGTGCTGGGCCTCTTCTGCCGGATCAACTACCGCGACGGCAAACCGCATTACATGAAAGACCTGCCGCGTTTCATCGGCTATGCGCGCAAGGTGGCCGATCGTTATGCACCACTGCGTCCGTTCGCGAAGCTGCTCGACGATCTCGAAGGCCGCGCGAATGAAGTCGGCTACACCTTCTGACCGATGACGATGTCCCTGAAGAAAGCGATGATTTTCGCCGCCGGCCGCGGCGAGCGCATGCGTCCGTTGACCGACACGCGTCCCAAGCCTTTGCTCGAAGTGGGCGGCAAGCCGCTGATCGTATGGCAGATCGAACGGCTCGCGCAGGCTGGCTTTCGCACCA
This sequence comes from Burkholderia sp. WP9, assembly GCF_900104795.1. Classification (NCBI taxonomy): domain Bacteria; kingdom Pseudomonadati; phylum Pseudomonadota; class Betaproteobacteria; order Burkholderiales; family Burkholderiaceae; genus Burkholderia; species Burkholderia sp. WP9. The sequence goes on from NZ_FNTG01000001.1 coordinate 3,011,959, forward strand.
TCGTGATCAATCACGCGTGGCTCGGCGAGCAGATCGAGGCCACGCTCGGCGACGGCTCGCGCTGGCAGGTGGCGTTGCGCTACTCGGCCGAACGCGAGGCGCTGGAAACCGCGGGCGGCATCGTGCAGGCGTTGCCGTTGCTCGAAGATAACGGCGCGAGCGAAGTGTTCGTCGCGGTCAGCGGCGACGTGTACGCCGACTTCGACTACGCCACGCTGAATGCTCGCGCGGAAAAACTCGCGGCCTTGCCCGAGCCGGGCATGCATCTCGTGATGGTGCCGAATCCAGCGTTTCATCCGGTCGGCGACTTCGGCCTGGCCGACGGCGCGCTCTCGCTCGAGGGCGAGCCGCGCTTCACGTTCGGCAACATCGGGCTATATGACACCCGCATGTTCCGCGATCTGCCGCACGGCACGCGGCGCGCGCTCACGCCGTATTATCGCGACACCATTGCACGCGGTCTGGCGAGCGGTGAGCTGTACGAGGGTCTGTGGGAGAACGTCGGCACGCCCGCGCAGTTAGGCGAGCTGGATCAGCGTTTGCGCGCGCTGGATGGGGGGCGCTAGGCGTTTGGCGTTTGGCGTTTGGCGTTCGGCGTTCGGCGTTCGGCGTTCGGCGTTCGGGTCTCAACTCTCGACCTTAACTCCGCGCCAATTGCCAGGCGGCCACGCAAAACGCGTCACCCAAGCCTATCGCCCACGCCCTCCCGCATCGACCGTTTCCACCTGTTCCGGCGCCTCACTTGCGCGCTGCTGCTGCAAAGCCCACATCTGCGCGAACAGGCCGTTTGCGCGCAACAACTCCGCATGCGTGCCGCGCTCGACGATACGCCCTTTGTCCATCACGATGATCTGCTGTGCATGCACGACGGTCGAAAGCCGGTGCGCGATGATCAGCGTGGTGCGCTCGCGGGCGATCAGATCGAGCTCGTGCTGAATGGCGCGCTCGGAACGTGAATCGAGCGCCGAGGTCGCTTCGTCGAACAGCAGGATCGGCGGATTCTTGAGGATGGTCCGCGCAATCGCCACGCGCTGCTTTTCACCGCCCGACAACTTCAGACCGCGCTCGCCGACCGGCGTCTCATAGCCCTTCGGCAGCCCCTCGATGAACTCGTGGATATGCGCCGCGCGCGCCGCCGCGATCACTTCCTCGCGCGTCGCCGACGGCCGGCCGTAAGCGATGTTGTAATAGATCGAGTCGTTGAACAGCACCGTATCCTGCGGCACGATGCCGATCGACGCGCGCAGCGAATCCTGCGTGACGTCACGAATATCCTGACCGTCGATGGTGATCGCGCCGCCCGTCGCGCGGTCCAGATCGTAGAAGCGGAACATGAGCCGCGCGAGGGTCGACTTCCCCGAGCCGCTATGGCCGACCACCGCCGTCGTGGTCCCCGCCGGAATCGTGAAGCTCACGTCGTGCAGAATCTGGCGCGCCGGCTCGTACGCGAAATTCACATGTTCGAAGCGCACCTGCGCACCGTTCACGCGGAGCGCGGGCGCACCGTCCACGTCCGGCACTTCCTGCGCCGCGCCGAGCAGCGTGAACATGCGGTCCATATCGGTGAGACTCTGCTTCAACTCGCGGTACACCACGCCGAGAAAATTCAGCGGAATATAAAGCTGCAGCATGAATGTGTTGATCAACACCAGATCGCCCAGCGTGAGACGCCCGGCCATCACGCCTTGCGTGGCGCGCCACAGAATGAACACCAGCCCCGTACCGATGATCGCCTGCTGCCCGAAATTCAGCGCCGACAGCGAGCGCTGCGACTTGATCGCCGCCGTGCGATAGCGCTTCAGGTTTTCGTCGTAACGGCTCGCTTCCCACTCTTCGTTGCCGAAATACTTGACCGTCTCGTAGTTCAGCAGCGAATCGATCGCGCGTGAATTCGCCTTCGAATCGAGATCATTCATGGTGCGGCGAAAATGCGTGCGCCACTCCGTCACTTTCACCGTGAAGACGATGTACACCGCGAGCGCGATGAACGTGACCACCGCGTAATACGCCTCGTATTTGACGACGAAAAAGCCGAGCACGAGGCCGACTTCGACGAGCGTCGGCAGAATGCTGTACAGCGAATACGAGATCAGTTGCGTGATGCCGCGCGTGCCGCGTTCGATATCACGCGACATGCCGCCCGTCTGTCGTTCGAGATGAAAGCGCAGCGACAGCGCATGCAGATGGCGGAACACTTTCAGCGCTAGTTGGCGCACCGCGCTCTCGGTCACCTTCGAGAACAGAATCTCGCGCAGTTCGGTGAACAGCGACGTGGACAACCGCACCACCGCATACGCGACCACCAGCAGGCCGACGCCGCCCAGCAGAACGATGGCCGGCGAATCGTTGGCGCGGCCGAGCGCGGTGAGATGCTGCACCGAGGCGAGGCTGTCGACGATCCGCTTCATGACGATCGGCACCCCCAGATTGGCGACCTTCGCGCCGATCAGGCAGCTCAGCGCGAAGGCGACTCGCCATTTATACGTGGCGAGGTACGGCAGCAGCGAAAGAATCGTCTGCCAGTCGTTGCGCGGCTGGGTGGAGATCGGAGAAGGTTCGGACGAGGGTGAGCGGCGCATGGGGATCGGCTGGGGAGAGTGTGGAAAGGCCGGAGTTCGCAGCGGCGCGCCGACCGCCGCATGCCGACCCGGCACACTGCATTTTGTCGCGCGACCCGGCTGGGCGCTTTCCCGTACAATTCCTGATCTTTCTATTGTCGCAGAAGCCGGCTGGCGCCGCTTTTCATGGGTTGTCCGGCCGTAGGTGGCACGTTAGCCGCGCGGTGCGTGCCGTACCGTTGTCGTGAATTGCCCCGCCCGCTGGTCCAGCCGACCGAACCAACACGTTTCTCAAGGGTGCCCCGATGACCGATCTTCTTCAACTCCCGCAAAAGCACTGCGCGCTGCGCGTGGTGCCGCAGCCTTCGGATGCGAACGTCCACGGCGACGTGTTCGGCGGCTGGATCATGGCGCAAGTGGACATTGCCGGCTCGATCCCGGCAAGCCGCCGCGCCAACGGGCGGGTGGCGACCATCGCGGTCAATTCGTTCGTGTTCAAGCAGCCGGTGTTCGTCGGCGATCTGCTGAGCTTTTACGCGGATATCGTCAAGACGGGCAATACCTCGGTCACCGTCGAGGTCGAGGTCTACGCGCAGCGCATGAGCCTGACCGAAGACCTCGTGAAGGTCACCGAAGCCACGCTGACCTATGTCGCGACAGACAGCGACCGGCGTCCGCGCGCGTTGCCGGCGCTGGATTGAGCGGCTCGCGGTAAACGAAAAACGAGGCGCTTTTAGCGCCTCGTTGTCTTTTGGCTTCGGCTTTGGCTTCTACCTCGGCTGCACCGTCATGCGCTGAACCTGCTTACTGGCTCGCCGCCGCGCCGATTCCCGCCTTCTTCTGCGCGTTCTGAATATCGTTCGGATAGTTCGGATCGTTACGCGACGGCTGATAGCCGTTGGCCTCCAACTTTTTCAACTCGGCGTTTTTCTTCGCCCGCGCCTGTTTGCGCGCGGCCTTGCGCTCAGCCTTGGTGGACGGAGCCGCTTTCGATGCGGCCGACGGTATCGCCGCGTCGGAATCGTTCCCCGCCGGGCCACCACCGCCGCCGCTTTGGGCGAACGCCGGCGCGGCACACGCCACGCTCAATACAACCGATGCCAGCAACACAGACAGTTTCTTTGCAGGTGACGACGTCATTGTTCTCTCCAGTCGGATTGGCGAATAGTCGATGGCGAAACGCCCATCACCCGGTGCAAGCAGCGAAAGGCGGGCGCAACGCCACGTGAATCGGTGCTTCGTGGTTCCCAGCGCGGTCTGAGATGGGAAACATCAATATATCCGACGAGGCGCTTTTCGAAAACGTCGTTGCAAGCGTCGCATTTTCGAAACGCCAGCGTCGAAGGCGGTGCGTCGAAGCCCGCGCATCACTGCCCACGCATCAGAGCCCAGGCGTCATGGCCTGCTCAGCGCGAACCCGCGCGGGCTAACCGGCACGATTCGCCACCACCGCTGCCCCGCTACCGCGCAGGTAGACGTCGACCTGCCCTTCGATCCACTGCGCGAAATGCGCCTGCGAGGCATCGAGAATTTCGCGTTGCTGCCACACCAGCCAGTACGGGTAACGATAGGGCACGCGAATATCGGTGATCTGCAGCAGTTCGCCCCGCGCCAGCGCATTCGCGACCAGGCTGCGCCGTTCCAGCGCGACACCCTGGCCATGCAGCACGGCGCCGATCACGATATTCGAATCGTTCGCCGACAGCACCACGGCCCCGTCGGCCGGTTCCGCCACCTGCGCCGCCTGACACCAGTCATGCCACGGTGTATCGGGACTCGAGATTAACGGACAGGCCATCACGTCCAGGGCGGTGACGGGAAAGCGGCCGTTCGGCGCGAGCGCGAAATGGGGCGCGGCGACCACCACCATGTCGTCGTCGAACAGCTTCTGTTGCGCGACGTCGGGCCAATGCCCCTGCCCCATGCGGATGCCGATATCGCTCACGCCCTGGCGGAAATCCTCCACCTGCAAACTCGTCATCAGCCGGATCCGGTAGTACGGATGCGCCTCGCGAAAGCTGGCGAGGCGCGGCACGAGCCAATGCTGAGCGAACGACGGCAAGGTCGTGATCACCAGTTCGCTTTCGTGCGGGCGGGCCTGCGCACGGCGCGTGGCATGCGTGATGTCGCGCAGCGCCATGCGGATGTCGAGCGCGTAGAGCCGCCCTTCCTCGGTTAGCCGCAGCCCGCGCGCCTCGCGCATGAAGAGCGCGACGCCCATCGAATCTTCCAGCACCTTGATTTGCTGACTCACCGCCGAATGCGTGACATGCAGTTCGCGCGCGGCTTGCGTCACGCCGCCCAGGCGGGCGACGGCTTCGAAGCAGCGTAGCGCGGTCAAAGGCGGGATTGGCTTCATGTAAGAAATTCTGACGTAAATCGTCGTTAATTGTCGCTTTTTTTGCTGCCCGTAGATGCTTAATCTATTGGATCAAAGCGCCCTTGCCCCTTACAGACGGGGGGAACCGTGGGACCCGCGGAGCCGGGCGCCTCATGATAGATGTTCTAACGGGAATGAGATGAAACTGATCGGAATGCTGGATTCGCCCTACGTACGCCGGGTCGCTATCTGCCTCAAATTGCTGAAGCTGGAGTTCGAGCACGAGGCGATCTCGGTGTTCCGCACCTATGACCAGTTCGCGAGAATCAACCCGGTCGTCAAGGCGCCCACGCTGATCGCCGACAACGGCCAGACCGTGATGGACTCGACGGTGATTCTCCAGTACCTCGCCACGCTCGCCGGGCCGGACCAGCGGCTTTTCCCGACCCGGCCCGAGGCGGCATTGCGCGCCGCCCATCTCACTGGACTCGCGCTTGCCGCGTGCGAGAAAACCGTGCAGATCGTCTACGAGCGCAATCTGCGTCCGCTGGAAAAGCAACATGAGCCATGGATCGACCGCGTAAGCACGCAGTTGTTCGCCGCTTACGCCGAACTCGAGCGCGACCTCGCGGCAACGGCGCTGCCGATCGAAGCCAACCAGTTCGATGCGGCCGACGTCACCGTGGCGGTGGCCTGGCAATTCACGCAGATGATGCTGCCAGGGACGGTGAGCAAGACCGACCATCCCTTCCTGCAGTCGTTTTCCGACATGGCGGAAGACCTGCCGGTTTTCCTGGACACGCCGGCACAGTGAGCGCGCCGGGCGCGAACGCTCAAACCATCGCCAGTTCGCGCCCTACGCCACCCTGCAGCAGTTCCGACATCGCGTCGGTCGACAACGGCTTCGCGAAGTAAAAGCCCTGCATCTCGTCGCATGCGCGCTCTTTCAGGAAGTCGAGTTGCGCGGACGTCTCCACGCCCTCGGCGATCACCTGCAATTTCAGCGAGTGCGCGAGCGCGATGATCGCCGAGGTGATGGTCTCGTCGTCGCCCGACACGCCGATGTCGGAGACGAACGAGCGGTCGATCTTCAGGCGATCCACCGGGAAACGCTTCAGATAGCTGAGGCTCGAATAGCCGGTGCCGAAGTCGTCGATGGCAAGGCCGATGCCGAGTGCGTGCAGTTCGTTGAGCATCGACACGGCTTCTTCGGCGTTGCGCATGATGGTGCTTTCGGTCAACTCGAGTTCGAGATATTGCGGCGCGAGGCCGGTCTCGGCCAGTACCTGCATGACGAGCTTGGCGATATCGCGCTGCTGGAACACCCGCGCCGACAGGTTCACCGAGACACGCGCCGGCGGCAGGCCTTCGTCCTGCCACGCCTTGTTCTGCCGGCACGCTTCACGCAACACCCACTCCGAAAGCGGCCCGATCAACCCGCTTTCTTCCGCCACCGGAATGAACGACGAAGGCGGCACGAGGCCGACTTCCGGATCGCACCAGCGCACCAGCGCCTCGGTGCCGACGATCTGTCCGCTCTCGATATCCACTTGCGGCTGGTAGTGCAGCAGAAACTGGTTGTCGCGCAACGCGCGGCGCAAACGCCGCTCGAGATTCAGGCGCGTGCCCGCGCTCGCGTTCATTTCCGGCTGATAGAACTGGAACGTGTTGCGGCCCATGTCCTTGGCGCGATACATGGCGAGATCGGCCTTCTTCATCAGCGTTTCCGCATCTTCGCCGTCTTGCGGGAAGAGGCTCGCGCCCATGCTGCAGCCGACATACAGTTCGGTGCCGTCGAGCCAGACCGGCTCGGAGATCGACACGCGCACGCGCTCCATCCACGCGATCAGCGACTGTTCGTCGACGGTATCGGTCATCACGATCACGAACTCGTCGCCGCCGTGCCGCGCCACCGTATCGCTCGTGCGCGTGCAACGGGCGAGGCGCTCGGCAACCACGCTCAACAAACGATCGCCGACACTGTGGCCGAGGCTGTCGTTGACGTTCTTGAAGCCGTCCAGATCGATGAACACGACCGCGACGCCCTTGTGATGCCGTTGCGCGACAACCAACGCATGCTGCAGACGGTCGCGCAGCAGATTGCGGTTCGGCAGGCGCGTCAGGCTGTCGTAGTTGGCCTGATATTCGAGCTGCTCCTGATAGCGCATCAGGTCCGTCACGTCGTTGATCACGCCGATATGATGCGTGATCACCCCGTCCTGATTCGGCACCGGCGCGATGAAGAGCTGATTCCAGAACAGCGCGCCGTCCTTGCGATAGTTGCGCACCACCGCGCTGACCTCACGGTTCGCCGCGAGCGCCTGACGGATCAGCGCGACGCCTTCCTGGTCGCGGTCGTCGCGCTGTAGCAGGCGGCAATCGTGTCCGATCGCCTCGGCGGCGTCGTAGCCGGTAATGCGCATGAACGCGGGGTTCACGTACTCGATCAGATTGCCCGTGGGCGACGGCGCCGTGATCAGAATCGCGTTGACGCTGGCATCGAGCGCGCGGCTTTGCAGACGCAAGGCCAGATCGGCGCGCTTGCGCTCGGTGATGTCCGTGTATGAACCGAGCACGCCGATCACGCGGCCATCGCCGTCGGTGAACGGCAGCTTGCTCGTGACCGTGGTGCGATGCACGCCGTCGATCACCAGATCGACCTCGAAGTTCATCTTCGGCACGCCGGTGCTCACGACTTCCCGGTCATGGTCGCCCAGCAGGCTGGAGAAGTCGCGCCACGGCATGTCTGCGTCGCTCTTGCCCACCACCTGCTCGGGATACGCGAGTCCGGCATCGCGCGCGAACGCCATGTTGCAGCCGAGATAGCGCGACTCCATGTCCTTCCAGAAAATGCGCTGCGGAATATTGTCGATCACCGCCTCGAGCATCTGGTTCGAACGTTGTGCTTCGGCTTCGGCGTTGATCTGGTCGGTGACGTCGTCGGCCAGCACGAAGAACGCGCCGCGGCCCATGAAGTTCAGCGCGTGATACGAAATGTCGGCGCTGATCGTCGAGCCGTCCTTGCGCCGGTGATGCCAGATGCCCGCCATAGTGCGGCCATGCTGGGTGGCGTCGCTGCGCTGCAAATGCGATTCGAGACGCGAGATTTCCGCTTGCGGCCGGATCTCGCGAATCGTCATGCCGAGAAATTCGCTTTCGGAATAGCCGTATTGCTGGATCGCGGCCGCGTTGACAGCGAGAAAACGCAGCGTCTCCCGATCGACGATGTACATCGGCACCGGATGTTCGTCGAACAGGCCGCGAAAGCGTTCGTCGTTGCGGCCGAGCGCGCGCACGCTGCGCAGCTTCTCGCGCGCGCTGTTTTCGCGAACGCCGAACGTGTAGATCAGCAGCACGCTGCCGGCCAGCATCGTCACGATCAGCAGGAACATGGCCCGCTGGGTTTCGCTTGCCGACGCCGCGAGCGAGGCCCGCAAGGCGCGGTTCTCCTCGCCGCGCAACGAGGCCAGCGCGGCTTCCACGCGATCCAGCCCGAGCCCGAGATGGGTGTAGGTCGAAGCCGCCCACGCGCGCGAGGCGTTCGGCGCGGCACCGGCGCTCCTGAGCAGCGCGTCGTCGATGTCGTGCTGCAACGCATGACTGTCCGCGCTCAGCCTGGCGAGCGCGTCGAGCATGGCGGGTTCGCCGGCAAATTCACTGCGCAGGTCGCGCTCCAGACGCGCAAGCGTCGTGACCATCGCGGCAGCGGAACCTGCCGGCGCGGACTCGCCCGACGCCTCGAAGCGGCCGAGCGCGGCGAGACCGCCGTCGAGCGCCGACTGGTAGGCGTCGAGGTTCTGGCGCACGCTCGTCGAACGCAGCATGCGCGCGTCCGCGTCGCGTTGGCCGCAAATCTGCGTGTAGGCGACGAACGCGTTCGCGCCGACCGCCGCGGCGACGACCGCGATGTTGATCAGCAGCCGCTTCGATAGAAAAGGAGTCATGGGTTCCGAACGTCAATCGTTCTGCGGGCGGGGAGCGCGCGGTCGATTTCGATGCATCGGGCCGCATCGATACGGATTTTCTTTACGCGCCAACCCATGGATAACGGCAGCGTTCGGAACAGGTTGAGGGTGGCGAATGAAAAAAACGTGGCCGGCAACTCGTGGCCGGTGCGGTTGACCGACCGCAACCGGGCCGGTCGCACCTAGCCGGCCGCACCTAGCCGGCCGCACCGAACTCCTTCATGGCCGGGACGAAGTCGTGGTTGGCCTCCGGCTTGCGCGACAGCTTGGCGAGCACGTAGCGCTTGAACGGATCGAGTTCGGCCCATCGGGCCACACCCGGCGCGACCATGCCGGCCAGTTGCGCCTGATGCGCGATGCCCTCCGGCACGCTATCCGTGCGGCGCCAGGCCGGCGCTTCCTCGGGCGTGAACCACTCCGGCTCGACGTTCGCATGGGTGCGCAGCATTTCGAACAGGGCGTGATCGAAGTTCGGCTCGATCTCCGCGTCTTCCTCGACCGGGAAACGCGCCAGCAGCTTGCGGTCTTCCAGCGGCAGCAGTTGCCATTGTTGAAGCGAGATGCGCAGCCCGAACCGGTCGAGGTTGAAGCGCACCGACATCGGGATGTAAGTGAAATTCTCCGAAGACTCGACCTCGAAGTTGAACAGAAGCGGCGCTTCGTTGAGTCCCATGACAGTGTCCCTCGTGGATGGCGGGCAACGCTCAAGCCCAGCTTGAGGTATTTTAGAACCTTATTCGCGCGACGGCGGCACGGCCTGGCGGCAACCCGCGAGCCCACCTGCCGCTCAGGCGCGCGCGGCATGGCAAAGGAGTGACAAGCTTGGACGAACTGGAAACAGGCGGGCAACCGGGCGCGGTGGAGCGCCAGGTGCGCCGGCATCGCGGCGCCGAAGTCGAGACCGTGACCGACCACGTCGGTCAGGAATGGCCGGTCGCGCTGGTCTTCAACGGCATTTCGCATGCGGTGATGATGTGCACGCCGCGCGATCTGGAAGCGTTCGCGGTCGGATTCGCGATTTCCGAAGGGATCGTGGAACGCGGTAGCGACATTCAGGATATCGAGGTCGAACTGCACGACGACGGTGAATTGCCGCACGCCGAAGTGCAGTTGCAGGTCGTGCAGCAGGCGTTCGTCGCGCTGAAGGAAAAGCGCCGCGCGCTCGCCGGGCGCACCGGTTGCGGCGTGTGCGGGATCGAAAGCATCGATCTGCTGGATCTGGAACCGGAGCGCGTGCCGGACACCGGTTTCCTGCAACGGCTCGCACCCGATGCGATTGCGCGCGCCGCCCGCGAACTGCCCGAGCATCAGGCATTGACGCGGCTGACCGGCGGCCTGCACGCCGCCGCATGGTGCGACGCGGCAGGCGCGATCCGCTATGCGTTCGAGGACGTGGGCCGCCACAATGCGCTCGACAAGCTGATCGGCCGGCTCGTGCTCGATCGCGTGGATACCAAAGAGGGTTTCGTGTTTCTGTCGAGCCGCGCGAGCTATGAGCTGGTGCGCAAGGCCGCGCGCGTTGGCGTGCCGATGGTCGCGACGATCTCGGCGCCGTCGTCGCTGGCGATTGCGATCGCCCGCAAGGCGGGCGTGCGGCTGGTGAGCTTCTGCCGCGAGAAGAGCTACGTCGACTACGACACGCTGCAGCCGACGCAGCTTTGAACGGCGACGCGCCAGACCTGCGAGCGGGCGAAGGTCCAGCCGTGCAAAAAAGCTGGAGGCCGCCCAAGCTGGCAAGTCCGTTCTACGCCTCAGCGCTCGCGCCCGAAGTGGTTCAAGCGCTCCGGCGCGTCGCTCAGTCGAACTGCCGGAAGTCCGGCTTGCGCTTCTCGAAGAACGCCTTGAACGCCTCGCGTGCTTCGGGCGCGAGCAGCATCTTGCCGAAATGCACGGCTTCTTCCGACATTTGCGTTTGCAGTTCCTGGTGGCTCGCGCGCTTCATCAGGCTCTTCGTCACGCGCAATGACGAGGCCGGCAGCGCGGCCAGCTTCGCGGCTTGCGAAGCGGCGAAACCGTCGACTTCGGCGGCGGGCAGCACGCGATTCACGAAGCCCATGCGTTGTGCCTCGGCGGCGTCGAACGCTTCGCCGAGCAGCAGCTTTTCCGCCGCCGCCTGATAGCCGCCCACACGCTGCAACAGCAGACTCGACGCCGCTTCCGGGCACAGGCCGAGTTGCGCGAACGGCAGCGAGAAGCTCGCCGTGTCGGCGGCGTAGACCAGATCGCAATGCAACAGCAAGGTCGTGCCGATCCCAACCGCCGGGCCCGCCACCGACGCCACCACCGGCTTCTCCGCCGAACTGATCGCGCGCAGGAACTGGAACACCGGCGCGTTTTCGCCCATCGGCGGTGTCTTCATGAAATCTTCGAGATCGTTGCCGGCGCTGAAAATGCCCGCGCTGCCGCGAATCAGGATGGCGCGCACCGCGGCGTCGCCTTGCGCTTCGACTAGCGCATCGGCCATTGTCTGATACATCGCTGCCGTGATCGCGTTCTTCTTGTCGGGCCGGTTGAAGGCAATCGTCAGCACGCCGTCGGCACGCTCGACCAGAATATCCATCGTCATCTCCTCGTACTCCTGCTCAGAATGTAAAAACGGTTCGCAAGCCGGATGGCCTGCGAACCGTTGCGCGGTGCCTAATGGGCCGCTCCGGGGGCCGCCCCGAAGCTCGCCGTGTGGACCGAAGCGAACGCCGGGCTGAACACCGGGCCGGTCACGCTCACAGGCGCTCGATGATGCCCGCCGCGCCCATGCCGGTGCCGACGCACATCGTCACCATGCCGTACTTGTAGTTACGGCGGCGCAAACCATGCACCACGGTCGACGCACGAATCGCGCCCGTCGCGCCCAGCGGGTGGCCGAGTGCGATCGCGCCGCCGAGCGGGTTCATCTTCGCCGGATCGAGACCGAGGTCCTGAATCACCGCCAGCGATTGCGCGGCGAACGCTTCGTTCAGCTCGATCCAGTCGAGGTCGTCGATCTTCAGGCCGGCGGCCTTCAGCGCGGCGGGAATCGCTTCCTTCGGGCCGATGCCCATGATTTCCGGCGGCACGCCGCGCACGGCGAAGCTGACGAAACGCGCGAGCGGCGTCAGGTTGAATTCCTTCAACATTTTTTCCGACACCACGATCAGCGCGCCCGCGCCGTCCGAGGTCTGCGAGCTGTTGCCCGCCGTCACCGAACCCTTGTTCGCGAACACCGCGCGCAGCTTGGCCAGACCTTCGAGCGAGGTTTCCGCGCGCGGACCTTCGTCGAGCGAGACTTCGCGGGTCTTCACGCGGACTTCGCCGGTTGCGAGATCGGGGAAGCGCTCGGTGATCGTGTAGGCGGCGATTTCGTCGTTGAACTCGCCGGCCTGCTGCGCGGCGATCGCGCGGCGGTGCGATTCGACCGAGAACGCGTCTTGCGCTTCGCGGCTGATCTTCCAGCGCTCGGCGACCTTCTCCGCTGTCAGGCCCATGCCGTATGCAATGCCGATGTCTTCATTGCGATCGAAGATATGCGGCGACATGGACGGCTTGTTGCCCATCATCGGCACCATGCTCATCGATTCGCAGCCGCCCGCGATCATCGCGTCCGACTCGCCGACGCGGATGCGGTCCGCCGCCATCGCCAGCGCCGTGAGGCCCGACGCGCAGAAGCGGTTCACCGTCACGCCACCGACGGTATTCGGCAGGCCGGCCAGCAGCGCGCCCATGCGCGCCACGTTCAGGCCTTGTTCCGCTTCCGGAATCGCGCAGCCGATGATCGCGTCTTCGATCACCTTCGTGTCGAGGCCGGGCACTTGCGCCACGGCCGACTTGATCGCGTGCACCAACAGTTCGTCGGGGCGCGTGTTCTTGAACATCCCGCGCGGCGCCTTGCCGATCGGCGTGCGGCTCGCGGCGACGATGTATGCGTCTTGCAGTTGCTTTGCCATCTGAATCTCCTTTGTCGACCGGAGTTAGCGCTTCAGCGCTTACTCCGGTCCCATGCAGTCTTATCGCGGTCGACAGCAGTTAGCGCTTTAGCGCTTACTGCTGTCCCATGCAGCCTTATCGCGGTCGACCGGAGTTAGCGCTTCAGCGCTTACTCCGGTCCCATGCACGTAGTGCGGTCGCTCGCTCAGTTGCGCACCGGCTTGCCAGTTTGCAGCATGCCCATGATCCGTTCCTGCGTCTTTTGCGTGCCGAGCAGATCGACGAACGCGCGACGCTCGAGTTGCAGCAGCCACTCTTCATCGACCAGACTGCCCGCTTCCACGTCACCGCCGCACACCGCTTCCGCGATACGGCTTGCGATCAGGAAATCGTGCTCGCTGATGAAACGGCCATCGCGCATGTTGACGAGCGACGCCTTGATGGTCGCGATCGCCGAGCGGCCGGCCACCGGCACTTGCGTGACCCGCAGCGGCGGACGGTAACCCGCCGCCGACAACGCGCGCGCTTCCTTCTTCGCGACGTCGAGCAGTTCGAACACGTTGAAGACGATCGTGTCGGACGGCTTCAGGTAGCCCATTGCGCGAGCGTCGAGCGCGGAGGCCGAGACCTTCGCCATCGCCGCGTTTTCGAACGACTTCTGCACGAACTTCAGCAGGTCGTTGGTCGCGCCGACTTGCGTCGCCGCTTCCGCCGCGCGCAGCGCCGCTTCCTTCAGGCCGCCGCCCGCGGGCACGAGACCCACGCCGACTTCCACCAGACCGATATAGCTTTCGATGTGCGCGACCCGCTTCGCGCTATGGAGCGCCAGTTCGCAACCGCCGCCGAGCGCGATGCCCGACACGGCCGAGATGACCGGCACGCTGGCGTACTTCACGCGCAGCATGCCTTGCTGGAATTTCTTCACGAACGGCTCGATGCCCTTCGCGCCGCCCATCATGAAGGCGGGCATCGCTTCTTCGAGGTTGGCGCCCGCGGAGAACGGGCCGCCCGGCGTGCCGAGCTTGAGCGACGTCGGCTGCCACACCACCAGGCCCTTGTACTCCTTTTCGGCCAGTTCGATCGCCTGCGTCAGACCGTCGATCACCGACGGTCCGATCGTGTTCATCTTGCTCTTGAACGACACGATCAGCACGTCGTTCTCGCCGGCGCGATCGTCGACCCATGCGCGCACGGCGTCGGTTTCGAACAGCGTCTTGCCGTAGGTCTTCGGATCAGCCGCGGTTTCGCCGACCAGCGGCGCACGGAACACCTGCTTGTCGTACACCGACAGCGACGAGCGCGGTACGAACGTCCTGGAAGCCGGCGACCACGAACCTTCGTTCGTATGCACGCCGCCCTTCTCGGCCACCGGGCCTTCCAGCACCCACGACGGCAACGGCACGTTCGAGAGCGCCTTGCCCGCCGCGATGTCTTCCTGCACCCACTCGGCGACCTGCTTCCAGCCGGCCGTCTGCCAGCCTTCGAACGGACCTTCGTTCCAGCCGAAGCCCCAGCGGATCGCCAGATCGACGTCGCGCGCGTTGTCGGCGATCGACTCCAGATGCACGCCGATGTAGTGATACACGTCGCGGAAAATCGCCCACAGGAACTGCGCCTGCGGATGCTGCGATTCGCGCAACAGCTTCAGACGCTCCGCCGGCGGGCGCTTGAGGATGCGGCCGACCAGTTCGTCCGCCTTCGCGCCGCCGTCCACGTACTCGCCCGTCTTCGCGTCGAGCACCTTGATCGCCTTGCCTTCCTTCTTGTAGAAGCCGCCGCCGGTCTTCTGACCCAGCGCGCCCTTCTTTACGAGTTCGGCCAGCACGGCCGGCGTTTCGTAGACCGGATAGAACGGATCGTCCTTCAGCGTGTCCTGCATCGTCTTGATGACGTGCGCCATCGTGTCCAGACCGACCACGTCGGCGGTGCGGAAGGTGGCCGACTTCGCGCGGCCCAGACGTGCGCCCGTCAGATCGTCCACTTCGTCGAAACGCAGGCCGAATTTCGCGGCTTCGGTCACGACGGCGAGAATCGAGAAAATCCCCACGCGATTGGCGATGAAGTTCGGCGTGTCTTTCGCACGCACAACGCCCTTACCGACCACGCTGGTCAGGAACGACTCGAGTTGGTCGAGGATTTCCGGACGCGTGGTCGCGGTCGGAATCAGTTCGACCAGGTGCATGTAGCGCGGCGGATTGAAGAAGTGGACGCCGCAAAAGCGCGCCTTCAGTTCGTCCGAGAAACCTTCCGACAAGGCGGTAATCGACAGACCCGACGTGTTGGTCGCGAAAATCGCGTTCGGCGCGAGATGCGGTGCGACCTTCTTGTACAGGTCGTGCTTCCAGTCCATGCGCTCAGCAATCGCTTCGATCACGAGGTCGCATTCGGCGAGCTTCTCGATGTCGTCGTCGTAGTTCGCGGGCTGGATGTATTGCGCGTCGTCCTTCACGCCGAACGGCGCCGGCGACAGCTTCTTCAGATTCTCGATCGCCTTCAGCGCGATCGCATTCTTCGGGCCTTCTTTTGCGGGCAGATCGAACAGCAGCACCGGCACCTTGGCGTTGATCAGGTGCGCGGCGATCTGCGCGCCCATCACGCCGGCGCCGAGCACGGCTACCTTGCGAATGATCAGATTGCTCACGTCGTTCCTCCGGAGAGTTATGCGAGGTCGCGAAGCTTCGATGGACGCTTCGCGTTGTGTGTTTGAGGAGAGACGCCGCGAGTTCGACACGCGCGGCGCCTGCCTTGATGGGATTGCCTGACGCCTGAAAACAGCGACTTAGAACAGCGCTTCGTCGACTTCCATCATCGATTTCGAGCCGGCACGCGCCTGACGGATCGTCATGGCCGTTTCCGGCAGCAGCTTCGCAAAGTAGAAGCGTGCCGTGGCGAGCTTCGCCTTGTAGAACGGATCGCCCGATGCTTCCTTGTCCAGCGCGATGCGTGCCATGCGCGCCCAGAAGTACGAGAACACCAGGTGGCCGACCGTGCGCAGATACGGCACGGCGGCGGCGCCGACTTCGTCCGGGTTCTGCATGGCCTTCATGCCGATTTCCATCGTCAGCTTCTGCACCTTTTCGCCGATGTCGGCGAGCGGGTTGATGAACTCCTGCATCTCCGGCTTCACGCCTTCGGCTTCGACGAATTCGGACACCAGCTTGCCGAACTTCTTCATCTTCGCGCCCATGTCGCCGAGGATCTTGCGGCCGAGCAGGTCGAGCGCCTGAATCGCGTTGGTGCCTTCGTAAATCATGTTGATGCGCGCGTCGCGCACATACTGCTCCATGCCCCACTCGGCGATGAAGCCGTGGCCGCCGTAGATCTGCATGGCGTGGTTGGTGCTTTCGAACGCGTTGTCCGACAGGAACGCTTTCAGGATCGGCGTGAGCAGCGCGACGAGGTCGGCGGCTTCCTTGCGCACCGATTCGTCAGCGTGCGACAGTTCCTTGTCGATGTGCAGCGCGGACCAGTACGAGAAAGCGCGCGCGCCTTCGGCGTAGGCCCTTTGCGTGAGCAGCATGCGGCGCACGTCCGGATGCACGATGATCGGATCAGCCGCCTTTTCGGGCGCCTTCGGGCCGGTCAACGAACGCATCTGCAGACGCTCTTTCGCATATACCAACGAGTTCTGATAGCCTACTTCGGTCAGACCCAGGCTCTGCATGCCGACGCCCAGGCGCGCGGCGTTCATCATCACGAACATGGCGTTCAAGCCCTTGTTCGGCTCGCCGACGAGCCAACCCTTGGCGTTGTCCAGATTGATCACGCAGGTGGCGTTGCCGTGAATGCCCATCTTGTGTTCGATGGAGCCGCACTTCACGCCGTTGCGCTCGCCGGGTTCGCCGGCTTCGTTGGGCACGAACTTCGGCACGATGAAGAGCGAAATGCCCTTGGTGCCCTTGGGCGCATCCGGCAGACGCGCGAGCACCAGGTGAACGATGTTCTCCGCGAGATCGTGTTCGCCGCTGGAGATGAAAATTTTCGTGCCGCTGATCGCGTACGAGCCGTCGCTGTTCGGTTCGGCCTTGGTGCGCAGAATGCCGAGATCGGTGCCGCAATGCGGCTCGGTCAGACACATCGTGCCGGTCCACACACCGGCGACGAGCTTCGGCAGATAGCGCTGCTGCAATTCCGGCGTGCCGTGCGCATGCAGACATTCGTACGCGCCGTGCGAGAGACCCGGATACATGGTCCACGCCTGATTCGCCGAGTTCAGCATTTCATACAGCGCGTTATTGACGAACGCGGGCAGACCCTGGCCGCCGTATTCCGGATCGCAGCCCAGTGCGGGCCAGCCGGCTTCGACGTACTGCGCATAGGCTTCCTTGAAGCCCTTCGGCGTGGTCACGACGCCGTCGCCGGCGTATGTGCAGCCTTCCTGGTCGCCGCTGTGGTTGAGCGGGAACAATACTTCGGAGCAGAATTTGCCGGCTTCTTCGAGCACCGCGTTGATCGTGTCGGCATCGAGATCCGCGTGCTTCGGCATCTGCTTGATTTCAGCTTCGACGTTAAGCAGTTCGTGCAACACGAATTGCATGTCGCGCAGCGGCGCGGCGTACTGTCCCATGACTCTCTCCCAAGTTTGACAAGAAGCCAGGCCGTTAGCTGAGTCCGTGGATCGGAACTTTCTGCGCCGCTGAATCCGCCTTAGTTGGCGGCGACGCCGCTAACGGCTTTCGCTCTGATACGAAACAATCAATTTTTCCAGCGCGGCCCACGTGAGACGCACCGCATCCGGCAAGTGCAGGAAGCGCGCGTCGTGATGCAGACCGAGCGTGAAGCTGTACAGTTCGAACAGCATCAGTTGCGGATCGGTGTCGGCGCGCAGATGCCCTTCTTCCATTGCTTGCGAAATCGCGCGAGTGAGCGCCGCACGCCAGATCGTCACACTCGACACCAGTTGTTCACGCACCGGGTTATCCGCGCGGTCGTCGTATTCGACGGCGCCGCTGATATAGATGCAGCCGGTAGTGACTTCCTGAATGCGTTTCTCGATCCAGCGGGAAATCATCGCGCGCAAGCGCGGCAATCCACGAGGCTCGCGCAAACTCGGGAAGAACACCTCGTCTTCGAAACGACGGTGATATTCGCGCACGACTTCAACCTGCAAATCCTCGCGCGACCCGAAATGCGCGAACACACCGCTTTTGCTCATCTGCATGCGCTCAGCCAGCAAGCCGATCGTCAGACCTTCGAGTCCGTCGCGACTGGCCAGATCAAGTGCTGCTTCGAGAATTGCGGCTCGCGTCTGTTCGCCTTTTCGCATAGCTTTTTTACCGTTCTAATGTGACCGAAAGAAAATCGAACGGCCGTACTATTATTGAGTGCTGCCGTCCGCGAAACAAGGACTTTATTAGAAACCGGTTTCTAACCTGGTTTCAATTCTGCGGCATCCGTCAATCAGAGGAATGAGATTTTTTAGAGGCGTTTGCCTTGAGGCGGTCTTTGCCTACCGAAAGGCTCGCTTCCCGGATCAGTACAGCCGGCCGATATCATGCAGCAAGTCGGCGCGAATCCAGAAGGATTCGGCATATCACGAGTATAGGAAGGCCACGGCGACAGGGTGAATCGCAGCGCGCAACGACCGGCGATCGTTCCGTGAGACGTCGGCCCGACACAGTGTTGCCGCTGCTTCGGCTGCCGGCTCAGGGTCGCTCGCCAGGACCATACGGGAAGGGAATGCACCGCATCAGGACGCGTTGTCTTGCCGTGGGAAAGTCTGGATAAGAGCGACGGCAACCCGCGCCAGCACGTCATGCCAATCGGCGCGCCTCGTCTGCGTGAAAAGACGCAATCCGGGATACCACGGGCTGTCGTCCCGGCCATACAGCCAGCGCCAGCAACCCGCGAAACGGTTGAGCAGCCAGACCGGCTTGCCCATTGCCGCGGCGAGATGGGCGACCGAGGTATCGACCGAAATCACCAGATCGAGGTTGTCGATCAGCGCCGCGGTGTCCGCGAAGTCGTCGATTTCATCGGTCCAGTCGATCAAGTGCGCCCGTGCGGCGGCGTTGGGAAGCTTGGCGGGATCGTCGGTCTTTTGCAGACTGATCCAGCGCACGTGAGGCATCGCCAGCAAGGGTGCGATTTGCGCGGCAGCGAGGCTGCGCAAACGGTCCACGGCAATGCCGGAATGACCGCCCGCCCACACGACGCCAACGCGCGGCAGCTGCGGGGCCGGCAGCGCTTCGAGCCGCGCGCGCCAGGCGGCGGCGAGCCGGGCGTCGGCATGGAGGTAGGGCAGCGCGGCCGGGATTGTCGCCACTTGCGTGGCGAACGCCATTGGCAGCGACATCATCGGAATATGGCGGTCCCACTGCGCCAGATCGACGGGCACAGCGTCGAGCAACACGAGGCCCGGCCAGCGTGAACACAATGACCGTTCATAGAGGCGCCGTAAGGCCGGCGGGCACACATAGCCGACCCGGGCAAAGTGCGCAAGCGCCAGCGGCAGGTAGCGCACGAACTGCAAGCTGTCGCCCAAGCCTTGCTCGTGAAGCACGAGAAGGCATTGCGCCGATGCGCCCGCCGCTTGCGCGCCCTGGATGTGAGAGACGCTCTCGCCCGACCAGCGCGGCAGCGGCACCTCCACCGGCGCGGGCGCGGGGCGGCCATCGGGCAGCTTGAAACTGACCCAGCGATCCTCGAAATACGGCCACGCTTCGTCGTAGCGGCCGGTCGCAAGCAAAGCCATAGCAAGGTTATTACGCGCGACGAGGTTGGCGGGCGCCAGTTCGATCGCGCGCCGGTAGTGACGCTCGGCTTCGTCCATTGCGCCGAGGTCCGCGCAAACGCGACCCAAATTGTTATGCGCCGCCGAGTTGTCCGGCTCGAGTTCGAGCGTGCGCCGATAGCCCACCGCGGCGTCCTCGATATGACCGAGATGTTGCAGCGTCAACGCCAAGTTGTAGTGGAACGCGGCAAAGTCAGGCTGGATCGCGAGTCCCTGCCGAATAGTCTGCACCGCACCGGCGAAATCTCCCAGGTTCAGCCGAATCGCGTAGAGCGTGTTGAACAGGATCGGCTCCGGCCGAATCCGGATCGCGCGTTCGAGCCAGCGCAGCGCGTCGTGCGCCTCGCCGGACGCCAGCGCGAGCAGGCCTCGCAAGTGAATGGCGCCGACATGCTCCGCGTCCTCGGCGAGGATCCGCTCGACGAGTGTCTGCACCACATCGTGGCGGCCTGTTTGATAGGCGTGCACGGCCTCGTCATGGAGACTCGAAAGGTCGACTGCCTGCGATGAAGGGAAAGTGGACATGTTTGGCGAATGCGTATCCGGATGCGTAAGCATTACGCCGCCGATCCGGTTGCCGTGAGCGCGCAGTCGAAACGGCAGCGAGGCTTGACGAGCGGGGGAGTTGAGTGGCGCGTGCAATTCGCCGGGTCGCCCGATCGATAAGGAGCGCAGATTATGTTTGCCAGAGAGGCGGCCCGTCTCTAGGACCGTTCCGAAACGTGGCATGCCGTGCGTCGATGCATGGCAAGAAGGCTCAAGCATTGCACTTGAGCCTGCCGAGCGTGGCTCAGCGCGTTGCCACGCAGTCAGTCATATCCGCCGACCGTGAGCAGCTTCATCACCGCGCGGTAGGTCGTGTAGGCGAGCCAGTTGAGCACGCGCTCACTGGCCGGGCGGGCGTCGTAGCGCGCCTCGTCGATGCGGCGCGAGTCCTTGAAGGCGACGAGGATCGCCTCGCGCAGCGCGTCGATCGACGGGTCGTTCACCAGCACGACATTGGCTTCGTTGTTGAGCATCAGGCTCAGCGCATCGAGGTTCGACGAGCCGACCGTCCCCCAGTTCGAATCCACCACCGCGACCTTGCCGTGCAGCAGCGTTTTCTCATACTCCGCGATCTGCACGCCGGCCTTGAGCAACGAGCGATACAGAAACGGCACCGCATAATCGAGCGCCTTGAATTCCTTGCGCCCGATAATGAGCTTCACCTCCACGCCGCGGCGCGCCGCGTACACCAGCGCGCGCCGAAGCTTGCGCCCCGGCATGAAGTACGGATTGGCGAGCAGCACTTCATTGCGCGCCTGCCCGATCGCCGCCAGATAGGCCTTCTCGATGGCGCGCCGATTGATCAGGTTGTCGCGCGCGACGAACGCCACGCAAGGCTGACCGCCCGCCCACAACTCCTCGTTACGACGGCGGCGGCGACGGCGCAGACTGCCGAGCGAAGCCGTGGTGTTCGGCCCGAGATCCGGCGCCATGGACTCGAGCGGCCGATGCCCGAGGCGAATCCGGCGCCACTGCACCTCGAACGCCTGGCGGATATCGCCGACCACCGGCCCGTGCAATTCGACAGCGAAGTCCCAGCGCCGATACGGCAGCTTCTCGCCGTTGTTCTCGTAGTCGTCGACGATGTTGATCCCGCCGCAGTAGGCGAACTGATCGTCGATCACCGCGAGTTTGCGATGCGTGCGCGAGAAGCCGAAGCGGCCGAAAAGATGCGGGTTGTAAATGCGATGGTCGATGCCGGCGTCGGGCCACTCGTTGAACATCGGCAAGCGCGCGGTGCCGATGCCGTCGGTGATCACGCGCACTTTGACGCCGCGCTCGGCGGCACGCTTTAGCGCCGCGCTGACCGCCTGCCCGGCGTTGTCGTAGCAGAAGATATACGTTTCGAGCACCACGTCGCTCTGCGCGGCATCGACACGCGCGATCAGTGCGCTGAAGAACTCTTCGCCGGAGCGCAGCAGCTTGACGTCGTTACCGCTGGTGAACCGGTAGCGTTGCCAATAGCGGCGGCCGAGCAGCGCTTGCCGCAGTCGGGCGAAACGGCGCGCGCCGCCGACGCTCATCGGCCACGCTCCGTGGGATGCCCAGCGACAGCACGCGCACCGAGCCGCTTAGGCAACTGCAGGATCGCATCCGCATTCGACGAGGAAAAACAGCGCGATGCCGCCTCGTCATAGGGCAGCCACAGAAATGCGGTGTGCTCGCGTGGCGCCAGCGTGACTTCGAGTTGCTCGGGCACCTGCAGGCTGAACCAGTGTTCGGTGTTGTGGATCACGCCTTCGGCGTAGCGATGCCGAAACTCCGGGTAAATCTCGTATTCGATCGAATACTGCCAGTCGAACAACGCGCTCTGCGGCACGCGCTCGCTGCCCACCACAATGCCGGTCTCTTCGGCGACTTCGCGCGCCGCCGTCTCGACGAGCGGTTCATCGAGTTGATCTTTGGAGCCCGTGACCGACTGCCAGAAACCGGCGTGATCGGCGCGCTCGATCAACAATACGTCGAGCGCGGGTGTATGAATGATGACGAGTACGGATTGCGGAATCTTCGGCGGTTTCGGCATGGCGTAAAAACTGGGAGCAACGCTTGCGCGGTACAGGTCGGAGAGTGGTTCGACGAGCGGTCGAACACAGTTGCATCGACTGTAACGCAAAAAACGGAAAAGGCGCATGAGCGCCTTTTCCGGTTGCTTCTGCTGTCGTTTTCAGACAGCACTGACTGCCTTCAGTCCATTACGCCTTCGGTTCCGGCTG
The DNA here is from genome assembly GCF_900104795.1 of Burkholderia sp. WP9. Classification (NCBI taxonomy): domain Bacteria; kingdom Pseudomonadati; phylum Pseudomonadota; class Betaproteobacteria; order Burkholderiales; family Burkholderiaceae; genus Burkholderia; species Burkholderia sp. WP9. The sequence continues at coordinate 3,034,194 of NZ_FNTG01000001.1, forward strand.
ACGCAGACGGATGTGCAACTCGCGCAGCTGGCGCTCGTCCACTTCGCTCGGCGCCTGCGTGAGCAGACACTGCGCGCGTTGCGTCTTCGGGAACGCGATCACGTCGCGGATCGAATCGGCGCCGGCCATCATCGTGACGATGCGGTCCAGACCGAATGCGATACCACCGTGCGGCGGCGCGCCGTATTGCAGCGCGTCGAGCAGGAAGCCGAACTTGGCTTGCGCTTCTTCCGCGTTGATCTTCAGCGCACGGAACACCTTGCTCTGCACTTCTTCACGGTGAATACGCACCGAACCGCCGCCGATTTCCCAGCCGTTCAGCACCATGTCGTAGGCCTTGGCGAGGCAGCGCGCCGGATCCGTTTCCAGATACTCGAGGTGCTCGTCTTTCGGGCTCGTGAAAGGGTGATGCGCGGCCACGTAACGGTTGTCTTCCTCGTCGTATTCGAACATCGGGAAGTCAACCACCCACAGCGGCTTCCAGCCGGTCTCGACCAGGCCGTTCGCCTTGCCGAATTCCGAATGACCGATCTTCAGACGCAGTGCGCCGAGGCTGTCGTTCACCACTTTCGCGCGATCCGCCGCGAAGAAAATGATGTCGCCGTCTTGCGCGCCGGTGCGCTCGATGATCGCCTTGACCGCTTCGTCGTGCAGGTTCTTGACGATCGGGCTTTGCAGACCGTCACGGCCCTTCGCGACTTCGTTGACCTTGATCCACGCCAGACCCTTCGCGCCGTAGATGCGCACGAATTCCGTGTAGCTGTCGATATCGCCACGCGAGAGTTCGCCGCCCTTCGGCACGCGAATGGCCGCGACGCGGCCGTCTTTCGTGTTGGCCGGCACGCTGAACACCTTGAAGTCGACGTCGCGGACCGCATCCGTGAGGTCCGTGAATTCGAGCTTCACGCGCAGGTCCGGCTTGTCCGAACCGAAGCGGCGCATGGCTTCCGAATACAGCATGACCGGGAATTTTTCGTCCAGCGCGACGCCGATCGTTTCCTTGAACACATGACGGATCATGTCTTCGAACAGATCGCGAATTTCCTGTTCCGACAGGAACGAGGTTTCGCAGTCGATCTGCGTGAATTCCGGCTGACGGTCGGCGCGCAGGTCTTCGTCGCGGAAGCACTTGACGATCTGGTAGTAACGATCGAAGTTCGCCACCATCAGCAGCTGCTTGAACAGCTGCGGCGATTGCGGCAGCGCGAAGAACTGGCCCGGGTTCGTACGCGACGGCACGAGGTAGTCGCGCGCTCCTTCCGGCGTGCTCTTGGTGAGCATCGGCGTTTCGATGTCGATGAAGCCCAGCGAGTCGAGATACTTGCGCGCCTCGATCGCGACGCGGTAACGCAGACGCAGGTTGTGCTGCATCTGCGGACGGCGCAGGTCCAGCACGCGGTGCGTAAGACGCGTGGTTTCCGACAGGTTGTCGTCGTCGAGCTGGAACGGCGGCGTGATCGACGGGTTCAGCACGATCAGCTCGTGGCACAGCACTTCGATCTTGCCGCTCTTCAGCGCAGCGTTCGTAGTGCCTTCCGGACGAGCGCGAACCACGCCCTTGATCTGCAGGCAGAACTCGTTGCGCACGCCTTCGGCCGCCTTGAACATCTCTGCGCGGTCGGGGTCGCACACGACCTGAACGAGGCCTTCGCGATCGCGCAGGTCGATGAAGATGACGCCGCCATGGTCGCGGCGGCGGCTCACCCAGCCGCACAGCGAGACGGATTGGCCCAGCAGTTCTTCGGTCACCAGACCGCAGTATTCAGATCTCATCGACATGATGTTTGTCTTTCGTTTTGCATTGGTTGAACGGCGCGTGGCATTAAAACGCTACGTGCCGCGTTACAGCGGAGGCTCGACTGTCGTGCGGCGCACCGGCGCCGGAGGCGCGGACGGCGCCACGACGCCCATCGAGACGATGTACTTGAGCGCAGCGTCGACCGTCATGTCGAGCTCGATCACTTCACTCTTGGGCACCATCAGGAAGAAGCCGGACGTGGGGTTCGGCGTAGTCGGCACATACACGCTGACGTGATCTTCTTTCAGGTGGTTGAGCACGTCGCCGCCCGGGATACCGGTCAGAAACGCGATCGTATAGGAGCCGCGGCGCGGGTACTCGATCAGCAGCGCCTTGCGAAACGCGTTGCCGCTGCTCGACAACAGGGTGTCGGACACCTGCTTGACGCTGGTGTAGATCGGGCCGACCACCGGAATGTGGGCGACCACGACTTCCCACCACTTCACGAGCTTCTGCCCAATGAAGTTCTGCGTCAACAGCCCAACGACAAAGATGAATGCCAGCGTGAGCACCGCCCCGAGGCCGGGCAGGCGGAAGCCGAACAGGCGCTCCGGCTGCCACGCGCGCGGCAGCAGCAGCAGGGTCTGGTCCATCGTGCCGATGATCAGACCGAGCACCCACAGTGTGATGGCCAGAGGCACCAGCACCAGCAGGCCAGTCAGGAACACCGATTTGAGCGTCGTTTTTTTCGTCGTCATGTGTACCGCCAGAAAGCCGCGCGGGCCGAAACCCAACGCGCGGCGTGTGCACCGCCCCGCAGGGCGGCAGTCCCACTAGGCGCTGCCGGAACCGCTCGAACTCGCCGAAGCGGCCGGTGCGGCAGCAGGCGCGGACGGCGTTGCGGCCGCGCTCGATGAACCGGCCGAAGCCGTGTCGGTTTGCGCTGCGGCGCCATTATTGGCGACCGCATTTTCGCCGGTGGCGCCATTCGAGGCGCCATTGGCGTCGGGCTTGGCAGGCGCGCTCGTGCCGCCATTGCCGCCGCGAAAATCAGTCACGTACCAGCCGGAGCCCTTCAACTGAAAGCCGGCAGCAGTGACCTGCTTGCGAAAAGTGTCTTTCCCGCACTCGGGACATTGCGTCAACTGGGGGTCGCTCATCTTCTGAAGCACATCCTTCCCGAAGCCGCATGATTCGCAACGATAAGCGTAGATCGGCATGATCCTTTTCCCTACTGAAATCTTGTAAACGCTTGCAAAGCCTTGAATTATAGCCGCAAACGATGCCCCTCCCCCGGATTTTGGGGTCGAGCGCCCGACGTAGGCGCCGCCCAGTCAAGTGGGGGCAGCCGCGGTCGAATCAAGTGCGGCCCGCGCCGCCGGGGAGCGTCGCAGCTACGCCCTCAAGCGCGGCGGCGCCAGGTTAGCCAGCGCTCACGTCCCGCGAAGACGGCAATCGAATCGTGCACGGCTTCGTCTTCGATCAGGTCGAAGTATGGTGCGAGCAGCGCGTCGAGTTCCGCGCGCTCGATGCCGAACGGCGGCCCTTTGGGCGTCGCGCCGAGGAAAAAGAATCCCGCGAGCAACGCGCCGTGAGGCAGCAGCTCCGCCATTCGGCGTGCGTAGTCAATGCGGCGCGCCAGTGGCAGCGCGCAGAGAAACGCGCGCTCGTAAATCCACGCGGGCGTAAACGGCGGCTCATACGCGAAGAAGTCCGCCTGCTCCACCAGTTGCGCGTGCTGCGCGCCCAGCTGCTCGTGCGCCGCTGCGACGGCGGCCGGCGAAAAGTCGATGGCCCGCACCGGGTTGCCCTGCCCGGCCAGCCAAAGCGCTTCGTATGCACTGCCGCAACCCGGAATCAGCACGGCGGCGCCGCTATGGCGAGCGGCGAACGCCTGAAACGCGGACGGCACGCCCGCCTGATCCCACGGCATGAAACGGCGCTCGAATCGCTCGTCCCAGAAAGCGGGCGAGTTGGGATCGCGCGTTTCGAAGTCGGGCGCGGAAGGCTGGGTCGGGTCGCTCATCAAGTACCTCGTTGAGAATGCAATCAACCGCCGTAGGCGAACGCAAGAAATACCCGCGCCAGCGCCGCGCCGACGCCGACCGCCACGCCAAACAGCAGCAAACCTTGCAACAAACGGTTGGTGCGTTTCTGCTCGAGAAGAATCTGGCGAATCATTTCGTCGTTTGCACCGCGCGCGTGGTCGTGGCGCTCGGCCAGCACGTGATGAATCAGGCGCGGCAGCTGCGGCAGCGTCTTGCTCCACTGCGGCGCCTCGATCTTCAGGCGCTCGTACCAGCCGCGCAGCCCGATCTGTTCGTTCATCCAGCGTTCGAGGTAGGGCTTGGCGGTCTTCCACAGATCCAGTTCAGGATCGAGCGAACGGCCGAGACCTTCCACGTTCAGCATGGTTTTTTGCAGCAGCACGAGTTGCGGCTGGATTTCGACATTGAAGCGGCGCGAGGTCGAGAACAGCCGCATCAGGACCTGGCCCAGCGAGATATCCTTCAACGCGCGGTCGAAGTACGGTTCGCAGACCGCGCGGATCGCGCTCTCGAGTTCCTCGACGCGGGTAGTGGGCGGCACCCAGCCCGACTCCAGATGCAGCGTGGCGACGCGATGGTAGTCACGCTTGAAGAACGCGAGAAAGTTCTGCGCGAGGTAGTTCTTATCGAAGTCCGACAGCGCGCCGATGATGCCGAAGTCGAGCGCGATATAGCGGCCGAAGTGCTTCGGATCGAGACTCACCTGAATGTTGCCCGGGTGCATGTCGGCATGGAAAAAGCCGTCGCGGAACACCTGGGTAAAGAAAATCTCGACGCCTTCGCGCGCCAGCTTCGGAATATCCACGCCGGCGGCGCGCAGCGTTTCCACCTGGCTGATCGGCACGCCGACCATGCGCTCCATGACCAGCACCGTGGGCGTGCAGAACTCCCAGTACATCTCCGGCACCAGCAGCAGATCGAGCCCGGCGAAGTTGCGCCGCAACTGGCTGCCGTTGGCCGCCTCGCGCATCAGGTCAAGCTCGTCGTGCAGATATTTGTCGAATTCGGCGACAACTTCGCGCGGCTTCAGACGCTTGCCGTCGGCCCACAGGCGCTCGGCCCATACGGCGATGTCGCGCAGCAACGCGAGGTCGGAATCGATCACCGGCAGCATGTTCGGGCGCAGCACCTTCACGGCGACAGCCTTGCCCGCGTGCTGGCCGGCCTTCACTGTGGCGAAGTGCACCTGCGCGATCGAGGCGCTCGCCACCGGCACTCGCTCGAAGTCGTCGAACAGCACGTCGACGGGTGCGCCGAGCGACTTTTCGACCAGTCCGATCGCCACCGCCGAATCGAACGGCGGCACCTGATCCTGCAGCTTGGCCAGTTCGTTGGCGATATCCACCGGCAATAGATCGCGCCGGGTGGACAGCACCTGCCCGAACTTGACGAAGATCGGCCCGAGGCTTTCCAGCGCAAGCCGCAGACGCACGCCCGGCGGGGCGTCGAACTTGCGGCCGATGGTCGTGATACGCAGCAACAGACGCACGCGCCGGTCATTGACGCGGCTGAGCATCATCTCATCGAGACCGAAGCGGATGACCGTGAAAAAAATCTTGAGGAAACGCAGAAAACGCATAGTTGTGCCCGGTGACTAGCGCGTGCCGCGCGACGTGGCGGCGCCGCTCGGCGCAAGAGCGCCGCGGGCTTCGACCTTCTGTTCAAGACGCTCGATGCGTTTTTCCACGCGCGCGAGTGCGTCGCGTGCGCGGGCCAGTTCGACGTTGAAGTCCTCGAGCGCGGCGCGGCGCACCAGTTGCGGATTCTCGTCGAGCAGATATTCGGCGGCGGTGTCGAGCAGGTTGCGCCCGGTGCGCTGCACATGTTCGCCGACCGTGCGCACAACTGACGCCACCCGCCACGCCGGGCCGTCGCCGATGAATTTCGCCAGATCCTCTTCCGGCTCCCAGCGCAGATGTTCGGCGAGCTTGGCGATCACGGTGGCGAATTCGGCGTCGCCTTCGATCTTGACGTGCTTCATCACCGCCGCCTGGCCGCCTTGCACGAAGGCGGGCAGCGCGTCGGAAGGCACCGAGATGGTCACGTCGAACTGTTGCGCCTCGGTAGCGGCGACGGCGCTCAGATAGCCGTCCGGTTGCACCAGCAGCATCAGCACGACCGGCGGACAGGACAGCTTCGCGGTCTTGCCCGCGTAGGGGGCGAGGCGCTCACGAGCCCACGATTCGCGGGCGAGCAGATGATTGACAGCAGCAGCGAATGGCTTGGCGGCGAGGGTCATTGAAAGTGGCAAGAAAAAACCCGCGCGAGCGAGGTGCCCGCGCGGGTTCCTATTGTAACGTCCGTTCGCTTCGCGGCTCGCTATGCCGAACGGCCAACGCGAGGAGCCCGGTCAGGAGGTGTGGTCCTGCCGCGGCCCCGGTGCGCGGTTGTCTCAGTGCTGCGCCACCTGCTGGATGCCGGCCAGCAGCCAGCCTTCGCCGGGGCGGTTCGCCTTGGACAGGTTCCAGACTTCGACGAACGGCTCTGCCGCCGCGCCCGGCGCTTCGCGGATCAGGCCCGAGAAGCGCACGCTAGCGAAGTATTCGTTGGCGCGCTCTTCCACGCCCAACAGCTCGGCGTTCAGTTGCACCACGTCGGTCTGATTCGTCTCGGCACCGCGCGAAGACAGATCGACCTTCACCTCGGCGAACATTTCCGGCGTGGTGAATTCGCGGATGTCTTCCGTGTTGCCGACGTCCCAAGCGGCTTGCAGGCGCACGAAATAGACCTTCGCGTTACGCAGAAACGCTTCCGAATCGAAGCCGGCCGGCACGACCGGCGCGGCGTTGATGGTCGGCGTGTTCAGCGGATTGCCTTGCGGTTCGAGATACGAGCCGGTAGGCGGGGCGTTATAACGCGGTTCCTGCGGTGAGTAGCCCGTGCCGCTCGAATTGAACGACGGCGAGCTGCCCGCGTAAGCCGGTTGCGCCGCGTCGCGCTTGCGGCCCATGAAGCGGCGAATCAGCCAGATACCGATCATCGCGATGATCGCAATCACGATGATGTTGGCCATGGCGCCGGCAAACGCGCCGCCCAGACCGAAGTGCGACAGCAAAGCGGCGATGCCCAGACCGGCCGCCAGACCGGCGATCGGTCCCAGCCAGCGCGAACGGTTAGGCTGCGCGGCCGGCGTCGGCGCGGGCGCCGGTGCGGGCTGCGCGCGCTGCTGCATGGCCTGATTGCTTTGGGAAGGTTGCGACGGAGCGGATTGCTGCGTCACGCTATTCGACTGACGGCCGATACTGCGGCCACCGCCCATGCGGCGAGCTTCCGCATCGAGCGAAGCGAGGGAGCCGGCCATGATCAGGCCGACCATCGCGATCAGTCCGATTCTTCTCACCAGCGACCGCTTAACCTTACGGGGAGATAACGCACCTGAATCGGACATTTTCGTACTTTCCTTTAAAAATCGATGGGTTAGGAACCCTAGTATTTGGTCCCCACATGTAAAGCTACCACGCCAGCTGACAAATTGTAATATTTGACGCCGTCCAGGCCCGCTTGTTCCATCATTGTTTTCAAAGTTTCCTGGTCCGGATGCATCCGGATCGATTCCGCGAGGTATTGATAGCTCTCCGCATCTTTCGCAAAGCGTTGGCCCAACCACGGCAACACCTTAAAAGAATAGACGTCGTAGACCTTTTTGAGCGGATCCCACACCTTCGAAAATTCCAGCACCAGCAAACGCCCGGCCGGCTTCAGCACGCGCCGCATTTCCGCCAGCGCGACGTCCTTATGCGTCATGTTGCGCAGACCGAAAGCCACCGTCACGACGTCGAAGTAGTTGTCCGGAAAGGGAATTTTCTCGGCGTCGCACAGCAGCGCAGGGGTGATCACGCCCTTGTCCAGCAGGCGGTCGCGGCCCACCCGCAGCATCGATTCATTGATGTCGGTATGCCAGACTTCGCCGGTTTCGCCGGCCTGCTTCGCGAACGCCTTCGACAGGTCGCCCGTGCCGCCCGCGATATCGAGAACCTTGTAGCCCGGCCGCACGTTGGCCTGGGCGATCGTGAACATCTTCCACGCCCGGTGCAACCCGCCCGACATCAGGTCGTTCATCAAGTCGTAGTTGGCGGCAACCGAGTGGAACACGCCCGCCACCTTCTGCGCCTTGTCCTGTTCGTCGACCGATTGAAAGCCGAAGTGGGTTTTGCTCATCGCGCTTGTCCTTTCGCGTATTCTGAAATGTTGCGCCGCATCAGTGCGGCGATGGTGCGAATCGTATCAGTGACAGTGCCCGTGCGCAGCGCCGGCCTGGACCATGGGCGTATCGCGATCGACGCCCGCCGCCTGCAGTTTGGCGAGATACGCGCCCCAGAGTTCATCCTGGCGCACCGCCATGTCGTACAACAGGTCCCAGGAATAGATGCCGGTGGCGTGGCCGTCGGAGAATGTCGGCTGCAGCGCGTAGTTGCCGACGCCTTCGATCATCGTAATGGTCACTTCGCGCTTGCCGGTCTGCAGCGTTTCCTGGCCGGGCCCGTGGCCCATCACTTCCGCCGACGGCGAATACACGCGCAACAGTTCGAACGGCAGGCGATACGATTCGCCGTTTGCGTACTGCAATTCGAGTACGCGCGATTTGGAATGGACGACGACGCCGGTCGGCACCGGAGTATCGGGAGTCAATCCGCTCATGTTGACCTCATAGAGAACGCCGCCGCGACTTTTCTTGCCCTTCAGGAGCCTCGCGCGACGCAACAGGTTCAGGGGCGCTCAACCAAGAGCCTGTTCGATTTCCTGCCGCACCGCTTCACGCAGCAAGGTAGCTTGCGCGCGACGCGACGACAGCATGGCTTCGGACACCGTGCGCTGGCGCGGCGCCCAGATGGGCAGTGGAAAATGCGCGTCGTTCGAAAAACGCGGGATCACATGCCAGTGCACGTGCGGCACCTGGTTGCCGAGGCTCGCCAGGTTGACCTTCGCCGGCTGAAGGATGCGCCGGATCGCGCGCTCGACCGCATACACGGCCTTCATCACGCGATCACGGTCGTTTCCGTCGAGGTCGGAAAACTCGGCCACGTGCGCGTTCCAGATCACCCGGCAAAAGCCCGGGTAATCGTGTTCGTCGGCGAGGACGACACGCAAGGTGTCGTCGTGCCACAGCACATCGCCGCCATCTTCACGGCAAAAAACGCAATCCATCGTCGTCCTCAGGCAAAAATCGTCAGTCGTGCCATTAAACCAGCACGCGCTCGATTCCGCCATTGTTCGCCCGTTGCACGTAGTCGACCATCCAGTCTTCACCGAGCACGTGACGTGCCATCTCGACGACGATGTAATCCGCCTCGATGCCCGCGTCTTCGTTGTACCGCGACAGGCCTTGCAGGCAGGACGGGCAGCTCGTGAGAATCTTCACGTCGGTGGCGCCCTTCGGCTGCGGACCGTCGCCGGCCTTCAGCACGGAGCCGTCCGGCGCGCCCGCCGAACCGGCCGACGCATTGGCCGGATTGATCCCGTTCGCGCCGGCTTCGGCCACCAAAGGAATGCCGCGCAGCTTCGCCGCGCCCTTGCGGATCTCCTCTTCCTTGCGGAAGCGGACCTGCGTCGAAATGTCAGGACGCGTGACCGCGAGCGTGCCGGACTCGCCGCAGCAGCGATCGTTCTTCTCGATCTTGTAGCCGTCTTTCTCCGAGCCCATCAGCTGATTGACGAGCTTGACCGGGTCCATCGTCTTGATCGGCGTGTGGCACGGGTCGTGATACATGTAGCGAACGCCGTTCACGCCGTCGAGCTTCATGCCTTTCTCCAGCAGAAACTCGTGGATGTCGATAATCCGGCAGCCCGGGAAGATCTTCTCGAATTCGTAGCCGGCTAGCTGGTCGTAGCACGTGCCGCACGACACCACCACCGTCTTGATGTCGAGGTAGTTCAGCGTATTGGCGACGCGGTGGAACAGCACGCGGTTGTCCGTGACGATCTGCTCGGCCTTGTCGAACTGGCCCGACCCGCGTTGCGGATAGCCGCAGCACAGATAGCCTGGCGGCAGCACGGTTTGCACGCCCGCTTCCCACAGCATGGCCTGAGTGGCGAGACCCACTTGCGAGAACAGCCGCTCGGAGCCGCAGCCCGGGAAGTAGAACACCGCTTCCGTGTCGGCGGTGGTCGTCTTCGGATTGCGGATGATCGGGACGATCTTGTTGTCCTCGATATCGAGCAACGCGCGCGCGGTCTTCTTCGGCAGGTTGCCCGGCATCTTCTTGTTCATGAAGTGGATCACCTGCTGCGTGACCGGCGGCTTGCCGACCGTTGCCGGCGGGTGCGCCGTCTGCTTCTTCGCGAACTTCTTCAGCACTTCGTTGCCGAGGCGCTGCGCCTTGTAGCCGACGCCCATCATCGCGGTGCGCGCGAGGTTGATGGTCTGCGGGTTGGTCGCGTTGAGGAAGAACATGCCGGCCGCGTTGCCCGGATTGAACTTCTTCTTGCCCATCTTGCGCAGCAGGTTGCGCATGTTCATGGTGACGTCGCCGAAGTCGATCTTCACCGGGCACGGCGTCACGCATTTATGACAGACGGTGCAATGATCCGCGACGTCGTTGAACTCGTCCCAGTGCTTGATCGACACGCCGCGGCGGGTCTGCTCTTCGTACAGGAACGCCTCCACCAGCAGCGAGGTGGCGAGAATCTTGTTGCGCGGGCTGTACAGCAGGTTGGCGCGCGGCACGTGGGTCGCGCACACCGGCTTGCACTTGCCGCAACGCAAACAGTCCTTGATCGACTCGGAAATCGCGCCGATGTCAGACTGCTGCATGATCAGCGATTCATAGCCCATCAGGCCGAACGACGGCGTGTAGGCGTTGCGCAGGTCGGCGCCTTCGAGCAGCTTGCCCGCGTTGAAACGGCCATGCGGATCGACGCGCTGCTTGTACTGGCGGAACTCGCTGATCTCGTCTTCCGTCAGGAATTCGAGCTTGGTGATGCCGATGCCGTGCTCGCCGGAAATCACGCCGTCGAGCGAACGCGCCAGCTTCATGATGCGCGCGACTGCCGTGTGGGCGTCCTGCAGCATCTCGTAGTTGTCGGAGTTGACCGGCAGGTTCGTGTGAACGTTGCCGTCGCCCGCGTGCATGTGCAACGCGACGAACACGCGGCCGCGCAGCACCTGCTTGTGGATCGCCTGAGCTTCCTCGAGGATCGGCTTGAACTCGCCGCCGTTGAAGATCTGCCGCAACTCGGCGCGAATTTCCTGCTTCCACGACACGCGGATCGTACGGTCCTGCGTGACATGGAACACGGTGGCATCGGGCTGCGCGTCCGCACGGTCGGCGAACTTCTCCGCCAGCGCTTCGTAACCGAGACCGACCAGATAGTGCTGCGCTTCACGAAGCGACAGATCGAGCTTGTCGCGCAGGAATTCCCAACGCGTGCGCACGCGCTTGAGCAGATCGAGAGCCTGCTGCACGCGGTCTTCGAGCAGTTCGGCGCTCGGGATTTCGTTGGCGTCGTCGCTCTTGCCGAGCGGCAGCTTGCCGGCCTGGAAGAACGCTTCGAGCGCGTCGACCAGTTGCAGCTTGTTCTTGATCGACAGCTCGATGTTGATGCGTTCGATGCCGTCCGTGTACTCGCCCATGCGGTCGAGCGGAATCACCACGTCTTCGTTGATCTTGAACGCGTTGGTGTGCTTGGCGATTGCCGCCGTGCGGCTGCGGTCGAGCCAGAAACGCTTGCGCGCCTCGGCATTGACCGCAACGAAGCCTTCGCCGCTCTTGCCGTTGGCCATGCGCACGACTTCCGAGGTGGCTTGCGCGACCGCATCCGCATCGTCGCCGACGATGTCGCCGATCAGCACCATCTTCGGAAACGCGTTGCGCTTGCTCTTGGTCGCGTAGCCGACCGCGCGCAGATAGCGCTCGTCCAGATGCTCGAGGCCCGCGAGAATCGCGCCGCCCTGCTTCGACGTCTCGAACAGATAATCCTTGATTTCGACGATGCTCGGAATCGCATCGCGCGCCTGACCGAAGAATTCGAGGCAGACGGTGCGCGTATGCGCGGGCATCTTGTGCAGCACCCAGCGCGCGGACGTGATCAGCCCGTCGCAGCCTTCTTTCTGCACGCCCGGCAGACCGGCGAGGAATTTGTCCGTAACGTCCTTGCCGAGACCTTCCTTACGGAACACGCGGCCCTTGATGTCGAGCGCTTCCGTGCGCAGCAGCTTTTCGCCCGGCGCGTAATTGCCGTCGAACCATTTGAGCTCGAAACGCGCGACTTCGATGTCGTGAATCTTGCCCATGTTGTGGTCGAGGCGCGTGACTTCGAGCCAATTCCCTTCCGGGTCGACCATGCGCCACCAGGCGAGGTTGTCGAGCGCCGTGCCCCACAGCACCGCCTTTTTGCCGCCCGCATTCATCGCGACGTTGCCGCCCACGCAGGATGCATCCAGCGAGGTCGGATCGACGGCGAACACGAAGCCGGCCTGCTCGGCCGCCTCGGTCACGCGGCGCGTGACCACGCCCGCGCCGGAGAAAATCGTCGCGACTTTACGATCGACGCCTGGCAATTCGGTCATTTCGACCGCGCCCAGCTGTTCGAGCTTTTCGGTATTGATGACGGCGGAGAACGGCGTGAGCGGCACCGCGCCGCCGGTATAGCCCGTGCCGCCTCCGCGCGGAATCACGGTCAGGCCGAGTTCGAAACACGCCTTGATCATGCCGGCGATCTCGGCTTCAGTATCCGGCGTGAGCACCACGAACGGATATTCGACGCGCCAGTCGGTCGCGTCGGTCACGTGCGAGACGCGGGACAGTCCGTCGAACTTGATGTTGTCCTTTTCCGTGACCTTGCCCAGCACCTTGGTCGCGCGCTTGCGCAGATCGTAGGTCTTCTGGAATTCGCTAGCGAATTCGTCGACGGCGCGGCGCGCGGCCTGAACCAGCGTTTCGACGCGCGCGGCGCGATCCACGCCCGCTTCATCGCCGTGTTCGGTCAGATCGGCGCGGCGGCGCTTCTCGATCTCACTCAAACGGTGATGCAGCGCCTCGATCAGCATCGCGCGGCGCTTTGGGTTGTCGAGCAGGTCGTCCTGCAGATACGGATTGCGGCGCACCACCCAGATGTCGCCGAGCACTTCGTACAGCATCCGCGCCGAACGGCCGGTGCGGCGTTCCGCGCGCAGTTCGGCAAGCGCGGCCCAGGCGGCGTCACCTAGCAGGCGGATAACGATTTCACGGTCGGAGAACGACGTGTAGTTATAGGGAATTTCGCGCAGACGCGCTTCGGGATCGGCGGCCACCGCAGCGGCGGCCCCGTGCGGATCGAAAACTTGAGGTGCGTTCATGTTTGGACGACTCGGTGGGTCAACCCGGCGCGCTCATTGGTGAGGCGCCGGCTGACGGTGCGCGTGGCGCGCAATGCTGGAAATTTTCTAGGGGAGCGAAGCACGACCGACGGTCAACCCACACCGGTCGCTTCGTGGCGCTCAGATACAGCTACACGATCGTGCGTGGCGGACGAGACGCTCCGCCGCGGGGCAAGACTCACGCGGGGCGGGCATCAAGTGGGCGATCCGAGGCTGCCAGTGCATCTTCCGATCCTTATTCCAAAATGGAATTCTACCGCATGATCCCACCACGCGTTGACGGGTGAAATCAGATCTGCGCCGGGGCTTTGAGCAATTTCGCGGTAAATCGCTCGACGAAACCGCAACACCCGATTGACCGACCGAACGGTCGGGCGAAACTTCACGGCGCCGCTTCGGTGCATCAGCCGGAAGCCTGAGCGTACACCGTTGGCGCTATCATTGACCCTTTCCCGTCTCGCAAAGCGCACCGCGCCACCCGCATGGCCTCCCACGACTACCTGAAAAAAACCCTCACCGCGCGCGTCTACGACGTGGCCCGCGAGACCGAACTCGAACGCGCACCGAACCTGTCGGCACGGCTGCGCAATCCGGTCTACCTGAAGCGCGAGGACAACCAGCCGGTGTTCTCGTTCAAGGTGCGCGGCGCGTACAACAAGATGGCGCACATTCCTTCCGAGGCGTTGGAACGTGGCGTGATTACCGCGTCGGCGGGCAATCATGCGCAGGGTGTCGCGCTGTCGGCGGCGCGCATGGGCGTGAAGGCGATCATCGTGGTGCCGGTCACCACGCCGCAGGTGAAGGTCGATGCGGTGCGTTCGCACGGCGGCCCGACCGTCGAAGTCGTGCAGTTTGGCGAATCGTATAGCGATGCGTATGGACACGCGGTGAAGCTGCAGGAAGAGCGCGGCCTGACCTTCGTGCATCCGTTCGACGATCCGTATGTGATCGCCGGGCAAGGCACCGTCGCCATGGAGATTCTCAGTCAGCATCAGGGTCCGATTCACGCGATCTTCGTGCCGATCGGCGGCGGTGGGCTCGCCGCGGGCGTGGCTGCGTACGTGAAATCGGTGCGCCCGGAAATCAAGGTAATCGGCGTGCAGACCGATGATTCATGCGCAATGGCCGCGTCGCTGAAAGCCGGTGAGCGGGTTACGCTGAACGAAGTGGGTCTGTTCTCGGACGGCACGGCGGTGAAGCTGGTCGGCGAAGAAACCTTCCGTCTGTGCAGCGAATATCTCGACGACGTGCTGCTCGTGAACACAGATGCGCTATGTGCCGCGATCAAGGATGTCTTCCAGGATACCCGCAGCGTGCTGGAGCCCGCGGGTTCTTTGGCCGTAGCCGGTGCCAAGCAGTATGCGGAGCGCGAAGGCATCGAAAACCAGACGCTGATCGCGATCACGTCCGGTGCGAACATGAACTTCGACCGCATGCGCTTCGTGGCCGAACGCGCCGAAGTGGGTGAAGCGCGCGAAGCCGTGTTTGCCGTGACGATCCCCGAAGAGCGCGGCAGTTTCCGGCGTTTCTGCGAACTGGTGGGCACGCGCAGCGTCACCGAGTTCAACTATCGCATTGCGGATGCGAACTCCGCCCATATCTTCGTGGGCGTGCAGATCAGGAATCGCAGCGAATCGGCTCAGATCGCGGGTGCGTTCGAAGCGCACGGCTTCGCCACAGTGGACCTCACGTTCGACGAACTCTCCAAGCAACACATCCGCTATATGGTGGGCGGCCGCTCGCCGTTGGCACATGACGAACGCCTGTTCCGCTTCGAGTTTCCCGAGCGTCCGGGCGCGCTGATGAAATTCCTTTCGTCGATGGCGCCGAACTGGAATATCAGCCTGTTCCACTACCGCAACCAGGGCGCGGACTACAGCTCGATTCTGGTCGGCATCCAGGTGCCGGTGAGCGAGAACGAGGCCTTTGATCGCTTTCTCGCCACGCTCGGCTATCCGAACTGGGAAGAGACGCAGAACCCGGTGTATCGCTTATTCCTCGCCTGATCTTTTAGGACTGAAACGCGCAGATGGCTCTTTCGCTTGTCGACAAACTGGTGGTGGCAATCTCGTCGCGCGCGCTGTTCGACTTCGAGGAAGAGAACCGCGTGTACGAGGAAGGCGATCTGCAAGCCTATGAAGCATTGCAGCGCGATCGCCTTGCCGTGCCCGCCAAACCGGGCGTGGCGTTTCCGCTGATCCGCAAACTGCTGGCGTTGAATGCGGGCGGACATCGCGTCGAAGTGGTGATCCTCTCGCGCAGCGATCCGATCAGCGGATTGCGGGCGTTCCATTCGTGCCGGGAATACGGGCTCGCCATCGAACGCGGCGTGTTTACTCGCGGACGCGCGCCGTTTGGCTATCTGAAGCCGTTGAACGCGTCGCTGTTTCTGTCGGCGAATCAGGAGGACGTGCGCGACGCGCTCGCCGCTGGATTTCCCGCCGCGCGCGTCTTGCCGGAATCGGCGAAAATGGCGAGCAAGTATCCCGACGAAATCCGCATTGCCTTCGACGGCGACGCCGTCCTGTTTTCCGACGAAGCCGAGCGCGTGTTCCAGAAAGACGGTTTGCGCGCGTTCGTCGGCCACGAGATTCACAACAAGGATCTGCCGCTCGCGGACGGCCCGCTGAAGCCGTTGCTCGAAGCGCTGCACCGGCTGCAAAAACTCGCGGATGAAGCCGCGCCCATGCATATTCGTACGGCATTGGTGACGGCGCGCTCGGCGCCCGCGCACGAGCGCGCGATCCGCACTTTAATGGCGTGGAACATTGAAATCGACGAAGCGATGTTCCTCGGCGGCCTCGACAAGAGCGCATTTCTGCGCGAGTTCGAGCCGGACTTTTTCTTCGACGACCAAATTGGCCACTGCGAATCGGCCCGCGTCGTGACGGCGACGGGGCACGTGCTGAGTGGCATCGTGAACGCATCATGACACCCGAACAATCACCGCTGGGTAAGGCCTCCACTTACACCGAACAATACGACGCTTCGCTGCTGTTTCCGATCGCGCGCAAAAATGCGCGCGAGGCGATCGGCATCGGCGCGCAGTTGCCGTTCTTCGGCACGGACATCTGGAATGCGTATGAGTTGTCCTGGCTGAACGCGCGCGGCAAGCCGCAAATCGCGGTGGCGACTTTCTACGTGCCGGCGGACTCGCCGAATATCGTCGAGTCGAAGTCGTTCAAGCTCTATCTCGGCTCATTCGCGCAGACTGCGTTCGAATCGATGGACGCAGTGCGCGACACGATCAAGCGCGACGTGTCCGCTTCGTGCGGCGCGACCGTCTCCGTTCATCTGGCCGCGCCCTATGAGTTCGGCAAATTGCAGATGGAAGAATTCGAAGGCTTGTCGCTCGACCGGCTGGATCTGGATACCGATATCTATCAGCCGGACGCATCGTTGCTGAAAGCGGCGCTGCATGAAGCGCCGGTCGAAGAAACGCTGTTCTCCAACTTGCTGAAGTCGAATTGCCCGGTGACGGGCCAGCCCGATTGGGGCAGCGTGCAGATTCATTATGTAGGCCCGCAGATCGATCACGCGGGCTTGCTGCGCTACATCATCTCGTACCGCAATCACACGGGGTTTCATGAACAGTGTGTCGAGAAAATTTTTCTCGATGTGCTGAAAGCCTGCAAGCCGGTGAAGCTCGCAGTGTACGCACGTTATACGCGGCGCGGCGGACTGGACATCAATCCGTTCCGCACGAATTACAACTTGCCGATGCCGGACAATATGCGTCTGGCCCGACAGTAAAAAAGCAGTTTGTTCGCCGCGGCGAGTTGATGCGAAGCCGCGGCGAGCCCGTTTGGCCGAATGTTCAGGCTTATGCCGTGGGCTTCTTATAAGCCACGCAGTCCACTTCGACGCGGCAATCGATCACCATCGAAGAAACCACGCAGGCGCGCGCTGGCGGGTTCTCGCCGAAATACTCGCGGAACACCTTGTTGAACGACGCGAAGTCGCGCGGATCATCCAGCCACACGCCGCAGCGGACCACATGCTCCGCGCCATAGCCGGCTTCCTTCAGAATCGCGAACACGTTCTGGATCGCCTTATGCGATTGTTCGACGATGCCGCCGTTGATCACTTCGCCGTTTTCCATCGGCGTCTGGCCGGACACGAACAGCCAGCCGTCGGCTTCGACCGCGCGTGCAAACGGCATATGCTGACCGCCCGTTCCCTTCCCGCCTTCAACACCATATCGCTTCATCATCACACTCCTTAAAAAGTCCGGCACGCATGCGGCAGAATCGCCGAGCGCGCCGCAATCAATCACTCAATCGAGCAAAAATTCAGAACGCGCCGTGCGCGTCACCCTTCGACGCCGCGCCGCGCGCCACGAAGTGACCGGCGCGCTCGCCCGTCACTTCGCCGTCGCGGTACGACAGCACGCCGTTCACCCACACCGCGTCGATGCCGTCGGCGGCCTGTTGCGGTTTTTCGAACGTCGCCGCGTCGCGCACCTTGGCCGGGTCGAATAGCACCAGATCGGCGTGATAGCCGATATGCACCTCGCCGCGCTGCGCCAGACCAAAGCGCCGCGCCGACAAGCTGGTCATCTTGCGCACCGCCTCTTCGAGCGGCAGCAAACCGGCGTCGCGCGCATAGTGGCCGAGCACGCGCGGAAACGCGCCCCACAAGCGCGGATGCGGTAGTGGATCGTTCGGCAGGCCGTCCGAGCCGACCATGGTGGCGGGATGCGAAAGGATGCGCCGCACGTCGTCTTCGGACATGTTGTGGTACACCGCGCCCGCCGGCTGTAAACGTTTGCCCGCTTCCTGCTGCGTAACGCCCCACTCCGCCGCAACCTCCTTGATCAGCTTGCCCGCCATCTCCGGATGCGGCTCGGACCACGTAATCGTGATGTCGATGTCGCCCGTCACCTGCTTCAGATCGAGCGTTGACGAACTGCGGTTGTACGGATAGCAATCGCAACCGATCGGCTGCAACCGGCTCGCGCTTTCCAGCGACTTCAGCACTTCGACGCTACGCCCCCAGTTCGACGGACCCGCGCACTTCAAATGCGAAATCACCACCGGAACATGCGCGTGACGGCCCACGCGATACGCTTCGTCCATCGCTTCGAGAATCGCGTCGAACTCGGTGCGCATGTGCGTGGTGTACAGCGCGCCGGCCGCAGCGAGCGGCTCGGCCAACGCCATGACTTCTTCGGTCGGCGCGGCGAACGCCGAACCGTATGCGAGCCCCGAACTCAGACCCAGCGCACCATTCGCCAGTGCTTCTTCGAGTTGCGCGCGCATACCCTCGATTTCCTGCTCGGTCGCCGCGCGATCGAGCCGGTCCATCTGGTTGCTGCGCAACGCCGTATGTCCGATCAGCGCGCCGACGTTCACCGCCGGCCGCGCCGCATTCACCGCTGCGACATACGCGGCGAAGGTCGGATACTGGAACGCGTCGCGCTCGCCAAGCAGGTTCATCGGATCGGGCGGATCGCCCTTCAGCGCGACCGGCGACGCGCTGATACCGCAATTGCCGACGATCACCGTGGTCACGCCTTGCGTAATCTTCGGCAGCATTTGCGGCGAACGGATCACATGCGTGTCGTCGTGCGTGTGAACGTCGATGAAACCCGGCGCCAGCGCGCGGCCTTCGGCCTCGATCACTTCTTCGGCGAGCCAGTTCGACAGATTGCCGATCGCGACGATGCGGCCGTCGCGAACCGCGACATCGCGCTCGACTGGCGGCGCGCCCGTGCCGTCGTACAGTTGCGCGCCGACGATCAGCGTATCGGCGGCTTCGGGATGCGAATGCATGGATCAGTCTCCTAACGGTTGTCGATCGCCGCCGCCGCGGTGCGTGTCGAGTGCGTGCTTCATGCGGCGCAGCAATTCGCGGCTCTCGTCGCCCTGACTGACGGCGAGTTCGGTGACGAGCACATCGAGCGCCATCATCATTGCGTAGCGCGACGACGACGGCTTGTAAATGAAGTCGGTTTCAAAGGCGACGATCGGAATGACCCAATCGGCCAGCCGCGCGAGCGGCGAAGCCGGCGCGGTCAACGCGATCACCGTCGCGCCATAGCTGCGCGCGATCTTGCAGTTCTCGACCATCTCGGGCACGCGCCCGGTCGTGGAGAGCGCGATCACCACGCATTCACGCGACACGGTGCTGGCCACCATGCGCTGCAGCAAGCCGTCCTGATAGGTCGCGACGGGCCGGCCGAGGCGCACGAGCCGAAAGCGCATTTCGTCGGCGAGCGCGGTGGAACCGCCGCCCATGCCGAACACGTAGATCATGCGCGCAGCGCGCAAAGCGGCCGCCGCTTCGCCGAGCGGCGCCTGACGCAGCAATTGATGGTTGTGCGCCAGCGCGGTTTGCAATTCGTCGAACACACGGGTCGCGATCGGCTCGGGCGCGTCGCCCGCGCTGCCCGGCTGCAGGAAGCGCTGACCGACCGCAGCAGCCTGTGCGAGCCGCAGCTTGAGTTCGCGCACGTCGCGGCAACCCACAGCCTTGGCAAAGCGCGTCACGGTCGCCACGCTCACCTCGGCCTGCTGCGCGAGCGCGCCGATGCTGGCGCGCGAAGCGCCCGTGAGATCGTCGAGAATCAGCGCGGCAACCTTGCGCTCAGCCGAGCGCAGTTCCGGCGCGCATTCGGCGATGCGCGCAACGATGTCGAAAGCCAGCGGTTCGGCGGTTGAGTTCATTGCAGACTGTGGGATACGGCGCGAAGGCGGAGCAAAAGCCAGGCAAAGGCTGACAACGCGCCTTCAGCGATCCATGGTACTAAATAACATTTCTTCATCCATCGTACTTTCGGTAACATGCTAAAGTCAACTTTGATTCAATTTAACTGGACGATGGAGCAAGGAGACATGAAAGTTACAAACTATCAGGGCGCGACGATTGATCCTTATAGCAAGGGCTTGGGCATGGTTCCGGGCACCAGCATCCAACTCACGGATGCCGCTCGCCTGGAGTGGAACCTGCTGAACGAAGACGTGAGCTTGCCGGCCGCCGTGCTGTATGCCGACCGGGTGGAGCACAACCTGAAATGGATGCAGGCATTCGTCGCCGAATACGGCGTCAAACTCGCGCCGCACGGCAAAACCACCATGGCACCGCAGCTGTTTCGCCGTCAGCTCGAAACCGGCGCGTGGGGTATTACGCTCGCCACCGCGCACCAGGTGCGCGCGGCTTATCACGGCGGCGTCTCGCGCGTGCTGATGGCCAATCAGCTGGTCGGCCGCCGCAACATGATGATGGTCGCCGAGTTGTTGAGCGATCCGGATTTCGAATTCTTCTGCCTCGTCGATTCGGTTGAAGGCGTCGAACAGTTGGGCGAGTTTTTCAAGTCGGTGAACAAGCAGTTGCAGGTGCTGCTCGAACTCGGCGTGCCGGGCGGCCGCACGGGCGTGCGCGATGCCGCGCAGCGCAACGCGGTGCTCGACGCGATTGCACGCTATCCGGACACGCTGAAGCTCGCCGGCGTCGAGTTGTACGAAGGTGTGCTGAAGGAAGAGCCCGAAGTGCGCGAGTTCCTGCAGAGCGCGGTCGCGCTCACGCGCGAGCTCGTCGAGCAAGGGCGTTTTGCGCGTACGCCGGCCGTGCTGTCAGGCGCGGGATCGGCCTGGTACGACGTGGTCGCGGAAGAATTCGTGAAGGCGTCGGAGACCGGCAAGGTCGAGGTGGTGCTGCGTCCGGGCTGCTATCTGACGCACGACGTCGGCATCTATCGCAAGGCGCAGACGGACATCTTCGCGCGCAATCCGGTCGCGAAGAAAATGGGCGAAGGGCTGCTTCCCGCGCTGCAATTGTGGGCGTATGTGCAGTCCATTCCCGAGCCGGATCGCGCGATCATTGGTCTTGGCAAACGCGATTCCGCGTTCGATGCGGGCATGCCGGAACCGGCGCGCCACTATCGTCCGGGTAACGAAGCGCCGCGCGATATCGCGGCAAGCGAAGGCTGGGAGATTTTCGGCCTGATGGATCAGCATGCGTATCTGCGGATTCCCGCTGGCGCCGATCTGAAAGTGGGCGACATGATCGCGTTCGACATCTCGCACCCGTGTCTGACGTTCGACAAATGGCGTCAGGTGTTGGTGGTCGATCCAGCGTATCGCGTCACGGAAGTGATCGAAACGTTCTTCTGATTCTTCTTGCGAAAGGCGCGCCCTGGACATCGGGGCGCGCCGTTCCTGTTGTTTCGAAATGCGTGGAGCGAGCGATTGCTCTGTGATCTCCGACGCGCCGCATGCGACGTCGTTCAAGCCGCGTACACGACGTTAAGGTTGGCGCGGCGCTTCGCCATTCACGACTTCGGCTGCCTGCTGCGAAACATCGCCGGCGGCGGCTCCCGCAGCGCCGGCTGTCGCCGCCACTTCCCCAATTCTCACCTCGAGCATCTTCAGTGCATCAGACAGCGCGCCCAGCGCCTCGTCCGGCAGCGCAGCCATCGTGTCGTGCAGAAACGCATTGCGACGCGGCAAGCTGGCCTCGGTCGCCGACTGCCCCGCTTCGGTCAGACGCACATTGGTCACGCGATTGTCGCGCGTGTCCATGCTGCGAGCGATCCAGCCCAAACCTTCCAGTGTCTTCAACTGCCGCGTCAGCGCGCCCGGGTCGACACGCAAGCGCTCCACCAGCCGTTTCTGCGACGACTCGCCCGCCTGCTCGTGCAGCGCGAGCAGAATGCGCCAGCGCGGCAGCGGGTGGCCGACGTGCGACTCGAAGGCCGACATGAACGCCCGATATGTGCGGCCGAATTGCTGCATGACGGCGACGCGGTCCTGTTCTTCCATGATCTGTCAGTAAAACGATAAGTCTAAAAAATCAGTCCGCGTGAATCACGGGTTCGAGCTTGCGTTGGAGCTTGATCGGCGGCACACGGCGGCTTTGCCAGACCGACACCACGGCGATGATCGCCGCCATGGCCAGACCCAGATGAATCGCCGCCACGAGAGCTTCGCGCGCGCTCTCGAGCAACATCGCGCCGTTATGGCCCGCGTGCGTCAACTGGCCTAGCAAGGTGGTTTGCGCGTCGCGATTGATGAGAATTTGCGGGTCGCCGAGATCCGCGAACCATTGCGATGCGTGATCGTTTTCCAGCGCGCTGCGCACGCCGCTCGCGTACATGTGGCTGACCAGCGTGCCGGTCAGCGCGGTGCCGATCATGCCGCCGATCATGCGCAGTGACTGCAGCAGCGCCGTGGCAATGCCGAGGTGCTCCCGGCCGGCCGTTTGCTGCGCGAAGATCGTCAGGTTCGGCATGACGAAACCGAGTCCCAGTCCGCCGACGACCATGAACGACATCAACAGCCATTGCGGCATGGCGCGTGTCGCGACGACCACGCCCAGGCACGCCAGTGCGAGCAGCGTAAAGCCCACGTAAAGCATCAGATTCGGATTGCGCACGCGCGAGACGATGCGCCCATTGGCGATGCTGCCGATCGTAATGAATACGACGAGCGGCGTGATGACGAGCCCCGCCTCTTTCGGCGACATGCCAAAGCCGCCCTGGAACAGCAGCGGCGCATAGAACAGCAGCGAGAACATCGTGAAGCCGCCCAGCACGGCCAGTGTGAACAGCGCGGCGAGACTGCGATTGCGGAACATGTCGACCGGCAGGATCGCCGTCGGGCAGCGCTTCTCCCACTGCCAGAGCGCGTAAGCCGACGCGACGCTCAACGCGAGCAGCATGGCCGCACCGAAGCTCACGCCATGCTTGGGCAGCAACTCGACGAACAACTGCAACGAGCCGAGCGCCACGGCGATCAACACGGCGCCAGGCCAGTCGAGCCGCATCTTGCCTTCGTGTTCGACATGGCGCAGATGTGGCAGGAAACGCCAGACGAAAAACAGCGACAGCAGACCGACGGGCAGATTCACATAGAAAACCGAGCGCCAGCCGTAATACTGCGTGAGGAAACCGCCGAGCGACGGCCCGACCGCGTTGGCAATACCGAACGCCGAACTCATCAACACTTGCCAGCGCAGGCGCACGACCGAGTCGGGAAACAGATCGGGAATACAGGCGAACGCGGTGCCGACCAGCATGCCGCCGCCGATGCCCTGCAAACCGCGCGCGAGCACGAGGAACAGCATATTGTTGGCCGCGCCGCACAGCACCGAGGCGCCCGTGAACACGACGATCGACGCGATCACGAACGGCTTGCGCCCGTAGTAATCGCCGAGCCGGCCGAAAATCGGCACGGTAATCACCGAGGTCAGCAAATAGGACGTGGCGACCCACGCGTACAGCTCGAAACCCTTGAGTTCGGCGACGATGGTGGGCAATGCGGTGCCGACCACGGTCTGGTCGAGCGCGACCAGCATCGTGACGAAGGAGATGCCGAGCATCGCCAGCAATGATTCACGGAAAGGTAAAACTTGCCCACTCGAGTGGTGGGCCGCGGTATGGACAGCCATTTTTGATAGCGCAACAGTTGACTGGTCAATCGATAGGGAATCATACCACGCGACGATGCTCTAATCCGGACACGCCGCCGCGGTGCGCAGCAGCGGCAACCGACTGAAAAAACACATCACATGACGCCAGGGAGGCACATGGAGCCGAGCTCGCTCGCAACACAATCGTTATCGGACGACGACCTGAAGGCGCTGCGGCGCGCGAAACATGAACTGGAGAGCCCCGCTCTGGCGATGAAACTGGCCAGCATCGTCGGCGCGCCGCTGGAGAAGCTGCTCTCGCGCATGCCGGCGTTCGCCAACGAAAAGGTCGCGGACGCGACCGAACTGGCGTTGCGCAAGTGCCTGGCAATCGCGCTGCGCACGCTGGGGCGCAAGGACGCCACGCTTGCGCTGGCGGCGCCCGAGAAGCCGAGCAATCTGCTTCACAAGTTCGCCGTGGCGACCACCGGCGCGGCCGGCGGCGCATTCGGACTGTTTGCGCTGCCCGTCGAACTGCCGGTCACGACCACGCTGATGTTTCGCTCGATCTGCGACATCGCGCGCAGCGAGGGTGAGGATTTGTCGTCGATCGATACGCAACTGCAGTGTCTGACCGTGCTCGGCATGGGCAGCACATCGAGTGCCGACGACGACGCCGACTTCGGCTACTTCATCATGCGCGGCGCGTTGGCGCAGGCAGTGTCGAAAGCGTCGTCCGAGATCGCCACCAAAGGTTTCACCACGCATGGTTCCGCGGCCTTGCTGCGCCTCGTCAACACGATCGCCGCGCGCTTTTCGGTGCAGGTGAGCGAACAGATCGCCGCCAAGTCGATTCCGGCAATCGGCGCGGTGCTCGGCGCGATGGTCAATACGGTTTTCATCGACCACTTCCAGCAGGTCGCGCATGCGCACTTCACCGTGCGGCGGCTGGAACGGCAATACGGCCAGCAGATAGTCGAGGCCGCCTATCAGACCATCGACATCGCGCTCGACGGCTGAGACGCGCGGCGCGTCACGCGCCGCACGAAGGTGGCGGCGCGCTCGAGCGCGCGATTTCCTTCCGGGATG
Source organism: Burkholderia sp. WP9 (assembly GCF_900104795.1). Lineage (NCBI taxonomy): Bacteria > Pseudomonadati > Pseudomonadota > Betaproteobacteria > Burkholderiales > Burkholderiaceae > Burkholderia > Burkholderia sp. WP9. The sequence continues at coordinate 3,058,714 of NZ_FNTG01000001.1, forward strand.
AACGGCGCAAAAATCGGCCAGACGTGCGGCATCTTGTTCCACACTTCGAGTTCGCAGTCGACGCCTGCCGCGCGCGCGTTGTCGGCCACGCGCTGCGAGTCGTCGAGCAACACCTCGGTGCTGCCCGCCATGATGAAGAGCGGGGGCAAGCCGTTCAGATTGGCATAAACGGGAGAGGCATGGGGATGCGTGGCCGGCGTGTCGCCGAGATAAACCTTTCCCGCCAGCGCGATTGCCGGGCCGCTGAACATGGGGTCGAGACCGTCGTTGGTGCGGATGCTGGCGCCCGTCGCGGCCAGATCGGTCCATGGCGAGAACAGCAAGGCACCGGCCGGCATGGGGTCGCCGGCGTCGCGCAGCGCCACCAGGGTAGCGAGCGCGAGGCCGCCGCCCGCCGAATCGCCGGCGATCACAATCGACTCGGGCGCAATGCCATTGCCGATCAACTGACGATAAGCGTCGGTTGCATCGTTCAACGCCGCCGGGAAGCGATGCTCCGGCGCGAGACGATAGTCGAGCGAAAAAACGGCCGCGTCGGCGCGTGTCGCCAGGCCGAACGTGATCGAGCGATGCGTACGCGGTGAACAGAAGTAATAGCCGCCGCCGTGGCAATACAGCACCGTTGTACCGGTCTGCGCGGCTTGCGCCCCGTCGCCGCGCTCGATCCATTCGCCGCGCAAGGGCGCATCGCCCGGGCCGTACAGCTCACGCAGACGCCAGCCGCGAGGCACGCGCGGCGACCAGGCGCGCTTGGCGGTCAACGCGCGCGCCTTCTCGACATTGATACGCGGCTTCAAGGTCTCGGGACGAAACTGCCTACGCAAATACCAGCACGCGAGTGCGCTTTGCCAGCTCATCGGGACACGCTCCTTCGATTGTGTCCCGTCATGTTACGTGCGTTCACGGCAGCGCCGGTGGGCGGCGGCTTCTAATCCCAAAAAGGTCCGCGCCGCCCGGTAAGGTTTTCCGCTCGTTAGTTAGCCGGCAAAACCTGCCCGCGAATTTCACCCATCGGGTTCTGCGCGGTATGAACGTTGAAGTACCACTGCCCCGCCATCAGATCGGTGACCTGCTGCTCGGTGAGCGCCGCCGACCCTTTGATCGGGCTGGCGAGGGCTCCCTTATCGATCGGCACCTGAACCTTGGCGTTCTGGCCCACCGGCGCAGGCCCGTGGAAATGCGCGGCGGTTGCCGGGCCGCTCAAGCCTTCATAAGTGACCGTCCATTGCAGGGATTTGGTCGAGGTGTCGAAGGTGGCGTTCAACATGCCGTGTCCGTGGCTCACGCGAGGAGGCACTTCGCTCGACGGTTCGAGATCCGCCTTCAAGGCCACCGTATCGGCGAAGGCGACGCCCGACGCCAACGCCCACAACACCATAGCGAGATTCAGTTTTCGAAGCGCAATCATGGTCTTCTCCGGACTTGATGCACCGCCGCACCGACACTTCGGCCGCGCGGAGCCACCACATACTAGTTCAAATCCGCTGAGCCTGTTTGTGCCTCGGACCGCGCATGGCCGGCGCGGGCGCCACGCGTTTTGCTGCCAGAAGCCGCTCGCGAGGTGCTGCTTTTACGTATTGAAACGCGGCGACTTCATAGTTGTCCGTAGTGATCCTGCGTCTTGCCGACGAGTTAAGGCAAAGCTGAATAAGTCCACCGTTCATGACGGTCACGCGTTATAGCGTGAGCATGCAACGGCGAAAGCGAAAAATGATGAATCAACTGACACTGGCGATGGCTGTCGATCAATGCGCGGGGTTCGGGGCGCAGCGCAAACCAACGCGACGTGAAGCGTTTCTTGATGAGATGAACAGGATCGTGCCTTGGGCGCAACTGTGCGCAGTGGTCGAGCCGTTCTATCCGAAACGTGGCAATGGCCGCCCGCCGATCGTGCTGGAGCGCATGCTGCGGATTCACTTTGTGCAGCACTGGTTCAACCTTGCGGACCTTGCGTGCGAAGAGGCGCTGTACGACAGTCTCAGCCTGCGCCGTTTCGTTGGGATCGACCTTGGCAGCGAAACGGTTCCGGACGCGACCACGCTGCTCAAATTCCGGCATCTGCTGGAAGAGCACAAGCTGGGCGAGCGGATCTTCGCGGAAGTGGGTCAGGTGCTGCAGGCGCGGGGAGCAAAGCTCAAGAGCGGCACGATTGTCGATGCCACACTGATCGGTGCACCCTCGTCGACGAAGAACAAGGACAAGGCGCGTGACCCCGAAATGCATCAGACACGCAAAGGCAAGCAGTGGCATTTCGGCATGAAGCTCCATATCGGCGTGGACAGTCAGAGCGGGCTTGCTCATAGCGCAGTCGTAACGGCGGCGAACGTGCATGACAAGTATCCGCTGCCACAGTTGCTGCACGGTGAGGAGCAACGCGTGTACGGCGACAGCGCATACGCGAGTCAGAAAGCGCTGATCCATGGCAAGGCACCGAAGGCGCGCGACTTCACCAACAAGCGCACGCGCCGCAAGGGCATCGTCGACGAGGTGGCGCGCCGCAAGAATCGCAACAAGTCGAAGATCCGTGCCCGGGTCGAGCATGTGTTCGCGGTCGTGAAGCGGTTGTGGGGCTTCACGAAGGTTCGCTATCGCGGTCTGGCGAAGAACGCCAATCGCGCCTTCGTTGCACTCGCGCTGGCCAATCTGTACATGTGGCGAGGTCGCGCGACGGCACAGGTGCGCCCGTAAAGGGCCAAAGACGGGCAAATAGCCCGCGCAGAGCCCCTCGAGGGGCGTAACGTGACACGGAATGCCCGCTTTTACGGCCGTCATTCGCGATCTCGAAAGATTACACATGCCTTGGTCGCAACCTGTCGTGTTTACGCGGCTTGATCAGCGCAGCCTTAAACCTTGGCGATATCGCGCGAGAAGTGCCGCTGTGCGCACACGCCGCCGCCGGCACCCCGCCAAGACGGGGTGATGAGACGACGGCCTGGAAGCGTTTTAAGCGAATTTCTCAAACAGTTAATTGTCGATTTTGTAGTGAATCAACCGCGTTATCCCGGTTATGCTTCCGGCTGCGAGAAGTGACTCCTTCATCGAGGGATGTCTCCAAATCTTTAACGCGGCTTCGGCCGCGTTTTTTTTCGTTCTATCGTCTCGCCTCTCATCCGTGTGGGTGCGCTCTGCTACGAGGCGACCGCACCTATTCCGCATAATCCCCTGCGGCTTTTTCAACCGGCAGCCCGCTATACGAGCAATGCGGCTTGCTGTTCGATTCCGTCCAGCATGGCGTTGCATTTGTTGATTAAAACCATTCCGTCATTGCGCACAAGTTCGGGCGGTTTCACATTGATTTCGCGGCGGTAATCTTCGAGCGCCATGAGTAGCGGCGGATATTGCAGGACGCTCGCCGCCCCTTCCACGCGATGAAGCCATTCGCGCACACGCTCCAGCTCAGTGCGCTCGGAGCCGACGCGCTCGAGCAATGGCGAGAGCGACTGCACGTCTTCGCGCACGGACGATACGAACGAGTCGAGCAGCGCCTTGACGGTCGATTCGCTCCCCCACAGTTGTGTCATGTGCCCCAGGTCGACCGGGACGAAGGGATCAGCGCCGCAGTGGACCTCCGGTGTAGCGACAGCCGGCGCTCTCGCGGCCTCCAAAGGCGCGGCGTGCCCCGCGCAGTCGGATCCAAACCAGCGGCTCAGATAGTCGCGCAGCGTGGCCAGCCGCGTCGGCTTCACCAGGCTGTCGTCCATGCCGGCGTCGCGACACAGGTTCAGGTCTTCGGGCGCGGTGTTCGCCGTGATTCCCAGAATGGGCAGCCGATGCCTGCCACCCTGCTCACCTTCGCGGATACGGCGAGTGAGTTCGTAGCCCGACACGTTCGGCATGTGGCAATCCGTGATCAGACATCCGTAGTTCGTGCGCTCCAGCGCTGCCAGCGCTTCCCCGCCGTCGTTCGTCACGTCGCAGGCGAAACCGAGCAACGCGAGCTGGTGGCGAATCAACTCCTGGTTGACCGGATGATCTTCCGCGACGAGGATCAGCCGGCCACTGGCGATTGCCCGCTCGCGATCCGGAGGCGAAGCGCCGCCCTCCGGCGCGCGTGGCATGGCAGCCAGGCGCGGCGCCACCGTGGGCAGCCCGGTCATCGCGGCGGCGCACGCGGCACCGAGGCCACGCCATGAAATGGGATTGATGCTGACGCGCACGGTGTCGTCGAGAATGCGGTAACCCGTCGGCTTCGGCTTCTCAGTCAGACAGATCACACGCGTGCGCGCGCGAACGTCCGCGGGTAAAGTCACGTCCTCGTTCACGAACAGCAAATCCAGATCTTCCAGAGCGACGCGATCGCGCAGTTCCGGCGCATCGGGCGACACGCGGCGCAACGCAAGTCCGAGCGCCTCGCCGAAGTGCATCAGGGCTTGAGCAACACGAGCGTCGCCGGTTGCCACGAGCCCGCGCTTGCCGCGCAAGCCGTTGACCGAATAGCGCTGAGTCTCGACAGCCATGGTAAGCCGCACGGTGATGCGTGTGCCGCTGCCCGGATCGCTGTGCAAGGCAAGCGAGCCGCCCATGAGGTCGATCAGCTTGCGGCAGATCGTCAAACCGAGGCCTGTGCCGCCAAAACGGCGCGTGGTGGAAGACTCGGCCTGCACGAACGGCTCGAACAGCTTGTCCTGCACCTCCGGCGCGATGCCGATCCCGGTGTCCTCGACAGTCATGGCGAGCGTTTGAATGTCGCCGGCCTGAGCAACGACGGACACGCACACGTCGACCTCGCCTTGCGGCGTAAACTTGATGGCATTGCCAAGCAGATTGAACAGAATCTGGCGCAACCGTACGCTGTCGCCCCGCAGCGTGGCTGCGACGCCCGGCGCAATGTCCACGCGCACTTTCAGGCCCTTTTCGTGCGCCCGCCCGGCCAACAGACCGACAGCGTTGTCCACCAGTTCACGTATGTCGATGGATTCGGCCTCGATCGTCAGCCGTCCGGCTTCGATTTTCGAGAAGTCGAGCAAGTCGTCGAGGATCTGCAGCAGTGCGCCCGCCGACTCGTGGATCATGCCCAGCATTTCGCCCTGGTCCGCATTGAGCGGCGTACGCTCCAGCACTTCGACGAGACCGAGCACACCATTCATCGGCGTGCGGATTTCGTGGCTCATCATCGCGAAGAAGTCGTCTTTGGCGCGCGAAGCCGCTTCGGCCAGGTCGCGCGCTCGCGCCAGTTCGTCGGAGCGAGCGTGCTCGACGCTGGCGTCCACCCAGTAACCGCTCCACACGACACTGCCGTCCGTTTCGCGACGTGGCACCAACTCGGCACGTGCCCACTTGATCTCCTGGTCGCCTTCGAAACGGAACTCCATGTTCACCGGCGTTTCGCTGCGAGCCGAGCGCTCGAGTTCGGCCAGCACGAACGCCCGGTCCTCCTCGCACACGCGCTGGAAATCGACGTGATCGCTGCTGCTCACCGCACTGTCTTTTGCACCCAGCAAATGCCGCGTGTCGCCGCCGATATACGGAAACGAATACGCGCCATCCGAAGTGCGGCGCAGTTGAAACACCACCGCCGGCAAGGAGCGCGTCACGTCGAAGAGGCGCCGTTCGGTTTCGCGCGCGCGCATCTCAGCGCGCCGAATGTCCGTGATATCGACCACCGTCCCCAGCACGCAAACCGGCTCACCGTCGCTGCCACGGCAGACGCTGGCCCAGAAAAGGCCATGCCGCACGTTGCCCGCGCCGCGCTCGAACTGCAACTCCAACTGCACAGTCTCGCGCCCGCTTAGCATCTCGCGAGTCATGTCGCCGAGAATCCGGCTGTTGGCCTCACCCCATGTTTGCACGTCCATGGTGTTTCGTCCGATGACCGCTTCGCGGCTCAATCCGCAGGCTTGCTCATAAGCCTCGTTGACTGCGATATAACGGCCGTCGAGGTCAATGGCGACAAGCGGATACGGCACCATCTTCATCATCGTTTCCTGGAAATTCAGTTGCAGCTCGAGCTTGAGCTCGGTTTTCTTGCGCAGCCTGACTTCCCGTTGCAGCAACAGATAGGCACGCAGCGTGATCAGCAGCGCGACGCCGATGCCGATCAGCAACGGCAGCAGGCGCACCGCGGTCACGCTCCATATGCCCGACTCCGGCGCACTGCCGGTGACCCATTTCTGCCGGATGCGCTGCTTTTCCGCAGCCGGCATGGCCAGCAATGCACGATCGATCAGTTCGGCAAGCGGACTCAGGTCCGGGCGCACAGCGAAGTCGAGCGCGTCGGTTTCGCCTACCGTGCCGAGGATTTTCAGGACACCGTCGTAACGCTGCTTGAGCAGGATGTCGATAGCGGCCACATTGCCGACCAGCACGTCCGCCTCGCCGGCCTCGACCATCCTGAGCGCGTCGTCGAGACTGGGCGCGATTGCAACGTGGTCCGCCGGAATGCGCTCGAACGCGAGCGGAATCGAACCGGCAACGTGCGACGAAACGACGATGCGCCGTGACGCGAAATCGTTCAGCGATCTGGCCGCCGGCTCGTTCTCACGCCCGACGATCACCAGTGGATAGCTTTCGTATGCAAGGGTGTGGCGCGCCCGCTTGAGTCGCGGATCGTGAATCGAGGCCGTGGCGAGCATCGCCAGCTCGCCGTGCTGAAAGGCTTCGATTGCGGCGGGCCAGTCGGCCGTGCGGGCGCGGTTGATCACGACGCCGAGCGTGCGGCTCAGATACGCCAGATAGTCGGCGGCAATACCGGCCGGTTGCCCGGAACTGTCGACGTAACTGAACGGGGACCAGCCGTTATCGAAGCCAATCTGCAACGGCGGCAACGAACGAAGCCAGGCCTGCTCCTGCGGCGTCAGCACGAGACGCGGCGCAACGGGCACGGGCTTCGCGTCGAAGTTGCCGGATAGCCAGCGCACACGAATCGCCGCGTCGTCGGCCGGATTCATCGAGGCGAGCGCCTCGTCGAGCTGGTCGCGCAGCGTAGCGCGGCTCCGTGGCACCGCGAAGCGCAGATTGGCGGTCCGGCTGCTTTCCTCGAAGGCCACGTGCAAACCACGGAACTCCTCCGTAGCCAACGCATATTGCACAGCCGGCGTGAAGCCGAGATAAACGTCGGCGTCGCCCCGGACCACCGCCGAGAGTGCGGCATGCGTCGTGGCGAACACGCTGATCTGCGCATGAGGAAAGCGCTCGCGTGCCACCCGCTCGAGCGCAAAACCCTTTTCTATCGCGATACGTGCTCCGGCAATCTGAGCGGGACTCGCGTAGCTGTCACCGTCACGGCGAACCACTGCCGACGACGAAGAACGGAAATACGGTGCGGTAAAACTCAGGCACCGCTCGCGTTCCGGTGTGCGGGCAACGCTCGTCAACAGGTCGACCTCACCGGCGCAGGCCGCGGCAAGCAATTGCGGCACATCAGGAAACGCCTTGGCTTCGATAACGACATTCGGCCCGACGAGCGCGCGCAGATAGTCGACGCTCATGCCGGTGAGGCGTCCGCCTTGCAACGCGTCGAGCGGCAGCCAGCCGCCCGCGAGAACCCCGATGGTCAGTTTCGCGGGAAAAGCGGCAACGCTCTGGCTGTTCGAACGGTTGTCGAACAGTTGGGCGGCGGCTGCCGTTTGGGTGGCGACAAACAACGCCCATACGAGCAGACCAAGCCACACGCGTTCGAGCGTGCGCCTCATTGCAACGTTTGGCGGGAAATTGACGGCAGACACGATGATGGCGCCCGGCAACACTCAGACGACTTCGCCTTGCCCATCGGCAAGCCCGGCGCTACCGTGCTCGGGCTTGCCGTGCAGATACGAGAACAACGCGCCGGCAGTGATGCCCCCCGACAGCGGCGCAGCCCAGAACAGCCAGAGTTGATCCAGCGCCCAGTCTCCGACGAACAAGGCTTGCGCCGTGGAACGGGCGGGATTGACGGAACCGTTGGTGACCGGGATCGACACCAGGTAGACGAGCGCCAGACCGGCCCCGAGCACCAGCGGCGCGAGCGGCTGCACGTCGTGCCGGCGGGCGATCATGAGGTTGGCCATGACAAAGCAGAAGGACAGCACGAACTCGATGGCCAGCGCCGAATGCAATTGATAGTCAGCGGGAGAATGGTCGCCGAAGCCATTTGCCGCGAACTCGCTTGCGCGCAGATCGAAACCGGGACGGCCGCCCGCCACGTAAAGGAGGAATGCTGCGGCAACGATCGCGCCGAGAATCTGCGAGGCAATGTAGGGGAGCAAATCCCTGACCGGGAAACGCTGTGCGACGGTAAAGCCTACGGTGACAGCGGGATTGAAATGACCGCCGGACAGGCTGCCCATGCAGTAGCTGGCCGTGGCGAGTGCGAGGCCGAATGCCGACGCCGCTTCCAGCACGCCGCTCGCCTGCTGGATCGCGCCGACGTTCAGCACAATGCTGCCGCAGCCGACGAACACGAGCCATGCCGTTCCCGCACTCTCCACCAACAACCGCTTACCTAATGCAACCATGCCGCCTCCTGTTTCTGTCCATGAGGCAGACGGCCCTGCGCGATTGCCATAAGACATCTGCCTGAATTCGCTCGGCTCGGGCATTGCTCAGCTTAACGAAATGACCGCTTTCGTCACGGGAGCATCGAATAAAGCCGCAGTGAACTCAGAACTATGAGGCGGCAATGTCTCGCAACCAATCGGAACACTCCTAAATTCGCTGCTCTCTAGAAACGGCTGCCAACGGCGCGATGCAATACGCCGCCCGCGTTTCAGGTCAATCCGATTTGGCGCGCGTAGTCGATCAGGTCGGCTTCCGTTTCCAGCCCAAGCTTGCGCATAGCAGTACGTTTCTGCGTACTGATCGTTTTGCCGCTGCGCTGCAAACGCACTGCGATCTCGTGGACAGCGAGACCTTGCACATAGAGCTGGAAGATTTCCCACTCGCGCGCGCTCAGCACACCGGCGCGAAGCTGCGGCGGCGCATCCGCCGTTTCGATTGCGGCGCGCGCATGCTCCGACAGATAGACGCGGCCGGCAATCGCCGCCTCGATTGCGTCGAGCAAGGCGGTGACGGTTTCACGTTTATCGACGATACCGCCCACGCCGATGTGCAAAAGGCCGGTAAGCATGTGCGCATGGCAGATCATGGTCAGCACGACGACGCACGGACGCGGCCGACCCCGCAACAGGCGGCGCAGAAAAGACACCGCGTTGCTGCCGCCGTGAATGCCCGGCATGTTGATATCCGAAACGACCACGTCGCATGCATAAGCGTCGAGTAATTCAGCGAGGCCATGCGTGTCGGCCGCTTCGCCGACAAACTCGATGTGCGGGACGGTTTGCAACATTTGCTTGACGCCGACACGAACGCAGTCGTGATCGTCCGCGACGATGACGCGAATCTTTTGTCTCATCTTCTTGTTGTCTTATCGACTGGCATGCCCCGCACGCGCTGTGCTTCCCCGGGCGATGCCAATGCATCTTGTTTTCGTCACGCCAAGGCGCGACACGCGGCCGGCTCGTCACCGGTTCTGCACGCGCTCCTCGGGAATCACCCCGTACTCGACGGCGAAGCGGAACAGTTCCGCGTCGCTGTGCAGCGCGAGCTTGCGCATGGCGGTGCACTTCTGCGCGCTGATCGTTTTGACACTGCGCCCCAAACGGGCGGCGATCTCGGTCACGCCAAATCCTGACGCGTATTGGGTGAACACTTCGAGTTCGCGGCGCGACAGCATTTGCCGGACAAAGTCGAGCCGCTGGGTCACCGTTGCGTCGGCGATCAGCGCGCGCACCGCCGGCCCGACGTAACACTCGCGCGCCAACGCCGTAACGACGGCCACGTGAATCAGATCGATCCGGTCGCGCTTGCTCACCAATGCGTCGGCGCCGAGCGAAATCACCTTTTGCAGCTCGGCTGCCTCGGTTTCCATGGTGAGCACGACGAGCGCGATGTCGGGGTAGCGCATCTTGAACTGCCTGACGACTTCCAGTCCGCTGCCATCCGAACCGCCCGGCATGTAGAGGTCCATGAGCACCAGATCGCATGAACCACGGTCGACTTCCGTGAAGAGTTCGGTCGCATCGGCCGCGCGACCGACAATCTCCATATTCGGATAACCGCCCATCAGATTTTCGATCGCCAGCAGCACCAGTGGATGATCGTCCGCAATGATGGCTCGAATGGGCGTGCTTACCTCAGCGGTGTCGCGCATCTTCTATTTTTCCTCCGTACCTTGATTGACTGCCGCCCTTTTCAGTAAAACCAGCTCTCGTGCCGATCATTAAACATTTTTCAGAAAATAAACATAAGATCGCTCCGAAACCACCGCATTCGATTTAAAAAGTAAATTGCTTAGATATACGATTCAAAACCAGGAATTCCATATGCGCGCACGTGAGAAAAAAGACCTGGATCGTTGGCAACTCCGAGCTTGGTCATTGCCTCGCGTTTCTGCCTGCTGACCGTGCGACGATGACAGCCGAGCGCCGCTGCAATTTCAGCGATCGACTGGCCGTCCACCAGCAGCCTGACGACTTTGGCCTGAGCGCCTGATAGACGCGGCGGCGCCGGTCGTTCACACGCAAACTCCTGCGGGCGCGCGAGCGCTTCGACGATGGAACGCCCGAGGTAGGCCTCACCGTGCCGAGTCGTGGCAATCGCCTGCCAAAGCTCGTGCATCGACTCCGCCTTGCCGAGCATGCTCACGGCGCCGTCCGACACAATGGCGCGAAGGATCGCGGCATTCGTCAGCGTTGTCATCACCACGATGCGCAGCTGCGGCCAGTCGCAACGGATTCGCCGGACGAGATCGAGGCCGTCGTCGACGGCGCCCGAGCGCTCCGGCATGGCGAGATCGGTGACGAGCACATCGCAGGGTGTGTTCCGCAAGCGTTCGAGCAGCGAAACGGCATTCGTCGCTTCGTCGACGATGGTGACACCGGCATGCATTTTTAAAGTCGCACGGATGCCAAGCAGAACGAATGGATGATCGTCCGCCAGGATAATTCGAAGGTTCACCAGGATTTTCTCTCGTTTGTTGTAGGATTATTTTCAAATGTGCAGAAAAAATCTGACACACTTTACCTATTCTTTGACGGCCCCTTGACGACGCTTCGCGTGTCAAGGCGGCCATAAAATCACCACTGCAACTCCACGAAAATCGGAGCGCTCCGAATCCTGTAGAAAAATCAATTACCAATGCGGATTTATCAAAGAAGAAAAGAATAAATACGCAGAATGAATATTTTTTACTTTCACAATGGAACCCATTCCGGCCGGAATTCGACGGTGCAACCACTCATCGCAGGCGTGTGCACACGCCGCCCAACGGCATGACAAAAAGCGCGGCAGCCGCCCCGCGGCAACCGCCTTATTACCGAGCGGCGACGGGCTTCGTCAGATTGCGTCGCAGGCGCGCGCCGCCCTCGCCTTGCTTTCACGCGCCGCGCGCGGAAATACCGGGAACGCGATCAATGCGCACACGCTGGCTACTGCCCACACCATCGGCCACGAACCTATCGTCAACAGCGGCGGTATTACCAGCGGCGTCACGAACAGCGTGAGAAAGACACACGTGTTGCCGATCGCCAGCGCCGTGCCGGCGCGGTTCGTCCCTGCCAGCGTGGCGAGTTCCGTAAAGGCCACGCCGTGCCATGCCGACGCGCTCACACCGCCCAGCACGACCATCAGCGCGAATACCGCTGTCAGCGTCGCGTGATGCATGCCGGCGAGGCCGGTCAGTAACGCGAGCGAGGCGAACAACACCGCCGTCAGCAAACTGCAGGCGCGCATATAGTTCCGCCGATTGCCGCGCCGGTCGGTCCACGCGCCACTCCAGACCCGCGCGATCGCGGCGCCCGTTTGCACCGCAGCCATCGTCACGCTGATCGCCATGACGCCGGCGCGGCTGAAATCGTGAAGAAACACCGTCCCGAACGTCACGACGGCGAGTTGCGGCACGCACAGCGCTCCAGCGCCGAGCGCCACGCGCCAGATGCCGATGTCGCGCAACGGCGAGACACTGCTGCGCGCGCCATTCGCCGCCGTGTCATGGACTTCGCGTGCGCCTTCCGAATCGGTATGAGCAGGTTCATGCAGCCAGCGCCATGCGAACCCCGCCGTGATCGCACAGGCGAGCGCCAGGACGGTATATGCGCTCGCAAAGCCATAACGCGACGCGAGCACTGGCAGCAGCAGTGCGCCGAGGCCGCCGCCCGCAGGCACCGCGGTCTGGCGAATACTCATGGCGAGGCCGCGCTCACCTTCGCGAAACCAGGCCATCACTGCGCGGCCGCTCGAACCGTTCACGCTGCCGCCGAACAGTCCAACCAGCAACAGGCCAAGCGCGAGCGTGCTCACGCCCGGTATGTGCGTACCGGACGGCACGACGAACAACGCGAGACCGGCAAGTGCGGCTGCGGTCGAAAGCAGTCCGAGCAACAGGACATGCCGGTCGCCCCAGCGGTCGGTCAGCAGTCCCCATGGCAACTCGCTGACCGCGATGCCGAGGCCCAACATGCCGAGCACGAGACCCAGACCGTCGTTGCCCAGGTGATAGCCCGAGCGCAAGAAAACCGCCGTCGTCGGAATTCCCGAAAATGCCGCCGAAAAGCTCGCGTTCGCAGCGAAACCGACCCCGAGCACCTTCCACCTGTGGCTTGCCGAACGCCTGCCGGATGTCCCTACGGCTGCCATTGATTCGTTTCCCATTCCACCCTCCGCAAAGAATCTGGAGGTATGCTACGGCTGGGCTTTCTATCGGAAAAGCCGGAATTTTAGATGACTTCCATCGGATATACCGAATCATGAGCCAGCGTGGATTCGACCTGACACAGTTGCGTACCTTCGTCGCCGTCGCCGAATCGGGCAGTGTCTCGGCGGGCGCGGAGCGCGTATTCCTGTCGCAGTCTTCCGTCAGCGAGCAGTTGAAGAAACTGGAGGAACGCGCCGGCCAGCCGCTCTTCATACGCAGCAAGCAAGGCGTCAGCGCCACGCCGGCCGGCAGCCGCCTGCTCGACCACGCGCGGCGCATCATCGCAATGAGCGAAGCCGCGTTCGACGATCTGCAAGGCCGCTCGCTGGACGGCGAGTTGCGCATTGCCATCACGGACTACTACCGTCCGCACGACATCGCGCGCATTCTCAAGACGTTTTCGGAACAGCATCCGCGCCTGAAGCTGCACGTCACCGTTTTGCCAAGTGCGGTGATCGACAGCAATGCAGGCGATGATGCGTCGTTCGATATCGGTCTTTCGCTGCGGCTCGTCACGGATAACTCGCGCGCCACCGGTCGGCGCAACGCTGCGCCGAGCACGGTTGTGCGGCGCGAAAAACTGCTTTGGGTGAGCGCGGCGGATTCAGGTCCGCGGCCGGCCACCCCTTATTCGCTCGTGTTGCTGCCGTCGAGCTGCCAGTTGCAGCGTTTCGTCGTGAAGTTGCTCGACGAACACAAAGTGCCCTACGTGGTGTCGCACTCCGCCTCCGGCGTGGCAGGCTTGCAACTCGCACTGAAGGCGGGGCTCGGCATTTCCTGCCTGAACGAATCGTCGGTCGGCGGCGGCGTCGTGGCCTGCCCGGCGAGCGTCGGCTTGCCCGCGCTGCCTGCTGTGGAGTTTCATCTGTTGCCCGGACGAATCGGCGAAAGCGAACGGGTGAGCAATGCGCGCGCGGCCTTGCTGCGGCTCTTCAGTTGACCACGCGTGCAGGAGGTCCAAGGCGTGTCGCTCAAGCACGTGTTCCATCATCAAACAATCACATTCGCGCGATAACGTCGAAGCACGCGGCGATTTGCAATGAAACGTTGAAAGCCCCCTGGTCGACGCCTATCATGAACAGGTGTTTGGTCAAATTAGCTTTTGTTTGCTATTGACGCGCCGAATGAATTCCTGCAACCTCGTACACGCTGCTGAACGTTTCAAGCGTTAATTCCCGCAGCCCGAAAGCCGCCACCCACTGGCGCATTCAGGCAGATCGTTGTTTTAAAAAGCAATCGCATCGCCGTAGCAAATCAACACTCGCCATTCAGAATAAGTCCGTTTTCGATTTGCTGTTTTCGCACTCGTTATACAAAAACAACTGACGGAGTTGCCACACACCGTCCGTGGATTCAGGAGCCAATCCGCGAGCGAATGCGCGAGAAATAATCGAGAAGAAAGAACGTTCCCAATAGAGGCCTGGCGTGCATCGTAGAACTATCGGATCGTCTGTTCTGTTAGTGCTTTACGTCATGTGGAGCGGCGTGGCGCTCGCCGCCACCGACGCGTCCAGCGCCATGCCCTCGGCCATGGACGAACGCGTGCGCGCCTGCACCTCCTGTCACGGCGTGCAGGGCCAAGGCCTGAACAACGATTACTTTCCGCGCATTGCCGGCAAGCCGGCCGAGTATCTGTTCAACCAGTTGACCGCGTTTCGCGACGGCGGCCGCACATATCCGCCAATGGGCTATCTGCTCGCCTTCCTGCCCGACGACTATCTGCGCAAGATCAGCCAGTATTTCGCCGATCTGCAACCGCCCTACCCCAACGCCGATCAAAGCGCCGTCGCGCCGGCAGTGCTCGCCGCCGGACAGCGCCTCGTCACCCAGGGCGACCCCGCCCGCAAGATACCGGCGTGCATTGCGTGCCACGGTGCGCGCATGACCGGGACGCAGCCGGGCATTCCAGGTCTGCTCGGTTTGCACGCGAGCTATATCGCCGGACAAATGGGTACCTGGCGCTCGGGCACGCGGCACGCGCTCGCGCCGGACTGCATGCATTCGATCGCGGTCAAGCTCAACGACAAGGACATTACCGCGGTATCGAGCTGGCTCGCGCGCCAGCCGCGTCCGGCCGATCCGCGGCCCGCACCGGCGTCCGGCGAGCGGCTGCCTCTCGCATGCGGGAGCCAACCGCAATGAAGCCGACACTTCGCTCTCCGGGCTCGTTCCGCGCGCTGCGCACCGCGCTGCTCACCACTGTGCTCGCCATGACGAAGGGCCGACGCGCGCATGCGCCGTTCGCGTCAGGCCTCTTGGCCGCCGGCCTGATCCTCGCGGGCAGCGCCGCGCTTCTGCACGTATCGCACACGCCCCTCATCGCCGAAGCACGCGCCGCCGACACCGCGACAACGTCCGCGCCGGGCGGGGCCGCCGACACGCGCCCCGACATCGTCAAACGCGGCGAGTATCTGGCGCGCGCGGGCGACTGCGTGGCCTGCCACACCGCGCCGCGCGGCAAACTGTTCGCGGGCGGCCTAGCCATGGAAACGCCGTTCGGCACGCTGTATTCGCCGAACATCACGCCGGACGCGCAATACGGCATCGGCACCTGGAGCCAGGATGCGTTCTTCAAGATGATGCGCACCGGCCGCACACCGGACGGCACGCTGATTTATCCGGCAATGCCGATCGCTCAATACACCAAGGTCACGCGCGAGGACTCGGACGCGATCTTCGCCTATCTGCGGACCGTCACGCCGGTGCGTGAGCCGAATCACAAACACACGCTGCGCTTCCCGTTCAATCAGCGCAACCTGCTGTACGGCTGGCGCACGCTGTATTTCCGGGAAGGCGAATTCCAGCCCGATCCAACCAAATCGGTCGAATGGAACCGCGGCGCGTATCTGGTCGAAGGGCTCGGGCACTGCACGATGTGTCACACCAAGATCAACATGCTCGGCGGCTCGTCGCAGAGCGAACAGTTCGCGGGCGGCCTGATTCCCGTACAGAACTGGTACGCGCCTTCGCTGACCTCGGACAAGGACGGCGGCCTCGGCGACTGGAGCACCAAAGACATCGTCGATCTGCTGCAAGCGGGCATTTCCGATCGAGGCGCGGTGTACGGACCGATGGCCGAAGTCACGTACCACAGCCTCCAGTACATGACGGAAGACGATATCAAGGCGATGGCGGTTTATCTGAAATCCTTGCCCGACAAGAGCGGCCGCAAGACCGGTCCGTCGGCGCCGACCAACACCAACGTGTTCGCGCTCGGCGAAAAAATCTACGCCGACAAATGCGCGATCTGCCACGGCGAAAAGGGCGAAGGCAAGCTGCAACACTATCCGCCGCTCGCCGGCAACCAGTCGATCGAAATGGACTCTTCGGTCAATCCGATTCGCATCGTGCTCAATGGCGGCTTCCCGCCGGGCACGATGCGCAATCCTGAACCGTACGGCATGCCGCCTTTCGGTCAGGAACTGAACGACACCGACGCCGCCGCCGTGGTCACCTATATCCGCACGGCGTGGGGCAATCACGGTCAGCCCGTGACGTCCCGCGACGTCAACGCGTTGCGCAATGCGCCGTTGCACTGAACCGCCGCACTGGAGAGCCTTCAGATGGAAGCAAACGAAACCGGTAGCGCGGCCCCGCCAACGGACGAAGAAGTGGAACGCGTCGTCGCGGCCGGCCCGCATGGCGCGATCGCTCTCGCCGGCGTCGCCACGCTGATCGTCATGGCGATCTGGTTCGGCTTCTACTTTCTCGTGTTTCTGCCGCGCGGTGTGGTTCACTGATCATGTCGACCGATTCCAACCACCAATCGGGCGGCCACGCGGTCGCCTTGCGCGCCGAGCGCCGTTGGGCCATTTTCGCCGTCGCGCTGATCGTTCTGATGCTGGTCGTGATCGTGTATTCGGGACTGCATTGGGCGATGATGCCGCCCTCGCGCGTCGAAACGATCGATCCATCACGCCTGCAACTGTCCGGCGAATTCGTCGAAGACAATCTGGGCAGTGCGGTCGAGCCGGACGGCTCGGTGGTCGTGCGCTTCATCGCGCAGCAATACTCGTTCACGCCGCAATGCCTGCTGGTACCAGCCGACACGCCGATCACGATCCGCACCACCAGCGCCGATGTCGTACACGGCCTGCTCGTCACCGACACCAACATCAACACGATGGTCGTGCCCGGCTACGTCGCCACGCTGAACACGCGCTTCGACGCGCCTGCCGATCACACCATGCCGTGCCACGAGTTCTGCGGCTTCGGGCATCAGACCATGTGGGCCCACGTGAAAGTCATCGACAAAGCCACCTTCTTCGAGCAGGCCCGACAATCACGGAGGCTGAGCTGTGTTTCACGCTAAGCGACTCGTTCTCGCGCATTTCTGGCTCGCCTTCATTGCGTTTCTGATCGCGCTGCTGCTCGGCGCCTGGCAGATGCTGGTGCGCAGCCCGCTGGTGCCGTGGGTCGGCGACCCCGAGCTTTACTATCGTTCGGTAACCGCGCACGGCTCCGTGATGGCTTATGTGCTGCCCACGCTGGTGTCGATGGGTTTCGGCTACGCGATCGTCGAACTCGCGCTCGCGCAGCGCCTCGTCGGTCTCAAATGGGCGTGGGCCGCCTTCATCATGCTGGCAATCGGCGCGGTGATGGCAATGGTGCCCGTGGCGCTCGGCCAGGCCTCGGTGCTCTACACCTTCTATCCGCCGATGATCGGCAGTCCCTTCTATTACCTCGGCGTGGTGCTGGTGGTGGTCGGCTCGTGGATCTGGGTCGCGCTGATGCATGTGAACCTGCGCATCTGGAAGCGCGCCAATCCGGGCAAGCCGGTGCCGCTCGCCATGTTCGCCAACGTGGCGGGCGCGTATCTGTGGGCCTGGACCGCTGTCGGCGCGGCGCTGGAAATCCTGTTCCAGATCCTGCCGGTCGCATTCGGCCTGACCAACACGATCGACGCCGGCCTCTCGCGCATCCTGTTCTCGTGGACGCTGCACGCGATCGTCTACTTCTGGCTGATTCCCGCTTATATCGCTTACTACACGCTGGTGCCGCGCGCGATCGGCGGACGGCTCTATAGCGATTCGATGGCGCGCGTGTCGTTCATCCTGTTCCTCGTCTTCGCGATGCCGATCGGCATTCACCACCTGTTCGCCGATCCGCAGGTCGGCTCCGGCTTCAAGTTCCTGCATGCCGTCTTCACCGGCATGGTGTCGGTGCCGACGCTGCTGACGGTGTTCACGATCTGCGCGTCCGTCGAAATCGCCGGCCGACTGCGCGGCGGCAAGGGTGCCTTCGGCTGGATAGGCGCACTGCCCTGGCAAAACCCGATGATGCTCGTAATCGCGTTCTCGTTCGTGATGCTCGGACTCGGCGGCGCGGGCGGGCTGATCAACATGAGCTACCAGCTGAACTCGACCGTGCACAACACGCAGTGGGTGACCGGCCACTTCCATCTGATCTTCGGCGGCGCGATCGTCATCATGTACTTCGCGATCGCCTATGAACTGTGGCCGCAACTGACCGGCCGGGCCCTCGCGTCGGTCAAGCTGGTGCGTACGCAACTGTGGCTGTGGTTCATCGGCATGATGGTCGTGACGCTGCCGTGGCATTACGTCGGCCTGCTCGGTGCGCCGCGCCGCATGGCCTACTACGACTACAACACGCCGGGCATGCAGTCGCAGGCGTTCTGGGTCGGCATGTCGGCGGTGGGCGGATTGATCCTCGTGGCGTCCGGCGTGCTGTTCATCTACATCCTCGCCAAGTCGCAATTCGGCCCGGTGGTGCAGCAGCAGAGCTTCCGCTTCGCGAGCGCGGCACAGCCGGTGGAGCGCGTGCCGGCCGCGCTCAACAGCTTCGGTTTGTGGGTGGCGTTGATGATCGGCCTCACGGTCGTCAACTACAGTGTGCCGATCGTGCAGTTGCTCAGATTGCCGCAGACGTCCGTGCCGGCAGTCGTCGTCGGAGCGCAGCGATGAACCAGGAACGCGTCTTCAGCTTGCGCAACCCGTGGTTCACGGTGAGCGTGGGCGGCACGCTTGCGATTGCCGTCGTGTCGATACTGATCGGCTTTATCTGGCTGCCTTCGGCGAGCAACGCCTTCGGCGACCGCGGCTTATGGGCGACGATCTGCAGCGCCGCGGGCGCGCCGTCGAGCTGGTACGGCGGCGCCAATCTCACCGGCCCGGCGCCGAGCGAAGTGGTGGTTTTGCCGCCTTTGCGGCGCGCGCGAGCCGACGCGAATTCGATCGGCCGCGGCGCGACGATCGCGACGCAAAATTGCTCGATGTGTCACGGCGTGCTGGGCACGGTGCAGGTGACGGCGCCCGCGCTGGCCGGGCAATATGCCGACGTGATCTATAAAGAGTTGCGCGACTACCAGAACGGCGTGCGCCAGAACGCGATCATGCAACCCATCATCGCCGCGCGCAGCGACCAGGATCTGCACGATCTGGCGGCTTATTACGCATCGCTGCCGCGGGCACCGGCAGCGCAGACACTGCCCACCGGGGTGGAACCGGACGCGAATGCCGTAAAGCTGGCCATGCAGGGCGATCCGCAGCGCAATATCGCGCCTTGCGCGGCATGCCACGGGCAGCTCGATCGCAAGGGCGCGGCGCCGTGGCTGGGCGGACAGTCGTCGATCTATCTGGCGGCGCAGTTACGCGCCTTTGCTTCCGGCGCAAGACACAACGACATCAACGAACAGATGCGCAACGTCGCACGGCAGATGACGCCCGCCGAGATCGACAGTGTGGCGAAATACTATGCGGCCATGCAGTAGCGGACGCTTTGCGCGTGCCGCGCGACTCGTCCCAACGACTCGACACGCCGTCTCGCAACACAACCGCCGATCTCAAGCCGTTGCGAACTCGCCTGCATGCGTGGTTCCCGGCGCGGCGACCGAACCGCCGCGCCGTCCGCCATGCGCGGACGACGAATCTGCCCCGCTGCCGGTCTGGAACACCGACACGGCGGAAGTCAGTCGCCGCGCCTGCTCTTCCAGCGAACTCGCCGCCGCCGCGGCCTCTTCGACCAGCGCCGCATTTTGCTGAGTCACCTCGTCCATCTGCGCAACCGCGAGATTGACCTGATCGATGCCGGTGCTCTGCTCGGTCGCGGCCGCCGCGATTTCACCCATGATCGAACTCACGCGCGCGATCGCGTCGACGATCTCGGTCATCGTCGAGCCCGAGCGTTGTACCAGCTGCGAACCGGCCTGCACACGCGCCGTCGATTCGTCGATCAAACCCTTGATCTCCTTCGCCGCTGCCGCGCTGCGCTGCGCGAGCGAGCGCACTTCGCTCGCCACCACCGCGAAGCCGCGTCCCTGCTCGCCGGCGCGCGCGGCTTCGACTGCCGCATTCAGCGCGAGAATATTGGTCTGAAATGCGATCCCTTCGATCACGCCGACAATGTCGGCAATGCGCCGCGAATCGTCGACGATGCCATGCATCGTGCCCACCACCTGTTCCGTCAGATCGCCGCCTTGCGCGGCCAGACTGGATGCGCCCTGCGCGAGCGAGCTGGCCTGCTTCGCGTTGTCGGCCGTCTGCTTGACCGTCGAGGTGAGCTGTTCGATGCTCGCCGCCGTTTCTTCGAGCGAGGCGGCCTGCTCTTCGGTACGTTGCGACAGATCGGTATTGCCCGCGGCAATCTCGCTCACGCCGGTGTCGATGGATTCCGTGCCTTGCCGCACCGAATTCACTGTCGCGATCAGCGATTCCTGCATCTTGCGCAGCGCGGCCGCGAGACGGCCCATTTCGTTATTGCTGGCCACGACGATCTGACCAGTCAGGTCGCCATTGGCAATGCGCTGAAACTGCGCGATGGTGGCGTCGACCGGACTGACGATCGCGCGCACCAGCACCGCGCGGCCGATCAACGAACCGAGCAGCGACACGACCATGCCGATCGCCACCGCAATACAGATCGCGTAGAACAGATCCTGCGCATCCTGATAGCGCTGCGCGCCGTGATCGATCTGCAACTGTTCGAGCGTGAGCATCGCCTTTTCGTACGCGCTGTAGAGCGACGGCAGCTTGTGCGCCTGCAATTGCTGGAAGGTGGTCTTGTCGCCGGACTTGAGCGCGGCGAGCGCCGGATCGACGCCTTCGTGCAGGAAGGTGTCGCGCTTGTCCTGCATGTCCTTGATGAGGCGCTGTTCGTCGGCGTCCGTGCTCGCGCGGCTCACATAGTGGGCAAGACGGTCGTTCGATCCTTTCTGGTACTGATCGAAACGCTTGAGCACGGCGTTCGCGCCGTCCTGATCGTTGAGATCGACGAGCGAGGCATACGTCGCCAGCGCGAGACGCAGGCGCAACAGCTGTCCGGCGCTGCCTTCGAGGTCGGCGACTGCCGGCGTGTCCACGGTGTACATCTGCTGCAGCGAGGCGTTGCTCGAGCGCAGCGACAGCAGGCCGGCGGCGGCGCCGACCAGCAACACGATGCCGAAAAATCCGATCATCATGGTCAGACAGGTGCGAATCGACAGATTTTTCAACATCGGGCGTGTCTCCATTGGGCTGCCTGACCGGATGTTCATCAAAAATCTCGGCCACGCGCGCTGCGCCCAAGCTCACTCGGCCAGGTCCGCAACTATTGTCTTGATTTAAGCGAATGCCACATGTAAGGACTACGGCGCGATCAGCAAAAACTTGATAGTCGATGCCCACGCCGTTGTGTTACATCAAAATTCAAGCGGATGAGGCCGGTGATACGCGCCGATCGTTGCGGGACTACCCGGGTTTTCGGCGGGCGGCGGTTGATGGAAAGTGGCGAGGGTGCGTCTACGGAGCATGCGTATGTCCGAAGTCGGTTCGACCGTGGTGATTTTCGCTCTCTTGCTGATCGCGACCGGCGTGGGCGTGTGGGTGCGGCCGCTGTTGCCTGAAGAGCACAAGGCGCATGAAACCGTGCAGTTGATCCAGCTGGTGATCGGCATGCTGGTGACGTTCGCCGCGCTGGTACTCGGCTTGATGACGGCATCCGCGAAGTCCAGCTTCGACACGGCTTCCAATGATTTGCGCGCCTACGCAGCCGATCTGATCGAGTTCGACACGACCTTGCGCCAATACGGCGCGGATACCGATCCGGCCCGGCACCTGTTGCGCCAGTACACGGCGGCGGCGATTGCCTCGACGTGGCCCGGCGAAACCCCGCCCACCGGCGAATACCCGAAAGACATCGGCTCGCAGGACAACTCGCAGAAACTGGAGAACGTGCGGCTCGGCGATATGCTGACCGCCGTGGGCAGGGAGTTACGGCAATTGCGGACCCACGATCCATTACAGCAACGCGCGCTCGACGACGGATTGGCGCAATACCGGCGCGTGGTGGACGCGCGGTGGAAGATCATCGAGGAAGCGCACAGCTCGATTTCCCAGCCGTTCCTCAAGACACTGACCTTCTGGCTGGCCGTGATCTTTCTGAGTTTCGGCCTGATCGCGCCGCGCAACGCGCTGGCGTTGGTCACGATTTTGCTCGGCGCGGTGTCGATTGCTTCCGCGATCTATGTGATCGTCGACCTGGATACGCCGTTTACCGGGCCGATTGTCATCTCCAGTGTGCCCATGAGGGACGCGTTGGACCATTTGCGCCGGTAAGCATGGCTTGCCTTGCCGCCGGGCCGACCGGCGCACCGTCACCGCGTGAGCGTGTCGAATTCAGCAATCCTTTTCGCCCGCTCGATGACCGGCCGGTCGACCAGTTTGCCGTCCACCGCGAACGCGCCTTCCGGATGCTCGCGACACGCCGCGAGAACACGCGCCGCCCACCGCCGCTCGTCCTCGCTGGGCGCGAAACCGCTGTTGACCGGATCCACCTGGCGCGGATGTATGCACAGCTTGCCGCCGAAGCCGAAGCGCCGCGCGGCGGCCACGTGCTCCGTCAGGCGGGCGAGATCGTCGAGCTCCAGTGTCACGCCATCGACCGGCGCGGCGAGGCCCGCATAGCGCGATTCGATCACCATCTGCGAGCGTACGTAATTCAGTTCGATGCCGAGTCCTTCAATGCCGGCATCGCCGCAAAAATCCACGGTGCCGAACGCAAGCCGCGTGACCGACGGCACGGCGGCGATTTCCCGCATCGCCACCACACCGGCGACGGTTTCGATGAGCGCCACGATGCGCATCGCCGCCGGCAGCCGCGCGGCGACGTCGGCGAGTTGCTGCGCGCTGTCCGACTTAGGCAGCATCAACGTGGCAATGCCGGAGGCCCGCACCATCTCCACATCGGCGACATGCCACGGTGTGCCCACCGCGTTGACGCGGACGATGAGCCGCGCGGGATCCGCAGTCGACAGCCAGCGTTGCAGGCCATCGCGCGCGGCGAGCTTCGCCGCCGGCGCAACCGCGTCTTCGAGATCGATCACCACCGCGTCGGCGCCCGTGTCGAGCGCCTTGCTGAAGCGCTCGGGCCGGTCGCCCGGTACGAACAGATAACTGCGTGCGTCCATCCTGCTCTCCTGAACCGCACGCCGCGATGCTGCTAGTTGGCGTGCCAGTCGCGTTGAAATGTTTCGGAATAACTGTAGCGGTCCGCCGGATGCACGCTGATGGTCAGCTCGACCACCTGCGCACGCCGGTTCAGATAACGGCGGCACAACCACAGCGCGGGCGAACGCGGCTTCGCGTTCAGACGTTGCGCCAGCGCCGCCGGCAGCGCGACCGCGCGGATTTCCTGCTGCACTTCGGCGATCTGCTCACCGAACTGCTTTTCGATCAGCGTGTAGATCGGCACATGCGTGCGGCCGCTCAGGCCTGTCAACGAGCGGAACGCCGGATGGATATACACCTGCGTGTGACAGATCGGCTCGACACTGTCCGGTGAACGGCGAATGCCCTCGGCCAGCAGCCAGGTCTCGCCCGGCTTCGCGCTGAGCCGCTCGAGCAGTTCGGCGTCGTCGATCTCGACGGTTTGCGTCGACTCGATCTCCAGCTCCGTGTCCGACGTGTAGCGGTGCAGGTCGCTCAGGCGCTCCATCACCTGCCGGTACGCGGTCTCGCTTTGTATGGCTTTCACGCGGGTGCCGATGCCGGGCCGCCGGTCCACCAGACCGCGCTGCTCCAGTTGCTTGATCGCCTGGCGCACCGTGAAGCGGCTCGCGCCGAACTGCTCGCAGAGCTCGAACTCGGTCGGCAGCAACGTGCCGATGGGAAACTGTCCGCCCTGAATCTCGTTCAGGAGCGTCTGTGCCAGTTGCATGTAGCGCGGCTGTTGCCCGAGGACTGTCGTGGCCATCTCGATGTGCAAAAAAGTGGAAGAGCGGACGGTTGCCCGCCCGGCCTTATTGCACCACACCCGCCTCTCTCAGCAAAGCTATCCTTTCCGGACCATAGCCGAGCTCGTCGAGCAACCGTTGGGTGTCCTGCCCGAGGTCAGGCGCCGCGCGCGTCGGCAGCGGCTCGTCGATCCGCACCGGCGCGGCCACACCGCGCACCGTGCCGAAGCGCGGGTGCTCGGCGTTCACCACGCATTCGCGCTCGGCAACGAAGGGATTCTCCAGCGCCTCCTTGACGTCGAACACCGGCGCCGCCGGCACGCGTCCGCCGAAGCGTTCAAGCCATGTTGCCGTGGTCGCGCCCGATAACACCGTGTCGAGTTCGGTCTGCACCAGCTCGCGATTCGCGAGGCGTGCCTGAAAGTTGCAAAAGCGCGGATCGGTCACCCACGACGGTTTGTCGAGCACTTCGGCGAGCACGCCCCAGAACTTTTCCTTGTTGCACATCAGGAAAATCCAGCCGTCCTGGGTCTTGTACAACTGGCTCGGCGTGAGCGACGGATGCGACGAGCGATTCTCGCGCCCTGTCACCACGCCGCCGTTCAGATACCACGTCGCGACATACGCGAGGTTGTGCAGCGCGACGTCGAAGAGACTCACGTCGATGTCGCGGCCTTTGCCCGACGTCTTCGCATCGACCAGACCGGCGAGCAGCGCCATCGCCGCGGTCGTGCCGGTCATCAGATCGATGATCGACAAGCCGAAGCGCGCCGGCGGACTATCGGGCTCCCCCGTAACCGACAGGTAGCCGGCCTCGGCCTGCATCAGATAGTCGTAGCCCGGCCATGCCGCGCGGCTGCCGGTGCGACCGTACGCGGACAGATGCCCGCACACGATCTTCGGATTCGCCTCGCGAAGTTGCTCATAGGTGAGCCCGAGCTTCGCCGGCAGATCGCCGCGCAGATTGTTGAACACCGCGTCGCTCTTCGCGACGAGGTCGAGCAAAACCGCGCGCGCTTCGGGCTTTTTCAGATCGAGCGTCAGGCTGCATTTGTTGCGATTGAACGCTTCAAAAAAGTGGCTATCGCCGTCGCCGAAAAAATACGGGCCCACTGCGCGGCCGACATCGCCGCCATTGGTCGGATGCTCGATCTTGATGATCTCCGCGCCGAGGTCCGCGAGATGCTGGGTCGCGAATGGCCCAGCGCCGTATTGTTCGATGGCGAGCACGCGCACGCCTGAAAGAGGCAAACTCATACCGGACTCCTTTCGATCAGCTGCTTGGCGATGATGATGCGTTGCATCTCGTTGGTACCCTCGCCGATGGTGAGGAGCGGCGCATCGCGGTACAGTCGCTCGACGTTGTACTCCTTCGAATAGCCGTACGCGCCGTGAATACGCATGGCCTCGATGCTGTTTTCCAGCGCGGCCTCGGTGGCGAAGTATTTCGCCATGCCCGCTTCCATATCGCAGCGCTCGCCGCGGTCGTACTTCTGCGCGGCGGCGTCGACAAGGAGGCGCCCCGCTTCGACGCGCGTCGCCATCTCGCCGAGTTTCAACTGGATCGCCTGATGCTCGCAGATCGGCTTGCCGAAGGTTTTGCGCTGCTGCGAGTAGCTGACGGATTCATCGAGCGCGGCTTGCGCGACGCCGACGCCGCGCGCCGCGACATTGATACGGCCGAGTTCCAGGCCGCCGAGTATCTGCTGCAAGCCCTTGCCTTCCACGCCGCCGATCAACGCATCCACGGAAACGTGATAATCGTTGAACGACAACTCGCAGGTATCGATACCTTTGTAGCCGAGCTTTTCGAGTTGGCGGCTGACTTCGAATCCAGGCCCTTTCTGCACCAGCAACAAACTCATCCCGCGATGCCGCGGCTCTGCCGTCGTATCCGTCTTTACCAGCAGCGCCAGCGTATTGCCGTGCTTGCTGTTGGTGATCCACGTCTTGTTGCCGTTCACGATGTATTCGTCGCCGACGCGTTTGGCGGTCGTGCGTATCGCCTGCAGATCCGTGCCGCAATCGGGCTCGGTCAGGCCGATGCCGCCGCGCCACTCGCCGGTGGCGAACTTCGGCAGATACTTGCTCTTCTGCTCGGGCGTGCCGTTGCGTTGCACCAGCATCGCGAGAATCAGATGCGAATTGATGATGCCGCTCACCGACATCCAGACCCGCGAGATGCGCGCGATGATCTGCGCGTAGGTCCGGGTCGACAGACCCAGCCCGCCATACTCGGGATCGATGATGCAGCCGAACAGGCCCATCTCTTTCATCTTCTCGACGATCTCCGCCGGGTAGATATCGTCGTGATCGAACTTGTGGACGTAGGGCCGCACCTCGGTGTCGAGAAAGCGGTCCAGCATGTCGAGAATCAGTTGATCGTTTTCCAGCGTGTCGAGTTCAGTGGCGGTCATGATGACGTCCTTAAGATGCGGTGTGTCCAGCAAGCGTGTCGGCGAGCGCGCGGGCCGGCTGTTCGTCGAGTTGCAAGACGGCGTGGGCGACCTGTTCGGCCTCACTGCGGGAAATGCTGCGCTGCGCGTTCGCGTGGAACTTGGCGACGATGTCGTCGTTGCTGACGGGGCGGTCCGCGCAACCGCGATTGATCGCCTCGCGATGCGCGACACGCGAACCGTCGCTGCGCTCCACCACGACTTCGCCGGTGTAGTGGCGCGGGAAGGTCGTGTCGGGATCGATTTCGTAATCGACTTTTTTGGCGAGCGCCAAAACCGCTGGATCGGCGAGCGCGGCCGGTTCGAGTTCGTCGAGCGTAAAGCGGCCTTTGAGCAACGCCGTGGCGACGATGTACGGCACGCTGAATTGCGCTTCGTACGCGGTGACCGGCTTGCGCTTCGCCTCGACCGGTTCGCAGACGATTTCCACCGTGCCGCGCGGCACTTTCGCGACCACGCGTTTGATCGAGTCGAGCTTGTCTGCCGAGAAGCGATGCTCGCGATGCAACGCGATCGCCGCGTCGGCGACTGCATGCGTGAAGTGACACGCGGGCAGCGGCTTGATCGCCACTTCGTCGATCTGCCATGAACTGCCCAGGCCTTCGGTGGCGAGTTCGCGATCGGCCGCGCCGAGTGGTTTGCCGAGGTGGCTCGCGTAGAGCCCGAAGCGTCCTTCGTAGGCCAAACGTGGACCCGTGAAGCCGTGTTTGGCGAGCGTCGCGGCGGTGATCGCCGAAGCAGCCGCGAAACCCGGATGAGCGCGCTTGGTCCACGCGCCGTCTTCGAGAAATTCGAGGCTGCCGGCCGCCATTGAAAGCACGATGCCTTGCGCATGCGCCACGCGAGCCTCGTCCAGTTGCAGCAGACGCGCTGCGGCAACCGCGCAGCCGAACGCGCCCACCAGGCCCGTCGGATGAAAACCGGCGTCGTGGAATCCGCCCCTGGCCGCCGACGCCACGCGCGTCGACACTTCCATTGCGACGATATACGCGGTCAACAGATCGGCGCCGCTTACGCCGTCGCGATCGGCGAGTGCGAGCACGCAGGGCAACGCGCTGGTGGTCGAGTGAATGACGCCGCGCGAATGGGTGTCGTCGAAGTCGAGACCGTGAATCAGCACGCCGTTCATTGTCGCGGCGTCGCGCAGGCCGAGACGCCGGCCGTAGCCGATCACTGGCGAAGCGCCGTTGCCGAGTTCGGAGAAGGCGGCGAGCGCAACATCCGCATACGGATAACCACGTGACGCGAATGCAATGCCAACGGCGTCGAGAATCAGATGCTTGGCGCGCGTCTGCACCGCACGCGGCACGTCGCGCAATTGCAGACCCAGACCGAAACGCGCGTACTGATCGGACAGCGTGACAGAGGTATCGAGTGAAGTCATGGAGGATTAACCTTGCTGGGTAGCGGGTATCGGATCGGAATCGGTGTCGAGGCTCGGCGAGATCCGCTCGAGCGCGTGCTGATTGGTTTCGACACGCAGCAGCAGAATGCCGAGCACCAACAGCCCGAGCACGCTACTCACCATGGCCAGCACGCCGGACACACCGAACGAGTTGTAGAGCACCACCGCGAGATACGGCGTGGTCATCGAGGCAGCGCGGCCGCAAACGCCCGCCGTACCAGTTCCGCGCAGACGCAGTTCGGTCGGAAAGAGTTCGGGGATGTAGGCGAACAAGCCGAGTGTGGTGACCGTGTAGATGCAGGTGACCAGCACGAAGCCGACACTGCTGATTGCCCAACCCGCATGCATGTTCGGATAGATGAAGCCGACCACGATCGTGGCGATCGCGAAGATCACCAGACCACGCGCACGGCCCACACGATCCGCGCAGAGAAAGCCGATCAACGCGCCGCCGGGTGCGCCGAACGCCATGAGCGTCGTGAAACCGAGCGATTGCACGATGGTGAGACCTTCCTTCACGAAGAAGGTCGGCAACCACGCAACAAAGCCGTACACCGAAATATTCACCGCGACCGCCGTGAGAATGGCGACCAGCGTTCGCCCGAGCATGGCGTGCGAGAACAGAGCGGAGAACGGTGCTTTCGGCACTTCGAGACTTTCGGTGCGCTCGACCGGCGGCAACGGGCCTTTCTGTCGCTGCACCTCGTTTTCGATGGCCGAAACGGTCGCCTCGGCTTCGTCGCTGCGGCCCACTGATTCGAGCCAGCGCGGCGACTCCGGCATACGGTGCCGCAGCACCC
Source organism: Burkholderia sp. WP9 (assembly GCF_900104795.1). Taxonomy (NCBI): domain Bacteria; kingdom Pseudomonadati; phylum Pseudomonadota; class Betaproteobacteria; order Burkholderiales; family Burkholderiaceae; genus Burkholderia; species Burkholderia sp. WP9. Next base: position 3,087,209 of record NZ_FNTG01000001.1, read on the forward strand.
ACACGATGATCGCGCCGACGCCGGCAATCCCGAACATATAGCGCCAACCCAGCAGCGGGATCACGACGTAGCCCACCGCCGTCGACACCAGCAATCCGGAATTGATAATGAGCGCGAGCAACGCGGTCCAGCGTCCGCGTGATGCCGGGGGGATGAATTCGCACAAGGTGCCCGCCGCCACCACGAGTTCGGCGCCGAGGCCGATACCCATGATCAGCCGGAGCACGATCAGCCACATCATGTTCGGCACGAAGCACGCGGCGATCGACGCGATGCCGAAGATCAGCAGATTGGTCTGATACGACGAGCGGCGGCCGAAGCGGTCGCCGAGATAACCGGCCAGGCCTGCGCCGATCAGCATGCCGAAGAACGTCACCGAAATGAATAGCGCGTTCAGTTTCAGATCGGAGAAGCCCGCTTTCACCATCGCGCCGAGCGCACCGGCGGCGAGATAGATGTCGAAGGCGTCGAGAAAAGCGCCCGCGCTGATGAGGCCGAGAACCTTCCAGTGAAAGGACGCGATGGGCAGGCGATCGAGTCGCGCGCCCGAGTTGACGATACCGATAGCCACCTTTGTCTCCTTGGTGTGCATGCGGCCGCATTGACGCTTGCCGCTTCGTGGCGCCTGTTCAGGCGCCGCCGGAATCCGCGCGCGGGCTGCTCTTGCCGGCAGATGCGCGCAATGTGCTGCTGGTCGTTCTCAGACTGCCCGAGCGTTCAGTTCGCTCATGCGGCGATTGACGCGGGGCAACGCGTCGATCAATCGCCGACGCCGTGGCCACGCGCCGGGACGAGCGCGCTGCGCACGAAGTCCATGATCGGTGTGCCGTCCTGCTTGAACGCGCGAGTTTGCACGGTGACGATGCCCTGCCCCGGACGCGACTTCGATTCGCGCTTCTCGAGCACTTCGGATTCCGCATAAATCGTGTCGCCGCAAAACACCGGACCGGTCAAACGGATTTCTTTCCAGCCGAGGTTGGCGATCGCCTTGCCGCTGACGTCGTTCACCGAGAGTCCCAGCACCACGGCAACCGTCAGACCGCTATTGACCAGCAGGCGGCCGAATTCGCTCTTGGCGGCGTAGGCGGCATCGCAATGCATCGGATGGAAATTCATCGTCAGCAGCGAGAAGTGGATGTTGTCGGCTTCCGTAATAGTGCGCCCGGGGCGGTGTTCGTAGATATCGCCGACCTGGAAATCTTCGAGGTAGCGCCCGTAACTGGCGCGTATGCGGTGTTTGACTGCGAGGTCTGATTCCATGCCTGTCTCCTGTTTCGAGTGACTTTATCTGCGTTTGTTACTTTGTCCGTACAAACTATGGATTGAGTATTGTCGGGGAAGGAGTGAATGTCAAGGCGACATTGAGGAAGATGGGGTTGAAGGGTGGGAAATGGGGCGCTGAGGCATGCCTGGCTTGGGGCTTAGGTTTATCCCTAAGGGAGTTCCAGACCGACGCCCGACTATCGCACGCCGCCCCGAATCACGTCAGTCGATCAGTACCGACCGCCGCAACCACCCTTTCAACGCGTCTTTCGAACAATGGCTCGCACGCCAGCCGAGATGCGCGTCGGGCCGCACGCCCCACACCGTGCCGCTCGGGGCGCGAAACGCCGTCGCGAATTCATGTGCCGCATCCGTCAGCACGGTGATCCGCTCGTTGCGGGGCACATCGCATCCCGGCGCCACGATCAGCACCGCGGACGCGAACTCGTCAGGCAGGGCAGCGAGCGCGGAGCAACCCTCGACAAACGCGTCGTATTGCGCACCGGGTGAATCGATATAGCCGAGCAAGACATGTCGGCCGCGGCCGACGTGGTCATGCAGGCGCTGCGCGTGGCCGACGTAGGTCTGCTGGAAGCCCCCCACTTCGGGAACCCGGTCGCCGGGCGCGGGCGACGCCGCGTCCATCCCGGGACACTCGTCGGCGACGATTTGGCTGCCGCGATAGGTGACTAGCAACTGGGTTTCGCGCATAGCCGGTGTCACCGCCTCGCGAGCGAACACCGCATTGAGCGCCGCGCTGGTCGACTGAACGACGTCGACTCCGACAGGATGCCGTTCCGCCGAATAGCTCTCGAGCAATTCAGGCTGTGCGAGGCCTTTCGTCGCGAGCGACAGCTTCCACGCCAGATTGTGCGCATCCTGCAAGCCCGTATTCATACCCTGCCCGCCCACCGGCGGATGAATATGCGCCGCGTCGCCAGCAATGAAGACACTGCCCTGCGCATACGCGGGCACGATGCGATGGCTGACACGGTAGACCGACGACCAGCGCATCGACGAGAGGCGCGTGTCATCGGGCAAGGCCGGCAGCAGCAGCGCGCACATCGTATCGAAATCGGGTGAGGGGTTATCGGCGAACGCCGCCTTGTCTTCGGGCACGACGACCGAAAGCCGATAGCGTCGGTCCGAGCCGCGAACCGGCACTGCCGCGAGCGCCGTTTTCGGGCGGCCCTCAGCACTCCATTCGAAGCGATACATCGGCCCCTGGGGCAGATCCCACTCGACGTCGAGATCGGCGAGCGCGAATGTTTGCGGGTATTGTCCGCCTTCGAACGCAAAACCGAGCGTCGAGCGAACCTTGCTGTGCGCGCCATCGCAGCCCACGAGCCAACGGCAACGCAGGGTGTGCGTCTGCCCGTCGGAATCCGTGAGTTGCGCATGGACCGCGCCCTCGCGCTCTTCGAAGGCGGTCAACTCGACGCCGTATTCGACCCGTCCGCCATGCGCGGCGAGTGCGGCCTCGAGAAGACGTTCCGTTTCGAACTGCGCGAGCGACAACGAGCCGTAGGGCAGCCCTGCCGTCGGCATGTTCATGCTGCGTGCCGGGACCATGACGCCGTCCTGCCAGGTTTGAACGCCGGTCAGCCATATTCCGGACTCAATCGCGCGCAGGGCGATGCCGATGTCTTCGAATATCTCGATGGTGCGCGGCGTAATGCCGAGCGCCTTGCAATAGAAGATCCTGGTGGACATACGGTCGACGAGGCGCACCTCGACGCCGTCGCGTCGCAACTCCGTAGCGAGCAATAGACCAACCGGGCCGGCGCCGACGATCAGGACATCTGCGGCATCATCCGACATGTCAAATGACCCCTCGGAAGATGAAAGGGAATCCGCGCTGTCACGCGGGGCTATCGATTCCACGGACAAAATGCATCACGGGTGGCGTCTAAAAAATGTAGCCCCGATTTCGCTCGCTTGCGCGTTTTTTTATGAATCAGTGCGCCATGCCAGTGTTCGTGCGCGCTGCCTGCCAGAGCCAAGAACAAAAAACCCCGCACGAAGGCGGGGTTGATCTTTACACTTTCTGATTACGGGCGGTTAAAACGGAATATCGTCATCCATCTCGTCGAATCCGCCACCAGCCGGCGCGCTCGGACGGCTCGCGCCGCCGCCACCACCGCTGCCGCCACGCGCACCACCACCCGACACCGCACGGCCACCACCACCGCCGCCGCTTCGCTCCGACGGCTCACCGCGGCTATAACCGCCTTCGTCACCGCCGCCGCCCATCGAGCCGCCGCGGCCACCCAGCATTTGCATCTGCTCGGCGACGATTTCCGTCGAGTAACGGTCGGTGCCGTCTTGCGCCTGCCACTTACGGGTACGGATGCGCCCTTCCAGGTACACCGACGAACCCTTCTTCAGATATTCGGACACGATTTCCGCGAGGCGGCCGAAGAACGAGACGCGGTGCCATTCGGTCGCTTCTTTCATTTCGCCGGACGCCTTGTCCTTGTACCGATCCGTCGTTGCAAGGCGGATGTTCGCCACTGCGTCGCCGCTCGGAAGATAACGGACTTCCGGATCGGCTCCGAGATTGCCGACGAGAATGACCTTGTTCACGGATGCCATGAGTTTCTCCTGTTGATTCCGTTACGGGCGGCGCGGCAATACACGGTTCGCGTTTCAGGGCCGGCAGGCCCGAGACCGGAACTGCGCCTCTGCCCGCCGCCGGGTGAGTTCTGGGTAAGTTCGGGATGCGCCGTATTACGCTTTGCGCGGCGGCTGTTTCATCTTTGCGGCGATTATAAGCCAGCAAAAGACGAGCCCCGAACAAGTGAAGAAGACGGCGCTCTGACCATCCGCCTTCAGCAACCAGCCGCCGACCACGCCACCCAGCGCAAGACCGATGGACTGCGTGGTGTTGTACACGCCGGCGGCCGCGCCCTTGCGGGTTCCGGGCGCCAGTTTCGACACCAGCGAAGGCTGCGAAGCTTCAAGAATATTGAAGCCGAGAAAGTACACAAAAAGGATCGCCGCCACACTCAGAATCGTATGCGGAGCGACGCCCAATAACAACTGTCCGATCAGGATAAGAGCGATCGCCGAGAGCAGCACGATCTTCATCTTGCCGCGCTTTTCCGCGGCAATGATCGCCGGCACCATCATCACGAACGACAGGCCCATGACCGGCAAATACACTTTCCAGTGGGAGGCGACCGGCAGGCCACCGGCTTCGAGAATGCGCGGCACGACGAGGAACAGCGCGGTTTGCGTCGCGTGCAGCACGAGCACGCCGAAATTCAGACGCAGCAACTCGACGTTGTGCAGCACTTCGGCGAATGGCGCGCGGACATGCACCGGTTTCGGCGCATCTGGCACGACCCACACCACCACGCCGATCGCCAGAATCGAGAAGATGCCGACCAGCGTAAACAGGCCGCTCATGCCGACCCACTGGAACACGATCGGCGCCCCGACGATCGCCACCGCGAACGACACGCCGATGCTGCCGCCCACCATGGCCATGGCCTTGGTGCGATTTTCCTCGGCGGTCAGGTCGGCGATGAACGCGATCACCGCTGAGGACACCGCGCCCATGCCCTGAATCACCCGGCCGACGATGATCCACGTCATGTCGTGCGCGCCCGCCGCCACGAAGCTGCCGAGCGCGAAGATCAGCAGGCCGGTCGCAATGACCGGTTTGCGGCCGACCTTGTCGGAGACCCAGCCGTAGAAGATGTAAAGCATGGACTGCGTCACGCCGTAAGCGCCGAGCGCGATCCCCACCAGCAGCACGTTGTCGCCGCCGGGGATGGTCTTCGCGTAGATCGAGAACACCGGCATGATCATGAATAGACCCAGCATGCGCAGCGCGAAGATCGCGGCAAGCGACACGGTCGCGCGCAGTTCAGGCGCGCTCATGCGTGAGGAAGTGGCGGACGGATTGGACATCGGGAACGTTCTGTGAATGAGCTGGGTGGCACACCGCGGGCGGACACAGCGGCAAGGCGGCCATGACCGCGCGGCTTGCCGCAGGACGGCGGGCCAGCATGCGGCACGAGGATCAAGCCCGCAGCCTTCGCACCTTCCGCCGGCGCCTCGCGGTTGCCTCGCGGCTGCCTCGGGGTTGCCTCGCGGTTGCCTTGTACTCGCGGAAAACGGCCCCAGTTAGACCTCTTGTCCGCAGCGCTGGGCCGCTGCCTTACAGCTCGCTTCGACACCTCTTCAGGCTGTCAGGAAGCCGTAACGGCGGTCTTGAAAAGTCGTTATAGTAGCAGGTTTAGCCTCTTCCTCTTTCCGCCAGTTCATGGAATAAATCCGTGGAACAAATCCGTATTCGTGGGGCTCGCACCCACAACCTGAAGAACGTCAACCTCGACCTACCCCGTCACAAGCTCGTCGTCATCACGGGCCTTTCAGGCTCGGGAAAATCGTCGCTGGCGTTCGACACGCTCTATGCGGAAGGACAACGGCGCTACGTCGAAAGTCTCTCCGCCTATGCACGCCAGTTCCTGCAACTGATGGAGAAGCCCGACGTCGATCTGATCGAAGGGCTGTCGCCGGCCATCTCGATCGAACAGAAGGCGACCTCGCACAATCCGCGCTCCACGGTCGGCACCGTCACCGAGATTCACGACTATCTGCGTCTGCTGTTCGCACGGGTCGGCACGCCTTACTGTCCGGACCACGAAATTCCGCTGGAAGCGCAAAGCGTCTCGCAGATGGTCGACGCGGCGCTCGCGCTGCCGGAAGAAACCAGGCTGATGATCCTCGCGCCGGTGGTGGCCAACCGCAAGGGCGAGCACGTCGAACTGTTCGAGGAAATGCAGGCGCAGGGCTTTATCCGTTTCCGCGTGCGCTCGGGCGGCGGCACCGCCAATGAAGGCGTCGCGAAAATCTACGAAGTCGACTCGCTGCCGAAGCTGAAGAAGAACGACAAGCACACCATCGACGTGGTCGTGGACCGCCTGAAAGTGCGCCCCGACATGAAGCAGCGTCTCGCCGAATCGTTCGAAACGGCACTGCGTCTCGCCGACGGCCGCGCGATCGCGCTCGAAATGGACACCGACAAAGAGCATCTGTTCAGCTCCAAGTTCGCCTGCCCGATCTGCTCGTACTCGCTGCAGGAACTGGAGCCGCGCCTTTTCTCGTTCAACAATCCGATGGGCGCGTGCCCGGAATGCGACGGCCTCGGCCAGATCACGTTCTTCGACCCGAAGCGGGTGGTCGCGCATCCGTCGCTGTCGCTCGCGGCGGGCGCAGTGAAGGGCTGGGACCGGCGCAACCAGTTCTACTTCCAGATGCTGCAGAGCCTTGCGGCGTTCTACGAGTTCGATATCGATACGGCCGTCGAAGACTTGCCGGAAAAGGTCCGCAAGATTCTGCTGTTCGGTTCGGGCAAGCAGGAGATCCCGTTCTCGTACATCAACGAACGCGGCCGCACCTCGGTGCGCGAGCATGTGTTCGAAGGGATCATCCCGAATCTGGAGCGGCGTTACCGCGAGACCGATTCGGTCGCGGTACGCGAAGAGCTCGCCAAGTATCAGAACAACCAGCCCTGCCCGGCCTGCGCCGGCACGCGGCTGCGCCGCGAAGCGCGCTTCGTGCGGATCGGCGCTGACGGCGATGCGCGCGGCATCTTCGAAATCAGCGGCTGGCCGCTGCGCGACGCGCTCGGCTATTTCCAGACGCTGCGCCTGGAAGGCTCGAAGCGCGAGATCGCCGACAAGGTGGTCAAGGAAATCGTCGCTCGGCTCATGTTCCTGAACAACGTCGGGCTCGACTATCTGTCGCTCGAACGCAGTGCGGAAACGCTGTCCGGCGGCGAGGCGCAGCGCATTCGCCTCGCCTCGCAGATCGGCTCGGGGTTGACCGGCGTGATGTACGTGCTGGACGAACCGTCCATCGGCTTGCATCAGCGTGATAACGACCGGCTGATCGCCACGCTCAAGCATCTGCGCGATCTGGGCAACTCGGTGATCGTCGTCGAACACGACGAAGACATGATCCGCATGGCCGACTACGTGGTCGACATGGGGCCGGGAGCGGGTGAACACGGCGGCATGGTGATCGCCGAAGGCACGCCCAAACAGGTGCAGGCGAACGCGGCGTCGATGACAGGGCAGTACATGTCCGGCGCGCGCAACATCGAGTTCCCGGACGAACGCAAGGAGCCGGACGAGCGCCGACTGCGCATCGTCGAGGCCTACGGCAACAATCTGCAGCACGTCTCGCTCGATCTGCCGGTCGGCCTGCTGACCTGCGTGACCGGCGTGTCCGGTTCGGGCAAGTCCACGCTGATCAACGACACGCTCTATCACGCGGTCGCGCATCACCTGTACGGCTCGGCCACGGAGCCGGCGCCGTACGAATCGATCGAGGGCCTCGAGCACTTCGACAAGGTGATCAACGTCGACCAGTCGCCGATCGGCCGCACGCCGCGTTCGAATCCGGCCACCTACACGGGTCTCTTCACGCCGATCCGCGAACTGTTCGCGGGCGTGCCTGCGGCGAAAGAACGCGGCTACGAAGCGGGCCGCTTCTCGTTCAACGTGAAGGGCGGCCGCTGCGAATCCTGCCAGGGCGACGGCGTGCTGAAGGTCGAGATGCACTTTTTGCCGGACGTGTACGTGCCGTGCGACGTCTGCCACGGCAAGCGCTACAACCGCGAAACGCTGGACGTTCAGTACAAAGGCAAGAACATCAGCGAAGTCCTCGACATGACGGTGGAGAATGCCTACGAGTTCTTCAAGCCTGTGCCGGTCGTCGCGCGCAAGCTGAAAACCCTGCTGGACGTGGGTTTGGGCTATATCCGCCTGGGCCAGTCGGCCACTACCCTGTCGGGCGGGGAAGCACAGCGGGTCAAACTATCTTTGGAACTGAGCAAGCGTGATACCGGTCGCACGCTATACATACTCGACGAACCGACCACCGGATTGCACTTTCATGACATCGCGCTGTTGCTCGAAGTGATTCATCGTTTACGGGACCAGGGTAATACCGTCGTGATCATCGAGCATAATCTCGATGTAATAAAAACCGCGGACTGGGTCATCGACCTCGGCCCTGAAGGCGGGGCGGGCGGCGGGCAAATCATCGCCCAAGGCACGCCGGAGCAGGTTGCGAAGTCGAAGGCAAGTTTTACCGGTAAATATCTGGCGCCTTTGCTGAAACGCGCGGCCAGTAAAAAGTAACGCTGCACAACTCGGGTTGGGGACGGAATAAGCCATGGCCAAGCGGAATCAGGCGCGCGACGACGGGCAAGTGCAGGACCTACGCCCACGCCCGGTCAGGCTGACTAGCGACATGAGCCTGCCGAAGCTGTCGGCAGTCGAAATCGGCAGTTACGTTGTGATGCTGTTCGGCATGTGGGCGGTCATCGAACTTCGGCTGCTCGGCGCGTTGCTCGCCGGGCTGCTGGTGTTCCAGCTGGTACACACCATCGCGCCGCGCATCGAGCGTCATATGTCGAGCAAGCGGGCTCGCTGGCTCGCGGTCGTGATTCTGTCCACGGTGATCGTGGGCGCGCTGACGGGGCTCACACTCGGCATCATCGAGCATTTCGAAAACGACGTGCCGAGCGTGCAGAAGCTGCTCGACCAGGCCATGCAGTTGATCGACCAGGCGCGCGGCCGGATTCCGCAATTCATCGCCAATTCTCTGCCGGTCGATACCGAGCAGATGAAGACCAAGGCGGCGGAGCTGATGCAGACGCATGCCAACATGCTGCAGCAAAGCGGCAAGACCGCGGCGCGCGCGTTCACGCATATCCTGATCGGCATGATCATCGGTGCGATCATCGCGGTCGGCGCACAAAAGCATATCCAGCGTCTGCCGCTCTCCACCGCCTTCATCACGCGCGTGACCCGTTTCGCCGATGCGTTCCGCCGCATCGTGTTCGCTCAGGTGAAAATTTCCGCGATCAATGCGGTCTTTACCGGCATCTTCCTGCTGGTGGTCCTGCCGATCTTCCACGACACGCTGCCGTTGTCGAAGACGCTGGTGCTGGTCACGTTTATCGTCGGCCTGCTCCCGGTGATCGGCAATCTGATCTCGAACACGATCATCGTCGCGGTGGCGCTCTCGGTGAGCTTTCCGGCGGCGGTCATGTCGCTCGTGTTCCTGATCCTGATCCACAAGCTCGAATACTTCCTGAACGCGCGCATTGTCGGCGGACAGATCGAGGCGCGCGCCTGGGAATTGCTGATCGCCATGCTCATCATGGAAGCGGCGTTCGGCCTTCCGGGCGTGGTGGCGGCGCCGATCTTCTATGCGTATATCAAGCGGGAATTGATTTACCTGCGGCTGGTTTGAGGCGGCGGCCAACGCCCCTGAAGCGGAGGCACGGCAACGAAAAAGCGGCACTTCGGTGCCGCTTTTTTTCATGCTCAGAAGTCGATGCGCGCATTCAGTGACAACGTGCGCGGATCGCCCTGCGTCAGACGTCTCCGTCGAACTCCACGCCCCGGAAGATCGACTCACCGTCCTGCGTGTAGACGCGGCTTTTGGTGCACTCTCCGGCGCTGTTCTGCAGACAGCAGCTGCTCTCGTTGCGATCGCGTGAACTTTTGCTGTAGCTGTAGTTCGCATTCAGCGTCCAGTCCGGGCTCAGGTTGTACTGCACGCCCGCGGTGTAGAGCTGGACGTTCGTGTCCAGATGCCGGTCGGGACCGGAAGGGTCGCCGCTGCCGCCGCTCATCGTATGCGGCAAGACGGTCCCCGAATGTCGCCGTGAACTTACGACAAACTTGCAGTCCGTGGCATGATTCCTTAAGATGCGAACAATTCCCATTTACACAAAACCTGTGTCGTGACACCTCATTCGAATTTCCGCTCCGTTCCGCCGGTTTGCCCATGAGGCGGCAGTTCGTCCGCCTGCATCGCTGGTTCGGTGTCGCCACTGCGCTGTTTCTGTTCGTCGCCGGCCTCACCGGCGCGGTCATCGCGTGGGACCATGAACTCGATGCGGCGCTGAACCCGTCGTTCTTCAAGGCGCGCACCGCAGGACCGGCGCTGTCGGGGCTGGAACTGGCGCGCCGCGTGGAAGCCGCCGATCCGCGTTTGCAGGTGACGTATCTGCCGCTGGCGGCCGAACCGGGCCACACGCTGCAAATGATGGTGTTGCCGCGTATCGACCCAGCCACGCACCAGCCCTACCCGCTGGACTTCAATCAGATTGCCGTCGACCCCGCCACCGGCGAGATCAAGGGACGCCGCGAATGGGGCGCCGTCTCGCTCGCGCGGCTCAATCTGATCCCGTTCATCTACAAGCTCCACTACACGCTGCAACTGCCTTTTACGGGCGGCGTCGATATCGGTACGTGGCTGATGGGGATCGTCGGCATCGTCTGGCTGTTCGACAGCCTGATCGCGCTATGGCTGTCGTTTCCGAGCGCCAAGGTGTGGCGCAAGTCGTTCGCTTTCCGCTTCGGGCGCGGCGGCTACGCGCTCACTTTCGATCTGCACCGCTCCGGCGGCGTATGGATCTGGGGCCTGCTGATGATCGTTGCGCTGACATCGGTATCGATGAATCTTGCAGCGCCTGTGGTGCGCCCAATCGTGTCGATGTTCTCGACGCTCACGCCCGATCCGCTCAACAACCCTGAAATCCGCCGCGCGCCGCAACCCGGCGACACCGTGCTCCCCCGCGAGCGCATTGTGCAACTGGCCGAGCAGGCCGGCAAAGCGCGGAACCTCGGCATCGGGCCGGGCGGCATCTACTATGCGGAATTCATGCATGCGTACGGCGTCGGCTTTTACGCAACCGGCAACGATCACGGCGATATCGGCCTCGGCAATCCGTGGATGTATTGGGACGCGGCCACCGGCAAGCAACTCAGCACGCAGATTCCCGGCAAGGGCACGGCCGGCGACATCTTCTTGCAGGTCCAATACCCGCTGCACTCGGGGCGCATCCTCGGTCTTGGCGGACGGGTTCTGATTAGCGCAGTCGGCCTCGCGGTCGCCGTGCTGAGCGCGACAGGGCTGCTGATCTGGCTGAAGAAGTTGAATGCGCGCCGCCGCTCGGCGCAAAACGCGAATGCCGCGCGTGACGCAGGCCGGTCAGCCGCGCGGCCGTAGTCCGCAAAAAAAATGGCGGCGCCGGAGTCGTCCGGCTACCGCCATTTATCTCTGCCGCAAAGCGATCAACCGCCTTTAGCGAAACACCACCGTCTTGCTGCCGTTCAACACGACGCGATGTTCCACGTGCCACTTCACCGCACGCGCGAGCGTCACGCATTCGACGTCGCGGCCGATCGCCGTCAATTGCTCCGGCGTCATGCTGTGGTCGACGCGCTCCACTTCCTGCTCGATGATCGGACCTTCGTCCAGATCCGTCGTCACGTAATGGGCGGTCGCGCCGATCAGCTTCACACCGCGGTCGAACGCCTGGTAATACGGCTTCGCGCCCTTAAAGCTCGGCAGGAACGAGTGATGAATGTTGATCGCGCGGCCGGCGAGTGCTTCGCACAGCTTCGGCGACAGAATCTGCATGTAGCGCGCGAGCACCACCAGGTCGGCTTGATGCTCGTCGATCACTTCGAGCACGCGTGCTTCCTGTGCCGCTTTCGCGTCGGGCGTGGCGCCCAACAGTGGGAAGTGATGGAACGGAATGTCGTAGCTGGCGGCGAGTTGATAGAACTCCTTGTGGTTCGAGATGATCGCGGGAATCTCGATACCCAGCTGGCCCGTGCGGTAGCGGAACAGCAGATCGTTCAGGCAATGGCCGATCTTCGACACCATGATCACCACGCGCGGCTTCACCGACGCGTCGTGCAACTCCCAGCGCATGCCGAACTGTTCAGCCAGCGTCGCGAACGACGTGCGCAACGCTTCCAGACCCGGATCGCCGCCCACCTGCTGGAAATGCACGCGCATGAAGAACTCGCCGGTGCGGCTGTCGCCGAACTGCGCGGAGTCGAGAATATTGCTGCCACGCTCGAACAGAAAGCCCGACACTGCGTGAACGATGCCGGGCCGGTCGGCGCACGACAGTTTGAGGATAAAGCTGTGATCGGTCGACATGACCTGGGTGACTCCCTTCTTCAATGCATGGTTTGTTCGGTATGTACGGCTCGATGCGGCGTGTTTCGACATTCTCGTTGCGCGCGCACCTTTGCGGCAATCAGGCGAGCGCTGGCGGCACGAACATGGCCTTGATGCCGGCGCACGCGTCTTCATCGATCCAACGGCGGCGCAACAGACAATCCAGCGTGGCGAGACTCGCATCGACTGTCATCGCGCCTTCCTCGATCCAGCGCGCCACTTCGTCGATGCGCGCGAGCCGGTGCTCGCCCACTTCGCCGTCCTGGTTGCGCGGCGCGAAATCAGCCGGCAACGCAAGGTCGTAGATGAAAATCTGTTCGGCCTGCGTGCCTTCCGGCAACGATTGCAGCACATGCGCGGTGCGGCCCGCCGCGGCACGGGCGGCGATCTCCTCGGGAATGCCGGCTTCTTCCCAGCACTCCTTGATGATCGTCGCCTCGACGCCGAAGCCCCAGCCGATCCCGCCTGCCACGACATTGTCGAGCATGCCCGGGTCGGTCGCCTTGGTGTCGCTGCGGCGCGCGATCCACAATTGCGGCGCGCCGTCTGCGTATTCTACGACGCCGTTCAGATGCACCGCGTAGGTCATCGTGCCGAAGAAGCGCGACGCCGCCCGTTCGATATACGCGAGCGGCGGCGCGTCGAACGCGTTGCGGATCGCGTAGGTCTCGTTGCGCCAGCCTGGAATGCGGCCTTCGGCGGCGAGCGCGCCGATCACGGAACCGAGCGCGGCGCTGCGCAAATCCACCGTATTGAATGCGGGCGCGAGCGTCACACGGTTAGTGTCGAGGTCGAACACATCGGGCCAGCGCGCGAGCGACGGCACATCGCTCGTGCGGATCCAGCCAACCTGTTCGGCGCCGATCCAGAACGGCACATGCGCATGCACGTCAAAGCGGCGCGCGGCGGTGATGCAAGGCAAAGTCATGTAAAGCTCCAAACTGTTTCCGGTGTTTGACGGTGAGCGCTGGGCACCGCGCCGCTCACCTCAATCGCGCAACGCGACCCGAATGCCGATGGCAATGAACGTCGCACCTGCCAGGCGATCAAGCCACACGCCCACCCGTGGGCGACGCTTCAGATAACCGCCCACGATCCCCGCGCACACGCCGAACAGCGAAAACACCACCACTGTCTGCAACATGAACAGCGCGCCGAGCTCGAACATCTGCAGCGTGACGCTTTGCGAGCCGTTCGGCTGCACGAACTGCGGCAGAAACACGATGAAAAACAGCGTCACCTTCGGATTCAGCAGATTGCCGAGCACGCTTTGGCGAAACACCGCCATCAGCGGCTGCGGCGCGCGCTCGTGCGCGGTGGCGAGACCCTGGCTACGCAGGGCCTTGATGCCGATCCAGATCAGATAAGCCGCGCCGGCCAGCTTGATCGCTGTAAAGGCCATCGGCGACGAGCGCAGCAACGCGGCCACGCCGAGCGCGGCCAGCGTGGTGTGAAACGTGATGCCCGCCGCGAAGCCGAGCGCCGCGACGAAACCGGCCGCGCGGCCCTGCGAGATCCCGCGCGCGAGCACTTGCAGATTGTCCGGGCCGGGCGCCACGGTAATCGCGATCGAGGTGGCGAGAAACAGCAGGAAGTTAGGCATTGTTGTGTCCTTCTCTGTGAGCAGGAAGAAGCTTCTCGCAGCGCGTTTGCCGCCAATAATCAATGACCGTCGAATCCAGTCACCGTATACAGCGCGAGACCGCTTTCGCGCAGCAGCTTCGAGCCGCCGAGCTCAGGCAGATCGATAATCGCCGCGCCTTCCACCACGACCGCGCCGAGCCGCTCGAGCAGGATCTTGCCGGCCATCATCGTGCCGCCCGTGGCGATCAGGTCGTCGATGATCACAACGCGATCACCCGGCTTGCAGGCGTCTTCGTGAATCTCGACGGTGGCGGAGCCGTATTCGAGGTCATAGGATTGCGCGACCCGCTTGTAGGGCAGCTTGCCCGCCTTGCGAATCGGAATGAAGCCGAGGTTCAGCTCATACGCGAGAATCGGCCCGATGATAAAACCTCGCGCATCCAACCCGGCAATGTAATCGAGCTTTGCGTCGATATAGCGCTGCACGAATAGATCGATCAGCACGCGCAGCGACTTCGGCTCCTGCAAAAGCGGCGTGATATCGCGGAACTGCACGCCCGGCTCCGGCCAGTCGGGCACCGTGCGAATGTGGCTTTTGATGTAATCGGCCGCATCGAGCGGCGCGCTCGAGAGCGCGTTGGACATGATGTCTCCGGATGGACCTGCACAGGTCCGATGAAAAGCTAAACCAGGGCGCGCCCGCAGGCACGCGCCTCGCCCTGGGTACAGGCGGCGCTATGCTGCGGTGGCGCCCGCGCGCCGATGCTTCGAGAGCCGTTCCTCGGCCTCCGCCAACTGCTCGGGCAGACCGCGCAGCACCACGATATCGCTCGAACGCAGCTTGGTGGACGGGTCCGGCTCGACGCCGCGAATGCCGTGCCGGCGAATCGCCGTCACTTCGACGCCCACGTCGAACAGGCCCAATTCCGCGAGCGTGCGGCCCACGGCGTCCGAGTTTTCGTCGACCGGCACCGATTGTAGCCGCACCTGTTCGTGACCGTCGTCGTCGTCCACGTCGTCGGCGCCGTGGAAATAGCCGCGCAGCAGCGCATAGCGCTCGTCGCGCATTTCCTCGACCCGGCGCACCACCCGCCGCATCGGCACGCCCATCACCACGAGCGTATGCGAGGCGAGCATCAGACTGCCTTCGACGATTTCCGGAATCACTTCGGTCGCGCCCGCGGCCAGCAGCTTTTCCAGATCGGCGTCGTCCACAGTACGGACGATCACCGGCAGCGTGGGTTCGAGTTCGTGAATGTTGTGCAGCACGCGCAGTGCCGACGGCGTGTTCGCGTAGGTGATCGCAATCGCGGCCGCGCGGTGGATACCGGCGGCAAGCAGCGACTCGCGCCGCCCGGCGTCGCCGAACACGACCGACTCACCCGCCGCCGCCGCCGCCGCGACCCGGTCGGGATCCAGGTCCAGCGCGACGTACGACAACCCTTCATGCTCCAGCATACGCGCCAGATTCTGCCCGGCCCGGCCATAACCGCAAATGATCACGTGGCCGCTTTGCTTCAGGCTTTGCGTGGCGATGCGCGTCATCTGCAACGACTGCATCATCCATTCAGTCGACGAAAGGCGCAGCACGATACGATCCGCGTTCTGGATCATGAACGGTGCGGCCAGCATCGACAGCAGCATGGCGGCGAGTATCGCCTGCAGCAACGTGGCGTCGACGAGATGCTTGTCGAGAATCAGATTCAGCAGCACGAAGCCGAACTCGCCCGCTTGCGCGAGGCCGATACCGGTGCGCATCGCGACGCCCGGCGAGGCGCCGAACAGCCGCGCGAGCCCCGTGATCATCACCGCCTTCAGCAGGATCGGCCCGAGCACGAAACCGAGCACGATCAGCGGATGCTCCCAGATCACCCGCGGATTGAGCAGCATGCCGGTGGTGACGAAGAAGAGACCGAGCAGCACATCGCGAAACGGCTTGATGTCCTCTTCCACCTGATGCCGGTACGGCGTCTCGGCGATCAACATGCCGGCGATGAATGCGCCGAGCGCGAGCGACAGCCCGAATTTGTCCGTGATGAACGCGGCGCCGAGCGTCACCAGCAACAGATTGAGAATGAACAGTTCCTGCGACCGGCGCCGCGCCACCACGTTGAACCAGCGCGTCATGAACCGCTGGCCCACGATCAAAAGCAGCGCCAACGCCACCACGATCTTGATCGCCGCCACGCCGAGCGCGCTGACCAGGTCTTCGGAATTGCCGCCCAGCGCCGCGATGACGATCAGCAGCGGCACCACCGCCAGATCCTGAAACAGCAGCACGCCGAAGATATTGCGCCCATGCTCCGTCTCGATCTCCAGCCGCTCCGCCAGCATCTTGCTGACGATCGCCGTCGACGACATGGCGAGCGCGCCGCCCAGCGCCACGCTTGCCTGCCACCTGATATGCACCCAGCGCTCCAGCACGAAACCGAGCGTGACCGCCACCGCGATCGTGCCGATCACCTGCAACAGGCCGAGGCCGAACACGAGACGGCGCATGGAGCGCAGCTTGGCAAGCGAAAACTCCAGCCCGATCGAGAACATCAGGAACACAACGCCGAATTCAGCGAGGTTCTGCGCCCCGACCGAGTCCGGAATCAGACCGAATGCATGCGGCCCGACGACGATGCCCACCGTCAGATAGCCGAGCATCGGCGGAAGATTCAGAAAGCGAAAGGTCACCACGCCCGCCACCGATGCAAGCAGCAGGAACAGCGTCATTTCGAGGGGGGAAATCATCGGCAGAAACGCATCGGTAAAGCGTCCTCGTTCGTCAGCGGAACCGCGCACGAGAAACGCCGTGCGACAAGGTTGAGGGGCCGTTAAAGGCAGCAATGGAGACAGCGGCTCGGCACAGCAGGCCCGGCGCGGCGAACAGGCGCCTTTGCTATACTTCGCGAATGATAGCGAAAATCAATGGCGACCGGGCACTCGCGCTCGCTCGCGACGTGCTCGACATCGAAGCGGACGCCGTGCGCGCGCTTCGCGATCAACTCGACGATGGTTTCGTCGGGGCGGTCGATTTCATCCTCGGTTGCCGCGGGCGCGTAGTCGTTTCCGGCATCGGCAAATCCGGCCACGTGGCCCGCAAGCTCGCGGCCACGCTTGCCAGCACCGGCACGCCGGCATTCTTCGTGCACCCAGCGGAAGCCAGTCATGGCGACCTCGGCATGGTCACTGCCGACGACGTGTTCGTGGCGCTGTCCAATTCCGGTGAAACCGAAGAACTCGTCGCGATCCTGCCGCTCATCAAGCGGCTCGGCGCGAAGCTGATTGCGATGACGGGCCGCCCGTCATCGAGTCTCGCACAACTGGCCGACGTGCACCTGAATTCCGGGGTAGCGAAAGAGGCCTGTCCGATGAACCTCGCGCCCACCGCCAGCACCACCGCCGCGCTCGCGCTCGGCGACGCGCTCGCGGTCGCGGTGCTCGACGCGCGTGGCTTCGGCCGCGACGACTTCGCCCGCTCGCATCCGGGCGGCGCGCTCGGCCGGCGCCTGCTGACTTATGTACGCGACGTCATGCGCACCGGCGACGAAGTGCCGAAGGTCACACCCGAGGCTACCGTGCGCGACGCGCTGTTCCAGTTGACCGCCAAGCGCATGGGCATGACCGCGATCGTCGATCACGCGGACCACGTGGCCGGCATCTTCACCGACGGCGACTTGCGCCGCGTGCTCGAACGCGACGGCGATTTCCGTAATTTGCCGATCGCCTCCGTGATGACCGCCGGCCCGCGCACCATCGGTCCGGATCAACTCGCGGTGGAAGCCGTGGAACTCATGGAGCGCCACCGCATCAATCAGATGCTGGTCGTCGACGAAGCAGGCACGCTGATCGGCGCACTCAACATGCACGACCTGTTCTCGAAGAAGGTGATCTGATGGCCCTCGCTCCCGCCACCGCAACCGAACGCGCAAGCCGCGTGAAGCTGATGATTTTCGACGTCGACGGCGTGCTGACCGACGGCGGCCTGCTGTTCACGGCGGAAGGCGACACGATGAAGGGCTTCAATTCGATGGACGGCCACGGCATGAAGCTGCTGCGCCAGGCCGGCATCGAAACGGCGATCATCACCGGGCGCAAGTCGGGCATCGTGGCGGCGCGTGCGAAGGAAATGAACATCACGCACGTCTACCAGGGCGTGCAGGACAAACCCCAGGCGTTCGCGGACCTGCTGCAGCAAACCGGCATGACGGCGGAACAATGCGGCTACATGGGCGACGACTGGGTCGATCTCGGCGTGATGCTGAAAGTCGGCTTCGCGGCCGCGCCGGCCAACTCGCACCCTGAAGTGATCGCGCGGGCCCATTGGGTCAGCGAAGCGCGCGGCGGCCATGGCGCGGCGCGCGAAGTCTGCGATACGTTGCTGCGCGCGCAGCACAAATACGACGCGTTGCTCGCGGCCGCCTGTAGCGGCGAACAGCGAGGCCTCGTCGGATGAACCAGTTTCGCCTGACTTCGCTGATTCCGCTGGTCGCAATGGCTGCGCTCGCCGGTATCACGTGGTGGCTGTTGCAGGCCACCCTGCCTCGGCAGAACGAAGGCGTGGTGCGTCCCAAGGAACACACGCCGGACTACTTCGCCGACAACTTCTCGATTTCCGAACTCGACCAGTCGGGCTCGACACAATACCGGCTGACCGCGCAATCGCTGATCCACTACGAAGACGACGAGCTGAGCGACATGGTCAAACCGGCCATGCGCGCGTTCCAGCCGGGCAAGCCGATCGTCACCGCAACCGGCGATACCGGTAAGGTGAACGGCGACGCGTCCATCGTCGATCTGTACGACAACGCGCGCATTCTGCGGGCACCCGGCTACGGAGATCCGCAGATGCAAGCGGATTCGCAGCATTTTAGGGTGCTGGTCAACGACGATGTGATCGAGACTGAAAAGCCGGTTAAACTTCAGCGCGGCATGTCGGTGATGACTGCCAGCGGCATGAACTACAACAACGTCACCCGGGTGATGCAGCTGTTCGGCAACGTGAAAGGCTCGATCGCCCCGTCCGAAGCAGGCGGCAGCTCGCCCAAGCAACCCGGGTAATCCATTCCAGGCGTGACTGCATGAACGAATCGTTCCCCCGTTTTGATACCGGCCGCTCGCGCTCCCTGTCCGCGTGCCGCGCCGGACTCGCTGCGCTGATCGTCGCGTTGCCGCTCGCCGGCTTCGCGCCGCTCGCGCACGCGGACCGTGCCGACAAGGACAAGCCGCTGAACGTCGAAGCCGACAACATGACTTACGACGACCTCAAACAGGTCAATATCTTTACCGGCCATGTGGTCGCGACCAAAGGCACGATCGTGATCAAGGCCGACCGCGTCGAAGTGACACAAGACCCGCAAGGCTATCAGTACGCCACCGGCACCTCGAGCGGCGGCAATCTGTCGTATTTCCGCCAGAAGCGCGAAGGTCTCGACGAATACATCGAAGGCACGGCCATTCGTATCGACTACGACGGCAAGCAGGATCTGACCACGCTCACCACCAACGCGACCGTGAAACGCCTGCAAGGCCTCTCCACGGTCATGGACCAGGTGCACGGCAGCGTCATTACGTACGACGGGCAGAGCGACTTCTATACCGCGAAGGCAGGTAAGGACGTAGCCGGCCCGGGTAACCCGACCGGCCGCGTGCGTGCCATGCTGGCGCCGCGCAACGGCGGCGCCGCGCCGCTGAACGGCGCGTCGGCCACGCTTGCGCCGTCCACGACGATCCAGGGAGCGCCGAACCAGTGAGCACCTCCGCGTCCCTCCCCAATCGCAAGCCGGCCGGCACCAGTAGTTCGCTGGCGGTGCGCAACCTGAAAAAGCGTTATGGGTCGCGCACCGTCGTCAAAGACGTGTCGCTCGACGTCAAAAGCGGCGAAGTGGTCGGTCTGCTCGGCCCCAACGGCGCGGGCAAGACCACCTCGTTCTATATGATCGTCGGCCTCGTGCCGCTCGACGCGGGTGAAATCGATCTGGACGGCAAGTCGATCAGCCTGCTGCCGATCCACAAGCGAGCTTCGCTTGGGCTGTCGTACCTGCCGCAGGAAGCTTCGGTGTTCCGCAAGCTCAGCGTCGAACAAAACATTCGTGCCGTGCTCGAATTGCAACACGAAGACAACGGCAAGCGGCTTAGCAAAGACACCATTACGAGCCGCACGGAAGCCTTGCTCGACGAATTGCAGATTTCGCACTTGCGCGAAAATCCGGCGCTGTCGCTCTCGGGCGGCGAACGCCGCCGGGTCGAAATTGCTCGCGCGCTGGCCACCAATCCCAGCTTTATTCTGCTCGACGAACCGTTCGCCGGCGTCGACCCGATCGCCGTGCTCGAAATCCAGAAGATCGTCAAATTTCTGAAGCAGCGCAACATCGGCGTGCTGATTACCGACCACAACGTGCGCGAAACGCTCGGCATCTGCGATCACGCCTACATCATCAGCGACGGTAGTGTGCTGGCAGCCGGCGCCCCGAGCGACATCATCGAAAACGAAAGCGTGCGGCGCGTCTATCTGGGCGAGCACTTCCGCATGTAAGCGCATCAGGGATTCCCGGCGGTGCGAGCGCGCACCCGCCGGCTCCCCGTGCCGTAACCGCACTCGCGTATTTTCGACCAGGGCCGATTCGCGCCCAGCACCGCCCAACACCGCCCGAAAGAGCGCACGAGAGTGCACGCGAGAGGCGCACGCGTAATTGCGAATGTCGCAAGGTATCGCGGTCGTGGCAAACTCTCTACAATGAATCTCAACTTGCCATGAAAGCCAGCCTCCAACTCCGCCTATCGCAGCATCTTGCGCTGACGCCGCAACTGCAGCAGTCCATCCGGCTGCTTCAGTTGTCTACGCTCGAATTGCAGCAGGAAGTCGCAATGGCGATCTCGCAAAATCCACTCCTCGAGAACGAGGACGACTGGATCGCGAGCCCGCTGCGCGTGGCGGCCGACGGCTCGCTGATCGCCCAGGCGCCCAATTCGTCCGCTCCGCCCGACCAGATGGGCGGCAGCACGTCGTCATCGTCCACCAGCAGCAGCGAGCGCGCCGAGAACGGCGAGCCGCAGGGCGTGGACGAATACAACGGCCTAGGCGGCGACAGTAACGGCGACGCATCCCAGTGGAATCTCGACGACTACGGCCGCTCGGGCAACGCCTCGGACGACGACGACCTGCCGCCGCTGCAAATCCACGAATCGAGCACCTCGCTGCGCGACCACCTGATGGCGCAATTGCGCGTCACCCAGGCGAGCCAGCGCGACCGGGCGCTGATCACCTTCCTGATCGAATCGCTCGACGACGACGGCTACCTGGCCGCCACGCTCGAGGAAGTGCAGGCCGATCTGCCCGAAGAACTCGAAGTCGACCTCGACGAACTGAATGCCGCGCTTGCGCTGCTGCATAGCTTCGACCCGGCCGGCGTCGGCGCCCGTTCCGCGTCGGAATGTCTCAAGCTGCAATTGCTGCGGCTCGATGCCTCACCCACTCGCACGCTCGCGCTCGATATCGTCGCCCACCATCTGGAATTGCTGGCGGCGCGCGATTTCACGCGTCTGCGCAAGCACCTGAAGGCCAACGACGACGACTTACGCGATGCCCACGTGCTGATCCGCTCGCTCGAACCGTTCCCCGGCGCCGCTTACGGCAAGGCCGAAGCGGACTATGTCGTGCCGGACATCATGGTGCGCAAGACGGCACAGGGCTGGCAGGCCGAGCTGAATCCTGAAGTCGTGCCGAAGCTGCGAATCAACCACCTTTACGCGAATATTCTGCGCAATAACCGGGGCGATCCGGGCAGCGGTTCGTTGCGCCAGCAACTGCAGGAAGCGCGCTGGCTGATCAAAAATATCCAGCAGCGTTTCGAGACGATCCTGCGGGTGGCGCAAGCTATTGTCGAGCGTCAGAAGAGCTTTTTTGTGCACGGCGAAATTGCCATGCGCCCCTTGGTTTTGCGGGAAATTGCTGATACGCTGGGCCTACACGAGTCAACTGTCTCGCGTGTGACAACCGGTAAATACATGCTGACCCCATTCGGGACGCTTGAATTTAAGTACTTCTTCGGATCACACGTTTCGACTGACACGGGCGGCGCGGCGTCTTCAACGGCGATCCGCGCGCTCATCAAGCAACTGATAGGAGCGGAAAACCCGAAATCTCCTCTTTCAGACAGTCGCATAGCCGAACTGCTGGCGGAACAGGGCTTCGTGGTCGCACGGCGTACCGTTGCGAAGTACCGTGAAGCGCTCAAGATTCCGGCAGTCAACCTGCGCAAGTCTCTGTAGCCCGTCGCCTTCCGTGGCGGGCATTTACCGGCCGCTCCGCTGTTGGCGGACAGGCCGGCCGATGCGACCTGCCAGAAGTCAGTCACCGGGGGACGACTCAGGCAAGTCGACAGATCGACCGGACCTTCCTCATCGTGCGGATCAAGCGGCCACTAGCTTGGAGAAGCACTATGAATCTGCAGATCAGTGGACACCACCTCGAAGTAACGCCTGCGTTGCGCGAATACGTGATCACCAAACTGGATAGGGTGCTAAGACATTTCGATCAGGTCATCGACGGCAGTGTGGTCCTCTCGGTCGACAACAACCACAAGGAAAAGGAAAAGCGTCAAAAGGTTGAAATCAACCTGCATCTCAAGGGCAAGGATCTCTTTGTCGAGAGCTGTGACAGCGACCTGTACGCTGCGATCGATCTGATGATCGACAAGCTTGACCGGCAAGTCATTCGCCATAAGGATCGCCTGCAAGGCCATGCGCATGAGGCGATCAAGTATCAACCGGCGCCGCAACTAGACGTGCCGCCGCAGTAAGGGAACCTGGAGGATTTTTTCATTCGCTCTTCGTTTTCCCTTAACCAGCAAAACCGCCCGGACCCGGGCGGTTTTTTGTTTCTGGACGCCCTTTTCTCGCATGGCCGCGTGGCATATCGACGCTAGAACATAACTCACTGCGCATTGATGGCGCGTCGCACCATCCGTGGCTACCCTGTTCTATAATGTTCCGGTTACCATCGGGGTCAAAGTTAGCTCAGGCGGAAAAAACGGTCGGCCGGAGTCCTGCGCTTTTTGCACCTCCACGCTCGTCGCCGCGAGCATCAAACGAATGGAACGCCACTCAAACGCCCCAGCGAGGAGAACCCAGGCCACGTTTTCGCCTGTCAACATGAATCGTTTAGCCAAATTTCTTCCCCTCGAGAACGTCGTCGTCGGTCTATCGGTCACCAGCAAGAAGCGTGTGTTCGAGCAAGCGGGCCTGATCTTCGAGAACCAGAACGGCATCGCCCGTAGCACGGTCACTGACAATCTGTTCGCGCGTGAGCGCCTCGGATCGACTGGCCTCGGTGAAGGCGTGGCGATTCCGCATGGCCGGATCAAAGGCTTGAAGCAGCCGCTCGCCGCGTTCGTCCGCCTTGCCGAACCCATCCCCTTCGAATCGCCCGACGGTCAGCCGGTCTCGCTGCTCATCTTCCTGCTCGTGCCGGAACAGGCCACTCAGCAACACCTCGAGATCCTGTCGGAAATCGCCCAGTTGCTATCCGATCGCGAAGCCCGCGAGCGCCTGCACACGGAAGAAGACCGCGAAACATTGCATCGCCTGCTCACTCAGTGGCAACCTTGATGTATCGGCGGTTATCCGCACGCCGGTTATCCGCCCGCACACGGATAGAGCCCGGCAAGGCAAGCGGCCCGCGCTAGCGTGGCCTTCGCTTTGCCCGGCAAGCGGCCCACACTGGAGTCACTGACTCATGGATACGTCCAGCATCAACGCCCAGAGCATTTTCGACGATAACGCCGCCACGCTGAAGCTCAGCTGGTTGACGGGGCATGAAGGCTGGGAGCGCGGCTTTTCTTCGGAATCGGTCGCCAATGCCACGTCGAGCGCCGACCTTGTCGGCCACTTGAACCTGATCCACCCGAACCGGATCCAGGTGCTCGGCGACGCCGAAATCGACTACTACAAGCGCCAAACCGATGAAGACCGCTCGCGCCACATGGCCGAGCTGATCGCGTTGGAGCCACCGTTTCTGGTGGTGGCGGGCGGCGTCGCGGCGCCGCCGGAACTGGTGCTGCGCTGCACGCGCTCGTCCACGCCGCTATTCACCACGCCCATGTCCGCCGCCGCGGTAATCGACAGCCTGCGCCTCTACATGTCGCGCATTCTGGCGCCGCGCGCCACGCTGCATGGCGTGTTTCTCGACATCCTCGGCATGGGCGTGCTGCTCACCGGCGACTCGGGCCTCGGCAAGAGCGAACTCGGGCTGGAACTGATCAGCCGCGGCCACGGACTCGTTGCCGACGATGCGGTGGACTTCGTGCGTCTCGGTCCCGACTTCGTTGAAGGGCGTTGCCCGCCGCTGCTGCAAAACCTGCTCGAAGTGCGCGGCTTGGGCCTGCTCGACATCAAGACCATTTTCGGCGAAACCGCGGTTCGCCGAAAAATGAAGCTCAAGTTGATCGTGCAACTGGTCCGCCGTCCTGATGGCGAATTCCAACGCCTGCCGCTGGAGAGCCAGACCGTGGACGTGCTCGGCCTGCCGATCAGCAAAGTCACGATTCAGGTGGCAGCCGGCCGAAACCTGGCGGTGCTGGTCGAAGCAGCCGTGCGCAATACGATCCTGCAACTGCGCGGCATCGACACGCTGCGCGACTTCATGGATCGCCAGCGCCTGGCGATGCAAGACCCCGACAGCCAGTTTCCCGGCAAACTGATCTGAGTCCACGAGACCATGCCTTACCGCAGCCAGCGGCAGGTCGGGTACGCGCATGGGGACCAGATGCTATGATGAAATGTACGGTTTCGACGACTCCATGCGCATAATCCTGATCACCGGTATATCCGGCTCCGGCAAGTCAGTTGCCCTGAACGCGCTTGAAGACGCAGGCTATTACTGCGTCGACAACCTGCCGCCGCGTTTCCTGCCGCAACTGGCTTCCTATCTCGCCGAGGACGGGCAAGATCGCCTTGCCGTCGCAATCGACGCGCGTTCTAGCGCCTCGCTCGACGAAATGCCCGCCATGATCCGCGACCTGTCGCGTGCCCACGACGTGCGGGTGCTGTTCCTGAACGCAAGCACACAATCGCTGATTCAACGCTTCTCTGAAACGCGCCGCCGCCATCCGCTGTCCGGTTCGACCGCGCGCGACGCGGACGTCGGCCTGCTCACCTCACTCGCCGAAGCGATCGAGCGCGAACGCGAACTCGTGGCGGGCCTGGCCGAGTTCGGCCATCAGATCGACACCAGCAATCTGCGCGCAAACGTGTTGCGCGCGTGGGTCAAACGCTTTATCGAGCAGAAAGATTCGGGCCTCGTGTTGATGTTCGAGTCGTTCGGCTTCAAGCGCGGCGTGCCGCTCGACGCGGATTTCGTCTTCGACGTGCGCACCTTGCCGAACCCGTATTACGATCATGAATTGCGGCCGCTCACGGGCCTCGACAAACCCGTAATCGACTTTCTCGATGCGCTGCCGGTCGTGCATGAAATGATCGACGACATCGAGAAATTCCTCGCCAAATGGCTTCCGCATTTCCGCGACGATAACCGCAGTTATCTGACCGTCGCGATCGGTTGCACGGGTGGCCAGCATCGCTCTGTTTTCATTGCCGAGACGCTCGCCGCGCGTCTCGCAGCTTCGGCGAATGTCATTGTGCGGCACCGCGATGCGCCGGTCGAAGCCGGCGAATCATCGAAGTTAGTGGCTTAACCGGCCGCATCGCGCGGCCTCAACTCGAAGCGTTGCGCCATGTCTTCTACTTCTACTGTGCTTGCCGATGTGCCGCTGTTTCCGCTGCATACGGTGCTGTTTCCCGACGGACTACTGCCGCTGAAGATTTTCGAAGCGCGCTACCTCGACATGGCGCGCGACTGTCTGCGGGAAAAAACGCCATTCGGCGTGTGTCTGCTGAAGAGCGGCGCGGAAGTCGCGCGCGAGGAAGAGCCTTCGGTGCCCGAAGCAATCGGCTGTCTCGCCGAAATCGAGGAATGCGACGTCGAAGCCTTCGGCATGCTGCTGATTCGCGCGCGCGGCACACGGCGTTTTCGCCTGCTGTCGCATCGCGTGGAGACAAGCGGCCTGCTGGTCGGCATGGCGGAACCGCTCGGCGAGGACACGCCGCTCGAAGGCAATGAGCAGCTGGCCAAATTCGGCGCATGCGCTGAGGTGCTCGAACGGATCATCGCGACCATCCGCGAGCGGGATCCGGAAAGCCTGCCGTTTGCGCAGCCATTCAGGCTCGACGATCCGTCATGGGTGTCGAACCGTCTGGCCGAAGTGCTGCCGATCGCGCTGCGTGCTCGCCAGAAACTGATGGAATTGCAGGATGCCGGAGCGCGCATCGACGTGGTTCATCACTACATGCAGCAACATCAATTGCTCTGAAAGCGGCCGCCGTGCTCCTGCCGGCTTGATCAGATCAGCGAGCCCTGCAAGCTGTCCAGCAGTTTGCGCACCGGCGCGGGCACACCGAACGAATCGAGATCGCTGAGCGCGACCCACGCGGTGTCCGCATCGCCCAACGCAGCCAAGGCGCCCACGCCACGATCCAGTTCCGCGAGCCGCGGTTCGATATCCAGTTTGAAATGCGTGAACACATGCGTGAGCGGCGCCAGCGGCGAAACCGCACCGTCTCCGCCAAAGGCACGCGCTCGCTCGACGAGCGAGGTTTCGTCGGCGGCTTCGGGCAGGCTCCACAAGCCGCCCCAGATACCCGAAGGCGGCCGCTTCTCCAGCATCACGGCATTGCCGTCGCGCAGCACCAGCATCCATGTGCGGCGCGTCGGCACCGCCTTCTTCGGACGCGCCGTCGGCAATAGGCGCTGACGCCCCGTCACGTTCGCCACACAGTCGGCGGCGAACGGGCAACGCAGGCAGTCGGGCTTGCCACGCACACACAAGGTCGCGCCGAGATCCATCAAGCCTTGCGTGTACGCACTGACTTCGGCGTCCGATGCATTCGACGGCAGCAGCGACTCCGCCAGCGTCCACATCGCGTTCTCGACTTTCTTCTCGCCCGGGAAACCTTCGACGCCGAACACGCGCGCGAGCACGCGCTTGACGTTGCCGTCGAGAATCGTCGCACGCGCGCCGAATGCGAACGACGCGATCGCCGCCGCCGTCGAACGGCCAATGCCCGGCAACTCCGCCAGCGCCTCGACCGATGCCGGGAACGCGCCGCCATGCTGCTCGACCACGACCTGCGCGCAGCGATGCAGATTGCGGGCACGCGTGTAATAGCCAAGGCCGGCCCACAACGCCATGACGTCGTCGGACGGCGCCGCGGCGAGCGCAGCGACAGTTGGGAAACGCGCGAGGAACTTCGCGTAATACGGAATCACCGTCGACACCTGCGTCTGCTGCAGCATGATTTCCGACAGCCAGATGCGATACGGATCTCGCGTGTTCTGCCACGGCAGATCATGCCGGCCATGCTGACGCTGCCACGCAATCAGGCGCGTGGAAAAATCGGACATGGCCGGAAAAGCGGGCGCCGCAGGCGCATCGGATGGCGTTGAACGCGGAGTTAAGCGAGAAGGCATTGAAGAGTTAGCGCTGGCAGGTGGGGCAGAAATACGTTGAACGCTGCCCCTGTACGATCTGTTTGATCGGCGTTCTACACACGCGGCATGGCAGTCCCGCCCGATCATAGACGAAATAGTCGAGCTGAAAGTAACCGCTTTCGCCATTGCTGCCGACGAAATCACGCAGCGTGCTGCCGCCCTTCTCGATCGCGGCGGCGAGCGTCACGCGCACGGCGTCCGCAAGCAGTTCGTATCGTACGAGCGAGACGCGCCCCGCCGCCGTGGTCGGCCTGATGCCGGCGCGAAACAGGCTCTCCGACGCATAGATATTGCCCACGCCCACGACGATTTCCCCGGCCAGCAGCGCCTGTTTCACCGAAACCTTGCGCCCACGCGTGAGCCGGTGCATCAGCGCGCCGGAGAAGGCGGGCGAGAACGGCTCGACGCCGAGGCTCGCGAGCAGCGGATGTTCGAGCACGTCGCCGGCTTCGCGCGGATGCCACAGCACCGCGCCGAAGCGCCGCGGATCGCGATAGCGCAAAATGAACTCGTCGAAGATCCAGTCGATGTGATCGTGTTTCGCCGCGGCCGGCGGATGCGGTACATGGCGCAGCACCCGCAGTGTCCCAGTCATGCCAAGATGCACAATGAACCAGCCCGCGTCGATCTCGAACAACAGGTACTTGCCGCGCCGCTCGACCTTGCGCACCACGTGGCCGCGCAACGTTTTCGCAAGATCGGCCGGAATCGGCCAGCGCAGCGCGGGCGTACGCACATCGACGCGTTCAACCTTGCGCCCGGACACATACGGTTCGATTCCCCGTCGGGTAACCTCAACTTCTGGCAACTCTGGCATGTCTAACTGGTCTGCAACTTGCGTGAGTGGTTGTGCGCGTATTGTAGCGAGCGCGTTACAATCGTCCGAAACATTGAACGGATTTCCATGAACTTGTCCTTCGTGAAGCTGTTTTTGAAGCGCCCGGCTAGCGCACTCCGCGTACCGCACGCCGTGTCCGCTCGCCGGATGCTCGGCGCGGCGGCGCTCGCCGTCTGGGCGCTGGCTGCCGTGCCCGCGCACGCGCAGGACTCGGATGACACCTCGGTCACCCTGCCGGACCCGCTTGGCCCGGCATCGGCGGAAGACCAGAAGTCCCTGCCTGGTGTGCCATTGACGAGCCAGATCGTATTCCAGGTGCTCGCCGCCGAAGTCGCGCTGCAGCGCGACCAGCCGGCGCCCGCCTATCAGACCTACCTCGCGCTCGCGCGCGACACGCACGATCCGCGCATGGCGCAACGCGCCACCGAAATCGCGCTGGCCGCGCAAAGCCCGTCGGATGCTTTGGCCGCCGCGCAATTGTGGCAGCAGTATGCGCCGAACTCGGAACGCGCAGCGCAACTGGACGCGTCGCTGCTCGTGCTGTCCGGCAAGCCTGACGACGCGGAGCAGATCCTCGCACGCGAACTCGCCAGGGTGCCCGCCGCCAATCGCGGCAGCGCAATTCTGGCGCTGCAACTGCTGCTCTCGCGCGGCCCGAACCGGATCGGCGGCCTGCACGTGCTGCAGGATCTGCTCAAGAACGACATGAACCGGCCGGAAGCGCAACTGGCCATCGCCCGCCAGCAGCTCGTTTCGGACGACGCGCCGGGCGCGCGCAAGTCGCTCGAACAGGCGCTTACGCTCAAGCCCGACTATTTGCCGGCCGCGCTGATGCTGTCGCAAATGGGCCCGGAAGAGCGCAAGGAAGGCATCGCCTCGCTCGAAAAGTACGTGCAGCAAAATCCGAAATCGCATGACGCGCGTCTCGCGCTCGCCCAGATGTATCTGGCAAGTGACCGTCTGGACGACGCGCAGAAGCAGTTCGAGATCATGCACAAGAACAACGCGAACGACCTCACGCCGCTTATGGCGCTCGCGCTGATCAAGATCCAGCAAAAGAATTTCAACGAGGCGCAAACGTACCTCACCCAGTACGCACAGCAAGCCGAGAAAACGCCGGGCGCCGATCCGGGCCAGGCGTACATCTATCTTGCGCAACTGTCGCTCGAGCAGAAGAACGATGCGGCAGCGGGCGACTGGCTGAACAAGATTTCGCCGTCGAGCCAGCAATTCGTGCCGGCGCAGATCACGCGCGCGCAATTGCTCGCCAAGCAGGGCAAGACCGACGACGCGCGCAAGTTGCTAGCCAACCTGCAGGCGCCCGATCCGCGCGACCAGGCACTGATCTTACGCACGGACGCGGCGATCCTGTTCGACGCAAAGCGCTATCCGGAGGCGGAAACACGCCTGCAGCAAGCCACGGCGCAGTTTCCCGACGACCCTGATCTGACCTACGACTACGCGATGTCCGCCGAAAAGACCGGACATTACGACATCATGGAAGCGCAGTTGCGCAAGCTGATCCAGACGCAGCCGGACAATCCGCAAGCGTATAACGCGCTCGGGTACTCGCTGGCTGATCGCAATCAGCGCCTCGCCGAAGCGGACAAACTGGTCGAGAAGGCATCCTCGCTGGCGCCGAACGACGCGTTCATCATGGACAGCGTCGGCTGGGTCAAATACCGGATGGGCGATACGTCGGACGCGATCAAGCTGCTGCGCAAAGCGTACGACATGCAGCCGAACGCCGAAATCGGCGCGCACCTCGGCGAAGTGTTGTGGAAAACCGGCAATCAGGATCAGGCACGCGCCGCTTTCCGCGACGCGCGCAAGCTCGAACCGGACAACGACACGCTGGTCAAAACGCTCCAACGTCTTCAGGTGAACGATCTTTGATGCGTCTTTCCCGTCTGATTTCCCTTCCCCGGGCGCCGCGTGGCGCGGCGCTCGGACTCGCGGCGGCAGCGGTTGTCGCATTGTCCGGCTGTGCCTCGGTGAAACCGCAAGGGCCGTCCACGTCGAATGCGGCGACCTCTGTGACCGCGCAGACGAGCCGTGCTTACCAGGGCCGCTTCGCGGTCCAGTACGACGATCAGAACGGCCAGCAGCGCAATGCCTATGGCAATTTCAGCTGGCAGGAAACCGGCGACACAGTGACCCTCGAATTGCGCAATCCACTCGGCCAGACGCTGGCAGTGGTGACGTCGTCGCCGGCTTCGGCCACGCTGGAGTTGCCCAATCGCCAGCCGCTCACAGCGGATAACGTCTCCACGCTGATGCAGAATGCGCTCGGCTTCGTGTTGCCGGTCGAAGGGCTGCGCTATTGGCTGCAACCGTCGCCCGCGCCCACTTCGCGCGCCAGGACCGAGAAGGACCCTGATCAACCTTCGCGGCTCAAAGAGATTACTCAGGACGGCTGGACGATCGACTACCTGGCGTACGCCGAAGCACCGGCCACCGGTGTGAAGCGCGTCAACCTGAGCCGCTCGCAGCCGCCTCTCGACATCAAACTCGTTCTGGATCAGTAACCCGCGCCGCTTCACGCACCGTTGCGCGCGCGACCTTGCCGCTTCTTCTGCGTCATCCGGCGCATGTAGCCTCAACTCATGATTGAAACGACCGATTCGCTGCGCGATTGCCTCGCGCCAGCGAAACTCAACCTCTTCCTGCACATCACCGGCCGCCGGCCGGATGGCTATCACACGCTGCAAACGGTCTTCCAGTTGCTCGACTGGGGCGACACCCTGCACTTCAAGCGACGCGACGACGGACTCATCACACGCAGCACCGAGATCGCCGAGGTGCCGCCGGAGCACGACCTGACCGTGCGCGCCGCTACGCTGCTCAAAACGCATACGGGTTCGCCTGAAGGCGTCGATATCGAAATCGAGAAGCGCCTGCCAATGGGCGCCGGCCTCGGCGGCGGTAGCTCCGACGCGGCGACGACGTTGCTCGCGCTGAACCGTCTGTGGAAGCTCAACCTGCCGCGTCTCGAATTGCAGGCGCTGGCGTTGAAACTCGGCGCCGATGTGCCATTTTTTGTTTTTGGAAAAAATGCGTTCGCACAGGGTGTCGGAGAAGCATTGGACGTTGTACAATTGCCGCCGCGCCATTTCCTAGTAGTGACGCCGAGGGTTCATGTTCCGACTGCAGCGATTTTTTCTGAAAAAGCGTTGACAAGAGATTCAAAACCCCTCACAATTACGGACTTTCCTGCAGAACTTAGCTGCAACACTGAATGGCCAGAAAGCTTTGGCCGGAATGACATGCAGCAGGTTGTCGTAGGGAAGTACGCGGAAGTAGCGCAAGTGCTGCGATGGTTTGAAAACGTCGCGCCAGCGCGGATGTCTGGATCAGGTGCAAGTGTCTTTGCAGCGTTCCGTAGTAAAGCTGAAGCAGAAGCGGTGCAAACCAAACTGCCAGGCGAATGGAACAGCGCAGTGGCGGCAAGTCTCGATCAGCATCCACTCTTTACTTTCGCGTCATAAGTTTTGCATCGTCGAACGAAACTCCACGTTCGGCGGAGCTCAGAGTTAGTGTAGGGGAGTCGCCAAGCTGGTTAAGGCACCGGATTTTGATTCCGGCATGCAAAGGTTCGAATCCTTTCTCCCCTGCCAAAATTTCTCGCATTTCCCCTCGCCCCCAGCCTGAAGTAGGTGCACGATGAGCAGCCATGACGGCCTGATGGTTTTTACTGGCAACGCAAATCCCGCGCTTGCACAGGAAGTCGTCAAAATTCTCGGTATTCCCCTCGGCAAAGCAATGGTTAGCCGTTTCTCGGACGGTGAAATCCAGGTCGAGATTCAGGAAAACGTGCGTGGCAAGGATGTCTTTGTCCTGCAGTCCACGTGCGCACCGGCGAACGACAATCTGATGGAACTGATGATCATGGTCGATGCGCTCAAGCGCGCATCCGCAGGCCGGATTACCGCAGCCATCCCCTACTTCGGTTATGCCCGTCAAGATCGCCGCCCGCGTTCCGCGCGCGTTGCCATCTCGGCGAAGATCGTGGCGAACATGCTGGAAATCGCCGGCGTCGAGCGGATCATTACGATGGATCTGCACGCTGACCAGATCCAAGGCTTCTTCGACATTCCGGTCGACAACATCTACGCTACGCCCGTGCTGCTCGGCGATCTGCGCAAGCAGAACTACGAGAACCTGCTGGTCGTTTCGCCGGACGTCGGCGGCGTGGTGCGTGCCCGGGCATTGGCCAAGCAACTGAATTGCGATCTCGCGATCATCGACAAACGCCGCCCGAAGGCGAACGTTGCCGAAGTGATGAACATTATCGGTGAAGTCGAAGGCCGCACCTGCGTGATCATGGACGACATGGTCGATACCGCCGGCACGCTCTGCAAGGCAGCTCAGGTTCTGAAGGAGCGCGGCGCAAAACAGGTGTTCGCTTACGCGACTCACCCGGTTCTGTCAGGCGGCGCAGGCGAGCGCATCGCTGCTTCCGCACTCGACGAACTCGTTGTCACGGATACGATCCCGCTCGGCGAAGAAGCCCGTTCGTGCGCCAAGATCCGTTCGTTGACCAGCGCCGGCCTGCTGGCCGAAACGTTCTCGCGGATTCGCCGCGGCGATTCGGTCATGTCGCTGTTCGCTGAAAGTTAAGTATTTGCGAAGGCGCAGCGCGTCGCTCATGGCGGCACACTGCGCTTTCGCGCAATCGGCATGAACGAACGAAGGTTCGTGCCGCAGTTCTGGGGCCTCAGCCGTAATGGCTTGCAGGCCCCGTTTTTACTGCCTGGTCGCGGGCAGTGCATTGGAGATTCAACATGAAAGTAGTCGCTTTCGAGCGTTCTTTGCAAGGTACGGGTGCGAGCCGCCGCCTGCGTATCTCGGGCAAGACCCCGGGCATCGTATATGGCGCTGGTGCTGAAACGCAATTGGTCGAACTGGACCACAACGCGCTGTGGCACGCGCTGAAGAAAGAAGTTTTCCACTCGTCGATCCTCGATCTGGAAGTGGCAGGCAAGTCGCAACAGGTTCTGCTGCGCGACGTGCAATACCACCCGTTCCGTCAGCTCGTGCTGCACGTGGACTTCCAACGTGTCGACGCGAAGAAGAAGCTGCACACCAAGGTGCCGCTGCACTTCATGAACCAGGAATCGAACCCGGCAGTGAAGCTGTCGAGCGCGGTGATCTCGCACGTCATCAACGAAATCGAAATCGAGTGCCTGCCGTCGGCACTGCCGGAATTCCTCGAAGTTGATCTGGCGACGATCGAAGCAGGTCACTCGGTTCACGCCAAGGACATCAAGCTGCCGGCAGGTGTGTCGCTGGTTGCTCACGTCGAAGCAGAAAACCCGGTGGTCGCAGCTGCAACGATCCCGGCTGGCGCAATCGCTGAAGGCGATGCCGCTGCTGCTGAAGGTGAAGGCGAAACGCCGGCTGCTTAAGGGCCACGAGGCACTGAGCAAGTAATCCTCTCGATCCGTTTCAATGAAACGGTCGATGTGACCCGCCGAGGTTCGCCCCGGCGGGTTTTTTTTCGGTTTTTTTCGGCTCGGCTGCGTTCGCCTTCCGAGCCAGATGGACCTACGCAATCATGATCAAGCTGATCGTCGGCCTCGGCAATCCGGGCGCCGAATACACTGCGACGCGCCACAACGCCGGCTTCTGGCTGGTCGATCAACTGGCGCGCGAAGCAGGCACGACGCTGCGCGACGAGCGGCGTTTTCACGGTTTCTACGCCAAGGCACGGCTTCACGGCGAGGAAGTGCATCTGCTGGAACCGCAGACGTATATGAACCGCTCGGGACAATCGGTCGTGGCGGTTGCTCAGTTCTTCAAGATTCTCCCGGACGAGATTCTGGTCGCGCACGACGAACTCGACATGCCGCCCGGCAGCGTCAAGCTGAAGCTCGGCGGCGGCAGCGGCGGCCACAACGGGCTCAAGGACATCACCGCGCATCTGTCGTCGCAGCAATACTGGCGGCTGCGGATTGGCATTGGCCATCCGCGGGATCTTATCCCGGAAAGCGCGCGCGCCGGCGCCAAGCCGGATGTCGCCAACTACGTGTTGAAGCCGCCGCGGCGGGAAGAGCAGGATGTGATCGATGCATCGATCGAGCGTGCGCTGGCCGTGATGCCGCAAATCATCAAGGGCGAGCTTGAACGCGCGATGATGCAGCTGCATCGCAACCCATAGACTCCGCTGCTGGAACCTGGATCGCCGTATCGTCGTCGACCGCAACTATCCTGCGCAGGACCCGAGCCGGTGCTTTGCGCCAACGCCGGTCGGCCGCTTTGTATGAGGGAGAATCGCTTGAGCCGCTATTGGAGTGACATCGTTCATCATCTGACGCCGTACGTGCCCGGCGAGCAGCCCGTGGTTGCGCATCCGGTGAAGCTGAATACCAACGAAAATCCCTATCCGCCGTCGCCCCGCGTACTCGAGGCCATCCGGCAGGAACTCGGCGACTCGGCAGAATCGTTGCGCCGTTATCCCGATCCAACGGCGCGAAAACTCCGCGAAACGGTCGCCGCATACCACGGCATCCGCGCCGAACAGGTCTTTGCAGGCAACGGCTCGGACGAAGTGCTCGCCCTCACCTTCCAGGCACTGCTCAAGCACGACAAACCTTTGCTGTTTCCGGACATCACTTATAGCTTCTATCCGACCTACGCGCGGCTTTTCGAAGTCGACTACCAGACCATCCCGCTCGACGATAGCTTCGCAATCAACGTCGACGATTACGCCTCGCCGAATGGCGGCATTCTGTTCCCTAACCCGAACGCGCCGACCGGCCGGCCGCTGCCGCTCGCTGATATCGAGCGGCTCGTCGCGGGCAATCCGGATTCCGTGGTGGTGATCGACGAGGCCTATGTGGATTTCGGTGCCCAATCGGCCGTCGGCCTGATCGATCGCTATCCGAATCTGCTGGTCGTTCAGACCGTGTCGAAGTCGCGCTCGCTGGCCGGCATGCGCGTTGGCTTTGCGTTCGGCAGCCCGGAATTGATCGACGCGCTGAATCGCGTGAAGGATAGTTTCAACTCCTATCCGTTAGACCGCCTCGCACAGGTCGCCGCCACTGCCGCGTACGAAGACGACGCCTGGTTTCGCGACACATGCGCCAAGGTCATCGCGAGCCGTGAACGGCTGGCCGCAGGGTTGGCGGCGCTGGGCTTCGAGGTGGTGCCGTCGGCGGCGAATCTTCTGTTCGCGCGCCACGAAGGCTACGATGCTGCGACGCTCGCGTCACAGTTGAGGGAAAAGGAGATTTTCGTGCGCCATTTCAAAGCGCCGCGAATCGATCAACACTTGCGGATCTCAGTCGGCACCGACGCCGAATGTGACATTCTGCTGGGCGCGTTGCGCGACATCTTCGGTACATACGTCGGATAGCGCGTCGGATAGCGCGGCGTACAGCTTAAAAAGCGCGGTATAAAAAAACGGCGAGCCCAAAAGGTCTCGCCGCTTTTTTTAAACTCCGCACCTCACTCGCTTTTTGCAGCCTGTAGCGCGTGGTATTTCGCCATCAGCGCATCGGGCGTTTCCAGATGCTCCGGATCGCGCGGAATACACTCGACCGGGCACACCTGAATACACTGCGGCTCGTCGAAATGCCCGACGCACTCAGTACACTTCTTCGGGTCGATCACATAGATTTCCGGGCCCATCGAAATCGCGTCGTTCGGGCACTCCGGCTCGCATACGTCGCAATTGATGCACTCGTCGGTAATCATCAAGGCCATACTGCCACCAACTTTGCTAGAAAAAACAATACATTATAGCTTTTTTCAGCCTATCGACGGTCGTGCATGATTGCCCAAAATCACGTTTGCGTGTTGCGGCTGAGTTGCATAGGTGTTGCAAATTGTGCAACGCGCAAAGTCCAGATAGCATGCCGAGCCATGACCAGCAAGACGTTTAGACACAATTGCGACGTATGCGAGCCGGAGTGCCCGAACGACGCGATTTCGATGGGCCTGGAAATCGACGTGTTCGACCTCAACTTTGATGCCTAGGCCAGCATGATATAACCCCATTTATGCTGGGCAATGTTGAGACGACCCCGCAACATAGCGAATTGTCAGTTGACCCGACATGTCGTTGTCTTAAAAATACCGAACTCGAGCATCGGCTCGCTCGAATAGCTGAAACTGCGTCACATCTGCCCATCGACTCAAAGCGAGTCTCAAGACAGCGAGCTTCCGAAAACAAACAACCCCTGTATCATTCGTCTTGGGTTGCGTAGGCATTGCTGTCGGACCTTCCCCGCCCTCAGCTTGACCGATACCGTGCCGAGACTTTCGCTGAAGATGGATACCCGCCACCGTTGAAATGATGAACCTCGACGACAAGACAATCCGCAAGTTTTTGATCGCCAGACTTGCATCGTTATCAAACAAACCAAAAGCCGTTATTGAAGAATTGCGTGTGCACAACGGCAATGCAATCGCAGATGTCGTGGCGATTCACAAATACGCCCACTGCTATGAAATAAAAGGAGACACGGATGCAGTGCGTCGAATCCTCGTCCAGCGCCAATACTACGATCTGGCTTTCCGCCGAATCACGCTAGTGACGACAGATCGCCATCTCGACAACGCGTTAAGTCTGGCACCCGCACATTGGGGCATTATGGTCGCGTCTGAATCAAGAGGGAGTGTAGCGATTAGATATGTGCGGAGCGCAACTCGGAATCCACTGTATGACACGCGCGTCGCATTATTGACTTTGTGGAAATCCGAGCTACTCGAAGTTGCCCTGCCTATCTCGTCCAAAAAACTAGACAAACTCAGCCGTGCTCAATTGACGGATTTCATTGCTCTCAATGTCGGTCAAGAAATGCTGTGTGAAAAAATCGGCGATCGACTTGTGGGTCGGCGCAGCTACGCCGAAAAGCTGCTGAACATATAACTCATATGCGCGTTTATCATTGGCTTTAGCACACTAGCTGGTGTCACCATCACCCCTGTCGAAACGGTCCTGTCCCAGATAAATTTGTCACCGAACGAAAACATCGGCTTCCTATAAAATTTTTTGGTGACAATTTGTGCAAAGATATCGTTGTACTGCAAGTTACCCCGTGGATGGGTTTTTAATGCCCCACCACGCGCGACGTAATGTATATCGCCGTGTGAGTAAACTACTTTCGCGGTCATGACGTTATACATAACCTCAGGCGCAAGCTTAACTTCTGAATATAGCGGACTAACAATTGTATAGTCACCGCAGAAGAGTTTTGATCCATCCACTTGCTTTCGCAAAGCACGATAAATAGCTATCTCTATGCGAGAATGATCGTGCTCAGTCAGCACTCCAGTAACATCGCCAATCGACGGTGGCATTGACGACCCCGTCACAATAATTGCGGAAAATTTTGCCGCAGCAGAGGAATCGTGAATGAATTTCGCCAATATGCTCGCCCTCTGTAATGGGGCAACATCAGCGCAAAAGCGGTTGTCAAGGACGAGAACCCAGTCCGAGAACAATCCTTTCCCTCGTTTCAATAATTGATCAATCTCGTCTGCAACCAGCGAGAAATTTTCAAAATCCTCCGATTGTAAACGAAGAGCAATTGTGTTTGTAGCCAATTGCCCCGTTTCCTTGGCTTTAAATACGGCCTCGTTTCTTCCCGGCGCGCGGTCAAGGCCTACTACGGGCGAAAAATTAATTTTCCCGAATGATTTTATGGCGTAATTATAATTGTGTTCGCCATCCACCTTTAGCGAATCATCGATATCGAAGTTGTCGAGAAAAAACATCGGAAACTGCTTGAGATGATTCGCTATGCTCTTCGCACCCTTATCGACCAAAGTCTTGAACGCTTCCGGCGTCATTCCATCTTTCTTTGGTAAATCGATAAACGGCACGATAGAAGACTTGATTTTTCCGTCCAAGGTCGAGAGGGCGCCGATCTCGCCCGTTTTTAGTTTGAGAAACGGAACGTAGTTATTCATGACCGAAAAGGATCCTTCGCACATTCACTTCATTGAGTATTTTCGCAAACATGTTCTTTTTCGCAGACTCGCGTTGCAAGCGGCCGGCGACAATGGCGGGGTGAACACCCACGCGGCGCGCAAAGTCAAACAAATTCTCTTCTGTTGGCGAATACTTTACGTTTGCGCTACGCCAAGCGCTGCGACTAATTAGTGAGTCTCCAGCCAGTCGGTCGGCTTGCTCCTCAACTAATCCCTCCGGTGCGGCATCCAAGTCTTCCAGGATAGGCTCAGTCAGTAACTCCCGGTGGAGCACGATGTGAGCCAACTCATGCATCAATGTAAACCAAAAGATGTCCAATCGCGGATATCGGAGACTGAGCCCAATAACAGGATGCCCGTCATCCAAACAAAAAACTGCGCCATCGAGCTTCATGCTTGGAATCGACGGTTCGTAGATGACGACGATGCCCTTATCCAACAAAAGCTGCTGCAACGAGCTAAGTTTCTCGGGGTCTGCGCTGAGCCGAGCAAAATCGGCTAGGTCATCTACGGACAGGCCGTCAAACGGCGCGAGTTCTGTCGATGCCGAAAGCAGCTGTGCCTGCTGGCGAATTCTCGAAAGCCAAAGACGACCTAGAGCCTCGTTTGCGTCAAGCCTTCTACGATATAACGCGCCTTGAGCTGTCCGTGCTGTGTGCACCTCACGAAACAGGTCGTACTCAGCGACACCTGGATTGTTTCCCAAGTATTTTCTCGGCACTTGGGCTAGCAGAATCTCAAATTCCAAATAAGATTGGTAGAGATCCTTTGCATCAGCGTTGCCTACCGAGCTGACCGGGAAGTCGTCGAATTGATCTAGCTTCACCGGCTGGCCTCAAACTCATTTGCTGTCGCCTGCGGCATTTCAAAATACCTCAGGGTTTCCTTGTCCAAAGCGGCAAACGGCTTCATGCCGATCTGCTCGTAAAACGGTACGGCGCGCGGCAGGGCGTGCAACGAGAAGCCCTGCCGAAGCTTCAGTTCATCGGTGGCGTATGCCATAGCAGCCTTGATTAAAAGACTTCCAATCCCGCTGAAACGACGCGACGACATGGGATTCTTACGATTCCAAGGTGCGGAAGCGATGTATTCGATATAGAAGATGTCTCCGGCCGCGAGTTCACTCTTCTTCGGGTGGTAGATCAGACACGCGCCTTGAGGGACATCGTCCGCCATTAAAAATAGCCAGTCGTACTCGGCCGTTCGGTAAGCTATGGCTTTTTTCAGCCATTCCCAGTGGCTATCATCGATTTGAATCGACTCCAGTATTTCGGTCCGATCTTCGTCGGAATAGTCCTTTTCCTTAATGAACTTCAAAAGATTGAGATTGAAGATACCCCAGTTCTTATCGCACCAGTGTGCCTTGCCCAGATCCCACCCGGCCTGAATCTCGAAAGGGACAAAGGTGCCATCGTTACGCTGTACCTCGCCTGCTTTCACAACAGTGCATTTGTCGAAAAGCGGGCTTTTGCAGTCCAGAAATGCCTTGATGTCTTCGAGTGTCATTGGCTGCGTGCTGTCTTAATTTAACTGAAGATATACACACTCGCGGAAGATTTGTCCAGCTTGCGACTGGTAGTTGTAAAAAATACCGCCTTATTGGTTCTGGAGCACCTTTCGGTGCGTGAGAATGGTCGAACGATCCGCCTTGGAGTTGAGGCCTACGTAAAACCGACAAATGCCTGTCGCGTAAAATGCGCGCAGGCTCGCCAGAAGAACCGCCAAGCGCTCAGCGGCACAGTTTCATAGCAGAGCAAGTTCAAAGCTGGAGAACTTGCCAAAACGCCATTCCGACAAGTTGCGGTTCGAGCGACCGCACCGAGGCACGGACCTACCCCATCGCAGCAAAACCACGCCCGTGCGCTGCTATTTTGCCCGCAACCGTCGGTGTGACCAACAATTTGCCCTACCCGTTGTCAGATGAGCCACCAAGCTTCTGGCGCCATAGCAGCGTTGTGTATAGTGCGTTCAAGCCCTCAATTCTGCAGGCGTAACGAGGGTCACTGGCCTTCTTTTCGTTTGGACGGCACGGATACCGAGGTGAACGTGCCCACACTTAACAAGGGTATGGGCACGCGGTAATATCAGCAGAACACAAGACGGAAATGCATCGCGTCGGTTTCATCGACTATCGCGAGCGAAATTTCATAATACGCGTCAATACTGTTCGCTTGATACGTACCATTTCGGCGCGGAACCAAAGTTTGCCTTATCTTTGTGCAAGGCAGCATCAGACTATCCGTCTGACTGACGCAGTTCGTTGAAAGCCATAGTTTCGCATCACTATAAGCCAGCCATATGTCGATGTAGTCTATTGACCTGCGCTCAAACTGGAACGCATCATCTTTCAACCCCACGCTTTGCCAATTTAGATTTTTCGGATCGCTCATCTGGATTTCCTACCGAAGCGAACATTGGGCGAAAACCTGGCGAATCGAAGCAGCGTTCCCAACGTAGTTTTTCACAATGTCAAGATCGCTTATTGATTGATGACTCACACCGTTTTCTTCAAGCCAAGTGCGTACAATCGGAACAAACACTGACGGCCCGGAAGTTTCAAAGTTAATGCAATGGCTCCGATTTTTTACCGATGTGTTTACCTTCGAAATATCGTTTGTTGTCGTAATAAAAACCGCATGCTCGCGCACGATGTCCATTGTGCCTCGCAAGTTGTCCTGAGCAAGGGCTGTCAAGCTTGAGACTTCATCCAAAATAAAATAATGCAGACCTCCAAATGATGCTAAAAAAGCAGCGTTACGAACTTGATTTGGAATCGCCCACTGATTGCTTGACGGACTGCAATTATGCACGTGAATAGTGGGTTTGGCCTTCGAGCGCTTTTCCTCCATCTCCTGAGGCAGAAAAGCGGCACATGTTGACTTTCCTGTCCCAACGTCGCTGTAAAGTATAATTCCGTTGACCGTATCAACAGGAAAGCGATCATCCGCATTTATAAGGCTGTAAATTTGTTCCTTTGCTTTCTGGCTGGGGAAAGCGAAGTTCGACAGCGCTTGTGGTTGATTGATATTCATTGTGTGATCTCGATTAAATCGAGGTCGTGGAGGGGTATGTCTCCACGACCCTATGTTAGTTGGAGGACTTTTCGGGGGCGACGTGAGCGGCATACGCAGCATCCAGCACGCTTTCGTCTTTCACAAACGCACGAACCTTGAAGCTACCATCCTGGCTAAGGGTGATGATAGCGACAGCAGGTGTATCTTTCTCGATGCTCGGGTCAACGTATTCCGGCTGAGACTCAACGAAGCCGAGCAGAACATCTTGAAGCTTTTTGCGACCCAGCTTTGCGTTCTGTTTGATATTCGCAGATGCTGCTTTGCGATTTTCGCGGTTTGTGGCCGTTTCGCACGATTCGAGCGCCTTCACAACGCCTCCTTTTCCGCTGAGCCAGGTTGCGAAATTTTCCGGCTTGATTTTTTCCCCCGACGCTTTTTCCAAGAGGCGTGCTCGCTGCGACAGTGTCGCAGTCAGCAACTTGCCAAAGGTCAAACCCACGATCATGTGCTGAGGCTTCGTTTTACCAGTGGTAATCGTCAAATCCGCTTCGATGCACAACGGCTCGAGAATTTTACGGAATTCGACTTCTCGATTAAGGTTACTGATATAAACGTGAAACAGCGCGTATGCATTCGATAGCGACGTATTCAAAACATTGCGATAACCGATCGCCGATTTCTTTACGCCGCTAAGAGCTTTATTGAATGATTGCAACACGTGGTCAGCGCGATTTTTGTCGCACTGCCGAGCAACACTCTGATTTTTCTGAAAATCGGGTTTAAAGACTTCCGGCTTGTTGCTGCTCGTTTCGGAGGTACCGGGAATTACGATTGCGTTCATATTGATGCCCTTTGATTTAGAGTTTGTTTGAATGTCGTTCACTGAATCGACAACGAAACTTTAAATTCGAGGAGCGCTTGGAGATAGACCGGGTGCTGGCACCCGGTTAACCAAGTACTTG
The DNA here is from genome assembly GCF_900104795.1 of Burkholderia sp. WP9. Classification (NCBI taxonomy): domain Bacteria; kingdom Pseudomonadati; phylum Pseudomonadota; class Betaproteobacteria; order Burkholderiales; family Burkholderiaceae; genus Burkholderia; species Burkholderia sp. WP9. The sequence goes on from NZ_FNTG01000001.1 coordinate 3,129,356, forward strand.
CACTCGGTTAACCGAGTGCAAGCAAACAGTCATTTTTTGGTGGTTTTCGACGGTATGAATGTCATTCCGTCCAGCCACTCGGCGATCCTACGCCACGCAGTCTGCTTACCAAAGGTGATGCCGAGCCGCACGGCTTCGGCAATAATCTCTTTTTCTAGGGACTGGGCAGCGTTCGTCTTGCTCGGATAGCCGCGCTCACTTGCTAACTCTCTCGCTTTTCGTTTGAGCGGTTCCAACTTAGCAAGGCGTGCTTGTCCACCGGATGCGCTGCGCGCCGAAATGATCCCGGCAACCGCTGGCTCCAGAACTACGACGCCCTCAACAAAGCCAAGCAGATACTGTGCGGTACTTATACGGGACCATGCTTCAGCGCTGTTCCCTTCCTCTTCCGCTTTGGTAGCAGCAACGGCATGGGCACAGCTTTGAAATATGCGATCAAACAGCAGTTTGAATGTTTGGTCGTGATGAGCGCGGGAGGTCGTAACTTCGAGCTTCGCGGGTTGATCTACCGAAGATAGCAGGAGCGGCCCGAGCATCTTTTCGATAAAGTCCTCAGCTGCGTTCTGGGGTTGCAACAGAACGTAGATTTTCGCGAGTGCGTTCACGATCTCGTCGAACATCGATTCAATCGAGTTGCAGCCGGTAATAGGTTCACCGATCTTTTTTCCTTTCATATTCCTTCCGAGTTGTCCTTGATCGCTGGTGCGCGCCTCTGTGACCAGCGACGGTATAACGGCGCGCATATGGACGATCTGTACAGGATCAGTACATGCCGGGAATGATTTAGCCACGGTTCATCATCTCGCACTAGCCAAGAAACTGCTGAAAGTCCCAGCGCAAACACAAGCCGAGGACAGCATCCGCGCCAACGCAGCACGTGGGTTAAACGACAACTGCCCCTGACGTAAAATCCCCACAAGCTGGCTAGCAGAGCCACCAAGCGCATCGCAAAGCGGATATGAAGTTGGGCATGTCCCAGGCGGCCAACGTGCCAAAACGCCATCCCACAAGCTGCGCGTACTTGAGCGCAAGCGCTTGCCCACAAGTTAGCCAGTCGCCGTCGACAAATTGTCTTGGGAAGACTACCCGGACGGACTCACTTCGGTCTTTTCTTGATGATCCAGCAACCCCTCGCTACCCTCCTTATATCAACAGCATGGCTCGGGGTTAAATGTTCGCGATCACACGCTTTCACAATTTCATGTCGCTTTATCAAGGGCGGTACGCAACCGCTCTTGCAAAATCGCTCAATACCTCGGTGTTCGCCGCGAAGGCGCTGGACATCGGACTTTCCACTGGCGAAATCTCTCTCGACAAGTTACACCTGCTGCTCGGCTGCAGTCGCGGTCAGGCAATCGGTGCCGCGTTCGACTTGCAGGAACACGGTCTTGCCGAGGACATCGAGTCTAGGAAGAACCAGCGCGGCGAGTACCTTCTCGTTCCCATCGACACGCAATGCGAAGCCGCTCGGCTATATCGAGCAAAATTGGAGCAACGCAGCCGGGATATGGGCCTATACGACATCCTTGAGAAGACATTGCCACCCTTGCAGGCAATTTTCATGGAAGCGCTTTCTGCAATGGAAGCAAAGCAGATCAAGCGTTGAAGGATGCGCCCCTTACTCGGACGCATGTTCTGTCCTGCTCTCGACCGGTACCGAGAATCCGTCGCGACTAAACTTCCCCTTACCATCCAAGCCCTTCCACGGCAGCCGCCGTTCCTCGTAACGGCGGCTGCGCGCCACGCCAACGTCGAAAAAATTTGCGCCTCCCCTAAAGTTCGTTCTGCCGGCGCCGACATCCAAGTGTCAGCTTCACGATGTACGCCGAGCCTTGCGTGCTTTTGTCCAAACCGATATAGTTTTTATAACGATGAACCTGAGAGAAAACATAAAAACGGAACGCGTCGTACGGACCGATCGGTTAGACATGCCTCTGCAACCGGTCGGTCGGGTTCCTAGTCTATGGCTCGCGTACTATCCGGTCTTTCAAGATGCACTCCAACACGGCGAGACAACGTTCCGGATGCTGCCCCAACAAGCCAAGCTTGCAGTAGTGAGCCGAACAACCACCGATGCTGCAGAGCAAATTATTGCGTCAGGAATTTTGGATGGGGTTCGCGGATCTTTTATCGAACTTAGTACGCAGTGCGTCGTAGAAGCGGCGGAGGCTTTCCTTTCTACACGGGTGACGAACTCAAAATTAGATACGGCCCGCAACCCCATATTGCTTAGCAACCTCGCAATATCGATTTCATCTGCGAGCTATCCCCTGATTGCAAGGCCACCTTGCGTGCTTCGTCCCGGAGTCGGGATTTTTCTCAATGGCTGGAGCCGCTTCTTCGGCTATTTGACACGTGGCGACGGGACCATTCCGCTTCTTGCAATTGACTGGGCCGATTTCTACGAACGCCTCGTAACCACAGATTGTTGATCACGAGTTTTTCACTCTGCTATGTCGCTAACGCCAACCGTCACTTTATACGGACGGCTACTCATTAGATTGAGGCTAAATGAAACGCAAATCTTTTTTCACTACGGCGATCTGCATGAGTATCGCTTTGGCTGGATGTAATAGAGCCACATCCAACGCCGCGCAAGCAAGCCAAACCGATACTGCACCACAACAACTCTCGATAGTTGACGTCGCAGAGGATGCGGCAGAGCACTATTGTGGGTATAGCATCGCTAATCGAGTCAGCGACAACGATATACGTGAGCCCATGCGAAAGACGGCAGAGGAGAAGTTGAGAGCAGTTCGGAGCACCATTGCGGCGAATGGCTACTCCTCAAAAGTGGCTTCAGTGACTACTATGATCGGAGACGACGCGACCCGAGCGGTGTTCGACAATGAGGCAAATCTGGCGACTGCTCCCAGCAAACCACCGAACGAAAGAGCCAAGTTCCTTGTCGAGCTTTGTTCAAGACAGATTCGATCCAACAATAAGTACGTGAACCTTATTAACACGAATCTTTAATTGATCTCGATCCTACTCAAGCAACACCAGGCCATGCGAAAACATCTAGAAATAACAACGGGATATCCGCATAGGCCGATTGCATAACAGCTCGGGCAAACGGTCTCATCAAAAATTTAAACGACATAAAGGCGGATAACTGTGATAAAAAAAGCAGCACTTGTAGTAGCTATGCTGGCCTCGGCGACCTCTGTCAATACGTACGCTGCGGTTGAAAATGAAGTACCCGTGCGGTATGACGTCTTAGTGACCGCGCGCCTATCATGTCAGAAGAGTGTTCTTGACGCCTCTCCGGGCAAGAAAGACGAAGTGACTGATCTACTCGTTGGAACCTCGCAAGCAAGTCTCGCCAAACGCATTGGTCAACAAGCAGCGTCTTACGCCGTGCGACTTGGAAGCTCGAAAAGGGATCTTGTGCTGCGGGATCAAACTGTGATGCATCCTCAACCCGGCAAGGACTTTAGCGATGACGTTGTCGCGCCGGTTTGCTCTCGATATATTTCTAGCGATGCCGATTTCAACAAGCGTTACCCAGATGTATCCTCCGCGACGCAGCCTGCCGGACAGACAGCGACGAAAATCTCTGGGGGAACCGTCGGTCCGTGCGCTACGAACGTAGAATGCGTCAAGACTATGCTTGTGTCCGCAAAAGCAGAGGACATGACAAGCGTGCTAGAAGCTGCGAAGACGATTGACGGTTTCCCAAGACCGACGCGAGGTAATCGGCCAACTGCGCGTAAGCTCAACGAAGAAGGTCTGAATGCTCTAGATGCGTCCAAGCCTGACGAGGCCATACGACTGTTCTCGCAGGCAACCCAAGCCGACCCGAGCGATCAGGAGATCATCAGCAATCTGGCATATGCTTACGCGCAATCCGGGCAACTCGCAAAGTCGGAAGACACTGCTGTTTTGGCACTTTCACTGAATCCCCGTCGCACAAGCGTTTGGGCACCGTTAGCGACTACGCTTGCCAAGGAGCATCGCTACGACCAGGCACTGGAAGCTATGTGGCTTGCATATCAGTTTTCGGGCGACAAGGCGAAGACGCTGATTTTCATCGACTCGAAACTTGCATCCGAGAGCAATCCGGACGCAATAAAGCTGTATACCGCAAGCAAGACATGGTTTGAGAAAAACGAAAAACCTGCGTTACTGCAGTGGCCGAAATAGGTTTGCGAACGTCGGGTGATCAGAGAGAAAGTTGAATCACCCGACGAGGGCGAGCGATCGCTCGCTTTTCCACACTGTAAAGCTGTAAAGCTCAATGCTCTGCGATTGTTCACGTGCCAATAGTGCCTAACGGAAATTCTCCTCAGGCGTCGGCACGCCGCTTTGTCGGCAACAAAGCCAAAGCTCCCTTCATCGCATACAGGATGATCAATGCGCCGGCCAAATCGCCTACGAACATTGCGAAAAACCGGTTCACGATATTCTGAGTATCGCCCTGCAAGAAGAACCAGATATGATGCAACACAGGATTCGCAATCGAATACGCAAGCGCTAGGACGAGAAGTCGCTTCGCGGTGAGATTAGTTAAAGACGCACGTAACTTGTAGCGCTCCAGCGCCAACCTGTACACCGCGTATGGCGCAACGGTCGCGATAATCCCACCGGCAAACGAGCGAATCGGATCGTGGGGAAAGAAGTAGAAGAAGTCAACGAGCCAACTGGCAACAAGTAGACCGATTGCACCGTCCCCACCTAACAGCAACGTACTAAGAAGACGGATACCCGAAGGCAGGTAAATCCAGTTCACGCCGCGCACGAATTCGGTATGCGTGAATACTTCCTGATTGATCCACAACGACACGATGAAAACGACTGCGGTGCCGATCACCGACAGGAAATGCAAACGTAAGCTAGACATCGCGGTAAAATTTCTGTATGTGCCGTGAGGTGAGCAACATGATAGCTCATCGAAATGTTCGATCCGGTTCCCCGCATATGGAGCACGAGGAATGACTCGCCCTGCCGATATCTATCTCCGGTTTCTTCAACTGACCGAAGCAATACGCGGCCTGCCTTCACTGCCCGCGCTCGATCCGCTCGAGGAGCGGATTCTTGCATTTGTTGCCCGCATGGCACAGAAGAATGAGCGACTCTCTGTCCGGGACATGATGGCCCAAAGCGAACTAGGCTCACCCGCCACCCTTCATGCTCGCATCACGTCCATGCGGGAAAAGGGCTGGCTGCTGCTCAACGACACAGAGGACGCGCGACGCAAACAGATTGAGCTTACGCCCGCGGCCCTCCGGCACTTCGACAAGCTTGCCGAAGCCTTCGCGAAGGCGGCGAAGGGAACCTAACAATTTCCGGCTGTCGGTTCAACCGACACTATAATGTTAGAAGGGGCTGCGCATACCTATCGCACCCAAGATGCTATCAGCGTCGTGATTACAACCGCGCACGCCCGTCGGTATATTCGATGGTTTGCGGGAGCTGAAGCGCAGTAATAGTGGCGATTTCGGTTTTGCTGAACCAGATGATGAACAGCCTAGGATCTGCGAGGCTGCGTTGCACCTTGACCTTCTTCCCCGCCTTATGCGTTCGACCGACGTTGAAGCCAATGTACTTGCTCTCAATCGCGACAAGCAGCTTAGCAGCGCGGGGGAGTTCATAGCTCATGGGAGTTTTCTCGCTTGCTGCTGCGCGCACACCTCTCGCACGCAAGGACAGCGCATCGGATTAGGTAGCTGCATATTATTATAATTTTTATAACATTCCAGCCAGGCAAGTCAATTCGTTAGCTGTATCTCCCCTGTTTATCAGCGGCCACGCATTGCTTTGGCGCAACTCGTGTTTCTGGTGCACTCACAGCATGGTCAAATCGAACTATTGGCCTATCTGAGGATTTTCATACGAGATCCACAGCGGCGCGCTGCATTTCGTCGTTGACGTCGATGTAAGCCTGTGTCGTCGCGATATTCCGATGACCCGCAAGCGACATCAGCACGCGGACACCAACGCCTTTGTTCGCGAGATTCGTAATGAACGTACGTCTGCCTGAATGGCTGCTCGCGCCATCAATGCCGACTTGCTTGTACAGCCAGTGGAAGTACTGGCACAACGTGTTCGCTGTGAACCCGGCCCGCTTCTGTGTATAAAACAGCGGCTTCTCTGCTGACGGACGCTTGAGGGTTGCGACGTACGAAGCCAGTTCTTTGCGAAGCCGTTGGCCGATAAACACTGTTCGCGCATGACGCCCCTTGGTCTGTTCCGCCAGCAAGCGGATCTCCGATTTAATCGAGCCGTCCGCGTTCACCACGTCGCCGATACGCAAAGCTGCGACCTCGCCCACACGCATGCCAGCCCAATGCGTCGTCAGCAGCATGGTCCGGTTGCGCGCTGCGTGACGATGCAGTGACACGTAGGTCAGCACCTGCCTGAGCTCTTTTTCGGTCAACGTCTTTGCCTGCGCCATGTGCCCAACTCCCGTAACCAATGAATTTCATACATCGGAGGATGTGTTCTTTGGTTATGGAAATCAACAATTACGTGACTTGCCTGCGCAGTCATAAAAAACAAGCACTTGCGCGAGAAGCAAAGCTTTTTGCTATTTGCTTTGATTTTCAGGGGAGCGGCTACTTGAAAGAGGAAATGCGTTGAGAAATGAACCGACGCATGCAGTTGCAACGGACATTTGCTCTCCATGCTGGCGGTCCGGTTGCACCGCAGTGAGCAGCGGCCGTCCAGCAGACGTTGAACTAAGTCAACTGCCCTTGTCGGAAAAACTTGGAGCACGCAACGGAACGCGCGGATCGGGGATGCAGCGTCCGGTTCGGCAGAAATCGGGCCAGCTTCAGTCATTGGACATTCGCAGATGAATCGTTGACAATCCTCGGCTATCCGGATGCGTTCGACGCAGCCCAACGAATCACGGTGCGATTGATTTATCAAATTTTTAACACCTATCGTGGGTTAATTTCGATGTTTTGAGACGTAAATTATTTACGGCGTATTAATGGTCTTCAATGCATTCAAGAACGTCATAGCTTGGCTCGCACGCCTGACTCCAAACTCGTTCGTGCCCAGGCTAGGCGAGAAACTGACGGGCGGAAGAATAACCGTACCGGACTGGGCTGAGTTTTACCTGCTTGGTCGGTTCTTGTTCGCGCTCGCGTTAGTAATAACGCTGCCTAAATCAAGATTACTTGTTGCCATCATTTTAATCATTCAATGCAGTTCGATCATCTATTTGCTAAAAATAGTATTTCCCGTGGGTGCGCGCGGGCTGAAAGATGCAAGTCGATCACTTTTCTTCGCATTTGGTCACTACCTTGAAATAGGTTTTTCGATGGGTTACGTTTATTGGTATCTGAACGCGTTTACCCAAACGCCGGCTTCTCAAGCACCTATCTCTCTGCCAAAAAGCGTGTATTTCAGTTTTATAACCATGACAACGATCGGATTCGGCGACATTACACCGAATACAGACCTGGCGAGGTTTGTCGTCACAGTGCACGCTATCGTTGCATTGTTCATGCTCGCGACGGTTATAGGCCTCTTCTTATCCTTATCTACAGCGGGAGACGGTCGTTCCGAGTAACACGCCATATTATCGAAGAACGATCTCAAACATCGATTGAATATTCTGTCCGAACACGACCGCTGCATTAGATGGTATCGGCGCACACGGCTTCAGTTTGGATGCGTGGGATGCAGCATCCATCACTGTCGATGTTTTCTTTTCCTCGTTGATTTCTGGCAGAGCCAAAGCGTTCAAATACGTAATCTGGAAGCAGCATTTCGAGAGCGAGAAGCACAGAAGCTGGTTCATTTGAAAAGCTGCTATCGGGCGATTCGAAGGTCCCTTGGGGGCGCGCGCAGTCGACCTCGCGGATGAGATTCGAGGAGATCCCGCGATTTGCATAAGGCAGTGACCAGCCACGAAGAGACGCTCGACCCAACCGTCAATATCGTCGACAATGGGCGTCCTTTGTCGATTGATATCCTGACTCGTCTAGGCGCTTGATCCTTCTGTGAAAGAAAATCATCACACGGCGTGCGCGTGCGGGCTGATATGCATTCGGTCTGGTTCTGCACCGCGAGTTGCGGTCGAGTGGTCCGCAATTGGCTCATGAGAAGGCCGTGAGTCCTGGGAGACGGTTTGCGACAGTCCGAGATCAAATAATTGCGGTGTGCGAACTGCCAATGAACAAACTCAAATCCGAACGACACCATTGGTGGCCACGATGTGTCTCTCGACACTGGGCTGCATCAGATGGAACCGCAGGTTGGATTAAACCCGACGGCTCTGAGAAGCGCATTCCACCGGATAAGCTCGGCATGATTGGTAATGGACACCACATAAAGCTTGGTCGGACGGCTCAAGAATCGACGCGATTCGACGAAAGCTTCGAGGATGAATTTGATGCCGCCGACAGCGTTTTCCCTGCCGTGATCACGTGGCTTGAAGGTCTTGAGCGAAGATCAATTGCTGGGGGTGACCTCAGGCCAAGGTTTGTCCCGCAACAGTCATCGGATGATCAGCTTCGCTCGCTTACGGAATGCGTCGTTTCGTTGGCAGTCCGTGGTCCGATGAACCGTGAGGCATCTGTCGCGCTGGCGGAACGCTTCCGAGGTCCGCTTCAAAATCCTGAGCGGAATACGATCATCGGTTTAAATATGCGGCAGTCGCAGAGGTTGATCGCTGACAGCATCGGATGTCGGGCAAAATTTGCGGTGTTATTTTCCGCTGATAAGGAGTTCATCTACGGAGATGGCTTTTTTCATAACGTGAAGGCAGTCGTGAACGCTCCCTATGCACCAAAAATCTTGGCTCCGATAACCCCAACAATCACTGTGGCCATAAGTCGACCAACAATGTTCAGCGTCGAACCACGCCTCGTGACGCTCGTGCTAACAGGGGACGATGTCGATCGATGCAACCATGCTGTGCAGGTATATTCACGGGAGGCGTTGTTTTATAGAAACGACAGGCCGATACTTGATCCGGCGTTCCAAAGCGGCATTCACCTTGAATATTCGAGCCCCAACAACCCAATTGAGGCGCTGTTTAGCGCATTGCTAGCCATATAATCGCGCAGGCAGGGCAGTTTCGAAAGGTTCGGCAAGCCAATAGCAGGCCCCGAACGGCTGCTAGCTGGAGAGTTCACAAACCGCTTCGGGTCGAATGCCGAAGTTTGCGAGTTGGGTCTGATGCGCCGAGCATCGACCGCCCTGTACTTCTGGGTTCGGCCAGAAGCGACGCTCGTTCAACGAAGACGTGCGGCTGAAACTCGACGCGTTTCGGACATTCGATCCACTTGTCGTCGGCTAGCCGCCAATGCGCCTGTCGGCGCTATCGCCGGCCGATTGCCTCATGATCTTCGAGATTATTACGACGCTTGCGCTGACATCGCTAGTACTTACCGTGTGAGCTATGTAAGTGACGGGATCTGAGCCTGCTGCAAGATTCAACGGACGACAGAAATGGCTCAGGATATAGCATTCGAAAATTGCTGGAACAACACCTGATCGCGTTGTTCCAGCCCGACACCAAATTCGTCTGCCTACTTTCTGACCCAGAGGCTGGGGGTAAGACAACGGCCGCAATCGGATCTTCCGGCTAGTAGTTTTCACACGCTCAGAATCCCTTGCGCATCCCGGTTTGCTTGCGTTCGTCAGCCAACAGCTGTTCCGCGCTCCACCAATCAACCACCGACAGTTCAACCAGCGGCATTGCCCCGCATGAACGAAAGGCAGCTGGACAGTTGGAAGCGGACGTTGCGGCCCAAAGGATAATTGACGGCACCGGGTCGTTGTGGGACGTCCAACTTCGCGTAAGCCGTCCTTTCTCAACGCCAGCAGTCTCGATTTAATCGACATTCACGACGTGGAACTGACTCTGCAGATACACGATACCAGCCACCGCCCAATAAATCCCTTTTCCATTCTGGGGGAAATATCGGATGTGGTTGTTTTTCCCCGGACGTAAGTCAGATAAGATTCGTGTATCTTATTGTATTTCATACATCCAGATTAAGACAGAATACAAGAAGATACACGATTCCGTGATGGGGGCTCCGGACATGCAGACTGCCGATTATAAATAGAATTTAAGAGCAATGCATGACGCAACCGGCAATGTTCCCCGACAAGCTAAATTTAAATATTCGCAGCGATTCTCTGCGAACATGTGAAGGCGAGGCGGATTAAGTGGTTGCGCACTTAATCCGCCTTTCGTCTTTCTGGTAATTAATTATGGAAATTCGTGCACTACCCGGCAAGAATAAGATTACGTTTTTTGAAGTGCAGTACTTCGTGAACGAAGGCAAGCAAGGAACTGCAAAGAACGTGCTTCTTGTGACGTACTCAACAGAGCCCAGTCGACTCAAGGCAAAGACGCACAAAGCTGTCCAGCATCGCGTCCGCTTCGATTTGTCCACAGATCGTGAAATTTACCGCAAAGCAAAACGGCACCTCGGTGAAGCGGACGGCGAAGCTGTCAAGCAGCAAATCAAGCGCCTGAAGAAAGAGGAAAATATCGTTACGTGGTTCGGTATCCGGCAAGCACACTATGTTAAACGACATAAGTATGCAGCTGGCAAGTCGTTTCACAAGCGTCAACTAGATCCGAACAATCAGGTCTGGGTTTTCATTAAGCCTGACGGGACGTTTAACGCGGCATTTAATTGGGAAGGCGAAACCATCAGCGTGATAGTGAAGCCGCATGAAGGTGACCTGTCTGAAAACCAGTCGGTTGGAGTCGGTTACTATACCTCTGCAAGCGCAGATGCAGAACTTCTAGAACGCATGTCTGCATTGAAAAAGCCGAGACAAGCTGCATCTGAGGACGCAATCGTCACAAGCGAGGTGGAGACTGCTCGAACGGAAAAAGAGCCCGCGAGTCACGAAGACATGAGCGTTTTCACGGAAACCAAATTGGCTGAACAGCCCATGGCTACGCAAGACCAGAGAACTCGACCGATCGAAGCCAAGCGCGACACAACAACGCCGCGACAACATGTTGGCTTAGCTGGCGAACGGCTTCGAGGAAGGTCCCAGACGCACTGTATTCCCATCTTCGACAGGACCTTATAACAAGAGAGTTGGAACCCCAACTACGCTAACCACATGGCTCGCTGGATAATGATCGTCTAAGATTTAGTTTGGATTCCAATAAAAAATCATTTGATCTCTGCGTGAATGGAATACATCCTCTCCTGCACATACACCACAGGAGAGGTACATGAGCACTCTGAACAATCTGAAGCTGGTCACAGCGAAACGTCCCGGTGCTTTGCCGCAAATCGTGCAGCGCCGTAATCGTTTGATCGCGAAAATCTGGGAGCAGACGGAACTCGCGAAAGCACAGCAGGAAGGAAAAACGTTTCAACCGACCCGTTTCCGCTCGGTCAAGGATGCAGAAACCGGCGAACGCCGTAACATGGAGGTACAGAAGCGCGTTCGTGCATGGTGGTTCACCGCTGAAAACGGCAAGCTCTGCCTGCAAGTCCGCTATGGTGCGAAGGTACTGGAACTGGCGAAGGGAAAAACTGGTATTGAAGTCGGTGCAACCGACAATTTGATTCCGACGCTCGACGCATTGAAGGCTGCCGTTGCCGCAGGTGAATTGGACGCAGTGCTTGAGGCCGTTAGCGCAACGATGCGATCGGGTTTCGCAGCAAACTGACCAGACACGCTACCTCCTCGCGTTGATAAATATCCGCAAAGGAGGTAGCAATCATGCGATACATCGAAATCATTGGCGAAGTTGATCTGCAGACACAGCAGGTCGATGCGCAAAAGAAAGCCGCTAAGCGTGCAACCCGAGCAGCAAAGTCGGCAGCCCTGCGTCTGAAACTCCAGAAGACGCAGCAGCAACTGGCGAAAATCAACTCTAAGCCAATCTAATGCAATCGGGCCCCTGTCATCCTTTGGTTCGTCAACGACAGGGGTGACGCGTACACTGACAACAACTTTTTCGCCTCGTTTCCCTGTTTACTCTGTACACAACCTCGCAGAACGAACAGCAGGGGGACGCCCTTCCATTCTCAGCCGAGCTTTTGAGCTAGCTCCCTTGCAGACACATGGTAATAGCGCTTTAACATTTGCACATTGGAATGCCCGGTTACGGATGCGAGTTCGATAACGTTCGGCAGCCTCTTCGCTAGGTTCGTTGTTGCCATATGCCGCAGATCGTGGAAATGAAAGTCTTCGATACCGGCGCGTCTGCAGGCTCGCGGCCATGCACACAAAACGACGTTCTGACTGATGGGGATAACACGCTCCTCAACACGCTCAAGGCGGTCCAAAATTGCGATCGCAGCAGTACTCAACGGCACGTGCCGGTCCTTTCCGTTCTTTGTCATAGGCAGATATGCAATTCGGTCCTCAAGGTCAACGTGCTTCCACAGCAGAGACAACAATTCCCCCTGACGCATCGCGGTTTCGAGCGCGAGTTTAATTAGTGGTACCAACCATTTGCTGCGCAAATCGTGCCGTTCAGCATTTAGTTCATGCATCAGGCGATCGATCTCAGTTGGTTTCAATATGCGGCTTCTACCGGGCGGCAATCGCGGTCTTTTCACAAGCTTTGCCGGATTGGTCATACTGAGGCCCCATTCACGTTGCGCGTGCGTGATAACAGCGCTAATCGTTGCAAGCTCTCGACATACGCTCGAATTCGATGCGCCCTTTAGACGCTGATCTCGATAGTCAGCAAGCACGCTGGTCGTGAGGTTGCGCATACTGTACTCAGCGATTTTCTGCCGCATCATTTTGCCGATACGATATTCCTCGCTGCGGCGACTGTGCTTTGACGGCGTAACCGACTCTCTATATCGCTCTAACAGTTTGCCGAACGTTATGTCGGTTGTGCTGGCCGGATCGACCCACGTTCCGTCATCCATTGCAGTTTCGACAGAACGTGCCCAAACTTGCCCTTCCGCTTTCGTTGCAAACGATTTGTACTGGGTAGGAAATCCCTTACGGACTACCTTCACTTGCCAACGGCCATTGCGTTGACTGAATGTGGCCATGTTTTGCTCCCGATGTTGCATAGGTGTTGCAAAACATGATTTCGGCGCAATCGAAAATGCTGGCAAGCCTTGAGCTACGGTCAATTGATAATATGACCCTAATTTTCAATTGATGCACTCGTCGGTAATCATCAAGGCCATACTTCTCTCACTTCACGCTGGCCGCAGCCAGCTTTGATCCGTCAAACCGACAGTTTACGCCGGTTACGGTTGCCCCGCCGAAGCGCCGTTGGCCGGGTCCAGCGCGGCGACCTTTTCCTTCAGCCATTGCTCGACCGACGGGAACACGAATTTGCTGACATCGCCGCCCAGTTGGGCAATTTCGCGCACGATCGTGCCCGAAATGAACTGGTATTGATCGGACGGCGTCATGAACATGGTTTCGACATCAGGCAGCAAATAGCGATTCATGCCGGCCATCTGGAACTCATATTCGAAGTCCGACACGGCCCGCAAGCCACGCACGATCACCCGCGCGTTATTGCTGCGCACGAAATCCTTCAATAGCCCCTTGAAACTCATTACCTGAACGTTCGGGTAGTGCCCGAGCACTTCGTGAGCAATGTCGAGGCGCTCTTCGAGCGTAAAAAATGGCTTTTTGTTACGGCTGTCGGCGACGCCGACCACCAGCGTGTCGAAAATGCTCGACGCGCGCCGAACGAGGTCTTCGTGACCGCGCGTCAGCGGATCGAACGTGCCCGGGTACACGGCGACTACCATGAGACTTCTCCTCTCTTCAGACAAAGGGCACGTCAAAGCGTCCACGCGACGCATTTGGCAGCGACCGCGCACGTGACGGCAGACCGCCCGGCGCTTGTTTTGGAACGCGCATTATTCCTTATTTTCGCGCTGCAGCAAATGAAAGTGGACAGCGCCCGCTTTCCCTTGCCGCACGATTTCCCACCCGGCGAGCGTCTCGTTTCCCTCTACTTCGAGCGCCTCGCCGGCTTCCACGTAAAGAAATCCGTCTGCACTGACGAGCGGCACCGCGAGTGCGAGCGCCTTGCCGAGCAGATCTTCGCCGAACGGCGGGTCGAGAAACACCACGTCGAATGAACCGGGCGCGAGACTCGCGGCAAGACGCAAACCGTCGGCTTCAGCAATTTCGATCGTGCGCGCCGACAGGCGTTCCTGATTAGCGCGCAACTGGCTGGCGGCCCGCGCATTGCGCTCCACCATCAACACCCGGGCGGCGCCGCGCGACGCGGCCTCGAAGCCCAGCGCGCCGCTGCCAGCGAACAGATCGAGGCAGCGCTGGCCGTCCAGATTCTGGCCCAGCCAGTTGAACAGCGTCTCGCGCACGCGGTCGGGCGTGGGGCGCAGGCCGTCGAGATCGAGCACGGGCAAAGGCGTGCGCTTCCAGTCACCGCCGATGATACGGATGGCGTGCGGCTTGCCGCCTTTGGACGAAGCGCCATGGGCGCGTGAAGGTGCAGAACGGGGCATGCAGTTTCGATTACGTTTTGAAAGCGCCCGCAACGTCGATACGTGAGGGCCGGAGCGCCAACGTTACCACAGCGACGCTGCGCGTCCAGCCTGGCCGTTCGGCCGATACGACGGGCAGCGGCGCGCCTGATAAAATATGCGGCTTCCAGCGCCTTGCATCCCGCATCGCAACGCTGCCTGCCGCTCCCGCCGGTCTCATGCCGGCTGCGCGCATCGGCGCGCGCTCTCACCACGCCAGATCATGTTCAGCTTTTTCAAACGATTCAAGGGTTCGAAAGAGTCCGATAACGCGCCAGAAGAGTCGCAATCCGCGCCAGAAGCCCCGGCGCCCGAAGCCGCCGTGCAGGCGCCTGCGCCGGTCGCGCCGGCCACCCCGCGTCCGGCGGCGGCTCCGGCTCGCGTCGAGGCGCCTGCTGCGGCCGCTCCGGCGGCAATCGAGCCCGAGCCGGAAGATTCCGCGCCCGAAACCGTCGAAATCGTTCCGCCTCCGCTGCAGGACGCAGGCGCGAAGCGCTCATGGCTGACACGCCTGAAGACTGGTTTGTCGAAAACGAGTTCGAGCCTGACCGGCATCTTTGTCGGCACGAAGATCGACGAGGATCTGTACGAAGAGCTCGAAACCGCGCTGCTGATGTCGGACGCGGGCGTCGACGCCACCGAATTCCTGCTCGAAGCGCTGCGCGAAAAAGTGCGCGCCGAGCGCCTCACCGAACCGCAGCAGGTCAAGGCGGCGCTGCGCACACTGCTGGTCGACCTGCTCAAGCCGCTTGAAAAATCGCTTATGCTCGGCCGCGCGCAGCCGCTCGTCATGATGATCGCGGGCGTCAACGGCGCGGGCAAAACCACCAGCATCGGCAAGCTCGCCAAACATCTGCAAAGCTTCGATCAGTCGGTGCTGCTGGCTGCGGGCGACACGTTCCGCGCCGCCGCGCGCGAGCAACTGGCCATCTGGGGCCAGCGCAACAACGTGACCGTGGTGTCGCAGGAGAGCGGCGATCCGGCCGCCGTGATCTTCGACGCGGTCGGCGCCGCGCGTGCGCGCAAGATCGACGTGATGATGGCGGACACGGCCGGTCGGCTGCCGACCCAGTTGCATCTCATGGAAGAATTGCGCAAGGTGAAACGCGTGATCGGCAAGGCACAAGACGGCGCGCCGCACGAGGTACTGCTGGTGATCGACGCCAACACCGGCCAGAACGCACTCACGCAAGTGAAAGCTTTCGACGATGCGCTCGGCCTCACCGGCCTGATCGTCACCAAGCTCGACGGCACGGCGAAAGGCGGCATTCTGGCCGCGATCGCCCGGCAGCGTCCGATTCCGGTGTACTTCATCGGCGTTGGCGAAAAGGTCGAGGACTTGCAGCCGTTCAGCGCGGAAGAGTTTTCCGACGCGTTGCTGGGTGGCTAACGCTACAGCGCTTAGAGCGACTGCGACTGCAGCGACGGCCGAAACAGCAAAGAAGGGCACTCCGCGGAGTGCCCTTTTTTACCCCGCCGCCCCGATCAGACCGGAGCAAGCCGGATCGTGCAGGCTTACTCGGTGTCGGGCTGCACGCCTGGCGCCGCGCGGGCAAACGCATCAAGTTGCATTGCGTAGTCGTAGATGCGCTGGATCGTCGGAAACTTCGCGGTGTCGACCTTGAAGCGTTGCGCGTTGAACACCTGCGGAATCAGGCAGGTATCGGCGATCGTGGGCGTATCGCCAAAACACAGCTTGCCGGTACGCGAGTCGCCCGCGACGTGTGCTTCGAACGTCGCGAAACCTGCTTCCACCCAATGCCGGTACCACGCGTCCTTGGCATCGTCGTCGACACACAAGGTGTGCTTCAGATACTTCAGCACGCGCAGATTGTTCAGCGGATGAATCTCGCACGCCACCTGCAGTGCCAGCGCACGCACATACGCGCGATCGGCCGGCGCCACGGGCAGCAGAGGCGGCTCAGGGTGCGTCTCTTCCAGATACTCGATGATCGCGAGCGACTGCGGCATCACGTCGTTGCCGTCGACGAAGGTCGGCACGATGCCGTCCACATTCACTTTCCGGTATTCGGGCTTCAACTGCTCGCCGCCGTCGCGCACGAGGTGGACCGGCACGTAGTCATACGGCAGATTCTTCACGTTCAGCGCAATACGCACGCGATAGGACGCCGAACTACGGAAATAGCTGTAGAGCTTCATGTTGTCTGTCTCCCCCAACCGGCCGTCAGACGACGCGCACGCTGAGCTCGCCGAGCCCGTCCACGCCGCCCTTCATCAGATCGCCCGGCACCACCGCGCCGACGCCTTCCGGCGTGCCGGTGAAAATCAGATCACCGGGTTGCAATTCGAACAGCGTCGACAGATAAGCGACCGTCTCGGCCACCGACCAGATCAGTTGCGACACGTCCGAGCTTTGCTTTTCCTCGCCGTTGACCGACAACCAGATCGCGCCCTTGCCGACATGGCCGACCGTGGCCGCCGGATGGATCGGGCCGAGCGGCGCCGAGTGATCGAAGCCCTTCGCGGTGTCCCACGGACGGCCGAGCTTTTTCGCTTCCGCCTGCAGATCGCGACGCGTCATGTCCAGACCGAGCGCGTAGCCGTAGACGTGGTCGAGCGCGGTTTCGGCCGGAATGTTCTTGCCGCCCTTGCCGATCGCCGCCACCATTTCCATTTCGAAATGGACGTTTTTCGACTGCGACGGATAAGGAAACTCCCCGGTGGCGCCAGGCGCGACGTACAGCACGGCGTCAGCCGGCTTGGTGAAGAAGAACGGCGGTTCGCGATCAGGATCGTGTCCCATCTCCCGCGCATGTGCCTCGTAATTGCGGCCCACGCAGTAGATGCGACGCACCGCGAATTGCTCGCTGGATCCCACCACCGGCACCGCGACCACCGGTGCGGGTGCAAACACGTAACTCATCCCGTTCTCCGTTCGTTGATGTATGCCGCCAGCGCGGCAATAAAACATCGAGTGTAACGCGCGGCAAAGCGCCGCGCGCAGCAGTTCGGCGTGAACCGGCAAGGCCCGAACCGCGGACGCGCTGCCTCGCCGGATCGCCATAGATGCGATACTCACACTGAATAGCGTCTCTTGAATACCATGGCCGACCGCTCCGAGGCGGCACGCCAATACGTCCCACTGCGCCCGATGACCGACTCCGCCGACACCGCCAATCCCTTCCCCTGCGCCCGCTTCATCAAGGAAATCGGCCGGGGCCCCAACGGCGCCCGCGCGCTGACTGCCGACGATACGCGCGCCCTCTACACCGCCATGCTCGACGGCCGCGTGGCCGATCTCGAACTCGGCGCGGTGTTGCTCGCGTATCGCGTGAAGGGCGAAACCGCCGACGAACTCGCCGCGATGCTGGCCGGCGCGCATGCGTCGTTCGAGCCGGTTCATCTGCCGCACGGCGCGTTTCGGCCCGTGTCGATACCCACCTACAACGGCGCGCGCAAGCAGCCGAATCTGGTGCCGCTGCTCGCCCTGCTGCTGGCTCGCGAAGGCGTGCCGGTGCTGGTGCATGGCGTAACCGAAGATCCGGGCCGCGTGACGAGCGCGGAAATCTTCACGCATCTGCAGATTCCGCACGCGCGCTCGCTCGCCGACATCGAAGACGGTCTCGCCGAGCGCCGCCTTGCGTTCGCGCCGATCGACATGCTCGCGCCGAAACTCGCGCGCCTGCTCGCGCTGCGCCGGCGCATGGGCGTGCGTAATTCGACGCACACGCTGGTAAAGATTCTGCAACCGTTCGCGCCCGCGGGATTGCGCCTCGTGAACTACACGCACCCGCCCTATCGCGACAGTCTCACTCAACTGTTCAACACACACCCGGACGCGGCAGCCGGCGGCGCCCTGCTCGCGCGCGGTACGGAAGGCGAAGCGGTGGCGGATACGCGCCGTCAGGTGCAGGTCGACTGGCTGCACGACGGGATCTGCGAAACACGCGTGCCGCATGAACGCTCGTCGCCCGATGCGCCGGAAGTCGACTTGCCCGAGGCCAAAGACGCGCCGACGACAGCCGCCTGGATCAGCGCCGTCCTGCGTGGCGAGGCGCCGGTGCCGAGCGCGATCGAACGGCAGGTCGAACTGATCGTGGACGTCGCCAGAATGCCGGTGTGACGGCCTCGCAGTAAGCGCGACGACTCGCTCGCCGTCGCCCGGCGCGAGCGCGGCGGGTTGACACGCTGTCGCGCGCCGTCATACATTAGACCCATGCGTTCCCTTCCGAACACCCTCCGAATTACCTCCGGCCGCCTAGCGCGGCCCCTATCGCTACGCCTAGCGTAAGTCAGGCGTAGCGTCGGCGCGTCGGCAACCGCGTTGCCTTCGTCCGGTCCTCCCAGCTGTTCCCGTTTCATCCCAAAGCGTAGTTCTTCACCACCCGTAGTCGTTTGCATTCGTCCGTTTACCGCGCGGACGAAGCACGAGGATCAAATGCACGTCGCATGGGCCATCTCCACGTCCGTTTTCGCCATCTCGATGACGCTGTTCGTTCGCGCCCGTTCGTTACTGCCGCTAACCACCGGTTGGCGGACGGTGCACCCGTGGCAGTCCGCCAACCGCTCGACGCCACACCCTTTTGCAGACGACACCACGAACGAGGCTCACCATGTTGCGCAATCCCGCTGAAAAATACCGCCCCTTCCCCGCTGTACGACTGACCGGCCGCAAATGGCCGAGCCGCACGATCAACCAGGCGCCGGTCTGGATGAGCACCGATTTGCGCGACGGCAACCAGGCGCTCATCGAGCCGATGAACGCCGCACAAAAACTCGAATTCTTCGAGATGCTGGTCGCAATCGGTTTCAAGGAGATCGAGGTGGGCTATCCGTCGGCATCGCAAACGGATTTCGATTTCGTCCGCAAGCTGATCGAGGAAAACCGCATTCCCGACGACGTGACGATCGAGGTGTTCATGCCATCGCGAGCGGAACTGATCGCGCGCACATTCGAAGCGCTGGAAGGCGTGCCGCGCGCGATCGTGCATTTGTACAACGCAATCTGCCCGACGTTTCGCCGGATCGTTTTCAACCAGTCGAAGGCTGAAATCAAGGCGCTGGCCGTGGAGGGCACGCAAATCATCAAGGCCCATGCGCAGGCGCGGCCCGGCACGCACTGGACCTTCCAGTACTCGCCCGAAACGTTCAATACCGCCGAGCTGCCGTTTTCGCGCGAGGTATGCGACGCGGTGGCGCAGACATGGCGGCCCACGCGCGATCACAAAATGATCGTCAACCTTCCCGCGAGCGTGGAGGCGGCGACGCCGAACGTATTCGCCGACCAGATCGAATGGATGGATCGCAATCTCGCCTATCGCGACAGCATCGTGCTGTCCGTGCATCCGCATAACGATCGCGGCACCGCCGTGGCCGCCGCGGAACTGGCGCTGCTGGCGGGTGCGGACCGCGTCGAAGGCTGTCTGTTCGGCAACGGCGAGCGCACCGGCAATGTCGATCTCGTCGCGCTCGCGATGAATCTGGCTACGCAAGGCATCGACACGGGGCTCGATTTCTCGGATATGGCGGCGATCCGGCGCGTGGTGGAGCGGTGCAACCAGTTGCCGGTGGATCCGCGGCACCCGTATGCGGGCGATACGGTGATTCAGGCGAAGCATGGGGCGCGTCAAGGCGTCGCGGCGGAAAAGACTGTCATGGTCGAGGCCGAAACGATGGGTAGTCGCGAGTGGAGCGGTGTGGATCAGGAGAGCGTCGCGGCCTGACAATCTGGCTCCGGGAGAGGCCTTGGGTAAGGCCTCGAATCAGGCCGCAAGTGAGGCCGCGATCAGCCCCACGCCGAAGCCAAAGCGGCACATGCGCGGGACACACGCAAACCACAAGCGAGCTACCCGCTCGCTCGTGGCAACCGGACGCTCAAAAGGCGCAACCGGCCCGATAGAGTGAGCTCAAAAGGTTCACTCGATTGCGCAACGCGTCGCTTGCCAGGCGATCAGGCGCCATTGCCCGTCTTCCTGCGTATGGATCGCCGTGTAGGCAATCGGAAACAGCAGCGCGCCGTTGTTCGCTTCCATTTCGATCAAAGCCCGGCCGGTGACCACGCAGGTTTCCCGCCCGACCGGCAGCAGATCTTGCGACTGCACCTCGATCTGCCGATAGCGGCGGCGCCCCGCGACAATCCCGTCGATGAACTGCCGCTTCGTTTCCCGCTTGCCGTTCGTGTGAACGTAGCTCACGTTATCCGCGAGCAGCGAGTCGAGCGACTGGCCGTCGCCGTCGACCATTGCACGAAAACGCTCTCGCTCGACCGCGCGAATCGCTTCGAATATCTTTGCCACCATCGCTCAGCCCCTCGCACCGATGAGCCGAACGTGGCCACGGTCGTCAGAAGTTATATTGCAGATATAGCTGGTGGAAATTTATACCAGGATTCGGCTCTTTGATACCGCCGTTGGAAATATGCTGGAAGCGATATCCCGCCTGATACTGCTGGCGGTTGCCGAACTGCATGCCCACACCGGCCATGTCGGCGAACTGGAACGCCGTGCCCAGCGTGAAGGTCGAAGATAGCCGAGGGCTCGAAAGCAAGCGGATGCCCGCGCCCACCTCGGCATACGGGCGGATCGGGCCCGATTCCTTGATGAAGCGGATGATCGGCGTCACGCCAACCTCGGCGATATTGTCGTGCACGTTGCCTTCGTTGGTGTGCCACCATGCCACATGCGCTTCGCCGATCAGCGAGAAATGCCAGTCGCCGATCTGCCACCAGGTCAGATCCGGATCCCAGACGATTCCCAGATCGAGTTTCTTGACGTGACGATCGCCGAGTCCACCGGCCACCTGTACGCCGAACTGGTCCGCCGAAGCCAATGCCGACATTCCCACCAGTACCGCCCCTGTCGCAATTTTTAGAGCCAGACCACGCAAAACATTCTTTTTGTTGTTCATCTAACACCCGCTCTCCGCCGAACGTTGAACAATTCGTAACAGTTCTGCGTATTCTAAGGTCAATCTCGATTAAGTGGATCGTATGAAGGAATCCAATTTTTCGCAATTAGTCACTTCAAATTCAGCAAATATCGGTCACTTATCGTCTCAAATGCGCTTTGACAGGTAACTTCTACGCTCCAAACAGAGGTGCTGAAGAAGGCGTACCATGGCTATTGGATCGTGAATTTCAATAGCGATTTGCGGAACCTAGAAGGCCCTACGCCCTCTAAGTATTAGCACTCGGTAAATCAGAGTGCTAACATCCAACGCTGGAGTCGTTACCTGAACAAGCTTTTGTCTGATTCCAAAGGAGTTTCCTACGTGAGCCATGCAATGACCCTTCCGAGTACTCTGAGCCCGTCGTCGGCTAAGGCCGCTTCGGCAGGTGCGCTGGCGCTCTCGCATTCCTCGCTGCTGCCCGGTCAACTGGGCAATATCGACGCCTACATCCAGGCCGTAAATCGGATTCCGATGCTGACGCCGGCGGAAGAACGCCAGTTCGCCACCGAATTTCGCGAGCAGGACAACCTCGAGTCCGCGCGCCGTCTCGTCCTGTCGCACCTGCGGCTGGTCGTATCGATCGCGCGCAACTATCTGGGTTATGGACTGCCGCACGCCGACCTGATCCAGGAAGGCAATATCGGCCTGATGAAGGCCGTGAAGCGCTTCGATCCGGAGCAGAACGTGCGCCTCGTGTCGTACGCCATGCACTGGATCAAGGCCGAGATCCACGAATACATTCTGCGCAACTGGCGGATGGTGAAAGTCGCCACGACCAAGGCGCAGCGCAAGCTGTTTTTCAATCTGCGCAGCCACAAGCAAGGGCTGGGCGCGTTCACGCCGGACCAGATCGACGATCTGGCCAAAGAGTTGAACGTGAAGCGCGAAGAAGTTTCCGAAATGGAAACGCGTCTGTCCGGCGGCGACATCGCGCTGGAAGGCCAGGTTGAAGACGGCGAAGAGTCGTACGCACCGATCGCCTATCTGGCCGACTCGCATAGCGAACCGACCGCCGTGCTGGCTTCGCGTCAGCGCGACAAGCTGCAAAGCGACGGTATCGCAAGCGCGCTGGACGCACTGGACGCCCGCAGCCGCCGCATCATCGAGGCTCGCTGGCTGAAGGTGGAAGACGACGGCTCGGGTGGCTCGACGCTGCACGAACTCGCCGACGAGTTTGGCGTATCGGCCGAGCGGATTCGCCAGATCGAGGCGAGCGCAATGAAGAAGATGCGCGGTGCACTCACCGAATATGCGTAAAGCCTGAAGCGTTTCAGCATGCCGGTTCGC
Source organism: Burkholderia sp. WP9 (assembly GCF_900104795.1). NCBI lineage: Bacteria > Pseudomonadati > Pseudomonadota > Betaproteobacteria > Burkholderiales > Burkholderiaceae > Burkholderia > Burkholderia sp. WP9. The sequence continues at coordinate 3,151,975 of NZ_FNTG01000001.1, forward strand.
CCGGCGCGCGGTAGCCAACCGCTAAAGCCCCGCCCTCGCAAGACGGCGGGGCTTTTTTTCGCCCGCGCCGCCGCATGCCCCCCCAGGCGCCCGCATGCGTGCAACCCAATGCAAGGTCAACGCGTTTCTTGACGTAACACAAACCCGATAGCAATACTGGTCAAACGACGCAAGTCTCGCGACCCAATGCCGCAGCACGGAACCGTTGCGCGCGAGGTTCTGCTCCTAGAATCGGGATGCATTCGCCAGACCGTTGATGCGTTCAAGCGGCTTGGCGCCAGCCGGATTCACCGGTGTGAAGTTGCCTTCTACCGATCATGACCATAGCCCTCAATCGCAATACCGTCCGCCGCCCGAGCCTGCGCAAGAGGTTCCACGGCTGGGTGCGCGGTCCGACGTTGGCGCGGGACATCGCCATCGTCCTCGCCATCAAATTCGCACTGCTGATGGCGCTCAAATACGCGTTCTTCAACCATCCACAGGCAGAGCACATGTCGCTCCCGCCTGAGCAAGTCGCGCAGGCGCTGCTGTCCGCGCCTGCCTCGCATCCGTCCCAAGGTGATCAACATGCCCGTTAGCGAAGTCGTAGAACTGTCGCGCCTCCAGTTCGCCATCACGGCGCTCTATCACTTCCTGTTCGTGCCGCTCACGCTCGGCCTGTCCTGGCTGCTCGTCATCATGGAATCCGTCTACGTGATGACCGGCAAGCAGATCTACAAGGACATGACCCAGTTCTGGGGCAAGCTGTTCGGCATCAACTTTGCCATGGGCGTCACCACCGGCCTCACGCTCGAATTCCAGTTCGGCACCAACTGGTCGTACTACTCGCATTACGTGGGCGATATTTTCGGCGTGCCGCTCGCCGTCGAAGGCCTGATGGCGTTCTTCCTCGAGTCCACCTTCGTCGGCCTGTTCTTCTTTGGCTGGAAGCGTCTCTCGAAGGTCCAGCACGTGGGTGTCACGTTCCTCGTCGCGCTCGGCTCGAACCTCTCGGCGCTGTGGATTCTGGTGGCCAACGGCTGGATGAACAATCCGGTCGGCGCCACCTTCAACTATCAGACCATGCGCATGGAGCTCGACAGCATCTTCTCCGTGCTGTTCAATCCGGTCGCGCAGGTCAAGTTCGTGCACACTGTCTCGGCGGGCTATGTGACGGCCTCGATGTTCGTGCTCGGCGTGTCGTCGTGGTATCTGCTCAAGCGCCGCGACACCGAATTCGCGCTGCGCTCGTTCGCGATCGCCGCCGGGTTCGGCCTCGCCTCCACGCTGTGCGTGATCGTGCTCGGCGACGAATCCGGCTACCGCACCGGCGAAGTCCAGCAGGTCAAACTGGCCGCGATCGAATCCGAATGGGAAACCGCGCCTGCGCCGGCACCGTTTACGATCATCGGGATACCGAACCAGAAGGAAGAACGTACCGACTACGCGATCCGGGTTCCCTACGCGCTCGGCCTGATCGCCACGCGCTCACTCGACGAACCCGTGGTCGGCCTGAAGGACCTGATGGTGCGCAACGAGGCGCGCATCAGGAACGGCATGCTCGCCTACGCCGCGCTGCAGAAGCTGAAACAGGGCGACGTCACCGACGAAGCCAAAGCCGCCTTCGACGCGCACAAGCAGGACCTCGGCTACGGCCTGATGCTCAAGCAGTTCACCGCGAACGTCACCGACGCCACGCCCGACCAGATCACCCAGGCCGCAAAGAAAACGATCCCGCCGGTGGCGCCCGTGTTCTTCTCGTTCCGCCTGATGGTGGGCCTCGGCATCCTGTTCCTCGCGACCTTCGTGCTGGCGTTCTGGTTCTGCGCGCAGCGCTCGCTGCTGCTGGAGAAGCGCCGCTGGTTCCTGCGCTGGGCCGTGTGGGCGATTCCGCTGCCGTGGCTCGCGGCGGAATTCGGCTGGATTGTCGCGGAAGTGGGCCGCCAGCCGTGGACCATCGCGGGCATTCTGCCCACCAGCCTGTCGGCCTCGAGCCTGACGGCAGGCGACCTGTATCTGAGTATCGGGGGCTTCGTGGTGTTCTACACGGTGCTGTTCATCATCGAGATCATGCTGATGTTCAAGTATGCGCGGCTCGGTCCCTCGTCGCTGCATACGGGCCGTTACCACCATGAACAACAGCCGCCGAATCAGCCGCTGAACCAGCCGTTGCCGACCAACACGGCCGCCTGATTCGCCGCCACCGAGTTTCAAGGGAAAAGATCATCATGGATTATGCAAGCCTCAAACTCATCTGGTGGGTGCTGATCGGCGTGTTGCTGATCGGCTTTGCGCTCACCGACGGCTTCGACATGGGCGCGGCGATCCTGCTGCCCTTCATCGGCAGGACCGACGCCGAGCGGCGCATTGTCGTCAATACGGTGGGCGCGACCTGGGAAGGCAATCAGGTGTGGCTCATCACCGCCGGCGGCGCGATGTTCGCCGCGTGGCCGCTGGTGTACGCGGCCTCGTTCTCCGGGTTCTACTTCGCGATGCTGCTGGTGCTGTTCTCGCTGTTCTTCCGGCCGGTCGGCTTCGACTACCGCAGCAAGCGTGAAGACCCGCGCTGGCGCAGTGCGTGGGACTGGGCGCTGTTCGTCGGCGGCTTCGTGCCGGCGCTGGTGTTCGGCGTCGCGTTCGGCAACCTGCTGCAAGGCGTGCCGTTCTCGTTCGACACCGACTTGCGCGTCACCTATCACGGCGGCTTCTTCGCGCTGCTCAATCCGTTCGCGGTGCTGTGCGGGCTCGTCAGCGTGTCGATGCTGGCCGCGCACGGCGCCGCCTTCGTGAAGATGAAAGCGGACGATATTGTGGCCGAACGCGCGTCGCTCGCGCTGCGCATCGCTTCGTTCGCGGCCGTGGTGCTGTTCCTGATTGCCGGCGCGCTGATCGCCACGATGATCGGCGGCTACCAGCTGGTCGATGCGGCGCCGCTCGATACGGTTGCCAATCCGCTGCTGAAGAGCGTGATCGGCGCACCGGGCTTGTGGCTCACCAACTACGCCACCTATCCGTGGATGGTGGCCGCTCCCGTAGCCGGCCTGGTGGGCGGCGTGCTGGCCGCGTTGCTCGCGCGGTCGCGCTTTGAAAAGAGCGCGTTCCTGTCGACCTCGCTGATGATCATCGGCGTGATCCTCACGGCGGGCTTCTCGATGTTTCCGTTCATCATGCCCTCCTCGCTCGACGGCCGCAGCAGCCTCACCGTGTGGGATTCGACCTCGAGCCGCATGACGTTGCAGATCATGCTGATTGCCGTGATCGTGTTCCTGCCGATCATCCTGATCTATACGAGCTGGGTGTATCGCGTGATGCGCGGCAAGGTGACTGCGGCAGCGCTCGAAGAAAATCACCATTCGATGTATTGATCGCCAATACGCTTAACAGGAGTTTGTGATGTGGTATTTCAGTTGGATTCTCGGAATCGGCGTGGCGTTAGCGTTCGGCATGATCAACGTGATGTGGCTGGAATCGCGTCGGCCGGTGGAAGCAGGCAAGCATAAGACGCATTGATGCATGCTCAACCGGCCGCGCGCCGGTCGAATAGCCACGCAAAAAAGAAACGGCACCTCGAGGTTCAAGGTGCCGTTTTTTGCGTGGCTAGATGAGAAGCGGTCACGCCCGCTCTCACGTTGCCCACATTACTTCATGAACAGCGCAGGTGTTCGTGTCCCGTCGCGTGAAGAGATCTGAATCGTGCGGCCAGTTGCGTTGCGAATGCACACGCCGATTTGCGACGCCCCCGCTGCGACTTGCGATGCAACGTATCGCGTGATGTCGTTGATGCGCGGCTGCAATGCACTATCCAGGTAGATGCCGCCGATTCGCTGGTTCGTGTTGCAGGCGGCCGCCGTCGGCAGGTTGGCGACATCGTCCCAGTTCGTGGAAGCAGCGTAGATATCCAGCGTCACCGCACTCGTGTCCGTGACGTTCTGCGCAAGTGTCTGCAGATACGAGTTGGTGTACGGATAATCCTTCAGATTGTTGGGCGTCGGGACTTTGATCAGCACGACACTTCCTGCGTCCGAGGTCATCGTGCTATCGCTCGCATGCGTGACGCCGCGGCCATCCACCCACACATCGGCGCTGGCTTTCGAGTAGTACGTCGGGATGCTGTTGCTGCACGCAATGTTCGCATTCGAGCAGTTGTCCACGGCGTACTGCAGCGAATCGGTCTTCCACGCGTTGATGAAGTCCGCATGCGCGGTATACAGGCTTCCCCATTGCGGCACCCACGTGCCATTCACGAAAATCGGATCCATCGACAATTGCGCGGTGGAGAGGTCAGGATCCTGCCCCAAGTCGTACGCAACATTGAGTTGCAGTTCCGGAATCTTGACGGGATAGGCGGCCGGACATTTTCCGTCCGCCTGCCGGTAGGCCATGTTCATGATGTGGCTGGCCATGTTCGGCACAAGAGTGCGGCCGTCCCAGCAATCCGGAAAATGGACCGAGATATCGAGCTGCGCGTAAGTGCCGCTGCTGTCCGTTACGACCGGGCAGTTGGTCGGCGCGATCTGGGTGTAGGAGCCGCCGCGGCACAGATAGTTGATCTGCGGTTTGGGCACGGATGAACGGTGATCGCCAGCCAGCATTTCCAGGCCATCGGGAATCGTGTGCAGCGGCACCACCGGCTGATCGTTCTTGTAGTAGGTCTTCTGATAGCCCGGCACGACAATCCCCGACGCGCGTTTCAATTGCGGAACCCAGTACGAGGAAGGGTCCGCCGCGACATTACAGGTGGTGACCTTGTTGTCGTTCAGGGAGTAGTAGGTACTGTATGCATCGGCGCCCGTGTTGCCAAAAAAGTCGTGCACCATGGCCCTGCCAGGCTGCCCCGGAAAGACGATCGCATCGTCCGGCAGCGTGTGCGAATACGCGCATTGAACATTGAACTGGCCACCGGCGTACGCAGCGCCGGCTGGCAGGAAGAACAAGAGGCAGATTGCCGCTCGCATTGACATGGGTAACTCCTGAGCTTGAACGAAAACGCCTTGCCGGTATGACAAGGCGCTCGAATGTCATTAGTTAGCTTACCCAATTATTTTCAGAATAAACCGTCTCTGCGCTACTGCGCCGCACCGCTGTATATCGGTAACTGCCGTGCATAAAAAAAGCCTCCGGGGTTAACGGAGGCTTTCCGAACATCGTGGCTTGCGAACCGAACCGCCCGATAGACCGAAGTCAGCGCGGTTCGAAGCGTCGATAAAATTACGCGGGCAGCGGCGCCGCACCGGCGCCCGTACCCGGCGCCCGTACCCGGCGACAGACGCGTCGCCAGCTTTTCTGCGTAGCGCTGCGCGGCATCGCCGACGACGATATGGAACGTGTCCGCCGCGACCCATGCTGTGTCGAGCGTCGCCAGGCGTTGACGATCGACCGCCGACGGGTCACGCACGACGATACGCAGACGAGTTGCCGCCACTGCATCCAGCGACACTACGTTGCCCGCGCCGCCAAACACGGCGAGCCAGCGCAACGAATCCGGATCGAGCGGGCCGCCTTGCGCGCCCGATGCCATAGCCGGCGTAACCGGCGCAGCCGCCATAGTAGGAGCCGGAGCAGCAGCCACCTGCTTCACCGCATCGCCGCCGCCTTGCGCGATCACCGTGCGGATTTCGTCCGCGATGATGTCCGCTTCCGGTCCGATGATCACCTGCACATTGGTCGACCCGCGCTTGAGCACGCCGCGTGCGCCAATCGTTTTCAGTTCGTTTTCGGAGACCTTGTTCGAATCGACTACCGACAGACGAAGACGCGTCGTGCACGCATCCACCACCGACAGATTCGCTGCACCGCCGAGCGCGGCGATATAACGCTGCGCGCGCGGCACGGCCGCACCGGCGACCGGCGAAACGAAACCGCCAGCGGCAAACGAGTCGGCCTGTTCGTCGGCTGCGGCCGGCTCGCGGCCCGGCGTCGCCATGTTGAACTTACGGATGAAGAAGCGGAACAGTCCGTAGTACACCACCATATACACGAGGCCGATCGGAATCGCCCACCAGCCTCTCGTCGACAGGCCGTAGTTCAGTACGTAGTCGATTGCGCCCGCGGAGAAGGTGAAGCCGAGGTGAATACCGAGCGCCGAACAGATGGCGAGCGAGAGACCCGTCAGCAGCGCGTGGATCACGTACAGCCCCGGCGCGAGGAACATGAAGCTGAATTCGATCGGCTCGGTCACGCCCGTGAGGAACGACGTGAGCGCCATCGAGAACAGCAGGCCGCCGACCACCGCGCGGCGCTCCTTCGGCGCTTCATGGAACATCGCAAGACAGGCAGCCGGCAGGCCGAACATCATGATCGGGAAGAAGCCCGTCATGAAGGTGCCCGCAGTCGGGTCGCCCGCGAAGAAGCGATGCAGGTCGCCCGTCACCGCCGCGCCGCCCGGCGGCGTGAAGGTGCCGAACACGAACCACGTGAGCGAATTGAGGATGTGATGCAAACCCGTGACGAGCAGCAAACGGTTCAGCACGCCGAACACGAACGCGCCGAGCGCGCCCGCGGTGGTCAGCCAGTGGCCGGCCGTATCGATCACGGCTTGCACCGGTTGCCACACGTAGCCGAACGCTATGCCGAGCACGAGGCACACCACCCCCGTGACAATCGGCACGAAGCGCTTCCCTCCGAAGAAGGCGAGGTAATCGGGCAGCTTGATGTCTTTGTACCTGTTGTACAGCAACCCCGCGACGATACCCGCCACGATCCCGGACAACACGCCCATGTTGAGCTTGTCGTTGATGTCCTTCATCACGGCGACTTCGATCAGATAACCGATCGCACCGGCCAGACCCGCCACGCCGTTGTTGTCTTTCGCGAAGCCGACCGCCACGCCGATCGCGAACAGCAGCGGCAGGTTGTCGAAGATCGCGCCGCCGGCGTCGGCGATCATCTTGATGTTGAACACATCGGGCTGGCCGAGTCGCAGCAGCAGGCCGGCAACCGGCAGCACCGCGATCGGCAGCATCAGCGCGCGTCCCAGCCGCTGAATTTTCAGAAACGGATTCCCATCCATTGATACCTCCAATCCTTTGTCTCTTTGTTAAACGTCGTTGTCGAACGTCGCTATCGCACGTCGTCGTTGAGTCTTGTAGCTCGGGTTAATGACTGAGCGAAGCCGGCTGCGGACCGTGTGGGGTTCAGTCCAAAGGCCAGGTTTCGCGACTTGCTGCCCTTACCGCCTGCGCCGATTCGAGCGCGAGAGCATCCTGCGCGCGTTGACGGCACAGCTGATAATCGAGGTTGCGCACGCGCGCCTTGATGCCCGGCACCGACACCGGGTCCACCGAAAGCTCGGTCACGCCAAGGCCGATAAGCAGCGGCATGGCGAGCGGATCGCCCGCAAGCGCGCCGCACACACCGACCCATTTGCCGTGCTTGTCGGCACCTTGCACGGTGGCTGCGATCAACCGCAGCACAGCCGGATGCAAGCCGTCCGCCTGGGCGGCGAGGTCGGCCTGGCAACGATCCATGGCGAGCGTGTATTGCGTCAGATCGTTGGTGCCGATCGAGAGGAAATCCGCGTGTTGCGCGAGTTGATCGGCAAGCAGCGCCGCCGACGGCACTTCGATCATCACGCCGACTTCGATTGGCTCCGTGCGGCCCGATTCGCGAGCGAATTCGTCGATGCGTTTGCGGATCCGGATCAATTCGCCGACATCGGTCACCATCGGCAGCAGGATGCGCACGGCGCCGAGAGGCTGCACCGCGAGCAGACCACGCAACTGGTCGTCGAGCAGGTCCGGGCGCACTTGCGCGAGGCGGATGCCGCGCAAGCCGAGCGCGGGATTCGGCTCGGGCGGCAGCGTCAGATAGTCGACTTCCTTATCCGCGCCGACATCCAGCGTGCGGATGATCGCGGTGCGACCGCTCAACGCGTCGACGATTGCCTGGTAGCTCTGACGATGTTCGTCCGTGGTCGGCGCAGCGGCGCGGTGAATGAACAGCAGTTCGGTGCGCAACAGGCCGACGGAATCGGCGCCGTTTTCGACGGCGGTCTTCGCGTCGTCGAGCGTGGCGATGTTCGCGGCCACTTCGATCGCGCGGCCATCGGACGTGACGGCGGCTTGCTGCGAGGTGCGGCGATTGGCTTCGCGCACACCGGCGAGACGGGTGCGTTCCAGACGTGCGCGTTCAACGTCGAGCCCGGTCGGCGCGAATTCGAGGCGGCCGGTCGTGGCGTTCACCACCACTTGCGTGCCTTCGGGAATCGCATGCAATGCGTCGCCGACTGCCACCAGTGCGGGAATGCCCGCCTGACGCGCGAGAATCGCCGCGTGCGAAGTCGCGCCGCCGCGCGCCATCACCAGCGCGGTAACGCGCGAGCGATCCAGCGTCGAGAGATCGGAAGGCGTGAACTCTTCCGCCGCGAGCACGGCTTCTTCCGGCAACGTGCGCGCCGCGGCGTTCGTATAACCGAGCGCGCGCAGCACGCGCTTCTCGATGTCGCGCAGGTCGGCAGCACGCTCCGCGAGCAACGCGTCTTCGATTTTCGAAAGGATGGCGATCTGCGCACGGATCGCTTCGCGCCATGCAAAGCCGGCGCTCTTGCCGAGGCTGATCAGATCGCGCGCCGCGTCGAGCAGCGTGGGATCTTCGAGCAGCACGCGGTGTACCGCGAAAATGCCCGCTTCGCCGACCGCGCCGCGCTGCGATGCGTCACGCACGGTCGTGCCGAGGTCCGCATCGACGGTGGCAATCGCCTTGTCGAGCAGGCGGCTCTCCGCAGCGGACGTACCTGTCGCCTTCTCCGGCGGATCGATGTCCGCGTCGTCCCAGCGCACCAGTTTGCCGACCGCGATGCCCGGTGCGGCGCACACGCCGGCGAGCGTATTCGGAGCGAGCGCTTCGCCCGCCGGACGCACCACGGCTTGCGGCGCCGGCGAACTTTGGCGTGCCGGTTTATCTTCGACTTCGCCATGCGCTTCGCGCGTCAGTTCGTGAGCAATGGCTTCGATCGCGGCTCTCGCTTGCGGGCCGACGCCGAGCAACTCGACGGTCGCGCCTTCACCCGCGCCGAGTCCGAGCAAACCCACCACGCTTTCGATCGCCGCCTTGCGCCCTTCGTAACGCACTTCGACGCGTGCGTCGAAACCGCGCGCCGCTTCACGGGCCCGCGCCGCCGGACGTGCATGCAGACCGCCTGCGTGGACCAGCGTGACTTGCTGACGGGCTTCTTCCGCCACGTTCGTCACACCAGCCTGGCGTGACGCCTCGGCCGCCGCGCCACTGCGCGCGCGCAGCACCAGCAGCGGCGTTTCACCGGCTTTCAGCAGGCCGCCTTGCACGCGCTCGACGATCTCGAACGCGTCGGAATTGGCAATCGCCACCACCGACACGAGGCTCGGCGCATTGAGCGCGACCTGATCCTGATCGAACTCGATCAGCACGTCGCCGGCGCGCACGTGAGCGCCTTGCGCGACCATCGGCGCAAAGCCCTTGCCGTTCAGCGCGACCGTGTCGATACCGATGTGCAGCAAAATCTCGACACCTTCGGCAGTGGCCAGCGTCACTGCGTGACCGGTGCGCGCGAGATGCGTCACCGTGCCGTCGCACGGCGCGACGAGTCGGCCCTCGAGCGGATCAATACCGATACCGTCGCCGAACATACCGCCCGAAAACACAGGGTCGGGCACGTTCGCGAGCGGCACGACCGGACCGGTCATCGGCGCGAGCAAAACAATATGGCCTTCAGAATGGCTCATCAAGCGGGACTCCTCGACACGTCGCATCTGATTTGTCGTCAGTGAGTTTCGGTGACTTTGTTGAGATGGCGCGGCGCATCGGGATTGCGCCCGCGCGCGGCGGCAAGGCCGGCGGCCATCACGTAAAAGGACAGGATCGCGGCGATCGGATCGAGCGCCGCATGAGCAGTGGTAGCGAGAGGCAGCGTGGCTTCCGGCACGTCGGCCGGCGCCGCGAGCAGGACACGGGCGCCGCGCGCGTTCATGTCGCGAGCGAGTTGCAGCAAGCCCGCCTGTTCCGGACCGCGCGGTGCGAAGACCAGCAGCGGGTAGTCGCGGTCGATCAGTTCCATCGGACCGTGACGCACTTCCGCACTCGAAAACGCTTCGGCCTGAATGCCGGAGGTTTCCTTCAGTTTCAGCGCGGCTTCCTGCGCGATGGCCAGACCCAGACCGCGGCCGATCACGATCATGCGCTCCACGCCGCGCAATTCCTCCACGGCATTCGACCAGTCGAGCTTGCCCGCGGCTCGCAGGGCTTCGGGGAGTGTCTTCAACGCCGCGAGCAGTTCGGCGTCTTTCTGCCAATGCGCGACGAGTTGCGCGGAAATCGACAGCATGGCGATGTAGCTCTTGGTGGCCGCAACGCTCAGTTCCGGACCGGCTTCGAGCGGCAACTCGAATTCGCACGCATCGGCCAAGGGTGAGCCCGACACGTTCACGGCGGCGACGGTCAACGCGCCTGCCTGGCGCAATGCTTCCATCGTGCCGACCAGATCCGGGCTCTTGCCCGATTGCGAGAACGCCAGCGCGAGCTGATCGCGCACCTGCAGCGGCGCTTGCTGGAGCGTCGCGACCGACATCGGCAGCGAGGCGACCGGCACGCCGAGTCGGCTCATCGTCAGGCATGCGAAGTAACTCGCCGCATGGTCCGAGCTGCCGCGCGCGACCGTCAGCGCGACATGGCGCGGCTGCTGTGCAAGCTTTGCCGCGAGGGCCTCGACGCGCGAGGTATCCGTGAGTTGCGCAGCGACCGTTTCAGCAGACGCCAGCGCCTCTTTAAGCATATTCGACAATTGCTTCTCCTTCGACGTAAGTCGCGCTCAACGCCAGTTCACGATCGAACACGACCACGTCGGCCCACGCACCGCGCGCGATGCGGCCGCGGTCCTCGATGCCCAGGTAGTCGGCGGCGTAGCGCGACAAACGGTTCGATACATCGGCGATCGGCAAGCCGATCGACACGAGATTGCGCAGCGCCTGATCCATGGTCAGGGTGCTGCCGGCGAGCGTGCCGTCGGCGAGACGCACGCCGCCGAGGCACTTCGTCACATGCTGGCTGCCGAGGCGATATTCGCCGTCGGGCATGCCGGTGGCCGAGGTGCTGTCCGTCACCACATAGAGACGCGGAATCGCGCGCAATGCCGCGCGGATCGCACCAGGATGGACGTGCAGCAGATCGGGAATGATTTCGGCGAACTCGGCGTGCGCGAGCGCCGCGCCGACGAGGCCGGGATTGCGATGGTGCAGCGGTGACATCGCGTTGAACAGGTGCGTGAAGCCGCAGGCGCCGTGCTTGAGCGCGGCGACGGCGTCGTCGTAGGTGCCGAGCGAATGGCCCAACTGCACACGCACGCCGCGCGCCGCCATCTCGGAGATGATCTCCATGTGGCCGGCAATTTCCGGCGCCAGCGTGACCACGCGAATCGGTGCGATGGACAGATACTTCAGCACTTCGTCCATCACCGCCGAGACCGCCGCGTCCGGTTGCGCGCCGAGCTTGCCGGGATTGATGTACGGCCCTTCCAGATGCACGCCGAGCACGCGCGCGCCGCCGGGCGTGCGAATCCGCGCGTTGTTGCCCAGACCCGCGACGACGCTCATCAGTTCATCGCGCGGCGCGGTCATGGTGGTGGCGAGCAGGCTCGTCGTGCCGTAACGCGCATGCGTGCGGGTGATGGTTTCGATCGCGTTGTCGCCTTCCATCACGTCGGCGCCGCCGCCTCCATGCACGTGCAGATCGATGAAGCCAGGCAGGATGTAGGGCGCGTCGTTGGTCGACGGGTCGACACGTTCGCCGGCGAGCGCCGTGATGCGGCCGTTTTCGAATTCGAGCGTGCCGTGAATCCACCCATCGGTGGTGAGTATGTTTCCGGTCAGCATGAGTCTCTCTGGTAAGGCGTGATACGGGGCGTGACTGAATGAGGCCTGACGGCGGCCGTGCTCCTGGACTCGCGGACTTCGCGCGTGGCTCAGTCGAGCCGCTCAGGTGCGCAATTCAGCGACAAAGTCGTAGTAATCATCGCGGCAATAGGTGTCGGTCAGCTCGATCGCGCGCTGATCGGCGCTATAGCCGATACGGGTAATGACCAGCAGCGCCGAGCGCGGTTCGATATCCATCAACGCGGCGATCTCGCTCGACGCGTTGACCGCGCGAAAGTGCTGCAAGGCGCGCACCACGGCCGCGCCACGATGTTCTAGATAGCTGTAAAGCGAGTCGCCGACGGCTTGCGGGTCGGGCACGATGGCGGCCGGCAGCGCGGAATGCTCGACCGCCATGACAATGCCGTCCGCGCGCCGCAAGCGCCGCAGACTCGCCACCGCCGCGCCTGGCGAGAGTCCGAGATGCACCAGCTCTTCGCGGTTGGCGGCGCGCATATCGCGCTCGAGCCACACCGAATCTGGCCGGAAGCCGCGCTGCTGCATCTTCTTCGTAAAACCGGTGAGACGCGAGAGTGGATCTTCGACGCGCGGCGTGATGAAACTGCCCGCGCCACGAGCGCGCCGGATCAAGCCTTGCTCGACCAGCAACTCGATCGCCTTGCGCGCCGTAATGCGCGACACGCCGATCGCGTCCGAGAGCGTGCGCTCCGAGGGCAGCGCCTCACCCGCTGACCACACGCCGCAATGAATCGCCGTCGCGAGATTGCGCGCGAGCTGCAAATAGAGCGGCGTGACGTTGCGGGCGTCAGGCATCAGTGCGGACCAGCGAGTTTCCATGGGACTCCGGCGGCCGACGCGGAAAGGTAGGCCTACGAAAAATGAGAGCCCATTATATAACCAACATAATACCAGTCAATCGACTGGTTCTATACTGGCATGACGAGGCGCAAAGCCTTGCCGGATAAGGCCGGAAGGGATCTGAGGAGCAGTTGGAACGCGGTTTCTGGAGCCCAGGACTTACCCGTATCCGAGCGTGGGAAGGCGGCTGGGTGGCCGGAGCGCGGTCTTTTCCGCGTAAGAAATAGAACCCTGATCGATACCTTTTTAATACCAGTTCAATCAACCCTTTACCGGTATGGCTTTTGCAAAAGAGAGGCGTTCCAATATAGTGCTGGGAAGCAAGCCATAACATTCCCCCGGGGAGCAGCATTTGACCGATTCCGAGGCGCTGCGGCGCGCTCAGGCCGTCCGCCATTTCAACCGCTTCTACACCCAGCACATTGGCGCACTCCACGAGCACCTGGCAAAGAGCGCGTTCTCTCTGACCGAGGTGCGCGTGTTGCACGAACTCTACCGCGGACGTGCGCAAACAGCCTCGGTGCTCGGGCGTGCGCTCGGTCTCGACAGCGGGTATCTCAGCCGCCTGTTGACCAGTTTCGAACGGCGCAATCTGATCACGCGCCGCCCGTCTGAAACGGACGCGCGCCAGTCGCTGATCGCCCTCACCGACAGCGGCCACGCCGCCTACGCGCCGCTCGATACCGCGGCGATCGAAGAAGTGTCTGTATTGCTAGCAGGCCTCCCGGCGCTTTCCCAGGAGCAGTTGATCGCCGCGATGAAAATCATCGAACGGCTGCTCGGTAAGGAGCCAAAGCATGAACTCGTGATGCTCCGCCCGCCGCGCCCGGGTGAATGCGGCTGGCTCGTGCATCGGCAGGCGCAGTGGTTCGCCGCGCAATACGGCTGGAATCAGTCGTTCGAAGGATTGCTCGCGCGGGTCGTCGCCGATTACACGCAACGCAACGATCCGGTGCGGGAGATGTGCTGGGTCGCCGATCAGGAAGGGGTCGTGGTCGGCTCGGTCTGTGTCGTCGGGGTGTCGACGACGGTGGCGGGTGTGCGGCTCTTATGGGTCGAGCCCGACGTGCAGCGCCTCGGCGTAGGCACCCAATTGCTGAGCGAATGCGTGCGTTTCGCGCGGCGCGCGGGCTACACGAAGCTCACGCTAACAACGGCCACCTCGCTGGAACAACCGCGGCGCCTGTGCGAGCGCGCCGGTTTCAGGCTTGCCAGCGCGGCGGCTGAGTGCCGCTTTGGCAAGGATCTGACGATCGAGCGATGGGAACTGGAACTGTAGAACGCGTCGCTCTTAAAACGACGGCACCACCGAACCCTTGAACTGCGTCTTGATGAACTGGCGCACGTCTTCCGACTGATACGCGGCAACCAGCTTCTTCACCCACGGCTTGTCCTTGTCCTGCGTGCGCACGGCAATCAGGTTCGCGTACGGGCTATGCACGTCTTCGAGCGCGATCGCATCTTTGGTCGGTTGCAGGCCGGCGGCCAGCGCGAAGTTCGTGTTGATCGCGGCGGCATCGACGTCCGACAGCGAGCGCGGCAGTTGCGCGGCATCGAGTTCGACCAGCTTGATCTTCTTCGGATTCTCGGCAACGTCGAGCGCCGTCGCGTTATTGCCGTTCGCGCCCGCACCGGCCTTCAGCTTGATCACGCCTTGCGTTTGCAGCAACAGCAGCGCGCGATTTTCGTTCGACGGATCGTTCGGCACCGCGACCTTCGCGCCTTGCGGCAGGTCCTTCAGCGACTTCAGCTTCTTCGAGTAGATGCCGAGCGGCGAGATGTAGGTGAGACCGGCGCTGACGATCTTGTAGCCGCGCTGCTTGATCTGGCTATCGAGGTACGGCTGATGCTGGAAGCTGTTCGCGTCGAGATCGCCTGCGTCGAGTGCGGCGTTCGGCTGCACGTAGTCGTTGAATTCGACGACCTTCACGTTGAGGCCTTCGCGCTTCGCCACTTTCGTGACGACTTCCCAGATTTGCGCATCCGGGCCGCCGATCGTGCCGACCTTGATCACTTTGTCGTCGGCGTGCGCGCCGAAGCTGGTAACGATCGCCGCACCGGCGATGACTGCCGAGAGGGCTTTGAGGATGTTTCTGCGCTGCATGTGATTCTCGCTGTTTCTAATCAATGACCTGGCCGACGATTTCATCGACGGCTTATCGAGTTCTGATCGATGTCAGATTCGGGTGGAAGCCGGCGGCAAAGATTGCTTCTGGCAATGCGCCGCCAACTGGACCTCAAATGGTCTCATATGCCCGGCGAGATGGGAAATACCGCGATCGCATATGGTTATGCGCGCCGAACGGCGTTGAACCGCCAGCGCGTGAAAGCGGCAAACGGTCGGCGGCACATGGAAATCAGAAGGTGGTCCATTCATCATCGCGCGGCGTGGCCTTGGCTGCTTCTGCCGCTGCGCGCGGCTTGCCAACCGGCTTTGCGCTCGCAACGGCGGCAGTTGGTGCCGGAGCCGGCGCCGCAGCCGCTTTCACTGGCACCGGCAGCTTCGGTTCGGCGCGCGACGATGCCGGCGCAGACTGCGCAGCCGCGCTGACTTCGCGAGCAGCCGCCGTGTGCGTCGTAGCCGTCACTCTGCGTGCCGCGAGCGCAGCCGAACTCTGCGAACCACCGTCCGTGCCGCTCAAGCGAAATGCGCTCACCGTGTCGCGCAAACGCCCCGCCTGATCCTGCAACGAAGCCGCCGCAGCCGCAGCCTGTTCGACCAGCGCCGCGTTCTGCTGCGTCACTTCGTCCATTTGCGTGACGGCGCGGCCGACCTGGGAAATACCGCTGCTCTGCTCTTCGGAAGCGGCCGCGATCTCGCCCATGATGTCGGTGACGCGCTGCACGGCTTGCAGAATCTCGCCCATCGTCGTGCCGGCCTGCTGCACGAGCGTCGAGCCGTTATGCACGCGCTCGACCGATGCGCTGATCAACTGCTTGATCTCCTTGGCCGCCGTTCCCGAGCGCTGCGCGAGGCTGCGCACCTCGCCCGCGACGACCGCGAAACCGCGCCCCTGCTCACCGGCGCGCGCAGCTTCCACGGCGGCGTTCAACGCCAGAATGTTGGTCTGGAATGCAATGCCTTCGATCACGCCGATGATGTCCGCAATCTGCCGCGAGCTGTCGTTGATCTCGCCCATCGTGCCGATCACGCGGCTCACCACGACGTTGCCACGCGTCGCGATTTCGGACGCGTTATGCGCGAGTCCGCTCGCCTGCCGCGCGTTGTCGGCGTTCTGCTTGACCGTCGCGGTGAGTTCTTCCATGCTCGCCGCCGTTTCCTGCAGCGACGCGGCCTGCTGCTCAGTGCGCTGCGACAGATCACCGTTGCCCGCGGCGATCTGCTGCGTAGCCGAGGCGATAGATTCCGCCGAGCGACGAATCTCGCCGATGGTCCGCTGCAAACGGCTCTGCATTTCATGCATGGCCGCCATCATGCTGGTCTTGTCGTGCGGACGAACGTCGACCACTTGGGTCAGATCGCCTTGCGCGATACTCGCCGCGAGCCGCGCCGCCTGGTCCGGCTCGCCGCCGAGACTCGCGCGCACGTTGCGGATGATCAGCACCATCGCAAGCGAGATGATCGCGCCGATCACCAGTACGACGACGAGGTGGCCGAGCAGCGTTTGGTAGTACGCCGTATCGATGTCCTTGATGAACACGCCGCTCGTGATGTTCCAGTCCCAAGGCGCGAAGCGCACCACATAACTGAGTTTCGGCACGGCGGTTTCGGTGTGCGGCAGGCGCCCGCGATACTGCGCGAAGCCGCGGCCGCTTGCCTTGGCCGCGTCGACGATCGCCACGTACAGGAGCTTGCCGTCCGGATCCTTGAAGTCGCCGACCGCCTTGCCGGTCATTTGCGGCAGCGTGGGATGCATCAGCACCACCGGCTTCGAATCCATCACGAACAGATAGCCGGACTCGCCGTAGCGCATGGTCGCAAGGCGGGCGAGCGCTTCGCGCTGCGCATCGGCCGCACTCATCCTGCCGCTCTGCGAGAGCGCGTAATAGCCGCTGACAATGCCTTGCGCAGCATCGACCAGATTCACCATGCCGGCCTTGCGCTCGGCCAGCATCGTGCTGCGCGTTTCGACCGCGCTCCACAGCCCGACACCCAGCAGTCCCAGCCAGACGAGCGCAAGCGACAGCCATAGTTTGCGATTCAAACTCATCCTGCTCATTGTTGTGGTCTCTCTTCGTGTGATTCGTGTTTCGTTCGCAGTCGCAAGCACACGGTTTCGCGTCGCGCGCAAACGATTGCTAGCGAGATAACGGCATGATTTACCGACAACTTGAGAGACGCTGTAAGGAGAGCGCCGGCGTGGTCCGGCGGTCTGCACGCAGGTTGATCGCGCGCAACGAATCGTGCCCTGAACGATAATCCGAAGCTGCGGTCGCGTTCTGGCGGCGCATTCCCTTGCTCGAGAAGACACCATGTACGTTATCGACCTCATCTACACCGCATCGCTCGAACGTATCGACGACGCATTGGAAGCGCATCGCGCATTTCTGGCGCGGCAGTTTGAAGCAGGTGTGTTCGTCGCCGCCGGACCGAAAGTGCCGCGCGACGGCGGCATCATTCTGGCGGTGCGCATCGAGCGCGATAAGCTGGATGAGATTCTCGCCAGCGACCCGTTCGCGCAGCAGAAGCTGGCGCGTTACGAGGTGACGGAGTTCAAGACGACGCGGCTTGCGCCGGGGTTGAATCTGCCGATTCCGACCTGAGAGGAGTAAAGCGAGGGGCGTTGAAAACGGGCGCGATGTGGCGTGCGCCCGCCATGGATCGGTGCGTCAGTCGAGCAGCAGCTTGATATCGTGCACCCACGGCGTTGCGCCCTGGCCGTCGCGCGCGAATAGGCGCAGCTTGCCGTCCGTGTCGAACACATAGCTTGCTGCCGTGTGATCCATCGTGTAGCTATCGGGCGTCTTGCCCGGCACCTTCGCGTAGTAGACGCGAAAGTCTTTCGTGATTTTGGTGAGTTGCGCCTGATCGGCCGGGCGCAAGCCGACGAACGTCGAGTTGAACGCCGGCACGTATTGCGCGAGTAGAGCCGGCGTATCGCGCTCGGGGTCCACGGTAACGAACAGCACCTGCACGCGCTTTGCGTCTTCCGGGCCGAGTTGCTGCAACGCTTGCGACAATTCGGCCATCGTGGTCGGACAAACGTCCGGACAATGCGTGTAGCCGAAGAACAGCACCACCACCTTGCCCTTATAGTCCGCCATGCTGCGCAGATGCCCGGACGTGTCGGGCAACGAGAAGTTGCTCCCAAACTGCGTATTGCCGGTGATGTCGAGATTCTGGAATGCCGGCGGCTGCTTGCCGCAGCCTGCCACCAGCAAGGCGCCGCCGAGCGCGCAAGCTATCACAGCGGCACGCGCCGTACGCGCGAAGCGGTTATTGAGCATGGTATTACGCGCCGATCACGACGCGCGCATAGTGGTCGATCAGCAGCGCGGCGAACAGCAGCGACAGGTAGACGATCGAATAGCGGAAGGTTTTGCGCGCGAGGTCGTCCGAGTACTCGCGGTAGATCTTCCACGCGTAGGCGAGGAACACGGCGCCCAGCAGCACGGCCGCCACGAGGTACACCACACCGCTCATGCCGGAGACGAAGGGCATCAACGTGACCGCGAACAGAATCACCGTGTACAGCAGAATATGCAGGCGCGTGTACTTCTCGCCGTGCGTGTTCGGCAGCATCGGCAGGCCGGCGTTTTCGTAGTCTTTGCGGCGATACAGTGCAAGCGCCCAGAAATGCGGCGGCGTCCACACGAAGATGATCAGCACCAGAATCCAGGCATCGCCCGGCACGTGGCCGGTGACCGCGGCCCAGCCTAGCGCAGGCGGCATGGCGCCCGAGGCGCCGCCGATCACGATGTTCTGCGGCGTGGCAGGCTTGAGCAGCAGCGTATAGATGACCGCATAGCCGACAAACGTGGCCAGCGTGAGCCACATGGTGAGCGGATTGGCGAACGTATAGAGCGTCCACATGCCGAGGCCGCCGAGCACGGCCGAAAACAGCAGAATCTGCGCGGTGGTGATTTCACCGCGCGCGGACGGCCGCCACGAAGTGCGGCGCATTTTCGCGTCGATTTTCTGTTCGACGAGGCAATTGATGGCGAACGCCGCGCCGGCCAGCAACCAGATGCCGACCGTGCCGCCGATCAGCGGAGTCCAGGGCACCATGCCGGGCGTCGACAGGAACATGCCGATGACAGCGCAGAACACGGCGAGTTGCGTGACGCGCGGCTTCGTCAGGGCGATGTACTGGGAGACCCGGCTACCGGGCGTTTGGGAAAGTGTTGTGCTGTCCATGTGGAGTCACGCTGGCGCGGCATCGCGCGCAGGGAACACGGCGCGGCCGGGACGGCTATAAGCGATCCGAAAGTTTAACATAACGAGCAGAAGCAGCAGGATTGCGGCCCCACCGTTATGCGCCACCGCAATGGGCAACGGCCATTGCAGAACGATGTTCGAGAGGCCCGTAATGAACTGGATCAGCACCACCAGCAGCACGCCGTTCGCCGGCCGCCGCAGCGACTCGAAGCGGCGTAGTTTCAACGCCAGCCAGACCAAATAAGCAACCACGACGATCGCGAATGTGCGATGCGTCCAGTGAATCGCCACCAGCGCGTCCTGGGTGATCATGTCGCCGTTGCCGGTCATGCCGAGCGCACGCCACAGGTGGAAGCCGTGCGCGAAGTCCATGGGAGGAACCCATTGGCCGTTGCAGGTCGGGAAATCCGTGCACGCGAGCACCGCGTAGTTCGTGCTGACCCAGCCGCCCAGCGCGATTTGCGCGATCAGCAGCACGAGGCCCGCGAGCGCGGCCGCGCGCCAGCGCGCGGCTTCGGGTTCGAACGCGGGCAACGGCGTCTGCCGCGCGGCCAGCCAGCCGAGCGTGCCCAGCAGCGCGAGGCCGAGCAGCAAGTGCGTCGTCACGATGATCGGCTGCAGCTTCATCGTCACCGTCCACGCGCCGAACGCGCCTTGCACCAGAATCAGCAGCAACAGCGAGGTCGGCCACCATGGCGACACATGCAGCGGACGCCGTTTGACGCGCGCCGTCCACGCGATGATGGTCTGCGCGATGATCAGCACGCCGATCGCCATCGCAAAGTAGCGGTGGATCATTTCGATCCACGCCTTCGTCATGCTGACCGGTCCGGTAGGCATTGCCTGATGCGCGGCCGTGATCGCCGCGTGCGCGATGAACGGCGACGACGTGCCGTAGCAGCCCGGCCAGTCCGGACAGCCGAGCCCGGAATCGGTGAGCCGCGTGAAGCCGCCGAACATCACCAGGTCGAGCGTGAGGAAGGTGGTGAGCCAGACCAGCTTACGGAATTTGTTGTCGTCTGCCTTGACCCACACGTAGGACAGCGGCAACAACGCGATACACAAGCCGATCAGGGCCAGTTGCAGTACGAACATCTCTCTTACCTATGTTGCGGCATCAGCCGATGCTCGACCATTTGAGCAGCTTGGTCACGTCGCCCTTGATCTTGCTGGGGTTCGGATCTTTCGGGAAACGCATCATCAGATTGCCGTTCGGATCGACCATGTAAATGTGGTCGGTGATTTGCGTGCCGTTCTCAGTGGGCAGCCACGCGGACACCTGTGCCGGATCGGCGATCATCATGTTGGTGTCGGGGTAGGCCTTTTGTATCACGTCTGCGACGTTGCCTGCATCGGTACGCAACCAGACTTCCACGACGCGTTCGCGTTCCGGGCCCTGAGCTGCGCGGATTTGTCGCATGAAGTAGAGCTTGGTGGCGCAGGCTTTGTCGCACGCGCTGTTGTCGACCGAGATCAGCAGCCAGCGGCCGCGCAGCGTTGCGAACTTGATGGGCTTGCCATCTTCGCCCGTCACCACGAGCGAATCGGGAATCGGGCGTTGCGGTTCGACCAGCGTGCCGTAACTCGTGCTGCCGCCGGTCGGCTTGATCACGTAGTACGTGAAATACGACACGGCGATCGGTGCCGCGCAGATGATCGCCAGCAGCAGCAGAATCCAGCGGCCGCGCTCCCACGATCCTTTGCCGTTGGGTTGGCCGGGCATGGGCTTGGGCGCTGCGGGTTTGCCGGCTTGCGGCGAACGGGGAGATTGCGTCGACACTACAGGACCTCTTTCAATGATTGCACGGCGCCGCGGCCTAGCTCGGGCCACGAAGCCGCATGTGCTGCGTTACACGCCCGGCGCGTGCTCTTTCTTCGCGGCACGACGCGCGGCATAAAGGCCGAAGACGAGCGCCGCGGCCGCCATGCCCCACCACTGGAACATATAGCCATAGTTGCGCTCGACACCGTTGGTGGGCGCGGGCCAATCGCGCACCAGCTTGTCGCCGTCGTCGCTCAACTGCTGAATCACGAACGACTGCAGCGGCAAACCGGTTTCCGCAGCGTACGCGGCGGTGTCCAGATTCTGGCGGATCAGTTGATGCTCGGCCGAACCACCCTGCCCCAACTCGTATGCGCGCGACGCGTCGGCCCGCGCAATGCCTTCGATCTCGATTTCGCCTTGCGGCGTCGTATACGGCGCGATGGTCTCGCGATTGTTCATGTTGCGCGGCAGCCAGCCGCGATTGACCAGCACGTAGCCGCCGTCGGCCAGTTTAAAAGGCATCACGACGTAAAAGCCCGGCTGGTCGTTATACGGACGATTATCGAGGTAGACGACTCTATCCGCGACGAAACTGCCGCGTGCCTTCACGCGATGAAACTCGATGTCCTTCAATGCGACCGGCGCGGCGCTCACCGGTTGGGCGGGCGCGTTCTCGAACTGCGTGATGTGCGCTTCGAGCGCTTCTTTCTGATGCGCGCGGTCACGTTGCCAGAAACCCAACCGCACCATCACCACGATCACCAGCAGAATCAACAGCGCGGGAACGAGGCGGATCTTCATCGGGCACGCTCCACCACCACTCGCGGCGCGATGGGGAACGTGCGGCAAACGCCGGCGCGCGGTGCGATAATAAATGTCTTGCCCCTGCGCTTCCTGATTTCAGCTGGTTCCATGCACATTCTCGTTCCCATCGCCTTCGTCCTGATCATCGCCAGCATGGTGTCGGCGCTGTACTTCATGATGCATGACAAGGGCAAAACCAAGCGGATGGTCTGGTCGCTCGCCACGCGGGTGGGCCTGTCGATCTCGCTATTCCTGTTCATCCTGTTCGCTCATTGGATGGGTTGGATTCAATCGACCGGCATTCCTTACGGGCGCTGAGCCCGGCGGAAAAATCCCCACGCCGCCAAACAAAACGCCGCCCTGACAGGGTCGAGGGCGGCGCTGCATAAGCCTTGCATACTGCTCGTGCGCCGCGTCCTGAAGGACGTTGCGCGAACGGCCTGCACATTCCGGGTTGCCGGTCGGCGCAGGCCAGACTGCGTTACAGCCAGTACACGACGACGTACAGCCCGAGCCACACGACGTCCACAAAGTGCCAATACCAGGCCGCGCCTTCGAACGCGAAGTGATGGTCCGCCGTGAAGTGACCGCGGATCATACGCACCAGCACGACTGCCAGCATCGTGCCGCCGAGGAACACGTGGAAGCCGTGGAAGCCCGTCAACAGGAAGAATGTCGAACCGTACACGCCCGACGACAGCGTCAGGTTCAGTTCGTTGTACGCGTGGAAGTACTCGAAGCCTTGCAGGAACAGGAAGCAGACGCCGAGCACGAGCGTTGCAGCCAGCCAGACGATCGCCTTCTTGCGATGATTTTCACGCAACGCGTGGTGCGATACCGTCAGCGTCGCGCCCGAGGAAAGCAGCAACGCCGTGTTGATGGTCGGCACCGGCCACGGTTGCATCGACTTGAAGGTCGAGACCAGCGCTGCCGGACCGTTGTTCGGCCACACGGCCGAGAAGTCCGGCCAGATCAGCTTGTAATCGAGGCTGCCCAATTGATGCAACGCGATTTCGCGCGCGTAGAACAATGCGCCGAAGAACGCGCCGAAGAACATGACTTCGGAGAAGATGAACCAGCTCATGCTCCAGCGGTACGACTTGTCGACATTCTTGCCATACATGCCGCCTTCCGACTCGGCGATCGCGTCGCCGAACCAGTGCCACAGCGTAAAGAGCAGCCACAACAAACCGGCGACGACGCCGATCGGCGCCCAGTCATGTTCGTTGATCCAGGCCGCAAGCGATCCGAGCATGACCAGCAACCCGGCGGCGGCGCTGATCGGATGCCGCGACGGATGCGGTACGAAATAGTACGGGCTCTCGTTTTGACCGCTCATTCTTGATTCTCCACTTCAGTCCAGTTGTTCCGGAATCTCCGGCTGTATCTTCGGCGGCGCGTCGATACCGCACCGCTTCGCTCTAATTGTTGGGCGCTGCTTCGCCCGGTGCTACGTCTGCGCCCGCTGCTTCAACCTACCACGGCACGCACGATCAGAATCAACGCCACGATAAAAATGGCCGCGCAGATCAATGCTGCCGCGATCACGTGCAGCGGGTTCAGCTGCGTGGCGTCTGCCTCCAGATCGCGGCGCTTGCGCACTCCGAAAAACGACCAGAAGACCGCACGCATCGACTGACCAAAGCTGCTCTTGCGCGGGCTGCCGCCGTTATCGCTCATCTTGTTTCGTCTTCCTTCGTCTGCGGCACGAGCCGTCAGGCGGGATTGCCGGTGGTGGCCGCCGTATTGGCCGTGGGTGCTGCGTTTCCGGCCTTAGCCGCCGCCGGCGTATTCAATTCAAAAAACGTGTACGACAACGTGATCGTCTTGACGTCCTTCGGCAACTTCGGATCGACCACGAACACCACCGGCATCCGCTTCGTCTGATTCGCCGTCAAGGTTTGCTGCGTGAAGCAAAAACACTCGATCTTCTTGAAGTACTCGGTGGCCTGCTTCGGCGCGTAGCTCGGAATGGCTTGCGCCTGAATCGTGCGCGCCTGTTCGTTGCTCACCTCGTACATCACCGTTGTCACTTCGCCAGGGTGCACGTCGAGACTACGCTGCTCCGGCTTGAAACCCAGCGGGCCGCGCGCGTTCGCATCGAATTCGATCGAAATCGTGCGGCTCATGTCGACCTGCGTATTCTTCGCCTCGCGCGCCGTGGCATCGCGCTGCACGAGGTTGTTGATGCCGGTGATCTGGCAGATCGCACGGTACATCGGCACCAGCGCGAAGCCGAAACCGAACATCATCAAGGCGACGATGAACAGCTTGATCAGCATCGAACGGTTAAAAGAGCGGTCGGCTTGAGCCGGCGGTTGCGTCGACATCTCAATCCTCAACAAACCTGCAAACTGACTCGAACCGCTTTGTCAGGAGAACCACTTCTGATGAATGATGACGCTCGCGAAAAAGACCGCGGCGATCAACAACATCACGAAACCGATCCGCCGGTTACCCGCGCGAATCTGCTCGGGCGTACGTCTTTCTTGAGGATTGCGCGTCATGCTCGACTTTCTGAATACTTTTCGTGACTACGGACGCCGCCACTACCTTCGTGATCGCCGGCTCAGGTAACCAACTGCTGCGCTGCCCGAGCCGGCAATCTCACCAACTTATCGATTACTCGACGGTCGGCGGGTTTTCGAACGTGTGGAACGGAGCCGGGCTCGGCACGGTCCACTCGAGACCCGTTGCGCCGTCCCACGGCTTGTCGCCAGCTTTTTCGAGTTCGCCGCCGCCACGGTAGGCCGGCAGTGCAACCGCGAACAGGAAGTAGACCTGCGCCAGACCGAAGCCGAACGCGCCGATCGAGATGACCTGGTTCCAGTCGGTGAACTGCGCCGGGTAGTCAGCATAACGACGCGGCATACCTGCGAGGCCGACGAAGTGCATCGGCAGGAACGCGAGGTTGAAGAAGAACATCGACGCCCAGAAGTGAATCTTGCCGCGCGTTTCGTTGTACATCCAGCCGGTCCACTTCGGCGCCCAGTAGTACCAGCCGGAGAACAGCGCGAAGAGCGAGCCCGCCACCAGCACGTAGTGGAAGTGCGCCACCACGAAATAAGTACCGTGATACTGGATGTCGAGCGGCGCCATGGCCAGCATCAGACCCGACAGGCCGCCGAACGTGAACACCAGCAGGAAGCCGACTGCGAACAGCATAGGCGTTTCGAAGCTCAGCGAACCGCGCCACATCGTCGCGACCCAGTTGAACACCTTCACGCCCGTCGGCACGGCGATCAGCATGGTGGCGTACATGAAGAACAACTGGCCCGTCACCGGCATGCCGGTTGCGAACATGTGGTGCGCCCACACCATGAACGACAGAATCGCGATCGACGAGGTTGCGTACACCATCGAGCTGTAGCCGAACAGCGGCTTGCGCGAGAACGCCGGAATCACCTGCGAGACGATCCCGAACGCCGGCAAGATCATGATGTACACCTCGGGGTGCCCGAAGAACCAGAAGATATGCTGGTACATGACCGGGTCGCCGCCGCCTGCCGCATTGAAGAACGACGTGCCGAAGTGGCGATCGAACAGCACCATGGTGATCGCGCCTGCCAGAACCGGCATCACGGCGATCAGCAGGTACGCGGTGATCAGCCACGTCCAGACGAACATCGGCATCTTCATCAGCGTGAGGCCGGGCGCGCGCATGTTCAGGATCGTCACGACGATGTTGATCCCGCCCATGATCGACGAAGCACCCATCAAGTGGACCGCGAAAATCGCGAAGTCCATGCCCGGGCCCATCTGCGTGGACAGCGGCGCGTACAGCGTCCAGCCTGCGGCGGTCGCGCCGCCCGGCGAGAAGAACGAACCGACCAGCAGAACAGCCGCCACCGGCAGGAGCCAGAAGCTGAAGTTGTTCATGCGGGCGAAAGCCATGTCCGATGCGCCGATCTGCAGCGGCACCATCCAGTTCGCGAAGCCGACGAAAGCCGGCATGATCGCGCCGAACACCATGATCAGGCCGTGCATGGTGGTCAACTGGTTGAAGAACTCGGGACGCATGATCTGCAGACCCGGCTCGAACAGTTCGGCACGGATCATCAGCGCCATCACGCCCCCGGAGAGGAACATGGTGAACGAGAAGATCAGGTACAGCGTACCGATGTCCTTGTGATTGGTTGCGAACAGCCAACGGCGCCAACCATGCGGCGTTTCGTGGGCATGGTCGCCGTGCACGTGCTCGTGGCCCGCGACTACATCGTGTCCGATGCTAGACATGACAATCTCCTAAAGCGAATACTGCGGTGCTGACCATGAACACGTCAGGCAGCCGGGCTGATCTGAACACGCCGGGCTTCTTTCGCGTCGCTGCCGCCCGTGATCGTTTCCGGCTTCTTCAAAATAATATGGTCTTCGGCAATGCCGGCTGCTTTCAACGCGTCGCGCACGGCTTCGGCGCGGCTCTTCGCGAGTTTCGCGTTGAGGTCGGCGGAGCCGGTGGCGTCGGTGAAGCCCGACAGCGTGAATTTCGCGTCCGGATGTGCTTTCGCATAGGCCGCAGCTGCGTCGACCGCCGCTTTCGCGTCGGCCGGCAGCGTGCTCTTGCCGGTGTCGAAGTAGATGCTGGCCGGAAGTGTTGCCGGCGATGCCGCGCTGTCCGCTGCCGCACCCGAGGCGCCCGAAGCCGCCTCAGCGCCGCTCGCAGCCGCGCCTGCGTCGGCCAGATGGTTGCCACCTTCCGGCAGCTTGCCGTTGCGCGCGTCCGCAACCTGCTTCGGCTGGAGAATGTCGCCCGTGTGGTTGCCCCACGAATTACGTTCGTACGTGACGACCGATGCGATTTCGACGTCGTTCAACGTAGGCGCCCACGAAGGCATCGCGTTCTTGCCCTTCAGCACCAGACTGACGTGCTCGGCAATCGCGCCGTTGGCGATCTTGCTGCCGTCGAGCGCCGGGAATGCGCCTACGCCCTTGCCGGTCGGCTGGTGGCAGACCGCGCAGTTCGCCGCGTACACCTTGCCGCCGCGCTCCATCAGCTCGGCCATCGTGTAGGTCTTGTTCGGATCGTCCTGGCCTGCGGCCATTTTCTTCTTCTGGGTGTCGACCCACTTCGCGTAGTCGTCGGCGGACAGCACTTCGACTACCACCGGCATGAACGCGTGCTCCTTGCCGCACAACTCGGTACAGAAGCCCCGGAACGTGCCGACCTTGTCAGCCTTGAACCACGTATCGCGCACGAAACCCGGAATCGCGTCCTGCTTCACGCCGAAGGCCGGCACGTACCAGGAGTGGACCACGTCGTTCGCGGTGGTGATGATGCGGATTTTCTTGTCGACCGGCACGACCAGCGGATTGTCCACTTCCTGCAGGTACGTGGTGGAAATCGGCTGGCGGCCATCGGTTTCCGCACGCGGCGTGGTCAGCGTGGACAGGAAGTTGATGCCCTCGCCCGGGCCCTTCACGTAGTCGTAGCCCCACTTCCACTGATAGCCCGTGACCTTGATGGTGACGTCGGCGTTGGTGGTGTCTTTCATTGCCACGACGGTCTTGGTGGCGGGCAGCGCCATCAACACGACGATGATGAACGGCACGATCGTCCAGATGATTTCGACGGTGGTGCTTTCGTGGAAATTCGATGCCTTGTGGCCTTTCGATTTGCGGTGGGCGAAGATCGAATAGAACATCACGGCGAACACGCCGACGAAAATCACCGTGCAAAGCACCAGCATGAACATGTGGAGGCTGAAGAGCTCCTCAGCGATTTTCGTCGCAGGCGGCTGGAGATTGATCTCGTTGACGGCAGGGCCGCCCGGAACATCGCCCACTGCCAGGGCGGCACCGGCGAAAAGCAGTCCGCTCATCGCCAGCACGCCCATGAGGGCTCGCTTGATTGTTTTCATAGCTTCCTTACCCAAAATTTCCATTCAAACCCTCGACCCCGCTGGCAGGTAACCTCGCGCTCCCCGTGAACGCCGCGCTTCTCAACACGTCTAACAACGTGTGAGCCACATACGCAATTCGCCCGCGAACTGCGCGCGCCGATACTGCGCGAGATGTTGCCCGATCATGATCGTCTGGCCGCGTGAGACCAGTTTGATCCGGTCACGTGGCGTTGCGCCTGCCTCGATCCGCACCCAGCGCGGATTGAACTCGAACTGCGTGAGCTGCTCGGCGCTGACCTGCTCGACCACGAGCCGGTTCTGAAACAGCCGGATGCGCTCGTAGTCCACAGCATGACGCGCATATATGGCAAACGCGATGCCCACCGCCAGCAATTCGACACCGGTGAACGGCAACACCAGCCAGGCGCCGACCAGAACCAGCATGAATGCAATTGCCAACGAGAACAACGCAAGCGACACGTAGAAACAGACGAACTGCCGCGGCGATATCGAACAGTTGCGTTTCATCGTCCAGTCTTTGAGAACCGGTTCTGAATCCGCCAGCAGATCTGATGCTTCCATCGCTGCCTCCCGCCGATTGTCTCCAATCGCCGCCTGCGGCCATTTCTTGCGACCGCTAATCCGGTCACCCGATCACCGCCGCGTCATCTTATCTTGCTGCCCTATGCCTCGGGGCTGCCGCCCCAAATGTGGGAACTCCGGGCGACAAACTGACGCATTATAGGCGCGATCCATAGCATCCACAAGCAAGCGTCAATTGGCCCACAACCCAGGCGTGACAAGCCTCCGCGCCGTTTTGACGCAGCTTTTGCGCGTCTTTTGAAGCGGTAATTTCAGACATAACAGATGTCCTCTTTACCGCCTCACTGATTCCTCAACGATTCCTCGCCGAACCTCGCCCGATGTCCTCGATCCGCACGATCCCATGACCTTCGGCAGTCGTGCGCGGCACGGCTTTCCATGCGTGCCCGTAGATCACCTCGAAGGTCAGCGCGATCGTGCCGTCGGCGCGCCGACGGGCTTCGAGCGCTGCCAGCAAAGCCTTGTGCAGCCTGCGCGCGACGGCGCCCGACGAGGCCTCGCGCTCGAACGGATAGGCGCCCCAGCGGCGCACGTCGGCGAGCAGCGACTCGGGCGACTTATAGGTAATGGTCAGCACTTCCTGGTCCATCACCGGAATCTCGAAACCGCTTTCCACCAGCATGTCGCCCAGGTCGTGCATGTCGACGAAATCGATCACATGCTTGCGCGAGGCAACGCCGTGCGCGGCTTCGACTTCGGCGTAGGCGCCGCGCAACTCCTTGAGCGAGTCGGGGCCGAGCGTGCTGAACATCAAGAGGCCGTTGACCTTCAGCACACGCTGCCACTCGGGAAACACGAGATCGGGCCGCGAGTGCCAATGCAGCGCAAGATTGGACCAGATGAATTCGAAGGCGCCGGCCGCGAACGGCAGCGCCGAAAAGTCGGCTTGCGCGAAGCGCGGCCCGCGGGCGCCGAGCGCTTTGCCGAGCGTGGCCGGCAGAAAGCGCCGCCAGCTCGTGTCACCCGAATCGTGCTGCAGCGCGCGCGTGAGCATGCCGTGCGACAGGTCGGAGCCGAACACCGGCGCCTCGGGAAAGCGCTCGCGCAAAGCAGGGATGTCTTCGCCCATCCCGCAACCGGCGTCGAGCACGCTCGCCGGCGTGACCTTGATGTAGTCGAGACGCTCGCGCATGCGCTGCGCGATTTCGCGCGGCAGGAACGCGACGTCGCCAAAGGTCGCCGCGCGGCGGTCGAAGATCCGCTGGAGGCGCTGGGAATCATAGGCCGGACGGCCTGATTGAGCGGAAGTTGAGGACATGAGTGTCGTACTGGCGTAGAGCCCGAAGTATACTCGCTCGCTCCCCTCCATTCAGTGTGAAAGGCCTTTGCGGGCGGTCCAGCCATGCCACTCCGACCCACTTCGTCATCTTCCGGCGCCCGGTTCGCGCGTTTCGCGCGTGCTGTCAATTCCGCATGGCCGCGGGTGGCGCAGGCTGCGTTGCCGAACCTGTGCGCGTTGTGCGGCAATTTGTCGCACGCGACGCTTTGTGCCGGTTGCGACGAGGCCTACTGGAATGAAGGCCGGTTGCGATGCACTGTCTGCGCGGTACCGTTATCCACCACGCGATCGCCGATCCACGCGCAATACCGGTGTGCGGATTGCATTGGCGAGCCGCCACCGTTCGACGCCACGTTCGCCCTTGCGGACTACCGGGCACCGCTCGACACGCTGGCCGTCGGCCTGAAATTCCGCGCCCGGCTGATGCTGGCGCGCGAGTTCGGGCAACGCCTCGCGCGCCTCGCCCGGGATTCCTGGCAAGAGCTGGTTGAATGGCCCGATGTGGTCACACCCGTGCCGCTTGCCAAAAAACGTCTCATCGAGCGCGGCTACAACCAGGCCTGGCAGATCGCGAGGCCACTGGCTCGCACGCTCAGTGTACGCAGCGACGCAACCCTGCTGCATCGAATGATTCACACCGCACCGCAGTCGCGGCTCGATCTCGCCGCCCGCCGCCTGAACGTAGGCCGCGCCTTCGAGGTCGCCGGATCCGTGCAAGGTCTGCACGTCGGCATTGTCGACGACGTGATGACCACCGGCGCGACACTCGAAGCGCTGGCTCGCACGCTCAAGGCCGCCGGAGCAAGGCGCATCACCAACTTCGTCGCGCTGCGCACGCCGAAAAACTAGTCTCAACCTGAGCTCACCATGTTCAATGTCGTTCTCGTAGAACCGGAAATCCCGCCGAACACCGGCAACGTGATCCGTCTGTGCGCCAACACCGGCGCGCGCCTCCATCTGATCGAACCGCTCGGCTTCCCGCTCGACGATGCCAAGCTGCGCCGCGCCGGTCTCGACTATCACGAGTACGCGCAAATGAACGTGCATGCCGACTGGGCAGCGTTTATCGGCAAGGAATCGCCAGATCCGGCGCGCATGTTCGCCTTCACCACGCGAGGTTCGGGCCGCTTTCACGAGCACGCGTTTCAGTCGGGCGACTGGTTCGTGTTCGGCGCCGAAACGCGCGGCCTGCCCGACTCCGTGCTCGACCAGTTCGCTAACGAGCAGCGCGTACGCCTACCCATGCGGCCGGGCAACCGCAGCCTGAACCTGTCGAATACCGTTGCGGTCGTGGTGTTCGAGGCCTGGCGTCAGACGGGCTTCGAAGGCGGGGCCTGACGGCGCTGCAATTCCGCCTCGTAGCGCGCGAACATGGTGTCGCTGAAACAGGCGAACACCATCCGCTCGTCCAGCGTGCAACGATTGAGACGGAGCATGGCAATCTCGCTGATGCGAAGCGTCGATAAAAACGTGGACAGCGACAGCGGGCAGCCGTTCAGCGCTTTGGCGCGCTAAACGGCTGAAAGACAAGGCTTATTCAGCTTTGGAGTCGCGCCGCAGCAGGGCGCTGACGGCGTCGCGAGGAGCCACGCCGTCGAACAGCACGGCACAGACCGCCTGCGTGATCGGCATGTCGATTGCATGAGCACGGGCGATCGCGAGGACCGCTTGCGCACAACGCACCCCTTCGGCCACATGACCGAGGCCGCCGAGAATATCGTCGAGCGTACGGCCCGCGGCGAGTTGCAGGCCGACCGTACGATTGCGCGACAGATCGCCGGTTGCGGTCAGGATCAGATCGCCCAGACCGGTCAAGCCGGTGAACGTCTCCGCGCGCCCGCCGAGCGTCACGCCGAGGCGCGACATTTCAGCGAGGCCGCGCGTGATCAATGCCGCGCGCGCGTTCAGACCGAGCCCGAGGCCATCGGCAATGCCCGTTGCAATGGCGAGCACGTTTTTCACCGCGCCGCCCACTTCCACGCCGACGACGTCGTCGCCGGTATAGATGCGCATGGCGCCGTGATGGAACGCAGCGACCGTGCGCTCCCGGCACGCCGCCGAAGCACTCGCGATGGTCAACGCGACCGGCAAGCCCTGCGCGACTTCGCGCGCGAAGCTCGGACCGGACAGCACACCGTTGCTGCCATGTTCCGGCAGCTCGGCCGCGACCACCTGATGCGGCATCAACTGCGAATCGGCCTCGAAGCCTTTGCACAGCCACACCACATGCGCCGGCACTTTGCCCGCATCGCGCATGGCCCGAAAGAGACTACGCAGTCCGGCCACGGGCGTTGCCACGACGCATAACGCGTCGCCGGCGAGCGCGTGCTCGAGCGCTGCGTTGAGATCCGCCTCGTAGCGCAGCGCGGGCGGCAAAGCAACGCCCGCCAGATAGCGGGCGTTTTCGTGCGAAGCGCGGAGATCGGCGATGAGCGCGGGCTCACGCGCCCACAATACCGTGTCGTGCCGTACGGCCAGATGGCCGGCAAGGGCGGTGCCCCATGCGCCGGCGCCAAGGACAGCAACCTTCATAGCCGGCACTGCTGGCGACACGTTAGTGCGTGACGCCGTTTTGCGCCGCGCCGTCCTGGCCGCCCATCTGCGCGAGGCGTTGCTCGTACAGTGCCTGGAAGTTGATTTCGGCGAGATGGATCGGCGGGAAACCGGCGCGGGTGATCGCGTCGGCGATGTTCGAGCGCAGGTACGGGAACAGAATGGTCGGGCAAGCAATGCCGACCAGCGGGTCGATCTGCTCAGCCGGAATGTTGCGGATGTCGAAAATGCCGGCTTGCTTGGCTTCGATCAGGAACGCAACCTTGTCCGACACCTTGGCCGTGACCGTACCCGTAACGAGGATTTCGAACACGGTGTCGGCGAGGCGCTCGGCCTTCACGTCGACTTCGACTTCGACCGACGGCATTTCCTGCTCGAGGAAGATGCCCGGCGAATTCGGCTGCTCGAGCGACATGTCCTTCAGGTAGATGCGCTGGATGTTGAAGAACGGCTGGTTATTCTCGTCGGACATGATGAAGTGATTCCCTGATAGGTATGCATGGCGGCGGCCCATGGTTGCATGGGCCGCCAGATCGTTGCGGCGCGCCGCCCGCCCTGATGAGGCGAGACCGCACCGGCTTGGTATTCACCCGCCCTTGGCGCGCACCCGCGGGCGCGCGAATTCAGGCGGTTGCTTCGAGCAGCGGCATCAACCCGCCCGCCCGATCGAGCGCGGAGAGGTCATCGTACCCGCCCACATGCGTCTCGCCGATGAACACTTGCGGCACCGTGCGGCGACCGGTCCGGGTCATCATTTCCTCACGACGGGCCGGGTCTTTGTCGATCAGTACCTTTTCAACGTGCTCGACGCCGCGCGACTTTAAAAGACGTTCGGCCATCTGGCAATACGGGCACACCTGGGTGCTGTACATGATCACTTTGTTCACTTGGCTGCTCCTTGTTTCACAACCGGCATGCCGGCTTTCTGCCAGGCGTCGACACCGCCTTCGAGAACATGGACTTCCGCATACCCTGCATCCTGCACGATACGCGCTGCCTTGTTCGACTGCTGGCCGGTCTGGCAAACCAGCAGCACCGGGTTGCTCTTATTCTTCACGAGTTGCGCGACTTTCGCCTGCAACTCCGCAAATTCAAGGTGCCGGGCCGCGGGCAAATGCCCCTTGGCGTAGTCGGCGGACGGACGAAGGTCGATGACCGCCGCATTGCGCCGGTTGATCAGTTGCGTGGCTTCAGCGGCCGACAGGCCACCGCGGCCGCGCCGGCTGATCGTCGGCCACAGCAGCAACCCACCGGAGATGAGGACGATCGCGATCAGTACAAGGTTTGTGTAATCAGTGAAAAACTTCACGGAAAATCCGCCGAAAAAGAGAGAAATCGAAAAGGGCAATCCAGCCATTATAAAATAACCGTCTGACGCGATGGCGGCGCTCCTCCAGAGGACCCCCGCAACGCTTTACCGCTTCCTCACTACCGACCGGCAATCTCATGTACAAACTCGTTCTCATCCGCCACGGCGAATCGACGTGGAACAAGGAAAACCGCTTCACGGGCTGGGTCGACGTCGACCTCACCGAGCAGGGCAACAGTGAAGCGCAGCAAGCCGGCGTGCTGCTGAAGGAATCGGGCTACACGTTCGACATCGCCTACACGTCGGTGCTCAAGCGCGCGATCCGCACCCTGTGGCACGTGCAGGACAAAATGGATCTGATGTACCTGCCGGTGGTGCATTCGTGGCGTCTGAACGAACGCCACTACGGCGCGTTGTCGGGTCTGAACAAGGCGGAAACGGCCGCCAAATTCGGGGACGAGCAGGTGCTGGTCTGGCGCCGCAGCTACGACACGCCGCCGCCCGCACTCGAGCCGACGGACGAACGCGCGCCCTACAGCGATCCGCGCTATGCCAAGGTGCCGCGCGAGCAGCTGCCGCTCACCGAATGCCTGAAAGACACGGTGGCGCGCGTTCTGCCCCTGTGGAACGAGTCGATTGCGCCGGCGATCAAGTCGGGCCGCAAGGTCGTGATCGCCGCCCACGGCAATTCGATCCGCGCGCTGGTGAAATACCTCGACAATATTTCGGACAACGACATCGTCGGTCTGAATATTCCGAACGGCGTGCCGCTCGTCTATGAGCTCGACGAAAATCTCAAGCCGCTCAAGCACTACTATCTGGGCGATCAGGACGCGATCGCCAAGGCGCAAGCCGCAGTCGCCAAGCAAGGCAAAGCCGGCTGATTCCGCCATCTCGCCGCCATGCTGCCGCCGTCAATACAGCGCAACGGCGGCTACTGGCGGCGATTGGTGACACATGGCGGCTAATGGCCGCGCCGACCGGCAAGACATACCGGTCGGCGCGGCTCGCGCCTGTCACGTCTGTCAAGCGCGCCATTCTCGCGCCATCAATCCGTTACCGCACATTACTTCGGCGTCGCGGGCCGCATCTCACGAACCACGCCCCGCTCGCGCTGTCGAATCACGATTGCCTGCGCTACGCCCTGACTGGGCGGGTGTGCAGTTATACTTGTCCGTCCCCATCTCTATCGACGCTGCCACGCGCTTCCGACCGCAACAGACTCTATGCGAAAGAACCTGAAAAATATCGGCCTGATTGCCGCGGGCCTTGCTACCGGTGTATTTGCCACCCTGCAACTTTCCGCTTCGGCGCAGCAACCGGCCAGCGCAGCGTCCAACGCTGTCGCCCCGCTGCCGCTGGACCAGCTCAGGCTCTTTGCCGAAGTGTTCGGGCAAATCAAGCACGAGTACGTCGAACCCGTCGACGATAAAAAGCTTCTCACCGCCGCCATCAAAGGCATGGTGTCGAGCCTCGACCCGCACTCGTCGTATCTCGACAAGACCGATTACGAGGAACTGCAGGAGCAGACCAAGGGTCGCTTCGCCGGACTCGGTATCGAAATTTCGTCGGAAGACGGCCTGATCAAAGTGATCTCGCCGATCGAAGACACGCCCGCGTTCCGCGCCGGCATCCGTCCGGGCGACCTGATCACGCGTATCAACGACAAGCCCGTGCGCGGCATGACGCTCGACCAGGCGGTCAAGCAGATGCGCGGCGAGCCGGGCACCAAGGTCACGCTCACCATCTTCCGCAAGACCGACGACCGCACCTTCCCGCTCACCGTCACGCGCGCGGTCATCAAGGTCCAGTCGGTCAAGATGAAGATCCTCGCGCCGGGCTACGCCTATGTGCGGATCACGAGCTTCCAGGAACGCACCACGCCTGACCTCGCCGCGAAGCTGCAAGATATCGCGCGTCAGCAGCCGAATCTGAAGGGTCTCGTGCTCGACCTGCGCAACAACGGCGGCGGCCTGCTGCAAAGCGCGGTCGGCGTGGCCGGCGCGTTCCTGCCGCCGAATTCGGTTGTGGTGTCCACCAATGGCCAGATTCCGGATTCGAAGCAGGTCTATCGCGACACCTACGACAACTACCGCCTGCAGTCCTTCGACAGCGATCCGCTGAAGGACGAAGCGCCGATCTTCAAGACCGTGCCGATGATCGTGCTGACTAACGCGTACTCCGCGTCGGCGTCGGAAATCGTCGCAGGCGCGCTGCAGGATCAGCATCGTGCGTTGATCGTCGGCAAGACCACCTTCGGCAAGGGTTCGGTGCAGACCGTGCGACCCATGACGGCGGACACGGCACTGCGTCTGACCACGGCGTACTACTACACGCCGAGTGGCCGTTCGATCCAGAACAAGGGCATCCGTCCTGATATCGCGGTCGATCAATACGCGGAAGGCGATCCGGACGACGCACTCGTGACCCGCGAAGTCGACTACTCGAATCACCTTGCGAACACGCAGGATCCGAACGAGAAGAAGGAAGCGGAACAGCGCGAGCAGGAACGCATGGACCAGTTGCGCCTGCTTGAAGAGCAGAACGACAAGAAGACGCCGGAACAGCGTCAGAAGGATCGTGAGCGCAAGCCGGTGGAATTCGGTTCGACCGACGACTTCATGCTGCAACAGGCGCTGAACAAGCTGGAAGGCAAGCCGGTGCAGGAATCGAAGTCGCTGACCGAGCGTCGTCTCGCGCAGAACAAGCCGGCCACGTCGGCGTCCGCGCCGGTCGCGGTCAAGCCGACGCAACCGGTGCCGGGCGCATCGGGCCCGGCGCCGGCCTCGACGCCTGCTACGCAAAGCAAGTAAGCATCAAAGCGTGTCTTCGCAGCGCAAGCTGCTGCGAAGACACGCTGCCATACCGGGCATCAGCCAGAACACCCGCTCCCCGCGCGATTAAAATAAAGAAACCGCGCACGGCAGACCCTTCGGTCCTGCATCTCAACGCGCGACACACTTACGCGCCCCGCCATGAACGACGATCAACTGCTTCGCTATTCCCGCCACATCCTCGTCGACGAAATCGGCATCGAGGCTCAGCAGCGCTTTATCGACGCTCACGCGATCATCGTCGGCGCGGGTGGCCTGGGTTCGCCGGCCGCGATGTATCTCGCCGCCGCGGGTGTCGGCCGTTTGACGCTGGTTGATGCCGATACGGTCGACCTGACCAATCTGCAGCGCCAGATCCTGCATGTGACCGCATCTATCGGGCGCAAGAAGGTCGAGTCCGGGCGCGAGGCAATCGCGCGGATCAATCCCGAGGTGGTGGTGAATGCGGTGGCCGAGCGCGTGGACGACGCGTGGCTCGACGCACAAGTGCCGCATGCCACGGTCGTGCTCGACTGCACGGATAACTTCGCGACGCGCCATGCGATCAACCGCGCGTGCGTGAAGCACGGCGTGCCGCTCGTGTCGGGCGCGGCGTTGCGCTTCGACGGCCAGATCAGCACCTTCGACTTCCGCGACGAAGCGTCGCCCTGCTATGCGTGTGTGTTTCCCGAAGACCAGCCGTTCGAGGAAGTCGCGTGTTCGACCATGGGTGTGTTCGCGCCGACAGTCGGTATCGTCGGTTCGATGCAGGCCGCCGAGGCGCTCAAGGTGATCGGCGGAATCGGCACGCCGCTGCTCGGCCGCCTGATGATGCTCGATTCGCTGCGCATGGAGTGGAACACGATGCGTATTGCGCGGCAGCCGGATTGCCCGGTATGCGGGCAGACGCACCCGGCTTGATCTGCTGCCGTAAGGCTAAAAAAACGCCGCCCGTGAGGCGGCGTTTCTTATTCGAAGACGTGAACTCAGGCCAGCGACACGCGCTTTAACGCAGCCTGCACTTCTTCGGGTTCGAACGAAGCCAGCACATCGGCCACCGGCTTTTCGAGCGTCTTCAAATGCGCGCGCAGCACTTCCTGCTTGACCACCAGCAGTTGGCTCGGATGCATAGAAAACTCGGTGAGACCCATGCCGAGCAAGAGACGCGTCAACGCCGGGTCGCCGGCCATCTCACCGCACACCGACACGGGCACGCCCGCGCGCTTCGCCTCGCGCAGCGTGAACGCGATCAGGTGCAGCACCGCCGGATGCAGCGGGTCGTACAGATGCGCGACGGAGTTGTCCGCGCGATCGATCGCCAGCGTGTACTGGATCAGATCGTTCGTGCCGATCGACAGGAAATCGAGCCGCTTGAGAAACAGCGGCAAGGCGATGGCGGCGGCCGGAATCTCGATCATCGCGCCGACCTGCACGTTCGGATCGTAGGCCATGCCGGCGTCGTCGAGCTGACGTTTGGCTTCGCGAATCAGGTCGAGCGTCTGATCGATCTCCTGCGCATGCGCGAGCATCGGAATCAGAATTTTCACCGTACCGAACGCAGACGCGCGCAGTATCGCGCGCAACTGCGTGAGAAACATCTGCGGCTCGGAGAGGCTCCAGCGAATCGCTCTCAGACCCAAGGCCGGGTTCGCGGCGGTTTCATAACCATCGCCCCCGCCCATCGAATCGAGCGGCTTGTCGGCGCCCACGTCGATCGTGCGAATCGTGACCGGCAGGCCGTTCATCAATTCGACCGCGCGACGGTACGCGGCGAATTGCTCTTCCTCTTCGGGCAAACGGTCCTTGTGATTCATGAACAGGAATTCGGAGCGGAACAGACCCACGCCCATGGCTCCCGCGTCGAGCGCGGCGCTCGCGTCTTCCGGCAACTCGATATTCGCGCACAACTCGATACGCGTGCCGCACAGCGTTTGAGTGGGCGAAAACTTAAGCCGTTGCAGCTTGCGCTGCTCGAGCGCTTTTTCGCTTTGCCGGTACGAATACTCCTCCAGCACGATCGGCGCGGGATCGACGATCACAATGCCGTGATCACCGTCGACAATGATCAGGTCGTCCTGGCGAATCAACGCGCTCGCGTGCTGCACGCCGACCGCGGCCGGAATACCGAGACTGCGCGCGACGATCGCCGTATGCGACGTGCGGCCGCCCAGATCCGTGACGAAACCCTGAAACGTTTGCGTTTTGAACTGCATCATGTCGGCCGGCGCGATGTCGTGCGCGACTACGATCATCTCGTCGCAGGCGCCGTGCACGCCGTCCACGAGCGCCACCGACGCGCCCGCGAGCGCCTTCAGCACGCGCTCCACCACCTGTTCGATGTCGGCTTTGCGCTCGCGCAGGTACTCGTCTTCGATATCGTCGAAATGGCGCGACAGGCGCTCGAGTTGTTCGGTCAGCGCCCATTCCACGTTGTAGCGGCGCGTGCGGATCAGGTCGATGGTTTCCTGCACGAGCATCGCATCGTTCAGGATCATTGAATGAACGTTGATAAACGCGCCCATCTCGCTGGGTGCGTCGACGGCGAGATCGGCGCGCAACGCGTCGAGCTCGTGATGCACGTGTTGCTGGGCCGCGCGAAAGCGCTCCACCTCACCTTCGATCTGGGCGGGCTCGATCAGATAGTGGTCTACGTCGAGTGCAGCCGGGGCGATCAGATAAGCCCGCCCGATGGCGATACCGCGTGACACGGGAATTCCATGCAGCGTGAAGGACACGCGCACCTCCTCTAGTTGTGTGATGCCGCGGCAAACCGCTGCAATGCTCTCAGACACTCTGCGCCATTATAAATTCCGCGCCCTTCGCCGGTATGTCGGGCCTGTGTGCAGCGCAGCACGAATTACCGTAAGCGAGCTGCCAACGAGCCTTCATCTGACTCGCGTTCCAGCAACGTGAACCGTATGCGAATGTCGATGTGCGGGCCTCACGCGCTTTCGCCCGACCATTGTCACGCGCTAAAAAAAACGCCGCGGACAGCCGCGGCGTTTGCGCATATCGCAACGTGGAGGTGCTCACTGACCCTCGCCGAATTTATCGGCAATCAGTTTCAGCAATGCGTCCATCGCTTCTTTTTCGTCAGCGCCTTCTGTTTCGATCAGCACCGTGCTGCCGATGCCCGCGGCCAGCATCATCACGCCCATAATGCTCTTGGCATTGATACGGCGGCCGTTACGGCTCATCCAGATTTCCGCCTGGTAGTTGCCTGCGAGTTGCGTCAACTTGGCCGACGCGCGCGCGTGCAGCCCCAGCTTGTTCACGATAGTCGTTTCCTGTTGCAGCATGTGATGGTCCGAAGCGCGGGTAAGTGTGGTTATGAAAGGTGAATCCGCAAACCAGTGGCATTGCGGGCGAAAACCCGGCAACCGGGCGATCCGCTTACAAGCCGGCTGAGTCGGCTTTTTGCGTCAGATCGGCGTCGACCGGCAAGGCCGGCAAACACGCGCCGCCGGATGCCGCATCGGGCGGCAGTGCGGGCAAACAGTCGCCGGACTCCGCGGTGGGCGCGACGGGTGCCGGCGTGGCCGGTCCGATGGCGTGCACGCCCTTGGTGGCGCCGGCGAGTGCCTTGTCGACCAACGTGTCGAGCGGTGTGGCGCGATAACAGACCGCGCGCACCAGCATCGGCAGGTTGACGCCGCACAGCACGCGCACATCCGGTATTGAAGCGAGCCGGCCGGCGATATTCGCCGGCGTGGCGCCAAACATATCCGTGAGGACGAGCGCGCCGTTTTCTTCCTTGAGACGTTCGATCTCCGCGTGCGCGAATGCAACCTGCTGCGCGGGATCGCAATCCGGCGATACGTCGATCACGCCGATGCGCGCCGGCAAGCCACCATAGATGTGCGAAATGCAATCGCGCAACGCGGTGGCGAACGGAGCGTGCGCAATGATCAGAATGCCTGCCATGTCAGCCTTACTGCGAAAGAACGGCCCCAACCGTGGACCGGGACGAAGCCCGGTTCGTCAGCGCCCTCGACCGGCCGTGGGCCATGAGGGCCGGAACGCGTGAATCGACGAGCGCCCCGCCGCGCGGCACCGAGCCGGCGCTAGCGAAAACCTGCCCGCTCATTGCCCGCGATCCATCTCCATGACACCGTCGAGGTGCCATCGAAACGGCTTGGCGCGCGAGAGCGGGCATTGTATCAGGCTCATTTTCGCGCCAAAGCCGGCGTGCTGCCTGATGCGGATTTAATACACAGTTTGGGGATCATGGCGGCCATTCAAGAGCGCAAATCGGCCCAGATCATCAACCTGCCGCCCGCTCCAATGCGTCGATGAACATGGCGGCGACGTCGAAACCGGTCTGATCCATGATCTCGCGGAAACATGTCGGGCTGGTCACATTCACTTCGGTCAGCCAGTCGCCGATCGCGTCCAGCCCGACCAGCAGCAGACCGCGCGCGGCGAGCACCGGCGCCAGCGTATCGGCGATCTTGCGGTCGTGCTCGGTCAGCGGACGCGCTACCCCAAGGCCGCCGGCCGCGAGGTTGCCGCGCACTTCATTACCCTGAGGAATACGGGCCAGCGAATAAGGCACGGCTTCGCCACCGATCAGCAAAATACGCTTGTCGCCCTCCTTGATTTCGGGAATGAATTTCTGCGCCATCACCGAACGCGCGCCGTCGTGACTCAGCATTTCGATGATCGAGCCGAGGTTCATGCCGTCGGCTTTCACGCGGAACACGCCCATGCCGCCCATGCCGTCGAGCGGCTTCAGGATCACGTCGCCATGTTCCTCGTGGAAGGCACGTAAGCGGGTCGCGTCGCGCGTGACCAGCGTAGGCGTGACGAACTGCGCGAATTCGCCGATGGAGAGTTTTTCCGAGTGGTCGCGAATCGATTGCGGCTTGTTGAAAATGCGCGCGCCGGCGCGTTCGGCCATTTCCAGCAGCCAGGTCGACGTGACATATTCCATGTCGAATGGCGGGTCTTTGCGCATCACCACCGCGCTGAATGTCTTGAGCGCGCGCGGCGTGGCGGCTTCCGCGTCGTACCAGACGTCGCGATGAAGATCGGCGCCGTCGCCGACAATCGCCACGCGCTGCACGTTCGCCTCGACGTCGCCGCCCGTCCACGCCAGATGCTTAGGCTCGCACGTGTAGACCACATGACCGCGGCGCGCCGCCTCGGCCATCATCGCGTAGGTCGAATCTTTGTAGATCTTGAATTGCGAGAGCGGGTCGGCGATGAAAAGAATGTCCATGAAGGTCCTGGTGCGCCCTGATGGGCTTGGCGTTGATCGTAAATATAGTCGTTGAAAATGGCGATGGCGGCACGCATGCCGCCATCGACCACCCAAGGTTGCTTAGACCTGAATCGCTTCCGGATCGGTCTTTTCCAGTTCGACCGAGGCGGCCAGCAGCCCCAGCCGCGCCACCACACCGTACATATAGAAGCGGTTCGGCGGCGCCGCGCCGGGTTTGGCGTGCGCGTCGGGCAGCGCCGTGTGCTCGAAGCCGAGCGGCACGAAGTGCATGCCGGGTGCGTTCAGATTCTGATCGCGATCGCGGCTGCCGTGCACGCGGTAGAAGCCGCCCACGACATATCGGTCGATCATGTACACGACCGGCTCGGCCACTTCCTCGCCAATGCGCTCGAAGGTGTACACGCCTTCCTGCACGATCACGTCGTGCACTTCCAGGCCGTCTTTGGTCGCCGCCATCTTGGCGCGTTCGCGCTTGGTAAGCGCGGCAACTTCCGACGCGTCGTGCACGGTCATCACACCCATGCCATAAGTGCCCGCATCCGACTTGATGACGACGTACGGTTTCTCGGAGATGCCGTACTCGCGATACTTCTTGGCAATCTTCTTCAGCACGCCGTCGATCGCATCCGCTAGCGCTTCCTCACCGGTGCGTTCCTGGAAATCGACGCCTTCCACATGCGCGAAATACGGATTGATCATCCACGGATCGATCTCGACCATCTTCGCAAACTTCTTCGCGACGTCGTCATAACAGGAAAAATGCGTCGATTTGCGGCGAACGGCCCAGCCGGCATGCAGCGGCGGCAGCAAATATTGTTCGTGCAGATTTTCGAGCACAGGCGGAATGCCGCCCGACAGATCGTTATTCAGCAGAATCGAGCACGGGTCGAAATTCTTCAGACCAAGACGACGCTGCGAGCGCTCGAGCGGTTCGAGCACGAGCTTCTGCCCGTCGGAAAGCGCGATCGTGACCGGCCCGTTGATGGTTTCGTCGAGCGTGCCGAAACGCACGTTCAAGCCGGCCTGGCGCATGATCGCAGCCAGCCGGGCGACATTCTCGAGATAAAACGCGTTGCGCGTGTGGCGCTCGGGAATCACCAGCAAATTCTTGGCGTCCGGGCAGATCTTCTCGATCGAGGCCATGGCGGCCTGCACGGCGAGCGGCAGCACTTCCTGCGGCAGATTGTTGAATGCGCCAGGAAACAGATTGGTGTCGACCGGCGCGAGCTTGAAGCCCGCGTTGCGCAGGTCGACGGAACAGTAGAACGGCGGCGTGTGCTCCTGCCATTCGAGCCGGAACCAGCGTTCGATGGCGGGTGTGGCGTCGAGGATCTTCCGCTCAAGATCGAGCAGCGGGCCGTTTAACGCCGTAACTAGGTGCGGAACCATTGATCACTCGCAGACTGGAGAAAAAAGATTGTAGAGCAAATGCTTTGTCCATTTGGGGACGGTTTCTCCATTCGCAAGCGGACGCGAATGCATTCTCGCTATCGCCATGATAGGCAGGGAAAACTACCGTTTACAAGATAGCGCGCAAGAAAAAAGCCCGCCATGAAGGCGGGCCAAAGTCGCTGTGCTTATTTCTGAACCGGCGAGCCCGGG
The DNA here is from genome assembly GCF_900104795.1 of Burkholderia sp. WP9. Taxonomy (NCBI): domain Bacteria; kingdom Pseudomonadati; phylum Pseudomonadota; class Betaproteobacteria; order Burkholderiales; family Burkholderiaceae; genus Burkholderia; species Burkholderia sp. WP9. The sequence goes on from NZ_FNTG01000001.1 coordinate 3,194,784, forward strand.
AGCGCGGGCTCGCGGTACGTTGCTTACTCGACGTGTTCGCCGTGCAGGCTCACGTCCAGACCTTCGCGTTCCTGTTCTTCCGTCACGCGGATGCCCATCACCATGTCGATGATCTTCAGCAGGATGAAGCTCACCACGCCGCTGTAGATCAGCGTCGTCAGCACGCCCTTGGCCTGCAGGATCACGCTGCCGTCCGCGCCGCCGATGTCCTTGACCGCGAACACGCCGGTCAGGATCGCACCCACGATACCGCCGATGCAGTGCACGCCGAACGCGTCGAGCGAGTCGTCGTAACCGAGCTTGTGCTTGAGCCACGTTGCCGACCAGAAGCAGATCACGCCTGCCGCGATACCGATCACCAGCGAACCCGCCGTACCGACGAAGCCCGAAGCCGGCGTAATCGCCACCAGACCTGCCACGGCGCCCGACACGATACCGAGTACCGACGGCTTACCCTTGGTTGCCCATTCGGCGAACATCCATGCGAGTGCTGCTGCTGCGGTTGCCACTTGCGTTGCGAACATCGCGAAACCGGCACGGCCGTCTGCCGCCACTGCCGAACCCGCGTTGAAGCCGAACCAGCCCACCCACAGCATGGCGCCACCGATCAGCGTGAGCGTCAAGTTGTGCGGCGCCATGGCTTCCTTGCCGTAGCCGACGCGCTTGCCGAGCACCAGCGCGCAGACCAGCGCCGCGATACCGGCGTTGATGTGCACCACCGTGCCGCCCGCGAAGTCGAGGACGCCCGCGCTAGCCAGCCAGCCGGTCGGTTCCCAGACCATGTGCGCGATCGGCGAGTAGACGATGATCGACCACAGCGTCATGAAAACGAGCATCGCCGAGAACTTCATACGGTCGGCAAACGCGCCCGTGATCAGTGCCGGGGTGATGATCGCGAACGTCATCTGATAGACGACATAGACCGTTTCCGGGATCGTCGGCGCGAGGTGGCTGACGGTCAGCGTCGTGGCCTTGTCGCCCTTGATGTAGTTCATGCCCGCCATGAAGAAGCGCGAGAAACCGCCAATGAACGAATTGCCCGGCGTGAAGGCGAGCGTGTAGCCCACCACGACCCAGATGATCGACACGAGGCAGGTGATCGCGAAGCTTTGCATCAGGATCGCGAGCACGCTCTTCTTGCGGACCATGCCGCCGTAGAACAGTGCCAGACCCGGGATCGTCATGAATAGCACGAGCGCGGTGGAGGTCAGCATCCAGGCGGTATCGCCGGAGTTGATCTTCGACGAATCGACCGAGAACGGCGCGGTCGGGGCAGCCGGCGCAGCGTCCGATGCTGCGGGTGCGGCGGCGGCCGCGCTGGCAGCCGGTGCGGCGGACGCGTCCGCGGCCGGTGCCGAAGCCGCGGCGGCAGCAGGCGCTGCCGAAGCGGCTGCGGGGGCGGAAGCGTCGTCCGCGAGGGCGGCGCCGATACCGCCCGCGAGCAGCGAACCGGCCATCAGCAAGGACATCATTAATTTGCGCATCTTTCGTTTCCTCTTGTCGCTATCTGTGTCGCTATCTTTTGGTATTACAGAGCGTCCGCGCCGGTCTCCCCGGTGCGAATCCGAATCACTTGCTCGATCGGCGTGACGAAGATCTTGCCGTCGCCGATCTTGCCGGTGCGTGCCGCGCGCTCGAGCGCCTCGATCGCCTGGTCGACGATGTCGTCCGAGACCGCAGCCTCGATCTTCACCTTCGGCAGGAAATCGACGACGTATTCAGCGCCGCGATACAGCTCCGTGTGGCCTTTCTGGCGACCAAAACCTTTGACTTCAGTCACCGTGATGCCCGAGACGCCGATGGCCGACAAGGCTTCGCGCGCCTCATCGAGCTTGAACGGCTTGATGATTGCGGTAATGAGTTTCATGAAATCCCTCGCTAGTTGCGTAACCCGTTTTGCGTACCCGTAACCCGTTCGCGTGGTCTCGTTTCGCTGCCGGCAAACAGGTGCCGGCAGAGCGCGCGGGGCAGTAACAGCAACTCGCATGCCATGTTGTGTCAGACTCCGCACCGCAGGCCTCGCAAAAGGGGCGCAAAGGGCCCTGGCCGGAAGGCCAGCGCTGGCGGGGCAAGCTGGCGCGGCTTATGGATCGTTGCTAGAGTGTTCGAAGGTTCTGAACGCACGGGCGCGCACCAAAGGGGCCCATACGGCCGCGGCGCGCAACGGGTCATGCACCAACAGCGCCCATTTAACGCGACAAAGCACAGACGCAACGAAACATGCACACTTTTTGTGCAACAAAGGGAACACCATGAAACAACCGAATGATGTTTTTAACGACTTTCAGGCCCGCATGAGCGAGCTGTTCAAGAACTCGCCGGCCAAAGATGTCGAACGCAACGTGAAGGCCATGCTGTCGCAGGGCTTTTCGAAGCTCGACCTGGTCACCCGCGAAGAATTCGATACGCAGACCCAGGTGCTGGTGCGCACCCGCGCGCGCCTCGAAGAACTGGAGCGCCGTGTCGCCGAACTCGAACAGAAGCTGCCGGTCACGCAAACACCCTAAATAGGTCTGCTCGCGGCTCATCCGCCGCGCAGTGCTGCACATCACAGGCAAGCGAGCCGTGACGTCATCAGCGTTTTAGGGGACTTGCGCGCGCCGCTGGCGCGCCGTCCGACGGGAGAAAACATGTCGCTTGCCGTGGTGCGCAGTCGCGCGCCGGCCGCTGGCCGCGCGCCCGAAGTAACCGTCGAGGTCCACCTCGCGAACGGATTACCCTCTTTTTCGATTGTCGGCCTGCCTGATCTGGAAGTGCGCGAAAGCCGCGAGCGCGTGCGCGCGGCGCTGCAGAACTGCAACTTCGACTTTCCTGTGCGGCGCATTACCGTCAATCTCGCGCCGGCCGATTTACCAAAGGAATCCGGCCGCTTCGATCTGCCGATCGCTTTGGGCATTCTCGCGGCGAGCGGCCAGATTCCCGCGGAGTCCTTGCTGCATCGCGAATTCGCGGGCGAACTCTCGTTGACGGGCGCGCTCCGGCCAATGCGCGGCGCCTTCGCCATGGCCTGCGGAACCGCGCGCAGCGGCGTGGCTCACGCCGGAGCAACTTCGTCTGGTATGTCTGGCGAGCTTGCTGCATCCGGGCCGCCTGCTCATTCCACTCCACAGCTCTATCTGCCCGCCGCGAGCGCGGCGGAAGCGGCGCTCGTGCCCGGCGTCGACGTCTACGGCGCCGCCGATCTGCCTTCGCTGTGCGCTCACCTGGCCGGTGCGCCCGACGCGCGGCTTTATCCGCTCGCCGCGCCGGATCTCGCCGAGTGCGCCACCGCCGTCGTTCCGGATATGGGCGACGTGATCGGTCAGCGCGGCGCGCGCCGGGCTCTCGAAGTCGCTGCGGCCGGCGGGCATCACGTGCTGCTGGTCGGGCCGCCCGGTGCGGGCAAATCGATGCTCGCCGCCCGCCTGCCGAGCCTGTTGCCACCCATGACCGACGACGAAGCGCTCAGCTCCGCCGCTTTGCTGTCCGCCAGCCGGGCCGGTTTTACGCCGTCGCAATGGCGTCGACGGCCGTTTCGCGCTCCGCATCACTCGTCTAGCGCCGCAGCGCTGGTGGGCGGGCGCAATCCGCCGCAGCCCGGTGAAATCACGCTGGCGCACCTTGGCGTGCTGTTTCTGGACGAGCTACCCGAGTTCCACCGCGACGTGCTCGAAACGCTGCGTGAGCCGCTCGAAGCGGGCCGCATCACGATTTCACGCGCTGCCTTGCAGGTGGACTTTCCGGCTGCCTGCCAGTTGATCGCCGCCATGAATCCGTGTCCGTGCGGCTGGCGCGGCGATCCCCAAGGCCGCTGCCGGTGCACACCCGAGATCGCCGCGCGTTACTTGCGCAAGCTCTCCGGGCCCCTGCTCGACCGGATCGACATCCAACTCGAAATTCCGGCGCTCACACCGTCGGAACTGTCCGCCCGTTCGACAGCCGCCGGGGAGACAAGCGCGGCCATTGCCGTGCGCGTGAACCGCGCACGCGAGCGCCAGTTGAGCCGCCAGGGCAAAACCAATCGGGAATTGGGAGGACGGGAAGTAGACGAGGTCTGCCGCCCCGACGCAGCGGGCGAAGGTTTGCTACGCGAAGCCGGAGAGCGCTTCGGATGGTCCGCGCGTGCGTACTACCGGGTTCTGAAGGTGGCGCGCACCATTGCCGACCTTGCCGGCACAGCCATGCCGAACGCCGCGCAGATCGGCGAAGCGATCCAATATCGGCGGGCTTTTGGCTCTCTATGAGGCGAAAAACTTGCTGTCAAGACTTGACTTATGCACATGCTCACGTTCCAGACAGATTTTGATACATCTGAAAGGTCCACCGCGAGCAGCATCCAAAAGGCATTGATTTGACTGGCTTTTTTCAGCGGCGTCGAACCGGGCGAATCTGACAGAGTGCCCATAGAATGGGCATCTCCGAGCGATTCGGGCGAGTTCTCAACAGAGTTATCCACAGGCTCTGTGAGTAATAGAAAAACTTCAACGTAAACCGTGAATTAGCGTGCAATTCTGCGAAGGAACTTTCACTGTGCGGCGCGCATGCACCGCGATCCATCAGGCGTCGCATCGGCCAAAAATACGGCTCTCAATACAGTTGGAACGACGAAAAAAACTGGTCGACCTGTTCCTGCTGCATCGGCTTGGGTGAAATGATGGCCGCCTGGTAGACATGCCGCCCGCGCGCCACCAGCCGGGCGTAGACAGTGCGGGCTTCGTGCTGCGAGCCCGCCTCACCGCTCAGCTTCATTTCCAGACCGAGCACCTGGCCGCCGGCCGCCAGTGGGATCTGCACCGCGCGAGCTTCCGGCGCGGCGCCCACGTTGCGGGCAAGACCGTTGCGCAGGAACTCGAGTGCGGCGCGCTGCGTGGCTTCCCTGTCGTTGGGCAACATCACCGTGCCGACCGCGAAGACAGCGTCGCCGGCTTCGGCCGTCTGCATCGCCATCTGCATAGGCGTGCCGTCGATCTGGACGGCACGCTGATCGTTGCCCGGTTTCGCCGGCAGGTCGACGGTGTAGCCGTTGTCGTTGTTCGTGATGGTGCGCCAGTCGAAGGTCGGCGAGCATGCGCTCAACGCGCAGCCCAACGCGATACTGCAAGCCAGCGTGCTCAACACTGCCCGCGCGCTTTGCGTCCGGGAAGCGTCAACGGCCGCAGCTTGGCTCGAAAGCCGGCTCAGCGAGCGGCCCGCCCGGGGACTGCGAGACAGAATTCGTGCAAGGAAGGGACGGATTTGATCAAGGCAAAAAACGGTTTGGAGCATGGGGACAGAAGATCGGACGGACGGGGACGTAAAACCCTATTATCCGCTCCCGGCGCGGCTCCTGCCGTGCCGCCGGAATGGGGCTACAATAGCGACGCTGTCGCGCCGCCTCCAGCACAGGGCCGTAAGCCCGAAGCGACGCACTGTTCCGCGCGTTCCGCGCGACTCTCGAGGTTCCGTTCATGAGTTCCACTCCGACCACCGCATCGCGGCGCGCGAATCCGCTTCGCTACCTCATCATTGCCGCCGTGGCCCTTGCGATCGCCGTCGCCGGTTATTTCGCCTTTGCCGGCCAGCAGCGTGTGCCCGATGCGACCTTCACGTTGCTGTCCGGCCAGAAAGTCTCGACTGCCGACCTGAAAGGCAAGGTCTACCTCGTCAACTTCTGGGCGACGAGCTGCGATACCTGCATGAAGGAAATGCCGCAGATGGTCCAGACGTATAACCGCTTCAAGGACCAGGGCCTCGAATTCGTCGCCGTGGCGATGAACTACGACGCGCCCATGTACGTGGCCAACTACACGCAAACCCGCCAGTTGCCGTTCAAGGTTGCCATGGACGACGGCTCGGCCGCCAAGCAGTTCGGCAACGTCCAGCTCACGCCGACCACTTTCCTGATCGACAAGGACGGCCGGATTCTCAAGCGCTATGTCGGCGAGCCGCAATTCGCGGAACTCGACCAGCTGCTGGAAAAGGCGCTGAAACCGGCCTGAACGCGCGGCGTCGCCCGACCGGATTCATACTGATTCAAACACGCCGGCGTCGCACTTCGACGCCGGCGTTTTCATATCCTCACCGCTCCGCTTCCCCTTTGGCCGCGAGGCCATATCGCTTGATTTTCTCGTAGAGCGTGGCTTTGCCGAGCTGCAGCTTGTCTGCCGCGACCGCGACCGCGCCGCCGGCCTGCTCCAGCGCCTCCGCGATCACCGCCCGCTCGAATTGTTCGACGCGCTCTTTCAAAGGCTGCGTGGCCGCGCCGTCGTCGCCGAAAGACATGACGGGATCGTCGGCGACGCCGAGCACGAAGCGGTCGGCGGCATTGCGCAGCTCCCGCACGTTGCCCGGCCAGTCACGCTGCATCAGGCCGGCGCGTTGACGATCGGTGAGGATCGGCGCGGGACGCTGATAACGCACCGCCGCGTCCAGCAGGAAGTGTTCGAAGAGCGGCACGATGTCCTCGCGCCGCTCGCCGAGCGGCGGCAGTGCGATCGTCACCACATTCAGCCGGTACAGCAGATCGCGCCGGAACGAGCCGTCCGCGACGTGCTCGGCCATGTCGCCCTTGGCGGCGGCGACCACGCGGCAATTCACGCGGATCGGCTGATTCGAGCCGAGCCGTTCCAGCACGCCGTCCTGTAGCACGCGCAGCAGCTTGACCTGCAACGCGAGCGGCATGCTTTCGATTTCATCCAGAAACAGCGTGCCGCCCGACGCATGCTCGAGCTTGCCGATGCGCCGTTTCGCAGCGCCCGTGAAAGCGCCCGGCTCGTAGCCGAACATTTCCGACTCAAACATTGGCTCCGGCAGTGCGCCACAATTCACCGCGATAAACGGCTTGTCACGCCGCGGCGACAGTTCATGCAGGCTGCGCGCGATCAGCTCCTTGCCCGCGCCGGTGTCGCCGTTGATCAGCACGGAGGCATCCGTCGGCGCGATATTGGCGATTAGCCGCCGCACCTGTTCGATAGCCGGACTTCTGCCGATAATCCGCGGCGCCACCGAGTTCTGCTCCGCCAGTTCGCGGCGCAACGCGAGATTCTCCAGCACCAGCTTGCGGCGCTCCAACGCGCGCCGCACGGTTTCGATCAGACGTTCGGACGCGAACGGCTTTTCGATGAAGTCATACGCGCCGTCGCGCATGGCCTGAACGGCCATTGAAATGTCGCCGTGACCCGTCACCAGAATCACCGGCACATCGGGCGCGCGCTCGTGGCATTGCGCAAGCAGTTCGAGGCCGCTTGCGCCCGGCAAGCGAATATCGCTGACGATCACGCCGGAGAAGTCCGCGCCGATCATCTTCGCCGCGGACTCCGCCGACGCATGGCCGATCACGTCGAAGCCCGCCAGTTGCAGACTCTGCACGCTGGCGCGCCGCACCAGTTCGTCATCTTCGATATACAGCACTTGCAGGCCGTGGTTCAGCATGGCGTTTTCCGTGTGATTCAGGAGCCCGTTGTCAGCGGGTCCGGTGTGTGGCTCGTCTGCACGCGCGCGCGGCGCAGCGTCAACACGAATAATGCACCGCCGTGCGGCGCGTTGCGCGCCACCAGCGAGCCACCGCAGTCGCGCGCGATAGACGACGATATCGCGAGGCCAAGCCCCAAACCCTGGCCCATTTCTTTGGTGGTGAAGAACGGCTCGAACAGCCGCGGCAGAACATCCTCGGCAATGCCGGGGCCGTTGTCGCTCACGGCGAACGACAGATTCGCATCGGCGACTTCGATCTCGATCGAAATGCGCGGCGCGCTGATGTCGGCCGTCGCATCGAGGGCGTTGCCGAGCAGGTTGATCAGCACCTGTTCGAGCCGCAAATCGTCGCAATGCGCAATCAGTTCCGGATGGTCGTCGGCGAGACTCAGCGGCGTGCGCGTGCCGCTTTGCGCGTCGAGCAGAGCGAACTCCACCTCGACGCCTGCCAGGCGCTTCTGCAACAGCGCGACCACGTTGCGCAACGCCCGCATGATCGGCGCTCGCGCACTGCGCGGCCGCGCGCGTCCGACGAACAGCTTCAATTGGTTGGTGATCTTGCCCATGCGCTCCGTGAGCGCCGCGATCGCTTCGAGATTTTCGCGCGCCGACGCCTGGTCGCCGCGTTCGAGCAGCACTCGCGTGTTGTCCGAGAAACCGCGCAACGCGGCGAGCGGCTGGTTCAGCTCATGCGTGATGCCGGCGGCCATCTGACCGAGCGCGGCAAGCTTGCTCGCCTGAATCAGTTCGTCGTGCGCCGCGCGCAATTCCTGTTCGGCGCGGGTTCGTTCGGCCACTTCCTTTTGCAACTGTTCGTTCGCCTCTGAGAGATCCGCCGTGCGCTCGGCGACCCGCCGGTTCAATTCCGCGTAGGCTTTTTGCAGCAGCGCCCGGCTGCGCATCACTTCGCGCACGCGAGCCCGGCGCATTCTCCAGTAGAACGCCAGCAACACGAGCGACACGTAGCCGAAGCCGGTGACGATGGTCGCCTTGCGCGCGTCGGCGTCGACCGGATCGACGGGCGACATGGTGATCAGATGCCAGTCCGGCTCGCCCATGCCGCGGCGCGACGCGAGATAGCGCGGTGCATAGCGGCCGCCGCCGATGCGCACGATCTGCGCGTTGCCTTCGAGCGTGCGTTCGATCGTCACCGGCAGCGGCGCGATCGGCTGCTGCGCGTATTGACGCGCCTGGTAGATCGAATCCGCGACCGGCCCCGACAGCGGCCGGATCGTGTGGTATTTCCACGCCGGCATCGACGACAGGAAAATCACGCCGTGGTCGTCGGTCACGACAAGCGGCTCGGACGCATCCGCGCCCTGAAACCATTCGAGATCGAGTTTGACGACCGCCGCGCCGACGATCTTGCCGTCGCGCCGCACCGGCTGAGAGATGTAATAACCCGGCGCTTGCGAGATCGTGCCGATGCCGAAGAAGCGGCCCACGCCGCCTTTCACCGCGTCGAGAAAATACGGCCGGAACTGATAGCCGGCGCCAATGAAACTGCCCGGCCCGCGCCAGTTGCTCGCCGCGACGCAAAAGCCGTCGAGTGGAATGATGTAGGTGACCGTGGCGCGCGCGTGGCGGTTCAGGTCTTCGAGATAAAGATTGGCGCGCGCAACATTGGCCGCACTGGGATTGACCAGCACGTCCTGCACGATCGGATGTTCCGCGAGCAGATAAGGTAGCGATTCGTAGCGTTCGAGCGTGCTCTTCAGCGCGCTGGTCGTACGGTCGACCCGCACTGAGGCGTTGCGCCGCAAATGGTCGATGCCGCTTTGCCAAGCGATGCTGTACGTGAGCCCGCATGCTGCGACGAGCCCGGCGACGAGCGCGAAGAGGATCAGCAGGCGTCGCGTCACGTTGGCAATATCCGATCGGTAAGGATCGTTTATTGTGGCATAAGGCGACGCGTCGCCGGCGTCAGCCTCGTCGGCCGACGAGGCGGGGGTTTGGCGCGCGGACACCGGTTTCATACGCTGGTGTCCGCGGCTGTGAGGATGACGTTAAAAGGCGTTGCCGATGCGCGGCTCAGACGCCGGCCGGCTCTTTGATCGCCACGTCGCCACGCAAGGCGGCGTTCAGCTTGTTGCGATCCAGTTCCTTTTCCCATGCCGACACGACCACCGTCGCCACGCCGTTGCCGACAATGTTCGTCAGCGCGCGGCATTCGCTCATGAAGCGGTCGATACCGAGAATCAGCACCATGCCCGACAGCGGAATGGTCGGCACCACCGCAAGCGTCGCGGCCAGCGTGATGAAGCCCGCGCCCGTCACGCCGCTCGCGCCCTTCGAGGTGAGCATGGTCACCGCCAGCAGCGTGAGCTGCTGCGTCCAGGTGAGGTCGGTGTTAGTGGCTTGCGCGATGAACAGCACGGCCATCGTCATGTAGATGTTGGTGCCGTCGAGGTTGAACGAATAACCGGTCGGCACCACGAGGCCCACCACCGAGCGCGAGCAGCCGAGCTTTTCGAGCTTCAGCATGAGTTGCGGCAGCGCGGCTTCGGACGAGCTCGTGCCGAGCACGATCAGCATCTCTTCCTTGATGTACGCAACGAAGCGCAGGATGTTGAAACCCACCGCACGCGCAATGATGCCGAGCACGACCACCACGAACACGATCGAGGTCAGATAGAACGTGCCGATCAGCTTGAGCATCGGCAGCAACGAGCCGATACCGTACTTGCCGATCGTGAACGCCATTGCGCCGAACGCGCCGATCGGCGCCAGCTTCGTGATGATGCGCACAATGCCGAACAGCACATGCGAGAGCCCGTCGATGAAGCTCGTTACGACCTTGCCTTTCTCACCGGCGGTCGCGAGCACCGCGCCGAACAGCAGCGCGATCAGCAGGATCTGCAGGATTTCACCCTGCGCGAACGCTGACACGAGCGTGTCCGGAATGAGGTGCATCAGGAAGTCGACCGTGGTCTGCCCGTGCGCTTTCGCGGCATACGAGGCGACCGCCTTGCCGTCGAGCGTGGCCGGGTCGATGTTGAAGCCGACGCCCGGTTTGAGCACGTGCGTGGCAATCAGGCCGAGCACCAGTGCGAAGGTCGAGACGATTTCGAAGTACAGCAACGCCTTGCCGCCGACGCGCCCAACCTTCTTCATGTCCTCCATGCCGGCGATACCCGTCACCACCGTACAGAAGATGATCGGTCCGATCACCATCTTGATCAGCTTGATGAAGCCGTCGCCGAGCGGCTTCATGTCGACGGCGAGATTCGGATAGAAATGTCCGAGCGCGATACCTATAAGGATCGCCACGATCACCTGGACGTACAGTACTTTGTGGATAGGTTTCTTCACGATGGTTCCTGCGATGTGGATGAGCTCAATGGCCTGCCACGCTGCGCATCATGCGAACGAATAGTCGTCACGCCTGTGCACGGCATTAGGCCGCGACAAGGGACGAATTCAGAAATACCGGGAAGGGAAATCGGACATCGTTGTCTCCTTGCTTTAGTTGTCGGACCGTTGCGGCCGCGATATCTATTTCGCAAGGTCGATGCCAGCTCGAAGCCGGGCTCGGCGCGTTGATTTCTATGGGTTTTTTGGCGCCACACAGGATGCGCCGTCCGGGATTCCGGAAATCCGGACGAGGGGTGTCGGGGAATCCGGAATCGAACGCGGCGGCGGCTACGGGATAACCCGTAAGGCTTTCTACGACGACGCGCGCTGGCCAGAAGCCTGCGCGCCGTCCAACGTGCGGCCTCTAAACCGCGCCCTCTTCCAACACCAGCAGATTCTCGTGCGAGAACCCCAGCGACACGGGCTGCCCGCGTTCAGGCAAACCGCGATTCGGGTCGTTGAACACGTCGAGAGAAATCACGGCGTCTTTCACGCGCGTTCTGATGCGCACCACCGCGCCGAGGAAATTGACTTCTTCGACGGTCGCGTTCAACGTGTTGCGTCCAGGCGCGGCCGGCTCCAGCACGATGGCCTCGGGACGCAGCGCGAGCAAACGCTTCTTGCCCGCATCGGCCGACGGCAACTCCTGCGTGGTGATCAACTCCTGACCGTCCACCACCATCTTGCCGGTCGCCGGATCGACCACATGTCCGGCCAGAATGTTCAGCGTGCCGACGAACGACGCGACAAAGCGGGTGCGCGGATAGTTATAGATTTCGGACGGCGTACCGATCTGCTCGACGCGGCCTTCGTTCATCACGACGATACGATCGGAAATGGACAGCGCTTCTTCCTGATCGTGGGTGACGAAAATCGACGTGATACCCAACTCGCGCTGCAACGCGCGAATATCCTGGCGCAACGAAATGCGGATCTTGGCATCCAGCGCGGAAAGCGGTTCGTCGAGCAGCAACACTTGCGGCTTGCCGGCAAGCGCCCGCGCGAGCGCCACGCGTTGCTGCTGGCCACCCGACAATTGCCACGGATAACGGCCGCCCAGGTGCGGCAGCTTGATCAGTTGCAGCATCTCGTCGACGCGCTGATTGATCTCCGCCTGCGGCCGATGCGTAATCTTCAGCCCAAAGCCGATGTTCTCGGCCACCGTCATGTTCGGAAACAGCGCATACGACTGGAACACCATGCCGACCTTGCGTTGCCGCGTGCGAAGGTGCGTGACGTCCTTGTTGTCCAGCCGGATGATGCCGCGCGTGGGCGTTTCGAAGCCGGCGATCATGCGCAGCACCGTCGTCTTGCCGCAGCCGGACGGCCCGAGGAAAGTGATGAACTCGCCCCGTTCGATCTTCATATCGAAGTGATGCAGCGCCGTGTTCGCCCCGAAGGACTTATGCAGATTTTCGATTTCCAGGAATGCCATGATTCGCTGCCCCAGTCCGTCAAACTCATTGGATCAAACTTATCGGCCAAACTCGTTGGTCACACTTTCTGGCCGCTCATGGCGCGGGCCGAGCCGAACACCTGTATCAAACCCATCGACGCCCACGTGATCACGAACGCGATGATCGCGAGCGCCGAGGGTTCATACGCGCGGTTCGCGCCGATCAATTGCAGATACGGGCCGAACGCGGGACGGTCCAGCAGACTCGCCAGTGTGAACTCGCCGATCACCACCGCAAAGGTGAGAAACGCGCCGGACAGAATGCCCGAGCGGATATTCGGGAAGATCACTTTGAAGAGAATGGTCGGCCAGTTCGCGCCGAGACACTCGGCCGCCTCGGTGAGCGAGCGCACGTCGACCGCGCGCAGGCCGGCGTCGACGGCGCGGTACATGTACGGCAGCGAGAGCGTGACGTAGCCAAACACCAGCAATAGATCCGTGGCGCGCTCATTGCCGGTGAGCGGCAGAATCGAACTGCTGTTATAGATGCGCAGATAACCGAATACGATCACGATGGCCGGCACGACCAACGGCAACAGCGTGATGAATTCGACGACCGGCCGCAGCTTCGGCAAGCGCAACTGCACCCAGTAAGCCGTCGGCACCACCAGCAGCACGCCGACCACGATCGTCAGCAGCGCCATCAGAATCGAGTAGCCGAACGAGGCCTGAAAGCGCGGATCGCCGAGTACGACGCTATACGCTTCGAAACTGTAGGTGCCGCGCTTCATGCGCAGGCTGAATTCGAACGTCGCGATCAAGGGAATGAGAAAGTACAGCGAACCGACGATCATCGCGGTCCACGCACCCACGCGCGATTGGCTTTTCATCGACGCCCCCTTTCAGCGCGCGAGCGCAGCCAGATGTAGCCGCCATTCGACAGACCGGTGACGAGCACCATGCCGAGCGCGAGTGCATAACCGAGATTCTGGTTATGCATGACGTCGCCGCGAATCTGCGCATACAGCAGGATCGTGACGATGTTCAGCGAACTGCCGGTCAGCGCATAAGCCGTGGCGACCGCACCGAACGAATTGGCGAACAGCAGCAGCGCGGCGCCGAGCACGCTCGGCCACAGCACCGGCAGCGCGACGTAGCGCCAGTATTGATACGAGGTCCCGCCGAGGCAGTCGCAGGCCTCGCGCCACTCGCGCTTCAGACCGTCGAGCGCGGGCGTGACGATCAGCACCATCAAGGGAATCTGGAAATACAGATAGGTCAGCGTCAGCCCGGAAAAGCTCAGGATGCTGAAACCCGTCGAGTACAGATTGAAGCCGAGGTATTTCTTCAGCAATACGGTGACGAGCCCGACGCGTCCCAACGTGCAGATGAAAGCGAATGCGAGCGGCACGCCGGCAAAGTTCGACGCGACGCCGGAAAACGTCATCAGGGTCGGGCGAATCCAGCCGGGCAGCTTGCCCTGCACCGCCGCCCATGCGAGCAGCGAGCCGATCACCGCGCCGCCGAGCGACGAGGCCGCGCTCACCTTGAAGCTGATCCAGTACGCGTCCAGCACGGTCGGCTGGAGCAGGTCGCGAAAGTTGGCGAGCGTGAAGTGGCCTTGCGAATCCTGAAACGCGCCGACCATCAGGAAGCCGGTCGGCAGAATCAGGAACAGCAGCGCAAAAGTAAAAAACGGCACCACGCCGATCCAGGCGAGGAACTGCGACGCGCGGCCCGGACCGTCGACGCGAGGCGTTGGGGTGGGTACAGGCGGAACCAGCAATTCCGGCTGCACCGATCCAGCATCCGATGAAGCGCTCATAGCTCACCCTTGGGGCAATCTGGCAAACGCACCAGGCACGCCGCGCTCATGACGAAGAGCGGCGCGCCGGAGCGGCAAAACTTCACGCTACTGTTCGGCGTCGCGGCGCGCGTGTTCCCCTGCGGCCGCGACATCCACTACGCCGCTTACTTGACGTTCGCGCCGACCGTTTCGTCCCAGTGCTTCGTAATGGTTTCCTTGTACGCGTCCTGTTGCGAGAGCGTCGGGAACACGACGTTCTTGTACGACGAAGGCGGCGGCAGCTTGTCCAGCAATGCCTGCGGCACTTTCTTGCCGGTCACCAGTTCGTTGTAGCGCATCGGATGGCAGTAGCCCTTCAGCCAGCCAATCTGACCTTCGTCCGAGTACAGATATTCCATCCACAACTTGGCTGCGTTCGGATGCGGCGCATACGCGCTGATCGCCTGAACGTACACACCCGCGACCACGCCCGTTTTCGGAATCACCACCTGCACCTTCGGGTTGCCCTTCAGCGTGTCGCGATCGGCCAGCGCGTTGTAATCCCAACGCACGACGATCGGCGTGGTGCCTTGCGCGAGCGATGCGGCCTTGCCGATCACCGGCACGAAGTTGCCGTTCTTGTTCAGGTTGGCGAAATAAGTGAGGCCAGCCTGTCCGGCTTTGCTCGCATCGCCCTTGCTTTGCGAGAGGCCCGCGGCATAGACGGCCTGGATTGCCTGATTGGCCGAGCGCGGATCGCCCGCCAGCGAGACGGCGTTCTTGTACTCCGGCTTGAGCAGATCGCTCCAGTCGGACGGCGCCTTGTCGATCATGTCGGCGTTCACTTCAAACGACAGCACGCCGTAGTAATCGCCATACCAATAGCCGTCGGCGTCTTTCGACTCTTTCGGGATCGAGTTCCACGAGGCGACCTTGTACGGCTGCAGCAACCCTTCGGCCTTCGCGGACGGACCGAACGAGAGGCCCACGTCGATCACGTCGGGCGCTTGCGGGCCCTTGTTGCCCTTGTTCGCCTTGATGGCTTCGACTTCGTCGCCCGAACCCGCATCCGGATTCAGTTCGTTGATCTTAATGCCGTACTTCTTCTGAAAGCCGGCGACCAGTTCACCGTAGTTGCACCAATCGTGGGGCAACGCGATCACGGTGAGTTGGCCTTCCTGCTTGGCGGCGGCGATCAGTGCATCGAGCGGCGCGGCCGAAGCGCTGCTGCTGACGCCGGCGGCGGTGACACCCGCAACGGCCGACATCGAGAGTATGCGAGCTAACGCGGTGCGGTTCATAGTCTTCCCCATCCTCTGCCGAAATTGCTACGTTTGGAAAATTTCTATTTCGAGCCTCAGGACGCGCCCGTGCACCCTTGCACTTGCGCGGCCTCGCCATGTTCAGGCCGGGTTGGCCGGCATGGAGAACATGTCGTGTCGCAGTGTATCGATGCGATCTGTACAAATCATGTCGACGCCCCATTGCGCGAGCAGTTGCGCGCGCGCCGGATCGTTGACGGTGTAGGCGAGCACGCGCAGGCCGGCGGCATGAATCTCCTCGATCAGCGGCTCGGTCAGGTACCGGTGGTTCGCGTGAAAGGACACGCAGTCGAGTTCGCGCACCACGCGCAGCCAGTCCGCCGGCACCTCGTCGAACAGCATGCCGCGTTGCAATGACGGCGCCGCGTCACGCGCGGCGGCGAGCGCCTCGAATGAAAACGACGAGAGCAACGGCGGCGTCTGGCCTTGCCATAGTGTCAGCGCGCCGCTTGCGACCAGAGTCCCGGTGATCTCGTCACGGCCGGGGCACGGTTTGATTTCGATGTTGGCGGCAATGCCGTCGCGCGCACAGCGCCCCGCCGCCTCGGCGAGCGTCGGCAAACGCGTGCCGGCGAATTGCGGCCCGTACCATGCACCGGCGTCGAGCGCGGCCAGTTGCTGCCACGTGTGTTCCGCAGCGGCGCCATGGCCGTTGGTGGTGCGCTCGAGGGTGTCGTCGTGCAGCAGAAAGAGTTGGTTGTCGGCGGAAAGCTTGGCGTCGAACTCGACCATGCGGTAGCCATAGCGCACGCAGGCGTCGAAACCGGCGAGCGTGTTCTCCGGCGCCAGCGTGCCGCCGCAGCGATGCGCGGCGAGTCGCGGATAAGGCCAGTCTGCGGATAAAGCGCGATTAATCCCGTTTCCCACGTCTCGCTACCTTTCAGATAGAGCGGTTGACCATGCTCTCGACACGTTCCCAGCCGTCACTGCCGCCTTGACCTTCATGATCCACGCAGTTCTCTAGTTGTCCGTTCACGCGCGAGCCTGGCGCGTAGTATCGCGCTAAGGCAGGCGCTGCGATAGTCGGACGTACGCTCCAGGCATTCACCGCGCCGGACCCCGCTGCGTCTTTGTCAGGATGACGAAGCGTGCCGCCACCGTGTAACTCGACACCGGGCGTGCTTCGTTCAGGCGGCCAATCCCAAGATCCATTATGGCGGCGACACTTGCCAATCAGATTGCCAAAAAACGCCGCAAAATGCTCGAAATCGGACATTTCAATTCCTTTTCGAACATTTGATGTTCGAAACGGGCTTGGCGCTTCGATCTGCGAAGGCTAAAGTTAAATACACAAACTTGCAAGCTGCCAAAAAAATACAACACAATTCGACTAAAGTAGTACGCTTGACATCGTCCGGACACACATTCGTGAGCACGATGTCGCAGTTAACAACAAGCTAAATAAACGCGCGTACGCAGCCAAGGAAACATGCATGTGGCAGGAAGACCGTCATCAGAGAATTCGCGCGTTGCTGTCCACGCTTCAACGTGTGTCCACGGAACGGATCATGGCGGACCTCGGGGTGTCGCGCGAAACAGTACGGCGCGATCTGCTCGACCTCGAAGCGCTAGGTGAATTACGGCGCGTGCACGGCGGCGCGATCAAACCAGCCGACGAAGCGCCGATCGCCGAGCGCGCGCACATGCGCGTCAAGTCTAAAACCGCGATCGCAAAGGCGGCCACAGGCTTGATCGCGAGCGGCCAGACACTGTTCATCGACGCGGGCACCACCACCGCCGCGCTGGCCGAAGAACTGGCGAAACTCGCGAACCTCACCATCGTCACCAACTCGATCGATGTCGCGCTGAAGATGCGCGGCGGGGTCGATCAAACCGAAGCCGCCAACGAGGTCATCCTGCTCGGCGGCTCGATCAGCGACCGCGCCATGGCGACCACCGGCGCCACCACCGTGCTCGATATCCAGCGCTATCGCGCGGACCTCGCGCTGCTATCGCCCGTCGGCATCGATCACCGGCACGGTGCGACCAATTACGACCACGCTGAAACCGAAGTGGCGCGCGCCATGGTCGCCAATGCGGACCGCGTGGCGATCCTCGCCGATTACAGCAAGATCGGCCAACGCAGCCGCATCTCCTACTGCCCGGTCGATC
Organism: Burkholderia sp. WP9; assembly: GCF_900104795.1. NCBI lineage: Bacteria > Pseudomonadati > Pseudomonadota > Betaproteobacteria > Burkholderiales > Burkholderiaceae > Burkholderia > Burkholderia sp. WP9. Next base: position 3,212,185 of record NZ_FNTG01000001.1, read on the forward strand.
GGATCGACGTGCTCGTCACCAACAAAAAGGCGGCCGAAGCCGCCGATTTTGCATCGCTGAAAAAGAAGCTCGAAGAGATCGTTCTTGCCTGACGCACCAGACACAAGGCCCGAGGCTCCATGCCGGAGCCTTGAGGTCTGATGTCTATTCCTTCACATGCATCGTATCGAGCGAGCGCTTGCGCAAGCGAGTGTCGTGCAACGCGCCGGCTGCATCGAGCACCGGATAGGCGGTCGAACAGAACAGCGAATTGAGGCGCTTCATGTCGCTGATCAGATCGAGATGCAGTGCGCTGGTCTCGATGCTTCGCAAGGTCTGACCGGTAAGCCGGTCCAGATGCCGGTATGAATAGGCCCGCTCCAGATCGCGAAAGCGTTCCTTCTCCGCAAGCAGGCGCTCTGCGCATCGCAGATCGTTGTTCAGAAACACCGACAGCCCAAGCTGCAGATTGCTGACGAGGCGTGCCTGCAAGTCGTCCAGCTCACCCAGCCCCTCTTCCGAAAACGACAGCCGGTGGGCGATCTTCTTTTCCTCGATGTCGCCCACGATCCGCTCGATGATGTCGCCCGCGTGTTCGAGATTGATCGTCAGTGAAATGATGTCGGTCCAGCGGCGGCTATCCGCTTCGTCGAGCTGTTCGCGCGAGATCAGCGTCAGATAGGTTTTGACCGCGGCGTAAAGTTCGTCGACATCGTCATCCATGCGGACGGTTTCCCGCGCCTTGTCCAGATTGTTGTGATGAATCAGGTCTGAAACATTGTCGAGCATGGTGCGCACAATGTCGCCGATGCGCAGCACCTCGCGTGCGGCATGCGCAAGCGCGAGCGTAGGCGTGGACAGCGCGGCGGCATCCAGGTGAAGCGGCCGAAGCTCACCATTCGGCAGCGGCCGGTTCGGCAGAAGGCGCACACAGATGCGCGACACCGGATCGATCAGCGACAGGCACGCGCAGCAGCGCAGCGTGTTGTAGATCAGGTGAAATCCGACTGTCGCTTCACGCGGATTCGCGATCAACACCGGCAGCCCGCGCGCGAGCAGCGAAGTGAACGGCAAAATCAGCAACGCGCCGGCCAGCTTGAACGCAAAGCTGCCCAACGCGAGACGCCGCGCGGCCGCGTTCTGCGCGACGGTGCCGAGAAGCGCGAGCAAGCCGCTGCCAAGATTCGCGCCGATCACGAGGCACAGCGCGACCTTCAGCGAAATCACACCGGATGAGGCGAGCGTCGCGGTCAGCAGCACGGCGGCAAGGCTCGAATAGGACAGCATGGCGAACGCGGCGCCGACCAGTGCGTCGAGCATCGTATCGCCGGTCAGCGCACCGAACATTACGCGCACGCCGGCGCCTTGCATCATGGGTTGGGCGGCTTCGACGATCAAACGCAGCGCCAGCAGGATCAAGCCGAGACCGATCAACGTGCGCCCGGCCTGGCCGAGACGGGTTTGCTTGCGCGACAGGAAGAGCGGCACGCCGAGCAGAATCAGGATCGGCGACAACCAGGATAGATCGAGAGTGAGAACCCGCGCCATCAATGCGGTGCCGACGTCGGCGCCGAGCATGATCGCGAGGCCGCTGGTGATTGGCAAGAGGCCCTGCGCCGCGAACGACGTGACGATCACCGCGGTGGCGTTGCTGCTCTGCACGAGGCTCGTAACGCCGACACCCGAGAGAAAGGCCCGCCAGCGGCTACTGGTGCTGCGCCCCAGCACGCTGCGCAGATCGGCGCCGAGAACCCGCAGGATGCCGGTGCGCACAATGTGCGAGCCCCACACGAGGAGCGCTACACCGGCCAGAAGGTTTAGGAGAATCAACATAAGGCACTGCGCATCCGTTCCTGCTGCCATGACCCGAACCGCATGCCGCGTGAACCGGCACCGGGGCGTATATGACAGTAGTGTTGCACATTTTTGCCTTATTGTAATTTTGTGCGTTTAAATATACGCTCGTGTCAAGCTGTGGATGACTGTGTGCCGGCTCGTGGTCAGTCATGCATCGGGTTCGACGGCTTGACCACTTAATCATGAGGACTCTGGATGAGCCGCAACCTTGCGCTGTTCGACCTGGACCACACGTTGCTGCCGCTCGATAGCGATCAGGCGTGGGCCCACTTCATTGCCGGATTGGGTATAGAAGGCGCCGTGCGGCACGCGCAGGAAATCGACGATTACTACCGGCAGTATGTGGCCGGCACGCTCGACATGACCGCCTATCTGAACTACACGCTAGCACCGCTTGCTCGCCACTCGCGCGAGCAACTCGACGCGTGGCATGCGCAGTTCATGCAAGAGGTGATTGCGCCCGCCATCCTGCCGGCTGCGCGCGAACTCGTGCAACGCCATCTTGATGCGGGCGACCTGTGCTGCATCGTCACCGCTACGAACGTGTTCATCACGGAGCCGATCGGCAAGGCACTCGGTTTCGAGCATCTGCTGGGCATCGAGCTCGGCACCGAAGGCGGCGATCCGTTGGCGCGCTTTACGGGAACGGCTGTCGGCACGCCCACCTTCCGCGAAGGCAAGATCACGCGCACCGAGAGTTGGCTCGCGTCGCTTGGGCACCGCCTGCAGGATTTCCCGCAGAGCTGGTTCTATAGCGACTCGATCAACGACGTCCCCTTGCTGGAACGCGTCACGCATCCGGTCGCGACCAATCCCGATCCACGCTTGCGTGCGGTCGCCGCGGAACGCGGCTGGCCGGTGATCGAACTATTTGCCTGAGCTTGTGTTTTATTGAGTTCGATGCGGCGCGGCAGCCGCCGCGCTACACGCGCCCTTTCCACGGCACGAGCCGCCGCTCGAGCGCTCGCATACCCAGATCGAAGAACCACGCGATCAGACCGATCAGCACGACGCCCATCACCACCACGTCGGTACGCAGAAAGCTCGACGCGTTCAGCACCATCTGACCCAGGCCCGTGGTGGCCGCGACCATTTCGGCGGCGACCAGCGTGGTCCAGCCGAAGCCGATTGCGATCCGCAGGCCCGTCAGAATCTCCGGTAGCGCGGCGGGCAGGACCACGTGCCGCACGATCTGCGAAAAGCGGCCGCCCAGTGAATACGCCGCATGAATCTGCTCGATCGTTGCGCTGCGCACGCCGGCGCGTGCGGCCATAGCAATCGGCGCGAAGCAGGCGAGATAGATCACGACGATCTTCGCCGTTTCGTCGATGCCGAACCAGATCACCACCAGCGGCAGATAAGCGAGCGGCGGCAGCGGCCGGTAGAACTCCAGCGGCGGATCGAGAAGGCCGCGCGCGACCCGGCTCACGCCCATCAGGATACCGACCGGCACGGCCGTGACCGCGGCGAGCGCAAACGCACCGAACACGCGCAACGCACTCCATGCGAGATGCTCTGAAAGCGGCAAGCCGCCTTGAATGCGGCCGTGCCACGCGTCGACAAAGGCGGCCCAGACGGCTTCGGGCGCCGGCAGAAAGAGCGGCGGCAGCCAATGCAGATGCGTGGCAAGCCACCACAACGCCGCGAGCGTCGTGACCGAGAGCGCGCTGAGTGCCGCGCTCGGACCTTCGCCCGGCAAACGCCAGCCGCGTACGGGACGCGCGGTACGCTGCGGCCGCTTGCCGGTCCCGGCGAGCGGCACATTGCCCAATGATTCACGCGAAGCCGTCACGACACCACCTCTTCCTGATTACGCTCGCGCAGCCGATGCACCAACAGCTCGCGCCACTCGATGAAATCCGCCGACGACTTCACCGCGCGTGCATCGCGCGTCTGCAGGAAACGCTGCGCGAACGGTAAGCCGTAGCTATCGGCGATGCGGCCCGGACCCGGCGTCATGACGACGAGGCGGGTCGCGAGAAAGAGCGCCTCTTCGACGCTGTGGGTAATGAAAAACACCGTCTTGCGCGTGCGGCCCCAGACGTCGAGTACGAGTTCCTGCATCGACTCGCGCGTCATGGCGTCGAGTGCGCCCATCGGCTCGTCCATTAGCAGCACTTGCGGATCGCTGGCCAGCGCGCGGGCGATTCCCACACGCTGCTGCATGCCGCCCGACAGCGCATAGACTTGCGAGCGCGCATGCTTTTCGAGTCCGACGAGCTTCAGCATGTCGAGCGCAATGCGCTCGCGCTCCGCCTTGGGTACGCGTTGAAAACGCAAGCCGAGTGCGACGTTGTCGAGCACGTCGAGCCACGGCATCAACGCATACTTCTGGAACACCACACCGCGGTCCGCACCCGGCCCGATGACGGGTTCGCCGTTCAGCCGCACCTCGCCTTCAGTCGGCTGGATAAAGCCTGCAATGCAGTTGAGCAAAGTCGTTTTGCCACAGCCCGACGCGCCCAGCGCGACCACGAACTCACCGGGTTCGATACGCAGATCGACATCGGCTAGCGCGACATGCGGCGCCGCGCCGCGCGTGCCTTCGTAGGCGACTTGCAATTGCCGTATTTCAAGACCGCTCATCGCCGGACCTCATGATGCTGATTGAAAACTGACTGCGCCGATCAGTGCGCCGCGCGTTGCACGAACTGCGGATCGACACCGGTCGAGTAATCGGCCAGCACGTTCTGGATCGTGCCTTGCGTCTTCAAAAACGCCGCGGTCGCAGCCAGCGACTTCGCCGCGCCCGATTGCGCGCCGCCGCCAAGCCATGCATTCGAAGCCTGCTGGGCGGGCGTCGGGAACGCGTACAACGCGAGGCTCGCCGGCACTTCCTGCGCGTTCGCGCCGGACTCTTTCGCGACCGCCTCGACCTGCGGCGACGAAGCCGTCCATGCGGAGGTGTGGTCGCGATAATTCGCGTCGGTTGCGGCCAGCACCTTCACGAAGCGCGTGACAAATTCGGCGTTCTGACTGGCGAACTTGCGATCGACCACGAACCCGTCGAACGTCGCCTTGCCGGTTTGCTGCGCGACCTGCCCCGAGGTGATGAGCACCTTGCCGCTCTTCTTGACCTTGGCCAGTACCGGATCCCAGATGTACGTTGCGTCGATGTCGCCACGCTCCCACGCCGCCGCGACTTCAGGCGGGCGCAGGTTGACGATCTTGACGTCGGCCGGATTCACGCCTGCGCTCTGCAACGCGACCAATGTATGAAAGTGCGAGGTGGACACGAACGGCACGCCGATTTTCTTGCCCTTGAGGCCCGCGATGCTCGTGACATTGGAGCCGTCGCGGGCGACCAGCGCTTCGGCGTCGTTGATATTGTCGAGAATCCAGAACAGCGAAATATCCACGCCCTGCGACAGCCCGGCCGCGATCGGGCTGGAGCCGGCTTCACCGAGTTGCACCGAACCGGACGCCAACGCGCGGATCACGTCGGCGCCGCTGCCGAGTTTGCGGTAAGTGATCTTGTAGCCGGTGGCTTTCTCCACTTCGCCGGTGGCCTGCGCGTAGCGCCACGGCACCACCATGTCCTGATACGCAATCACGACTTCTTTGGTGTCGGCGTGCGCCACGGAAGCAAACGGCGCGGACAGTGCGAGCAGCGTGGCGAACGCGGTAAGCGAACGGCGAAAGCGGTTCATCGTGAAGCCTCATGAGTAGGTAGGGTTCGGGAGGCTTTCGACTATAGGCAGTTTGCTCGCGGCCGGTTCTAATTAATCCGCGATTGCTAATCACGCTGTTTTAGCATTGCTTTTCATGTTCGGTTGGTTAGCGGCGACTGCTGCTGCGTCATTTCGATGTGCGCCAGGCGGCGTCTATCCTCGTGTCGTTCGGCGCGGCTGACTCATCGCCACACCTTGAATACCGTAGCGGCGACACAGCACAGGAAGGCAGGCTGATGTGGCCTTCGCTAATCATGACCGCGACCGTCGCCGCCTCATTCGCACCACCTCATTATTCGTTAACCTAACTAATTTTTAATTGCCCCGGCTATACTTCCATGCACGTCCAACAGGGATATCCAATATGCCCAATCTGATCGACTACATTATCGAGAACCGCGAGCTGCGCTATCGCATTATCGAGCTCAGCATTCCTTTTTCCATCATCGGTGGAACGATGTCCTCGATCTGCATGCTGCTTGCACGGTACTACCGGTAACTCGCGGGAGCAGAACAACAGCGCGCGATTCCTGTTCTCGATGTTTCGCCGCCCCAAAGAAAAAAGCCTGCAACACGTGCAGGCTTTTCTCAATCCAACCGCTAGCGAAAATACTCAGACCACACCGGCTCCATGCGCCTGCAAATCTGCGTGGTAGCTCGAACGAACCATTGCGCCCACTGCGGCGTGCGTGAAACCCATCTTGTACGCTTCTTCCTCGTACATCTTGAACGTGTCCGGGTGCACGTACGAGCGCACCGGCAGATGGTGCTCAGACGGCTGCAGGTATTGACCGATCGTCAGCATGTCCACGTCGTGCTCGCGCAGATCGCGCATTACTTGCAGAATCTCTTCTTCGGTTTCGCCAAGGCCGACCATCAGACCGGACTTGGTGGCCACGTCGGGATGCAGCGCCTTGAAGTCTTTCAGCAGCTTCAGCGAATGCGCGTAGTCCGAACCCGGCCGCGCTTCCTTGTACAGACGCGGCACCGTTTCGAGGTTGTGATTCATCACATCGGGCGGTGCGGCGTTCAGGATGCCGAGCGCGCGATCCAGGCGGCCGCGGAAGTCCGGCGTCAGAATTTCAATGCGCGTCTCCGGCGAAAGCTCACGCGTCTGACGGATACATTCCACGAAGTGGGCCGCGCCACCGTCACGCAAATCGTCACGGTCAACGCTGGTGATCACCACGTACTTCAGTTTCAGCGCAGCAATTGTGCGCGCGAGATTACCGGGCTCATCCGCGTCGAGCGGATCTGGGCGACCGTGGCCGACGTCGCAGAACGGGCAACGGCGCGTGCACTTGTCGCCCATGATCATGAAGGTCGCGGTGCCCTTGCCGAAGCATTCGCCAATGTTCGGGCAGCTCGCTTCTTCACACACCGTGTGAAGATTGTGCTCGCGCAGGATCTGCTTGATTTCGTAGAAACGCGAATTGCCGGTGGCCGCCTTGACGCGAATCCAGTCCGGTTTCTTCAGCTTCTCGATCGGGATGACCTTGATGGGAATACGGGCGGTCTTGGCTTGGGCTTTCTGCTTCGCGGTAGCGTCGTAGGCGGCGGGGGCCGGCACGGCATCAGGAGCGGGAGAAGCTGCGAGGTTCGCGGTAACGTCAGTCATTCGTTCGGTCCAGTCAGGCGGTGAGTGCACCGGCCTGTGGTTGGGCGACGGCCGCGGGACTGCCGTCGAGGTTTGCGGTGAGGCGTGCTGCAAAGGTATGGGCCACGTCGTCCCAGCCGGCGGTAACGCCTAGCGTTGCCATATCGACCGTTTCGAGCCCTGCGTAGCCGCACGGATTGATGGCCAGAAACGGTCGCAAATCCATGCTCACGTTCAGGCTCACGCCGTGATAGCTGCAGCCGTTGCGGATTTTCAAACCCAGCGCCGCGATCTTGGCGCCGGCATGCAACCCGGCGTCCGGCCCGGGCGCCACGTAGATACCGGGTGCGCCCGCCTTTCGTTCTCCGGCGAGATTATACGCCGCAAGCGTGTCGATCACGGCTTGCTCGATCCGCGTGACCAACTCGCGCACCATCAGCTTGCGACGGCGCAAATCGAGCAGCAGATAAGCCACGACCTGGCCGGGCCCGTGATACGTGATTTGCCCGCCCCGGTCGACTTTGACCAGAGGAATGCCGCTGTCGGCGGCCAGCAGATGGGCGGGATCGCCCGCCTGGCCTAGCGTAAAGACGGGAGGGTGTTCGACCAGCCAGATTTCGTCGGGGGTATCTGCCGTGCGCTCGTCGGTGAACGCGCGCATGGCGTCGAAACTGGTCTGGTAGGGTTCGCTGCCACGCCAACGCAGCGTAAGCGGCACAGAGGCAGGCAAGGGGATGGGTAAAACCGGGGTGGCGCACATGATTTCGCCAGTTTACCGAAATACGGGAATCCTCGCCGGAACTGGGCGCGTTGGGAGTGTCACGTCGGGGGCGACTCGTTCGCCCTTGAAGGGCAAAACCGGTGTGGTCCAGCCTCGCCGGTCTTGCCAGCCGCCGTCGCGTGGCTGAGCCAGCAGCGTGCTCAGGCCAGAGGCGACGCTCAACCGTTCAGCAGCATCGTTCGCCGAACCTGGCGCGCCCCTCGCATCCGTCAAACCGTCCGCCAGCCACCCCGCACGCGCGCCGCCAGCCGTTCGCCGATCCGCGCGAACCAGTTCAGCGCACGCTCATCGCAACGCGTCGGCACGGAAAACGCCACCTTTGCCTGCGTGTCGCCTTCAGCGCTCAGCCACAACCGTTCTCCGCGCCGAAGTCGCAGCGTGTGACCGGGTTGCAGCCAGTAATCCTCGATGTCGTCGCTGCGTGTGACCCATACCGCGCCGCCGCGAACGACCAGCTTGGTACTGCGCGCCACCTTCAACGGAAGTGTTTCGCCACTGCGGATTTCAAACGCTATGCTAGAGGAAATTTCTCGCATGATGCCCTCGCCAAAAAACGTTTCGTGACTACAATCCTAGGCGTAGCAAGGGTTTACGCAAAACGATCTATTTTCACCTCTATGTGAGAAATATTGGCATGGACCTCCGGCAACTCCCCGCACTGAACGCGATCAAGGCGTTCGAGGCCGCCGCCCGTCACGAAAGCTTCTCGCGCGCGGCCGACGAACTCTTCGTCACCCACGGCGCCGTCAGCCACCAGATCCGCGCGCTCGAGGCCGAACTGGGCGTCTCGCTGTTCGCGCGCGACGGCAAGCGCGTGCGGCTCACCGAGACCGGCCGGCGCTATGCCACGCACGTGCGCTCCGCGCTGATGGCGCTCGCCGACGCCACCCGCCAGATCCGCGCCGGCGACCGCGAGCGGCGGCTCGTCGTGTCCATGCTGTCGTCGTTTGCGGCGCGCTGGGTGACGCCGCGCGTCGGCAGCTTTATCGAGGCGCATCCGCAGTGGGACCTCGAACTGCTATCCACCAACGCACTAACGGATTTCGCGCGTGACGACGTCGACGTGGCGATCCGTTTTGGCTTCGGCAAATATTCGGGGTTGCATTCGGAATTATTGCTGGAGGAGATTTTCTTTCCCGCCTGCGCGCCGAATTTCAACGGCGGCAAGCTGCCGCAAACGCCGGCCGATCTGGCCAACGTCCCGCTGCTGCGTTCCGACGACGAGCTATGGCGTCCCTGGTTCGACGCCGCCGGCCTCACCGACTGGCCCGAGCCGAAGCGCGGCGTGTTGTACCAGGATTCGTCGAATCTGCTGCAAGCGGCCATCGACGGCCAGGGCGTCGCGCTCACGCGCCGCTCACTGGCCATGCACGAGATCGCGGCAGGCCGCCTTGTGCGTCTATTCGATGTGGATGGACCGAGCCCGTGGCAGTACTACTTCATCTGCCCGCCGCAGATGCTCGAAACCGCCCGGGTCAGAGCATTTCGCGACTGGGTGTTCGAAGAGGTGGGACGCTTCAAGCAGCTTTTTGACCGTGCTTGCGAGGCGGGACCCGGCTCAAGCGCGGGAAGGACGGCGGACGCATTGCGCATCACGCCGTAAATCAGACGCGGGGAGATGCGTTACAGCACGACCTTCACCATCGGGTGGCCGGTGAGTGCGCGGTAGATATCGTCGAGCTGATCGCGGCTCGTGGCGCGCACCGTGACGGTCAGGCCGGTGTAGTTGCCACCGCTGGACGGCCGCATCTCCACGCGCGATTCGTCGACTTCATTGTCGAACCGCCGGACCACCGTAACGATCGTCTCGGCGAACTCGGGATGCGATTTGCCCATGATCTTGATCGGGAAATCGCAGGGAAACTCAAACAGTGATTCGTTCACGGGACTCATTTTCTACTCCTTGCTGCGCCTCGCGCGCTTCCTGGGTCTTGGCTCGCTGATAAGCCGCGTACAGCGCCGCAAAGACCGCACCCGGTTTGCCCTCGCCGACCGGCTGGCCGTCGAGCTGCGTGACCGGCAGCACTTCCTTGGTTGCCGAACTGACAATGATCTCGTCCGCCGCGCGCAGTTCGGCCTCGCCAATCTCACGCGCCTCGAAACGGATGCCGCATTCGCCCGCCAGTTCCTCGATCAGGCCGTACCGAATCCCTTCGAGAATCTTGTGGCTGCGCGGCGGCGCGGACAACACGCCGTCCTTCACCATCCACACATTCGACGACGACCCTTCGGTCAGCATGCCGTCGCGAAACTGGATGGTCTCGAACGCGTCGTTCTCCGCGGCGTATTGCGCCATCAGCACGTTGCCGAGCAACGAGACCGACTTGATATCGCAATTGAGCCAGCGACGATCTTCCGCAGTGACGCAACGCACGCCTTGCGCACGCTGTGCCGCGTCCGGCAGGTTCAGCGGCGTGACCATCACGAACACGGTCGGCTGGATGCCCGCAGGAAAAGCATGTCCGCGTTTCGCGACACCGCGCGTGACCTGAATATAGGCAATTGCGTCCTGATCGGCGCGCAAACCGCCATCCGCCTCGTTCGCCGCGACCACCTGCCCGATCAGCGCGCGCCAGCCGGCGTCGTCGAACGGATTGGCGATGCCGATCTTGCCGACCGAGCGCGCGAGCCGCGCGAGGTGCTGCTGGAAACGAAACGGCGTACGGCCGCCCGCTTGCGCGGGATGAGCGTAGAGCGGCGCGACTTCGTAGATACCGTCGCCGAAAATAAAGCCGCGGTCGAGAACCGGCACTCGCGCTTCGGACAACGGCACCAACTCGCCGTTCAGATAGACAATCGGATCAGGCGAAACATCGGAAACAGCGGTCATTGCAATCGGGCTCTTACTTCTTCTTGTTGAACATGAGCATCAGCGAATCCCACACGCGGCCAACCACGCCGGCTTGCGGAACGGCCTGCAAGGCCACCACCGGGAACTGCGCCAGCACCTTGCCGTCGGCGACCAGCTTCACCGTGCCGACCTGCTGACCGTTCGCGAGCGGCGCGATCAGCGGATCGATCTGCTCGATCTGCGGCTTCACCTTGTCGCCCATGCCCTTCGGCACGGTGATGTACTGATCGCCCTTCACGCCGATCTGCACGGTGTCCTGCGCACCCTTATAGACGCGCGGCGTGCCCACCACCTGATTCGCCTTGTACAGACGCACCGTGTCGTACGCGGTGTAGCCGTAGTTCAGCATCTTCAGGCTGTCCTGCACGCGGTCGTGTTCCTTGGTCTCGCCCATCATGACCGAGACGAGACGGCGCGATGCGTCCGTCGTGCCCGGCAGCGAACGCTTCGCGCTCGCGATCAGGCAGTAACCGGCGGCTTGCGTGTGACCGGTTTTCAGACCGTCCACCGTCGGGTCGATCCACAGCAGGCGATTGCGGTTCGGCTGCTTGATCTTGTTGTACGTGAATTCCTTGACCGAGAAAATGTTGTAGTAGTCGGGGAAGTCGCGAATCAGACGCGCCGACAGGATCGCGAGGTCGCCCGCGGTCGTGTAGTGCTGCGGGTCGGGCATGCCGTTCACGTCGGCGAAATGCGTGTGCTTCATGCCGAGGCGCTGCGCTTCGGTGTTCATCATGTTGACGAACTGCGCTTCGCTGCCGCCTACCAGTTCGGCCAGCGCGATCGCCGCGTCGTTACCCGACTGGATGATCATGCCGTAGACCAGATCGTGCACGGTCACCGGCTTGTTCGCTTCGATGAACATGCGCGATTCGTCGGTGCGCACGCGGCGCACGGCTTCGCTCGGCATGACCGTCTGTTCCATCGTGATCTTCTTCGTCTGCAGTGCTTCGAAGACGAGGTACGCCGTCATCAGCTTGGTGAGCGACGCGGGTTCCACGCGTTCGTCGGCGTTGCCCGAGGCGAGCACCTGGTTGCTGGTGGCGTCGACGAGCACCCACGAACGCGCGTTCACCGCCGGCGGCGGCACCTGCGCGAACGCCGTGCTGGCGGCGAGCGTGGCCGGCAACACGATGCCGAGAGTCACGGCACGGCTAAGCGTAGGGGAAACGAAGGAAGCAACAGAAGGGAACGACGTGCGGCCGGAGGTGGAGAAACGCATAGGGTCGATTCGTGCAGAAAAGTACATCGCGCGCAGGGCGCATTGTTTGGAAGAGCCGGTCGGCGGCGTCTGGCCGTAAAACGACACAGCGCCATTGGACTTCCGGCCACGCGATCGGTTCGCGCAGCACGCCCTGCATCCGGCACCGCTGCGGCGAAAAGACGCTACGCGTCGCGCGAACTGCCGGATGGGCGGCGCTGCGCCCAAAAAAGAGTCGCCATTATACGCGTGCTCTCCCGGTAACTTTGCGCAAAGGCCGGCGATTAATTTGCGTTTGCGCGTACCTGTACCCCGGAAAACACACGGCGCATGCCGATCACCGCCACGCGTCGACGATGATCCGCTTCAGAACGTGCAGCTTGCGATGCAGAAAATGTTCCGCCCCCGGAATCACGACCACGGGCAGTTCCTGCGGACGCGCCCAGTCGTAAACGGATTGAATGGGAACCGTCTCGTCGGTCTCGCCGTGAATCACGAGCGTGTTTTCCGGCACGGGCGCGACCTCCCAGCGGCTCGCCGCCGTGCCGACCAGCACCATTCGCTCGACCTCCTGACCTTCTTCGCGCAGCTTCGCGGCCACGTGCGACAGCACGAAAGTGCCGAACGAAAAACCCGCGAGCACGAGCGGCAGATCGGCCTGACCCGGTTCGGCGCGCATGTGATCGAGCACGGCGCGCAAGTCGTCACGCTCGCCGATGCCCGCGTCATGCTCCCCTTGCGTTTCGCCGACGCCGCGAAAATTCGAGCGATAGGTCACGTAGTTCAACTGCACGAGCGTGCGCGCGAGCGTTTGCGCGACCTTGTTGTCCATCGTGCCGCCGAACAGCGGATGCGGATGCGCGACCAGCGCGATGCCGCGCGGCGCGGCGCCGCTCTCGCGCGTTGCGTCGGGCAGATCCAGCGCGACCTCGATCTTGCCGACCGGGCCGTCGATCAGATACTTCTTCGTATGTGTGTTCATGGCGAGGCTTATTGATCGATTTTCAGACGCTCGACAATCTTGCCGGTCACCAGATGCGAGTCGACGATTTCGTCGATGTCGCTCTCGTCGACATACGTGTACCAGACGCCTTCCGGATACACGACGAGCGTTGGGCCGAGCTCGCAGCGGTCGAGGCAACCGGCCTTGTTGATGCGTACCTGACCCGGACCTGCGAGACCGAGTTTCTTCACGCGTTTTTTCGCATATTCCTGCATCTCCTGCGCGTTGCAGTTCGCGCAGCTCGGGCGCTCCGCGCCGGGCTCGCGCTGATTGAGACAGAAGAAGACGTGGTACTTGTAGAAGGAGTCCATGATGTCCGGGGCGAAACTGCCAGGGTGGGAATGGCGCTGAATGCACGACGGCGCGCCTGTTGTGCGAACGATTATAACGAGCGGGACCGGAGGCCGCCGATGCCGGCTGCGCTTCGCTCGGGCTTTATGCGTGCTTCACGCGCCGTCTGAGCCACGCCTGCTCGACCACATACGCCAGCCACACCAGCGCCGCGTACGGCCAGATCCATGCGAGCCAGTGCGCCAGACCGTTGAAGTGCAGATAGCGCCCTTGCCGCCAGTCGGCGAGCACGGCATCGAAATAAGGATTCACGGGCAACAGATTGACGAACACCAGCGCGACCGTCAGCGCGACACCTGCCAGCATCGCGCGGGACCGGCGCCGCAGTCGCAGCGCGCACAGTGCGGCCGCGGTGCCGCACACGAGCCCCGCGAGCGCGCCGGGCGTGGCCCAGTCGAACGCGAGACCGGACTGCGACTGCAAAAACGTCGCGCCGACCTTCACGCACAAGGTCATGAAAATGAACAGGAGCAACAAACGCACGCGCGGCGCATGCCGACGCACCGGCAACGACGCCAGCGCGAGCGCCGCGAACAGGTTGAGCGTGGTGATCACCGCTTCCCACACGTCGTCGGGCATCCAGGCGGCGACGACGGCCGGCCAGGCGCCAACGTGCCAGCCCGGCGGCGTCCACGCGAGCAACGCATCCTGGGTGGTCGAATCGAAACGCAGCCAGAGCGCGCGCGGCCAGTTGCCGAGACCGAACAGGCGTGGCGCCGGGTACATCGTCGCGAACGGCCACGCCGCGACCAGACACGCGAGCGCGGCTCGATCGCGCTCGAACCACACGAGCCGCAAGCGCCGCAGCAAACCGCGGTCGAGCAGCGCGCCCGTGGCCGGCGACATGATGGCCGCGCCGAGCAGCGCGCCGAGCGCATTGGCGGCGAGATCGAGGTTGGAAGCGACACGCGTCGGCAGATAGGTTTGCACGGCTTCCATCGCGCCCGAGAGCAGGCCGCCGAGCACGAAGGCGAGCGCGACTGCCAGCGTGCCGCGCCAGCGCGGATAGAGCGCAAGCACCACCAGCGCGCCGAACGGCATATAGCCGAGCACGTTGGTGACGACGTCGAACGCCGTCAGGTACTGCGGCATGGGATCGGACAGGAAAGCAAACGGACCGAGGCCGAGCGAACGCCAGCCCGAAAACGGATACCACGAACCGTAGACGATCAACGCGGCATACAGCACCAGCGCTTGCCGGGCGAGCGCCGACGGACGGCGCAGCCAGGGTCGTTCGCTCATGCAGCGCTCCGTTGCGTGCGCTGCGAGCCGGTCATTGCGCGGCGACCAGCGCCTGCACGCCGAGCCACGCGCCAATCTGCGCGACCAGATCGTCGCTGGCGGTAGCGAGCGCCTGCGCACCGCCGGCAGCGTCCGCCGACCTGGACGGCGCGCGCGCGATAAAGGTGCGCTGACCGATCACCTTGCCGCTCTGAATCAGCGTGGCGCGCGCGGTAACCGCGGCGTGACTTTCGGACTGGCTGTCGAAAACCTGTTCGAACTCGCTCAGATCGACCTTCAACACCGGCGCGGACACGCCGTCGGCGCCCGTCAGCACGGTGCCGCGCGAGCTGAGCGCGCCACGCAGACGCTGCGTCAGCAACTGCGAAGGCATCATGGTCCAGTGGCTGTTCGCGTAAGCAGCGGTCTGCTGTGCGTCGGCGAAGCTAAGACGGTAAACCAGCTTGTCCGATTCGAGCACGTCCGGTGCGCTGACGTCGAGCACCTTCACAGCCGGTGACGTACCCGCGGACGCCGCCGGAGCCGGCGGCCCGAAGTCGTAGCGAATGTCCGAGAGCGCCGCGGGGTTACCGGCGCAGCCCGCGGCCAGCACGCCGAATGCGAGCAACACCGCTAGCGCGGCGCTCGAGGAGAACAATCGGTGAATCGAGCGTGACATGACAATCTTCCTTTCTTCAAACCTTCAAAATCATTTGGCGGCGCGGGCGGCAGGCCACTGGAATCCTGCTTCGCCAGGGCCAGGCGCCACACCCGGCGCGCCGAACAGCACGCTGCGCGGATTGGTGCTGAACGTATCGGCTGCGCGATCCACCGAGCGGGCGGCGGAGCGCACGTCTTCAGCGAGCGAATTGACGCGCGGCAAGGTGTCGTAGCCGACCCGCGCCGACAGTTCCTGCAACGAGCCGTTCATCGACGTCAGCGCATCACCCGCCTGTTGCGCGGCCGTGCCGACCTTGTTCAGGTTGGTCTCGAACGGACCGTTCGGGCGGTTCAGCCCGGTGATCAACTGATTGGTCGACGCCAGCGTGCGGTCCAACTGATCCAGCGTGCCGGGCAACTTGCCGGCGGCCGGCGCGATCTGCTGGGTCAGCGTGGCGACGCCGTCCGCAGCCTTCTGAAGGCTCGCCGCCGTGCCTTGCAACTGCGCGGCCATTTCCGGCGACAACAGATTGTCGACGTCGTTTGCGACTTTTTCGAGTTTACGCAGCAGCACGTCGCCGCGTTGCTGCAGTTGATCGAGCAAGCCGGGGCGCATGGGCAACTGCGCGACCTGTTTGGCCGACGACGGCAGTGGCGTCGGATCGCGCCCGTTGTCATCCAGCTGGATGAAGGCGATACCGGTCACGCCCTGGAAACCCAGGCTGCCGAATGTCGAATGCGTAATCGGCGCGTGCGTGTCCACGAGAATACGGATCAGAATCTGCCCGGGATGATCCGGATCGAATTTGATCGACTGCACCTTGCCGACGTCGAGCCCCCGGTAGCGCACCGCAGCGTCGGTAAACAGGCCCGTGACGTTGGTGCGCGCAATCAGATCGTACGGCACCCGCACGGAACGGTCGACGTTGAACAAAAAAGCCGCCACCGCGACTGCCGCCAGCAAAACGATCGTGAAGAGCCCGGCCCAGAAGGCATGTGATTTGTTTTCCATTGTCAGGTTCCCTGGTTCACAGCGGCAATTCGGACGACGCCGGCTCGAGCGCGGCGCGCGGCAGCTTCGCGCGGCGCTCCGGCGGCAACGCCTGCAATGCGCGCCGCCCGCGCAAGCCGAGGAAATACTCGCGGATAAAAGGATGATCGACCGCCGCCGCCTCTTCGACCGGCGCGGCGACCAGCACCTTGCGATCCGCCAGCACGGCGACGCGGGTGGACAGCGCGATCATCGTGTCGAGATCGTGCGTGACCATCACCACCGTCAGGCCGAGCGCGCGGTGCAGCGCGGAGATCAGTTCGACGAATTCATCGGACGCCTGCGGATCGAGTCCGGCCGTCGGCTCGTCGAGAAACAGCAGTTCGGGTTCGAGCGCGATAGCCCGGGCAATGCCCACGCGTTTGATCATGCCGCCCGACAGCGCCGACGGCATTTTCGACGCATGCTTGCACGGCAGGCCGACCATCTCGAGCTTGAGCATCACGATGTCGCGCAACAGATCTTCGGGCACCTGGCCGAGTTCGCGCACCGGCTGCGCGATGTTGTCGAACACCGAGAGCGACGAGAACAGCGCGCCGCGCTGAAACAGCATGCCCGAGCGGCTGCGCATGAGCAGCGCGGTTTCCGGCGAAATGGTCGCGAGATTCTCGCCGAACAGCTTGATGGTGCCGGACGACGGACGCTCGAGACCGAGAATCTGCCGCACCAGCGTGGTCTTGCCGGAACCCGAGCCGCCGACGATCGCCATGATCTCGCCGCGCCGCACGTCCAGATTCAGATGCTGGTGCACGATGTTGCGGCCGTAGCGCTTGGTCACGTCGATCACTTCGATCACCGGCTCGGCGATCGAGGGGACGGGTTGGCCACGCACGGCCTGAGTGAGTGGCGCGATCATCCGAGCCCCACGTTCTGGAAGAGGATCGCGAACACGGCGTCCGCGAGAATCACGATCGTGATCGAGGTCACCACCGAGGTCGTCGTGCCTTCGCCGAGACTTTGCGAATTGGCCTTGATACGGAAACCGAAGTGACAACCGACGATCGCGATCAGCATACCGAACACCACGCCCTTGCCGAGCCCGATCCACAGATTCGCAACCGGCACGACGCCCGGCAACGCCCGCGCGAAGTAGCTCATGTCGATGCCGAGCACGATCTTGGCGGCCAGTGCGCCGCCGGTCAGCGCAATGATGTTGGTCCACATGACGAGCAGCGGCATGGCCACGCCGAGCGCGAGCACGCGCGGCAGGATAAGCCGCAGGCCGTGCGGAATGCCCATCACGCGCATGGCGTCGAGTTCCTCGGTCACGCGCATCACGCCGATCTGCGCGGTGATGGCCGAGCCCGAGCGGCCCGCCACCAGAATCGCCGAGAGCACCGGTCCGAGTTCGCGAATCACCGAGAGGCCGAGAATATTGACGATGTACTGGTTTGCGCCAAAAAGCCGCAGTTGCTGCGCCGACAGATAGCTCAGCACGATGCCGATCAGGAACGCGACCAGCGCCGTGATCGGCAAGGCCTTGGTGCCGGCGTTATAGATATTCGCGGAGATCTCGGTCCACGGCGTGATTTTCGGCTTGCGCACGATCTCTATCAGATCGAGCACGACGCGCCCGAGCATGGCCACGCCGCCATACAGATGCTCGAAGAACGAGAAGATCGCGAGTCCCAGCCGCGTGAACGGATCGAGTTTGATTACCGGCTCGGCTGTCTCGCGCACGGTGTCGAGCAGCGCGATGCGCTCGAAAATGTCGCGCTGCGTGTCGGTGAGCGTGGTATCCGCCGGCATCTTGTGCCCCCACACGCGCCACAGCGCCTGGCCGCCGACGTGGTCCATCCGGTCGATGCGCGACAGGTCCCACTGGCCGATACCTTCGGTGCCGACCAGTGAACGCAGTAGCGGAATCACGTGCCCGGTGGCCCGGTCGCGGGCGAGCGCGAGCGCCGTCCACTGGCCCGAGAGCCGGACGATCTTGCCTTGGCTGCCTGCCGCGACTTCGAGGCCGGGCGGAGTGTCGTAGTTCAAGGATCGCTGAATCTGGTTATCGGTTTAGGGGCCATTGTAACGAAGGCGCGGCAGAAGGACCGTCCACGTGGGCTGAGCGCGTTCGCTGTCGCTACAATATGAGTCATGAACGCTTCCAAGACTCCCCCGCAGGCCGCCGCCGCAGCCGCGCACCCAACCGATTGGCGCATCGACCGCGAGCGCGCCGTCGCCCTGTTCGGCCCGCAGGCGAACGATTGGCCGATCGAGATCGTCGAGGAAACCGGCTCGACCAACGCCGATTTGATGGCCCGCGTCAAAGCGTTGCCGCGCAAGGCCGGCGCATTGCCGCGGCCGATCGTGCGGGTCGCGTATCTGCAGACGGCCGGGCGTGGCCGCCGCGGCCGTCCGTGGTACGCGGAGCCGGGCAATGCGCTGCTATTTTCGGTGGCCTGCGTGCTGCCGCGCCCGCTCGAAGGACTCGCGGGCCTGAGTCTCGCCGTGGGCGTGGCGCTGGTCGACGGGCTGCGCTCGCTGCCGGTCGCGGGTCCCGGCCAGATCGCGCTGAAGTGGCCGAACGACGTCCTGCTCGAAGGCGACAAGCTGGCCGGCATCCTGATCGAAACCGCGTGGAGCACGGATAAAGCCAGCGCGGTGGTGATCGGCATCGGCACCAACGTGAAGGGCGCGGACGAACTCGCCGCCAAAGTCGGTGCGCTGAACGCCAGTGCGCCGCCGCAGGCGCGCGGCACCGTTCCGACCGCATTGCAGCGCGCGCTCCCCAACGCCAACCTCACCGATACGCTCGCCGCCGAACTGAATGCACTCGAACCGGCTTTGCAGCGCTTCGGCGCTGAAGGCTTCGCGCCGTTCCAGGCGCGTTGGAACGCGGTGCACGCTTACGCAGGCCGCGAAGTCGTGTTGCTGGAACAAGGCGAGGAACAGATGCGCGGCGTGGCGGCGGGCGTCGACGAGCGCGGTCAGTTGCTGCTCGATACCGCGACCGGCCGCCAGATCGTCGCGACGGGCGACATCTCGCTGCGTCTGGCCGACGGTGCTGCATGACGAGCGGCAAGCCTGATCTGTTGATCGACGCGGGCAATAGCCGCATCAAGTGGGCGCTGGTGCAGACGGGCGGTTCGCAGATTGCGGGCGGCGCGCTGGGGCACGGCGGCGAGGATCAGCCGGACTGGTCGAACTTGCCCACGCCCGGCGGCGCATGGTTGTCGAATGTGGCGGGTGAAAGTGTCGCGCAGCGGATTGCCGCATTGCTCGACGCGCACTGGCCACACCTGCCGCTCACCACGATCCGCGCGTGCCCAGAGCAATGCGGCGTGACCAACAGCTACACCGCGCCGCATACGCTCGGCAGCGACCGCTGGGCCGGCATGATCGGCGCGCACGCGGCGTTTCCCGGTGAACATCTCCTGATCGCGACGTTCGGCACGGCCACTACGCTCGAGGCATTGCGTGCGGACGGCTGCTTTGTCGGCGGTCTGATCGCGCCAGGCTGGACTTTGATGATGCGCTCGCTCGGCGAGCACACGGCGCAACTGCCGACGCTCGACGCCAATGCGGCCCGCGGCCTGCTCGACGGCAGTTCGGCCGACGCCGCACGCCGTGGTCCGTTCTTCGCAACCGACACGCCGCGCTCGTTGTCCGCCGGCTGCACGTTGGCGCAAGCGGGGTTGATCGAGCGGATGTGGCGTGATCTGCAGGAAGAGTGGCGGGTGCCGGTACGGCTCGTAGTCAGCGGCGGCGCTGTGGACGAAGTGGCGAGTGCACTGAAAGTGCCGCATACTCGCCACGATTCGCTCGTGCTGTCCGGTCTTGCGCTGATCGCCGCCGAGCGCGCAGCTTAACGCGCGGCCTGATCGCGGCGATATGGATAACCGCGTATAACGGCGGCTCAACTTCTGGACGGGGAAAACCAACAATGCTGCGCTGGCTGATCGCCATATTGTTTCTTGCCAACATGCTGGCATTCGTCGCGGTGCGCGGCGTATTCGGCCCGACGCCCACAGCCGGCGGACGCGAGCCCAACCATCTGAACCGCCAGGTTCATCCGGAATGGTTGAAGGTGAAGCCGGTCACGGCAGCCGAGGCCGCCGATCAGGCAGTGGTGGGCGGACCGGCACCGGCGGCGCCGATCGCGGCCTCCGCGCTGTCGCAGTAACGCGGGCAGTTACGCGTCCGGCCGTCAAGATTCGAAACGCAAGGAGCCGGTTCGACACGGCAACTTTACCGCGGCACCATTAAGCGCCATTGAGCGCCACTCAGCCATTAGCCCTGAGTACGGACTTTCTTCAGCAACGCGGTGGTCGAGCGGTCATGCTCGAAGGGAATCGCCAACGCCTTGCCGCCCCAGCCTCGCACAATGGCCGACTCGGGCAACGTGTCCATGTCGTAGTCGCCGCCCTTGACGAGCACATCCGGCCGAAGCGCCGAAATCAACTCCACGGGCGTCTTCTCGCCGAAGCACACCACGTAGTCGACGCTCTCCAGCGCTGCCAGCAACGCCATGCGGTCCGCCTCGTTATTGATGGGCCGGTCGTCGCCTTTACCGAGCATGCGAACCGATGCATCGCTATTCACGCCGACAATCAGGCAGGCGCCCAAAGCCTTGGCGTCCGCGAGATAAGTGACATGCCCGCGATGCAGGATATCGAACACACCGTTGGTAAACACAACTGGCGCGCTCAGCGAAGGACGCAGCGTCGCCAGAGCATCGCGCGTCAGGATCTTGCGTTCAAAAATGGCAGCCATGACGGAGTCGGAAAGAGACAAGGAAGTGCCGTCACGATACACGGTGAACGGCATGAAGCAAAAAGGCCCGGCAAGCTCGCGCGTGCCAGGCCTTTCCTGAAACCCTCGAGCCGGTTCGCGGCGCGCGCCGCAAACCGGAGTCAGGCGCTTTCGACCATCAAGCCGGCTGTTCGGCCGACTTCTGCTCGGCCTGCAGACGCAGCACCACTTCCTTGCGGTAGCGGTTCAGTTCCTGCGCCGTGTTGAACGTGCGCTCGAAGAGAATCGACAGGTTGTGCAGAATGCGCTCCACCACCTTCTTTTCCCAGCTGTCGTCGAAACGGATCTGCTCGTCGAGCCAGCGTTCGAGCCATTCAGGATCCGGCAGACGCGATTGAATCGTGTCGCGCGGGAACAGCGCCTGGTTCACGTGCAGGTTGGTGGGGTGCAGCGGCTTTTCCGTGCGGCGAGCCGATGCCATCAGCACGCCGATCTTCGCAAACGCAGCGCGCGCGATGTCGCCGGTTTGCGACATGGCCTTCTTCATGTAGCGCAGATATGCGCCGCCATGACGCGCTTCGTCGCGCGAGATCGTTTCGTAGATGTGCTTGATAACCGGCTCGGTGTGCCATTCGGCGGCACGGCGATACCAGTGATTCAGGCGGATTTCGCCGCAGAAGTGCAGCATGAGCGTTTCGAGCGGCGGCGCCGGATCGAATTCGAAGCGCACCGCGTGCAGCTCTTCTTCGGTCGGGCACATTTCCGGCTTGAAGCGGCGCAGATATTCCATCAGGACCAGCGAATGCTTCTGTTCTTCGAAGAACCACACGCTCATGAACGCGGAGAAATCGCTGTCGTGATGGTTGTCACGCAGAAACATTTCCGTGGCGGGCAACGCCGACCATTCGGTGATCGCGTTCATCTTGATCGTCGCTGCCTGCTCGTCGGTCAATAGCGATGCATCGAACTTGTCCCAGGGAATGTCTTTCTCCATGTCCCATCGAACGGATTCGAGCGATTTATAAAGTTCCGGATAAAGCATGGTGTTCATAGTCCCACCCCTGTTCTGCGCATACTGTCTGTGTCTGTTACTACTACGTGTAGCACTTTTGCTCACGACGAACGGATCGCACCGGGTGCGCGCCGTTTGCCGGCCAAGCATTCAATTTTACGCGGTAATCGGCCGCCCAGATGCACCTGGCGGCAAAGAAGTCCTGGCGTTTTGCGCCTACGCCTAACCTTAGGTTATGCGCTGCGCGGCCAACCGTGGGTGAGGGATACCCGTGCCTGAGGTCGAGCCAGTCTGCGATCAAGGCCGCACCGTCCAGCCCTGCGCCGGGGATACCGGCGGCGATGCAGCAAGGGCGGTTGGATTGGTTGTTTTCAACGCACGCCCAAAAGCCACATAAATAGCTTACACAATGATAGCACGCTGACCTGACGCAACCCGCACTGCAACAGACGCAATTCCGGTGCCTGACTGATCTCGCGCAACCCATTGCGAGATTCGCGGAGTGTGTCGAAGATCGGCGTCAAAACCATGACAGACGGCGAATTCGCCGTTTCCGGCAGCGCCAGGGCTCGGACTCGCGCCGCCGCGTTTCATTCCTTCTGTTAGATAGACTTTTTCGTGGTTCTCGGGCTGGCGCTCGCACCACTTGTGGTGCTCGTACCACTCGTGCGCCTGGCCGAGGTCGGCGCCCGCTTCGCCGCCGGCCGCGTAGCCGCGTGCTCCGCTTCCTGCGCGGGGGGCGGCGGCGCGTCGCTCGCCGGTTCAGCGCCGGATGCCGACGCCGCCTCTTCGCCTGGCGCGGAATCGGTTGCCGCGCTGCCAGCCGCGGCCGCCGGCTGCGTCATCGCGAACTGGGCGATCTGGTTGAACTGGGATTGCAGCAGATTCCACCACGCGGACGCGTCGAAGGGCGGCGTTGCCGGCGTTTGCTCTTCGTCGCCGGAGGGCTCTTCGGCCGACGAACCGGCGCTCGCCGAAGCAGCCGGCGCCGGGGTGGGCGCCGGTGCGGCCGGATGCGGCCAGCCCGTCGGCGCTGTGGGACTCGGCGCGGCGGAGGCCGCCGCGGGCTGCGTCATCGACGACTGCGCGAAGGCGCCGAACGCGCGCAGCGTCGCGAGCGTCGCGCGCTGCACTTCGAGCGCCTGAATCGCGGACTGCAACATGTTCAGATTCAGCTTGAGCCATTGCTCGACTGCGCGCATGTCGGTGATGCGCTTGTCGAGTTCCTCGACATTCGTGAGCGGTGCCATCATGTCCGACATCATGGAGAGCGAGGGACCGAGGCTGCCGCCCGGTTGCGCGCCGGAGAAAGCCGAGCCGAACGGCGACATGCGCATCATGCCCCACATGCGCTCGAGCATTTCAGCGGGCGGAAATCCAGGAAAGCCGGGAAAGGGCGGCGTGGAGCCAGGAGTGTCGGTCATGCTTGTCGCCTCGCTGCATAAAGAAAGGAAGGGGCGCCGTGCCGCGCGCGTCTGATTCGATCATACCGCGCGGACAGTGGCGTCACGAGCGCTCGCCGTCCACCGCGCCGCCGCCCGACGATTTCCCGCGCCACGGGTCGGCGCCGCCGAAGTCCGGCGCCCGCCGCTCGCGCAGCGAGTTCACGCCTTCGCGCACATCCGGCCCGGCAAAGCCCATGAATTCCAGCGCGAGCGACGTATCGAACGCGGGCCCTGCCGAGCGCAGCCAGTTGTTCAACGCGTATTTGGTCCAGCGGATCGCCGTTTGCGAGCCGTTGGCCAGCTTCTGCGCAACCTCGAAAGCCTTCGGCAGCAGATCGTTTTCGTCGACGGCAAGCGACACGAGGCCAATACGCTCCGCCTCTTCGCCGCTCACCGGTTCGCATAGCATCAGGTAATACTTGGCTTTCGCCATGCCGCACAGGAGCGGCCACACGATCGCCGCGTGATCGCCCGCGGCCACGCCCAGACGCGTGTGGCCGTCGATAATGCGCGCCGTCTTCGCCGCGATCGAGATGTCGGCGAGCAGGCCCGCCACGAGCCCCGCGCCCACCGCCGGGCCGTGCATGGCGGAAACGACCGGCTTGCTGCAATTGATCACGTTGTAGACCAGATCGCGCGCCTCGCGCCACACGCGCGCGCGCACGTCGAAATCGGTTGCCATGTCTTCGACGAGTTGCAGGTCGCCGCCGGCCGAAAATCCCTTGCCCTCACCGCGAATGATCGCCACACGCGTATCGGGATCGCGGTCGATGTCGCGCCAGATCTCGGCGAGTTCGAAGTGCATGCGCGCGTTGGCGGTGGCGAGTCCGCTCTTGTTGGCGCCCTCGCCGCTCATCACGACTTCGAGCACGCCGTGCGGATGGCGATGCAACTGGAGCGACTGATAGTGCGCGTAAAACGCGTCGTTACGGTGTGGTGCCTGAGACATGATGAGCAATCCGTATATCGGTGTATCTGTTGAACCGGGCCGCGTTCATTGAGCGCGCCGCCACCGCACGTGCAAGCGGCGCGAAAAACATGAAACGGCCCAGCGTTTTACTGAGTGGCGCATGCGCCGCTCGTTCAGCGCGGCTGATAAACCCACTTCCCATTCTTGATCTCGACCATCACACGCGCCCGTTGATCGAGCCCGAGGTGATCGGTGGCGCTCATGTTGACGACGCCGTTGGTATCCGCGAGACCGCGCGTCGCTTCGAGCGCATTGCGCAGTGCACGGCGAAATTCCGGCGAGCCCGGCGCGCCGCTTTTCAGCGCGACCGGTACAGCCTGACCGAGCAGCATGCCCGCGTCCCATGTGTACGAGCCGAACGCCGACACGCTGCCCGTGCCGCGCACGGCTTCGAAGCGCGCGATGTAGTCGAGCGCGAGGCGCTTGGCCGGATGATCCGCCGGCAATTGCGCGGCGACCAGCACCGGACTCGCGGGCAGGAAGGTGCCGTTGCAATCCGCGCCGCACACGCGCAGGAAGTCGTTATTGCCGACCCCGTGATTGTGATAGATCAGCCCTTTGTAACCGCGTTCCCGCAGCGTCTTCGGCGGCAACGCGGCGGGCGTGCCGGCCGCGCCGACCACCACGGCATCGGGATGCGTCGCCAGAATCTTGAGGACCTGGCCGGTCACGCTCGGATCGGTGCGATTGAAGCGCTCGCTCGCCACCATACTGATGTGATGCAGTTGCGCGAACTTCGCGACCTCGGTGTAGAAGGTTTCGCCGAGCGCGTCGGCCTGGCCGATGAACGCAATGGTTTTAACGCCGTGCAGGCTGGCATGTTCGGCAATCGCCGACGCCATCATCGCGTCCGTTTGTGGCGTCTTGAAGACCCAGTGGCGTTTCGCGTCCACCGGCTCGATGATCTTCGCCGACGACGCCAGCGAGATCATCGGTGTTTCACCTTCGGCGACCACGTCGATCATCGCCAGCGAATTCGGCGTGATCGACGAGCCGATGATCGCATCGACGTGATTTTCGGAGATCAGCTTCTTGGTGTCCTGCACGGCCTGAGTGGTATCGGACGCGTCGTCGAGCACGATGTATTCGACGCGCTGACCGCCGATCTGCTTGGGCAGCAACGCAACCGTATCGCGTGCGGGAATGCCGAGCGACGCGGCCGGCCCGGTCAGCGACAGCACGAGGCCGATTTTCACCTGCGCCAGTGCAATGCCGGGCAGGATGCCCGCAACTGCCGCGCACAATGCAACGGCACGACGCGCGAGCCGGTTATGCGATCGATTCACGCGCAGGCTCGATGCGCGAGCGCGCCGGCTTCCAGGTTCAAGGGTTTCGATTTGCGGCATGCTGTCTCCTCACGGTTTTTCGTTTTTGATGTGCTGCCGATGGACTTGCTCGTGCCCGGCTCACGTGTCATTCACGCGCTGTTCTGCGTCACGGCGTTCATGCGATGTCCCCACTGCCAGCCCGCCCCGGGCCGCGCCGCCGCGCCAGTCAGTGTAGCCGCGCGCACCGGCCGCGGCATCGGGCTAAACCCTTTCGCATCCGGCGCGGCGCGCGCCGGAGCGTGCATCAATCCAGCGGCGCGATGCCCTGGTCGATCGAACCGAAAATCGACTTGCCCGCTTCATCGAACATTTCGATCTTCACCGTGTCGCCGTACTTCATGAACTCGGTTTGCGGCGCACCGTGCTCGATCGTTTCGAGGCAGCGCTTCTCGGCGATACAGCAATAGCCGCGCTTGGCGTCCTTGTTCGATACCGTGCCCGAGCCCACGATCGCGCCCGCGCGCAGGTTGCGCGTCTTCGCTGCGTGCGCGATCAACTGGCCGAAGTGGAACACCATGTCGGTGCCGGCGTCCGGCTGACCGACTTTCTTGCCATTCCAGTGGACGATCATCGGCCGGTGCACGCGGCCTTCGCGCCAGTGTTCGCCGAGTTCGTCGGGCGTCACCGCGACCGGCGCGAACGACGTGGCCGGTTTGCTCTGGAAAAAGCCGAAGCCCTTCGCCAGTTCGGCGGGAATCAGGTTGCGCAGCGAGACGTCGTTGACGAGCGTGATCAGACGCACGCTCCTGAGCGCCTGATCGGGCGTGGCGCCCATCGGCACGTCGGTGGTGATCACGGCAACTTCCGCCTCGAAGTCGATACCGAATGCCTCGGATGCGCACAGCACGTCATCCTTCGGTCCGATGAAGTCGTCGCTACCTCCCTGATACATCAGCGGGTCGGTCCAGAACTCCGGCGGCATTTCCGCGCCGCGCGCGCGCCGCACCAGTTCGACATGGTTCACATACGACGAGCCGTCGGCCCACTGGAACGCGCGCGGCAGCGGCGCCATGCATTCCCTCGCGTCGAAAGCGAAGGTGTTGCGCGCGCGGCCCTGATTGAGCGCGTCATACAGATCGTGCAGTTGCGGCGCATAGAAGGCCCAGTCGTCGAGCACGCGCTGCAACGTGGGCGCGATTGCGTCGGCGACGGCCGCGGTGTGCAGGTCGCGGGACACGACGATCAGCTGGCCGTCGCGCGTGCCGTCCTTCAGCGTGGCAAGTTTCATAGATGAGTGAACCGTGTTAGTGACGATAGAAGGAATCTATTCTACGATGGTGAATCGGCGCAGCCCAAATGCCCGCGTCCGCCTCACCCGTGTATCACCTTTGAATGCGCTTCGTGCGCCTCGCTCATGCCTCCTATTGCCCGCTCCGGCGCGATCCGCACCGACGCCGACTCCGCCGAACCGCTCGACACGCCCGAATCCGAAGACGAAAGCGCCGACAGCGGCGAGGAAAAACTGCGCTCGGGCATCCAGTCGATCGAAGTCGGCTTCAGATTGCTCGATGTCCTGACTCACGAACCGCGCGCCATGATGCTGCGCGATCTCGCCCAGCGTGCCGGCATGAGCCCGGCAAAGGCGCATCGTTACCTGGTGAGTTTTCTGCGCCTCGGCGTGGTGTCGCAAGATCCTTTGTCGGGCCGTTACGAACTGGGCGGTTTTGCGCTGCAATTGGGACTCGCGCGGCTCGCCCGCGTGGACGGTGTGAAGCTCGCGCGCATCGCGCTGTCCGAATTGCGCGACCGGCTCGATCTCACGGTCGGCATCGCGGTATGGGGCAATCAGGGGCCGACCATGGTGCACTGGATGGAATCGAGCTATCCGGCAAAGGCGTCGCTGAAACTCGGCGATGTGATGCCGCTGCTCAGTTCCGCCACCGGCCTGCTGTTCGCGGCATATCTGCCGTCGAGCAAGACCGCCGCGATGCTTGAACGTGAACTGGCCGATTCGCGGCGCTCGTCACATATGGGTGGTCCGCGCACGCGAGACGAAGTCGAGCAGGTGCTCGCGCAAGTGCGCGAGCACCAGGCGGCGCGCGTGGAAGGCATGTTGCTGCCCACCATCCACGCGTTCTCGATGCCCGTATTCGACTCGACCGGCGAACTCGCGCTCGGCCTCGTCGCGCTCGGTCATGAGGGCGCGTTCGATATTCGCTGGGGCGGAGAAATCGACACGGCGCTGCGCGAGTGCGCGCAAAAGCTCTCGTATGAGCTGGGGTATAGTGCGGCGCCGCGTGACGAAAAGGCATGATGCCGTACGCGAGGTGCGGCGCAATCGTCGGCTCGGAAACAGAAAACCTGGTGAGCGGACCGCTCGGCGTTGCATGTGTTGTATGCGTTGCTCGGTGCGTTGACTGTGCGTTGACTGCGCGTTGATCGTCCGTTCACTGCGCGTTGGACCGTGCGTATCGCATGAGCGCGGAACATCGCTCGCAGCCGTGCAGTCGAATTGGTTCGCGGCCGGCCTCGCCGCTTTCAGATGAGCTTGCGCCCGACTTTTCCCCATAGCCGCAGCCCATACACCCTGGCCGTCAATCCCGACGCTTTCCTTCCGAACACGTTCACTTGCCGATGTCCTCAGCTCCCGCAGCCCGCCGTTCCGATCGCACCCCGCCCAGCGGGCCGCGCACCGGTATGCGCGCGGGGCGCTGGATCGCGGTGTTGCTGATCGTGGCCGTTTTGCACTGGATTGCCGCGCAATGGGTCGAGCGCAATCGCGCGACGCTGAATCCTTCGGACAACGAGCATGTGCCCGTGCAGGTCGCTTTGCTGACGCCCGAACGGATCGAACGTCAACCGGCCGCCGCCGCGACCTCCACGCCTGAACCAGCGCCCGCGCGGCGGGCACCGGCGCGCAAGCCGCGCGAACATGTGTTGACGGCGCTGCAACCGGCGAAGCAAGCGGCGCCGGTTGCGCCTGCCGCGGCATCGAACGCGGCGGCGAGTGCACCAGATGCAGCAGGCGCCAACGCGACTCCGAATGCTGCCGCGAGCGCCGCCGGCGCGGCCAGTGCCACCGCTGCCGCGAGTGCGCCGCAAGCGTCGCCAGGCGTGAAATTCTCGGTCCCGCCATCCGGCGAACTGCAGTACGACACGTTCTACAACGGCGTGCGCAACCAACCCGGCACGATCCATTGGACGAGCACCGCGCAAAGCTACGAAATGGTCGTCTCGGTGCCATTGCCTTTCGTCGGCACTTTCGTGTATTCGAGTCATGGCCGCATCGATGCATTCGGCCTCGCGCCGGACCAGTACATCGAAAAGCGCGGCCGCCGGGCTGAAGACGTCGCGATCTTCAATCGCACCGACAAGAAGATCGCCTTCACGCGTACCCCGGCCGCGCTGCCGTTGCCCGATGGCGCGCAGGACCGTTTCAGCATGGTGATGCAACTCGCCAGCCTCGTGCGCGGCGATCCCGCCGCTTACAAACCGGGCGTGACGCGGCAGTTCTTCGTGGTCGACAACGATAGCGGCGAAAATTGGCCGGTCGAGACGATTGGCGACGAAACCATCCGCACGGACCAAGGCTTCCTCGACACGCGCCATTTCAAGCGCCTGCCCCGCCATGACGGCGATCTACGCCGCATCGACGTGTGGCTCGCGCCGTCGCTCGGCTGGCTGCCCGCGCGTATTGTCCAGACGGAACCGAACGGCACGCAGTTCGAACTGGTATGGCGCGGCAAGCTCAATGCCGGCAACGCCGACGGCTCGCCCGACAGCAATGGCGCAACGAGCACGGCTTCCTCTGACAATTCGACCGGGCCCTCTACCCCCGCTTCACCGGCAGCTATAACCGGCGGTGGACCTTCTACACCCACTTCCCCGGCGGATACACCCGGCGCTGGACCTTCTGCACCCGCCTCGCCCGGTGGTGCAGCGCCTTCCCCAGCAGCCCCGCCAGTCGATTCGACCGAGCCCGCCAACGCGCCTGGCATCATCAAACCCTGAGAGCCGCCAATCCGAGCGCGGCCTCGATCAAATCGACGAAACTTCCACAACGAGACCGACTCGCAACACATTGCTGCAACCGTTCGCGCCGGTGCTGCGTATACAAAGAAGTCGTACGGCCCAGATGGGCGACAGCGCGCGTGAATGGACCCTTCCACTGCGTTCCCCTTAAAGGAGCCCGCATGCAAGTGAACATCAACGGTATCGAAACGCGCTATGTGTTGAGCAACGAGGGCGGCGGCCCATGGCTGACGTTCGTTCACCAGCTCGGCGGCGATCTGTCCGTTTGGGACCAGCTCGCCGGCTATTTCCGCGACGACTACACCGTATTGCGCTACGACGTGCGCGGCCATGGCAAGACCGCGGCATCCGGCGCGCCCTTTGGCGTGGCAGACCTGTCACGCGATCTCGCCGCACTGCTCGATACACTCGATGCACCTCGTACTCATCTGGTCGGCATGTCGATGGGCGGCATGATCGCGCAGCAATTCGCGCTGGATCATCCTACGCGCGTCGACACGCTAACGATCGCCGACACTAGCGGCGGCACGCTGCCGGAGGCCCGCGCCACCTGGGACCAGCGGGCTGCCGCGGCCCGCAGCGAGGGCATGGCCGCGCTCGTGCCCGCGACCTTGAGCCGCTGGCTGACAGCCGATTTTCAGGCTGCGCACCCCGAAGCAGTCGAGCAGATCCGCGACGTATTGATGCAGACGTTGCCAGAAGGCTACGCCATGGCGTGCGAAGCCCTGCGCGATTTCGACGTACGCAGTAAGCTGACAACAATCCGATGCCCAACATTGACCGTGGCGGGCCGCCACGACACGGGCACGCCGCCTGCTTCCACTCAGGCGATAGCAGACGCCATCGAAGGCGCACGTTTCGAACTGCTCGATGCCGCTCATCTTGCGCCCATCGAGCAATCTCACCGTTTTGCTGCACTGCTTGAAACGTTTCTTGAAAGGCCGGTCTAACCGGTAGGTTCGGAGCTTTACATCCGTCAATCCGGACCCACCCCTTGAATTCCAAACCATACGCTCCACCTATGGCGCAGGAATGGCCAGGAGCCAACGGAAATAAGGAGTGTCGCCATGCAAATGATCTACAACAGCCCCAATTATTGTGTCGTCGAGTTTCCGCCGCAGGAAGGTCCTCTGGCCATGAAGTCAGGTGGCTATGAGATCGTCGACAAGAACATGCAGCGCGAGATCTATATCGACGGAGCAATGGCGGCGCGCTTTCGCGAGCACGTGCAGAAGTTGATCGAAGAGGAACCGTCGCTGGATGAAGTTGACGAATTCCTCGGCCAGTTCGACAGCCTGATGCATCAACCGGTGATTCTTCACTAAGCGAGAGGTCTGGCTTTACGTTTTTGGCGACATACATCGACCACGCCGTCTGGCCCCGTTCCTGGGCAGCCCGGCGGTTTTTACAAGTTGGTCGGCAATTGTGAAGCGGCCCAGCAGCTTTTGCCTGACTGGGCCGTTTTCTTTGTAGCGCCGCTTTCGCGCTCTTTCGCATGCGGCACGCCTCGACAGGCAGGCGGCCGGCCGCCCGCCCGCGCCGGGCGGTTTCGTCCGGCAGCGGCTACAATGACAGGTTTCCCGAAAAAGCCGGCGCAAGCCCTCGTCCGCCATGAACCAGCCCGCTCAAACCGCCACGCCAGTCCGTCCCGACGCCGCCTACACGCGCGGCACGGCGCTGCCCGCGCTGCTCAAGTCGCGCATCCTGATCCTGGACGGCGCGATGGGCACGATGATCCAGCGCTACAAGCTCGACGAAGCCCGCTATCGCGGTGAACGCTTCAAGGACTACGGGCGCGACATCAAGGGCAACAACGAGTTGCTGTCGATCACACAGCCGCAGATCATCAGCGAGATCCACGAGCAGTATCTGGCGGCGGGCGCGGACATCATCGAAACCAACACGTTTGGTGCGACCACGGTTGCTCAGGCGGACTACGGCATGGAAGACCTCGCCATCGAGATGAACCTCGAGTCGGCGAAACTGGCGCGAGCCGCCTGCGACAAGTATTCGACGCCCGACAAGCCACGCTTTGTCGCCGGCGCGATCGGACCGACGCCGAAGACCGCGAGCATTTCCCCCGACGTGAACGATCCGGGCGCGCGCAACGTGACGTTCGACGAACTGCGCGCGGCCTACTACGAGCAGGCCAAGGCGTTGCTCGACGGCGGCGCCGATCTGTTCCTCGTCGAGACCATTTTCGACACGCTCAATGCGAAGGCTGCGCTCTTTGCGTTGGATGAACTGTTCGAAGATACTGGCGAGCGTCTGCCGATCATGATCTCCGGCACCGTCACCGACGCGTCGGGCCGCATTCTGTCGGGCCAGACGGTCGAAGCCTTCTGGAATTCGCTGCGTCACGCCAAGCCGCTCACGTTCGGTCTGAACTGCGCGTTGGGCGCGGCTTTGATGCGCCCGTACATCGCCGAACTGGCCAAGCTGTGCGACACCTATGTGTCGTGCTATCCGAACGCCGGCTTGCCGAATCCGATGAGCGACACGGGCTTCGACGAATTGCCCGCGGATACCTCGGGCTTGCTGAAGGAGTTCGCGCAGGCTGGTCTCGTGAATATTGCCGGCGGCTGCTGCGGTACGACGCCGGAACATATTGCGGCGATTGCGCAGGCGCTGGCCGAAGTGAAGCCGCGCCAATGGCCGACGCAATACCGCGACGCAGCCTGAGGCGAGCGGCGCCTCGCTGAGCCGCCTCCCCCGCCCGCAGTATCGCCATCGAACACGACGCACTTAATCGCAGCAATCGAGCACATACGCCATGACCGATCACACCTTGCGCCTTGCCGGCCTCGAACCGTTCAACGTCACGTCCGGGACGCTCTTCATCAACGTGGGTGAACGTACCAACGTAACCGGCTCGAAGGCGTTTGCGCGCATGATCCTGAACGACCAGTTCGACGAGGCGGTCGCGGTCGCGCGCCAGCAGGTCGAAAACGGCGCGCAGATCATCGACGTCAACATGGACGAGGCGATGCTCGATTCGAAAGCAGCGATGGTGCGCTTCATGAATCTGATCGCATCGGAACCGGATATCGCGCGCGTGCCGATCATGATCGACTCGTCGAAATGGGACGTGATCGAAGCGGGTTTGAAGTGCGTGCAAGGCAAGGCGATCGTCAACTCAATCTCGCTGAAGGAAGGCGAAGAGGCGTTTCGCCACCACGCCAACCTGATTCGCCGCTACGGCGCGGCCGCGGTGGTGATGGCATTCGACGAACAGGGCCAGGCCGACACCTTCGAGCGCAAGACGCAGATCTGCAAGCGCTCGTACGACTTCCTGGTGAACGAAGTCGGCTTCCCGCCGGAAGACATCATCTTCGATCCGAACATCTTCGCGATCGCAACCGGCATCGAAGAGCACAACAATTACGCCGTCGACTTCATCAACGCGACGCGCTGGATCAAGCAGAACCTGCCATACGCCAAGGTGAGCGGCGGCGTGTCGAACGTGTCGTTCTCGTTCCGCGGCAATGACCCGGTGCGTGAGGCGATCCACACCGTGTTCCTCTACCATGCGATCCAGGCGGGCATGGACATGGGCATCGTCAACGCGGGCCAGCTCGGCGTGTATGCCGACCTCGATCCGGAGTTGCGCGAACGGGTTGAAGACGTCGTGCTGAACCGCCGTGAAGACGGCACCGACCGGCTGCTCGAAATCGCCGACAAGTTCAAGACTGGCGCCGCGAAGAAGGAAGAGAATCTCGAGTGGCGCAACCAGCCGGTCGAGAAACGTCTGTCGCACGCGCTCGTGCACGGCATCACCAACTTCATCGTCGAAGACACCGAGGAAGTTCGCGCGAAGATCGCGGCCGAAGGCGGCCGCCCGATCAACGTGATCGAAGGGCCGTTGATGGACGGCATGAACATCGTCGGCGACCTGTTCGGTCAGGGCAAGATGTTCCTGCCGCAAGTGGTGAAGTCGGCGCGCGTCATGAAGCAGGCCGTCGCGCATCTGATTCCGTACATCGAAGAAGAAAAGAAGCAGCTCGCTGAAGCCGGCGCCGACGTGCGCGCGAAGGGCAAGATCGTCATCGCCACGGTGAAGGGCGACGTGCACGATATCGGCAAGAACATCGTCTCGGTGGTGCTTCAGTGCAATAACTTCGAAGTGGTCAACATGGGCGTGATGGTCCCGTGCAACGACATTCTCGCCAAGGCGAAGGTCGAAGGCGCCGACATCATCGGGCTCTCCGGGCTGATCACGCCGAGCCTCGAAGAGATGGCCTACGTCGCGTCGGAAATGCAGCGCGACGACTACTTCCGCATCAAGAAGATTCCGCTCCTGATCGGCGGCGCCACCACCTCGCGCGTGCACACTGCCGTGAAGATCGCGCCGCATTACGAAGGGCCGGTGGTCTACGTGCCGGACGCGTCGCGCTCGGTGTCCGTGGCGTCGAGCCTGCTGTCCGACGAAGGCGCGGCCAAGTACCTCGACGAACTCAAGTCCGATTACGACCGGATCCGCGACCAGCACGCCAACAAGAAAGCGCAGCCCATGGTCACGCTGGCCGAAGCGCGCGCCAACAAGACCTGGATCGACTGGGCGAACTATCAGCCGGTCAAGCCGAAGTTCATCGGCCGCCGCGTGTTCAAGAACTTCGATCTGAGCGACCTGGCGAACTATATCGACTGGGGTCCGTTCTTCCAGACGTGGGATCTGGCCGGCCCGTATCCGGCCATTCTGAACGACGAGATCGTGGGCGAATCGGCGCGGCGTGTTTTCTCGGACGGCAAGTCGATGCTCGCGCGCCTGATCCAGGGCCGCTGGCTGCAGGCGAACGGCGTGATCGCGCTGTTGCCCGCCAACACGGTGAACGACGACGACATCGAAATCTACACGGACGAATCGCGCTCGGAAGTCGCGCTCACGTGGCGCAATCTGCGCCAGCAAAGCGTGCGTCCGGTGGTGGACGGCGTGATGCGCCCGAACCGTTCGCTTGCCGACTTCATCGCGCCGAAAGACTCGGGCGTGGCCGACTACATCGGCATGTTCGCGGTGACGGCGGGTCTGGGTGTCGACGTGAAGGAAAAGCAGTTCGAAAAGGACCACGACGACTACAGCGCGATCATGCTGAAGGCACTCGCCGACCGCTTCGCCGAAGCCTTCGCCGAAGCGCTGCACGCACGCGTACGGCGCGACCTGTGGGGCTACGCGAACGACGAAACCCTCGCCAACGACGACCTGATCGCGGAAAAGTACCGTGGCATTCGCCCGGCGCCCGGCTATCCGGCTTGCCCGGATCACCTGGTGAAGCGCGACATGTTCGACGTGCTGCACGCCACCGAAATCGGTATGAGCGTGACCGAATCGCTCGCCATGTTGCCGGCGGCAAGCGTCTCCGGTTTCTATCTCGCGCATCCGGACAGCACCTATTTCTCGGTCGGCAAGATCGGGCAAGACCAGTTGGAAGATTACGCAAAGCGCATGTCGTTGTCGAAGACGGATGCGGAGCGGGCCTTGGCGCCTTTGCTTTAAGCGCGAAGCGGCAAAGCGAGGCGCGGCGAGGCGTGGCGGGAAACCCACTATATCGGGCGAGAAAGACTGAATATTTGCGGCAACGTAATTTTCGGCTTTGTAGACTGAGGCGGCTTGACCCCGCCAGACGCGGCCAAAACGCGTCGGCTCATTAATTTGCAATCGTCAACGGAGAAAATCGTATGAAGAAGCTGACGCTGTTGTTGACCGCTGTTTCGCTTGCTTTGGGTGCCTCGGTGGCGCTGGCCCAACCCGCCGCGCCTGGCGGTTCCAGTTCGGTCAGTTCGTATTCGCCGCCCACGGTGAAACACGTCAAGAAACCGAAGAAACAGAAAGCGAAGAAAGGTGCGTCGGCTCCTGCGGCCGCTCCGGCGGACGCCGCCAGCCAGTAAGCAGCATGGTGGCGGCCGGTCCGGATCGCTGAACGACAAAGAGCCCGCATGAAAGCGGGCTCTTTTCATTGGTGCGTCAGGGTTCGCGCCGCGAAGCGCCGCGGCTCGTCAGAGCGCAGCGGCCGGCGGACCGGCGCGGGATCAGAGACCCCAGACGATATCCGCGTTTTCCTTCTGCGCCGCGCGCAGCATGTCGAGGAACGGATACGCGCGCTGCGCGAGCCCCGGCGGAATCTCGTGATGATCGTGACCGTCTTCGCCTTCGTGGAAATGGCCGTCGTGCTCGGCACGTTCCTGTTTGTCGACGGAAATGGCTGCTTCGAGTTTCTGAATGGCCGGGGCCAGTTCGTCGTGAGTAATGACGCCGCGCTCACCCAGCCGCTTGCCGACGATGCCGACCAGATACTGCGCAAGATTTTCCAGCATCATCACGTCCGGGCAGGCGTGGCATTTGAAAGTAATCAGCATGACTGTTCCCTTTTTCGTTATGTTCGATTGGCGCGCGAGCGGCTCAAAGGCGACCGCCGGCGCGCGTTACGTTGGCTCGCCGATCAGGCGTGGCGGCCACGGCCCTTGCTGGGCATCTCATTGAACATATTAGCACCTGCTAAAATCCGTCTGGACGGAAAAGCGTGCCGCAATGCGCCGCACGCGGCGAAGCAAAAGTGGCGTGGCTGGGCCGGTTGGCCGCAACTCGCCTCATACCCTGCCCGCCGCGGCAGCCCATGACACGGCCGGTCGCCGCGCACCGCGCTTAACGCGTTGCAGGCAACGTGCCTGACGCCGCACACCCATTGCGCCCAACGCGCCGCGGCGGGTGCAGGCCGCTTTCCACGCTTCTGACGAACCGGTCGCGCCTGCCGCGCGGCCGGCGCCTCTTCCGCATCACCGGATTGCCTCACTGGACTCGCAACAAGCATGCTGCCTGCACATAAACATACCCTCGAAACACTGCTCGCCGACACGGTGAAGCAGGTCGCGACTGCCTCGCAAGGCGCGACCGAAGCCGCGTTCGTGTCGCCCACCATCACGCTGGAGCGGCCCAAGGTCGCCGCGCACGGCGACGTCGCCTGCAACGTGGCGATGCAACTCGCCAAGCCGCTGCGCGCCAATCCGCGCCAGCTGGCGCAACAGATCGTCGACGCGCTGCTCGCGCAGCCGCAGGCCAAGGGCCTGATCGAAGCGGCTGAAGTGGCGGGCCCGGGCTTCATCAACCTGCGCCTCGCGGCCGCTGCCAAGCAGGCGGTGATCGCCGCCGTGTTCGCTGAAAAAGAGCACTTCGGCCGTTCGCAACGCGACGCCGGCAAGCATGTGCTGATCGAGTTCGTCTCGGCCAACCCGACCGGCCCGCTGCACGTCGGCCACGGCCGCCAGGCCGCGCTCGGCGACGCGCTCTCGAACGTGCTGGCTAGCCAAGGCTGGGACGTGCACCGCGAGTTCTATTACAACGACGCCGGCGTGCAGATCCAGACGCTCGCCCTGTCGACCCAGGCGCGCGCCCGCGGCCTCGCCCCCGGCGACGAAGGCTGGCCGGCTTCGGCGTACAACGGCGAGTACATCGCCGACATCGCGAAGGACTATCTGAACGGCGCCACCGTGGCCGCGAGCGACGGCGAGCCGGTCACCGGCGCGCGCGACGTGGAAGACCTCGAAGCGATCCGCCGCTTTGCCGTGGCGTATCTGCGCCGCGAGCAGGACATGGACTTGCAGGCGTTCGGCGTGAAGTTCGACCAGTACTACCTGGAATCGTCGCTGTACAAGGAAGGCCGCGTCGAGAAGACCGTCGAGGCGCTGATCGCCGCCGGCAAGACCTACGAGCAGGAAGGCGCGCTGTGGCTGCGCACCACGGACGACGGCGACGACAAAGACCGCGTGATGCGCAAGACCGACGGCACCTACACGTACTTCGTGCCGGACGTCGCCTATCACGTCGCCAAGTGGGAACGCGGCTTTACCAAGGTGATCAACATTCAGGGCTCGGACCACCACGGCACGATCGCGCGGGTGCGCGCCGGCCTGCAGGGTCTCGGCATCGGCATTCCGAAGGGCTATCCCGACTACATCCTGCACAAGATGGTCACCGTCATGCGCAACGGTGAAGAGGTGAAAATCTCCAAGCGCGCCGGCAGCTACGTGACGGTGCGCGACCTGATCGAATGGTCGGGCGGCGCGACGCCGGGCTCGGAAGCCGCCGTCGATCTGATCGACGAGGAAACGATCCGCCGCGGCCGCGACGCCGTGCGCTTCTTCCTGATCTCGCGCAAAGCCGACACGGAATTCGTGTTCGACATCGACCTCGCGTTGAAACAGAACGACGAGAACCCGGTGCATTACGTGCAGTACGCGCATGCACGGATCTGCTCGGTGATCGCCGAATGCAAGGCACGCTACAGCACGGACGAAAGCACGCTGGCCGAGGTCGACGTCGCCCCGCTCACCAGCGAACGCGCGATGGCCCTGCTGAACAAACTTGCCGAATTCCCGGACATGCTGCAACACGCCGCCGACGAACTCGCGCCGCACGCGGTCGCGTTCTATCTGCGCGACCTCGCCGGGGAATTCCACTCGTTCTACAATGACCGTGCCGAACGCGTGCTGGTCGACGATGCGGCCGAGCGCAATGCACGCGTGGCGCTGCTCGCGGCCACGCGTCAGGTGCTGGCCAACGGTCTCGCGACGATCGGCGTCTCCGCTCCCGTCAAGATGTAAGTCCTCCGGCGCAACATGCATGCGGCCGTCGTTATAATCGGCGGCCGTTCCAGGATTCTTTTTGCAGGTGATTCATACGATGGCAAAACCACGCCGCGCAACAAAGCAATCGAAACAAACCGGGGGGACTTTTCTCGGCATCGTGCTGGGCCTGATCGTTGGCCTTGCGATCGCGGTAGTGGTGGCGCTGTATATCACCCGTGCGCCCACGCCATTCGTCTCGAAGGTGGCGCCGCCCGCGGCGTCCGACGCCGGCGCGAGCCAGCCGCAATACGACCCGAACCGTCCGCTGCAAGGCAAGACGCCGGGTCAGCCGGTGCCGCAAGCCGCGCAACCCGCGCCGCCGAACACGGCGCCGGGCCAGACCAACCCGCAGACGCAGTCGGGCATGCTGGAAGAGCCGCAAATCGTCGAAGTGCCACCGGCTAACGGCAACAGTGGCAATGCGAATGGCACAGCGGTTGCGCCGAAGCCCGCGCAGGACAACGGCAACGGCACGGCCGCCACGCCGGCTAAGAAGCCGCAAGCTTCCAGCGCGCCGGCCGCCACCGCGGCAGGTTCCGCGCCGAAGAGCGGTTCGTCGGCCACCGCCGCCAACGCCAAGCCCGGTTCGGGCGCGGCGCCGGCAGCGGGCGACGCGAACACTGGCTACTTCCTGCAAGTCGGCGCCTATAAGACCGCGGCGGACGCCGAACAGCAGCGTGCGCGTCTCGCGTTCCAGGGCTTCGAATCGAAGGTCACGCAGCGCGACGCCGGCGGCGTCACGTATTACCGCGTGCGTATCGGGCCGTTCTCGAAGTTCGAAGACATGAATTCGAGCCGTCAGCGTCTGTCCGATGC
Organism: Burkholderia sp. WP9; assembly: GCF_900104795.1. Lineage (NCBI taxonomy): Bacteria > Pseudomonadati > Pseudomonadota > Betaproteobacteria > Burkholderiales > Burkholderiaceae > Burkholderia > Burkholderia sp. WP9. The sequence goes on from NZ_FNTG01000001.1 coordinate 3,251,256, forward strand.
GGGCGTGGATACCGCGGTGATCCGCTTCACGAAGCAATAAGCCAACAAAAAACAAACGGTGATTTGCCGGGACGCGCCGCCGCCGAACTATCGGCGCGCGGCGCGTGTCACAAGCACGAAGGACGGCTGAAACCGTCCAACGCCGAAATCTGAAGACGGTGGCGGGCTTTCGCGTGGCGCCACTGTTTTACGCCTACTTGGGTCAACACAACATGAAAAAACTGCTGAGCATTCTGTTCCTCTCGCTGGGACTCGTTGCCGCCACGGCGCAAGCGTCGCCGGCCGCGCCGGTGTCGGGCAAGGACTACACCGTGCTGCCCACGGCGCAGCCGACCGACGTGCCCGCCGGCAAGATCGAAGTCACCGAATTCTTCTGGTACGGCTGCCCGCACTGCAACGAATTCGACCCGTACCTCGAAACGTGGGTGAAGAAGCAAAACCCGGACGTGGTGTTCAAGCGCGTACCGGTCGCCTTCCGCGACGACTTCATTCCGCATTCCAAGATGTATCACGCGCTGGACGCACTCGGCCTCGCCTCGCAGCTCACGCCGAAGGTCTTCAATGAAATCCACGTCAACAAGAACTACCTGCTGACGCCGGAAGATCAGGCCAAATTCCTCGCGAAGAACGGCGTCGATCCGAAGAAATATATGGACGCGTACAACTCGTTCTCGACGCAAAGCGCGCTGCAGAAAGACAAGAAGCTGCTGGAAGACTACAAGATCGACGGCGTGCCGACGTTGGCCGTGCAGGGCAAGTATGAAACCGGCCCGGCCGCGACCAACAGCCTGCCGGGCACGCTCCAGGTGCTGGACTACCTGGTCGCGCAAGTCCGCGCCAAGAAGATGTAAAGCCGAGGCGCCGGAATGAGTTCACCGCTGAAGGTTTTCATTACCGGCGCTTCGAGTGGCATTGGCCTCGCGCTCGCCGCCGAATATGCGCGGCGCGGCGCGATTCTCGGCCTCGTTGCCCGCCGCGGCGACGCCCTCGCCGCGTTCCAGCAGTCCCATCCGCAGAACACCGTCTCCATCTATTCCGTCGACGTTCGCGACGCCGAAGCGCTCGCCGACGCGGCCGCGCAGTTCATCGAGCGGCACGGCTTGCCGGACGTCGTGATCGCCAACGCCGGCATCAGCCGCGGCGCGGTCACGGGCCACGGCGATTTGCGCACCTTTCGCGAAGTGATGGATATCAATTACTTCGGCATGGTCGCCACCTTCGAGCCGTTCGCCGCCGCGATGATCGCCGCGAAACGCGGCACGCTGGTGGGTATCGCCAGCGTCGCCAGTGTGCGTGGCTTGCCTGGGTCCGGCGCGTACAGCGCGTCGAAATCGGCGGCGCTCAAGTATCTCGAAGCGTTGCGCGTGGAAATGCGGCCGCATGACGTCGGTGTGGTCACCATCGCGCCCGGCTATATCCGCACGCCCATGACCGAGCACAACCCGTACACCATGCCGTTCCTGATGGACGCCGACCGTTTCGCGGTGAAGGTGGCGCAGGCGATCGAACGTCAAACGGCGTTCGCGGTGTTCCCCTGGCAGATGCGCATCGTGGCCATGCTGCTGCACGTGCTGCCGCGTTGGCTCTACGACCGCGCGTTCGAACGCGCGCCGCGCAAGCCGCGCGCCGCCACAGAAGCCGAGTAAGGCATGCCCCCCCGTGCGGTCGATGCAGCCGGCGTCGCGCACGAACCCGCCGGCGCCGCGGCACGCATCGTCTCGCTGGTGCCGAGCATCACCGAACTGCTGTTCGCGCTCGGTCTCGACCGGCAGATTGTCGGCCGCAGCGGCTTTTGCGTGCATCCTCACGACAAGGTGCGCGAGGTCCGCAAGGTCGGCGGCACCAAGGCCGTGAACCTCGACGCCATTCGTGCGTTGCGCCCCACCCATCTGATCGTCAATATCGACGAAAACGAACGCGATACCGTCGAGCAACTGCGCGCGTTCGTGCCGCATATCGTCGTGACGCATCCGCGGACACCGCAGGACAATCTGGTGCTCTACACGCTGCTGGGCGCGATCTTCGATCGGACGCGGGAAGCGCAGCGCCTGAGCGAAGCGCTCGAAGCCCGGCTAGACGAAGCGGCTGCGCACGCATTCGCGCCGCAAAACGTGCTCTATCTGATCTGGCGCGAGCCGTGGATGACCGTGGCGCGCGACACCTATATCTCCGCGATGCTGCGACTCGTGAACTGGCGCACGCTCCCTGATGTGCAAGGCGGTGCGCAAGGCGCAGGACGTTACCCAACGCTCGATTTCGACACCGCGCCATGGCTTGCCCACGTCGATCGCATCCTGCTCTCCAGTGAGCCGTATCGCTTCACGCAGGCCCATTGCGACACGCTGAAACGTGATTCGCGGCTGGCCGGCAAGCGTATCGAGTTGATCGATGGGGAAATGGTTTCGTGGTACGGCGTGCGTGCGATCGAAGGTATCGCTTATCTGCTGCGGCGCGCAGCGGCGGCATAAGCGTCGACGCCGCGCCGCGAGGCCGGACAACCTTCCATATGAATATGCGGATTATGTTGTTGTCGGCGCAACCACCCTTCGATAAGCTTTCGCGAAGGCCGGCGCGCGCGTGGGCGGCATTGTCCAAGCCATGCGCCAGCGCCGGAAACGTATCACAATGAAGACGGCGGCTATGCTGGACGGCCGCCCGTCGCTCTCGTCAACGGAATATAACCACACAACCAGACGCACTGCCTGACTGCGCTCGTTATGGGAGATCCTATGCGCTTCAAACTGCTCGCAGCCGCCGTACTGTTCACGGCGCCCGCGCTCGTGCTCGCCAAACCGCTGACCGTCTGCACCGAGTCGAGCCCCGACGGCTTCGATGTCGTGCAGTTCAATTCGCTCGTCACGACCAATGCGTCGGCCGATGTGATCTTCAACTCGCTGGTCTCGTACGACGAGGCGGCGAAGAAAGTCGTGCCGGCGCTGGCCGACAAGTGGGACGTGAGCGCCGACGGCCTCACTTACACGTTCCATCTGCGCCCGAACGTGCAGTTCCAGACCACCGACTACTTCAAGCCCGCCCGGCCGCTTACCGCCGACGACGTCGTCTTCACGTTCGAGCGCATGCTCGACGACAGCAATCCGTGGCACAAGGTGGCGGGCGCGAGCGGCTTCCCGCATGCGCAGTCGATGGGCCTGCCGAAGCTCATCAAGTCCATCAGCAAGGTCGACGACAACACCGTCAAGTTCGAGCTGAACGCGCCCGACGCAACTTTCGTGTCCATCCTGACCATGGGTTTCGCCTCGATCTATTCGGCTGAATATGCCGACCAGTTGCTCAAGGCCGGCAAGCAGGCCGATCTGAATTCGAAACCGATCGGCACGGGTCCGTTCGAGCTGAAGAGCTATACGAAAGACGCCGTGATCCGCTATGACGTGAATCCTGCCTACTGGGGTCCAAAACCGAAGATCGACCGTTTGATCTACGCGATCACGCCGGACGCCACGGTGCGCGCGCAGAAGGTGAAAACCGGCGAATGCCAGATCGCCTTGTCGCCGAAGCCGCAGGATCTCGCCGACGCGAAGGGCGACAAGTCGCTCGCCATCGTGCAGACGCCCGCCTTCATGACGGCGTTCGTCGCGCTGAACACGCAGAAGAAGCCGCTCGACAACCAGAAGGTGCGCGCCGCGCTCAACATGGCGTTCGACCGCACCACGTATCTGAAGACCGTGTTCGACAATACGGCAACGGCGGCCGTGAACCCGTATCCGCCGAACACATGGAGCTACAACAAGTCCGTTAAGGCGTGGCCGTACGACCCGGCAAAGGCGAAGAAACTCCTCGCCGACGCGGGCTATCCGAACGGCTTCGAAACGACGATCTGGGTGCGTCCGAACGGCAGCGTGCTGAACCCGAATCCGAAGGCCGGCGCGGAACTGCTGCAAGCCGACTTCGCGAAGATCGGCGTGAAGGCCGAGGTGAAGGTGATCGAATGGGGTGAGCTGATCAAGGAGGCCAAGCAAGGCCAGCATGATTCGCTATTCATGGGCTGGGCGGGCGACAACGGCGATCCGGACAACTACCTGTCGCCGCTATTCAGTTGCAACGCGGTCAAGTCGGGCATCAACTTCGCGCGCTTCTGCGATCAGGACCTGGACAAGCTGATTGCCGACGGCAAGGCGACGCCGGATCAGGCGAAGCGCGCGAAAGCGTACGAACAGGCGCAGCAGGTCATTCACGATCAGGCGCTGTGGATTCCGCTCGGCTATCCCACCGCGGCGGCCATCACGCGCACGAACGTGAGCGGTTATCACGTAAGTCCGTTCGGACGGCAGAACTTCGGGACGGTGTCGGTGCAGTAATCGCTTCTGCGTCTGCAGCGCGCGAGAAAAAGCCCGGTTGCGTAAGCACCGGGCTTTTTCATCTGCACGCCACCGCAATCACGCCGGCGAAAACCGAATCACCCCATCCGCGTCCTGCGCACGCTTCAACTCCCCCGCCAGCCACAGCAGATGCAAGTGCGCCAGCGCTTCGCCCATCGCAAACGTCATCTGATGAATGTCGAGCTGACGCTTGAACATGAGCGGCACGATATCCGCAGCGCTTTGCGGTTTTTCCGCGCATGCCTCGCGCACTTCCGCCAGACGCGCTTCATGATGCTCACGCAATTGCCGGATACGCGTGCGCACGCCGCGGAACGGCTTGCCATGTGACGGCAGCACCAGCGTCTCTTCCGGCATCGTCTCGTAGCGACCGAGCGACTCCAGATAGAGCGCAAGCGGCGAGCCTTCCGGCTCCATATCGAACACCGACACGTTGGTCGAAATGCGCGGCAGCACCATGTCACCGGAAATCAGCACGCCGGTCTCCTCGCAGAACAACGCGCAGTGTTCGGGCGAATGACCGAAGCCGGTCACCACGCGCCACGTTTTGCCGCCGATCTTCACGCCGTCCGCTTCGCGCAAGCGCCGATACTGGCCAGGAATCGCCGGCACGAGGCTCGCGTAATAGCTCTTGCGATTGCGCAGTTTCTCGAGCGATTCCTCGTCGGTCACACCGTGCCGCGCGAAGTGCCGCGCGGCGCCTTCGCCGCCCGCATTCGAACCGTCGCCCGCAGCCATCACGCGGGCCTGCATGTATTCGCCGAGCGTCGTCCACAACCGCACGTCCCAGCGCTTTTTGTCACCGCCCGCGCAAATCCAGTGTGCAAGGCCAATGTGATCGGGATGGCAATGCGTGACGATCACGCGCAGCACCGGCAGGCCGCCGAGCACCGAGTCGAACACCTTTTCCCAGTTTTCCTTGATCGTGTCCGAGGTGATGCCGCAGTCCACCACGGTCCAACCCTGCTGCCCGTCGATCTCGTCGCGTAACAGCCAGAGGTTGATGTGATCCAGCGCGAAGGGCAGCGGCATGCGCAGCCAGAAGACGCCTGGCGAGACTTCCATGGCGTGGCCCGCGTCCGGCAACGCGTCGTTGAACGGGTAGTCGAGTTGGTGTTCGAGTGCATTCATTGTGGGTGTCTTCCTCCGTCGGCCGTCCGGCATGGCGAGGTATGCGATGCCGGATAGCGTGGTTGCGGCGTGCTGGCGCCGAACAGCGGCCGTACTGCGCCTGGTTGCGTTCAGCTCAAGTTGACGATAACGTAAACGTTGATTCTATCGTTCAATCCGATTTTCTGCCTGGCCACGGAATGCCCCGATGAACACGCAATACACGATCACCGAGCTCGCGCGGGAATTCGACGTCACGCCGCGCGCGATCCGCTTCTATGAGGATCAGGGTTTACTCTCACCGAGCCGGGAAGGATCGAGCGGCTTGCGGCGTGTGTATTCCGGCCGCGACCGAACGCGTCTGAAGCTCACGTTGCGCGGCAAACGGCTCGGCTTCACGTTGTCGGAAATTCGCGATCTGCTGGACGTGTACGAGTCGCCGACCGACACGGTGCCGCAATTGCACGCGTTCCTCGCCACGGTAGCGCGTCATCGCGAAGTGCTGGAGCGTCAACTGGAAGACCTGAACGCGACGCTCGAAGACCTCGCGCAATATGAAACGCAGGCGCGCGCGCTGCTCGCGACCGGCGCACGCGAAGCCAAGCCGGCATGAACCACGGCGCGATGCGGCGCGGGCCCACCTGGGCGATACAATCCCGGGTGTCTTTACGACATGAGGCGGATGCACGGTCGACATGAATCACTTCCCCAAACTGCTGTCGTCGCAAATCGGCTTTGACGTCGCACAGACCATGCTCGAAGGATTCGACCGGCACTACCGGGTCTTTCGCGACGCCGCGATCCACGCCAAGACGCTGTTTGAACAGGCCGACTGGCACGGCCTGCAGAAGCTCGCGCGCGACCGCATTGCCTCGTACGACGAACGCGTCGAGGAATGCGTCGAACTGCTCGAAGACGAATACGACGCGGAAAATATCGACGACGAAGTCTGGCAGCAGATCAAGCTGCACTACATCGGCCTCCTCACCACGCACCGGCAGCCCGAATGCGCGGAGACGTTCTTCAATTCGGTGTGCTGCAAGATCCTGCACCGCTCGTACTTCAACAACGATTTCATTTTCGTGCGCCCGGCCATCTCGACCGAATACATCGAGAACGACGAACCCGCGGCGAAGCCAACTTACCGCGCGTACTATCCCGGCAAAGACGGCCTCGCGGCGACGCTCGAGCGCATTGTCACGAACTTCCAGCTGGAACCGCCGTTTGAAGATCTGACCCGCGACGTCGGCTGCCTGATGCAGGCGATCCGCGACGCGTTCGGCGTGTTCGACGAAGCGCCCAATTTCCAGATTCACGTGCTCTCGTCACTGTTTTACCGGAACAAGTCTGCGTATATCGTCGGGCGAATCATCAACGGTGATCTGCTGTTGCCGTTCGCGGTGCCGCTGCGCCATGTGAAGCCGGGCGTGCTCGCACTCGACACGGTGCTGCTCAAGCGCGACCAGTTGCTGATCATCTTCAGCTTTTCGCATTCGTATTTCCTGGTGGATATGGAAGTGCCGTCCGCTTACGTCGAGTTTCTCGGCACCATCATGCAGGGCAAACCGAAGGCGGAAATCTACACGTCCGTGGGTTTGCAGAAGCAGGGTAAGAATCTGTTCTATCGCGACCTGCTGCATCACCTGTCGCATTCGAGCGATCAGTTCATCGTCGCACCCGGCATCAAGGGCCTCGTCATGCTCGTATTCACGCTGCCGTCGTTTCCGTATGTGTTCAAGCTGATCAAGGACAGCTTCCCGCCGCCGAAGGAAACCACGCGCGCGCAGATCAAGGAAAAGTATCAGCTCGTCAAACGGCACGACCGTCTGGGCCGCATGGCCGACACGCTCGAATATTCGAGCGTAGCGTTGCCGGTCTCGCGGCTCGACGAAGCGCTCGTGCGTGAACTCGAAAAGGAAGTGCCGTCGCTGATCGAATACGACGGCGACAGCCTCGTGATTCGCCATATGTATATTGAACGCCGCATGGTGCCGTTGAATCTGTTCCTGCAGAACGGCAACGACGAGGACATCGAGCACGGCATCAAGGAATACGGCAACGCCATCAAGGAACTGATGCAGGCGAACATTTTTCCGGGCGACATGCTGTACAAGAACTTCGGCGTGACACGTCACGGCCGCGTGGTGTTTTATGACTACGATGAAATCGAATATCTGACCGACTGCAACGTGCGCGCGGTGCCGGCGCCGCGTAACGAGGAGGACGAAATGTCGGGCGAGCCGTGGTACTCGGTCGGCCCGCACGACATTTTCCCGGAGACGTACGGCACGTTTCTGCTCGGCGACCCACGCGTGCGCCGCTCGTTCATGCAACATCACGCGGACTTCTTCGAACCTGCGCTATGGCAACGGCACAAGGATCATCTACTGAAAGGCGAACTGCCCGACTTTTTCCCGTACGACGACAGCGTGCGCTTCTGCGTGCGCTACCCGGAACGCTTTGCCGATGCGGCCAGCTCCGCACCGGACGCACCGGCCGACGAGCGCAGCGCGCGGGTCGCATGAGGCGCCTGTGCCGCCCGCAGTGTTGATGCCTCGTCCGAACCTTATGTAACGACATCGACCGGTCAACCGGTCGAGCAACCGCCAAGACGCACCATGAACACGAACGCTTCCACTCCTGACAATCCGCTCGCGCATCTGTTCGACAACAACGAAGCGTGGGTCGCCCGCAAGCTGTCCGAAGACCCCGAGTATTTTTCGCGTCTCGCACATCAGCAAACGCCCGAGTATTTGTGGATCGGCTGCTCCGATTCGCGCGTGCCGGCGAACCAGATCATCGGCCTGCCGCCGGGCGAAGTGTTCGTGCATAGAAACATCGCTAACGTGGTGGTGCATTCCGATCTGAACTGTCTCTCGGTGATCCAGTTCGCCGTCGATCTGCTGAAGGTCAAGCACATCATGGTGGTCGGCCACTACGGCTGCTCGGGTGTCGGCGCGGCGCTGCACGGCCGCCGCGTGGGTCTCGCGGACAACTGGCTGCACCACGTGCAGGACGTGCGCGCCAAGCATGCCGCGCTGATCGAGGAATGGCCGATCGGCGAGGCGCGTCACCGGCGTCTGGTCGAACTGAACGCGATCGAACAGGTGATGAACGTGTGCCGCACCACCATCGTCAACGATGCATGGGCGCGCGGCCAGGCGTTGACGGTACATGGCTGGGCGTACGGCGTGCATGACGGCAAGGTGCGCAATCTCGGCATGACGATCAGCGAGCCGGCCGCGCTCGACGCAACCTATCAGAAGTGTGTCGCGGCCGTGTCGGCGAGTGGCCCGCACAAGGCAGACAACGACGTGGTGGCCGCCGATGCGGCTCAGCTCGGCGACGTGCCGGCCATCGTCGAAGGCGTCATCAAGGAGCTTAAACATGAGTGAGACAAGCATGAGTGAGACAAAGACTGATCCGATCGTTATCGTGGGCGTGGCCCGCACGCCGATGGCGGCCTTTCAGGGCGACTTCGCCACACTGACCGCGCCGCAATTGGGCGCGGTGGCGATCGAGGCGGCCGTGCAGCGCGCGGGCCTGAAACCCGAACAGATCGACGAAGTGGTGATGGGTTGCGTGCTGCCCGCAGGCCTCGGCCAGGCGCCCGCGCGTCAGGCCGCGCTCGGCGCCGGCTTGCCGCTCGCCACCGGCAGCACCACGGTGAACAAGATGTGCGGCTCCGGCATGCGTGCGGCAATGTTCGCGCACGACATGCTCGCGGCCGGCTCCGTCGACGTGATCGTCGCGGGCGGCATGGAAAGCATGACGAATGCGCCGTACCTGCTGCCGAAAGCGCGCGCCGGCATGCGTATGGGCCACGGCCAGGTGATCGACCACATGTTCTACGACGGTCTCGAAGACGCCTACGAAAAAGGCCGTCTGATGGGCACCTTTGCCGAAGAATGCGCGGCCTCGTTCGACTTCACGCGCGAAGCGCAAGACGCGTTCGCCGTCGAGTCGCTCCACCGCGCGAAGCGCGCGAACGAAGACGGTTCGTTCAGCTGGGAAATCGCGCCGGTGAAGGTGCAAAGCCGCAAGGGCGAAGTCACCATCGATCACGACGAACAGCCGTTCAAGGCGAACCTCGACAAGATTCCAACGCTCAAACCCGCATTCAGCAAAACCGGCACGGTGACAGCGGCGAACTCGTCGTCGATTTCCGATGGCGCGGCCGCACTCGTCATGATGCGCGAGTCGACGGCGAAGCGCCTCGGCGTGGAGCCGATTGCACGCGTGGTCGGCCACTCGACCTTCGCACAGGAACCGGCGAAGTTCACCACCGCGCCGGTCGGGGCGATTCGCAAGCTGTTCGAGAAGAATGGCTGGCGCGCCGACGAAGTCGATCTGTATGAGGTCAACGAAGCATTTGCCGTCGTCACCATGGCGGCCATGAAGGAACACCATCTGCCGCACGAAAAGGTCAACGTGAACGGCGGCGCCTGTGCGCTCGGCCATCCGATCGGCGCGTCGGGCGCGCGCATTCTCGTCACGCTGATCGGCGCGCTCAAGCAACGCGGCGGCAAGCGCGGCGTCGCGACGCTGTGCATCGGCGGCGGCGAAGCGACGGCCATGGGTATCGAACTCGTGTAACGCGATTCGGGGCGTTTTGACAGCTTGGAGTATTCGATGAAAACAGTGTTGATCGTCGGTGCGTCGCGTGGCATCGGCCAGGAGTTTGTGCGGCAGTACAAAAAGAGCGGCTGGCGCGTGCTCGCCACCGCGCGTGACGGCGCCGCGCTCGATGCGTTGAATGAACTCGGCGCCCAAACGTTCTCGCTCGACGTGAGCGCGCCAGAGGAAATCGCCGCGCTCGGCTGGAAGCTCGACGGTGAACGGCTCGATGCGGCGATCGTGGTGGCGGGCGTCTACGGCCCGCGCACGGAAGGCATCGAGACGATCACTGCTGAAGACTTCGACCACGTCATGCACACCAATGTGCGCGGACCCATGCAATTGATGCCGATCCTGCTGCCGCTCGTCGAAGAGGCCGGCGGCGTATTCGCGGTGATTTCGAGCAAGATGGGCAGCATTGGCGACGCGAGCGGCACGACCGGCTGGCTGTATCGCGCGAGCAAGGCGGCGCTGAACGACGCGTTGAAACTCGCGTCGCTGGACGCTCGGCGCGCCACGTGCATTTCGCTGCATCCAGGCTGGGTGCAAACCGACATGGGCGGCGCCCAGGCGGCGATCGATCCCGCGCGCAGCGTGACCGGCATGCGTGATGTGCTGGCGCAGGCCGCGGGTGCGCGCGAAGCGTTCAACGGCCGCTTCTATCAATACGACGGGACACCGCTCGACTGGTGAGCAACTACTTGAACGGGATCACTTATGGTGCTTGATCAGGATCACCTGATGGTCCGCGACGCGCTGCGCACGTTCGTACGCGAAGCGATCACGCCGCATGCGGCGGCATGGGACCGCGAACGCACGTTTCCGCAGGACGTGCATCGGCAACTGGCGGAACTCGGCGCGTATGGCGTGCTCGTGCCCGAAACGTACGGCGGCGCCGGCATGGACGCGCTGGCGCTCGCGCTGATACTCGAAGAAATCGCAGCCGGCGACGGCGGCACTTCGACGGCGATCTCCGTCAACAACTGCCCCGTGTGCAGCATTCTGCTCACCTACGGCAACGACGCGCAGAAACGCGACTGGCTGACGCCGCTCGCGCGCGGCGACATGCTCGGCGCGTTTTGCCTGACCGAACCGCAAGCCGGTTCCGACGCCTCCGCGCTGCGCACCACCGCGACCCGCGACGACGATTCGTATGTGTTGAACGGCGTCAAACAGTTCATCACGAGCGGCAAGAACGGCAATGTTGCGATCGTCATGGCCGTGACGGACAAGGCCGCGGGCAAGCGCGGCATCAGCGCGTTTATCGTGCCGACCGATACGAAGGGTTACGTCGTCGCGCGGGTTGAAGACAAGCTCGGCCAGCATTCGTCGGACACCGCGCAGATCATTTTCGAGGATTGCCGCGTGCCGGCCGCGAACCTGATCGGCGCAGAAGGCGAAGGCTACCGGATCGCGCTGTCAGGGCTCGAAGGCGGCCGTATCGGCATCGCCGCGCAAAGCGTCGGCATGGCGCGCGCCGCGTTCGAGGCGGCGCTGAGTTATGCGAAGGAGCGCGAGAGCTTCGGCGTGCCGCTCTTTTCGCACCAGGCCGTGCAATTCCGCCTCGCCGACATGGCGACGCAACTCGAAGCGGCGCGCCAGTTGATCTGGCACGCCGCCTCGTTGAAAGACGCCGGCCAGCCGTGCCTTACTGAAGCCGCTATGGCCAAACTGTTTGCCTCCGAAGCCGCCGAGCGCATCTGTTCGGCCGCCTTACAGATTCATGGCGGCTACGGCTATCTCAGCGACTTCCCGGTCGAGCGGATTTATCGCGACGTGCGCGTTTGCCAGATCTACGAGGGCACCAGCGACATTCAGAAAATTTTGATCGCACGCGGTCTTGGCTGAAAGACTGATGAATAAGCAATTGTTGCCGTTACAACGACCTGCCGACTGTCCCTGTGGGGGCGCCGCGCCCGATCAACGCAGCGGCGCCAAGGCGCCCCGCTTCGCGCAATGCTGCGGCCGCTATATCGACGGCGGCGAAGCGGCGCCACGGGCCCTTGAATTGATGCGCTCGCGCTACAGTGCCTATGTGGTCGGTGCAACGGATTATCTGCGCGCAACCTGGGCGCCGCACACCTGCCCCGCCGATCTCGACGCGGATCCCGCTTCGCCCGACGCGCCACGGTGGCTCGGACTGCAGATCAAGGCGTTTGCTGAAACCGACGCTCATCACGCGACCGTCGAATTCGTCGCGCGTTACAAGGTGGGCGGCCGCGCGCACCGGCTTCATGAACTGAGCCGTTTCGTTCGCGACGAAGACGGTCGCTGGCGTTACGTGGATGGCGACGTGAGCGAATAACCCTTCCCGACCCTTACACGACGCCGCAGCGACCTCACGCCGCGCTCACATATGGCCCCGATAGCGGGGCCATTTTTTCGTGTTGGCTCCATGCCACAACGCCCGCGCCGCGCCTGATTGCTTCGTTGCACCAAACACCCGCGAGGCCCGCACGACCGGCCGGAGGTGGCCGATCGACGCGCGGCAAATTTTGCGTCGCGGGTTCTCCTTGATTGCACAAAACAAAATTGTCGTGCCAGGATGAGGCCGTAGCTTCATGACGTCACGTTGCGAGAGCCGGTCCATACCGCTCCGCAAATTGCGCAGGACGCCCTGCCGGGCACCAGAGAGTGTGGTTCCGGCGGCGGTTTCAGGCAGCAGGCGTGACGCTCATCATCGGCGCGTGGGGTCGCGTCGGCCGTTTGGGTTCATCCCGTGCGATCTCGATTAGCGTGCGTGCGCCTTTGGCGCACTCCGTGCGCGAGTGAGCTTTTGTTTGTCGAAAGGCCAGCCGAAAGGCAAATGTCAGTAATGGCTTTCGATAAACGGGCATCACGGTGTTCAGGGCAGGTTTTTGAGGCAGGTGCGTCAATGGTGTTCAGCAAGGTTCTGACGAAGTGTGCGGTGATGTGTGCAGCGGCCACGTGCGCTGTCGCACTCGCGCACGCCGACCCGCTCGCCGACATTCAGGCTGGACCGCTGACACGCGCGCACGTGCCGCGTATTGCGCTCGACGACGACGTCTATCTGCCCAGCGCAGGTCTGAACGAACAGATCATCCGCGTACCGGTCGACGCAGCCGGCACGATTACCCTCGAAACGACGATCTACAAACCGGACGGCGCAGGCCCGTTTCCGATGATTGTTTTCAACCACGGCAAGATTCCCGGCGATCCGCGCACGCAGGAACGCAGCGACCCGCTGCCGTTCGCGCGCGAATTCGTGCGCCGTGGTTATGTGGTGGTGGCGCCGAACCGTCAGGGTTTCGGCCATTCGGACGGCGCTTATCAGCAGGACGGTTGCGACGTCGAAAAGAACGGCATCAGCCAGGCCGGCGACGTCGCCGCGACGGTCGACTTCATGTCGAAGCAACCTTACGTGGACGCCACGCACATCGTCGTGGCCGGCACCTCGCACGGCGGTCTTGCGACGATTGCCTACGGTACGGAAGCGGCGCCGGGCGTGCGCGCGCTGATCAATTTCTCGGGCGGCTTGCGGCAGGATGCTTGCAGCGACTGGCAGGGCAACCTGACGCGCGCCTTCGGCGCTTACGGCGAGAAGACCAAGGTGCCGTCGCTGTGGATGTACGGCGATAACGATTCGGTCTGGAATGCGCCGCTGGTGGCGGGCATGTATGCCGCGTTCGGTGCGCACGGCGCGAGCGCGAAGATGGTGGATTTCGGCAACTACAAGAACGATGCGCACCGGCTGGTCGGCGACCGCGATGGCGTGCATGTGTGGTGGCCGGCCGTGGAAGCGTTCCTTGCGCGAGTGGGGATGCCGACTGGTGTGCAGTATCGTGTGTCGGATCCTTCCATGCCGAAGGCGAGCGGGTTTGCCGCTGTCGATGCGGTCGATGCCGTGCCGTTTGTCGACGAAGCCGGGCGCAATGGGTATCGGAATTTCCTGCATCAGTTTCCTAGCCGGGCGTTTGCTGTGTCTGATACTGGGGCTTGGTCGTGGGCTGAGGGTGGCGATGATCCTATGTCGGTTGCCGTGGCCAATTGTCAGAAGCAGAGTTCGGCGCCTTGCCGGTTGTATGCGGTGAATAATGCGGTTGTTTGGGGGGATCAGTCTTCGCAGACGGCTGATGGTGGGGCTGGGGGTAGCGCTGATGCGCGGCGGGCTATTGCTAGTCGGGAGTGAGTGGTTTTTTGCCTGATTGGCGGTGTTTTTGGTTGTTTCCCTCGGGTGGTGGCCTTTCCTTGATTTCTTAGTGGTCTATTCGCGTTGCCCCTGTGCGGGGCGGCACCTACTTTCTTTGCCGCGGCAAAGAAAGTAGGCAAAGAAAGCCGCTTTGCACCGCCAGCTCTTAAGCGGGGTCCCCGCACAGCCACGGTAGTGGTCCATCTGGAATCCGTGCCCTCGCACATTCGGCGCTTGTGACACAGCAGTCATTCTTCCGGCGGCGCTGCGCGTGCCGAGGCGGTACTTCATTAAAACCATCGGTCGTTTGTAGGTCAGCGGGATTTCCTAATCGCCTGTCCTTCTTTCACGCGTGCTCGACTTCACATCGCAGGCCCCTTCTGGCATCAGCAGTATTTCTAAAGCCCCTGCATTTCTTACCCCGGCAGTATTTCTAATGCCGCGACTCTGCTCTTACCCCAGCAGTATTTCTATGCCTCGGCTCGGCTCTTACGCCGGCAGTATCTCTAATGCCACGGCTCGGTTCTTACGCTGGCGGTACTTCTAATCCTTCGGCTCGCTTCATGTATCGGCCGGGCTTCCAAGAATTCCGCTCGCTCCTTGCGCCGGCCGCATCGGCGCCACGCCGAGGCGAAGCCGATGGCTCCCGCCGCATACGAACGCAGCCTCGGGTTTCAGGCTGACCGTTCTGGCGAGCGCGCAGCGCGAAGCAGGAAGTATGACGGCCTTGTCACGAAGGCCGCATGTGCGAGGGCACGGATTCCAGATGGACCACTACCGTGGCTGCGCGGGGGACCCGCTTATGGGCTGGCGGTGCAAAGCGGCTTTCTTTGCCTACTTTCTTTGCCGCGGCAAAGAAAGTAGGTGCCGCCCCGCACAGGGGCAACGCCAATAGACCACTAACAAAGCAAGGAAAGGCCAACACCACAAAGACCCCAGCCAAAAAACCGCCGAACAGGCAAAAAACCCCCGCCCACCCCAATTTCCCGCCAGTAAAACCCAACTACTTTGCCGTCGCTAACTGCACCGATCAGCAACCTTCCGCGGAAAACAGAAACCACCTGCATCGAACAGCCAACAACCCCAGCGCCGCAGGCAAAAACCGCCCATCCGCCCCTAGTGCACAGCACGAAATAAACCGCTAATCTCGACCCCGCAAGCCCGCCAAGGGCCGCGCGCAGCGCAGAAAAAAGAAGCGCAGCACGCTCGAAGATGGCCCTAAAAAAGCCACGCCGCACAGCGGCCAAAAAGCACCCTGGAGTACCCTTTGGAAAAGTCAGCAGCACAGTCAACAGCCCCCGAAGACTGGATCGCCCGCAGCCTGCGCGCCGTCTGGCACCCCTGCACGCAGATGAAGCACCACGAGCGCCTGCCGCTCGTGCCCGTCGCGCGTGGTCAAGGCGCGTGGCTCTACGATCGCGCCGGCCATCGCTATCTGGATGCCATCAGCTCCTGGTGGGTCAACCTGTTCGGTCACGCCAACCCGCGCATCAACGCGGCGCTCAAAGACCAACTCGACACGCTCGAACACGCCATGCTCGCCGGCTGCACGCATGAACCGGCTATCGAACTCGCAGAGCGGCTCAGCGCGCTCACCGGCAATACGCTCGGCCACGCATTCTTCGCATCGGATGGCGCGTCCGCCGTCGAAATCGCCTTGAAGATGAGCTTCCACTCATGGCGCAATCGCGGTTTCTCCGACAAGCAGGAATTCGTCTGCATCGCCAACAGCTACCACGGCGAAACCATCGGCGCACTCGGTGTCACGGATGTCGCGCTGTTCAAGGACGCCTACGACCCGTTGATCCGCCACGCGCATGTCGTGGCATCGCCCGATGCTCGTCTCGCGCAAGCTGGCGAAAGCGCCGCCGATGTCGCGCGCCGCGCACTCGATCACGTTCGCGCACTGTTCGAAGCACGCGCCACGAAAATCGCCGCGCTGATCGTCGAGCCGCTCGTGCAATGCGCGGCCGGCATGGCCATGCACGACGCGTCGTATATCGCCGGATTGCGCGCCTTGTGCGATCAATACGGCGTGCACCTGATCGCCGATGAAATCGCCGTAGGCTGCGGGCGCACCGGCACCTTCTTCGCATGCGAACAGGCCGGCATCTGGCCGGACTTCATCTGTCTGTCGAAAGGTATCAGCGGCGGGTATCTGCCGCTTTCGATCGTGCTGTCGCGCGACGAAATTTTCGATGCCTTCTATCACGACGACACCGCGCGCGGCTTCCTGCACTCGCATTCGTACACGGGCAATCCGCTCGCCTGCCGCGCGGCGCTCGCTACGCTCGATCTGTTCGAGAGCGACAACGTTCTCGCCGCCAACACGCAGAAGTCCGCGAAGCTGAAAGCCGCGCTCGCGCCGCTCGCCGATCACGAGCAAGTCCGCAATCTGCGTCAGCGCGGCACGATCTTCGCGTTCGACGCCGTGATCGACGATGCTCAGCAAGCCAGAACATTCTCGCGCCGCTTCTTCGAAAACGCGTTGCAGCGCGAACTGCTGCTGCGCCCAATCGGAACCACGGTGTATCTGATGCCCCCTTATATCCTCGACGGCGAAGAACTCGCGCTGCTCGCTTCACGCACGCGCGAAACCTTCGAAGCCACGCTTGCGGAGACCCGCTAATGCATCTGCTCGACACGCTCGCCGAAGGGCTGAAGGAGATCGACGCGCGCGGCCTGCGCCGTCGCCGCCGCACCGCCGACACGCCGTGCGCGGCCCACATGACGGTCGACGGCCGCGCGATCATCGGCTTCGCCAGCAACGACTATCTCGGGCTCGCCGCGCATCCGCAACTGGTCGCGGCCATCGCCGAAGGCGCAGAGCGCTACGGCGCGGGCAGCGGCGGCTCGCATCTGCTCGGCGGCCACTCGCGCGCGCATGCGCAACTCGAAGACGATCTCGCGGAATTCGTCGGCGGCTTCGTCGACAATGCGCGCGCGCTCTACTTCAGCACCGGCTACATGGCAAATCTCGCCACGCTTACCGCGCTCGCGGGCCGTGGCACGACGCTCTTCTCCGACTCGCTGAATCACGCGTCGCTGATCGACGGTGCGCGTTTGTCCCGCGCCGACGTGCAGATCTACCCGCACTGCGATACCGAAGCGCTGAGCGCGATGCTCGAAGCCTCGGACGCCGATGTCAAAGTGGTCGTCTCCGACACCGTTTTCAGCATGGACGGCGACATCGCACCGCTAGCACGCCTGCTCGAACTCGCGGAAAAACACGGCGCGTGGCTGATCGTCGACGACGCGCACGGTTTCGGCGTGCTCGGCCCGCAAGGCCGCGGCGCGATCGCGCAAGCAGCGCTGCGTTCGCCGAACCTCATTTCGATCGGCACGCTCGGCAAAGCGGCCGGCGTTTCCGGCGCATTCGTCGCGGCGCATGAGACGGTGATCGAATGGCTCGTGCAGCGCGCACGTCCGTACATTTTCACTACGGCGTCGGTGCCGGCCGCCGCGCACGCGGTGTCGGCAAGCCTGCGTATCATCGGCGGCGAAGAAGGCGACGCGCGGCGCGCGCATCTTCAGCAGTTGATCGAGCGCACGCGCGCCATGCTCAAGGCAACGCCGTGGATACCGGTCGATTCGCATACGGCCGTGCAACCGCTCATCATCGGCGCGAACGATGCCACGCTGGATATCGCGGCCACCCTCGAACGTGCGGGTCTATGGGTGCCGGCCATCCGTCCGCCGACCGTGCCCGCCGGCACATCGCGCTTGCGCATTTCGCTGTCGGCCGCGCACTCGCAGGCGGACCTCGATCGGCTCGAAGCCGGCTTGCAGCAATTGGGAGCGAAAGCGGCATGAGTAGCGCGAATCAAAACGCACTGTCGTTGTTCGTCACCGGCACCGATACGGAAATCGGCAAGACGTTCGTCTCGGCTGCACTGTTGCGCGGCTTCGTTCGCGAAGGGCTGCAAGCCGCCGCGATGAAGCCGATCGCCGCCGGCGCGTTCGAAGTGGACGGCGTGCTGCATAACGAGGACGCGGATCAACTCGACGCCGCGTCGAACGTCCTGCTGCCGCCCGAGATGCGCACACCGTATCTGTTGAAGGAACCGGCCGCGCCGCATATTGCGGCCGCGCTGGAAAACGTCTCGCTCGATCTGGACCGTATCGTCGACTGTCACGCGCAAGCGCTCAAGCGCGCGGAGATCGTCGTGGTGGAAGGCGTCGGCGGATTTCGCGTGCCGTTGACCGCCACTCAGGACACCGCCGATCTCGCCGTTGCCCTGAAACTGCCGGTCGTGCTGGTGGTCGGCATGCGGCTCGGCTGCATCAGCCATGCGCTGCTCACCGCCGAAGCGATCGCCGCGCGCGGGCTCACGCTCGCCGGCTGGGTTGCCAACCGCATCGATCCGGACATGACGTTTCCCGACGAAAACATCGCGTCGATCCGCGCGCATCTCGCCCGCGAATACGACGCGCCGCTGCTCGGCATCGTGCCGCATCTGAGCCCCGCTTCGCCCGAGTTCGCGGCGGAGCAGCTCGACATCAACCGCCTTTTGCAGACGCTGCGCCACGCGCAGCGCTGAACCCCCATCACATCCATCCATGAGGATCGACGACATGACGCAACTGAACATCGCTCCGGCGTCCGCCGATACGGCCGCCGCCAATAACAACGCCGCAGCCGGCACGAAGCAGGTCGCGCGCTGGCGCGTGGCGGACATCGTGGCGTTGTACGAACTGCCGTTCAACGACCTGATGTTCCAGGCGCAGCAAACCCATCGCGAACATTTCGATGCGAATACCGTGCAACTGTCGACGCTGCTGTCGATCAAGACCGGCGGCTGCGAAGAAGATTGCGCGTACTGTCCGCAGTCGGTGCATCACGACACGGGCCTGCAAGCCGACAAACTGATGCCGGTCGACGAAGTGCTCGCCGCCGCGAAGGTCGCCAAGGAAAACGGCGCGACGCGTTTCTGCATGGGCGCCGCATGGCGTAATCCGAAAGACCGTCACCTCGAACCGATCAAGGACATGATCCGCGGCGTGAAGGCGATGGGTCTCGAAACCTGCGTGACGCTCGGCATGCTCGAAACGCATCAGGCGCAAGGGCTGCGCGAAGCAGGCCTCGACTACTACAACCACAATCTCGATACGTCGCCGGAGTTCTACGGCCAGATCATTTCGACGCGTACGTATCAGGATCGCCTCGACACGCTCGAACGCGTGCGCGA
Source organism: Burkholderia sp. WP9 (assembly GCF_900104795.1). NCBI lineage: Bacteria > Pseudomonadati > Pseudomonadota > Betaproteobacteria > Burkholderiales > Burkholderiaceae > Burkholderia > Burkholderia sp. WP9. The sequence continues at coordinate 3,270,659 of NZ_FNTG01000001.1, forward strand.
TGCCGGCATCAACGTGTGCTGCGGCGGGATTGTCGGACTGGGCGAGTCGCGTCGTGAGCGCGCCGGCCTGATCGCGCAACTGGCGAACATGGAGCCGTATCCGGAATCGGTGCCCATCAACAATCTGGTGCAGGTGGAAGGCACGCCGCTGACCGGCACGGAAGCGATCGACCCGTTCGATTTCGTGCGCACGATTGCGATTGCGCGCATCACCATGCCGCGCGCCATGGTGCGTCTGTCGGCGGGCCGCGAGCAGATGAACGAAGCGTTGCAGGCCATGTGCTTCCTCGCCGGTGCGAACTCGATTTTCTACGGCGATCAGTTGCTGACCACGAGCAATCCGCAGGCGGAAGCCGACCGCAAGCTGCTCGAACGACTCGGCATTCGCGCCGAGGCCGCGCAACAAATGCCGCTCGATCAAAGCGGCTGCGAGCATGGCTGCGATAAACACGCTGCGCCGAACTGAGCGCATGCGCCGCGTGCAATAAAACACGCGCGATAAAAAAGGCTGCCTCGTTTTGTACGAGACAGCCTTTTTACTTAAGAAGCCGAAGTTTTATTTCTTGTCGACGATGATCTGATCAAACGTCCCGCCATCGGAAAAATGGGTTTGCTGCGCTTTCTGCCAGCTGCCGAACATTTCTTCGACCGTGAACGTCTTGATCGGCTTGAACTCCGCGGCATGCTTCGCGAGCACCGTCTTGTCTCGCGGACGCAGGTGATGCTGCGCGATGATTTCCTGGGCGGCCGGCGACCACAGATAGTCGAGATAGGCCTGCGCTTCCTTGCGCGTGCCGCGCTTGTCGACCACCTTGTCGACGATCGAAACCGGCGGCGCCGCCAGCAGACTCACCGACGGATAGACGGCCTCGAAGTTGCCCCCGCCCACGCCCGTGTCCATCAGCGCCACTTCGTTTTCGAACGTCACCAGCACGTCGCCGATACCGCGCTGCGTGAACGTGGTGGTCGCGCCTCGTCCGCCCGTGTCGAGCACCGGCACGTTCTTGAAGATCGCCTTTTCGAAGTCGAGCGCCTGCGCGTCGGTGCCGCCGTGTTGCTTGCGATAGCCCCACGCGGCCAGATACGTATAGCGCCCGTTACCCGATGTCTTCGGATTGGCGATCACCACCTGCACGCCGGGCTTGGCGAGATCGTCCCAGTCCTTGATGTGCTTCGGGTTGCCCTTGCGTACGAGGAACACCATCGTCGTGGTGTACGGTGCGCTGCCGTCGGGCAGACGTGCGCGCCAGTTGGCCGGCACCAGTTGGCCTTTTTCGGCGAGCAGGTCGATGTCGTTGGGCTGATTCATCGTCACCACATCGGCCTGCAGGCCTTGCAGCACCGACAGCGCCTGCGCGCTCGACGCGCCGTGCGACTGGCGAATCGACACGGTCTCGCCGCTCTTCTCCTTGTACGCGGCAATGAAGCCGGCGTTGATGTCCTTATACAACTCACGCGTCACGTCGTACGACACATTGAGCAGCGACGCATCCGCGTGCGCCGTCGACACACCCGCCAGCGCGAGCGTGATTGCCGTCATGCCGGCTGCCAGCCAGCGCGATGTCCCCGTCTTGCCTGCCATCCTGTCCCCGCCTATCGTTGATGAAAACCAGTGGCCGCATGAACGCGCGGCATGAAGCGGGATTCTAACGGATCGCTTACTTGGCTAGCGGGCCGTCCGCGCGCCCGGCGATGCGCGAACGCAGGCCCGGCCACTCAAACGAACGCGTGCTGCGCGGTGTCGAACGACTCCTCGCGAAAACGCAACGGCGCCGCGCAATGCACCAGCGTGTCGACGAAATACTTCGCGCGCGGCCACGGACCAAATCCGGCCGCGGTGTTGATATGTCCCGCGTCACCGAGATTGACGAACGCACTGCCGAAACGCTGCGCCAGATCGCGTGATCCGGCGAGCGACATCCACGGATCGGTTTCGCTGCCGATCAGAATGGATGGCACGCCGAGACGCCGCGCGTCGAACGGTCCCGCGAAGGTGAATTTCTGCGGACTCGCGGGCGCGACGAACAGCACGCCGATCACGTCGTTCGCGTACGACGCCTGCTGCAGCGCATGCGCGGTCGCGAGGCAGCCGAAGCTATGCGCGGCCAGCACGAACGGCCCGCGCTCGCGCGCCAGCAGATCGCGCAACGATTTGGACCACCGCGCGAGGTCCGGCGCGTCCCAGTCGGCTTGCTCGACGCGCAGCGAGCGCGCGAACTGCCGCTCCAGCCATGTCTGCCAGTGCGCGCCCTCGCTGCCGTGCAGGCCGGGAACGGTGACGAGCCGCGGCGGCCATGTCGATTTGGTGCATGAAAGCATGTGGGTGCCTCGCTGCGGAATTCCGGATAATGATTGTCTCGCCGGGGCCCGCGTGGGCGAACCAAGTTTTTGTGCTTTGGTTATGGGGCAAATGCGCGAGCAAACGCGCGGGCAAATGGAGCGCCAAACGCTCGTAAGCACCGCCAGATAGAGGTCTCCCGACGGAAAGCGCACCACCAAAACCGCACGCTCGTGCGCAAACGCGCGCAATCCGCGTCGAAAAAGTAGAATGAAGCCTATCCATAAAAGGAGGAGGCCTCATGCCGCACGCGTCGTCCGCAGCATTGCATCTGCCGCATCGGCCATGTCGTGGCTTCTCCGTTACTCGACTCGACCTCGCAGGCGCCTTCCGGACCGTATGAAAATCCTCTTCTACATGCCGCATGCCGACGCCGCCGCGTGGCTGCACGACTTCGCCCGCGCGCTGCCGGAGGCCGATCTGCGTGAATGGCAGCCGGGCGATACCGCGCCCGCCGATTTCGCGGTGGTGTGGCGGCCGCCGCGCGAGATGCTGGCCGGCCGCGACGATCTGCGCGCCATCTTCAATCTCGGCGCGGGCGTCGACGCGATCCTCGCGCTGGAACACGAACAGCCCGGCACGTTGCCGCGCAACGCGCAGTTGATCCGCCTCGAAGACACCGGCATGGCGCTGCAAATGGCCGAGTACGTCACGCATGCGGTGCTGCGCTATCTGCGTCGCTTCGACGAATATCAAACGCGGCAAAACGAGCGCCGCTGGGAAGTGCTGGAGCCGCATCCGCGCGAAAGTTTTACCGTCGGCGTGTTGGGACTCGGCGTGCTCGGCGCGCATGTCGCACAGGCGGTGGCGGCGTTCGGCATGCCGGTGCGCGGTTACAGCCGCAGCCCGCGGCAGATCGACGGCATCGCGACGTTCGCCGGAGAAGCGCAATTCGACGCGTTTCTCGACGGTGTAAAAGTGCTGGTGAATCTACTGCCGCATACGCCTGAAACCGGCGACGTGCTGAACGCGCGCACCTTCGCGAGGCTTGCGCGCGGCGCGTATCTGATCAATGTGGCGCGCGGCGGACATCTGGTCGAACCGGACCTGCTCGACGCGCTCGCGAGCGGCCAGATTGCCGCCGCCACGCTCGACGTGTTCCGCGAAGAACCGCTACCGGCGGATCATCTGTTCTGGCAGGAGCCGCGCATCACGATTACGCCGCACGTGTCGGCTTTGACGTTGCGCGAAGAAAGCGTCGCTCAGGTCGCGAGGAAGATCACCGCGCTGGTAGGCGGTGCTACCGTCAGCGGCGTGGTGGATATCGAACGTGGATATTGAACATATCGGATCCCGTTGAAGGAGCGCCGCCCTATCTGGCGGCGACCGGTTGCATGGGACCGCATAGGAGACACATCATGGCACTGCCCCAGCAAGTGAAAATCGTCGAAGTCGGTCCGCGTGACGGACTGCAGAACGAAAAAGAGTTCGTCCCCACCGCGACCAAGATCGAGTTGGTCAACCGTCTGTCAGCGGCGGGCTTCCGTAACGTTGAGGCCGCTTCGTTCGTGTCGCCGAAATGGGTGCCGCAAATGGCGGACGGCGCGGAACTGATGGCCGGCATCGAACGGCGCCCCGGCACGATCTACTCGGTGCTGACGCCCAACCTGCGCGGCTTCGAAGGCGCGCTCGCCGCGCGTGCGGACGAGATCGTGATTTTCGGCGCCGCCAGCGAAGCGTTCTCGCAGAAAAACATCAACTGCAGCATCGCGGAAAGCATCGACCGGTTCGCGCCCGTCGCGCAGGCGGCCAAGCAGCACGGCCTGCGGATTCGCGGCAGCGTGTCGTGCGCGCTAGGTTGTCCGTATCAGGGCGAAGTGCCGGTGGCGTCGGTGGTGGATGTCGTCGAGCGCTTCGCGGCGCTCGGTTGCGACGAAATCGATATCGCCGACACGATCGGCGTCGGCACGCCCAGGCGCACGCGTGAAGTGTTCGAAGCGGTCACCCAGGTGTTTCCGCGCGAGCGTCTATCGGGCCACTTTCACGACACCTATGGCCAGGCGCTCGCCAACATCTACGCGGCGTTGCTGGAAGGCATCGAGATCTATCACGCGTCGGTGGCGGGCCTCGGCGGTTGTCCGTATGCGAAGGGCGCGACCGGCAACGTCGCGACCGAAGACGTGCTGTATCTGATGAATGGGCTCGGCATCGAAACCGGCATCGACCTCGCGCAAGTCGTGGCGATCGGCGATTTCATCTCCACGTCGATCGGCCGGCCCAATGTTTCGCGCGCCGGCAAAGCGCTGCTCGCCAAGGCGCGCAGCGAAGCGGCCAATTGCGTCTGACGCTTGCTCGACGCATGCGCTCAATACTCATGCAAACCATCAGGACCTGAAACGATGACGGACCACGCTTCTCTCGAATCCGACGATCTCACCGCGCTGCCCGACTCGGCACGCCGCGTCGCGCTGCTGTTGCGCGAACGCGGTCACGCGGGCCGCATCGTGATGCTGCCGGAAACCGGCAAGACATCCGCCGAAGCCGCCGCCGGACTTGGCTGCTCGGTCGCGCAGATCGCCAAATCGATCCTGTTTCGCCGCCGTGAAGACGATGCGCCGGTATTGGTGGTGGCGAGCGGCGCGAATCGCGTCGACGAAAAAAAGGTCGCCGCGCAGGTCGGCGAAATCGGCCGCGCGGATGCGAAGTTCGTCCGCGAAAAAACCGGCTATGCGATTGGCGGCGTCTGTCCGATCGGTCACGCCACCGAACCGGTCACGCTGATCGACGCCGATCTGCTCGAACTCGACAGCCTGTGGGCCGCCGCGGGCCATCCGCATGCGGTGTTCAATCTGACGGCGCAGGAACTGATCGCGCTGACGGGCGCGCCGGTGATCGACGTGGCGCTGCGCGAGACGGCGTGACGACATGACAGCAGGCTTCGATAACGAAGACGACCACGCCGTGCCGTCGCCTTGCATCAGCGTGTGCAGGATGGATGCATCGACCGGCTGGTGCGAAGGATGCCTGCGCACCATCGACGAAATCGCCGGCTGGTCGTCGTTCGACGACGACGCGAAGCGTGCGGTCTGGGACGCGATCGAGGCGCGCCACGTGGAGTTCATGGCGAGCCTGCCGAAGGAGCAGCGATGAACGCCGCGCCGCGCATCGTCACGATTGGCGAGACGTTCAGTTCGACGCTGGCGCTATCGGCGGAATCGGTGAAATCGTTTGCATCGCTCGTCAACGACCATAATCCGTTGCATCACGACGAAGCGTATGCGGCGCAGAGCCGCTTCGGCGGCCTGATCGCGTCCGGTACACAACCAACCGCGCATTTCATGGCGCTGCTGGCGACGCATTACTCGGCCTACGCGCAACCGCTTGGTCTCGAGTTCGATATCAAGCTGAAGAAAGCCGTCCATGCGAACGACACGCTCACCATCAGCTGGCGGGTGAAGCACGCTTACTGGAAACCGAGCCTGAACGGCGATCTGACGCACCTCGAAGGCACGGTCGTGAATCAGCGCGGCGAGCTCATGTTGATCGGTTCGTCGACCATTCTCGTCATGCCGAAACCCGAAGCCGCCGCTCACGCAAGCGCGACGCCCCACTCACCATGATCACGCTGCCGGAATCGATTCGCGTCTTCGAACGCGGCTGGCTATCGTCGAACAACGTGCTATTGGTGGACGACGCATGCGCCGCGCTCATCGATACCGGCTATGCCACGCACGCGCCGCAAACGGTCGCGCTGGTGCGGCAGGCGCTAGGCACACGGCCGCTCGATCTGATCGTCAACACGCATCTGCACTCGGACCACTGCGGCGGCAATGCGCTCCTGCAAGCGACGTGGCCATGCCGCACCGTGATTCCCGCCTCGGAAGCCGATGCCGTGCGCGACTGGGACGAGGCACGCCTCACGTTTCGCGCCACCGGCCAGAACTGCGAGCGCTTCGGCTTCACTGGAGCGATTGCACCCGGCGCACAGTTGCGGCTCGGCGCGCTCGACTGGGACGTGCTCGGCGCGCCCGGCCACGATCCGCATTCGCTGATGCTCTACTGCGCGGGCGAGCGCATCCTGATCAGCGCGGATGCGCTGTGGGAAAACGGCTTCGGCGTGATCTTTCCCGAACTGGAGGGCGAGAGCGGATTCGCCGAGGAGCAGGCCGTACTGGAAGCCATTGCGAAGCTCGACGTGCGCCTCGTCATTCCCGGTCATGGCGCACCCTTCACGAATGTCGAACAGGCGCTTGAACGCGCTTTCTCGCGGTTGGCGTGGCTGCGTGCCGATCCCGCGCGCAACGCAAAGAATGCGTTGAAGGTGCTGATCGTGTTCAAGCTGCTCGAAGTCCGCGCAATGCGCTTCGACACGTTGCTGCACATGCTCGACGACGCCGCCGTGATGCGCGCCGCCGCGTCGATACTCAAGCCGCGCGGCGAGTGGCCCGCGCTGGTGAAAGAGATCGTGCACGAGCTGGCGGCGAGAAATGGGCCGCTGGAAGTGGATGGTGAGCGCATTGTCGCGCGTGCGTCGTGACGTGACGTGACGTGGAGCGCGCCGCCGCCGACAGGCAGCGCGAGATGCTCGAACCGTCGGTACAAAAAGAAAGCCGCTCAACCATGACTGGCGAGCGGCGGAAATTCTGTCGGACGTGATCAGCGTCAAGTCGCATGATACGCGTGCCGGTTTTTTGGCCGCATCAGTGATTTCCCTACAGAAGTTTGACGCGCGCTTTTAAAGCGGCATACACGTCACACTACAAAACCCCGTAGTCGTGCAGCTTTCGAAACATTAGTCCGCTCATACGAACAATCCCGGCGCCCAGTTACTCTGGAATCCATAGCATTACCGCACGCTGCAACGACACAATATCTGTCATGTCGACGACAGGCGCTTGTGCGGCACGATCCGCCAGCCGAGATTGACGCCCGCGGCAGCCAACAGAATCAGCAGCGCGCCGAGCACCTGAATCCACGCCAGCGTTTGCCCGAACGCAACCCGATCGACAATGATCGCCACCACCGGATAGATAAACGAGAGCGCGCCGGTCATTGAAGTCGGCAGCTTCTGGATCGCTCCATACAGCAGCACGTACATGAGCCCGGTATTGACGATGCCGAGCACGACCAGTTCGAGCCACTGCACACCGCTTGTGGGCAGCGCGTCGAAGCGCACGAACGGCGCGAGCATCAGCACGCCGAGCGACACCTGGATCAACGCGATCAGATGCGGCGGCGTCCCTTTGAGCCGCTTCGTGATGATCGACGACACGGCATACATGGCCGCCGCGCCCACCGCATACGCGACGCCGACCAGGTATTGCCCCGGCACCGCCAACACCGCCGGCTCGACCCTCACGACGAACACGAGGCCGATAAACGCAACCACCAGCCAGACCACGGTCGACGGGCTGATGCGCTCGCGAAACACCAGGGCGCCGAGCGCCACCAGCATGAACGGCTGCGTGTTATAGACGGCCGTGGCCATCGAGATCGACGCGCGCGAATACGCGGCGAACAGCAGCACCCAGTTGATGACGATCGCCGCCCCGCCGAGCAAGGCGAGGCCGAGCATCTTCCACGAGAAGAGCTGGCGCCGGAACAAACCCAGCACCGCACAGACGAGCGCCAGCGTCGCGCCGCCGAAAATGCAGCGGAAAAACACGACATTGAACGGGCCTTGCTGCGACGACACCACGAGCCAGCCGATGGTGCCGGACATCAGCATGGCCATGGTCATTTCCGCGGCTCCGCGGCGAATTTCGTTTGACGCCATGATTCAATCCTCGAATTGATTCCTGCACGACCAGCAGTGTAATTAATCCGATCGCCTGAATACATGGCTAAACTTAAGCGCAACTGCGATGAAACCTAATAATCGAAGGCCGTTATGACCAAACGCCTTACTCCCTCGGCACCTGCCCCACTCGATGAGACGGACCGCGCACTACTCGCCGCGCTGGCAGAAGACGCCCGTCAGCCGGTCAGCGAACTGGCGCGTCTGGTCGGACTGTCGGCGCCGAGTACGGCGGAGCGCGTGCGCAGGCTCGAAGCGCAAGGCGTGATCGAGCGCTTTACGGTGCACATCGATCCGCGCGCCCTCGGCTACACGTTGCAGGCCATCGTGCGCGTGAAGCCGCTGCCCGGTCAGTTGCATCTCGTGGAAGAAGTGATCCGGCGGATTCCGGAGTTCGTCGAGTGCGACAAGGTGACGGGCGACGATTGTTTCATCTGCCGCCTGTACCTCCAGTCGATCGAGCAGCTCGACGAGATTCTGACGAAAGTCGCCGAGCGCGCGGAGACCAGTTCCGCCATCGTCAAGTCGACGCCGGTCGCGCCGCTTGCCGCCGCTCGGCTAGACGAAGCGCGGGTGCGTGTGCGCGGCGGAACGAAGGGAACGAAGCGGCTGAGTTACTGTTCGACCGCTTCGAAGAAGGACAGCATTTCGGCGACCAGTTCGCTCGACGCTTCCTCGGGGATGTAATGCCCGCAAGGCAACGCGCGGCCACTCACGTCGCGCGCCACATGGCGCCATTCCGCCAGCGCGTCAAAGCACTTCTCGATCACACCCTTGTCGCCCCACAGCACGCGCAGCGGACAGCCGATCTTGTGACCTCGTTCGATATCGGCCCGGTCGTGCTCCAGGTCGATGCTCGCCGACGCGCGGTAGTCCTCGCACATCGCGTGCACGGCGCCCGGTTCGGCCAGCGCCGACCGATAGGCGTCGAGCGCGGCGGGCTCGAACGGCGCCAGACCCGCGTGACGGCTGCCCATCACCGCGTCGACATAGGCCGCCGGGTTCGCGCCGATTAACGTCTCGGGCAGCGGCTCCGGCTGGATCAGGAAGAACCAGTGGAAATAGTGCGTCGCAAAGGCGCGGTCGGTGGCTTCGTACATCGCGAGCGTCGGCGCGATATCGAGCAGCATCAGACGCTCGACGGCGTCGCTGTGGTCGAGCGCCATGCGGTGCGCGACGCGCGCGCCGCGATCGTGGGCGCACACGAGAAAACGTTCGAAGCCGAAATGACGCATCACGGCAACCTGATCGGCGGCCATTGCGCGCTTGGAATACGGCGTGTGCGCGGCGTCGCTCGGCGGCTTGCCCGATGCGCCGTAGCCGCGCAGGTCGGTTGCGATGACGGTGAAATGTTCGGCCAGTTGCGCGGCGCACTTTTGCCAGATCAGATGCGACTGCGGATGACCGTGCAGCAGCAGAAGAGGCGGCCCCGCTCCGCCCTTCACTCCGAAAATATCGACATCGCCCACGGCGACGCGAAAGGGCGTGAAATTCTCGAAGGCCATGGCGTCTCTCTCTTTTGTGATTTGGAGTCACTGCATTGTAGGAGCCCAATATGACCGCGCGAGGTGGGACAGCCCACGCAAGCATAGAACCTGAACACTCCTTCCAACTGTTCCAAACGCAGCGACCGGACGCAAGCACGGCGCTTCGCCTATAATCGAACGACCGTTCTTAAATATTCGGGTGGCTGCGGCTGATAAAAGCGCCGCAAGCCATGTGCCGCTAAACTCATTCATCGCCGGGCGCGCAACGACGCACCGGTCCGCTCAAATCAGGAGACTCGCACTATGGCATTGCCCGCCGTTCTGCAAAAACTTGCGCTGCCCGTCGTCGCCTCGCCGATGTTCATCGTCAGCTATCCCGAACTCGTCCTGGCCCAATGCAAGGCGGGGATCGTCGGCTCGTTCCCCGCGCTGAATGCCCGCCCGGCCGAGTTGCTCGACGAATGGCTCACGCAGATCCAGACGCAGCTCGCCGAGCACAAGGCGGCCAACCCCGATGCGATCATCGGGCCGATAGCGGTCAACCAGATCGTCCATCAGTCGAATACGCGGCTCGAACACGACGTGCGCGTGTGCGTCGAACACAAGGTGCCGATCTTCATCACGAGCCTGCGGGCGCCGGCGCGGGAAATCGTCGACGCCGTGCATAGTTACGGCGGCATCGTGCTGCACGATGTGATCAATCTGCGGCATGCGCAGAAGGCGCTGGAAGCGGGCGTCGACGGACTGATCCTGGTGGCCTCCGGCGCGGGCGGCCACGCGGGTACGACCTCGCCGTTCGCGCTGGTCGGCGAAGTGCGGCGCATGTTCGACGGCCCGATCGTGCTGTCGGGCTCGATCGCCAACGGCGGCTCGATTCTCGCCGCGCAGGCCATGGGCGCGGACCTCGCCTACATGGGCACGCGCTTCATCGCGACCAAGGAAGCTCACGCGGTGGACAGCTACAAGCAGGCGATCGTCAATTCCACGGCGTCCGACATCATCTATACGAACCTGTTCACCGGCGTGCACGGCAACTACATCCGCGAAAGTATCGTGAACGCGGGGCTGGACCCGGACGCGCTGCCGGAATCGGACAAGACCAAGATGAACTTCGGCAGCGACAAGGCGAAGGCGTGGAAAGACATCTGGGGCGCGGGCCAGGGCGTCGGCCTGATGGACGACGTGCCGAGCGTGAGCGAACTGGTGCAGCGTCTGACGAAGGAATATAACGACGCGAAGGCGCGACTGGGAATTGCGCGCTGAGCGTCCCATTGGAGCGCCTCGGCTGAGGCGCCGCATCTGAGGAGATTTCGCTGCGGCCGCGCGTCAGGCCCGCGCCTCAGGCCCTCGCCTCAGGCCCGACCGTCAGGCCCGACCGTCAGGCCGAGCCGCAGCGAACGCCGTGCAGCAAGACTCACATGTTGCGGCGATACTGCCCGCCCACTTCAAACAACGCGTGCGTGATCTGCCCAAGCGAGCAGACACGCACGACGTCCATCAGCACCGCGAACACGTTTTGATCGTCGATCACCGCGCGCTTGAGGCGTTCGAGCGCGGCAGGCGCCGCTTCGCGATGCTGCGCCTGGAATGCATGCAGACGGTGCAACTGGCTCTCTTTTTCTTCGTCGGTGGAGCGGGCTAGCGCGATCGGCTGCGGCGCTTCGTGTGGATGCGGGCTCAAGAACGTGTTCACGCCAACGATCGGATACGAACCGTCATGCTTGCGATGTTCGTACAGCATCGACTCGTCCTGGATGCGTCCACGCTGATAGCCCGTTTCCATCGCGCCCAGCACGCCGCCGCGCTCGGTCAACCGGTCGAATTCGGCCAGCACCGCCTCTTCCACCAGGTCAGTCAGTTCCTCGATCACGAAGCTGCCCTGATTCGGATTCTGATTCTTCGCGAGCCCCCATTCGCGGTTGATGATCAACTGGATCGCCACCGCGCGGCGCACCGACTCTTCCGTGGGCGTGGTGATCGCTTCGTCGAAGGCATTCGTGTGCAGCGAGTTGCAGTTGTCGTAAATCGCGATCAGCGCTTGCAGCGTGGTTCGGATATCGTTGAAGTCGATCTCCTGCGCGTGCAGGCTGCGGCCCGACGTCTGCACGTGATACTTGAGCTTCTGGCTGCGATCGTTCGCGCCGTAGCGCTCGCGCATGGCAACGGCCCAGATGCGTCGCGCGACGCGGCCCAGCACCGTGTATTCCGGGTCCATGCCGTTCGAAAAGAAAAACGACAGATTCGGCGCGAATTCGTCGATCGACATGCCGCGGGCGAGATAGGCCTCGACATAGGTGAAGCCGTTCGCGAGCGTGTACGCGAGTTGCGAAATCGGGTTTGCGCCGGCTTCGGCGATGTGATAGCCGGAGATCGACACCGAATAGAAATTGCGCACGCCGTGCTCGACGAAGTACGCCTGAATATCGCCCATCACCTTGAGGCTGAATTCGGTCGAGAAGATGCAGGTGTTCTGGCCTTGGTCTTCCTTCAGGATGTCGGCCTGCACGGTGCCGCGCACGTTTTCCAGCGCCGCGCGGCGCGTCGCGGCGAGTTCGTCGTCCGTGAGCGGGCGGCCTTGCTGTTGCGTCATGCGCGCGATCTGCTGATCGATTGCGACGTTGAAGAACATCGCGAGAATGGTCGGCGCCGGGCCGTTGATCGTCATGGAAACCGAGGTTTCCGGCGCGCACAGGTCGAAGCCGTCGTAGAGCGTCTTCATATCGTCGAGCGTCGCGACCGAAACGCCCGAATTGCCCACCTTGCCGTAGATGTCGGGGCGCTCGTGCGGCTCTTCTCCGTAGAGCGTGACCGAATCGAACGCGGTGGACAGACGCTTGGCCGGCATGCCTTCCGAGAGCAGTTTGAAGCGACGATTGGTGCGTTGCGGATCGCCTTCGCCGGCGAACATCCGCGTCGGGTCTTCGTTTTCGCGGCGGAACGGGAACACGCCGGCGGTGAAGGGAAAGTAACCGGGCAGATTGTCGAGCATCAGCCAGCGCAGGATCTCGCCGTGGTCGACGAATTTCGGCAGCGAGACTTTGCGCACTTCCGAGCCGGACAGCGTCGTGACGGTAAGCGCGGTGCGGATTTCGCGGTCGCGAATGCGGACGATGTGTTCGGTGCCCGAATAGGCGGCGACGGTTTGCGGCCAGGTGTCGAGGAGGATGCGCTCGCGTTCGCCGAGTGCCGCGGTGCGTTGGGTGATCAGGGTGTCGAGTTGGGTGAGATTCTGGTTGCCGGTGGCGGCGGGTGTGGTCGTTTCTGGGCTTGCGGTTGAGGTTGAGTTCGCAGGCGCGTTTGTGGCTGAAGGGGCGTTTGTGCCTGAATCAGCGTTTGCACCTGCGGCGGAACCTGAGCTCGCAACTGCAACTCCACGTGCAGCCGCCCCCGCCTCCCCGAGCATCCTGCGCGCCTCGACAAGTTGCCAGCGCTCGCGCGCCACGCGTGCTTGCGCGTCGGCGCGCTCGCGATAAGCGTGAACCGTCTGCGCAATATCCGCCAGGTAACGCACCCGCGTCGGCGGCACGATGGCGTTGCGGCCGCTCGAAAACCGCAGACCTTTGGGCGCTACCAGACGGCCGCCGCCCGCACGCAAGCCGTGCTTGCGCAGCGCTTCGGCGACGTGCAGGTACAGCGCGGTCACGCCGTCATCGTTAAAGCGCGAGGCGATCGTGCCGAACACCGGCATCGCTTCGGGCGACTTCGTGAAATCGCCGCGATTGCGCTGCACCTGCTTGGCGACGTCACGCAACGCGTCCGGTGCGCCTTTGCGATCGAACTTGTTGATCGCGACGAAGCCGGCAAAATCGAGCATGTCGATCTTCTCCAACTGGCTGGCCGCGCCGAACTCCGGCGTCATCACATACAGCGATTCGTCGACGAACGGCACGATCGCCGCGTCGCCCTGACCGATGCCGGACGTTTCGACGACGATCAGATCGAAGCCCGCCGCCTTGCACAGCATCAGCGCGTCGGGCAATGCGGCGGAGATTTCGCTCGACGCTTCGCGCGTCGCCATCGATCGCATGTACACGCGCGCGCCGCCACCCCAGTCGCCGATAGCGTTCATGCGGATGCGGTCGCCCAGCAGCGCGCCGCCGGACTTGCGGCGCGACGGGTCGATGGCGAGCACGGCGATGGTGAGCGCGTCGCCGTAGTCGAGGCGAAAGCGGCGGATCAGTTCATCGGTGAGCGACGACTTGCCGGCGCCGCCTGTCCCGGTAATGCCGAGGACGGGAATCGCGGTTGCTTTGGCCACGGCGGACAGTTTTTCGCGCGAGGCGGCGTCGATGGCGGCCGTTTCGAATGCGCTGATGAGTTGCGCGAGCCGGCGGAAAGCGAGGGATGTTGGGTTGGGGGTGGTGGCGGTGGCGGCGGTGGTGGCCCTGCCCGCTTGAATCGCCTTGCTGGCCGGATCGCGCGCGGCTGCCGCGTGATCCTCTGCGGCAGCATCGTCATGCGAATCAGAACGCGGCAGCCCATGCTCCGAAAGCTCGGCCACCCACGCGCCAACCGGACTCACCTCACTCGCCGCCGCGCGTGCCCCTTCGGCGCAGCGCGCGATCATATCGTCGATCATGCCTTGCAGGCCAAGCCGCTGGCCGTCCTGCGGCGAATAGATCTTCTCGACGCCGTAGCGCTCGAGTTCGGCGATTTCTTCCGGGACGATCACCCCACCGCCGCCGCCGAATACCTTGATGCGCTCGCCGCCGCGTGCGCGCAGCAGGTCGACCAGATAGCGGAAGTATTCGTTGTGACCGCCCTGGTAGCTCGACACGGCGACGCCGTCGGCGTCCTCGTGCAGCGCGGCGGTGGCGACTTCATCGACGGAGCGGTTATGGCCGAGGTGAATCACCTCGACACCGCTCGCCTGAAGAATGCGCCGCATGATGTTGATCGACGCATCGTGGCCATCGAACAACGCAGCCGCCGTGACAAAGCGCAATCGCCGGCCCGCGGGCAGCTTGTGGCTACCGATGCGCTGCGGCGTGGACAGATCGGTCATGTCTCCCCCAGATCGTTACGCGTATGGGTGCTGCACCCAGTATAGCGAAACGGGTCGCGGCGCTTGACCGGCCCACGCGCCTAGCGCACCGCCAGCGCCTTGATCTGTTCGAGCGACGGCCACAGCGACTCGTTCGCGAACCGTTCGGCGAGGAAGTCGACAAACGAGCGCACCTTCGCCGACAGATGCCGCCGGCTCGCGTAGACCACATGAATAGGCAACTCGCGCGGCGGAACATCGTCCACCAGCAGCGGCACGAGACGCCCCGCGGCCAGATCGTCGCCGATCACTTCGGTGCCGAGCATCGCGATGCCCGCGCCCTGCAGCACGATCACGCGTTGCGCTTCCAGATGGTTGACGATGAGGTTGCCCGTCAGGCGCACGCGCGTCGAAGCGTCACCGGCGGCAGGCGCGATTTCGAGCGCCGACACGCCCGCGTATTGCAGATAGTTGTGACGCGCCAGATCGGCGACAGTCTTCGGCGTGCCGTGCCGCTTCAGATAGGCAGGCGACGCGCACAGCACGAGATGCGCGGTCGCGATCTGCCGCGCAATCAACGAAGACGACTTGAGCCCGCTCGGCGAAGCCCGGATCGCGACATCGAAACCTTCGTCGATCAACTCGACCACCCGGTCGGACAGCGTCATATCGACGGTGACCTGCGGATACTGCGCGGCATAGTCGGCCACCGCGGCCATCACGTGGCTCAAGCCGAATGCCGACAGCGACGATACCCGCAAGCGCCCCTGCGGCACGACGCTCGCCGCGCCGACCACCTGTTCGGCCTCCTCGAGTTCGGTGAGCACCTGGCTCAGACGCTCGTAATATTCGCGGCCCGCCTCGGTCGGCGCGACCCGCCGCGTGGTGCGGTTGAGCAGCCGCGCGCCGAGTTGCTGTTCGAGATGCATTACGTGCTTGCTCGCCATGGCCGCCGACATCTCCATCCGTTCGGCCGCGCCGACAAAGCTGCCGACTTCGACCACATGGCGGAACACTTTCATGCTGACGAGGGTATCCATCTCAATCGCTCACTTCAGGAATCAATCGGTGTCATTTTGCCTGGTTTATCAAAAGATGGTCGGCAAAACGGCGTTGCGAACCATGAGAAGCGGAGCCCAAAAGCAAAAAAACCCGCCTTCCAAAGAAGGCGGGCTTGGGAGATCAAGCTCGATGCAGCCGCTGCCGCGCGACACCGGCAAGGAGGCGTCGCGCAGCCGGCCCTGAGCGCTTAGAACTTCGCGCGCAGGCCGACGCCGTAGGTGTTGCCGCTCGACTGGCTGGTGATGTGATCGTACATATACGCCGCATAGATATCCGTGCGCTTGGACAGCGGATAGTCGTAGCCGATCGCCGCCGTTTGACGGGTCTGGTCGAAGCCGCCGCCGTCACGCGAGTAAGCGTACGACGCCATCACCGTGCCCGGGCCGAACGGGACCGAAGCGCCGCCCTGCGCCGTGTTCACGTGCCAGCTCGTGACCTGCTGGTCGTTGTACGTGTACATGTACTGGCCGAAGAACTTCACGAACTTCAGGTCGTACGACAGGCCGAGTTGCGCGACGCTCTGGCTCTTCAGGCCGGGAACGCCCGAGGTGCTGAAGCTGCCGAGGTCGCTCGGCACGTTGTTGAAGTTCACGTACTGGTAGACAGCCGTTGCCGCGAACGGGCCGTGGAAGTACAGCACCTGGCCGCTCCACTTCTTCGCACCGTTCTCGGTCGTGTTGCCGAGCGCATACATGGCCGACGCCGACAGGCCGTTGAAGTTCGGCGACGAATACTGCACCGCGTTGCTCCAGCCGGAGTCACCCGTCACGCCCTGGTCTGTTGAGTACGTCGGGAACGTGCCCAGGCCGAGGTACGTGTGATAGACCATCGGCGAGAACACGTACGAGTCGATGAACGGGTTGAACAGAATCGTCGACACGAACAGCGGCGTCGTCAGACGGCCCGCGGTCACCGTGCCGTAGGGCGATTCGATACCGACGTACGCGTTACGCGAGAACATCGTGTCGCCCGTGAAGCGGCCATACTGGCCGTTCTGCGCAAGGAAGAAGCCTTCCAGCGCGAAGATCGCCTTGTAGCCGTTGCCCAGATCCTCCGCCCCCTTCAGGCCCCAGTACGAGGTCGACATGCCGCCACCCGAGACTTGCACGGAAGTCTTGCCGCCCGGAAATTTCTGCGCGCCGACCCATTCGTCGACCTGACCGTAGAGCTGGACGCTCGATTGCGCAAAAGCAGACGATGCACTGGCCAGCAGAGCGGCACACGCGGTTGCCTTGAGGGTGGTCTTCAGCGCACTGCTGATGCTTGATTTCATGGGTTCTCCTGTCTTTGTCAAAAGGGGTGTGGCTGTGCGAAAGGGGAGGCTCGCGCGAACCATTGTTGTTGTCCGTTCGATCATCGAGCCAATCTGGGCGGGACCATCTTTGCGGACCATTTTTATGAACAAAAATATCGTTGGTTATTGCGGGTATATCGGACTGATTAGTTTTATCGTTTATCGGCCTGATAAAGCCTTGGTCGATAGCGCGTTCGCGGTGCTGCCGCAGACTCCGTAGCGGCGCGCAAAACGTTACCGACTCTAGGCCCGACCGCGTGATAACGCCTCAGATGACATGCGGATGACGCGCCGCCGCATAAACGACCAAATTTGACGACGAGAGGGGGTGTGCTGCCGAGTGTTTTCAAAAAAGTGTGGCGTCGAAACGTCACATGGCGCGCAGCCTTGGGGCGCGGGGCAGCGGCAGGTCGCTGCGCAGCGGTTGGAAAGGCGGGAAGTGGTTGAGCCGGAAGGTGGTTCGGCCGAAAGATGGTTCGGCCGAGAGACGGTTCAGCCGAGAAGTTTCAGCCGAGAGGTTTCAGCCGAAAGAGGTTCAGCGGAGAAGTACTTCAGCCCGCGCCGCGAACAAAGACGACCGCGCATGGCCTAGTTACGGTACGGCGAGCCTTCTGGCTGACGTGGGTCGTCCGCCTGGCGCGGCATGGCGCGCGAAGAACCGCGCTCCTCGTTATAGCGGGCAACGTCGGCCCGAATCGAGCCGGCGCGAACCGGCGCATTGACCGGCGGCCGAGGCACGCCGCGCGACTCGGCGCTCACCGGCGTGATGGCACCGGCGTATTGCATGCCGCCGCGGCCGTCGCCGGCGTAACCGGCCGGTCCGGCCACCCGGCGCATGTCCGGCCTGTAGACGCCAAACCCGTCGCCGTAATTTCCGCCCGCGAAACTTGCTCCACCATGCGGTAGATGCGCATTGCGGTCCGTATTCGTATTGCGGGCCGGCGCTGGAGCGGCGCCATTAAAACGGGCGCCGTTATGCAGGTCGCCGCGTACGCCATGATTGGCAGAGGCATGCGAATAGCCGCCACCGCCGAAATGCGGCATGCCTGGCGCTTTCGCATAGGCGAACGAGCACAGCGCAGCGATAACCGCGCCCCACGCCCATTGCCTCGTTCTCGACAACCCGTCCACCCAGTGACTCTCATGCCCGAAGACTTGCCTGAAGCCCACCGTTCGAGCTGCGACGGACTTGTTTTGGGACTGGTACGGGCGCTGCGACAGACATCGCGGCGCGGGACATCCCGACGGCCTTTGAACCGTAATTTATGGGTGCCGGCAAAGGGTGTCGAGCCAAAAAGTGTTAGGCCTCGGCCGCGGATGTAACACCTTGTTACTGCGACGTTTTTTTGCGACAGAGCGCTTGCGCGCAAGCCCTGAAACCGCTTGCTTTCAAGACCTTAGCGAGATAGCGGAGGAGCTTTTGCGTATGACGAATCACAGTCCCGTTTTCGACCTGATTGTCAAAAGTGGATGGACCAAATAGAAGTCCTCGCCAATACTGAAACACAGCTTGCAGGACCATCCGAATTTTCTGGAACATGCACTGCAATGCGCAACACTCATTAATCGATTCGGCAAATGAATTTGCTTTTTCAATCGAAAATCAACAACAATAGCCGTTTCCCATAAGCTGGAACGGCGCCTTCATGCGCGCGGCCAGCCGCGCTTTTCCGCGTCACCGAATCGAGATTCCGACATGGCTCGCCCGAAACTGCTTCCCGACAACTTCACCTTATGCCTCGTCGGCACGGTGATCCTTGCCAGCTTCTTGCCGGTTCACGGGCAGGCCGCCGTCGGGTTCAACTGGGTGACGAACGTGGCGGTCGGCCTGCTGTTCTTCCTGCACGGCGCCAAGCTTTCACGCGAAGCGATCATTGCGGGCGCGACGCATTGGCGCCTGCACGCCGTAGTGCTGCTCAGCACGTTCGCGCTCTTTCCGCTGCTCGGCCTCGCGCTTAAGCCGCTCCTTTCGCCACTTGTCACGCCGTCGCTCTATGCGGGGATCCTCTTCCTCTGCACGCTGCCGTCTACGGTTCAGTCGTCGATCGCGTTCACGTCTATCGCCAAAGGCAACGTGCCGGCTGCCGTATGCAGCGCGTCGGCCTCGAGCCTGCTTGGCATCTTCATCACGCCCGCGCTCGTCAGCCTCGTCATCGCCAATCAGGCGGCCGGGAGCGGCGCTTCGCCGTGGCACACGGTCGGCAACATCGTGCTGCAACTTCTGGTGCCGTTCGTGGCCGGGCAGTTGCTGCGGCCGCTGATCGGCAAGTGGATCGAGCGCAATCGCGGCGTGCTGAAGTTCGTGGACCAGGGCTCGATCCTGCTGGTGGTGTACGGCGCGTTCAGCGAGGCCGTTACCGAAGGCCTGTGGCACCAGATTCCGCTCTCCGCACTCGCCGGCCTGCTGCTGGTTTGTGTCGTACTGCTTGCTCTCGCGCTTGGCGTGACGATTTTCGTCAGCAAGCGGCTCGGCTTTAGCCGTGCGGATCAGATCACGATCATCTTCTGCGGTTCGAAGAAAAGCCTGGCCGCCGGCGTGCCGATGGCCAAGGTGATTTTCGCCTCGCATGCGGTGGGCGCCGTGGTCTTGCCGCTGATGCTGTTCCACCAGATCCAGCTGATGGTGTGCGCCGCGCTCGCGCAGCGCTGGGGCGCGCGCGACACCAGCGGCGAGACCCACGCCGCCTCGCGCGAGCGGACCGCCGCCGCCGTCGCGCGCCGGTGAATACGCGCGCAATGCAAACAGGACATTCATAAGCGCCCTCCCTGAGCGTCATTTGAAGAAAGCCGCCTCGCGCGGCTTTTTTGTTATTTCACGCGCAAACGCGGCGGCTGTCGCCTCGACCGGATGGCATAGGCGAATTCCTGGCAATGCGGAGCGCGCCGACGCAGGCGGCAGCACGCACGGAAAGGCAAACCCGCACGCCCGTGCAGACCCGAACCCAAACCCAAACGCACCCGCACCCGCACCCGCACCCGCACCCGCACCCGCACCCGCACCCGCACCCGCACCACCCCGGTGCAACGCGTCACTAAAAGTTCACTTAATTACGCTCAGGTCCAGCCGATAAGCCAAAGGTCGATCGCTACGCCTACCTGCCATGCAACCTCGCTCGCCCTCCCGATCCGCCGCGCCGCGCATCGAGGAGTTGATCGCCCGGCGTGAGCTGTCCGCCGTTTTCCAGCCGATCATCGATTTCGAAGACGGCGCGATCCTCGGCTATGAAGGGCTGATCCGCGGCCCGGCCGGCACGCCGCTCGAAGCGCCGTTCGCCCTGTTTGCGCAAGCGCTCGCCGAGGGTTGCACGATCGAGCTCGAACGCGCCGCCGCGCGCACCTGCATCGAAGCGTTCGCACGGCTCGATTTCGACGGCAAGCTGTTTCTGAATTTCAGCGCGGGCGCAATGCGTCAGCTGGCCGAGGCGCGCGACGACACGCTCGCGCTGCTGCGTCATCGCGGCGTGGATCCGCAACGGATCGTGGTCGAGTTGACCGAGCAAAGCACGATTCTGGACGTGGGCAGTTTCCTGCCAGTGATCACGAGCCTGCGCACAACCGGCGCGCAATTCGCGCTCGACGATTACGGCACCGCGAACGCCAGCATGAACCTCTGGGTGCGGCTGCAACCGGACGTCGTGAAGATCGATCGCTTCTTCATTCACGACATTGCCTGCGACCCGCTCAAGTTCGAAGCCGTACGCGCGATGCAGCACTTCGCCAACGCAAGCGGCGCACGGCTCGTGGCCGAAGGCATCGAAAACGAAGCGGATCTGATCGTGGTGCGCGACATGGGGATTGGCTGCGGGCAGGGCTTTTTCTTCGGCCGTCCGCACGCGCAACCGGCCCGCAAGGTGACCGACGACGCTCGTGACGCGCTGCGCGCCGGCCACATCGCCGTATTTCCCGAGACCACGCGCACGCTGAGCAGCGCTTCGCCTTCGGGTGGCATGGCGTCGGCGAAAATGCTGGTGCACGCGCCCGCGCTGCCGCGCCAGGCGACCAACAACGACGTGCTCGAACTGTTCAACCGCCTGCCCGACCTGCACGCGGTCGCGGTGGTCGAGCACGACGAACCGGTCGCGCTGATCAACCGCCGCAGCTTCATGGATCGCTACGCGCTGCCGTATCACCGCGAGCTGTTCGGCAAGCGCCCTTGCCTGCTGTTCGCCAATGCATCGCCGGTGATCATCGAGAAATCGATGACGGTCGAGCAGATGGCCCAGCTTCTCGCGAGCGACGATCAGCGCTATCTCGCCGACGGCTTCGTCATCACCGACAACGGCAAGTACGCCGGCCTCGGCACCGGCGAAAATCTCGTGCGCGCGGTGACCGAGGTGCGGATCGAAGCCGCCCGCTATGCGAACCCGCTGACCTTCCTGCCGGGCAACATCCCGATCAGTTCGCACATTGCCCGCCTGCTCGGCAACGACGCCGGTTTCTACGCCTGCTACGTCGATCTGAACCACTTCAAGCCGTTCAACGATCAGTACGGCTACTGGCAAGGCGACGAAGTGCTGAAATTCGCCGCCGTCGTGCTTGCCGACGTATGCGACCCGACCCGCGATTTCCTCGGGCACGTGGGCGGCGACGACTTCCTGATCCTGTTCCAGAGCGAAGACTGGCGCGAACGCGTGCTGCGCGCGATCCACGTGTTCAACGAAGGAGCGCAGCGCTTTTATGCGCCGGCTGACCGGCTAGCGGGCGGCATACATGGCGAGGACCGGCGCGGCAATCCCACCTTCTTCGGTTTCGTGACGATGGCGATTGGCTGCGTGCGCGTCGAGCCAGGCGACGGACCGTCGCTCTATAGCAGCGAGGAAATTGCCTCCGTGGCGGCACTCGCCAAGCGGCGCGCGAAGCACGAAGCCAGCGGTTTCGTGCTGATCGACGCCGACGAAAGCGTGTCGCTGTTGCGCGGACAGGGCGAAGTCACGCCTGTGCTGCCCGAGTGAACAGGTAGCCCAAACAACATCACCCGAGCATTGTTTAGCTTGTTTTACTAAACAACATATTTCAGGCCAACACCATTATCTACGGGTATTTCCGGGTGTGGATCGCAGGTTTTCCGGGCTGATCTAGGGCAATTTTACTATACAATCGCCCGAACCCAAACACCGTGTGGCCGCCACCAGCGGCCGCCTGATTCGATGGCCACAACCATCCGCGACGTCGCCCGCGCGGCCAGCGTGTCGATCGGCACCGTCTCACGCGCACTGAAGAACCAGCCGGGCCTGTCCGAGGCCACCCGCGAGCGCGTCGTCGAAGCGGCGCGCAAGCTCGGCTATGACGCCGCCCAGCTGCGTCCGCGCATTCGCCGCCTCACGTTCCTGCTGCACCGTCAGCACAACAATTTCGCCGTCAGCCCGTTCTTTTCGCATGTGCTGCACGGCGTGGAAGACGCCTGCCGCGAACGCGGCATCGTGCCCTCCGTGCTGACCGCCGGCCCCACCGAAGACGTGATCCAGCAGATGCGCCTGCATGCGCCGGATGCGGTGGCGATTGCCGGTTTCGTCGAACCGGAAACGCTGGCCACGCTGGTGGCGATGCAACGCCCGCTCGTGCTGATCGACCTGTGGGCGCCCGGCATGCGTTCGGTGAATCTCGATAACGCCGCAGGCGCCACGCTCGCCATGCGGCACCTGTTCGAACAGCAGCGCAAGCGCGTCGCGTTTATCGGCGGTTCGCTCGCGCACTTCAGCATCGCGCAGCGGGCGCTCGGCTACCGGCGCGCGTTTTTCGAAGCGGGCTTGCTGTTCGACCCGTCGCTGGAAGTGCCTATCGACGCCGGCCTCGATCCCGACAGCGGCGCGGCGCGTGCAATGCATCAGCTGCTCGACGCGCCGGGCCCACGTCCCGACGCCGTGTTCGCCTACAACGACGCCGCCGCGCTCGCCGCGCTGCGCGCCTGTCTCGCGCGCGGCCTGCGCGTGCCCGAGGACATCGCCATCATCGGTTTCGACGACATTCCCGCCGCCGCGCATGCCACGCCGCCGCTGTCCACCATCTCGGTCGACAAGGAAGCGCTCGGCCGGCGCGGCGTCGAGCTTCTGCTTGAAGACGCACCTGCCGAACTGGAAGTCCGCCTGCCCGTTCATCTCATTGCCCGTGCCAGTACTTTGGTGAAAACGCCATGACGCAATCCGATCCGCTTCACCCCGCTAACGGCGCCGTTGCGGTGCCGCCCGTCGAGAGCTTTCGCAAGCGCGACTTTCTGCTCTCGCATGTGCAGGACACGTTGCGCTTTTACGCGCCGAACGTGTTCGATCCGAGCGGCGGCTTTTTCCATTTCTTCCGCGACGACGGTTCGGTCTACGACAAAACCACACGGCATCTGGTGAGCAGTTGCCGCTACGTCTTCAATTACGCGATGGCGTATCGCCAATTCGGCGACCCGCAGCATCTCGAATACGCGCGCCACGGTTTGCAGTTCCTGCGCGAGGCACATTGGGACGCCCAGCACGAAGGCTACGACTGGGAACTCGAATGGCACGACGGCAAGAAGCGCACGCTCGACGCGACGCGCCACTGCTACGGCCTCGCGTTCGTCCTGCTCGCGTATTCGCATGCGGCGATGGCCGGCATCGAGGAAGCGAAGCCCATGATCGGCGCGACCTTCGAGTTGATGGAACACCGCTTCTGGGACGCCGCCGCGGGCCTCTATGCCGACGAAGCATCGCCCGAATGGCGGGTCAGTTCGTACCGCGGGCAGAACGCGAACATGCACACCACCGAGGCGCTGCTCGCCGCGCACGAAGCGACCGGCCATCTCGTCTACCTGGATCGCGCCGAACGGGTGGCGTCGAATATCACGCTGCGGCAGGCAAAGTTGTCGCAAGGGCTGGTGTGGGAGCACTTTCACGCGGACTGGTCGGTCGACTGGCACTACAACGAGGAAGACAGCTCGAACATTTTCCGGCCGTGGGGTTTCCAGCCGGGGCATCAAACCGAATGGGCCAAGCTGCTGCTGATTCTCGAGCGCTTCCGGCCGTTGCCGTGGCTGTTGCCGCGCGCCATCGAACTGTTCGACGCCGCCATGACGCACGCCTGGGATGAAGACCACGGCGGCCTCTATTACGGCTTCGGTCCCGACGGCACCGTGTGCGACCACGACAAATATTTCTGGGTGCAGGCGGAGACCTTCGCGACCGCCGCGCTGCTCGGCAAGCGCACCGGCAACGAACGCTTCTGGGACTGGTACGACGAGATCTGGCGCTATAGCTGGGCGCATTTCGTCGATCACAAGTATGGCGCGTGGTATCGCATCCTCACGTGCGACAACCGCAAGTACAGCGACGAAAAAAGTCCGGCCGGCAAGACCGACTATCACACCATGGGCGCGTGCTACGAAGTACTGGCCCACGCGCTGCCCGATGGCGCGGCCACGGCGTCCGAATCCGCGGAGCAGACAACATGAGCAACCCCAGCGCGAATAGCGAATTCCCTCTCTTCGTCTCAGCCGGCGACATCCTCACCGATCTCGTGCGCACCGGCCCTTCGCAATGGCTGTCGCGCCCCGGCGGCGCCGGCTGGAACGTGGCGCGCTGCGTGGCGCGGCTCGGCCTGCCCACTGCGTGCGCCGGATCGCTAGGCGTCGACAATTTCTCCGATGAACTGTGGAACGCGAGCGTGGCCGCAGGGCTCGACATGCGCTTCATGCAGCGCGTGGAACGCCCGCCGTTGCTCGCGATCGTGCATCAGACGCATCCGCCCGCGTACTTCTTCATGGGCGAGAACAGCGCCGATCTGGCCTTCGATCCGGCGAAACTGCCGGCGGGCTGGGCGAGCCATGTGAACTGGGCGCACTTCGGCTGCATCAGCCTCGTGCGGCAGCCGATCGGCGACACGCTCGCCACGCTTGCCGCCGAGTTGCGTTCGCAAGGCGTGAAGATCAGCTTCGATCCGAACTACCGGAATCTGATGGAGCACGGCTATGAACCCACGCTGCGCAAAATGGCCGCGCTCGCCGATCTGATCAAAGTGTCGGACGAAGACTTGCGCCTGCTGTTCAAAACCGACGACGAAGCCGGCGCACTTGCGCAGCTGCAGGCCATGAATCCCGCCGCCACCGTGCTGGTCACACGCGGGCCGGAGAGCGCCATGTTGATCGACGGCGCGATGGTGACCGAGGCGCGGCCGCCGCGCGTCGAGGTGGTCGACACGGTCGGCGCGGGCGATGCGTCGATCGGCGGCCTGCTGTTCAGCCTGATGACCGCGCCGCAGCGCGCGTGGCCGGAGCACCTTGCGTTCGCGCTGGCCGCCGGCGCGGCCGCGTGCCGCCACGCCGGCGCGCACGCGCCGTCGCTCGATGAAGTCGTGGCGCTCCTGTAATCCGGTTGCCTTGTACGGCGCGCATTGTCACTGGCATAACGCGCCGGCAGGGTGGAGAACCCTGGCGCCGCCATCGTGCTAGGATGAAAAAACCGAAACCTTTGGAAGATGGAGCGACGCCATGGACGACATCACTTACACCAAAGGCATCTACACGGCCATTGCCTCGATACGCGAAATAGATAGCGATACCTGGCAGGGCGTGGTCACCCTCACGCGCGACGAAGGCGACGCAACCGCCGACCAGGAAACCACGGTCTACGAAGTCGACGCCACTTCGTCCACGCCTGAGGAAGCCCTCGAGGAAGCCAAGGCGCTCGCTCATC
This sequence comes from Burkholderia sp. WP9, assembly GCF_900104795.1. Lineage (NCBI taxonomy): Bacteria > Pseudomonadati > Pseudomonadota > Betaproteobacteria > Burkholderiales > Burkholderiaceae > Burkholderia > Burkholderia sp. WP9. The sequence goes on from NZ_FNTG01000001.1 coordinate 3,296,215, forward strand.
GCATTCTCGGGGAAATCGAACTCTAGGCAGACCGGCGCCGCGCTTTTCGCTTTTCGCGTTTGCTTCTTGCGTTTGCTCTTTGCGTTCGCGTTGCGCCACCCTGGACTAACTGGCCGGAGGCGGTCATGGCTGAACAGCTCTTCCTCTACGGCGTGTATTCGATTCACGTCCGCCCGCTCGAACTCAGCGGTGCTCGCTGGGATGCGGAATACGAAATCCGCCATCGCGAGAAAGCCGTCAAACCGTGGACGACGGTCGGCGGCGACAACGGTTACGGCGCCGCGACCGAAGCTGTCGCGGCGGCGCATCAGCAAGCTGTCGACGATATCGAACACGGTGCGGGCATTCCCAAACCGCGCGCGTTTCCGTGAGTGCGAACCGCGCAGGCTTTCGCGTTAATGACAGGGTTGCGCGATCATTTCAGTGCCCGGCAGTACGCCGTGCCTTGACGTAAGAGTCGCACGCGGCAGCCCGCCGCGCGGCTCGCCTTTCAAGCGCCCGCGCACCCGCCCAAAACCACGCTCCGTGGCCAAAACGGCGTGCTACGCTTTGGCCGTTTTCATTTCCACGACCCTGCAATGGCGACAGAACCGACAGACCGTCCTTCAAGCTTCGGCAATGGCGAAGCACGCGCGCCGGCACGCCGCCCGCGCGGCAGCCGCGAATTGCGTCTGGACGATCGCGTGGTCATCGCCCACGGCATGCCGACACCGCTCTGGCAGGATCTCTATCACCGCGCCCTCGTGGTTCGCTGGCCGACCTTTTTCGTGTCGCTCGCGGTCCTGTTCCTGCTGCTCAACACTGCGTTCGCCACGCTCTACCTGCTGGGCGACGCGCCGATCGCCAATCAGTTTCCGGCGGGTTTCAGCGGTGCATTCTTCTTTAGCGTGGAAACGCTCGCCACGGTCGGCTACGGCGACATGCATCCGCAAACCGTTTACGCGCACTGGATCGCCACGCTGGAAATTTTCGTCGGCATGTCCAGCATTGCGTTGGCGACGGGGCTGATCTTCGCGCGCTTTTCGCGCCCGCACGCCAAGATCATGTTCACCCGCTACGCGGTGATCCGGCCGATCGACGGCCGCATGACGCTGATGGTGCGCTCGGCCAACGCGCGTCAGAACGTGATCGCTGAGGCCCGCGCGAAACTGCGCATTCTGCGCCAGGAGACCAGCGCCGAAGGTTATACGTTGCGCAAGCTCTATGACCTGACGCTGTTGCGCGATCAACACCCGGTGTTCAAACTGGGCTGGACGCTAATGCACATCATCGACGAAAGCAGTCCGCTGTTCGGCGAAACCGCCGAGACGCTCGAAGGCCGCGACACGTCGCTGATTCTCACGCTGGAAGGCGTCGACGAGTCGACCTCGCAAACCATGCAGGCGCGCCACATGTGGTCGTGCGATCAGATCTACTGGCATCACCGTTTCGCCGACATCATGAGCGAGCAGGACGGCGTAAGCCATATCGATTACGCGCATTTCGACGAAATCGTGCCGCTCGACGACGCGCCCGTCGTGGCCCCGAGAGCGCCGGCGCCGGTGCAGTAAGCGGGTCGAAACGCACCAGGGCATACCCGAATGCCGCCGCCGCGTGGCAGATCTATCTCAAAACTCCGTTAAAACGCTCGGCTCTTCTCGCCTCTTCGCGGGTTGCTGACCAAAGTAGAAATAATTCACTCTAATCGGCGCTAAAAAATAGAGTCTCTTTCGCTGCGCCAACTTCGTGGTCCCCACCACCGCGCACGGATGCAAACCGCAACCATGTTGCATGGGATCGGAGTAAGCGCTAAAGCGCCAACTCCGATCGACAACGGAGACTCCCCCATGACCGCTCGCCTGCGCATCGACGGCACGCCCGCACTGGCCGATTACAAGCTATCCGATAACCTCACCGCGACGCGCGGCCGCATCTTCCTGACCGGCACGCAGGCGCTGGTGCGCCTCGCGCTCATGCAGCGCGCCGCCGACAAGGCTCGCGGCCTGAACACCGCCGGCTTCATTAGCGGTTATCGCGGCTCGCCGCTCGGCATGGTCGACCAGCAGTTGTGGAAGGCGAAAAAACTGCTCACGGCGAGTGATATTCGCTTCTTGCCCGCCATCAATGAAGAACTCGGCGGCACCGCCGTGCTCGGCACGCAGCGAGTGGAGTCCGATCCGGAGCGCACCGTCGAGGGCGTGTTCGCGATGTGGTACGGCAAGGGCCCGGGCGTGGACCGCGCCGGCGACGCGCTCAAGCACGGCAACGCTTACGGCTCGTCGCCGCACGGCGGCGTGCTGGTGGTGGCGGGCGACGACCACGGCTGCGTGTCGTCGTCCATGCCGCATCAGAGCGACTTCGCGTTGATGGCCTGGCATATGCCGGTCGTGAATCCGTCCAACATCGCCGACATGCTCGAGTTCGGTTTGTACGGCTGGGAGTTGTCGCGCTTCTCGGGCGCGTGGGTCGGCTACAAGGCGATCTCCGAAACGGTCGAATCGGGCTCGACGGTCGATCTCGACGCGCTGCGCACAGACTGGGCCGCGCCGCAGGATTTCGAAGCACCGGCAGGCGGCCTGCACAACCGCTGGCCCGATCTGCCCAGCCTGACGATCGAATCGCGGATGCACGCCAAGCTCGACGCGGTACGCCACTTCGCGCGCGTGAACAGCATCGACAAATGGATCGCGCCGAGTCCGCATGCGAACGTGGGGATCGTGACCTGCGGCAAGGCACACCTGGATCTGATGGAAACGCTGCGCCGTCTCGATCTGACCGTCGCCGATCTGGAAGCGGCCGGCGTGCGGATCTACAAGGTCGGCCTGTCGTTTCCGCTGGAAATGACGCGGATCGACGCGTTCGTCTCCGGCTTGTCCGAAGTGCTGGTGATCGAGGAGAAAGGCCCGGTCATTGAACAGCAGATCAAGGACTATCTGTACAACCGCTCGCAAGGCACGCGGCCGATCGTGATCGGCAAGAACGCCGAAGACGGCACGCTGCTGCTGTCCTCGCTCGGGGAATTGCGGCCGTCGCGCATTCTGCCGGTGTTCGCCAACTGGCTCGCGAAGCACAAGCCCGCGCTCGATCGTCGCGAACGCGTGGTCGATCTGGTCGCGCCGCAAATTCTCTCGAACGCGGCGGACAGCGTGAAGCGCACGCCGTACTTCTGCTCGGGTTGTCCGCACAATACCTCGACCAAAGTACCGGAAGGGTCGATCGCGCATGCGGGCATCGGCTGTCACTTCATGGCTTCATGGATGGAGCGCGACACGACCGGCCTGATCCAGATGGGCGGCGAAGGCGTGGACTGGGCGTCGCACTCCATGTTCACGAAAACGCGCCACGTATTCCAGAATCTCGGCGACGGCACCTACTTCCACTCCGGCATTCTGGCGATCCGCCAGGCGGTGGCCGCGAAAGCCACCATCACGTACAAGATTCTCTATAACGACGCCGTCGCGATGACGGGCGGCCAGCCGGTGGACGGCAGCATCTCGGTGCCGCAGATCGCGCGTCAGGTGGAAGCCGAGGGCGTATCGCGCTTCGTCGTGGTCAGCGACGAGCCGGAGAAATACGACGGCCATCACGACCTTTTCCCGAAGGGCACCACGTTCCACCATCGCAGCGAAATGGACACCGTGCAGCGCGAATTGCGCGACACCGACGGTGTGACCGTACTGATCTACGACCAGACCTGTGCGGCGGAAAAACGCCGGCGCCGGAAAAAAGGCGAATTCCCCGATCCGGACAAGCGTCTTTTCATCAACGAAGAAGTTTGCGAAGGCTGTGGCGATTGTGGCGTGCAGTCGAATTGCCTGTCAGTCGAACCGGTTGAAACGGCACTGGGCCGCAAACGCCGCATCGACCAATCGTCGTGCAACAAAGACTATTCGTGCGTGAATGGCTTCTGCCCGAGCTTCGTCACGGTGGAAGGCGGCAAGCTGAAGAAAGCCGCGGGCGTCGCATTCGATCCGCAAGCATTGGCCGCACGCGTCGACGCTTTGCCGATTCCCGCAACGCATCTCGACGCCGCGCCGTACGACATTCTGGTGACGGGCGTCGGCGGCACGGGCGTCGTGACGGTCGGCGCATTGATCAGCATGGCTGCGCATCTGGAAGGCAAGAGCGCGTCCGTGCTCGACTTCATGGGCTTCGCGCAAAAGGGCGGCTCGGTGCTGTCGTTCGTGCGTTTCGCCGCGCGTGACGAGTGGCTCAATCAGGTGCGTATCGACACGCAGCAAGCCGACGTGCTGCTCGCCTGCGATATGGTGGTCGGCGCAAGCGCCGATGCGCTGCAAACGGTGCGTCATGGCCGCACGCGCATTGTCGTGAACACGCATGCGATTCCGAACGCGACGTTCGTGACCAATCCTGATGCGACGCTGCACGCCGACGCCCTGATCGACAAGATGCGTCACGCGGCAGGCGCGGAGCGCATGTCGACGTGCGACGCACAGGCACTCGCCACGCGCTTTCTCGGCGACACGATCGGCGCGAACATTCTGATGCTCGGTTATGCCTGGCAACTTGGACTCGTGCCCGTATCGTTCGGCGCGATGATGCGCGCGATCGAATTGAACAACGTCGCCGTGCAGATGAACCAGCTCGCGTTTTCGATCGGCCGCCTCGCTGCGCAAGATCCGGCCGCGCTCGAATCGCTGTGGCAGGCACGGCATCTGGCGAAGCAGGCTGTGCGCGTCGATACGCTCGACGAACTGATCGCGCATCGCGAAGGGCGTCTGCAGATTTACGGCGGCGCGGCGTATGTGAAGCGCTACCGCGCGCTGGTCGATGCGGCACGCCGCGCGGAGACGGCCGTGGACACGAAGAGCGAACGCGTGACGCGCGCGGTGGCAACCACGTTCTATCGTCTGCTCGCGGTGAAGGACGAATACGAAGTGGCGCGCCTGCATACCGATGCCGCGTTCCGTGAAGCGCTGGAAGCGCAATTCGAAGGCGTGGCCGGCAAGGACTTCGGCATCAAGTTCAATCTCGCGCCGCCGACGCTCACGCGCCCGCAACCCGGCAAGAATCCGGCCAAGAAAACCTTCGGCCAATGGATGTGGCCGGTGCTCGGCACGCTGGCGAAGTTCAGCAGCCTGCGCGGCACGATGCTCGATCCGTTCGGCCGCACGCTGGAGCGCAAGATGGAGCGTGAACTTGCCGGCGACTACGAGACCACGATGCAACGCGCGTTCGCCAAGCTCAACGCCGGCAATCTGGAAGACGTGGCGAAGCTCGCCGACCTGCACGCCCGCGTGCGCGGTTATGGTCACGTAAAGCTCGCGAATCTGGCGGGTGTGAAGCGTGGCGAGCGCGATCTGGCCGCACGCATGCAGATCGAAGCGGCAACCGGTGAATCGGTGCGGAAATCGCTCGAAGAGGTAAAGGGCGCGGGGCAGTTGCGCGGCATTCCGGTGGTCGTGGCGAAGTAGTTTTCTTCGCTGTCCTTGCACGTGGACATGCGTGAATCAATGCCGCTTCGGGAGCGATCTCTAAGCGGCATTTTCTTTGCCCGGCGATTTAGCTACGCGATGCGTCCAGCAGCGCTCTGACTTTCGCGACCCTGGCCGCATCGACCGGCGCGAGACCCTTGCCGTCCACGCGAACGCCCGAACCGAAATGCACCGCTTCGACTTGCGTGCTGCTCACAAAACCGGCAACGGCATCGACCGTCAAGCCGGCGCCGGCCAGCACCGTCAAATGCGAACCGAACGCTTGCCGCACCAGCTCGCGGATCGTCGCTTCCGCGTGCAGAACTGAAGGTTGTCCACCCGAGGTCAGCACATTCGTAACGGCATCGAAACCGAGCAGCACGTCGAGCGACTGGCGCATATCACGCGCTTCGTCGAACGCGCGGTGAAAGGTGATTGCCAGTCCATCTGCCGCGTCGATCGCACGCGCGAGGCCTTCGCGATCGATCTCGCCCGCGGCATTCAGCATGCCGATCACGACCCCGTTCGCGCCTGCCGCCTTGACCGCCCGCACGTCGCGCAGCATCACCGCGTAATCGTCGGCGTCGTACACGAACGAGCGGCTATGCGGCCGCACGATTACGTTCACGGGAATCTCGACCGCCGCCACCACCGCTTCGATCAAGCCGAGGCTCGGCGTCAGGCCGCCCTCGCCCATTGCGGTGACAAGTTCGAGACGGTCGGCGCCCGCTTGCGCGGCAAGGCGCGCGTCGGCAACGGTCGTGGCAATGACTTCTAGAAGGACGGACATAAGCACGGCTGAAGATCGTTGAAACCGACATGATCTCCAAAAATGCCCCGGGCCGCCCCAACTTTTTTGCGCTCCCTTGAGAGGCTGCCGCGCAACGACAGTTAGGGACACTCAAAAATGCTCTTCGTCTACCCAATCAATGTCGCCGCACAACACGCAGGTCTGCGCGCCGACACGCGTCGCCACCGAAAGCGTCACGCACGGCAACGCCTCGTTGATCGACAGATAGGGACGCGTCACATGCACACGCTCCGGCGCATTGATCGCATCGCGAAAATACGGTCGACGCAGCCAGTTCGCGCCCTGCGCGTCGGCGAGCGGCAGAAAGCGTGTTTCATGCGCCGCGCGATCGGCGCGCAGCACGACGTTGCGGCCCGCCTGCTTGCCCTTCGCGTCGAGCAGAAAGCAGCGCGCCGCATGGTCGAGGGCGAGAAAATTCCAGCACACTTCCTCGAGCGGTTCGCCGGCCGCGAGGCGTTCCGCCGCCCGCTCGAAAGCCCGCAAGTACGGCGCAAGCCGGCTTGCGTTGCGGCGCTCGCGCGCTTCGGTCTGGTCGCGATAACGCTCGGTGAGCTCGCTGATGCACGTGGTGGCGTGCAGCGCGTCGGCCGCGCCCGGGTTCGGGCGGCCGAAGAAAAAGCCTTGCACGAAGTCCGCGTTGCAGGCGAGCGCCATTTGCGCTTCATGCTCCGTTTCCACGCCTTCGATCAGCACCAGTTTGCCCGCCTCGTGCAGCAGCGCGACGAGCCCCGGCAGAATCGTCGCCATGTCGGCACGATGCGCGGCGTGCGACAGCATGACGCGATCGAGCTTCACGATATCCGGATTCAATTGCCAGATCCGTTCGACGTTCGAGTGTCCCGCGCCGAAGTCGTCGAGTGCGATCAGGAAACCGCGCTCGCGGAACTGGCGCACGGCGTCGGCGAGACGCTCCAGATCTTCCGCGCGATGTTCGAGCACTTCGAGCACGATGCGCCGCGGCGGCAAATCGAGCCGCTTCAACGTGGCCAGCAACGCGGCGGCGAGATACGGATCGGTGAGCGCGCCGGGATGCACGTTCAGGAACAGCCATTCGCGCTCCGCGCCGAGCACCTTGAAATTTTCCAGATGCAGCGTCTGGGCCAGCCGGTCCACCTGAAGCACGTCGCCGAGGCGCGCGGCTTCGCCGAATACGTCGAGCGGCGACACGGGCCGGTCGAGCCCATCATGCGCCCGCAGCAGCCCTTCGTAGCCGACAGCCCGCATATGCGACAGACTGAAAATCGGCTGAAACACGCTGCTTAGCGTGAGCTCGCCATGCTGCACCGTAAAACGTTCGAGCCCCGACGTCATCTCGACCTCGAAGCCATGCGGCGCGCTGGCCGTTCTTTCCTGTTGCGCAATCGTCATGCAGTCCTCTCACGCGAGAGCCGGGCCGGTCCGAACGCGGAGGCGAACAACCTCGGCGCCGTTTCTCAAATGTGCGTCATCGATATACCTTAAGCAAGCTCCATGCGCACGCTGACGCACATTCCAATGAAATTTATACGAAAGATTGCGCACGCGGACGGGAGCATGCGCCGCTCGTGGGCGTAGAGCGCACCGTTAAGGTGCGCAACCTCGTCGAGGCGCTCATGCGCCGCGGATTGGCGCCTTCGCGGCGCCTTCGTGACGCCCTCATGCCACCCTCGTGCCGCGCCGGCGATGGCACAAGCCGTCGACGGGCTAAACTTCGGCCTTGCACTTCGTAAGCGCCGCATGGCCGATAGGCGAAGATCACCGAAGCAACGCCGTTATATCCCCCGAAATAGACCGATGGACATTGTCTTTACCGTATTGATTCTTTTGCTCGCCGTCGCCGCCTCGGGCGTCGTCACCCGCATCTTGCCGGTCTCGTTGCCGCTGCCGCTCGTGCAGATCGCGATCGGCGCGTTGCTCGCATGGCCGAAGCTCGGGCTGCACGTCACGTTCGACCCGGAAATCTTCATGATGCTGTTCATTCCGCCTTTGCTGTTCGCGGACGGATGGCGCATTCCCAAGCGCGAATTCTTCATGGCGCGCCGCTCGATCCTGATGCTCGCGCTCGGCCTCGTGTTCATGACGGTGCTGGTGGTCGGCTACTTCGTGCATGCGCTGGTGCCGTCGATCTCGCTGCCGGTTGCGTTCGCGCTGGCCGCGGTGTTGTCGCCGACGGATGCGGTGGCGCTGTCCGGCATCGTCGGCAAGGGCAAGATCCCTGGGCGGCTCATGCACATTCTGGAAGGCGAGGCGCTGATGAACGACGCGTCGGGACTGGTCGCGTTGAAGTTCGCCATTGCCGCCGCGCTGACCGGCGTGTTTTCGTTGCGCGAAGCGTCGATCAGTTTCGTGATCATCGCCGCGGGCGGCCTTGCGATCGGCGCGGCAGTGAGCTGGCTGTTCAGCTTCGTGTCGGCGCGCTTCCTGAATCTCACCGAAGAAGGCGACCCGGCGCCCGGCGTCGTGATGACGCTGCTGATTCCGTTCGCCGCGTATCTGATCGCCGAACGCCTCGAGTTGTCCGGCATTCTGGCCGCGGTCGCCGCCGGCATGATGATGAACTACGCGACGATTGCGAACGCCGGACCGGTGTCGTCACGGGTGCGCGCCACCAGCACGTGGACGATGATCGAGTTCGTCTTCAACGGCATGGTGTTCATTCTGCTGGGGCTGCAGTTTCCACACATTCTCGGACGCGCATTGCTCGACGCGCACGAGACCAGCAACGCGCAGGTCTGGCTGCTGATCGGCTATATCGCCGCGGTCGGAGTGGCGCTCTATGCGATGCGCTTCGTGTGGGTGTGGCTGCTGCGCTGGTTCGCGAGCCGCGGCGCCGCGAAGCAGGGCGTGGCGAATGCGGTGCCGGGTTTGCGCACGGTCACGATCACGACGGTGGCCGGCGTACGCGGGGCCGTGACACTCGCGGGCGTGCTGTCCTTGCCGGAGGTGTTGCCGGGTGGCGTCCCGCTGCCGGGCCGCGATCTGGCGATCTTCATCGCATCCGGCGTGATTCTGCTTTCGCTGCTGGTGGCCGTCGTGGCGCTGCCGCTGTTGCTGAATGGCTGGCGCCGTGGCAAGGATCCGCATGCCGCCGAGGAATTGCTCGCGCGCACGATGGCCGCGCAAGCGGCGATTCGGGCCGTCGACGAGGTGCACGACACCGAGTGCGCTGATCTGGATGAATCGGCTTCGGCGTACGCGGCGGATGTCACCGCGCGAGTCATGGACCTCTATCGGCGCCGCCTCGCCACGCTCGATGAAGAGCAGGAGCCCCGCGAGCTGGCGCGCCGCGCCGATGCGCTGGAGTTCAGAATGAAGCTCGCGGCCATGCGAGCCGAGCGCAAGACACTGCTCGCGCTGCGCAGCACTCAGGAGATCAATGACGAGACGTTGAACAAGCTGATGCGCGAAGTGGACCTGTCAGAGACTGCGCTGACGGCGCGCAGGCGCTGACGCGCGACGCTGCGTGATGGCGGTTCCAGCGGCTGGCGCGTTTCTCCGCATGAGACATCACGGAGACAGAAGCCCGCGCCGCCGCCGAACCGCTTGATACGAGAGAGGAGGCTCAGGCCACCGGACCTTGCGCCGGCTTCCTTCTCAGCAGAGCGTAGAGAATGATCGCGCCGAACGTCGCGGTGCCGATGCCGCCCAGACCGAAACTGCCGAGCTTCAACGAGAAATCGCCGGCGCCGAGCACGAGCGTGACCGCGGCCACGATCAGATTGCGGTTGTCGGAGAAGTCCACCTTGTTGACGACCCAGATGCGCGCGCCGGTCACGGCGATCAGCCCGAACACGACGATTGACACACCGCCCAGCACCGGCCCGGGAATGGTCTGGATCACCGCGCCGAACTTCGGCGAAAAGCCCAGCACCAGCGCGATCACCGCGGCGATCACGAAGACCAGCGTCGAATAGATCTTGGTGACGGCCATCACGCCGATGTTCTCCGCATACGTCGTGACACCGGTGCCGCCGGCAAAGCCGGACACGATCGTCGCGAGTCCGTCGCCGAGGAATGCGCGGCCGACGTAGCGGTCCAGATTCTGGCCCGTCATCGCGCTCACCGCCTTGATGTGCCCGAGGTTCTCCGCCACCAGGATCACCGCGATCGGCGCGAGCAAGGTCATGGCCTGCATGTTGAAAACGGGCGCCGTGAAGTGCGGCATACCGAACCACGCGGCGTTGGCGACGATGGCGAAATCGATCGGCTTGCCCATGCCGAGGCCATTCGTGACGATCGCGTAGATCACATACGCCATCAGCAGGCCGACCAGAATCAGCAGACGCTGCAGCATGCCGCGCGCGAACACCGCGACCGCGCCCACGCACAGCACGGTGACCAGCGCCATCCACGAATCGAAGTTGCTGCCGCTCACGCCGTGCACGGCGATCGGTGCCAGATTCAGACCGATCACGCAGACAATCGCCCCGGTGACCACCGGCGGCATCAGCTTCTCGATCCATTGGGTGCCGACCGCCGACACGATCAGGCCGATCACCGCATACACCACGCCGCACGCGATGATCCCGCCGAGCGCCACCGGAATGTTCAGGTTCGGCCCGTGGCCGCCGTACCCCGTCACCGCGATCACGAGACCGATGAACGCGAAGCTCGAGCCGAGATAGCTCGGCACGCGCCCGCCCACCAGCACGAAGAACAACAGCGTGCCGATGCCCGACATGAAGATGCACAGGTTCGGATCGAAGCCCATCAGCAACGGCGCGAGCACAGTCGAGCCGAACATCGCGACGACGTGTTGCACGCCCATTGCGAACATTTGCGGCCACGCGAGCCGCTCGTCGGTGCCGACGATGCGGCCCTCGGCCGGTGCGGGCTGCGCACGCCAACGGGGGAAGTAGGAATCGGCCATGGCGGGGGTTCTCCTCTGTTCGGCGCTATTTATGGTGGCGCGGCGCCGGAACAAGGCGTCGCCCAGGAATTACGCGCGAGTGTACGGAGTGCCACCAGGCCTGGCAAGTTCAGCCGTGCCGGGCTTCCAGCGAAAATACCGTGACGGCCGCCTGCAGCTGCCGCGCCTGATCCGCCATCGACGCCGCTGCGGCAGCCGCCTGCTCGACTAGCGCCGCGTTCTGTTGCGTCACGTCGTCCATCTGCGCGACCGCGCGGTTGACCTCTTCGATGCCGGTGCTCTGCTCCTGCGACGCCGACGAAATCTCGCCCATGATGTCAGTCACCCGTTTGACCGCGTGCGTGACTTCAGCCATGGTCTGCCCGGCCCGCTCGGCCAGTTCGGCGCCACTGCCCACGCGCGCCGTCGAGCTTTCGATCAGCTCCTTGATCTCCTTGGCCGACAACGCGCTGCGCTGCGCGAGCGAGCGCACTTCGCCCGCCACCACCGCGAAGCCGCGCCCCTGTTCGCCGGCGCGCGCCGCTTCCACCGCCGCGTTGAGCGCGAGGATATTGGTCTGGAACGCAATGCCTTCGATCACCGCGATGATGTCCGTCATGCGCTTCGAGCCGGCCGCCAGTTCGCGCATGGTTTCGACGACGTCGCCCACGAGGTGGCTGCCGCGCGCCGCCACTTCCGAAGCGCCGTGCGCGACGCCGCCCGCCTGCTGCGCGTTCTCGGCGTTCATCTTCACTGTCGAGGTCAACTCCTGCATGCTCGACGCGGTTTCCTGCAGCGCGGCGGCCTGTTCCTCGGTGCGCTGCGACAGATCGGTATTGCCCTGCGCAATTTCACCCGACGCCATCAGGATGGACTCGCTCGATTCGCTGATGCCCGACACGATGCCGGCCAGCCGCTCACGCATGTTGCGCAACGCGAACAGCAGGCTGTGGGTGTCGCCGGTGCGGGTCTCGACGCGCACGCTCAGGTCGCCGTCCGCGATGCGGTTGGCGATCTGCATCGCGTAATCCGGTTCGCCGCCGAGTTGCGCGGACAGACGGCGCGCGATCACCATGGCGAGCAGCATCCCCGCGACGATCGCGCCGAGCACCAGCACGCTCATGACGATGCGCATGTGCTGATAGCCGGCGGAGGCTTCCTGCTGCGCTGCGTTGGCCTGCTCGCGGCGATAGTCGATCAGCGCCATGATGCGATCGCGCAGCGCCTCACTCGACGCAATCGCGCGACGCACGAGTTCGTTGTTGTCGACGCCGGCCGGAACCGGTTCGAGACCGATCTGCTGATGCACGATGCCTTCCCACGCCGCCGACGCGCGCAGCACGTCGTCGAACATGGCCTGACCCTTGCTCGTTCCGATCGTCGCGCGGTACTGGTCGTAGCCGCCGTGCATTTCCTTGAGCGAGCCGACAATGCTGTCCTTCAACTTTTGACGGCCGGCGTCGTCGGCCGCATAGCCGAGGTTCGCGGCGGCCAGATCGGAGTCGATCTTGTGGCGGTTCGCCTCTTCCATCCAATAGAGGCCGTTCATGTGTTTATTGCCGATCGCCTCGGTAATGTCGTGCATCGACGACAGCGTACTCAGCGAAGTCACGCCGATCACGACGCAAAAACCAATCACAACGGAAAACGCCAGCAGCAGTTTCCTGAACACAGGCATGCGGTCGAACCACTTCATTTCACCATCCTTCACGAGTCACGACGGGACGCTCGAGTCGCCGCGCCATCGCGAAGTATTTCGCGACCTTCTGGCTGCGCAGCGACGCTCCCACCTCATTTACGGCGGCCATCACCGCGACTTGATGCGCGAAATGTCAGGAATAACCGGGACAGGATGTTGTAAGCGATGCCGAAGGGACTGGGCCGGATCGCAAAAGACCGGACGATCGGCAAGTTGACGCCACGATTGGGATTTGTCTGATTTATGGGGCGGCGGCGGACACTTAGACTTGGCCTGCTGCGTTGATCCCCATGAGCAAGCGCATGCGATGTTGTAACTCTCCGACTTTTCCGCTCACGCTCCCCCAGCGTGAGCGGTTTTTTTTCGTCAGTATGATTTGTTGCTCGCGCACGATCTGTTACTCGCGCAAGCGCACTTACGCGTTGGCGTTCACGCGTGTGTTGCGAAAGCGGCGCCTGCGCGGCACGTCTTTGGCGATCTTTGTCCTCTCCGGCAGCGCACGACGCGTCGAGCAATCTGCATCGCGCAATCGAAGCATCGCCCGATTCGTCAGGTGGAGTTTTTCGCTTGGGTGACGGATTCCGCTGCAGAGGCAGAGCCGGGCGTCGCACGGATCACACGCATCGCACGGGTGGTCGCGTGGTAGCACAGCACGCGATTGCGGCCTGCGTCTTTGGCTTCGTAGAGAGCTTCGTCGGCACCATTCACGAGGGCGCGACTCGTGGCGAATGTGTCGCGTAGCGCAGTCGCGACGCCAATGCTAACGGTGAGCACATGGTGCGAGCTCGCCACGTGGCGAAGCTGGAGCGCCTGAACCGCGGCGCGAATCTTCTCCGCGATATGGGTTGCGCCGGTTTCGTCGGTATCCGGCAGCAGCACGGCAAACTCTTCGCCACCATAGCGCGCCGCCGTGTCGCCTGGGCGCCGCACGCTCTGCGCAATACAGCGGGCCACGCTAATGAGCGCTTCATCGCCCGCCGAATGGCCGTACAGATCGTTAAAACCCTTGAAACTGTCGACGTCGATCAGCAGCATCGACAACGGCCACGCGTTGCGCTGCGCGCGGCGCCACTCTTCTTCCGCCTGCTCCTCGAAGGTGCGGCGATTGAAGAGGCCGGTCAGCCCGTCGGTGCGGGCCAGCACGCGTAACTCTTCTTCCGCCGCGCGGCGATGGCGCAGTTGCTGGGAGAACAGCATAGCCAGCGCGATAATCGTCACGTCGAGCGCGCCGATCAGCGAGCCAATGATCCACGCACGGCGCCGCCATTCCACGTAAATGTCGTGCGTGGACAGCGCGACGTCGAGGATCAGCGGATACATGTCGATATGACGGAACGCGTACCAGCGCTCGACGCCGTCGATCGCCGCCGTGCCGAAGAAGTCACCGCTCGGCTGCTGGGTGAAGCGTGAGTAATTGGAAGTGCCGGTCAGATTGATGCCGATGATTTTCGGATCGTACGGACGCCGCATCAGCATCGTGCCGTCGTTCAGCATCAACGCCATCGATCCGCCGGCGCCGAGATTCATGCCGGCGAACAGTCTGCGAAAATAGGTGAGGCGCATGGTGCCCACCACCACGCCGCCGAAACTGCCGTCCGGCCGCGTGATCCGCCGGCTCAGCGCGATGCTGACGTCTTTGCCGCTCACTTTCGGCATGAACGGGTGGCTGATGAACAGGCCGGCATTGGGAGAGTCCCGCTGCACCTTGAAGTAATCACGGTCGGCGAGATTGATCTGGCGCGGTGGCGAGGCCTGTGAGTCGAACCTGACGTTGCCGGCCTCGTCGGTTACGAGGATCGAACCCATGTCTTTCGCGCTTGCCGAGCCGTCGAACAGGACCATCTGGCGGAGTGCCGGCTTCAGGTCGAGCACGCCGGGCTGTTTCAGCCCATCGATCACCGCACGCAGCGAAAGGTCGTAGATCTCGAGATTACGCGACACGTCGCGCTCTACCAGCAACGACACGTTAAACACGGAATCCTGCGCGCGCCGCAATGCGTCGTCGCGCATTTGCGCCAGCACCCACACGGCGATCGCGAGAATCGCGCTAGCTAGCACGATGCTGATCGCAATCACGATGTTCGGTCGGCTCGTCACCATGGTTTTTCGTTCGAGCAGGCGCGGACCCGCGCGCGTGAGCATGAAGGCCGCGTCCGGGCTGGCGCGTACCGTGAACCGGTAGCGTACCAGACGCTGTGGCGCGCCGAACGATCCGCAAGGCGGGTTTTTGCCATGTCCTCCGTCCGCGTTCAGAACGCCGACACGAGACGCAAGTGTAATCCGAGCCTTTCACTCAATGACCAAATTATTCAATCGGCACGAAATTGTGCGTTTCTTCGGTCATCGTGCGCAAACTTTCTAGTGATATACCCGATTAGCCTTCAGGAGTAGCGGTCGCGATCCGATATTCGGTGAATGGGATGCCTCTTTTGCGTCTTACGTCGATGCGGCAAGTCATGCATTCGACATGAGACACGGAAGCGGTAAACAGCGCGGGGCCGCCGCCATGTACGACGGCCACACAGACGCTCCCATGCCCGGACCTGAGAGTCCATTGCGAAGCATTCACGTTTCGTTATTGGAGAAAAATCATGACATTGAAGCACCTCACAATCAAAGCCAAACTCATTGCCGGCTTCGGCATGCTGTCTCTAATCGTCGTCGCGGTCTCCTCGCTTTCGCTGAAGGCGCTGAGCGACTCAACCGATGGATTTTCCGGCTTCGTGCACGGCATCAACGCGCGCGCCGACATGGCGGTGCAGGTGCGAACCGCCGTCGACCGCCGGGCCATCGCCGCGCGTAATCTCGTGCTCGTAACGAAACCTCAGGATCTGGACCTCGAGAAAGCCGACGTGCTGCGCGCACATGAAGATGTGCAAACCAATCTGAAGAAGCTCAACGACATGATCGCCGCCGCGACCGACACCTCGGAGAAAGCGCGCAGCCTCGTCGCCGAGATCAATCGGGTGGAGGCAGCGTACGGACCGGTCGCCACCGACATCGTCAATCTCGCGCTGAACAACAAACGCGACGAAGCGATCGTCAAGATGGACGATCAATGCCGGCCGCTGCTCGCCGCGCTGATTCGCGCGACTAACGCGTATGCCGACTACACGCACGGCCGCCAGGAACAGATGATCAACGAATACGCGGCGCACTACGAGAACCAGCGCAACCTGCTGATCGCGATGAGCCTGATCGCGGTGGCACTCGCGATCGGCGCATGCGTGCTGATCACGCGCGCCGTTACCGGACCGTTGCGCCAGGCGATCGACGTTGCGCGCACCGTGTCGGAAGGCGATTTGCGCACGCGCATCACCGTGAACGGCCGCGACGAAACCAGCAAGCTGTTGGGCGCCCTGCGCGAGATGAACGAACGGCTGACGACGATCGTCGCACGCGTGCGCGACAGCAGCACGAGTATTGCCGGCGCGGCACGCCAGATCGCCGCGGGCAATATGGACCTGAGCCAGCGTACCGAACAGCAGGCTGCGTCGCTGCAGGAAACGGCGTCGAGCATGGAAGAGCTCACTTCCACCGTGAAGCAGAACGCCGACAATGCGCAGCAGGGCAGCATGCTGGCCACAAATGCTTCGTCAGTCGCGCAAAAAGGCAGCGAAGTGGTCGGCCAGGTGGTGAGCACGATGCACGACATCAGCGACAGCTCCACCAAGATCGCCGACATCACCGGCATTATCGAAGGCATTGCGTTCCAGACGAACATTCTTGCGCTCAACGCGGCCGTCGAAGCTGCACGCGCGGGCGAACAGGGTCGCGGTTTCGCGGTGGTCGCGAGCGAAGTCAGAAGCCTGGCGCAGCGTTCATCGAGCGCAGCCAAGGAGATTAAAGACCTGATTGCCAGCTCCGTGGACAGGATCCGCGACGGCTCGGTACTGGCGGGTGAAGCCGGCAAGACGATGGCCGAAGTCACCCAGGCGGTGGCGCGGGTGACGGACATCATGTCGGAAATCGCGGCGGCATCGAGCGAACAAAGCCGTGGCATCGAGCAGGTCAATCTCGCGATCACGCAGATGGACAACGTCACGCAACAGAATGCCGCTTTGGTAGAAGAAGCGGCGGCGGCTTCGCGGTCGATGGAAGATCAGGGCCAGCAGTTGAACGAGGCGGTGGCATTCTTTCAGATTCTGAATAGCGATGCGGCAATGGCTTCTGGTTCTGCTGTTCCCGTGCATAAGGAAATACAGCGACGCGAATCGGCTGTTGCGCCTGTCCGGCGCGCCGTGCGCGCGACGCCCGCGCCGGTTGCCGCGCCGGTTGCCGCAATGGCGACGGCAGCCGTGGCGGTCGGTGCGGATGACGGGTGGGATCGGTTCTGAGCGTTCTTCTCTGACTAAGCGCGGTGCCAGGGTGCGCGGCGCAAGCATGCGGAGGCGTGATGCGTCGCAGACGCGCGGCATGCGACCAGCGTTGGAAGATCAAACAAACGTTTCCTCTCGGCTTCCTTGCATCAACGCGAATATCGAACCGCGCCGCCGAGCCGCGCGAGTGCGGCGGCCATTTCGGTTTCGTCGAGATTGCCGTAGCCAGCCCGCACGCTTTGCATGTCCTCGCCATTAGGCGAGAACCGACGGCCAGCGAGTAGACGAATGCCAAGCCGCTCGGCGCGATCGACCAACTCGCCGGCTGAAGCTGCCCGGGCACGTTCGAGGGCGCTTGACGCGGGTTAGTACGGGTTGGTTCGGGTTGATGGCTTGTAACGAGGCTTTGGCGTTGAGGATGCGCCTTTGCTCCCGGATTGCATCGCTCGGGGTTTAGGTCTTTGAGTGGAAAAGAAAGAGCCCTGCAAGTCTTTGGACTTGCAGGGCTCTGATATGGCCGTTTGGTGGAGAGGAGGAGGATCGAACTCCCGACCTTCGCATTGCGAATACGAACAAGTCGAGATTCATCTGGATAGATCGACATACATCGACCCGCGCAAATCATTGTATTTTAATGAATATCTTAAGATCAACAACTCATTCATGTTGATCAAAATACCTTCACTACCCCATAATTCGGTTACACAGCAGTTACACGGGATTGCCGACTCACAAAAAAGGAGGCTCGGTGGCGAAGGTCAATTTCACTGCAGCGCGGATAGAAGCCCATCGCTGCACCGAAGGTAAGTCACAGTCGTTTCTCTGGGACAGCAAGACGCCGGGGCTGGGTTTGCGGGCCACAGCTGGCGGTGCCAAAGCTTACATTTTCCAAGGGAAAATACATGGTTCGACGGTACGGATCACCATCGGTGATCCGAGAAGTTGGGCAATCGATGTGGCACAGGAGCGAGCACGTAGCCTCCAGACGCTCATCGACGGCGGCATCGATCCGCGGGAACGAGAGGCTGAGCAAAAGGCTGTACACGAGGCGCGACAGGCAGCCAAACGCCGTCAGGGTGTGACCGTCAGGGAAGCCTGGGACCAGTACCTAGAGCATCTGAGAACGAAGATTTCACCCAAGACGAAGAAGCCGAGGTCGGAAAGGTACATCACAGACCATATCAACCTCTCCGCGCCCGGCGGTGGTATCGCAAAACGTGGAGGCAAAGAAAAAGTACGCGGCCCGTTGGCACCACTCATGCCACACAGACTGTCCGAGATCACGGCAACGAGTATGACCGAGTGGCTTGAGGTTGAAATAGCCCGAGGACCGACGAACGCCGCTCATGCGTTTGGTCTGTTTAAGGCGTTCATTCGATGGTGTGACACGCACGACACATACGCAGGCACTATATCCCACGACGCCTACGCGTCGCCAAAGGTAAAGGGAATTCTGCCTCGTAGCGTCGCGAAAGACGACTGTCTGCAGCGCGAACAGCTGAATGTTTGGTTTGGCGCCGTCCGTTGCATCGAGAATCCTGTCATCGGTGCGTACCTGCAAGGCCTTCTGATCACAGGCGCTCGTCGGGAAGAGCTAGCGGCATTGCGCTGGGAAGATGTGGACTTCCGCTGGCGCAGCATAACCATGAACGACAAAATCGAGGGTACCGGCGGCAGAACTATCCCGCTGTCTCCGTATTTGGCGAGTCTATTGTTGAATCTGAAACGACTGAATGAAACTCCTCCCAACAAGCGGCAGGGCACGCGTCTCGCCCAACATGGCAAGCAGTGGGCACCATCCGAGTGGGTATTTGCCAGTAAAACGGCATCAGATGGGAAGATTGCCGAACCGCGGCATGCGCACAACCGCGCGTTGGCCCCAACGGGTTTGCCGCACATTTCACTGCACGGCCTGCGCCGATCGTTCGGTACTCTGTCGGAGTGGGTAGAGGTCCCTGTTGGGGTCGTCGCCCAAATCCAGGGGCATAAGCCGTCGGCAATCGCGGAGAAGCATTATCGACGCCGCCCGCTCGATCTACTGAGGATGTGGCACGATAAAATCGAAGCTTGGATGCTCGAGCAAGCCCAAATTTCGTTCGAGCCAACGAGGTAAGTCACTGCGGCTTCACTTCATCGCAGGCCTAGTCTCGATCTGTGGGCATGCTGCTCACGCGGCGACGGGTAGGATCTAACTCATCTGCAACCGTCGCGGCCCATTCGCGCCAAGCGCTGTATCCGTCCGCGGGCCGAGCAGCGCCTCCTAACCTGCTATCGAGCAACGCGAGATAGGCACGGATCAGTTCTGCACGTTGCCAACTCTCGACTTCTAAAAGTAACTCCTCGCGTCGTTGACCCTCTTCCTCGACCTTCCTTTTTGCTTCCTTTCGCTGCCGTTCATCTTCCTGTCGACTGATTTCAGCCTCTTTCCATTTCCGGTCACGTTCGGCCCATTCGATGATCCTTTCGAGAGAGCCACTATGTCGATAGTCGATGGCCGCAAGAATGCGTTCAAGCTGGCGCTCGAGCAGTTGATCCGGAAGGTCAGGTAGCTCTGTGTGACCTGTGCCTTGCTGCTCGACAAATAGCGCAAGCTTTCCAGTGGGCGTCAGCGTTCGCATGGGTTCGCGAGACTTGTCCCAGCTGTTGATACGGTATCGGGTACCCTGAGTCAGCTTTTCGGTGACGCGAATCTCAACATAGGCGCCATCCTTCGACAACTTTAATCGCTCGTCACCATTTGTCATTTCGACTGCGTATCCACCAAGCTCTGCCGAATGGCAGATCATGTTGAGCACCGACAGCCCTCGTTTATAACTACCCAGGGACAGACGTGCAACAAGCTTGCGATGCGTGGCAGTCAGCAGCAGTTGACCGGCGTCACAAAAGTACTCCCACCTTCCATATATGGCATCGGCATCAGGTGGATAACGCTTTCCCGGATGAGCCTGCTCCCACTCATGTCTCTTTTTAAGGTGATCGGCACGAGCAGCGTCTTTTTCCATTTGGTCGCGCAATCCCTTGATAGCGCGATGCCAATCTCGCCGTTCCTGCAAAGTCTCAATCAAATCGCTGACATTTCGCCGCGCCTGCTCGCGGATTCGCAGGCCTACGCGCCGTCTCGGACGATCGACTACAGCTTCGATCGCTGAAGTAGCCGTCACAATTTGTTGTGCCGACATAGGCGGAAGTGCGGGCCGCTCTACTGCCCGCCCTAGTTCAACGCGCGTCCAATGCCCTAGCGCAGGCACCGGCACCTGAAGTGCGTCACATACTCGCCGAACATCGGCGCCAGAAATACCGTATTTCTCGCCAACGCGCACCATTGGAGCGGCCCACACCTCCCCGAATAGTTGCTCGCGATTGAATAAAGTCGAAATCCCGGCGTCAGTCATCGGCGTTTCCCTTTGTTCCAAGCAATCGAAGTTTATGTTCGATCATAGCCAACGACGTAGCAATGTAGAGAAGGGCGTAGGTGGAACGAGCCATCCTTTCTAACAATTTGCTTTCAACCCTTTGGGGCTGCATTTTGTCGAAGGATATTGACGATCGCCGCATATTGGGAGCACTGTTTCGGAACTCAGTTTCACGCCCGCTGGGCGCGACGCCGGGAAAACGAAAATGATGGCGGGGGCGATGATGAGAGAGCATCAATCCAAACGAGAGCATCTTACGATCTATCTGGTCAGGGATGTGAAGCTGAAAGACGACCAAATCGTCAAAACCGACCGAGCAAAGCCGCCTATTGACTTGAAAATTAGCGAGGGAAACGCCCGCCTTTACGCCAAGAAAACCTCGCGTCCGAAATTGCCAGACTGGGCTCCGTTTCTCGTCCGCAACCAAGAGGTGCCGCCCGATCTTTTCGAGGGTAACCGGTCGGAGGGAGCCGTCCTGCTGGTCCGGCATGCCGGCGCGGTGTTCGCGCTCTCGTTCGGGATGGGGCACCACCTCATCAACCTTGACCTCGCCGATCGCGACTTCGGCTTGCGTGTGACGCTCAATTCGATTGACCCGCAAAAGCTGCGCAGCCTCGACAAGGCGAGCCACGAGGTCAATCCGTTGCACATACGGAGCCAAAGCTCGCGAGACGCCGATATATTCGATTTGAATATCGACCCCGAGCTCGACATGGTCCATGCGGTCACAGGAACATCTGAGGTCGCGCTCTTCGGCGAGCACATTAGCGGTCGCGACGCGCTGACCATCAATCCACCAGCGACTCTCGACGACCTACCAAAGATTCTGGCCGAGGCACTGGCCCACCGGGACAAGCCGCTCCCCGAGCGATTCGCCTGGATAGACAATGTTCATCGAGTGCGCGACTCAACGATGATCGAATGCCTCGACGACGCACTCACCGACGCCCTGCAATCCGATCCCCGACCGGAGAACCTCTGGCTTGGGGAACCAGAGATTGTCGATTGGGAAAAGCAGACCGGCTACTCGTTCGACCAGCGGTCCAAGACAGCGCACCACCGCACGCTCCAACTCGACCAGTTGATCGACTACATCGCCGACCATGGCGGCAAACCTAACGCGACACTGCTCCGATCCATCTCCGTCCACGTGAACGATGCAAACTACCAGTCGATCAAAAGCTGGGCGGCCTATCGGTGCCTATACGCGGAACTCCCCATGGGCGACGAGACCTTCATTCTACGCAACGGCCTGTGGTATGAAGTCAGCCGCAAGTTCGTCGATGAGATAGACGCTCACTTCAGGCGGCTCGAAGTTGACCCGGCGAAGATGCCCTTCTACCAACACGCCAATGAAGGGCTATATAACGCGAGCGTCGCAACGGAAAACTCCGGATACGAACTGCTCGACAAGAAAAACATTTCGTTTGGCAACGGTTACGACAAGATCGAATTTTGCGACCTCGTGCGCGACGGACGCGATCTCATCCACGTGAAGCTCTATAGGAGCTCAGCCACGCTCAGCCACCTCTTCGCCCAAGGAAGCGTATCGGCCGAGACCTTCATGCGCCATGAGGAGTTTCGGGTCAAGCTCAACGAAAAGCTCCCCGCCAGCATCAAGCTCGACGACCCTCTCGCGCGTCCTAAGGCCGAGAACTACCGGATCGTCTACGCCATCGCAACCACGAAGGATCTTCCAAAAGATCTGCCGTTCTTTTCGAAGATCACGCTCAAGAACGCCATCATCGGCTTGAACGGGCTTGGCTTCGGAGTCGCGTTAGCACGCATCGATGTCGATCCAGTCTTCCTGAAAACCGCCAACTATAAGCCCGCTAGAAATGCAGCCGGAGCGTCGAAGCTGGCAAGGAAGCCGAGACAGACAGCACAACGCGGCGGCATTCATGCCCCACCCGCAACGCCGCCCTCCGCATGACTTTCACCGCCGATCGACAGGCAATTTCTTTGGAGCGAGTCAAGGCTAGGGCAGTCCGGCAAAGCCAGCCTTCGACACCTGCATTGGCGGACAATGCTTCTGCTGCCGATGCCTCGCCAGGATTCTGATCGTCTTTCGTTAACGAATCATCTCGTTCTCTCCGCACTGAAAGCCCAGCAAGGTTCGGCGTTCGGCGTGCGCATCCTTTTAGAGATGGTCCTTATGACAGGTTTCGTCGACGAGGCGCGATCACAAGAGATTCTGCCGGAAGTCCTGGTTGAAGCAGAGGAGACAGTTATGAAAAAAGCCATCGATCTCGCCGACCTGTGTCTGAAAATCCTGTCGTGCGTCGCCATCGCTTGCGCGGGCATATGGGCGCTCTGTACCTTCCGGCTTGGCGGCTCGACCGACTGGCAAGACAAGACAACATCACGCTCGAAACACAGGTGCTGCCTTACCACGACGACCTGCGCCTGCTGGTGGCCCACGCGAAGTCAAAGAATCCTCGCAACGCGACCTTCGAACTCGACAGACCTCTTACCGATACCAAACACCCTGCCCAGTGTGGCCTTCCCCTCGGCACATGTTAGCTGACGGGTAGCGACGTTAGCGAATCGCTGCTTTGAGCACGCCCCAATCGCGGTTTTCTACCCATACAAACTTACATCGCCCCTGACTGCGTCGCGCCCACAGATCCCCGATACGCTTCTTTTCCTTACTGTCCGTACCGTCAGCAATATGGCTACCTTTGTACTCAACTGCCAATGTCACACCCGACTGTAGCCGGACGATAAAATCGGGATAGAACCGGTCGGAGGCAGTTTGTAGCCAGAAGGAGCTCGGCTTTTTCTCCACGTTGCGCACCCACCATTCAACACCGTCCAGCTCGTTGGCGATTTTTTCCGCGCACTCAAACTCTTCGCCACTTGGTTTCAGGTTGCCGATGACGGGGAAAAAGTGGCGCTTCAGAGGCAGCAGTCCCACATACGGAGTGTCATACGCGTAGCGTCCCGGCCTTAATTCGACGCAATGCTCGTCGCGAACGTCGAACGAACTCTCATCGCCAAATAGGCCCTCGAATACGCGTTGCTTGGCAAGCACCAAACCGGCAACCATCTTCCTTTCAAGTGCGCCACGAAGACGAAATTTGCGATATGCGAGCTCGTCGATACTAAAGGTACGAGTCGCCGTCAAATATGAAACCGCAGCGTTAAGCCACGCAGCTTTTTCCCCTTGGTCGGAGTACGGGAAATACAGATTGCGGTCCAACCAATGAACAAGGTCCGTCGGCGACCAACCTTGTTCGCGGCCGAACAGGGCGAGCTGACTATCGAGCCTATCGAACACGTCACATTCGATTTTTTCAAGTTGAGAAATCGACAAAGCCGCACGACGCATGGCCTCGACATCATGCGCAAACTCGCTTTCAGTCAGTTTGGGATCAAAGTCAGATATCTCCCAATCCGCATCAAGCAATGGCGTCTCGTTGAACACGTCGAAGAACCCGTGCTGGGTGATTCCGAGAAGAGGTACCGTCGCCGTTATGCCACGTTCAGCTGGTGTTTCGCCACGGGAAAAACGCGCCATCTGCGCGGCGATCTCGGCATCCAACTGCTGTCGTACAACTCTTGCCGCCTCGGGCTGGCGAAAGGTCTCAGAGATCTTTCTAATTTCTGCTTCGTCAGCCCCGCCTTTGATTGTAAGCGTTCCCGATTCAGGAGAAATTTCGAGTTTCTCCCGTACGTTTTTGGGCAATGCGGCGATGGCACCTTCATCGGGAAGGACGAGCGCGTTGCCAATTTCCGGCAGTGCGACGATGAGATCTTTATGGCCTGCGAATAAATCATCAATCTTTCCACTATCGCTAGGTCCTCGAATCAGATCCTTGGTTTCTAGACGCTCAAAACCACTCTGCACAAGCCCATCTCGCAGACCTTGCACCGTAGATGCCAATTCGCCTGAGACAACATACGCGTAGCTGCGGTTGAGTGCCTCTCGCTTTTTTCGGCTAACGTGCGGCATGCGCAAAATTCGACCGAGCACCTGCTCCACCGCCGTCGCGGAAGTTGTGTTGCGAAATGAAAACAGGATGTAGGCAAACGGACAATCCCACCCCTCACGAAGTTTGTCGACAGTGATGATGAACTGAGGGTAGTCCGCATCGCTCAGTTGTCGCCCTGACAGTTCATCAAGCGCACCCGTGGCGATGGCTATCGTCTCGGGTGCCACGTTAAAGTCGTCGACCAAGTGGCGCTTCACCCGTTCCGGGGTGAACGTCTCACTTCGCGCGTCCTTGCGTTCTGCTTGAATTAGCATAACTACCGGATGTATAACTTCACCAGTCAGCTTGACTTCCTCGCCCGCCTCTCTCTCAAGCGATCGCAGACGGCCGATGGCTTCGGACAACGAAACCCGCCATTCAGGATGCGTTGCCAATTCCAGCGGAAGCTTCAACATGTCTTCAGCTTGAAGGGTCGATGCGGAAACGCTACGCAAAACATTCGACGGCTGGCTCGCTCGATCAGGCGTCGCCGTCAGCTCCAAAACACATGAAGGATTGAGCCGAACGAGAGTGTCAACGGCCAATGGCGTGCCCTGGTTATGCGCCTCGTCGACGACGATGAACGGACGCCGCAACCGGATTACGTCAGCAAGAGAACGCTCACCCATTTGCGGGCCAGATAAGCCTTCAAAATGCGACAACAGTGCGCCATTTTGGCGGTACACGCGCAGACCATCGGCTGTGTCACGCTTGAAACTCTGCATGGTCGCCACGACAATCGTGTTCGCTGCATTCAGAGTGGGCGCTGTCATTGCCAGTGCCTCCTCTACGTCAAGGACATTCACTCTCCCGAATAGCGCGCACATGTCTTCATTAAGCAGCTCACCTTTCGTTTTAAGGGCGCGTAATGTCTGCTCCCGGATCGGCTCTGACGGCACAAGCCACAAGACGAGCGAATTTTCAGTTGCTAAAAATGCCTTATTCACCTTCGCAATCGCCTGACCGGCTATGCGCGTCTTCCCTCCCCCAGTCGGAACACGAAGACAAACATACGGTACAGCATCGGCACCTGGTAACGGGTGATACGGCAACGCATGCCCGAAGTGCGCAAGAGTGCTCTCTGCGAACGCCGCAGCAGGACTCTTTAGCTCGCGCGTGCGTGCCAAGAATGTCTCGAACGCTTCCAGCAGTTTAGTCTGATAGTCCTTCAAGCCCATGATTTAACCGCCAGTTCGTAGGGAAGCTGATTAAAGGTGAGGTTTAGCTGCGAGAGCTTCGATTTGTCAAACCGGCTGCGCGCGCCGTACACGACGCGTGCTCCCCCGAAATGGGGCAATATCTCGTCCATTATCGCGAGTGTTCTCGCATTCAACACATTACCGCCGGCATCAGACCGATCTTTGAGAATTCCGTTGTAGAACAGGAAGACCGCACGCCCGTCGAAGACGCCCAGCAAGGGGCTGCGAGCTTGCCCGGGCCGCTGCGACGTCATACCAACGCCTGTGCCTGTCTCAACGAACCACACGAATTCGGCCAATTCATCGAATGTCACATCAGACCGTATCGCGCCATCTGTGGCGAACAATGCGCGATCCGAGAGGTGGCAAAACTGGAAGCCGCCGCCCAGTCCAGGAACATCGACACCCTTACTCGTCCTGTAGCCCTCACAGATAGCCTTTAGGCGCGGGGCGGTGACAGTCTGCGCAATCTTCTCGCTAAGCTCAACCAAGATGAAACGTCGCTTACCACCGTCTTCGGCATTCTTTTTTAGGACCGCATGGCCAGTGGTTCCAGATCCCGCAAAGCTGTCCAGAAAAATACCCTCGGTCGTATCGATCATGGAAAACAGATACTTCAGCAGATCGACAGGCTTCGGAAATGGGAATTTGAATCCAAGCTCTTCGAGCTCCGCGGACTGTGATTGGGTGCTACCCACCCCACTGATGACGGAGATTACGTGACTCGCAGCCTGCCGTTCCTTAATTGATTCAATAGCACCGGTGTGGGTCAACACGAACCGCGTCTGTTGGCCTTTACTATCTTTTACCGCCTCGAATCCGTTCTGGATGAACTGAAGCAGAATATCCTTGGACGACCACCCGCTAGAGGCAACAACCGCGCGAACGAGTGCGCCATTTTCAATTAAAACGTCATGCTCATACCGCGGCCATTTATCCGTACGCGCTGAGATGTTCGCACACTCAATACTGGCCGGAAATCCAGCAGGCAATGTCACATCGCTAACCGGATTTTTGGGTCCGTTCTTTACGATAGTGTTCTGAATCTTATCCCGGTTCAGTTTGCTGTTGCCACCAACGGATGGATCGACAAGTTTTGGGAACGGAAAAAGTTCAGGGGACATCGCATACGCAAGGATGTACTCGTGACAGTTCTTGATCTTTGCCTGATTGTCGAAGTTTCCATCCGTGCGCCAAACGAACGTGGTGAGGCGGCGTTTGACACCGAAAATCTCATCCATCAAAGCGCGCAGGTGATGCAGCTCGTCGTCGCCAATGGAAACAAAAATCACCCCATCAGACGCGAGAAACTGCTTCAATAACAACAAGCGTGGATACATCATGCACAACCAGCGATCGTGTCGATCTAACGTTTCGCCCTCTTTACCCACCACTTCGCCCAGCCACCGGCGAATCTCCGGACTATTTACGTTATCGTTGTACATCCAGGCTTCGTTGCCTGTGTTGTAAGGCGGATCGATGTAGACGCACTTGACCTGGCCCGAGTAGCGCGGCAGTAGCGCTTTGAGCGCTTCAAGATTGTCGCCCCGTATAACTAGGTTTCCGGTGTCTTCTTGGCCAGCGGAAATCTCCGGTACCGGCTCTATCAACCGAAAGGGTATGTCTTTGTGATGCTGAGTGACAGCTTCCTTGCCGATCCACTGCAGTGCTGGCATGCGATATCCTGTAAACCTTATCTGCGCTAATTTTTAAATTGGTACGGGCGAAGTTGATCGTTCGCATGGTCATATGCGCTTGACATAACGCATAGTCAGCGCGTCGCAGATACTTCGCCGAGTACGCAGGTGGCCGGGGTGTCATCCGTTACGATGACCAGCAAACCTCGAACAACGTCTGACAGGGCGCTATGCCAGCCAATCGTGGAGGTAGCCCTTCCGGCCGCCTGCGCATGGTCTCATTTTAGCCTGAGCATCGAATGCGTGGAAAACACACGGCACGCACAAACTGTCACGAATCGGGCTGATGAATACGGTCACCTAGGTAATACAGGCCCCACAGCGTCGCAACGAGAAGTTGTGACAGCAAAATCGCGTAAACAAAGAACACGCCAAGAAACGCCACGAGATGAACGACTGGCCATTTCGTGGCCCAGGTTGACAACGTCGGAGCTACTGCAATGGCAACAATGGATAACATAGTCAACGCTACACATTCAACCGTGAGGAACGCAAACAGCAAGCAGAGAAAGCGACGCCTCGTCAAACTGATTAAGTTGCTGACACCACTGTTAGTCAGCGTCTCAAGTCGAGGCGGAGGATTCCCTGGCATGACAGAATCAATGTCGTTTCTTCCGAACGTAGCGATTGCTGCCAGGGCCGCGATATAGAACCCTGGAAGATTCTGAACAAAACCCAACACCGAGCTGACCAGTCCACCGGCCCCGAAGAAATTGATATGTCCGTGGGCCAGCAATGCACCTATGCTCCCTAGGGATGCCAAAAATAGCGGCACATACCAGTCTGCAATTTTTTTCTCGGGATGCTTTATCGCCAAATACGCGATCGGACGACACAGCTGATAAAGGATCATAGCTATCGCTTACCCTTTCAGAAGAACACACATGCGCTCGCTAATCTCGGTCGAAATGACCTCGAACGATGCGGGAAGTGGAGCGGGAAAATCTCGGATGGTCTCCTTCTTAACGTATCTCTCGTCGTCGGCGATTTGCGCCGATTC
Organism: Burkholderia sp. WP9; assembly: GCF_900104795.1. NCBI lineage: Bacteria > Pseudomonadati > Pseudomonadota > Betaproteobacteria > Burkholderiales > Burkholderiaceae > Burkholderia > Burkholderia sp. WP9. The sequence goes on from NZ_FNTG01000001.1 coordinate 3,324,569, forward strand.
CGTCTCAAGTGTGACCGTCCGGCTAATCTCATCCTGCGTCTTAAATTTGACCCGCATCCGATCGAAGCTCTTCTTGCGCGCTTCAGCACATACCGATTTCACAGCATCAATTATTCTGCCCTTGATCTTTTGGTGACTCTCATGGAGAAACACTGAACGCTTCTCCTCCACGATATATCCATTGGCGTCCCACGGATTATCCTTGTGTTTGTCATCCAGTAACTCAATGCCTTCGAGCTTGCCAGACTCAAGATCTTTGAAGAAGCCGGTTGAAGGATGACCGCGCAACTCGAACCGATGGCGCGCCTTGACAATCCGCGGATTGCCATCGCGATCGACGGAACCGTCTGGGTGCGGACGGTGAAAAGCCTGTGGGAAGGCGAGGTCGCACAACCTCATCACGTGATTGAGATAAGCCGTTATTTTTGCGCTCGGCAGTCCCGGAGAGACCTCAAGTATCGCCCTGTAGGTTTGAGGAGCAACAGACACAAGCCTAATTGCCAAGTGTGCCGAATAATCGGCGCCTTCGTCCTTGCGCTTGATGATCTCCCGCCTTTGCCTTTTCACCGGGTCCGAGAGGACGAAATTTGGAGCAGCCTTGTCTGATCGGTTGATCAACAATACTAAGAACTCCAGATCGTCGTCAAGCCGAAGATCCGCGAGATAGCACATCTCGGTACTTTTACGATTCTTCATTGACAGCAGATCGTCTGCTGCCCGTAACGTCTTGACGATTTTGAAAAGGTCTGCAAGGGTGTGGGCCTTCAGGCCCATGAGCTTTCCGGCGCGCCCTAGGGACGCGTAAGTCTCCACCTTGATGTCAAAGAACATCACTATCCGTTCGTCGTCTTTCTGCATGAGTAACCCAAAATCCAAATAGCGGGCCGACCATAATACCGAGGAGACCCGATCTCGCATTGCTTGTCACTGGGTTCAACTCGGACCTGAGCTTCATTACGACGCTTGTTCGTTAATGTCGAGCGTCACCCGACTCTTCAGTAACAAGACAAGGATGTCCGGCACCGTTTTACGTTGAAGTGCTCTTGGGCCGAAGTGACGCTGCTTTTCAGTCGACGGAGGCTTCGATCTCGATACCAAACTGAGAGCCCAATACATGTCGATTGGCATTGCTTTTGACTAACCACGGCGTACTTGCCTCCTTTTCGCTGAGGGGGGATGCGTCTTACATGGACTGCGTCCGGGAACGTCCCGGAGACCTGTTTGCAGTGCATTGTCGAACGCATCACGAACCACGTTACCCTTCGAGTCTATCGTGTCAACCAGCGAATCACCGTTCGTGCAACTCGACGCGCTGTCTGGTCTGGGAAGCGCTGGACCGGTGTCTTGTACGTTGCCAACTGCGCTTGCGCTCTTCTATCGTTAGTTTGCCACGTCAGCTCCGGACAACTCCCAGTCATTGCTTACCGACCCCGACCATCTAGCTTCTAGGAGAAGAGTGACGAATCGTACGCTATGTCACGGCAGCTAGGATAGTCTGACATGCACCGGGACGTCGACTGTCCCGTCCCGATAGCATTGCACCACTAGTGGATCGATGTGGTCCGCAACTTGGTTAGCCTGTTGATTTACTGAGATGGACCCGACGCCCCCTCGGGGAAGCGCGATACTGCTGAGTGTTGTCTTAACCAGACCGCATCGGAGGTTCATCATGGAAATCGATATTCTCGGCATTGATCTCCGCCAAACATTTCTTCCAGCTTCACAGTGCCGGGCGTAGTGGGCAGGCGGTGCATCGCTCGAAGATAGGGCGTGGTACATTGATCGAGACAGTTCACAAGCTTCGCCCACGAATCGTTGTAATGGAGGCCTGCAGTTCGGCGCATCATTGGGCGCGACGCGTTAGTGCCTTGGGTATCGAAGTTCGCTTGATAAGTCCTCAGTATGTGACGCCGTTCGTCAAGACAAACAAGAACGATTGCAACGATGCTTAGGCGATTGTCGAAGCGGCGTCCCGACCGACAATGCGCTTTGTGAGCGTCAAATCGATCGAGCAGGAAGACATTCAGGCGATGCATCGAATGCGTGCCATTCTCGTGCGTCAGCGTACGGCCATCATCAATCAGGTCAGAGGACTTCTGGCAGAGCGCGGCCTGATAGTTGCGCGTTCGGTGCAGGCTTTCAAACGTGCCATCCCCGTCCTGTTGAGCAGTGAAGATTCCGAACAGACGCCTTTCGCTCAATCGCTGGTTACAGACATGTTGCAGCATCTGCAGGCGCTGGAAGCCAGGATTCACTGTCTCGAGACAGCGATAAAAGACTTCGTGAAGAACTCGGCGTTATGCCGCAAGATTACGGCGGTCGAGGGCGTAGGTCCGCTCACTGCAACCGCAATTGTGGGCGCCATCGGCGATGCCAAACAGTTCTCCAACGGATGCCATCTCGCAGCGTGGCTAGGTCTCGTACCACGTCAATACTCCTCGGGTGGCAAGGCTCGTCTCCAAGGCATAAGTAAGCGTGGAGATACCTATTTGCGAACACTTCTGATCCATGGTGCAAGAACCGTTCTGCAATACGCATCCGGCAAGACTGACAAGCGGAGCCGATGGTTACAGCAACTCATTGCCCGACGCGGCTACAACTGCGCGGCAGTAGCGCTAGCCAACAAAAACGCACGCATTCTCCAGGTCCTGTTGAGTACCAACGCCTTGTATAAACCAGCAGCAGTATGAACACCATCCACGTTTAACTTCTGGTATCACCCAACGTAGGTTTGCGTAGCTCTAGTACGTGATGACGAAATTGGTAGAACCAGCATCCTGAAACCTGCTTTCCGTGCCGGCTGCGTAGTCCAAGCCGTTGATTTGTTCAGGACAAGGGTGCGCGGATCTCATCAAGGCTGCGGGCGTGCTTCGGCAATTGCCCACCAGCAAGCCGGATACATGCATGCAGACCATTTCCCATCAATATAACGAGCTTGCAAAACGCGTCGGGGCCATACATGCACGGAATCCTGACCCACTCTACGCAGTAATTTGCATCGAATATTGACCCACGTAGAACACTGACCTGCTCGGCAACGGGCGGGGGAACGGAGTGATCGACGTGGCTATATTGAGCATCATCCGACGCTGGCATTTTCGCGATCATGTCTCGTTGCGCGAGATTGCCAAACGGCTGGGCGTGTCCAGAAACACGGTCAGGCGTTACATACGGGCCGGCACCGTACTGCCCGCCTATCCCGAACGCCACAGCCCCAGCAAGCTCGACGGGTTTGCTGCGAAGCTTGCTGGCTGGCTAAAGACCGAGGCGACCCGGCCCCGCAAACAGCGTAGAACCCTCAAGCAGATTCACGCGGACCTCTGCGTGCTGGGCTTTACTGGCTCCTATGATCGTGTCGCGGCGTTTGCCCGGCGCTGGCGACAGGAGCAGCACGAGCAGGCAAAGACGACCGGGCGCGGGACGTTCGTTCCCCTCCGCTTTGCCGCTGGCGAAGCGTTCCAGTTCGACTGGAGCGAGGACTGGGCCGTCATCAACGGCGAGCGTACCAAGCTGCAGGTCGCGCAACTCAAGCTCAGCCACAGCCGCGCCTTCTTCCTGAGGGCTTATCTGCTGCAGACCCACGAGATGCTGTCTCTCGCCGACAAGACACTGGCGTGCACCAGTCAATAACAATACCCCAATCGCAGAAAATCTCGCGCATATATCACCTTAGTGAGCATCCAACCCGGAATGCCTGGGCAACGTCGTTTGCCCTGAACTCAGATGAGGCTGATCTATGAACCACTCCGTTTCCTGTCCCCGCTGCAACTCGACCCGTGTTACCACACGGGATTACGCCCGAAAAGCCGGCGGGGCGGTTGGCGCTGCGGCCGGTGCCGCCGGTAGTGCTGCTGCCGCACTCGGCGGTGCAGAAGCCGGTGCAGTCCTCGGTATGGTCGCAGGCCCCGTCGGCTCGATCTTCGGCGGCTTGGCTGGCGCGCTCATGGGCGCACTATTCGGTGGCGCTGCCGGCTGTGCCGCAGGCAGCGCCGTTGGCGAGCAGATCGACAACCACATGCTCGACAACTACGACTGCATGGCGTGTGGACACACATTCGGCAAGCAGCACGCGTCCTAGCATTCGCTGGGCTTTGTCTTTACCGCTTTCATCTTTCGACATGCCATGCCTGCAGCCCAGAAGGGCTGCAGGCATTTGTGCTGTCTGTTTCTCAAACTTTCTATTAGGATATCAAATGCACCTTGTACAAAGCATGGCCTATGTCAACGAAACGCCTTGGCACGGCCTGGGCAATCAGCTTGCCGCCAATCAGCCTCTCGAAGTGTGGGCGCAGCAGGCCGGTATGAACTGGCGTATCGAGGAAACCGAAGTCCGCTTTGTCTCCGGCAACGCCGGTTCCAACCTGGGCTCAATCCACGCATTCCCCGAGCAAAAGGTGCTCTATCGTTCGGACAACAAGATGCCGCTCTCAGTTGTCTCGTCGCGCTATCAGGTCGTACAGCCCGAATCCATTTTGGAGTTCTACCGCGATCTCGTTGACGTGGGGGGCTACCAACTTGAGACCGCTGGGGTACTAAAAGACGGCAAGAAACTCTGGGCACTCGCCCGTACCGGCCAGTGCGTGTCGCTTAAAGGCAAGGACACCGTGAACGGCTATCTGTTGCTCTCGACGTCAGCGGACGGGTCGATGGCAACGACAGCTCAATTTACAAGCATTCGGGTCGTGTGTAACAACACCTTGCAAATCGCGCTCGGCGATTCGGCCGGGGCCGTGAAGGTGCCGCATCGTAGCCAGTTCGACGCACAGGCGGTCAAGCGCCAATTGGGTATCGCGATTTCCAGTTGGGACGGTTTCATCGCAAGGATGAAAGCCCTGTCCGAATGCAAGGTCAACGATACGGCTACGGAAGCATTCTTGCGTCGTGTGCTGACGTATCCGGTCGGCTCGGGTCAGCCGGTTCCGGCTACCAACGATTCCGCCATCAAGGCCGTACAGTCACTGTATGCCGGCAAGGGGATGGGAGCGACGCTTGCATCGGCATCCGGTACAGCCTTCGGACTTCTGAATGCAGTGACGGAGTATTGTGATCACCATCGACGCGCTCGCAGCGAAGATCATCGGCGCGATGCTGCATGGTTCGGTACGGGAGCCACCCTTAAGCAAAAAGCCTGGGACGAGGCCATGAGACTCGTCGCATGATCGCTTTTCATTACCGCATAGATGCCCGGTCGGGATCGCTCCCACCGGGCATTTTCATTTGTGGAGGCTGAACATGTCTTTGCCTGAACCTACAGGGCATCGCAGCAATCGTGCTGCGTTGCGGCTTGTGGATACGAAGAATATGCCGCGCGAGGATTGGCTAGAGGTGAGGAAATCCGGGATCGGTGGAAGTGATGCTGCTGCCGCCGTGGGCCTCAGTCCGTACCAGTCGCAACTTGAACTCTGGCTAACAAAGACGGGGCGTGATGCCAACCTGCCAAAGCCGGACTCAGACGATACCAGTGAGCCTGTCTACTGGGGCCAACTCCTTGAACCGATCGTCGCCGCGTGTTACACCAAACAGACGGGCAACAAGGTAAGGCGGGTCAACGCGGTACTTCAGCATTCGACCATTCCGTGGATGCTCGCCAACATCGACCGCGAGGTCGTCGGCATGCCAGATGTGCAGATCCTTGAGTGTAAAACGGCCGGAGAATTCGGTGCACGTCTATGGCGCGAAGGCGTACCCGAATACGTGGTCTGCCAGGTTCAGCACCAGCTCGCGGTCACTGGCAAACAGGCGGCGGATGTCGCGGTACTGCTCTGTGGACAGAAACTCGAAGTGCATCGCATCCAGCGTGACGACGCGCTGATTGCTCGCCTGATCGAACTCGAAGCTGCGTTCTGGCGCTACGTCGAGACAGATACACCGCCACCGGCGGACGGCTCGGAATCGGCGGATCGCGCGCTACGGTGTCTCTATCCAGGAACCGGAGGCACTGTCGATTTCTCGGATGACCGTCACCTGTCGTCGGTGTTCGCCGATCTGGTTGCGGTACGGGCCGACATCGAGCAACGCGAGACACAGGAAGCGGTACTCAAGCAGACGATCCAGCAGGCAATGTCCGAAGCCGACCGGGCACTCTTTGAGACCGGTTCGGTGTCGTACAAGCGCAGTCGCGATGGCGCAGGCGTCGACCTGAAACGACTGCTCGCCGATCATCCGGAATTCACCTCCCAGTACGCGCTCACGAAACCCGGTTCACGCCGGTTCCTCGTATCCGTCTGAATTGCTTCGCCGCAGCTTTCCCCTTTCTTTCCTTTATCTACCGGAGAACCAGAATGCTCAAGGGCCTCAGTATTACGCCTCCCGCTATCGGCCGTATATCGATTGGCAGAATTGTCGAGAAGAACGGCAAGCGACTCCCCGAGAAAGACGACCAGTTTACTTTAACAACTCAAGTGATCAATCGAGGCGATTGGGTCCTCCATCCACTCAACGAAACACTTCGCAAGGCGACCACCGGCAAACTGCGTTCGATACCGGTACGGATGCTGTTCAACGATCCGGACCTCAACCTGAGGGCCGAATACAGTCTCTTTGACCGCAGGACGGGCCGTCCCTTGTGCGTCGGAAATGGCGAGACATGCAAACGTGTGACTGACGGTGGCATCACCACAATGGACTGTCCGACGCCAGATGGCTGCGCGTTCGGCGAAGCCGGTGGCTGCAAGCCGTACGGGCGCCTGAACGTCACGATCGGCCAGGAAGACGAGCTCGGCTCGTTTATCTTTCGTACCACCTCGTACAACTCTATCCGCACGCTCTCGGCACGGCTGCAGTATTTCAACGCGGTATCCGGCGGCCTGCTCGCCTGTCTGCCGCTGGAACTGAAACTGCGCGGTAAGTCCACCACGCAAAGTTACGGCTCGGCAATCTACTACGTCGATTTGGGCGTACGGGCGGGGAGTTCTTTGCAGGAAGCCATCACACAGGCGCGGGAGCTCAATGCCAGCCGACGGGCGGCGGGCTTTGCCCAGGCAGCACTCGATGCGGCGGCACGCGCGGGTTTCGCCAATGGTGCGTTCGAAGACAGTATCGAAGAGAGCGCCGCAGTCGCCGAAGAGTTCTATCCAGCAGAGTCCGGTGACGATCGCAGTCACGATGACGGTCACAACAATTCCGATCAGCCATCCACCCACCGCCTCAAAGACCGGCTGGATAAACGTGCGGCGCTGCTCGGTGGGAAGGCTGCATGACCTGTCGTCCCGCGCTCGTCCTGGCTGCAGTGGCAACGAGTACCACCGTCTGCATGTCGGTGCTGGCTGGCTGGCAGCGCGGCGGATGGATGACCGAGCGGCTGGTGTGGGTTGCTATCGGGGTCGTACTGGTTGCTTGCGCGCACCTGCTCCCAGTTCTATGTCGCCCGGCTCCGGTACCAGTGCGCTGCGCGGGTACCGTGCTCTGGCTCGCCTGCATGGCGACGGCCTGCTATGGGCACGCGACCTTCTTCCTGCTAGCGCAGCAGCACGCGGGCGGATTGCGAGTCGCGTCGGTTGTTGCTCCGCCAATCTTGCCGCACCGCAGCCTGACGATCGTGATGGACGAGCGTGCAAACGTCGTCGGCCGACTGGCAACCCTTCGGTCGCGCAGGTGCGTTCGCGACTGCACGTTACTGGACGGTCGACGTGCGGCGCTGACTGCCCACCTCGACGCGCTGGACGCCGAGGCAGCAGAAGTGCGACGGGCGCAGGTCGAAGCCAATCGGGTTATTGGGCAACGTGACTTAGCCATGACCGACCCGGTAACGTCCAGACTGGCAACAGTCACAGACATCACGGCCCCGCACCTCGAACTGGTTGCAGGACTCGGATTTGCCCTCGTGCTCGAATGCCTCGCCTGCCTGCTCTGGTGGATTGCGCTGTGGCCTCATGGGCAGCGCGCAACGGTCACGAATGACCACGACGTGTCAGTTGAGGTCGTAGTCGATCGTCCTGAGTCACTGGCCACGGTCACGGAACCCGAAACCGAAGTCACGAAACTCGCGAGGGATATCGAAGCAGGTCTCGCACGCCCGACCGTCGCCGACATACGCCGGCATCTGCGGTGCTCGCAGGCGAAAGCCGCCGTCCTTCGTCGCCAGCTCGTTCAGTCCAAGCCGTAACCCGGACGCGTCCTGCGTCCAGCATTTCCTTTCACTTTTACGAGTTCGTATCCGGTTCATCCGGAGGCCCGTGCTCGTCCGTATTCTGGAGAAATCACCATGAATCAGCCTTCGCGGCTTAAACCGCTATTCCGTCCGGGACGCCTGCTCGTCGCGTCGGACGCACTCACAGCGCTGCATGTGAACGGCATTCCGGTCGTCAACGTCCTGCTCCGGCATGTCGCGGGCGACTGGGGTACGGTGTCCGACGACGACCGCCAGCAGAACGACATGTCGATCGCGGCTGGTCTGCGCCTGATCTCACTTTACCGGCTGCCGGACCAGACTCGCATTCTGGTGGTCACAGAGTGGGATCGCTCAAGCACGACTATCGAACGACTTGAGGATGTCCTGCCCGATGGCGACACACGCGAGGATCAATCTGCCCATCGACGCTATCCGGCCCGACCTTCCGTGAACCACTGGCAGGAGACCGGCGCATGAGCCGCTATGCAAATGGCCCGCGTTTCCCGATGGGACGCCCTGTCATCACGCCAAGCGCTCAGGCCTTACTCGATGAGGTCGACATATCGGGGATCTTGCTGCTCGCCCGCCATATTCATGGCGATTGGGGTGATCTTTCGGTCGAAGACCAGACGGCGAACGAACTGGCACTGCTCACCGGCCGACGCTTGTTGTCGAGCTATGACCTACCGGGCGGCGGGAAAGTATGGATCATCACCGAAGCCGACCGTTCAGTCACGACGATCCTGTTACCAGAAGACTACTGACTGGCATCAACGCTTCGCGAGTCGTCCAGCCAGCCGCTCAACGATCTCGACCACCATCGTCCGGTCATTCCCGCCGAGCTTCGCCAGAAGCTGAGCGACGTACTTCGCCTGATCGCTGGTGCGGCTGCTAGCTTCCGTCAGCAGGTCGGCCGCATTGCATTCAAACAGGTCGGCGAGTTCCACCAGTCTCGCCACGGTAGGCATCACGATACCGCGTTCCATACGCGATACCGCCTCATTGCCGATTCCCAGCGCCTCGGCCACCTGTTCCTGCGTGAAGCTACTTGCCACGCGATGTTTCGCGATCGCCCGGCCAATCACTACGGCGAGCGGTTCCTGATCGACTTGAGCCATGTACCCTCCATTCAACCCGAATGGTCGAGCCACAACCCAAATAAATTAAGGACCTTACACGTTGAGTCTAAACCTTTAGAGTTGAATGCCGATATCTTTCCTGACAACCCCCTTCATCAGCCATCTGAAAAGGAACCATGCAGTGAACAAAAGCAAGATCAACAAGATAAAAATCACCGTATTCGCGCTTGGCGCATCCATGTGTGCGGTGCTAGCTGCATGCGGAGGAGGCGGCGGCGGAAGTTCGCCGGCTGCAGGTAGCGGATCCGCGTCGGTCAACACAACCGGTACTGCGGCGATCGGTTCGCCGATCATCGGCGGCTCGATCGAACTGAAATGTGCATCGGGCACGACGACCTCAACCACAACCGGTACGGACGGCAGTTGGAACGTCTCGCTCAAGAGCACGGACTATCCATGCGTTGCCCGTGTGTCGGGCGGACAGGTCAACGGCTCTACCCTGGCTTCGGCGCTGCATTCGGTTGCCGCAGCCCCGGGCACGACCAATATCACGCCCTTGACCGACATCGTCGTCGGAGTGCTCGGCAAGCAGGACCCGGATGCATGGTTCAACAGCGCGAAGAGCGGCGATCTGAGCGGCGCGGTCACGACCGACAATCTGAATGGTGCGCTGGCGAAGCTGGTGACCGCCCTGGCTACCCTGCCGGGAAAGCCCACCTTGCCGGATGGATTCAATCCACTCAATACGAGCTTCAAGGCTCAGAAGGGCGACGCAGGCGACGGCCTGCTTGAAACCTATGGTGCAGCGCTGACGGCGTCCGGTCTGTCGCAATCGGATGCCGCTGTGAAAACAGCCAATGGCTCGGCGCTGACACAGCAGGCTTACGCCGCTACGGCCTATACGACTCCGGGCATCACGGCGATCCAGATCGGTTCGTCCGTGAATCTGGACGGCACCTTCGCGATTGCCATCGCCGATCCGAATCGCGGCCAGTACACGGCCAAGGCCAACATCGACGCCTCCGGCAATGTGACCTCGTTCACGGATGCCGGGAAATTTAGTGCCGTTATCAGTTTGCTGGGCAACCGCGTCGGCCAGCTCTGCACGGCCAATGGTGTCGGCAGCGTCGCCACTGCTCAACCGGGCCAGTACGTGTTCGCATCGTCTGACCTGACCGAAGTGACCGATCCGAACGAACTGAACGGCAAGACGTTCGACGAGTATGAGGACTGCACGAAATCAGGTACGACGACATTCGCGAACGGCAACTCCACGTTCACCGGCATTGATGGTGGCACGGATGCACCGGTCAGCGTTGCCCAGGCACTGACGGCTGACGGGATTGCGGATCCAGCAAACCATTCGGTCGAGCATGCCAAGATTTACAAATACACCGATCCGGCATCCGGCATGACGAAGTACGCCTATATCACCGTGAACAGCACGACCGGAACCGACGATCCGCTCACGTTCGATACCGACACGAAATACGTAACGATCGGGCTGTCGCAGTAAGCCTCCGGCTGTCCATGCCTCCACCCTTCTGGGTGCGGCGGCATCGTTCCTCGCGCAGCAGCTAGTTGGTCGAGCTTGCTGCGATTTCCTTATCTGGCGTGCGCGATTCCGTGAGCCGCGCACGCCAATCTTCATTCATTTTTCGCTGATGAACATGAAATTCACCACGCTTGCCTCGGCGGCGTTCTTAAGCCTGGCATTGGCCGGCTGCGGCCATTCCGAAATCGATACGGTCAAGGCTGCAATCGTTCCGCAAGACTCGACCCATACCTACGAAATGGCTCTATCGAATCGAGATTCATGCGAGAAAGATAGCTGGCGCACGTTCAAAGACGACACGAACCGCACGGTCGTCGAGTACCGCTGTGATCTGAAGAACGGCGCGGCGCTTCTTGCGGCGCTCCGTCAGCAGAAGATCGTCGATACGCAGCACGATTTCCAAGGCTATTCCAACGGCCTCGATCAAACTGCCGGGAACATCCAGAACCCCGAGCAGTTGGAGAAGCAGCTCGCCGACGCCCAGAACCAGCTCGCGCAGTTGCAGGCCAATGGCACACCACGGGCGGACACGCCGGAGGAGCTGAAACAGGGCATCGTCAATCGTGAAGGTGCGATGGAAGCGGCTCAATCCGCCGTCGAGCGGGCACAACGGGAGCTGGATGATGCGAAGAATGGCTTGACGGGCGTACAGCAGGAGCGCACTCGTTTTGAGAAATCAGAGAAAGACGCGCTCGCGCAAATCGACAGGACATACGGCGGCGTAACCGAGGCGAGCGAGGTATTCCAGTGGTACGTCACAGATGATGAGGTCGCGCCGGCCTGGGCTGGCGTCGAGTTGACGAAGCAGGGCGGCAGCACTGCGCGCCAGGACAGAGGGTGGCAGCAGACCATGTGGGATTTGCTTAATCACCGGGGCGACGATCACGTTCATGCGGTGCTCAACGTCCCGGACAACATCGTCCCCGGCCAGTAGCCATCGGCATCAGTACAGGCCGCCAATACGAGCCTGGCAACAGGATGAATCTGGCTAAGCCAGCACAACATGCCGCGCCAGTATGGGCGGCATTTTTTTTGCCGCCCAAGCGTGTCATCGGTCCGGCACCGGCCAGAACCGGCCTCTCAACAAGCGTGACTGGTCGGCCGCTCAAGATCCTCAAGCGGTCGTTGAAGCACTGCCTCGAAATCGAATTCCAAAGCAAGGAACGGAGCGTCTTGAATCGACGGTTGCGATACATTCTCGGCGACGAGATCCATCATCGAACTCAAGATGCCGCGTCAGTGGTTTAAGGGGTGGCTGAGACCTGCGACGACCATCCCTTTCCCATGCGCTGCTCCGGGCTAGACGGGTATGCCCCCAAAACGGCCCCAAAATAATTATGCGAAAGGAATCCACGATGCCAGCACTAGAGGAAAATAAACCCTTCATCGGACGTTGGTCGAGAGCCCTCTGGCGCAAGGCCCGCAATGTGTGCAACGCACTCGCCCAGAAAGCAGGTCCGTCGTTTCCGCTCGCGCGGCCCAACTTTGAGGCGGCACAGGCTGCCGAGATAAAAAGCGTGTTTGGCCTCCCAGAGCCGCGCCGTGTGGAAAGCTTCAGTGATGGGGCTTTCGCCATCATCATTACGCTACTTGTTCTGGAAATCCATCGCCCGAATGCTGCGCCAGGAAGATTGGGGGAGGAGCTTCTGACGGAATGGTCTTCCTACTTGGCCTATGCAATTGCGTTCATCTACGTTGGAATCATCTGGCTCAACCATCATTACATGTTCGAGCGTCTCTGTAAGGTGGATGTGACACTCAACTGCATCAATCTCGGCATTGTTGGCACCGCAGCCTTGATCCCGTTCCCGACCGGCGTGCTGGCGGGTGCATTCCGCGACGGTAACCTTATGGATCAGAAGGCAGCCGTGGTGCTTTATGCCTTGATAGCCGGACTGATGTCGGCGTCATGGCTCCCTGCCTTTCGGCATTTGCATCGCCATCCTGAACTCTTAAAGCCGCATCTGCCGGCGGCTGCATTTGCGTCGCAGGTGCTTCGACCGGCGCTTGGCATCCTGCTTTACATCATGGCGGCGGCGCTAGGTTGGTTTGTTCACCCGCTTATCGCAATTGGGATTTTCATCTTCGTTGTCGGCTACTACGCTTTGACGAGCCAAGGCATTTATTCAAACCGGTGAATGCCCGGCGAGGTGACTGGCGCGCTGTGCGTACCAGTGGGTACCGCGCAGGTATGCGTGCGGGCGAGTCCCGGTTCGTCATACTCGGCCGCCTCCGTCGATGGCGGACCGAGTGCTGGGGCGTACGACTTCGTTTCGTCCTGTGGGGTGGGTTTTCGGCCGGGGACTATCTGGCGTCGTGGAAGATGATGCCCAGTGTATGGCGCTGCCCGCGATGCAGCTTGCTGACGCCATGGCGCAAGTTCGCGCGATAGAACCCACGCATGGAGCGCACGGGTCGATGGTTGACGGCGAAGACCACCGCATCACCCTGCCGCAGCGGCACGACCTCGGCACGACCGGGTTTCTTCGGGTCACTCTCGGTTAGCAGCAGCTCACCGCCCTCAAAATCGCGCCCCGGCTCGTCGAGCAGGAACACAGCCTGGAACGGGAACACGTGTTCGCCGTACAAATCCTGGTGCAGGCAGCAGTAATCGTTTGGCCGATAGCGTAGAAGTAGCGGCGTCGGCCGCTGCTGACCAGCGCGATGGCAGACCTCGCGAAATTCGGAATGAGTCGCGGGAAAGCGTTCGTCAATGCGCATTGCGCTGTGCCATCGATTCGCGATGGGCGCCAAGTGCGGGTACAACGACTCTCGCAGTCGCCGCACCACGTCGGGCAGAGGATCACCGAAATATTTATATTCGCCGCGTCCGAAAGCGTAGCGCTCCATCACGATGCGACTGCGGAAGCGCTCCTCCTGCGAAAAATAGCTCGCAACTTCCCGGCACTGACGAGGCGTAAGCAATGCGGGTAGCACAGCGTAGCCGTCGCGCGTGAGGGCATTCTCGAACGGGGTCCATTCGGTCGCGGCGATCCTGGCCTCCAGCGAGTCATGTGACGTGCCCTCGTGAAGGTTGAAAGGCGCGGCTTGGGCGGGACGTGCGGCTTGCATATTCATGAACGTGTTCTTTCTGCGGTTTTTCCAGTTACTTGTACGGGCCGGCTTGCCTTCCAGGCGGCATATTTCTCCGGCAAGCAGACGGCGCACGGGCGGTAGCCGGCGGAGATGGCAGTGGCTTCATCGGGGAAGAACACGCGGTGCTTTACGTACCCTCCGCAGGCAATGGCACGCAGCGCGGCTCGACAGTTGAGAAGACCGTAGAGCTTGTTGCGCCGATGGCCACCGAGGGTGCCCGGTATCACACTCTGGTACGACTGGCCATTCCGTCCGATCAGCGTGAAGGTTTCAGATTGAGTCAAGGTGGTCGCCCCCCCGTGACCACCGCGTATCGTGGAACGACAACTCCACGCCGATGCGCTCGCCATCGCGTACGCGGCTGAGGGCATGCTTGAGATTAACTCTGTAAAAGCCTTTGGTTCCCTTGAACGGGCGCTGGGCCGTGCTGATGATGGCTGCGTCGCCGAGCTTGAGAGGTAGGACCATCGGGCGCGACTGCATGCGCGGGCGCTGCTCGGTCATCACGAACTCACCGCCCTGAAAGTCGCTGCCCGGTTCCGTCAGAAGCCCTACGATCTGCAGCGGAAACACGTGCTCGCCGTCATGGCGCTGATGCAAGGACAGATAGTCATCCGCTCGCAGCCGGTTCAGATGGGACTGCGGCTCAGTCTCTCCCGCCTGCCGATTGCGTTTCTGAAACTCCTCCAGTTCCGGCGGGTAGCGGTAGCCGCTGCCCAGGGTCTCGTTCCAGCGATTCGCGATAGGCGCCAGGTAACGATAGAACGTCGCGCGCCATGCCGACCACGGCGCCGGCAGGCCCGCGTCGAAATAAAGCAATTCACCTCGCCCGAGATCGGAGGATGCCAGCGATACGCGACGAAGCGTTTTTAACGTGTCGGTGTGGCGCGCCAGGTCGCGTGCGTGCTCTGGGGCAAGGAGTCCAGGCAGTAGGGCATAACCTTCGATGTCCAGTTGCGCGGCAATGTCCGGCCAATTCAGTTGGTCAATTGCGGTTGTAGATGATCCCATGGGAAAAGTCCTGTTTAAGCCTCGGCTTCGCGCCGCAGCAGTTCGCGCTTGCGGTCGACGCCCCAGCGGTAGCCGGCAATATCGCCGTCGCGCCGTACGACGCGATGGCAGGGAATGGCCACGGCGATGTGGTTTGCGGCGCAGGCCTGCGCTACTGCGCGCACGGCCTTGGGCGCGCCGATGCGTTCGGCTATCTGTGTGTAGCTCGCGGTGGTGCCAGGCGAGATCTCGCGAAGCGCCTGCCACACGCGTTCCTGGAAGGCAGTGCCACGCACGTCCAAGGGCAAATTCAGGCCCAGAGAGGGAACTTCGATGAACCCTACGACCTGGGCGATCAATTGCTCGAACTCCTCGTCGCCACCGATGAGTTGGGCTTTGGGAAACTGGTCTTGCAGATTGCGCACCAACGCGTCCGGGTCATCGTCCAAGAGGATGGCGCAGATGCCTCGTTGGCTCTGTGCGACCAGGATGGCGCCGAGTGAGCATTGCCCCACGGCGAAGCGGATGACCGCTCCGGTACCTCCTGCCCGGTAATCGCGCGCACGCATGCCGAGCAACTGGTCGGATGTTTCGTAAAACCGGCTGTTGGAATTGAAGCCGGCACCATAGATTGCATCGGTGACTGACGTATTCGGAAAGACCAGTTCCGCCCGCAGCCTGCGTGCACGGGAGGCTGAAGCGTAGGCTTTCGGTGTCAAGCCGGTTTCGGCCTTGAACACCCGGTGAAAGTGAAAAGAGCTCATGCCGGCGTGGGCGGCTAGATCGTCAAGGTTGAGCGCAGTCTCCGCGTCTTCGATGAGTCGGCAGGCCCGTGCCACGAGCGCAGTTCGTTCGGCTGCGGCACTGGTTCGGTCGCCTCGAGCACGGCGACTCGCGCGATACCCTGCGGCTTCGGCCGCCTCGGGAGATTCGAAGAATTCCACGTTCTCACGTTTGGGGAGCCGTGCAGAGGCGCTGGGTCGGCAGTAGACGCCGGTAGTGCGCACCGCGTAGACGAAAACCGCGTCGGCGCCAGCATCGCGCGCCTGCAAAGCTTGCCAGCGCTCGTCGTCTGTCACATAAGCTGAAATAGCTGGAGCGGTCGTGGTCATGAAAGTGTCCGGTTTCTCGGTGATGCCGTGAGAATAGGCCGGACTTCGCTCGCAAGAACTCCGATTCTTGCTAACCAATTCAGCGCGCAGGGATGCGCCACAAGTACCAGGCCGCCACGGTCCGCCACGGGCGCCAAGCTTCTCCGATCTCACGCATCTGGCGGGGAGTGGGGGCTTTGTGCAGGCCTTTGAGGTGCCGGCAGCCCTCGCGTACGCCAAAGTCGTCGGCGGGCAGAACGTCGGAGCGCTGCAGCGTGTAAATGAGGAACATTTCAACGGTCCAGCGACCGACTCCGCGCAGGACAGTCAGGCGCTCGATGAGCGCCTCGTCGGACATGTTCAGCGCCTCACCGCGGTTCGGTACGACGCCGTCGACGGTAGCTTGAGCAATGCCACGAATCGTGGCGAGCTTGGCGGCTGAGAAGCCGCAGACGCGCTGCAGCTCCGGGTCGGTGGCAAGCAGTTGCCGGGGCGAAGGGAAGGCTGTATCGGCATAAAGTGCGGACAGTCGCGCGAGAATGGCGTCACCCGCTTTTGCGTGCAGTTGCTGGTAGGCAATGGCACGTACCAGGGCTTCGTAGGGTTCGCGGGCAGGCTTGGCTTCATGTCGGCACGGGCCAACGGAAAGGATATGGCGGGTCCAGTCGGCGTCAAGACCGGAGAGGAACCCCTCGGCTTGCCGATAGGCCCACGGCGACAGATCGGCGGCGATCGAGGTGGTCAAAATTCGAATCCGGGAAGAGTCGCAGTTTGCTGGGAGGCGGCCCTCGGTGGAATCGCCCTCTCGTGTTCGAGCAACCAGCGCTTGCGGTGCACGCCCCATGCATAGCCTTTGAGCTCGCCGTTGCTCGCGATCACTCGATGGCACGGCACGACCATCGCGATGGGGTTTGCGCCATTGGCTGCGCCGATGTCGATGGCTGCGCGCGGATCGTCGAAGCCCAGTTCCCTCGCGAGTTTGCCGTAGGTCGTGGTCGTGCCGGCCGGTATGCGGCGCAATGCAGCCCAGACCTGGCGTTGCAGGTCGGAGCCTGTCGTGGCCGTCGGCAGGGCGTCGAGCGCATCCAGCTCGCCAGAGAAATAACGGGCGATGGCCTTCGCGATCTCGTCCGGTGCGGGGACGTCGTTCAACTCGACGCTTCCATAGTGCTCGCGCAGGCCACGATGCAGGTGCGCCTTGTGATCCGCGAAATCGAGCGCACGGATGTGCTGCTGCGCATCGGTGACGAGCAGGATGTCGCCGAGCGGCGACGCCAGGTGGCTCAGGAATAGTTGCATGATGTGAGCGTCATTTCTTGAGGTAAGTGTCAATGGGTCTTCCTCACCCTTCACCTGATTCGGGCGATACCCAGCTCGCCGAAAAGGTACGATCCACCGCTATTCACGTGTAGTTCGGTATGTCCTGCATCGTTGATCCACCAACAAGCAGCGCCGGTGTCTACCAGCGACTGGCAATAAGCCTCGACCCGGCACCGCACATCGGGAAAGTCATTCATCGGACTGGCGGACATCCAGTTCATGAGCTTGTCCGGCTCCGCGGGATCGCAAGTGGCGCAGCCTGTTTCGGGCTCACCAACCCGCTCTTTCGGGAACAACGGTTGGGCATCGGATACTTTAATTCTGTGAAAAAGCGCAACGGTGGCAGCGGTCATGATTGACTCTTCAGGGCAATTTTGGAGTCCGGTCACTTTACTTCAGCGATCGAGAGAGAAAACTCCGTCTCTTGCTCTGTAATTCCACCGCTACGACACAATCCCGATCAAAGGAAAACCGAGAGAAAGCCTTCCTGTCGCGTCCCGAGCAAAAATTGTCGAGTCGTTGGTGCGAACCAGCGCAAGCGTATTCAACCCGCCCTGCGAAAGGTGAAGTTGACGCGCTGGCTTCCGAGCAGGGGATGAGGCATATCCTTGAGCGGCATCACGCCGTGATAGCGCAGTCGGTCCTCACCGCCCCAAACTGCCACGTCGCCGTGGCGCAGCGGAACCCTGGCCGTCTTGTCCGAGCGCGCATCACCACCGAACAAAAAAGTGGCGGACATGCCCAAGGACACCGAAACAATCGGTGCACCCAAGTCGCGTTCGTTGCGGTCCTGGTGCAGCGATAGTCGGGAACCCGGTAGGTAGCGATTGACGAGGCAGGCGTCGGGGTGAAAATCTCTGAAGCCGGCGGACGCCGCGGCTTCGCGCGCCAGTGCAGCAAATACATTTGGCATGGCCGGCCAAGGCTTGCCGCTGTCCGGGTCAAGAGCAGTGTAGCGATAGCCATGTCTGTCGGTGGTCCATCCCAGCGGACCGCAGTTGGTCAGCGCGACAGACATGGTGAAGCCACCTGGCGTCACCATGTTGCGAAACGGCGAACATGCCGCGATGTCGGCGAGAGCGGGGATCAGATCATCCACATAAGGCAGCGCGAACCCATGTAATACAAAGGCGCACGGTCCGATCGACTCGCGCTGGTCCGAAGTCGGACTCTGAAAGAGATCGAGCGTTGTCATGGCAGTATCAGCCCTTAGTGTGAGTCGTGGAAAATTAGGCCGACAGCGTGACGATTCCCGCTCCGGACGAGACTGACGCCATGCCGCATTGCCGCTTTCCGCGTACCGGCGCGTTTGCTCGCTGCCGGTCTCTGGTTGACGGCGAACACTACGGCGTCGCCCTGATTCAATGCGACGACATCAGCTCGCTGGCCGTTCGGTGCGCTCTCCGTCATGACGAACTCTCCGCCCGTGAAGTCCTTGCCGGGTTCAGACAACAAGATCGCCACCTGCAGCGGAAAAACATGCTCGCCATAGAGATCCTGATGCAGACAGTTGTAGTCTCCGGGACCATATTCGAGGATCAGCGGCGTCGACCTCGTCTGGCCAGCCCGATGACATCGTGCAAGAAAAGGATCCAGTTCGTCCGGGTACTGCACTTCAATACCCAGCTGTCGACTCCAGCGATTGGCGATCGGCGCTAAGTGCGGATACAGCGTATGCCTCAGTTGATCGAGCAGCGACGGCAACGGGTAGGAAAAATATTTGTATTCGCCACGTCCGAACCCGTGGCGGCCCATTACGATCCGGGCCCGGTAGCCTCGTTCTTCGGCGTAGCGGTTCGCGATTTCTCCGCATTGCTTTGCATTTAGCAAGCGGGACAAGACGGCATTTCCGCGAGCATCGAGCGATTGTTCGATGCCCACCCAGTCGAACGCCGCCGCCTTTGACTTTTCAGCGTTCCCCGCTCCGGCTCTCATTGCCCGCGCTCCTCGACGAGCAATGCGCGCTTGCGATCGACGCCCCAGCGATAGCCCGAAATCGTGCCGTCGCTGCGAACGACTCGGTGGCAGGGAATGGCAATCGCGAGCACGTTGGCGGCGCACGCACCGGCTACAGCTCGAACAGCCTCCGGCACCCCGAGATGTTGTGCGATCTCGCTATAGCTGCGCGTCTGTCCGGCTGGAATGCCACACAGTGCCTGCCAGACTTCCTGCTGGAAGGGGATGCCGCCAATGTCCAGATTGATGACGCGCTCGGCAATACCCTTGTCGATGAAAGCGACGACCTGGCCCAGTTCGCCCAGCAGCGACTGCCGATCCGCTATCAGTTCAACATCGGGAAAGGCAACCGCGAGCTCGTCGTACAGCTCCTGCGCGTTCTCGCCGAGGAATATGGCGCAGATGCCTTGCCGGCTCCTGCCAATCAAAACCGAACCGCAGACCGCTTGTCCGATGGCATATCGGATTGGGCCTTCGACTTGGCAGCCAGGTGCGCGAAAGTTGTATTTGAACGGGGCGACGGGACCGGCTTTCATGATGTGTCACTCGGTAGTTGAAGGAGTGGTGACAGTCTAGAAATCTTCTTGCCCATTGAAACTCCGCTCCTTGCGGTTGAATTCTCCATATGAGCGATATGGCTTACCAGCCTGGATATCTTGCAATGAGGCTGAGCCACAGCGAGAGACATCCGGCGTCGCTCATGTACTGCATCGCTTCGCCTGCTCGCCAGGTACAGGGGACGCGACGCAGCCACGTCGAATCGGGACCCGACTGATATAACCAGATGATCGTGGCTACCATCATCTGCTGTTCCGGAGCCATGCCCCGGAATTCTGCCCGCCATCGCGCCATCTCCTCTGGATGATGCTCACCCGTTCGTTCGTTATAAGCAGCCGGACAAATGCTTCGGTGGAATTCGCCTTCCTGGCTGGGACAGAACAGCTTGGCCAATTGAAGTTGCAGAATGACCTGCTGCAGGACATTGTTGAAGCTAGCAGGACTTCGGCTACCCAATTCTGCGGGCACGCCAAGAGTCTCCAGTTCCGTCGCGTCGTCATCGTCGAGGTCAAGCAGATGCTGTACTAGGCGATCCAGTCGCGTGTCGTCGGAGGACGTGGATATATGAGCCTGCCGATGCAGGGCCTCGTTGATCGCCGCAGCGCCGTTGGCGAAGGTTCGTTCGGCTGTAGCGGCGCGGAGGTATTTCAGCATGAGAGCCTTTCTCCAGAAAGCGTCGAAAGTAAGATCTTTTGATGGGTACGTCTCTCCGGTTCTTGCGGTATTCAACTCGACGTCAGTTTCCCGAAGTCACGAGTTCAACCACCGTATGCAGATGAGACGACCCAAGGCATGGCGCGTAATAGCTTACTGAGGCGCCCGACGCATAGAACCAACGATACGTGTTGCAGCGAATCCTTCTGCTCCGTTTCTTGCTCTCCGGGTCGGGATGAGCGCCGTGAAACGGATCGTCTGAATCGCACCGCAAGAAACGGGTAGTAGTGGGGAGGCGCGATGGATATTGTTCGTTCCAGGCGAAGCAAGCCCGTTTCGCTGCCAATCAAGCTCAGTAAGGAGTCAAACATGTCAAAGGAAGAGGACAACAAGGCGGTCGTAGGTCGCTGGTTCACCAGTTTCTGGGGCGAGAAATGTGACCTCAACATTGTCGACGAGATCGCTGCGCCGGACATGCTGTTGAAATACTCGCTGCATGAGCCCCGTCGTGGTCGTGACGACATCAAAGCCTTCATGACCGCTTTCCGCGAAGCCTTTCCGGACCTCAATTTCTGGGGCGTCACGGACCTCATCGCTGAAGGTGATTACGTCGTAGGGCAATGGGAAGGTGGTGGCACGCACACTGGCCCGGCTTTTAGCGACTTTCTCGCAGGGTCTCTGCCGGCGGCAACCGGCCGCAAGATGCACTTCACCGGCACCACCGTGCTTCGTTTGAAGGAGGGCAAAATCGTCGAAGAGCTTGGTCTTGACGACGGTGTGTCGGCTCTCACGCAACTGGGACTGATCAAGACGGTCTGAGTATTTCTGTCATCATCGGTGTGTCCCCGTCTGCGCAGCGAGTGATCGGGAGTGCGGACCGGCGAATGCCGGTCTGCATTGTCCGATCGGTCTCCTCTTCACCCGCACATGACGGGTCTCGCACATCGGTCGCGAATCATCACTCTCCCTCAAAAACTGCCGCAAGGAACGGAGCGCTTCGGCGCTCCCGTTCTTCTAATTCGTCAGTTTTCGTTAGCCAATTGGGGACCCAATATGCGCATTGAGAATCGTCGCGCCAGCGATGAGCCGAATCTGACTGCTAGCTTCAAGACCGCTGTCATGAGTGTTTCCGGCGCGGTGGTCAGTGTGTGCGTCAAATACGCAATGTATGACAGGACCGTTCGGCTCTCTCATTGGTCAACTAAGCAGATCCTCGCGCTCTACAAGTGCCTCGAACACTACAGCGGCGTCCATTACTACGGCTCCGATTTGCAGCGCATATCGGACGATCCCAGTCTTTCCGATTTACTGCCAGCCCGGCATCCGGTTCATACAATGCTCAACGAAAGACCGGATCTGACACAGGAAGACTATTCGGAGGCGAACAAAGGCTTTTCCGTGAAGTCATTTATATTCGACGATCACGGTGAAACATTCCGTATTTCTTGCGCCTTCGGCGGCCACTTTCATCGCGTAGAGGTGCTGCCCGCATATATCGCGATGAACCTGTACGGTTCCCTTAAAGGCCAGTTCAAAAAGAGCTCGGAAGGGCTGTTTACTTTTCCACGAAACGGTTAACCTTGGATACCTGAACAACGGATCAAGGAATGCCGGCACCTATCATCGATGACGAATTGTGGGCACTGATCGAACCGCTACTTCCACCGCCCAAACCGCGACGCCAGCGATACCCTGGAAGGTTGCCGGTCTCGGACCGTGCAGCACTCAATGGCATCCTGCTTGTGCTGAAGACAGGAATGCGATGGAACCATCTGCCGACCCGGTTGGGCTTCGGCTCTGGAGCGACTTGTTGGCGTCGGTTGCACGACTGGCAGCAGGCCGGGGTGTGGGACAAGCTGCACGGGCTACTGCTCGACAAGCTGCGCGAATCTGGCCAGCTCGATTTCTCATATGCGGCTGTCGATTCATCGTCCGTGCGAGCCGTTGGGGCGGGCCAAAAACTGGGCCAAACCCCACCGATCGCGCACGACCAGGGTCCAAACACCACGTCCTCGTAGACGCGAACGGCGTTCCTGTCAGCGTGATCGTGACCGGCGCGAACCGCAATGATGTCACGCAACTGCTGCCGCTGGTCGACGCTATCCCGCCGATTCGCGGCACACGCGGCCGACCGCTTCGCAAACCCAAGGTCATCTACGCCGACCGTGGCTACGACTCCGACTCGCATCGCCGCCAACTTCGCGAGCGTGGAATCAGACCGGTCATCGCCAGGCGCCGCACCGAACACGGCAGCGGTCTCGGCAAGTTCCGTTGGGTCGTTGAACGGACTCATTCGTGGCTCCATGGTTTCCGGCGTCTTCGCATTCGCTTCGAGCGCCGATCTGACATTCACGAAGCATTCCTCAAACTAGCCTGCTCACTCGTCTGCTGGAACATCTTCAGCCGAACTGAGCAGCCTTTTTGAACTGCCCTCTTAAGGCGGCCATCGATCTGTCGGGCCTCGTCACTGTGGAAGTGGGCGGTTCGGCTTGATCTCTCGATCGATCAAGCCGGAGCGCGATATCGTCAAGATGCACTGCCGTTCTGGCGGCTCGACATTATTCGGCGGTTGGATCGTGATGGATGTGTTCAGCTCCCTCGTCCTTCTGGATCGCCGCAGGTTGGTGGCTGACGTTCGAGGAAGGCATCTGAGGCTGGGCTTCGCGTTGAAGCAGGGCGAGCAGCTCCGGGCGTAATCCGTCCCCTCGATGCGCAACCAACGCGTGAAAAGAAAGCAATGGCAACATGGTGGACTCCTGATAACGATATTTACCGTCGCGACTCGCTTGACGGGATGCGTCCTCTGCAGAGACTTCAACCTATCGCCGCGCGCAGCTAAAAAAACTCCGTTTCTTGCGATTCAATCTCGTCGTGCGTGGAACCGCGTCGCAATCGAACAGATCGTCCGTTTTAACTCGAAGGCGGTTGTACTGGCAGCGGACCTTTGTGCGAGTAGCTGGCTCACTTTGCGGAATTGCAGCGCAAGAAACGGATTGTTGCGTCGGCTCGCCGGCTCTACCGTTCGGAGGCGGCTCGGCCGGGTATCGCTCTCGGGCACGTAACGACTGCGCGAAGGTCTCTGGCGCACTTTCATTTTTCCGAAGAGGCAGACTCTCATGAACCACGTTGCGCACCCAATGACTGGCAACGCTGAGTATTTCGCTCTTGGGCGTGGCGCATTTATCTTGCGCGGCTTCGCGTTACGCTATGGGGACGAACTCCCGCGCCGCGTAGCCGAGCTTCAAAACTCGCCACAGGATCGTTGCTCCGTGACGCCGAGTGGACTGAGCATGTCCAGCGAATCAACGACATGTTTTAGTCTCGGCTGGACGACGATCGAGCGAAGCCAAGACTGTCTTCCGACGGACCCGCCGTGCGCGGTAATGCCTGATGTACTGAGAAATTTGGGGCGGGACGCTGCCGCTGCTGTCGGCTTCAATGATTTCGCCCCCGACGTAAGCCTGATGAGCCAAGTTCCAGGTGCGCGCGTCTCTTTGCATCAGGAGATGAGCTGGCCAAAAGCAGGTGCGCCAATCGTTGCTTTTACATTGGGAATGGCCAGCGCCTTCCTTTTTAAAAACCACGAATCCCTCGATACGCGCAGAATCACACTTTGGCACGGAGACGTTCTCGTGTGGGATCAGCAGGCTCGTGACCCGTTTGACATCGCTTGACTAAGTTTACTTTTGACACGAGCCCCATCGCATCCGACGGCACCTGTGATGAGGGAAAATGGGAGCTGCGACGACATTCCAAGTGCGGCAGTTTGAAATCGAAGCGCCAATGACTGCTTGTCGCTGGCGACCGGCCACCCCGCGATTTGTGACGCTTGTCTGTTAAGGGTCAATTTCGGTCTGCGAGACTAACGAGACGTTCCGCGCTTTCGGTCGAAGAACGTCATAGCAAACCGTTTGTCATCCCCCGCGCAATCTCGGCACCAGAATAGCGCTTGCCATGTTGTTCTCCATGAGGAGGGATTTTGGAGTCGAACCGCTGATCAGGCCGTCCGGCGTATCCGCCGCTTTAGCTGGCCAAGCTTACATCCATAAGCTGCGCCGCCCCCCCTGAACCCTATGACCAGCGGGGCTTCCAGCCATATAGAATAGCTTTCATGCGAGGACAGTTCGCTTCCGATCCCAAACCCCAAAACCTATCTTACCGAAAACGCTCAAGGCCTCCCGACAGCATCGTCCCGGGCCAACGACCGTCGGCATCCTGATCGGCAGCGGCAACGACACCGGCCACCGATGCTGGTCGGGCATTCAGCAAGACATCGAAGAACTTTTGGTACGCCCTGCATATCGTGAGCGCGGATACGGCTGTCAACTCGCCGACCTCGTTAGATCATTTTCCGAGTTTCAAGGAATGGAGTTCAGGTTTTGGATCGACCATGTGGACGCAAGCGCCGCATCATCTCCTACGGCCACCCAGATCATTCGAAGGCTAGGATTGAGCATGCAAACAGCATCCGATCATCCTTGGGCCGCATCTTTTGCAACGTGACAAAATCTGCACATTCTCCTGCCTCATGGTGTCGGTAGGGTTTTGCAGAAACTCGCAGTTGCCTGCGGGCGCCCTTTGCATTGTGGAAGCGGTCATTCGAGTGCGGTGGTCCGGGTGACAGCAACGGGTCGAGGATGTGCGAAAACGGGTGTTGATATGAAGCTCTAAAAAAATCACCCCTTCAGGTCGCGCTGTATCGGCTCGGCAGCGACTTGCAGTAACTTGGGAAGCGTAAAGCGACACCCGAAAACTGAGTGCTTTTGCGTTTTCACACGAGCTCGGTCGGCTTCGGCCGACCGCATCAGGCAGTAGTCAGGCCAGAAGTAGACCCTCGACGATTCAGATGGGAGCGGACATCGCAGTGTGGCCAGGAGTTTTGCTCCGCCGAGCCGGTGTACGCGACGCCATAAAGCGCTAACAGCGGCTATCGCCGGCGGTCGCTAAGCTCATTCCAAATGCTTACCAAGCGCAGGCAAAGTGAGAAGGCTGCGTAGCTCCTGGCTATCGTCACTAGGCGTGATTCATGTGCCCGACTGAGGGCTCTGCTCCGGTGACCACAGGATCTCGGCTGCCGCACCGCCGGTTGTTGCCAACATCAGTGAGCGTTCTCGCCGGAGTCTGTGATAATTTGTTAGCCCGCGCGGCATAAGAAATCGAGGGCACTTGTGCATATTTCCAAGCTAACACTCATAAATTATCGAAATTTCGCTAACGCCACGCTGCGTTTCAGCAAAGGCGTCAATACGATCATTGGCGAAAACGGTGCGGGAAAGACCAATGTATTAAGAGCGATCAGACTCATGCTGGACGACAACATGGTCCGAGCTTCATACAAACTCAATGAGTCGGACTTCTTTCGGGGACTTGGTTCCTGGCGCGGTCACTGGATCTTCATCAGCGTTGAGTTTGAGGAGATCAGCGCAGATGAGGCCATTCAGGCGCTTTTTGTACATGGTACAGGGGTTGGAGAGGCTGGCGGAGTGCTAAGGCGAGCAACATACAACCTGATATTCCGCCCGAATAAGCAAATCAGAATGAATCTTGCAGCACTCGCGGACTTTGACGTTGCCGGGATGAACGCGATTCTTGATCGGGTTACGATCGATGACTACGAAACGCAATTCACGGGAAAGAGCGTTGCGGATTTTGGAGATCCGGCGGTCTACCGGCGCATCGTAGGAGACTTTGAAAACGCTATCTTTAGCGATGAAGTTGAGTTTCCGGAACTAGGTGCTCGCATTCCAGGTACGCTGTCAGTCACCAAGGAGGTGTCATTCACCTTCATTCAGGCGCTCCGCGACGTGGTATCTGAGTTCCATAATAACCGGACCAATCCCCTTCTCACACTGCTAAAGAGCAAGAGCGGACAGATTGACCCTGTGCAGTTTCAGCCAATCGTAGACCGCGCGCGGCAACTGAACAGAGAAATTGAGAACTTGAACGATGTGCGAACTGTTCGCTCCGACATCGTCGAGACGATCCATGGAGCTGCTGGGCAGACCTATTCTCCGTCCTTGCTGGCAATTAAGTCTGATCTTCCGGATGAAGCAGATTTGTTGTTCCAGTCACTTAAGCTCTTCGTCGGCGAGTTCGATGCGGCCCATGAGGGCGGCATCCAAGAGCTCAGCCTTGGGGGCGCCAATCTGATTTTCCTGACGCTGAAGCTTCTGGAGTTTAAGTACCAGCACGAACGTCAAGCGCTTGCGAATTTTCTGCTTATCGAGGAGCCAGAGGCACACCTGCATACGCACGTCCAGAAGACGTTGTTCGATCGAATCGGATACGCCGGGGCACAGATTATCTACTCGACGCACTCGACGCACATCTCCGAGGTGAGCAACATCCAGAACGTCAACATCTTGGGGCGAAACGGGACTGGTTGTGAGGCGTTCCAGCCGTCTGCAGGGCTTGCCCCCGACCAGGTGGGCAACCTCCAGCGCTACCTCGATGCCGTTCGCAGCAATCTGCTCTTCGCAAAGAGCGTGCTTCTGGTGGAGGGCGACGCCGAAGAGATCCTCATCCCATTTATGGTGAAGAAGGTTCTCGGCGTAAGCCTGGACGAGCTGGGAGTCAGTCTGGTCAATATCGGCAGCACCGGTTTCGCCAACGTCTCTGTGCTGTTCCACGAGACCAGAGTCCGCCGACGTTGCTCGATCATCACGGACCTAGACGCGGCATTTATGAACCCGGCCCCCCTACCGGGCGACGATCCCGAGACGTTGAAGTTCAAGAGCAAACTGCTCGGAGCCCAAACGTCCGGAGCGGCTCGCAAAGTCGTACTTGATGCGCAGGCCGCTGGCAATGCGTGGCTTCGGCCCTTCTATGCCTCCAATACGTTCGAAGTTGACTTCGTGGCATGCGGCAATGCGGAGACGGTGGTCGCATCAGTTAACGATGTCTATACGCAGCCCGCAACGCGCGCTCAGGCCATAGCTGAGTTGAACTCGGGCGATCCCGCTCAATTCGGGAGGCGAGTGCTCACCATGGCCAACTATGAAGGCAAGGGTTGGTTCGCCATTCTTCTGGGCAAGCGGATAGATCACAGGATCGTAGTTCCACCCTACATTCGGCAGGCGATCATCTTTGCCCACGGCACGTTCTCGACTGAGCTGATCTTCAGCATACTGAAGCATAGAGTGACGGTGAACAATCCGGGCGGAGCCGCCATACCCCCAGCGCTGCAACGCTATTGGGAACGCCTGCTTGAGTATCGCGCAGGCCGAGTTGATTTCAACACTATCAGGGCGGAGGCAGTTGTTGGGCTCCCCGGCGATCAGATTCTTGCATTTCTGGGAGATCTCCCGTGACGTTCGTCTGGACTCGGACCGAGCTGAACGATGAACAGTCGGAGGCTGTACGCGAAGAGAACAGCGTTTTCTTGGTTGCCTGCCCCGGCAGTGGAAAGACCAGAACGCTTACCTACAAGATCGCCTATGAGCTGTCACGCCTGCGGACCAGGCGGCAGTTCGTCGTCGCTCTCACCTATACGCACCGAGCGGCCGACGAAATCCATGAGCGTATCGAGGGGCTTGGCGTCGACACTTCGCAGCTATGGATAGGAACGATTCATTCCTTTTGCCTGGAATGGATACTGAAGCCCTACGGCATCTACGAGCCTGCGTTAGCGCGTGGCTTCCGAATCATGGACAGCCATGAGCAGGAAAAACTACTAGAAGAATTGTGCAGAACGCGGCGAGGAATCACTTACTGGGACTGTGAATACTATTTCACCGACCAGGGGTACGTTCTGGCGTGCAGGGATCAAAGCAAACACGAACGTCTTCATGCCATCTTTGCTCTGTATTTCCGCCATCTCGCGGACAACAGGCAAATTGACTTTGAGCAGATGCTCTTCTATGCGTCGCGCCTGATCCAAAGTCAACCTCAGATCGCGAGAGTCCTGGCTAACATCTTCCCGTGGATGCTGATTGACGAATACCAGGACACGAAGAGAATTCAATACGAGGTCGTTTCCGCCATCGTGAGGGTCGGAGCTGAGCGAACAAAATTGTTTGTTGTGGGCGATCCCAACCAGGCGATATTTGGCTCGCTTGGTGGTTTCGCGATGCCGGTTGCCGAACTTCGGCAGCTTTGTGGTATCCGGCTGGAAGAGCGTGCACTGTCAGAAAACTATCGCTCCACGGATCGGCTGATCAGGTATTTCTCGAACTTCACGGTTCAGGCGACCGGCATTCGCGGAGCCGCGTCCGACCGAGCGTTCCCCAGCAGCATCAGCTACAACATCGATGTGGAGCGAGCCCAGCTGGAGGCCGAGCTTGTGAGACTTATCAGGCTT
Organism: Burkholderia sp. WP9; assembly: GCF_900104795.1. Lineage (NCBI taxonomy): Bacteria > Pseudomonadati > Pseudomonadota > Betaproteobacteria > Burkholderiales > Burkholderiaceae > Burkholderia > Burkholderia sp. WP9. The sequence continues at coordinate 3,353,277 of NZ_FNTG01000001.1, forward strand.
AGCACTGCCCAAGGGTTTTCTGCGGATCAGATCTGTGTACTGGCGCCGTGGTGGATTCTGTTGGCGGGAGTGACGCGTCGACTTGCAAGCGCTTTGCCAGAGTACCAGTTCGACGGCCCGGGCATGGTCCCGTTCAGCCGCGATCAGGAAAACTTCTGGTATCGGTTGTCGCGGATCGCGCTGACGGAGGCGTCCCCCGCGCAGCATGTGCGGCGGCTGCGTTGGGCGGCAGAGGTGATCAGAGACCTAGGCAATGAAGGCATCGACACTCGGGATCTGTCTATTAAGCGGCTTCTTCGGGAGAGCAACTCCATCCAACTGAATCAGCCTGATGGGCTGCTGTATCTCAGAGAGTTCTTTTCTTCGTTCATGGATCGCCTCGAGGTTGACTGGCAATCACACCCATTGCTTTCGGAACATCATCAAGCCTTCTTTGACAGTTCGGCCGCGAAGATTGATCGGCTACGCAGGGAGGGTGCCGCGTATATCGGCGGAATTGACTTCTTCCGCAAAGTGTTCCAGCACCGAAGCGGCATCACCGTCAACACCATCCATGGCGTCAAGGGTGCGGAGTTCGACGTAGTGATAGCGTTCGGCCTACTGCAGGGAATGGTTCCACATTTCAGCGAAGAAGCAGAGGCAGATGGAGGCATCAACAGCGCCAAGAAGTTGCTCTACGTTGTTGGCTCTCGGGCGCGCAAACATCTTTATCTGATCTCAGAGCGGCAACGCATGAGGGGCGGAGGGCGAGGCCCGTACGCGGCAACGGACGCGCTCGCTGCATGTGTGTTCGATTACGACGTCGTGTAGCTCAACGCTGTCATAAGTGCCAGTAAGAGCTTTCTTAAGAATATCGGCTATCGCGCCGTTATCTGTTTCAAGTGAACTGTGACTACTGAGGGAAGGATGGCGCGCGGAGAAGCATATTGCGTGGAACTTGGAGCCGACATTTCGTTGCAGGAGGCTCATACCCGGTTCTTCGAGCAACCGGAGGCGAAGAGAAAGCGGTTCACTTTCATGTGCGGAGACCCCAAGTGCCGGGCTATCGCGCGCCCCAAAGTCGTGGGCGCCGTCTACGATCGCCCCGATGCGTTCGATGCGGAAGCGATCGAGAGCGGCCGGCATCGAGCACCGTACTTTCGCAGCCATGTTCGGTTTCCGCATATTGACGATTGCACATGGCATGAATCGCCGTCGAAGGATGAGCCGGCGGACGATCCTGGGCAGGAAGATTCAGTCGTCAACGTCAGCGAATTGGGATTGATTTGGTTGCCGGAAGCTCGCAAACGGGCACCGAGGAAATTTGGAAGCGGGGACGATCACGATTCGGACGACGACGAAAGTGCGACCGATCACGATTCGAAACGGGCTGATTCTACGCGCTATCTAGCAACGGTTGGCATGAGCTATTTGACCATGACGGTCGACGAGCGCAAAAACATTCCACTGAAAATCGGCCGAGGTGGTGGCGCCAGCACGTTCTACAGTACGTGTTTGCCGATCACCGCACATCACCCGGCTTACCGGACCGAGCGGATCTATCATGGTCAAGCGTCGATCGCCGAGTTGGATAACGTGTTCGTGTTGACATTCCGGTGGAAATTCTCACCGGCTGGATCGAAAGCGACACGCGACACGATAGCAAAGGTCAAATTTTTAAAACGCACGCTTGACGAGGAAGATCGTCACCTTGGCGAGGTGCTAAACAAAGCGGTTACAAATCAAGAGTCGGTGTATTGCTTTGTGTACGTAACCGATCCGCCTGAACTCAGGACCTATGGCGACAAGCCGTGTGGCTGGTTGCAGCCTGCTAAGCGAGATCACATTTTTATCGTACCGGAATCGTTGATAACGAGGAAAGATTCAGAACAGACATGATGGCTCTCGCAAGGTTCGTCTTTACAACATGCACATTGCGTTCGCAACGCATCGATTTGCGGAGCTCACGTTGTGAACGCATCTTCCAACCGGCTGATTTTCGGTCGAGAACAACACCGTAACCCCGCGAGCATCGACAGCCAAGCCGCTTGTTGGCTCGGCCCGTGACACGCCATATTCAAGACCAGCGATACCTAAGCGAAATCTATGTCATGAAGTCATCTTTCTCAGAACTGTCTTACGCTTTCGCACTTACCGAAAACCTAGTGAACTCTCTAGGACTCCCTCTGCTAACTGCCCCGGCGTTTCCGTCGACTGCCGCAGAGGGAAAGAAAGGAGCAGGACATGACTTGAAGCTCACGATGCCAGGCATGAACTTATTCCTCCAATTCAAGCTGTCGCACTGCATGCGAAATGCATCGGCCAAAGAATTCACCTCAGGAAAGTTCTTAAAGTCAGTTGGAGGCAAAACGCAGCCGGTTTACCGAATGTATCTTCATCCCTTGAAATCATCACGTCAGACAAGCCTGATGCTAAAGCTGGAGAAACGCCACTGCTTCGTATATTACGTCGCACCTCTGTTCCACTTGCCTGTTGATCTCAGCAAGCACTTCTTTGCGAAGACCGTGGCCGAGGAAAGCCGTTTCCTGCGGCCGTCGGTGATTAAAAAGATGCCTGACAAAAACGAACACTTTGTTTCTTTCCGGAAAACCGGAAAGCCGTGGCGGTTCTCGAACGACCCGCTCGAGTTAGAGAACGCGGAGACCGTCGAGCAAGTTAAGTCGAGAATTCAAAATGAGCTTTCGCAAAAAATGCCAGCCGAAGAGAGAGTGAACATCTCGTTTGAACACATGCTGGAAGCACTCCTCGAAGAGGCTAATGAACAATGGCCAGGAGCAAGAGCGCTTCGCAGCGAAGTCGCTCGATTACGCAATCTCGATATGCCGTCGCTAGAAAAAGCTAGCTTTGTCGCTCGTAATTTCTTCGACATGGAGATGCTCACATTCGGCAGCCAAGGCTAAAGTCTGTCGTCCGTGTTTTCAGTCGGCCCAATGAGACTTGCGCCCTCATGTTTCGCGGCCGGCGTGGCTATGTCCTGCGCTTCCGGTCAACTACGCCCGGACACGCGTCGTCATGCTAGGCCGCCTAGCCTGACGACGATCAACGCTTCCGGTCGAAGAATCGAGCGCCGAACAGCTTATCGTTCTCGGTAAGACTCTCGGCACCTGATTGGCCTGACGTTTTATCGCGGACTGATCCGTCTATCTCTGGAACATCGCTCGCGTCCGCGGCTCCAGACCTACGGCGCCCGCCCATCCTGCTAAACTAAGCGGGGCTACTCAGCGCTAAATTTCCGAGTGCCGAACAGCTTGTCGTCCTCATCGCAATCGATAGGAACCTGCGTGACTTTGGCCATATACAGACCGATGAGCTTGCGTAATGCCTCACGCTTTTCCTCGTCATCACGGTGGACATAGCCGATGGCTACGCCCCACTTGTTTTTGTACGAATGAGCATAACGGTTTGCGTTATGGAAATCGCCCCATTGCGTAATGCGCTGCCACGCCATACCCAGTTCTTCACAGGCAGTCACGTGATCGCGTCTGCTAACGGATACGAATGCAACGATATGGATGTGATGCGAACCGCCATCCTCACCGCATTCCTGTCGCCAAATCAATCCGTGGATGTCATGCAGAATAGTGCGCTCATAGTCTTTGAGTGGTCTACCAATACTTCTACGATAACGCTCATAAGCATGGGCATCCTTTATGCGCTGGAATAGCGTATCGCGGAACTTCTGCATCGTTCTGAAGCCGACATCGTCGCGATGTCGCTCGTTGACGTTCAGGGTGTCGAAGAGGATCTGATAGCTCTTGCGTAGCTCGAACATGTCCTTTTCAAAATCAAGACCTTTGATTCCGCTTCTGGTAAAGCGTTGCTTCTTTCTTCTCTGAGTGTAGCTATCATCGCCTTTGTCGAACCAGTATTTCTTCGTGCTATCGAACATGATTGATCTCTTTGGTTGTTATGCCAACAGATCAAGTCGTACGATAGAAAATTACTTCTCAATGCAATGAATTCAATTCGATTTTCCTTGATGAATATAAATATGTTTTTAAAACCTATTACATAGAGACTGCAATTTCTGATGTGCCATGCTATTAACGAAGGAACGATGCCTGTCCCCCAGACCACCTTCGCAGCATCGAGAAATCACGCTATCTATGCTGGTTTTTTCTTCCTCTAGATATGCAACTGAAGATGAAAGAAAATGGCGCAGATTTCTTCGCGCCATTTTCATTCATGTTTTCCTGATGCCACGCCCAGCGAAGCGCCCAGTCATGAGCGGAATTCACCCTTGCGCATATAGCCCTCGAACATCCCCCGCGTCGAATTCTGGTCTGAGAGGTTCATCTCGTCCTGCCAGAAGTGGGCTGATTCCGCGGGATTACTGTCACCAGTGTCAGGCAGATTACGTTCTCCCGCCCAAAACTGTGTCGAATCCCCCGACTTTTCGTCTTGGTCGTGTTTTTCGACTTTTCCGCCTTTCTCGACTTCGGGAATGTCGTCGTCATAGCGGCCCTCATCGCGCGAACCACGCCGCTGGTAGCGGTTTCTCGGGTGATCAGACTCATCGCGACGACGTTCATAGCGAAGCTCGTGCCTATGGCGGTCGGAACGATCACGACGATCCTCATTGTGGCCATCATGCAAGCGGTCGTGAAGATTATCGAAATCAGCGCCCGGAAGCACCCAGTACCATGCGCCACGCGAGTACCCAGGCTCTTTCATCGACTTCCCACCCAGTTCCGCGAGTGCTTTGCGTAAATTCTCGGGGGTATAGCCTTGGGCCTGCCCACTGCTGATTGCCTCGTTAGCCTGCACAGGGCCGCCACGAAGCAGGTCACCCACGAACTCCAATTCAGCAATAAACTCGTCCTCGACGGCGGCAGCATTGGACTCGGCAGCACGGACAATGGCCTCAGGGTCCCCGACTAAATCTTGCGCATCCCACTTCAAAGCAGTCGCATCAGCGATGCCATTTTCCGCCTCAAGATGGACAGGGACGATCGTGAAGGCATGCCCGCCATCGGTGGGACCAAGGTTTGACTTGGCACGAACCAGCACACCACGAACGGGATTATCCCGAGACGTTCCTGTACCGGCGATCTTGCTGACGAACAGCACGACGCGAGACACGGCCAGGTAGGCAACGCTGCCATTGATGCGATCGGCCAACTTCTTCTTCGACGACGCTTTCGCCAGATGACGCACCCCAATGATAGCGAGGCCCTCCTGTTCAGCAAGCAGAATTAGGGGTTCGAGATATTTGCGCACGGCATCGTTATTGTTCGTGTTGCCGGAACCCGATGGCAGCGGATCGATGGCAATGACGCGAACATCGATCCCATCGGCGCGCAATCGCTTGATTTCGCTGACCAGCTCGGGCATGTCCGAGGGGCGGAAGTATCGTTTCTTGCCATGCTCTGCCATGCCCCGCAAAACCAGGACATTTTCCAGGTCGGCACCTGCGGCAATGAGGCGACCCATGACCGTTTCCTGAATGCTGTCTTCGCTCGTCCAGTACAGGCAAAACACTTTGGGCGCGCGAGTGCCATCGGGAAGCAACCCGCCTGTGGAGAACGCCACGAGCAAATCGGCCAGCAAGGTGGTTTTGCCGGAACCCGGCTCGCCGACCAGCAGGTGCAATTTGCCGATTGCAAGCCAGAATCGCCAAATCCAATCGACTGCCAGCAGCGCAATGTCGCTGGCGCGATCAATAATCGGACCGTTGCGTTTCGGGGGCGGCGTATAGGAGTCGTTATGCATGGCGATTCTCCTGGCTCTGTACGCCTGCCGAGGCTGGCTGAATGAGTGTGAAGGTCGGCAGCACTTCAGAACCCTTAGCGCGGACGTACTTCTCGCGCAAGGCGCGGCACTCTAGTTCGAGCAGGAGAGCGTCTTTTCTGGCGGTGTCGTGAGGCTCGATCAGACCAGCCCAGGAACATTGCGGCTCGCGCCGCTGGTGAACATGGCCATCACCATCGGTCACTTCGTCCCACAGGCGATCCACCTCGCTGGCGAGGTCTGCCGATGTGCGGCCATCTGCCAGCAAAACGGCACCGAGATAGAGGCCATGAACGCGCGAGAAATTGACCGTGATAACACCACCTCGAAATCGGGCCTTGATGGATTCCGCACGATCGAGCCCATTTTGCAGGGCATGCAAGTCCTCCTGGATCAACGCGATGCTGGGCCGGTGCAGTGTGTCAGGCTGGCGATGCACCTTTTCGCCCGACATTTCCTGCTGGAATAGCAGCTCGTTACCCTTCGCGCGCTCGTGCAGCGCATACGCGGCCGCTTTGTCTGCGGGGACGAATGGCCTGCGCAGGAGCGCAACCTTGTACGCGAGGACAGACTCGTCACTCGAAAATGCCGTTTCCACTGCATGCTTCACCCGCATCCCATCGGCGCTGCTCTTGCACTGCCATTGGATTGCGCGCGCGACGGCCTGGGTGCGCGCTCCTTCATGGCAAACCTGTTCGAACAGTTCGCGGTTAAACATGCCCATTTCTCCGCGATCGGCAATCGAGCTCACGAGTTGGCTGAAATGGCTCGGTAGCAATGTGCGCAAGAGAACGTCGATGACAGGGACATCCTCACGATCCGGACTTGGAAGACTCCGGCACAGCTTCAGGCGGCTGGTGAGGTCGTCCTGCTCATGGTCGCTAAATACCATGCGACGCCCATTGAAAATCTGTGCCGTAGTCTTGACTGCCGCGCGCAGGCTTCGGGAGTAATCGTCCCTAAACCAATGCGTGGTGCCATCGAGGCAATGAGCAATGCCGAAATCGATACCCGCTTGCTGGATGCAAATATCGTGTTTGCTTACGCTGGGCGAATTGTTCGCACCAGTGGCGCTTTCGTAGTTAGAAGCCATCACACCCCCTCGAACGCGTAGCGTTTACGAAAACGGGGTTCGTCACCCATCGGCACCTCAGTGCCCTTCAGCTCGCCAATCAGATTCCGCTCGACGCGAGCTTCCATGTATTCAATGATGTCGGCCAAAATCCAGCGACCATTCACTCCACTCCCCCAAACAGGGGTAGGAAACTTCGTGTCATGAAAATTCGGGTTGTTGGCACCGATTTTCTCGAGAATCCACCATTGAGGATAGCGCACCAAGAGTCCGACGATATTGATGTCAACAAAGGTGTTCACCGCGAAGGTGCCAAAGCGCGTCTCATCTATTTTTCCGTCCTGGATTGACAATTCCAGCGGCATGATCGAACGGGTGACCAAGTGGGATTTCGGCAGATCAATCATTTCGCCCCCTCATTGCCGTTCGTACCGACAGAGGTGTCGTTGGCTGCGATCGCGCCGTCGCGGCTGGTCACGATCACGTCAGGCCAGAGCAAGCGGCCATTGGCGAGCTTGGTGGGTACGATGCCCAGATATGCGCCAGTGATGTTGTAGCCCTTGCGAACCGTCTGAGGCTTGACAAGGTTGTTGCTGGCAAAGATTTTGGTGTCGACGCCGTGCGCCAATGGCGATGTGTTTTGAACTACGAAAGCCATGATGAACTCCGTTCTGGATCGACCAAGGCGTGGTCGCTACGCACCATCTGCGCGGAGCCACATGGCTCTGCGTTGATGACGGAACGGAGTGTGCGGGTGAAAAGTCGGCCCTTCAGAGTTAGAGACTGCTATGGTGCCTTATGGGGTCTTGTGAGAGGATTTGACCGCCTTCACTGCGCGTCCGAGGCTTTTTTCGAGCGAGCTTTTTTCGTAGACATTCGTCTTGCCTTCGCGGTTTCTAAATCGAATCTTTCCCTCTTCATTCACGCCGAGAAGAGGAGCCAGCTTCACCTCAGCCAGTTTAAGCAGCTCCTCCCACACCGAGTGAAAATTTTCCGGATCAACGGCTGCGTGTACGGCCCTGCCAATGGCAGAGGATATTTCCCCGCGAAACGGATATTCCGCAATTTGGTTTCTGACAGCCGTAGAAACAGGGTCATCCTTCTTGTCCGCGAGGTGCAGACGTTCCGGTAGCTCGTTGGTACCGTGCACATTCTGTGCTTCGTCAGGCGAACTGGACTGTTCCAACAATCGTTGCACGTCACCGCTGTCCACTCGCAGCATCTCGAGCCTCACAGCCTCCGCATCTGTTACCGAGGGATGCGCGAGAACCCACGCGACACCGTTGGCACGACGCTTCATTCGATCAGCCACCGCCGTAGCTTGATCTACTTGCTGCTGTTCTTGTTGCCACTCGGCCGTGTGACGCAGCGCCAGCTCCGGGCAGATGTAGCCACTGGGTTTCACCGACTGCTCGATCTTGATCTTCTTGATGTCGGCAGGAAGCAGACGCGCATACTCGCCATATTGCAGTCTCGCGCGGAACACTGGCTCAACACCGGCAATGCTACCCACTAAGCTCGTATGTGGAATGCCGCAATCGGTCACTGGCCATGCATACAGCCCTTCGAGCAAGATCGCCGCATAGATGTCAAGCTTTCCGGCTACCCCTTTGTCCAGCAACTCATCCGGCTTATACCCCAGTTGTTCAGCGACATCGACCAATGTTAGATAGACGCGCTCGGCTGGCGTATCTTTCTGCCGCAAGAGTGCAAAAGCCTCTTCCTGCCTCAACTTTTCTCGTTCTTTTTTTGCAGCCGATGCCTGGAGCCGAGCCTTTTCCCATCCGGCTCGGTCCACCCGTAGATCCAATTCACTTTGGCCAGGCTGTACTGAGTGGCTATTGTTTTCGAATACATCCATAACGACACCTTTCCAGCAGCAGAACATCAAAGCGGTAGATCGACGTGGATCTGGACGGTCCAAATCCGGTTACACAGCGGTTACACGACCCGTAGAAACACAAAAGGGTTACAGGCAAATCGCCTGTAACCCTTTGATATTCCTGGTGGAGAGGAGGAGGATCGAACTCCCGACCTTCGCATTGCGAACGCGACGCTCTCCCAGCTGAGCTACCCCCCCAACGTGCAAACAATTCTAGCACAGGCATTTTCCGTTTTGCCAAGCCGCACGAGGCAGCAAAACATCACCTGGATGGCGCCCCCCCGAGCACCCAATCCACCACCGCGCGGATGTCCGCGTCGCTCATCGATTGATGCGCGGGCATGGGAATCATGCCCCACACGCCGGAGCCGCCCTCCTTCACCTTGCGCGACAACTTCGCCGGCGCTTGCGCATCGCCCCTGTACTTTGCGGCGATCTGCTGGAACGACGGACCGACCAGTTTGCGGTCCACCGCATGACATCCCATGCAAGCATTGGAGTTGGCAACCCGTTGCCCACTTGGCGCATCCGCCGCTTGAGCAGCCGGTGCCGCAACGCCCGTCAGCGCGCCAAGCATCAGCGCGCTCACGGCAATGGCAACACCGCGCATCATGGCGTCGTCGCCTTCGGATTACCCGGATGCACCGAGCTTGAATTGCTGACCGGCGCGGGCGCCTGCTGCTCCAACGGCCGCGAACTCACCGACGAATCAGGAATAGCGCCCACGGTCGGCGCACTCGCGTCCGGTTGCGAAGCCGCCACCGGCGCCGTCCCCGCCGCCGCGGCTGCCGCCGCCGCTTCCTGCGGCTGAATGTACTGGAACACCTTCACGACCTGCACGACGCCCGGCACGCGACTCGCAACGTCCGCCCCACGATTGCCTTCGTCCATGGTGACGAGGCCCATCAGATACACCGAGCCACGCTCGGCGACCACCTTGAAGTTGTTCGCCGAAATGTTCTTCTCGGCGATCAGCGCGGTCTTCACACGCGTTTCGAGGTAAGTGTCATTCGTGCGCGACGAGAACGAACTCGCCGGCATGATCGTCAGTTCGTTGACGATCGTACTGACGTTGTTCAAGCCACGCACAATCGTCTCCGCGCGCTGCTTCGACACGTCCCCGGCAACTTCGCCCGTCAGCAGCACGCGGCGGTTGAACACCGCCACGTTGACGTGCGCGTTGTCGGGCAGGTTCTGGCTGATCTGCGAGAGCGCCTTCACCTGCAACTCGCGATCTTCGGTCTGCGCGCCGAGCGTGCGCCGGTCGGTCGCCACCAGCGCGCTGCCGCCCGCCGCGCCGGCGACGGCCAGAAAGCAACCCTGCAATGTTGCGGACAGCCCCGCCGCGAACCCAACCACCAGCACGGTTCTCACCAGTGTCTTCTTGACGCGGAATACGCTCATCAACTAGCTCTCCTTCGGAATCGGTCTCAGTCTTCGCCCAGCAACATGGCATCGATGCCGTCGCACAGACAATGGATGGTCAGCAAATGCACTTCCTGAATACGCGCGGTGCGATCGGACGGCACACACACGTGGATATCGGTGTCGCTCAACACTTCCTGCATGCGTCCGCCGCCCTTGCCGGTCAGCGCGACGACGATCATTTCGCGCTCGTGCGCGGCCTCGATCGCGGCGAGCACGTTGGCGGAATTGCCCGACGTGGTGATCGCCAGCAGTACGTCGCCCGGCTGGCCGAGCGCCCAGACCTGCTTCGAGAAAATCTGTTCAAACGAATAGTCGTTGGCGATGGCTGTCAGCACCGACGTGTCGGTGCTCAGCGCGATCGCCGGCAAGCCTGGCCGCTCGCGCTCGAAGCGGCCGATCAGTTCGGCGGCGAAGTGTTGCGCGTCGGCCGCCGATCCGCCGTTGCCGCACGCAAGAATGCGATTGCCGTTGGCAAGTGCGGCGAACATCGTGTCGATCGCGACGGCGATCGGCATCGACAGGGTTTCGAGGGCTTCGAGTTTGACTGCCGCGCTGTCGCGGAAGTGTTGTTGAATACGTTCGACTGACATCGAGTCTCTATTTTCTACCGCGAGTGGACCGCAGTGCGCGGCCGTGTTGTGAAGTCGTATGGCGAAGTCGTGCCGCTCCGATAAACCCGGCCGGCAACGCAGTGCATGAATGCAAAACCATCGCGCATTGCGCCGCTTCGTGTGTTGCCGGCGTAGTCCCTTGGCCTGCACGCGAGCGCAAGTTTATCGCACTCGCACGTGTTCTCCGCGCACGGCGTCAGACTTCGTCGGCACGAAACGCATCGCGCAACCACACGAGCCGGCCGGCTTCGAACGCGATCACGTCGAACCGGCAAGCGGGCTGAACGCGCCACTGCGAAGCGCGGGTCGCCAGATAGTGCTGCGCGGCGCGCACGATGCGCTGCTTCTTCTGCCAGCCGATACTCGCCGCCGCGCCGCCGTACCGGCGCTGCGCGCGAGCACGCACTTCGACGAACACCAGCGCGCCGTCACGCTCGCGCATCACGAGATCGATCTCGCCGCCGCGGCACGACACATTGCGCTCGACGAACCGCAAACGCTGCCGTTGCAAAAACTCCTGCGCACGCGCCTCGAAAGCCGCGCCGACGAGTTTGGACCCGACGAGTCTCGAAAAGTTGTGCGCCGAGATGGATGCGCCGATCGGCGCCGCCGCGTGCACCGTCTCCCTGCCACCCGGCTCGCGCGGCACTGCGTGGCACAATGGCGGCCTCGTTCCGTCTGTTTGCGTCTTCTGCCTCATGACTCCTCTCTCCGAACTCGCGCAAGGGCAGCAGTACCCGACTGCCGCGCTGTATGTGGTGGCCACGCCGATCGGCAACATTGCCGACGTCACGCTGCGCGCGTTGCATGTGCTCGGACTGGTGGACCGCATTGCGGCTGAAGACACCCGCAACACCGGCCAACTGCTCGCGCGTTACGGCATCTCGAAGCCGCTCGTCGCGGTGCATCAGCACAACGAACGGGCCGCTGCACTGCGGCTGATCGAGCACCTGCAAGCAGGCGAACGCGTGGCCTACGTGTCCGATGCGGGCACACCGGGCATCTCGGACCCCGGCGCAAAACTTGTCGACGCGGTCCGTGAAGCGGGCTTTCCCGTCATTCCGTTACCCGGCGCCAGCGCCCTCGCGACCGCGTTGAGCGCGGCCGGCGACTGGGTTGCGACATTCTCGTTCCTTGGCTTCCTTCCGCCGAAAGCGAAAGCGCGCGCCGCCACGCTGCAGCCGCTCGCGAACCACCCTCACGCTATGGTGTTCTACGAAGCGCCGCACCGGATCGTCGAAACCGTGCAGGCACTGGCCGACGCATTCGGCGGCGAGCGCAAGCTGCTCATCGCACGGGAATTGACGAAGTTACACGAAGCGCTGCACCGCGGCACCCTGGCCGAAGGGCCAACGTGGCTTGCTGCCGATCCGAACCGGCAACGCGGCGAATTCGTGCTGGTGGTGGAAGGCGCGCAACCGGAAACGGCCGGCGAACACGATCACGACGCGCTATTAGAGATTCTGCTGGAAGAATTGACGGTGAGCAGCGCCGCCAAAGTGGCCGCGGCTATCACCGGAGCGTCGCGCAACACGCTGTACACGCGCGCGCTGGCGCTGAAGAAGGACGAAGAACAAAGCTGACGGACAAACGAAAAGGGCCGCGCGATGCGGCCCTTCCTCTTCTCTGCGGATACGATGCGAGCGGCCGTCATACCGCATGGCGATACGGAGAGCGCGGCTGAAACGCGCCCGCCGCCGCTACATCACTTCTGGGCGGTCGAATCCGAGTTCGACGCCAGCATTTCATCACGAGCAGCACGCGCTTCCTGCTGCGTGAGTCCTTCGATCTGCACGCGCGCCGTACCGGCGTGGCGCATGTCGAGCACGGACGCGGCGGCCATGGACAGATCGATCACGCGGCCACGCGCATACGGGCCGCGGTCATTGATACGCACGACGACCGAGCGCGACGTGGCCGGATTGGTCACGCGCACATAGGAGCCGAGCGGCAACGTGCGATGCGCAGCGGTCAGCGCGTGCATGTCGTAGCGTTCGCCGTTGGCGGTACGGCGGCCATGGAAGCCACGGCCGTACCACGAAGCGCGGCCGGTCTGATGAAAGTCCGAAATGCCCGAACCCTCATCGGTAAGAGGCTTTGCATCGGCCAGCGACGAGCCTTGTGCAGTCGCGTCTGAAGCCGGCGCGCTACCAAAAGCTTGCGGTCCGAAGGAGCCCGCCTGCGTCAATTTTGTGCTCTGCGGCACGCCGCTATCCGACGTGTTGCCTGCGCCCGGAGGCGTGGCGCAACCCGCCAGCACAAAAAAGGCAAAAAGAGTCCCCAGACCACGGGATAACCGAGTTTTCATAAGACGTGCAATCACATTGTCGAGCCGCATCACGCAAAAGTTGAGCGTGTTGCCTGCGACTCCGGCGGCAATGGACGACAACGCGCCGCGCAGTTGAGCGCAGTACGTCAAAGCCCGGATGCGGCTCATTCAGCCGCTACCGCACGGTTAATTTTCACGTCTGGCGCAACCTGTCCCCGGCAGCCTGACCAGACCCCACATGCCGCCATCGAACGTGGCAAACACGTTCTTGCGCGCGTAACTCAGCGCGCAGGAACGGCGGCGTAGGCCCCACCCAGCGTCACGGCAGTTAAGTCCGTAGCAGGCGCGCGGCGCCTGGCTGGGCAAGACGTGTGCATCGAATGCATCGATACCTGATGGCCGCCCGGAATTGCGACAGCCCATACTTGAGTGGCGATCCGCGTGCCCATTTTTGATGGGGACGCATCGCCTTGTGGCATGCACAGTTCCCTATGCATGGGGTGCATTATACCTAAAACAAAATTTCGGGATGACAAGGGATTGAAAACCTTGATGAATTTTCACGTCTGCTGCAAAAATGAGCAGAGGAAAGCCCGCTGGGACGGGGCTTCAGCCCCTCGGTGAGCGCGGGCTAGACGCCGGTACAATCAACGTTTTTCCAGCGGCGCCGTCATCCATGAAAGTCACCTTGATCCCCGTCACGCCGTTCCAGCAAAACAGCTCGCTGCTCGTTTGTGAGGCAACCGGACGCGCGGCGGTCGTCGACCCGGGCGGCGACCTCGACATCATCCAGGGCGAAGTCGCGCGGCAGAACGTGACGGTCGAAAAAGTGTTCCTGACGCACGGCCATATCGATCACTGCGCGGGCGCAAAGACGCTGGCCACGCACTACGGTGTACCGATCGAAGGCCCGCATCCGGACGAACGCTTCTGGCTCGACAAGCTGCCGGATCAAAGCACACGCTTCGGCTTTCCCGCCGCCCAGGCGTTCGAACCGGACCGCTGGTTGCAGAACGGCGAGACCGTGCAGTTCGGCGACGATATCCTCGAGGTCTATCACTGTCCGGGCCACACGCCGGGCCATGTGGTGTTCTTCAGCCGCGCGCATCGGCTCGCGCTGGTGGGCGACGTGCTGTTCGCCGGCTCGATTGGGCGCACGGATTTTCCGCGCGGCAACCACGCGGATCTGGTGCGCTCGATCCGCGAAAAACTCTGGCCGCTCGGCGACGACGTCACTTTCGTTCCGGGCCACGGGCCTACTTCGACGTTCGGCGCCGAACGCCGCACCAATCCGTATGTCGCCGATGGAGTCGAGGCATGAGCAGCGAAATCTATGTGAGCACCGACGTCGAAGCGGACGGCCCGATTCCCGGTCCGCATTCCATGCTCAGTTTCGCCTCCGCCGCCTACACGGAAGACAAGCGCCTGATCGCCACCTTCTCCGCGAATCTCGAACTGCTCGAGGGGGCCAAGCCGCATCCCGTTCAGGAAGCATGGTGGAAGACGCAACCCGAAGCATGGGAAGCCTGCCGCAAGGATTTGCAAACGCCTCTGGCCGCGTTGACGGCGTATGTCGAATGGGTTGAAGCGTTGCCGGGCAAGCCGGTGTTCGTCGCGATGCCGGCTGGTTTCGACTTCACTTATATGTTCTGGTACATGATGCGGTTTGTCGGCCGCTGTCCGTTTTCCTGGTCGGCGCTCGACATCAAGACCCTGGCCTTCGCGATGACCGGCCTGCCCTACCGCAAGAACATCAAGCCGCGCTTTCCGAAGCACTGGTTCGACGAACATCCGCATACGCACGTCGCGCTGGATGACGCGATCGAACAAGGCGCGCTTTTCTGCAACATGTTGAAGGATCTGCGCGCAAGTCAGGCGATCACGCTTGCGGCCGGCAAAGATGGGGACGACTCAGGACAAAATACTACTGAGGAACCGGCAAATTAGGTAATCTCCCTCGTCGAGGCCGTTTTACATTGCGTTTCGTTTTCGCCCCCTCTACCATGCGTTGATACGGCGACGCAAACGGAGGCGCAGTTGACACTCGATACGTTCTCTCAAAAAATCCTGCGCCTGCTGCAGCTCGACGCACGCCGCTCGGTGCAAGAGATTTCCGACCAGGTCGGCCTGTCGAGCACGCCATGCTGGCGGCGCATCAAGGACATGGAACAATCGGGCGTGATCCAGCGCTACACCGCCCTACTGGATCGGGAAAAGCTCGGGCTGCACGTCTGCGCCCTCGCGCATATTCACCTCACGCGCCACACCGAAGGCGGTGTCGAACAGTTCGAGCGCGAAATCGCGACCTGCCCGGAAGTCACCGAGTGCTACAGCACGACCGGCGAGTCCGATTACATTCTCAAGATCGTCGCACCGGACATCAAGGCGTACGACACCTTCCTGCACGAACGCATCTTCAAGATTCCGGCCGTCGCGCAGGTTCGCACGAGCGTCGTGCTACGCGAAATCAAATTCGATACGCAATTGCCGTTGTGAGCCGTTGACCATTCGACGCACGCCGTGAAGCCGCATGGTGGCGCGGCGCAAAAATCAGGTGGCGCTGTGCGGCTCCGTCGCTTTCGCATGATCAGTGGCCAAGCCAATGTTTGCCTGGATTGTCGGCGCGGTGTCGGCCGGCGAGGCGCCCAGTTCCTGTAATACGTCCAGTTTGCGAGCGCCCAGGCGCGCCTTGAGCGCGGCCAGGTCAAGCCGCCCCAGTCGTTGCGATTCGCGGCCCAACGTGCGCGGCACATCTGACAACACCACTTCGACATCGAGGCCCGTGCTCAGATAGTGGATGTTCACCGCCGCCGCCTTCATGCCGAGAGGCACCAGCGCCGCGCTCACTTCCGCGGTGACTCGCTCGCGGGTAGGCAAATCGACTGGCGGGTGCGCCACCGCATCGTTTTCGGGATCGACGTGAATCAATGCGTCGAGCACGCGGCTGTCCGTCAACACGCGCAGACGCGCCGACTCGGCGATGTAGTGTCCCTCTGACACGGAGATCAGCGGGTCGACCAGAATGTGCGCGTCGACGAGCGCGAAGTCGCCCATCTTGCGCGTGCGCAGTTCGTGCACGTCGCGCACGCCGGGTGTCGAGAGCAGCAACGTACGCATGTCCGCGGTAGCGGCGTCGTCGAGCGCGCGGTCTGAGAGGTCCTGCAACGCGTCCCAACCGAACATCCACCCCATGCGCGCCACCATGAAGCCGACGATCGCCGCGGCAATCGGGTCGAGCAGGCGCACGCCGGCGAGGCTGCCGACAATACCGATCGCGACCACCAGCGACGACGCCGCATCGGAACGCGCATGCCAGGCATTGGCGATCAACATGGCCGAACGCGCACGCTGCGCTTCGCGCAGCATGTAGCGAAACAGACTCTCTTTGGAAATCAGAACCAGCACCGCGACCGCGAGCGCGCTCATATGCACCGCGGGGATATTTTGCAGATCGGCGAGGCGCGTTCCCGCCCGCCACAACATACCGACGCCCACCGCGATCAGAAGTGCACCCAGAAATAACGACGCGACGGTTTCATAGCGGCTATGCCCGTAATTGTGATCCGCGTCGGGTTTTGCCCCACTGTGCCGATTGGCGATCAACACCACAAAATCGGAAACCAGATCCGCGAGGGAATGGACACCATCGGCGACCAATGCCTGAGAGTGGGCGAACACGCCGATGACGATTTGCAGCGTCATCAATACCGCATTAAGCGCAATACTGACAAATGTACTTTTGCGCGCAATGCGATGTTTTTCGGCGGACTGGGCAGCGGCGGCGGCAGGCATCTGAGAAGCGGACTGGAAGAAGTTCAATCCCTGCATTCTACCCGGCGCATCAGGAGACGCGTGGCAGACGCCAAAAAAATTCCTTTTAAATCAGCCGCTTATCTAAACGAAAAGCATTCGCGTTCAAGTTTCGCGAAGTACATGCGACAGCCACAAGGCATTTTGTCGCGGCAATAAAAAAACCGCGCCCTCGACGGTACGCGGTTCTCTCTTGCAAGTCAGACGCGATGGGTGCATCTGATTGAAGCTATTCGTTTTAACTGATGGGCAGAAGCCGGGCAAAAACCGGGCAGAAGCATTACCCGCTGCCCAAAGTATTTACTTCTCGATGAGAAACTTCTCGCGATCCAGACCTGCGATCCAGCGCGGCGGCTTACCGCGGCCGGACCACGTGCTGCCGCTATCCGGATCGCGGTACTTCGGTGCGACACCTGCGCGCGGACGAGCGGCTTTAGCACCCTTGGCAGCACGACCGCCGCCCAGTTCGGTCAGAGAAATGCCGTAGTCGGCCATTTTCTGCTTGATCTCATTCAATACTTCCGCGTACTCGCGCGACTTCGCTTCTTCGATCTGCTTTTCGAGCTTCTCGCGCTGAGCGAGTAGTTCCTTGTAGGAAGACATAGGTTCCCTTGTGATTTGGATAAATGACTGCCAGTCTTAAGCCAGCTTGCCCTTTGAAGGTGATCATGCCTCGGAATTTGATAGCGAGATTAACACAAAATAGAAAGACTACAAAAGCGCGAGCGTTGAATTAATCCGAATTCGTTTCAAAAAATTTCCATCCACCACCGGATGTCCGCACTCCCTTTCAAATAGCTGATTTCGGATTTTGCTGAAAACTGCAGGCGGCATCGGTAATTATCAATTTAACTGTCACAAAATGAAAATTAAGATCGTCATTTTCCGACAACATTTCATGCGATGATAGCTTTCACATGAAACGTCGTAACATATTGCCGCACGCGTTCCGTGCGGTTATTACACACGGTCGTTTTCCCGCAAACGGTGCTAAAAACCTAATTAGCGTAGCGCTGCATGCAATCTTCGAGCGCCGCGCGCAAGTTCCCGGAATTGAGTTTCGCGTCGTCGAAAGCAAAACGGCTACGCACGCCGTTCATTTTCAGGTCCGCGCCATATCGGTCGACGCCGAGCAGTTGAAGTCCACTCGCGCGTCCAGAGTGACTGGCCGATTGTTCGATGAGCGTGTTCTCTTCATCGAAAGCAAGTGGCGGCAATGGATCGAGTTCGGCGCCGTCCAGCCACCCCATTGCGCCGAAACCGCCGATATAACGCAACCTTTCGAGCCGCATTGTCCAAAACGTAAAATCACCGAGCACGAGGTAGCGCTCTGCCTCCGGGTGGTAGCGCAGATAGCGCTGCACGACCTCAGGCGTCGAGTCGACCGGTTCGAAGGTGCCCAGCAACGTGACGCGTTGGCCGCTTAGTACGTCGCCGTCGGGTGCGTCGACGGCGAGAAAGCCGGCGCGCGGGTCGGCGTGCAGGTTATGGGTGTGCTCGGCGAGTCGGCTCACCAGGATCGTCGGCCGATGGTGCGGGTCCGGTGCGAACGGCAGCATTGACGGATAAGGGAAGCCTTCCGGCTGGCGCGCGTGCGTGGCGAGCGTGCCGACGGCGGCCGTGTGCAGCAGATGCAGCGGAGCGTGAGCGGGAATGTTCAAGTGTGCGTTCCTGGATAGGACAGTGGCGAATCACAAAAAACCGGGGCGGCGCATTCGGTACATCCGGCACATCCGGCGCTTGTCGCGCCGAGGCCGCGACGCCCCAAACGGAACCGAATGGAGCGCGCCGGGCCGAGTTGAGCACGAACCAAACTCGAGCCGAGCCCTGCCGAACCATCGCAACTATGCGGATTCCGCCTTCCAGCATAAAACAGCCCGCTTCGTTAGAATCGGAATTTCGCTTTCAACGCGCTTTCTTCCGCGTTCCCTCCTCGAGATTTCCGTGTCAGACCGCTCTCCCGAAGTCACCGCCCTCCCCGCCGCTCACCGCGACCTGTCCGATACCGCACGGCAGCGCGCCCGTATCGCCACGATGGCGGTGTTCTTCATCGCCGGCATGATGTACGCGTCCTGGGGGGTCCATGTGCCGACGGTGCGCGACCGTTTCCATCTGAACGCGGCGATGCTCTCGTTCGCGCTGCTGGCCGTCGCCGGCGGCTCGATCGGCGCGATGGCGGCCAATGCTTCCTGGATTGCGCGCGTCGGCACGCGCCGCGCCTGCCTCACCGGCGGCCTCGTGATGGCCGTGTGCGCGGCGCTGATTCTGGTCGTGCCGACCTACTGGCTGCTGCTGGTCGTGCTGGCCACCTTCGGCGCGGGCATGGCCACACTCGATGTCGCGATGAACGCCGAAGCCAGCGCCGTCGAAAAAGCGCTCGGCAAGCCAATCATGTCGTCGTTGCACGGCATGTTCAGCGTCGGCGGGATGGCCGGTGCGGCGGTAGGCGGCGCGTTGCTGTCGCGCGGCATGGCGCCCGCGGTACATCTGGCGCTAGCCGCCGCGGTCAGCGCATTCGTTCTGATTGCCGCCTGTCCTTCCGTGCTGCCGCACGTGCCGCACGCCGACCATCCCGATTCCGCCACGCCGCGCGCCAACCGCTGGCGCTCGCCGGCATTGTGGGCGCTCGGCGCGATGGCGTTGGTCGCGCTGATCGCCGAAGGCGCGATGTACGACTGGGCCACCGTCTATATGCGCGATGTGGTGCTGGCCACGCCGGCGCTTGCGAGCGCGGCCTACGCGGCGTTTTCGGGCGGCATGGCGGCCGCGCGATTTGCCGGCGACGCGGTGCGCGCCCGCTTCGGCGCTCCGCAACTGGTGATGGCGAGCGCGACGCTCGCCTGCGTCGGGATGGTCGGCGCGCTGTTGCTGCCGAATGCGGTGGCGGCGCTGATCGGTTTCACGCTGATGGGTCTCGGCCTGGCGAACATGATGCCTGTGTTGTTCGCTGCGGCTGCCAGCGTAAAAGGCATTCATGCGGCGGAGGGACTGGCGCATGTTGCCGGACTCGCGTACTTCGGGCTGCTGCTCGGTCCGGTGATCATCGGCGCAGTGACCCAGGTGAGCAGTTTGCCGATCGGCCTCTCAGTGGTCGCCATCTGTTCCGCCGCGATCGCAGTCGCGGGCCCGAAGGTGCTGCGCCGTTTGAAGATCTGACGCGAAGGCACGCCGTTGCCGCGTCTGCGCGTACGACGCCATACGAAGCGAGTGCGTCCTTACGTTACGTTACGCGTGGCTCGAACACGGCTGTGTTCCGGGACACGTCGATTGAACGAACGTACTCCCGTCGTGGCGCGCGCGCCGCCAACACGTTGATTCATATACGTTTACTTGGCGAATCCATCGTGCGAACAAAAATGGCATAGGCCTTGCAGTTAGCTCCCCAGGCAGTGTCCAAAACTACGGGGGAGCAGACCATGAATCGCAAATTCAAGCTGACGGCGATCGCCATGTGCGTCACGTCGATGATCATCCTGACGGGATGCGGAAGCACGTTGAACAGGCCGAGCGTGGCGGGTGGCGCGGGAAGCGGATCGGGTGGCGGTTCTGGCTCGGGTGGTGGGACGCCTACACCTACACCTACACCTACACCTACACCTACGCCTACGCCTACGCCGACGCCGACGCCCACACCAACGCCGACACCTACACCCACGCCAACGCCAACGCCCACACCAACGCCGACGCCGACCAGCGCCAACCCCATCGGCGTAGTCGTGCAAAACACCGGCAACGTGGTCACCGCCGCCGGCCAGACCGTCTCCGCTGTCGGCAGCCAGATCGGACTCACGCCGATTCCAGGCGCGAATCCGGCGACCACCACGGCGCTCGGCAACGTCGTGTCGAATCTCGGCAACGGCGTGACGGCCGTCGGCACCGGCGTGGCGAGCGGCCTCGGCCAGCTTGGCAACTCCACCGATCCACTCGGCACGACGCTCGCCAGCAGTAGCAATCTGGTCCAAAACGCAGGCCAGGCCGTCAACAGCGCCGGCCAGCTCGTGACCAGCCTCGGCAGCGGCCCCACCGCACCGCTGAGCCCATTGACCACGCCGCTCGGCAGTACGGTCTCGACGCTCGGCAACGCGGTCACTGGCCTCGGCACCCAACTCGGCTCGCAACTGACGAACGGCCCGATCCAGCAAGTCACTCAAACGGTCTCCACCGCGATCACGCCGATCACGAGCACGCTCGCGCAGACGACCCAAACCGTCGGCGACACGACCGGCCTCGGTTCACCGCTGAACGGCCTGCTCTCGACGATCGGTCATGGACTCGACAGCGCCGGCGGCAAGCTCAGCAGCGCGACCGGCAATCCGATCGGCCAGAACCTCGGCAACGTCGTGACCAAGCTCGGCGATACGGTTACGTCCGCCGGCGGCCTGCTCACAGCGGGTGCCGCCGGCAGCGGCAATCCGCTCGGCGGCATCACCGGCATTCTGAATCCGGGCAGCGGCGGCGGCACGGGCTCGCCGCTCGCACCGCTGACCAGCATCCTCACCGCGCTGCCCGGCACGTTGAGCGGCGGCCTGACGGGCGGCAGCGGCACCGGCGGCCCGCTCGCGCCGTTGACCAATGTGGTCAGCACCTTGACCGGCAGCCTCAGCGGCACGGGCTCCGGCAGTCCGCTTGCGCCGCTCACCGGCGTCGTGAGTTCGGTCACCGGGGCATTGAGTGGCGCGACGAACAGCGGCAGCAATCCGCTCGCGCCGGTGACCTCGGCCGTGTCGTCGCTGACCGGCGCGCTAGGCTCGGCCACGGGGTCGGGTAGCAGCGGCACGGCCAACCCGCTTGCACCGATCACCGGTTTGTTGACCACGGTCACCGGTGCCTTGAGCGGCGCGACGACGTCCGCCGGCGGCACGACGGGCGGCGGTTTGCTCGGCGGCCTCGGCGCGCTGACGACGACCAGGAAGTGACGAACAAAGATAACGACAGCAAATAACGGCGCAAAAAAACAAGCGTCGAAGGGGGGCGGCGAGCCGGGTAACCGGCTCGCTGTTTTTTATCCGCGCTTCTCGCCACCCGCATCACCCGCCGACCGCGCCGTTTCAGACAGCGGCCCGCTATTACCCACAAGTCACAGTTCGTGATACGTATCGTAGTGACGCGAGAAGTCGTTACTCCGGAGAAAGTTGGTGAACGTCATCGTCACCGACGCGTCGAGTCCTTCCACGTAATGCCACCAGCCAATCGGCAGAAACAGCAATTCGCCCGGCGCGAGCGTGCATTCGAGCAACTGCGCTTGCCGCATCGACGGGAAACTGTCGTAGTCGATCGCGCCGCCGTCCACTTGCGAATAGCAATGCAGATGGTTCGCCATATGCGGCGTGTCGGATAGCGGCACGAGTTTGATCCGCTTACGGCCAATCACCTGCGCCATGAAGTTGTTGGTCAGATCATGGTGAAACGGTGTCCTGGTTCCTGCCGGTCCCATCCAGAAGAAGCCGGTATCGGGCGAAACGGCGTCGAGATACTCGTCGATTGGCGGCACATCGGACCATAACGCCGCAAGCGCCGCGCGATTGTGCGAGGTGTTATTGGCGGTCATATAGAAATCGTTGGTCGGCCCGCTCTGCTCGACGAGATCGACATAATCGGCAAAGCGCATCATGCGCTTGAGCATGGGCTGATTGATTTCGTAATTCGCATCCGATTCGCGGCCGAACTGCACTTCCACTTCGCAATCGCCGCAGCGCTCACGGAAGTAGTCCCAATTCCACCGCGAACGTGCGGGCCAGAAATCGAATGCGCCGGTGATGATGACCGGCCGGTTCTGAGAGTAGTACTGCTCAAAGAACGCGTCGCGCGATAAACGTTCGCGCCGCTCGATCAATCCGCTTGCCGTGCGCATGCGATTCAGCTCGCTGTACACCGACAATATCCATTCGCGCTTGCGCAAACGATTGCGCAAGCGCGTCGCGCCATGAAAATAAGGACTCGCAAGTGCCGCTTCGATTTCTCGTGTGGCATCGGCCGCGTCGAAACCGTGGCCGACGAGCACGCCATGCAGCGCGGACGGCGGTGCGTCGAGCAGCAGATTCTCGGCAATCCAGCGGCGCCATGCGTCGTCGAAAGAGCGGGTCACGGTAGTCACGGCATGGTCTCCGAACAGTGCGGCTGCACAAAAAATATCGGCAAAAAGAATCGGCAAAAGAAATCGGCAAAAGAAAAGGCACGCGTACCTCGCGGCGCGCGTGCCTTTTTAATCATGCGACCGAAGACAGACCAACGCTGCCTTCGCTCACGCGATTTTTACATCTTCACTACGTCGAGCAGCGTCTTCTTGCCTGCCTTGTAGTTGTACAGCGAGATCACGCCGTGCTGAAGGTCACCCTTCGAGTCGAACGTGGTTTCACCGATCACACCCTTGTAGTCGGTGCTCGGCATTGCTGCCAGGATCTTCGCCGGATCGGTCGAGTTAGCACGCTTCATAGCGTCGACGATGATGTACACAGCGTCATACGTGAACGGTGCGTAGATCTGGATCGGCTGACCGAAACGCTTCTGATACTTGGCGAGGAACGCCGAGCCGCCAGCCATCTTCTCGAGCGCCATACCGGCTTCCGAGCAGACGATGTTGTCGGTTGCGTCGCCAGCCAGGTCCGACAGCTTGTCGGTACACACGCCGTCGCCTGCCAGCACCTTCGCGCGCAGGCCGAGCTGCTTGGCTTGCTTGGCGAACGGGCCGCCGGTTGCGTCCATACCGCCGTACATGATCGCGTCCGGGTTTTCGCCCTTGATCTTCGTCAGAATCGCGCGGAAGTCGACAGCCTTGTCGTTCGTCGCGTCATGCGACATCACGTTCAGGCCCAGCGACTTGGCGGTCTTTTCGAATTCGTTTGCCAGACCCTGGCCGTAAGCGGTCGAGTCGTCGACGATCGCGACGCTCTTCACTTTCAGACCCTTCGCTGCGTAGTTAGCCAGTGCCGGACCTTGTTGCGCATCGGTCGCGACGACGCGGTACGTCGTCTTGAAACCTTGTTGCGTGTAGGCCGGGTTCGTTGCCGACGGCGAGATCTGCACGATGCCTGCATCGCTATAGATCTTCGAAGCCGGAATCGACGTGCCCGAGTTCAAGTGGCCAACCACTGCGACGACCTTGTCGTCGACCAGCTTCTGCGCGACTTGAGTTGCCGTGCGCGGGTCGGCTGCGTCGTCCTGTGCGTCCAGTTGCAGCGTGACCTTCTGGCCACCGATCGTCAGGCCCTTGGCGTTGATTTCTTCAACTGCCAGGCGCGCGCCGTTTTCGTTGTCTTTACCCAGGTGAGCGATACCGCCAGTCAGCGGTGCAACGTGACCGATCTTGACGACCGTGTCGGCTGCAGCCGAAGTTGCCAACGTAGCGAACAGCATCGCGGCAGCGCTGATCGGCAACAGCTTTTGAATCTTGATGTTCATGTAAGTCTCCAGTTTCGGTCCCAAAAACAACGTAATCGCCCTGTGCCCCCGCTTCCCCAACACGTGTCGCTCAGTCCCGTGGACGACCACGCCGGTTGCATCGTTCATGCACTTGGCCAGCACGCTCACCGGACTGTTTGTGGCAGGCGGCAAACCGTACTTGCGCGCAAGTGTAGGCCATCAAATTAATTTGTGGGACTTTTTTGAGGAAGTGGGATGAACACTAATAGCGTTTATCCAACAGGGGCCGATTCCGGCTGGAAAGACTGACTCGAAAGCACCAGCCCATGCGGGTTTCCGCTATGTGAGGCTTTCGTCTAACAGCTCGGCCTAAAGGCTTTTGCGCGTTAAACCGTTAATCATGCGAATAGGCTTTTTGCCTAAAAAGAAGGCGCGCCGAAGGTGATGCCTGGCGCGCCTGGATTACGTCTGAATCATGCTGAATCAGCGTTCGAGGGCGGCGATACGCGCCGTTGCTTCGCGCCATTCGCGTTCTAGCTGACTCATCAGTTCGGCCGCGCCGAGACCTTCGCGGCGCGCACGCCCCAAGGGCGCACCCTGGCCCGACCACAGAGAAAGATAGTCGCCGTTTTCCGCGCGGCTCGCGGTTTGCCGCAGTTCCTGCGTCAACGCATTTTGCACGGGATACGGCGCGATCTTCTGCGGTGTCTCGCTCAACCGCTGCATCAACGGATTGCGTATGCCGCGCGCATGGCGGCCGGTGATCGCGCGCGTGACCGAGGTCGATGTGTCGGACATGGACCGCACGCGGGTTTTCCATGCCTGCGGTATCGCACTTTCATGACAGGTGAGAAACGCGGTGCCCATCACCGCGGCTTGTGCGCCGAGCGCGAGGGCGGCGACGATGCCGCGTCCATCCATAATGCCGCCGGCGGCGAGCACCGGCAGGTCGGTTGCGTCGACGAGTTGCGGCACGAGCGCCATCGTGCCGACCAACGCGTCTTCGAATGCACCAATAAACGTGCCGCGATGCGCGCCCGCTTCCGCGCCTTGCGCGGCAATCGCATCGGCGCCCACGTCGCGCCAGGCCACCGCTTCGGCGACATGCGTCGCGGTGCCTATTACATATAGACCGTTGGCATGCAGCCGGGCGACGTCGGCGGCAGAGAGCAGTCCGAACGTGAAGCTCGCCAGCGGCACGCGCAATTCGATCAGCATCTCCAGTTGTGCGCGGAAGTCCGGCGCGTAGCGTGCGAGCGGCGCACCCGGCGGCAAACCGAGTTCTTTACGCAGCGGGTCGATCGCTTCGAGCGCGGTACGCACAGTTGCATCGTCCGGCGTGGCCGGATCGAGCACGAACAGATTCACGCCGAACGGACGATCCGTCAGCGCGCGGATCGCCGCGACTTCGCTCGCGATCTTTTCGGGCGAGAGCGCCGCGCCCGCCAGAAAGCCGAGACCGCCCGCGTTCGACACCGCGGCGACCATGGCCGGCGTCGTCGCACCGCCCGCCATCGGCGCCTGCACGACGGGCACGCGCAACCCGAAACGTTCTGCAAACGGCGTCACAAAATTGACTTCACTCATGATGGATTCCTTTTCCGGCGATGCGCTCGCCACAGGGACGAGCCGATACGCTCGACTGTACCGAGGCGATCCGCGCCGGAGAAATGAATTATCGAGAACGTTTCAATCGCCTTACGAGATTTCCGCCGCACAGGCCCGCTCTGCAGCGCGTTTCTTTTGATGGCAAACTGACCGCCCCCGCTTCAGGTATTCAGGCCTCTGGCATTTATTCAGACCGACCTCGCACAGCCGCGCGAGTCAATGGAGAGCAACATGAGCACCACTTCCCGATGGATCGATATTCCCGCCGGTAACGACAGTTTTGGCGGCTACCTGGCGCTGCCCAAAGGCGGCAAGGGACCGGCCGTCATCATCATTCAGGAAATCTTCGGCGTGAACAGCCATATCCGTTCGGTAGCGGATCAGTATGCGCAAGACGGCTACGTCGCGCTCGCGCCGGACGTATTCTGGCGCGTGCAACCGCGCGTGGAATTGACGTATGAAGGCGCTGATCGCGAGAAGGGCATCGAGTTGATGCAAAAGACTAATGTCGATCAGGCCGTGGCCGATATCGGCGCCGCGGCCGCCGCGTTGCGCGCCATGCCGGAAGTGACCGGCAAGGTCGCGGCGATCGGCTATTGCTTCGGCGGCCGGCTCGCGTATCTGGCCGCGGCGCAAGGCACGCTCGACGCAGCGGTCGCCTACTACGGCGGCGGCATCCAGAATCAGCTGGAAGAAGCCGCGAAGATCAAGGTGCCGATGCAATTCCACTACGGCGAACTCGACGCGCATATCCCGCCCTCGGCTGTCGGTCAGATCCAGGAACGCTTCGCCGGCCGCACGGACGCCGAATTCAACATCTATCCGAATGCCGATCACGGCTTCAACTGCTCGGACCGCGCCTCGTACAACCAGCGCGCCGCCGCGCTGGCGCATGGCCGCACGCTGACCTTCCTCGGCGAGCGTCTGTAACTCGCACTTCCCGTTGCCGCGCCCGTTTGTGCCGCTCATCGCGCGGCCCATCCGCGCGCGTCAAT
This sequence comes from Burkholderia sp. WP9, assembly GCF_900104795.1. Classification (NCBI taxonomy): domain Bacteria; kingdom Pseudomonadati; phylum Pseudomonadota; class Betaproteobacteria; order Burkholderiales; family Burkholderiaceae; genus Burkholderia; species Burkholderia sp. WP9. Next base: position 3,380,041 of record NZ_FNTG01000001.1, read on the forward strand.
TGCGCCTTTTTGCCGGCGCCTTTTATTTGCGTCAGTAACTCACGCGCGTAACTCGGTTACTCTCTCAAAGACGGCTTGCCATCGGCATGCCGTCTTCTTCCATGTCCAGCGATCAATCCGGGCGACGTGATCTCCAGCAAAATGGCGTATCGCGAGCACGGACCACCCGCCGACCCGACATTCGATAGCGAGGGCTCATCCGTCGTGCATTCAGACTATCTCGCCCATGACGCCACCGGCCTCGCCGAACTGATACGCAAGCGCGAGGCGAGCGCGCGCGAGTTGCTCGACGTTGCGATCTCGCGCACTGAAGCCGTCAATCCCGCGATCAATGCGATTGTCCTGAAGGACTACGATGCAGCGCGTCAGCGTGCGTCCCGCGACGATGCAAACCGGGCGAACGGCGCAAACACTGCGGACAGCGTCAGCGCGCAATTAGCGCTGGCCGGCGTGCCCTATCTGATCAAGGATCTCGGCGCGCCGGTCGCCGGTCTGCGCATGGCGATGGGCAGCCGCCACTATCGCCATTTCATTCCTGCGCAAGACGCGCCCGTGGTCACGCTCGCGAAAGCCGCCGGCCTCAATATCTTCGCCAAGACCAGCACGTCCGAACTCGGCCAGATGCCTTATACGGAGCCCGAACTGTTCGGCGCGTGCCGCAATCCATGGAATCTCGACCATACGCCGGGCGGCTCCAGCGGTGGCGCGGCGGCTGCGGTTGCCGCCGGCATCGTGCCGCTCGCGCATGCTTCGGACGGCGGTGGCTCGATCCGCATTCCGGCGTCATGCTGCGGACTTTTCGGCCTCAAACCTTCTCGCGGACGCGTACCGCGCGCAACTGCGGCGGCGGCGGCCGGCGACCTCGGCGTCGATCATGCGGTGTCGCGCAGCGTGCGCGACAGTGCGTTGCTGCTCGATCTGATTGCGGGCAATGCCGACAGACCGCTCGGTGCGCCGGGCACGTTCCTGAGCGCGAGCCGCGAGCCGTGCAAGCCGCTGAACATTGCCTACGTCACGGACCCGATGCTGGCGCCCACCCTTTCCGCCGACGCGCGTGCCTCGCTCGAAGACGCCGCGCAACTCGCCAGTTCGCTCGGCCATAACATCGAACCGGTGTCGCTCGGCATCGACTTCGCGGCAGTTCGGCATGCATTCCTCACGCTCTGGTCCGTGACCGCGGAAGACCTCGTGCTGAATGCCGAGCGGATCAGCGGCCGCAAGCCTCTGCGCACCGAATTCGAAATTTCGACGTGGGCGATGGCGCACGTGGGCCGCAAACTCGGCGAACGCGGCCTGCCCGCCGCGCTCGAAGAACAGCGGCGCATCACCGAACGGCTCGCCGACCTGATGAATCGCTATGACGTGATTCTGTGCGCCACGCTGGCCTCGTCGCCGATCAAAATCGGCGAGATGCAGCCCACTGTTGCCGAACGCATGCAAATGCGCGCCGTCACTGCCATGCCGCTCGAAGCGCTAATGAAGAAGGTGCTGACGGAAGCATCGAACAAGGCATTCACCTGGGCGGGTTGCACGGAACTGTTCAATCTGAGTGGTCAGCCGGCGATGTCCGTACCGCTCTATTGGAATGCCCGCGGGCTGCCCGTCGGCGTGCAATTCGCCGCGCGCGAGGGCGGCGAGGCTACGCTGCTGCGTCTGGCCGCACAACTGGAAATCGCGCGGCCTTGGTTCGACAGGCGGCCGCCTTTGATGCCCGCACGCAGTTGAACAAAGACGCGCCGCCGGCGGAGAAGCTGTCGGCGCGAAGTGTCGGTGAAGTTCAGGAGCAGGGGCCGATGCAGACCCAATCCGGGCCGCAGGTCAGGCCGGTTTGCGCTGCGCGTCGAGATCGGCGTGACGCTTGCCCGGAATGCAGGCGAGCGCGACGATCGAGAGCGCCAGTCCGCCCATTACGTAGTAAATCGGTGCGAGCGGCGAGCCGGTGGTGTTGATGAGCCACGTCACGATGAACGGCCCAAAGCCGCCGAACACCATCACCGCGATGTTGTAGGCGAGCGATAAGCCGGTCGAGCGCACGTTCGCCGGAAACAGCTCCGCGATCAGCGCGCCGAACGGCCCGTAATAGCCGGACAGCGTAATCGACAGCAGCGCCTGCACGAGAATCAGTTTCGATACGCTCGGCTCCGCCGCGAGCCATGCGAACAGCGGATAAATGATCACAAGCGTGATGACCAGCGACCACAGCGACAGGCCCTTGCGCCCAATGCGGTCCGACCACGCGCCGGTCAGCGGCGAGAGCACCGTCAACAGCAGATTGCCGACGATCACCGCGGAAAAAGACTGTGCGTAGGGCAGTTTCAGTTGATTGACCGCGAAGGTGGGCAGATAGCTGATCAACACGTAGATCGTCACCGTGAGTGCGATCACGGAGCCGAGTCCGCAGAGCACGTCGCGGCTGTGGCTTCTGAAGACTTCGCCGAGCGTCGCGCGCCGCGCGGTTTTTTGCGCGAGCAGAAACGCTTCCGAATCGGCGAGGTTTCGGCGGATATAAAAACCGATCGGCCCGATGATCAAACCCAGGATGAACGGCACGCGCCAGCCCCAGGATTTCAACGCATCAGGCGACAGGCCGCGCGTGATCAGGGCGCCTACCAGCGCGCCAAGCAGCAGCGCCGCCGCCTGACTTGCCATTTGCCAGCTGCCGTAAAAGCCGCGCTTCGAGAACGGTGCCGCTTCGATCAGCAACGCCGTCGAACTGCCGAATTCACCGCCGGCGGAGAAGCCTTGCAACATGCGTCCGGCTACGATCATCAATGGTGCGCCGATGCCGATTGCCGAATACGGTGGCGCGATCGCGAGCAGCAGAATGCCGAGCGTCATTAGCGCGATGACGAGCGATAACGCGGCTTTGCGTCCCGCGCGATCCGCGTAGAGTCCGAGCACGATGCCGCCGATTGGCCGCATGACGAACGCGACGCCGAACGTCGCGGTGGTGAGCAGCAACGACGCGTAATCGTTGCCGTCCGGGAAGAACAATGGGGCGATCACCACCGTCAGAAAACCGAACACGGTGAAGTCGTACCACTCGAGCGCATTGCCGATCACAGCCGCGACGACGGCCCGCGTATGAAGACTCCTTGACGCTGGTGTCATTCGAATCTCCAGCCTGCGAAAAGTATCCCGTAGTGCGTCGTTTCAGTGCAATGGCATGACAGTGCGAGCAAGAAAGGGGCCGCGAGCCGCTGAGGTCGCATTGGAGTGTAAAGAGCGTGCAAGCCGTTTTCAAGCAGCAAAAAGGCGTCTGCCGCGCGGGACGGCAGACGCCTGTGTGATTCGACCGTAGTGGCGCGCCACCATGTTGCGGCGCGTTTTGCGCGACACCTTTTGTGTGCGCGGCTGACGGGTAATCAGGCCTTCTTGTTATATGCGCTGCACCAACCTTTGCTCGCGACCTGCTTGCCGGCGAACATCGGGCACGGGCCGTACTCGTCGGTCGCCTTGGCCTGGTAAAAGCTGCAGTTGCCGCAGTCCTGGCCGGGCGCGTACTTGGCGAATTTCGCTTTGTCGACTTTACTCGCGTCTGCCTTGTAGCCGAGTGCTTGCGCAGTCGGATCGCTTTCGGAGACTTTCGGTGCATCGGCGAAAGCCTGCCGCGACAGCGCCAAGGTGGATGCCACACCAATGCTGGTGATCAAAAACGTACGACGGGAAGATTTCATGGGGACTCACTCCATTTATATTGAACTGATCGCCGTTCTGATGACAGCGGTCCCCAAGGATATCAATGAAGCCGCCGCGCGTGACGACTCAAATGATAGAGATAACCGAATTGGTACGACTGCGCGCCTGAATGTCGCGCGCGAAAGGAACGGCTCGCGCGCGAGTCGAGCGCCCGCCGTGAGCTTGCGGTTAGTTCGCAGCGGCGAACCCCCGCTGTGCGCGCACGGTTAGTCCGCAGCGAACTCGCAGGGATGCGCGACATGCGCGAACCCCGTGCGAATTACCCGCGTCCGCTCAACTCGCACACCCGCTGCGCGATGGCGAGCGAGGCCGTCAATCCCGGCGACTCGATGCCGAACAGATTGACCAGCCCACGCACGCCATGCGCTGCCGGCCCCTGGATCACGAAGTCGGCAGCGGGTTCGCCGGGGCCCGAAAGCTTCGGACGAATCCCCGCATACGCGGGCTGCAATGCGTTGTCCGGAAGCGCGGGCCAATAGGCGCGAATCGCCGCGTAGAACGATTCCGCGCGACGCGGATCGACGTCGTAATTGATCGTATCCACCCATTCGACGTCGGGACCGAAACGCGCCTGGCCGCCCAGATCGATGGTCAGATGCACGCCAAGACCGGCCTCGTTTGGCATCGGATAAATCAAACGGCTGAATGGCGCGCGCCCGGAGATGCTGAAGTAGTTACCGCGCGCGAGATAGAGCGGCGGCACATGCCGCGCATCGAGTCCACGGATCTTGCGGGCCAGTGCATTCGCCTGCAAACCGGCACTGTTGATCACGCAGGCGGCGCTGATCGTGGCCGGCGCGTCGCCGCCTACTTTGATGATGAAGCGGCCATTGTTCGCTTCGATTGCCTGCACCGGCGCGTGAAATGCGCACACTGCGCCATCGCGTTCGGCGTCGCCTTGCAGGGCCAACATGAACTGATGACTGTCGACGATACCCGTTTGCGGCGAGAACACCGCTTCGACACATTCGAGTGCGGGTTCGAGCGCTTGCGCCTGGTCGCCGGTGATTCGCATCAGGTCGAGCACGCCGTTATCACGGCCTTTGGCCATGATGCTTTCGAGCTGAGGAACCTGGTTGCGCGAAGTGGCGACCAGTAATTTGCCGCAGCGCGAATGCGGCACCTTGCGCTCGACGCAGTAGTCGTAAAGCATCTCGCGGCCGCGCACGCAAAGCGCGGCTTTGAGCGAGCCGCGCGGGTAGTAGATGCCCGCGTGAATCACCTCGCTATTGCGCGAGCTGGTGCCCACGCCGATCGCCTCCGCCGCTTCCAGCACGATCACCTCGCGCCCGCGCGCCGCCAGTGCGCGCGCCACCGCGAGACCGACCACGCCTGCGCCGATCACAACACATTCGATTTGGTCCATGTCCCTTGACGCGGCCAACTTCGCCGCGCGCTGCCTCGCTCGCCCGATCAAGATGAAGACAGGATGCGGCGGACGCGTGCGCAACACCGCGCGCTGTCGAACGCTCCTGTCCATTCGCAACCGCTACGCCAGAGTGTGCAACGCCGTACAGACAGAAATGCCCGCAGTCAGCAACCACTGCGGGCACTCGGTCTTGCGCAGATCCTACACGTAACGGCCGGACTAAATGAGTGTACGCCGTCGAAGGTGACAACGCTCGCTTGTTGCCAGGTCATTCGCAGCAATAATTGCCACGGCATTCACTCCATTTTCGGTCCGGACTTCCGTTTTGACTGGGAAAAAACCCTGAAGAGGCGGGTTTTCCACAAGAAATCGGCAAAAACACTCAAAAACCAATCGGTTTTCGTCGATTTCCGTAGTCCAGGCGAATGTCGCCGGCCTCGATCCGGTCACGCCCGTCAATGCGCGCCGCGCCGAAGCCGTTGAGAATCGCCCGGCGCATTTCACGCGGCGACGCACGCATCAGCGCATCGAGCGCGGCGTCGCCGAGCACGTCGGGAAAGCGCAGGCCCCAGTTGTGCGCCGAGCGGATCTCGTCGTAGATCGCCTGGGCGATGCGGCGCGCACCGTCATGATCCGGCGGAGGGATTTCATACACGTTCATCCGGTTCAGGATCGGCTCGGGAATCGAGCGCTCGTCGTTCGCCGTCGCAATCCAGATCACATGCCCGGCATTGATCGGAATCTCGGCGAATTCGTCGATGAAGGTCTGCGCCGTATCGTGCTCGAGCAGCGCATACAACGCGCCGAGCGGATCGTATTGCGAATCGCCGGTCGCCTTGTCGATTTCGTCAACGGCGATCACGGGGTTCGCGTAGCTGCCGTTCACGAGCGCATCGAACACCTTGCCCGGCTTCGCGTTCTTCCATTGCGAAGACGCGCCCGACAGAATCCAGCCCGCCGTCAGCGAACTCATCGCCACATATTGATACGCGGTGCCGAGCAGGCGCGCCAACTGCTTCGCGAAGTGAGTCTTGCCGATGCCGGGATCGCCGAGCAGCAGAATCGGCATCAATTCGAGGCGGTCTTCGGTCTCCAGACACAAGGCGACCTGTTTGCGGATGTCGTCGAGCGGTGCTGAAAAGTTGGGCAGCGCGTCGATCAGATCGTCGATCGACGGCATGCGGTTCGGCTTCACGCAAAAACGCAGATTGCCGGTTTTCAGCATCTTTTCGTATGTCGCGCGCAATGCCTCGTTCGCGCCGTCACCGAGATCGTTCAGCGCGGTCTCGACCTGATCGAGGTCGTACACCCGACTGAAAGACGCCACGGCGATTTCCTGTTTGACCATTGCTGTTGTCATCGCTCACCCCGTCTGGCTGGTCCTGCTGCTTCGGCCCCTGTATGGCGCCGTTTCAAGTCCAGTGTAGCGAGGACATATTCACGTGCAAGCCAGCAGTCGTGCCGCTCTGCTGCTAACAGCGGGTTGTTTTTGGCGATTCTCAACCCTATCTGAAATGGATTGTTGCTGAACCCGGCCCCGTTTGAAGTGTCAGAAAGGCGTTGCGCCCATCAGGCGTAAGATGGCCCTCTGACCATGCCGCCGGATCCGGTGACCGGAGACTTTTTCTATGTGGAAAACCAGTATCGTGGCTGTGTTGCTCGGCACTTCGTTGCTTGCTAATGCACAACAACCCGCACAACAAAAAAGCGCACAACAAAGCCCGCAACCGGGCACGCCACAGAGCGCAGAGCAACGGCCGGCGCAGCAGGTCGTGCAATGGCAATTACAGGTCATGCGCGACGGCCAGCAGATCGACACGTTCGACGGCACCACCACCGTCGGCCAGGCGCGTACGGACACGCATCACAAGATGGTGCAACACAACGTCGGCTGTAAAGATCAGCCCGGCGGTAGTATCGATCTGGCGCGTACGTTGACCGTCTCGCCGCTGCAGGCGGATGCGAACGGCGTCACGTTGTCGATCGAAGCACAGGAAACGTTCGAGGAAAACGCCGCGCGACAAACGGACACCGGCTGCAAGCTGCCGCCGCAACCGCGCCAGGTGAGCGCGAGCCATCCCGGTCTGAAGGTGACGCCGGGGCAATGGGCCAGCTGGACGATCGTCGACAAGGATCCGAACCTGGTCTACCGCGTGCGTGCGAGTCTCGCGGACAGCACCAGCACGGCAAACTGATCAAACCGATGCAAAGCACACGTAAGACAACACGCAAGCAGCGCGCGACTAACCGACGCCCCCAAACAGAACACGTGGACAACGCGGCATGCGAAACCCCGAAGAATTGATCCGCGAGAGCGTAGCGCCCAAGGATTTCATTGCGGTGAGCTGGAACCTGCACAAAGGCCGCACGCCGCTCGGCTTCCAGGCCTGGCAGGCCATGCAGCGCTGGGTGCAATCCACCCACGCGGACGCGTATTTTTTACAGGAAGCGATGGCGCGGCGCATGCCGTCGCCGGTGCTGGCGAGCAGTTTCGGCGAACCGCTCGCCGATCCGTTGAGCGATGTCTGGCATTGCCAGGCCACTGAAATCGCGCGCGCGCTGGAACTCGAAATCGCACTCGGACCGAACGTCTTCAAACCGTCGTGGCGGCATGGCAATGCGATCCTGTCGCCGCATCCGCTTGATCTCGGCGGACGCTGGGACATCTCCGCGCATCGCTTCGAAAAGCGCGGGCTATTGGTTGCGCGCGCCACCTTCGGCGGTCACTCGGTCACGCTGTTGTGCGCGCATCTTGCGCTGACGCGCTCGGCCCGCTTGCGTCAGATGAACTGGATCGCTCACTGGATCGCGAAAGAAGCACCGGAAGGTCCGCTCGTGCTGGCCGGCGACTTCAACGACTGGCGCAACGATTCGGTGCCGCTCTTCGGCGAACATGGTTTGCAGGAAGTGGCCACGCTGCTCGGCGAATCGGGGCGCACCTTTCCCGCTTTCTCGCCTGCGCTTGCGCTCGACAAGATGTTCGTGCGCGGCATGAAGCCGGTCGAATGGATCCAGCCGACGCAGGAAACCGCGTGGCTCTCCGATCACCTGCCGTATATGGCGCGCTTGCGGATCGATTGAGCGCCGACGCCGCACGCTAGTCTTTGTGCGGCGTCCATTGCAGCGTCGCGGCGATCTCCTCGCCCGGCTGCAACACGCAGCCGCCCACCTGCTCACGCATGCCGACCGTGTTGAAGCAATCGGTGGTGTTCGTCACCGGCTCCACACACAGTTGCGTGTCGTCGGCCGGCGCGAACACCACCATGTGATCGAACGGCGCGTCGGCGATCATCGTCAATCGACGGCGTTCGTCGGGCCATGCAATGGTCGCCTCGCGTGACCAGTTCGCAAAGTTGTTGTCGAGGTCGAAGGCGTCGGCGGACATGCCTTCGCGCAACGCGTCCACCGCCGGATGCGGACCAAGATGCGTCGGCAGCACCTCGGCGTCGGCGTGCCACATGGCCTCCACTTTGGCGTAAACGCGGGTTTGCGCGGTGCGCGGATAGTACGGGTGATGCCCCATGCCGAACGGCATCGGCCGGTCGGCGAGGTTTTGCGCGGACAACGTGATGCGCAGCGCACCATCGCTCAACTCGATACGCTGCTGCGCGCGGTAACGGAACGGCCAGTCGCCGGGTATGCGCGAATCCGGTTCGTGTTCAAAGTGCAGTTGCACCGAACTTTCCGTCCGCGCGCCCACTTGCCATGCGCGCCGCCACGCATTGCCGTGCAGCGCGTGGGCGAAACGCGTGTCGTTGCCGGCGAGGTCGATCGTGCCGCCGTCGAATTCGAAACGCGCGTTGCGAATCCGGTTGCAGTAGGGAAAGAGCGGAAAGCTCGCCATGCGCAGCGGATCGCGTTCAGCGAAGGCTACGGGCGCGGCAGGCCGCAACCAGTGCAGCGGGCCGTCGGGCGTCGTTTCGTAGAACGCCGCCAGCGCGCCGCCCACGTCGGGGGCGATCACGGCGCGCAATGCGCCAGCCGATAGCGTGACGACCGTGGCGACGACTGCGGGATCGTCGAGCCACATGAGTCCAGTCACGCGTGGCGGGATCGAATTCAAGGAAACATCGTGCATGGTCAGAAAAGACGGGAGCTCGGGCGGATGGCGGCATGAACGCGCATCGGTGTCTCCCTCGGTGTCTCCAATTGCGAGCCGCGCACAGCGCGCGGCCGGCGGACCCGTCCAGGTCCGCGCGACCGAGAATCGCACGCCAAAGCAAACCCGTCAATATTATTAGTAATAAATTGGACCAATCCATCTTGTGCAAGCGGCGATCGTGGTCTCCCAAATGACGGGTTAGCGCGCGTTGCCGCGTGCATATTATTAGTGGTACCGTCAGCACCACGATGCCCATGGCATGCCCCAGATTTAGCGCCGCGGTAGCGCGGCCCGCACAATGAAAAAATCGACCCAACGCCGTCCGACCATGACCGACATCGCCAAGCTCACTGGCGTGTCGCAATCGACTGTCTCGCTCGTGCTGAACAACGCGACCGGCGCGAAGTTCTCCGAGGCCACCCGCAACAAGGTGCTCAAAGCCGCGCACGACCTCGGCTACCGGCTGTCGCTGCGCGAACCGGTCTCGGCTTCGAGCGACGAACGCAATCTGATCGTCTATCTGGCCGACGAGATTTCCACCAGTCCGCATCCGGTCGTCAACGTCGATGGCGCGCGCGACGCGGCCTACGCGAGCGGCAAGATGCTGGCGGTCTATTCGACGCACGGCAACGCAGACATCGAGAAACAGGTGCTCGACGCCACGCTGTCGAATCCGCACGTGTTCGGCGTGATCTACGCGACCGTCTATACGCGCAAGGTGACGCCGCCGGCGGCGCTCTCGCAGGTGCCGACCGTGCTGCTGAATTGCTATACGGGAGAAGGCGGGTTTTCGTCGGTGGTGCCCGCCGAAGTCGCCGGCGGCCATCTGGCGACCGACTACCTGTTGCAGGCCGGACATCGGCGGATCGGCTATATCAACGGCGAACCCTGGCAGGATGCGTCGAAAGATCGCCTGAAAGGCTACCGCACCGCGCTCGCCACCGCCGACCTGCCCTTCGCGCCGGAACTGGTGCGCGACGGCGACTGGAGTTCGGGCCTTGGCTTCGAACTGACGCTCTCGCTGATGCGCGAATCCAATCCGCCAACCGCGATTTTCTGCGCCAACGACCTCACCGCGATCGGCGCCATCGAAGCCTTGAAACAACACGGCCTGCGCGTGCCCGAAGACGTCTCGGTGCTCGGCTACGACGACCAGGAAATCGCCCGCCACACGCATCCGCCGCTCTCGACCGTCGTGCTGCCGAACTACGAACTGGGGCGCTGGGCGGTCGAGACTTTGCTGCAGGAAGAACACAATCGCGCGGCCGGTGCCCCCGTTCGGCATCGCATGGTAAAGCTCGACGGTCCACTCGTCGAACGCGGCTCGGTCAGGGTAATTACCGAGGCAAAAAAGCCAATAATTAATATTATTAGTGATTGACCGATAATAATTCCGAGTGAAATAATCGGCACGTCGAGTCAGGCGAACGTCGCCGGCCGGCATGAGAAACACTAAAAGCAAATACACCTACCTCACCAGGTACTGGAGGAAGACATGGCGTCGCTCAACACGCAGTCGCGCGCTCACGCGCGCAAGCAGCAGATTCGTCCGCTGGCGGGTTCGCTGCTGGCTCTGGCAATCGGTTTCGGCGTCGCCACCGCGCACGCCGACGACGCGTTGCCCAAGCTGTCCAACAAGACTCCCCTGAAGGTCGGCTTCGCGCAGACCGAAAGCAACAATCCGTGGCGTCTCGCGGAAACCAAGAGCTTCAAGGAAGTCGCCGCGAAGTGCGGCTGGCAGTTGGTCATGACCGACGCCAATAGTTCGAACTCCAAGCAGGTGTCCGACATCCAGAACATGATCGCGCAGCACGTCGATCTGCTGGTGTTCCCGCCGCGCGAAGAAAAGCCGCTTGCACCGGTCGTGCTGCAAGCCAAAAAGGCCGGCATTCCGGTGATTCTGGTCGACCGCGACGTCGATCAATCCGTCGCCAAGGCGGGCCGCGACTACATTACGTTCATCGGGTCGGACTTCATCGATCAGGGCCATCGCGCCGCTGACTGGCTCGTCAAGGCGACGGGCGGCAAGGCGAAGATCATCGAACTCGAGGGCACCACCGGCGCATCCGCCGCGAACGATCGCAAGAAGGGCTTCGACGAAATCATCGCGAAAAATCCGGGCATGACGATCATCGCGTCGCAAAGCGGCGATTTCGCACGCGACAAGGGCCGCCAGGTCATGGAAACGCTGTTGCAGGCGCATCCGGACGTGACCGCCGTCTACGCCCACAACGACGAAATGGCGCTCGGCGCGATCGCCGCGATCAAGGCCGCCGGCAAGCAGCCGGGCAAGGACATCCAGATCGTCACGATCGACGGCACCAAGGGCGGCATGGACGCGATCGCGGCCGGCGAACTCGGCGCCAGCGTGCAGTCGAGCCCGTTCTTCGGCCCGCTCGCTTGCGACGTCGCACAGCGTTACGCGAAGGGCGAAAAGATCCCGACGTGGGTCAAGGTGTCCGACAAGTTCTACGACAAGAGCAACGTGCAGCAGAACATGCAGTACGGCTATTGAGATCGAAGCCTTGCTATACGCGCAGTTTTGAAGTTTGAGCGCTGCCGTAGCAGGGCGTCCGCACGCTCCGACAGCGCCCCGATGGAAGTCCCCCGCCCCGAAGCAGATGCTGTTCAAGGCATCGGGATCGAGGGACTACCTCGTAGGACGTCACCGCCCCGAATCTGTCTCCTCGGGGGGCGGGCGACGGGAAGGGTTCGGAGCGACGCGTTCGTGGCAGCACGAGCCGTCGCTTCGCTTTTATGCGGCGTACCATGGTTCGACGCCACGACCCGCATAAGAGCCCGAACGAAGGGCCGCACCGGCCCGCACGTGCACGGCATGGCGCGCACGCGGCAAATCAAGGCAGCACCCGCATCAGGAGGACATCCGTGACGGAATCCGGCAAAGAGACGCCACACTCCCCCCTTACCCGTTCGCCGCTGCTCGAGATGCAGGACATCGGCATCAGCTTCGGCGGCGTGCCCGCATTGCGCGGCGCCAACCTGAGCGTCGCCGCCGGCGAAGTGCATGCGCTGATCGGTCAGAACGGCGCGGGCAAATCGACCATGATCAAGATCCTGACAGGCGCCTATCGGCGCGGCTCGGGCAGCGTGCGCTTCGAAGGCCGCGAGGTCGATTTCCGCACGCCCAAAGAGGCGCGCGAAGCCGGCATCAGCACGATCTATCAGGAGATCAATCTGGTGCCGTTCCGCTCGGTGGCGGAGAACATTTTTCTCGGCCGTGAGCCGCGCCGTTTCGGCCTGATCGACTGGCGCGCGGTGCAGCAACGCGCCGCCGCGCTGCTCGAATCGTTCGGCTTGCAGATCGATGTGAAGAAACCGGTCGGCCGCTATTCGACCGCGATCCAGCAGATGGTGGCGCTCGCACGCGCGGTGTCGTCGGACGCGAAGATGGTCATCATGGATGAGTCCACCTCGTCGCTCGACGAACGCGAAGTGGAGTTGCTGTTCACGGTGGTGCGCAAGCTGCGCGACGACGGCCGCGCGGTGATCTTCGTGTCGCATCGGCTCGACGAACTGTACGCGCTGTGCGACCGTGTCACCGTCATGCGCGACGGCCAGACGGTCGCACAAAGCACGATGGCCGAGATGGACAAACTGCAACTCGTCACGACGATGCTCGGCCGCACACTCGCCGCCGTCGTGCAGGACGACACCGCTGCACGCGAAGCGAACCTCGCGCGGCGCGGCAAGCAGATGATCGCGGCAACGCATCTGAGCGCGCATCCGAAGGTGAGCGACGTCTCGCTCGAAGTTCACGCCGGCGAGGCAGTGGGTCTCGCGGGCCTGCTCGGTTCGGGCCGCACGGAAACCATGCGGCTGATGTTCGGCGCCGATCCGCTGGAGCAAGGGTCGCTCGCGATCGGCGGTGAAAGCGTGGCGCTGAAATCTCCGCAGGACGCGATCTCGCGTGGCCTCGCCTATCTCACCGAAGACCGCAAGGCCGAAGGCATCGTCCCCGAACTCTCCGTGCGCGACAACCTCACGCTCGTCTGTCTGCGCACGCTGGCGAAAAACGGCGTGGTCGACGTGAAGAAACAGCAGGCGATCGTCGATCGCTTCATCGCGTCGCTCGGTATCAAGCTGCGTTCGCCGGATCAGCCGATACGCGAACTGTCCGGCGGCAATCAGCAGAAGGTGCTGCTGGCGCGCTGGCTAGCCGCCGAGCCGTCGCTGTTGCTGCTCGACGAACCGACGCGCGGTATCGACGTGGGCGCCAAAGCGGACGTGGCGAAGATCGTGCGCGAATTGCGCGACGCGGGTCTCGCCGTGCTGCTGTCCGCCTCCGAGCTCGAAGAGCTGACCGCCGTGGCCGATCGCGCGGTGGTGATTCGCGACGGCCGCACGGTCGCCGAACTGAACGGCGCCGACATGAGCGAGACCGCGATCATGGACGCCATTGCCTACGGCAGCGACGGCCATTCGCAACTGGCCGAAGCCGCGCAAACGGCAAACGCCGCACATATCGAAGACGCGTTGGAGGGCGACCGTCATGGCGCTTAAGTTGCACACCGAAACGTTGCATACCGAGCCGCGGCTCGGCGAAACCGCCCAGCAGATGACGGCCGCGCCGCGCGCCACACCGGCCACGAGCGTGCGTAAATGGCGCCACCTCGCCATGCAGCGCGAAGTCATCGTCCTGCTCGCGATGGTGCTTTTCAATCTGTTCTTCACGCCGCACTTCTGGTCGCTGCAAACCTTCAACGTCAACATGACGCAGGTGGTGACGATCGTGATCGTCGGCATCGGCATGACGCTGGTGGTGGCGACTGGCGGCATCGATCTGTCGGTCGGCGCGTCGATGGCGATCTCCGGCGCGCTGGCGCCAATGCTGTTCCTGAACATTGCCGGCCCCACTGGCATTGCGCTCGCGTTCGTGCTGCCGGTGCTGGCCGCCGCGTTGTGCGGCGTCTTCAATGGCTTCCTCGTGACGCGGTTATCCGTCCAGCCGATTGTCGCGACGCTGGTGCTGTTCATCGCCGGACGCGGCATCGCGCAGGTCGTCACCGACGGCAGCCTGCAGGCGTTCAGTACGCCCGCCTTCCAATGGATTGCGCTCGGCAAGGTCGCGGGCGTGCCGTTCCAGGTGCTGCTGATGCTGGCGCTGGTCGCCGTGTTCGTGTGGGTCGTGCGCAAGACGCTGTTCGGCCAGTATCTGCTGATTACCGGCGGCAACGAAAAGGCCGCTTATCTGTGCGGCGTGCCGACCGCCACCGTGAAGCTGATCGCCTACACGCTGTGCGCGGCGCTCGCGGGGCTGGCGGGGCTGATCTCGATCTCGGTGAATTCGTCCTCCGATGCCAACGTGGTCGGCCTCGGCGTCGAACTCGACGCGATCGCGGCGGTGGCCGTCGGCGGCACGGCGTTGACGGGCGGCAAGGCGTATATCGGCGGCACGCTGATCGGCGCGCTGATCATCCAGTTGCTGCGCTATACGCTGCTCGCGCACGGCATTCCCGACGCGGCGGCGCTGGTGGTCAAGGCCGGCATTATCGTCGCCGCCGTTTATGTGCAGCGGCGCTCGCGCTAACGCGGCAGAGACATTCCCGGACTCGATACGATGAAAAAGAATCTTCCTATCCTGCTCGCGCTGGCCGCCCTCGTGATCTTCGGCCTCGTGCGCTACGAGCATTTCGGCTCGGCGTACAACATCACGTCGTTCTGGCGCTACAACTCGATGTTCGCGCTGATCTCGGTGGGCATGGCGTTCGTGATCATCACCGGCGGCATTGATCTGTCGGTGGGGACGGTGGCCGCGCTGGCAAGCGTCGTTGCCGCGCTGACCAGCGTGTACGGCGGCTGGGTCGCCGTGCTGGCGGGCTGCGCCGCGGGACTCACGGTCGGCGTGCTGAACGGACTGATCATCACGCGCCTGAAAATCCTGCCGTTCATCGTCACGCTCGCGACGAGCCTCGGTGCGCACGGCGTCGCGCTGCTGCTCGGCAAGAACGATGCGGTGTCGATTTCCGCCGACTCGAACTTCGGCAACTTCGGTCAGGGCGATCTGTTCGGGCTACCGATTCCGGGCATCGTCGCCGTGGCGGCGGCGCTGGCCGGCTGGCTCGCGCTGCGCAGCACGCGCTTCGGGCGGCATTCGCTGGCGATCGGCGGCAGCGAGGAAGCCGCGCGGCTCATGGGCCTGAACGTCGACCGCACGCTGGTGATGGCCTATGCGGTGAGCGGCCTGCTCGCCGGCATGGCGGGCGTGATCCTCGCCGCCCAATTCGGCGCGGGACAACCCAACGAAGGCGTTGGCTGGGAGCTGTTCGCGATCTCGGCTGTCGTGCTCGGTGGCACGTTGCTCACGGGCGGCGAAGGCTCGATTGCGATGACGATTGCCGGCGTATTGCTGCTCGGCCTGGTGTTCAACCTGCTGAACTTCGAAAACGGGCTGGGTTTCATCAGCTTGTCGGCGTACTGGCAGTCCGTGATTCGGGGCGTGTTCCTGCTGCTCGTGATCGTGTTGCAGGCTCGTGTGCTGAAGCAACGCGGGAAAAAACGGGTCGCGGCGCCGGCGTGAGCCGCGCATTCACGGGGGTCGCGCTGATCGATACGGAGCGAAGGGCGGCGGTTCAGGTTTGCTGCCGCTCGCGCCTACTTTGAGCGTTTCGGAGTAATCAAATCGGCACATGCAGAAAGCCTTATTCCAATTTGGATTCAGACGTATCTATCGACGATTTACCCCTCTTTGTGTACCAACCCTGACAAGGTCGGCGCGGATCGGATGAAAACACCGCCGCGCGCACACCGTACGTCTCGCCGCCAGCCATCCGCGCACCGTTCGCCCCGCTCTTGCCAGTTTTATCAGCAGGGTCAATGCTGCAGCGCATGGCGGGTTTCGGTATCATCCTGAAAATGTTGCCCGCGCGGCGCGCCTATCCGGCGCATGCCGGACAGCCGATGGCGCCGCCATGCGCGGTTTTTTCGCCCATCGCCGTACCTTGCCGAAGCGCGGCCGCAGCCCTGCCAACGTACTTCGCGGCGCCCGGTTTTACCGACAACCGGCGCCGACGCTTCCGGGTCCGGTCACCCGCTTGACCACGCTCAACCGCCGCGCCGCAGCCTTCCGGCAGCGGGCGCGGTAAAATAGCGGTTTGCGCGTGATTCCCATATGGGTTAGCGCAGCATCGCCCTTGCCGTGCCGGCCGGCTCAAAACGACTGGCCGCCTTTGTTTTCGCACTATCCAAGAAGCCATGAGCAACCTGAATCCACAAACCGTCCTGAGCGTCCATCACTGGACCGATACGCTTTTCAGCTTCACCTGCACGCGCGATCCGTCGTTCCGTTTCGAAAACGGTCAGTTCACGATGGTGGGCCTCGAAGTCGACGGCAAGCCGCTGATCCGCGCCTACAGCCTCGCGAGTGCGAACTACGAAGAGCACCTCGAATTCCTGAGCATCAAGGTGCAGGACGGCCCGCTTACGTCACGTTTGCAGCATCTGAAGGTCGGTGACGAGGTTCTGATCGGCAAGAAGCCGGTCGGCACGCTGGTGGCCGACAACCTGCTGCCGGGCAAGACGCTGTGGCTGCTGTCCACCGGCACGGGCCTCGCGCCGTTCATGTCGATCATCAAGGATCCGGACATTTACGACCGCTACGAGCGCGTGGTGCTCACCCACACCTGCCGTTTCGTCGACGAACTGGCGTACAAGGAATACATCACGGACCACCTGCCGGCCCACGAGCACCTGGGCGAGCTGGTTCAGGAAAAGCTGCTGTACTACCCGACCGTCACGCGTGAAGCGTTCCAGAACCGCGGCCGGATCACCGAGCTGATCGAAACCGAAAAGCTGTTCGCCGACCTCGGCGTGCCGGGTTTCTCGCTCGAAAACGACCGGATCATGCTGTGCGGCAGCCCGCACATGCTGCGCGACACGCGCAAGCTGCTGGACGACCTGGGCTTCCAGGAAGGCAGCAACAACGCGCCGGGTCATTACGTGGTTGAAAAGGCCTTCGTCGGCTAAGTTACCTTCCACTGCGTTACGATTTTTGCGGCTCGCCCCGCAAAATCAGCGAAAAGGAGCCTTCGGGCTCCTTTTTTATTTTCACGTTACAAATCGGCGCCGACGATCTAACATTCGTTGTCAGTATTCTTCCTACAAAAGCAGTGTTGCGAATGATCAACCCATACTTGAAATCGGACCGCTAAGCCTTGCTGCAACTGCTTTTTTTCTTTTTATGAGATATCATCGCGGCGCATCATCAGTCGAATTGACGCGCCTACCATGGCCTAAGCGCCATGTTACTGAATGTAAATTTCGTTACGTCATACTGTTAGCGATTCGCCCGTTGCGTCCTGAGCGCGACGTCTTGCACCTGGAGGCCTGAGACCCGTATGCGTTCTTTCGTCTTCGCGCCGCCGATGCGCACCCGCTCCGCCGTCCGTACGGCTTTCTGAGAACGAAGGTCATGGATACGTCGACTGTCGTCCCGTTCGCCGCCCATCTTCCTGCGTCACCGGAACGTGAAGGGTTCGACGCGTCCGCTACACCGTCTACCTCGGTCGAACAGGAAATCGCACGGTTGCGCGCCCGGGTCAGAGAACTCTCGGCCGAACTCGTGCAGGCACAGGAAGCCGCTTGCCGCCACGTGGCGCGCGAGTTGCACGACGGCGTAGGCGCCGAACTGACGGCGACGCGTTTTGCGCTTGCCGGCGTCGAAACCTGGCTGCCCGCCGATGCACCGCCGCAATGTTCCGCCGCGCTCGCCGTGGCCAACCGCTCGCTCGACGCCGTGTGCGAAGCCAGCCGCCAGGCTGTCGCGGAACTGCATGCACCATCGCTCGAAGCGGGCATTGTCGGCGCGTTAGCGCACTGGACCGGCGATTTCGCCGCGCGCACGCAACTGCGCACGAGCTTCGTCTGCGCCGCCGACGTGCGCCTCACCCGCCTGCCCACCGACGCCGCGCTGGCCGTATTCCGCGTCGCGCAGGAAGCACTCAACAACATTGCCAAGCACGCGCGCGCCGAATCCGCAGACGTGCGGATCGAAACCAGCCGCCGTCACCTCACGCTGATCGTCGTCGACGACGGCAGCGGCATCACGCATAACGCCCGCAGCCGCCGCGGCCATTTCGGCCTGAGCAGCATGCAGGCGCGTTGCGCGGCCTTCGACGGCACGCTGCGCGTAAGCGCACGCCGTGCCGCTACGGAGCGCGGCGACAGCGGCAACGGTATGCCGTCGCGCGGCACCCTCGTTCGGGCGCGTTTTGCCTGGGACGCCATGCTGGCGGATGCGCCGCGCGCCCGGCGGCAGGCGCTGCAATCGTGAGCACGCCGTCATGAGCTTGCGCATTCTGCTCGTCGACGACCACGCCGTGGTGCGCCAGGGCGTCCGT
The DNA here is from genome assembly GCF_900104795.1 of Burkholderia sp. WP9. Lineage (NCBI taxonomy): Bacteria > Pseudomonadati > Pseudomonadota > Betaproteobacteria > Burkholderiales > Burkholderiaceae > Burkholderia > Burkholderia sp. WP9. The sequence goes on from NZ_FNTG01000001.1 coordinate 3,398,567, forward strand.
CAGTTGCTGCTCGACCGCGGCGTGGCGCGCGACGTGACCGAAGCGCAAAGCGGCGCCGAAGCGCTCGACGCCGTCGCGCGATTCAGCTACGACGTGGTGCTGCTCGACATTTCGCTGCCCGACATGAACGGCGTCGAAGTGCTCAAGCGTATGAAGCGCAAAGCGCCGCGCGTGGCCGTGCTGATGTTCTCGATGTATCGCGAGGACCAATACGCCGTGCGCGCCCTGAAAGCAGGCGCCGCCGGCTACCTGTCGAAAACCGTCGACGCCGCGCAGATGATCGGCGCGATCCAGCAGGTCGCGGCAGGCCGCAAATACGTGAGCCCGGCGATGGCCGAGGCGCTCGCCGACTACGTTTCCTTCGACGGCGAACAGTTGCCGCACGAAAAGCTCTCGGACCGCGAATATCAGACGCTGTGCATGCTCGCCTCGGGCAAGCGCCTGACGGATATCGCCGTGGCGCTCTCACTGTCGGTGAAAACGGTCAGCGTGTACCGCACCCGCCTGCTCGAGAAGATGAAGCTGCGCAATAACGCCGAATTGACCTTCTACGTGATGAGCAACCGGCTCATCGATCTGAATCCCGCTATGGCGGGCTGACAGCCTCTTGCCGCCTGCATTGCTCAGTGCGCGCTGAATAGCTCGCACGCCCGCATGATGAGATTGCGAGAGAGCGATTCCTCCCGATTGGCAGAGCATCGAGCGAAAGCTTTGCGGCCAATGGCCGCGCAGCCGACGAACATGCCGCCCGAGCCCAGCCTGCCGGGAATTTTCAGCCCCGCGCCTATGACGCAAAATGCCCGTGCCGCAATGGGGCGCGGAACGTATCCGTTAAAATCGTGGGTTTCCCGACATTCGGCGCGCAACACGCGTGCACTACTGGAGACCCCCGCCAATGTCCCTGTTTCGCAAGAAGAGCGTCGAGCACATGATCGCCGCAAGTGCTCAGAACGCCGGCCTGAAGAAAGCGCTCGGCGCGCTCGATCTGACCTTCCTCGGGGTCGGCGCCATTATCGGCACCGGCATTTTCGTTCTGACCGGCACGGGCGCCGTGCAGGCCGGCCCGGCACTGATGATCTCGTTCCTGATCGCGGCGATCGCCTGCGGTTTCGCCGCGCTCGCCTACGCCGAATTCGCCTCGACGATTCCGGTGGCGGGGTCCATCTACACCTACTCGTATGCGACGCTCGGCGAACTGGCCGCGTGGATCATCGGCTGGGACTTGATGCTCGAATACGGGCTCGCCACCTCCGCGGTATCGGTGGGCTGGTCGGGTTATCTGCAATCTTTGCTGTCGGGCTTCGGCGTCTCGTTGCCGGTTGCGCTGACGGCGGCGCCGGGTGCATTGCCCGGCCACGATACGCTCTTCAACCTGCCCGCGTTCCTCGTGATGATGGCGATCACCGCGCTGTTGTCGGTAGGTGTGCGCGAGTCGGCGCGGATCAACAACGTCATGGTCGCGATCAAGGTGGTCGTGGTGTTGCTGGTGATCGGCGTGGGCGTATTTCACGTGACGCCGGCCAACTGGCATCCGTTCATGCCGAACGGCTGGAACGGCGTGTTCGGCGCGGCGGCGGTGATGTTCTTCGCGTTCATCGGATTCGACTCGGTGTCGTCCGCGGCGGAAGAGGTGAAGGATCCGAAGCGCGATCTGCCGATCGGGATCATCGCGTCGCTGGGCGTTTGTGCGGTGTTGTACGTGGCGGTGGCGGCTGTCGTCACCGGCATTGTGCCGTCGGCGCAGTTTGCGAATATTTCGCACCCGGTGTCGTATGCGTTGCAGGTGGCGGGTCAAAAGTGGGTCGCGGGGTTTATCGATCTCGGCGCCGTGCTGGGTATGTTGACCGTGATTCTCGTGATGGCTTATGGCCAGACTCGGGTCATTTTCGCCATGTCGCGCGATGGTTTGTTGCCTGCGCGGCTTTCGCGCGTGCATCCGCGGTTTGCTACGCCGTTTTTTACTACGTGGCTCGTCGGGATTTTCTTTGGGCTGATCGGGGCGCTGGTGCCGTTGAATGTGTTGGCTGAGCTGATCAATATCGGCACGTTGGCCGCGTTTTCGATGGTGTCGATTGCGGTTCTTGTTTTGCGGAAAACGCATCCTGAATTGCCGAGGGCGTTTCGGTGTCCTGGGGTGCCGGTTGTGCCGGTGCTGGCTGTTGCGTCCTGTCTGTTTTTGATGGTTAATCTTCAGGCTGTTACTTGGGTGGCTTTTGTTGTTTGGTTGCTCATCGGGTTGGTTATTTATTTTGGGTATTCGCGGAGGCATTCGAAGTTGAGCAAGTGATTGGGGTTCTTGCCTGTTTGGTGGGTTGTGGGTGGGTTCTTTCGGGTTTTGGCCTTTCCTTGTTTTGCTTGTGGTTTATTAGCGTTGCCCCTGTGCGCGGCGGCACTCACTTTCTTTGCTTGCCGCAAAGAAAGTAAGCAAAGAAAGCGGCTTTACACCGCCAGCCCATAAGCGGGTCCCCTGGCTTGGAGGAGGTAGTGGTGCATCTGGAATCAGTGCCCTCGCACATTCCGCCCCGGTGACAAGGCAGTCATCCTTCCGGCGGCGCTCCGCGCGCCGTCGCGGTACTTCAACAACCGCCAGATGGGGCGCGCGCCCGCGGCATTTCTCAGCGGTTGCCGTCTGTTGCGTCAGCGGTACTTGCCAAGCCGCTGAGCGCCTTTTTGCGTCGGCGGCACTTCTCGAAACGTTGAACGTCCGTTGCATCGGCGGCACGTCTCGAAACGTTCAGCGTCTTTTGCGCCGGTGGCACTCCTCAAACTGCTGGCCATTATTTGGGTCAGTAGCGCCTCTAAGACCACGGCCCATTAAGGCGTCTCGCCGAGGCGAAGCCGACGGCTCCCGCAATGCACAAACGCAGCCTCTTGAAGCGAACCGTTCCGTCGAGCGCGGAGCGCGAGGCGGGAAGTATGACGGCCTTGTCACTGACACCGAATGTGCGAGAGCACGGATTCCAGATGCACCACTACCTCCTCCAAGCCAGGGGACCCGCTTATGAGCTGGCGGTGTAAAGCCGCTTTCTTTGCTTACTTTCTTTGCGGCAAGCAAAGAAAGTGAGTGCCGCCCCGCACAGGGGCAACGCCAATAGACCACCAGGAATTCAAGGAAAGGCCAAAACCCCAAAGAACAAAGCCACAACCCGCCGAGCAAACAAAAAACCCCTCATAGCGCCCCAGCCCAATTTGTGCTTTACTTTTCGGCAGCCCCATAAAAAAACCGCAGCACCCTCATCGGACCCACGAACAGGCAGCTGAAGGCGAACAACAAAACGGAAGGTCCGGTCTCACCCCATAAGGAGACAACTTCATGGCGATCAGCATCAGTCTGACGGTGAATGGCGCGCCCATCAGCGCCTCAATCGACCCTAGCACCCTGCTAGTCCAGTTCCTTCGCGATCAACTCCGGCTCACCGGCACGCACGTCGGCTGCGATACGGCCCAGTGCGGCGCATGCACAGTCCATCTGAACGGACGCGCGATCAAAGCCTGCAACATCCTCGCAGTGCAAGCTGAAGGCGCGGAGATCACCACCATCGAAGGACTCGCCAAAGACGGCACGCTGCATCCCATGCAGGCAGCGTTCAAACACTGCCACGGCCTGCAATGCGGCTTCTGCACCCCCGGCATGGTGATGAGCGCGGTTTCGCTCGTGCAGCGCCAACCGAATCTCACCGGCGACGACGTGCGCGCCCAACTCGACGGCAATCTGTGCCGCTGTACGGGGTATCACAACATCGTCAAGGCAGTGCTCGAAGGCGCCGAGGGCATGAAGTCCGCCGGCACGGCCAACGCCGCCGCCAACGCGCAAGCCAACGCACCGGCCACCGCCTGAGGAGCCGACGATGAACGCACCCGAAACCCATCTGATCGGCGCTTCCGTCGAACGTAAGGAAGACTATCGGTTCCTGACCGGCAACGGCCAGTACACCGACGACATCGTCCTGCCCCAGCAAACCTACGCCGTGTTCCTGCGCTCGCCCTACGCGCACGCGAAGATCAACAGCATCGATACCGCCGCGGCCAAACAGTCGCCCGGCGTGGTCGCGATCTTCACCGGCGCGGACATGGCGGCCGACAACGTCGGCGGCCTGCCATGCGGCTGGCTGATTCACAGCACCGACGGCAAACCGATGAACGAGCCACCACATCCGATCATCGCGCATACGAAAGTGCGTCACGTCGGCGACCAGGTCGCACTCGTGATCGCCGATTCGATCAAGGCCGCGAAAGACGCCGCCGAATTGATCGAAGTCGACTACGACGTGCTGCCCGCCGTGGTGGACACCGCGCATGCAGCGGACGCCGGCCAGCCCACGGTTCACGACGAAGTCCCGGACAACGTCTGCTACAACTGGGGCCACGGCGACAAAGCCGCAACCGACGCCGCCTTCGCCAAAGCCGCGCACGTCACCACGCTCGACATCGTCAACAACCGGCTCATTCCGAACGCAATCGAACCGCGCGCGGTCAACGCGAGCTATTCGGTGCAGGACGACAGCTACACGCTCTACGTCGCGAATCAGAATCCGCACGTGGAGCGCCTGCTGATGGCCGCATTCGTGCTCTCGCTACCGGAATCGAAATTGCGTGTGATCGCGCCGGACGTGGGCGGCGGCTTCGGATCGAAGATCTTCCTGTATGCCGAAGACGTCGCGCTCACCTGGGCGTCGAAGAAAATCCGCCGTCCGGTCAAGTGGACGGCTGAGCGCTCGGAAGCGTTCGTCTCCGACGCGCACGGCCGCGATCACGTGACCAAAGCCGAACTGGCGCTGGACGCGGACGGCAGGTTCCTCGGCATGCGCATCCATACGACCGCCAACATGGGCGCGTATCTGTCCACGTTCGCGTCGAGCGTGCCGACCATTCTGTATGCGACGCTGCTCGCGGGTCAGTACACCACGCCCGCGATCTACGCGGAAGTGAAAGCGGTGTTTACCAACACCGTTCCCGTGGATGCCTATCGCGGCGCGGGCCGCCCCGAAGCGACATATGTCGTGGAGCGCCTCGTCGAAACCGCCGCGCGCGAAATGAAGCTCGATCCGGCGGAGATTCGCCGCCGCAATTTCATCCGCGAGTTTCCGTACGCGACGCCGGTCGGCCTCACTTACGACACCGGCGACTACGAGACGATTCTTGCGCGTTCGCTCGAACTCGCTGACGTCAAAGGCTTCGCCGCGCGCAAACAGGAATCCGAAAAGATCGGCAAGCTGCGCGGCCTCGGCTATTCGTGTTACATCGAAGCCTGCGGTCTCGCCCCGTCGAATGTCGCGGGCGCATTGGGCGCGCGGGCCGGGCTGTTCGAAGTCGGTCAGATTCGCGTCCATCCCACCGGTTCGGTCACCGTGTTCACAGGTTCGCATAGTCACGGGCAGGGACACGAGACGACCTTCGCGCAAGTGGTGGCCGACCGGCTCGGCATTGCGCTGGAAAGTGTCGAGATCGTCCACGGCGACACCGGCCGCATTCCGTTCGGCATGGGCACATACGGCTCGCGCTCGATCGCGGTCGGCGGCTCGGCAATCATGAAGGCGCTCGACAAGATCGAGACCAAAGCGAAGAAGATCGCCGCACACCTGCTCGAAGCCGCGGCGGAAGATATCGAGTTCAAGGACGGCGTATTCCGCGTCGCGGGCACGGATCGCACCAAGGCGTTTGCCGAGATTTCGCTCGCCGCGTACGTGCCGCACAACTATCCGCTCGACGTGCTCGAACCAGGCCTTGAAGAAAGCGCGTTCTACGATCCGACCAACTTCACCTATCCATCGGGCGCGTACATCTGCGAGATCGAAGTCGATCCGGAGACAGGCGTGTGCCGCATCCAGCAGTTCACCGCAGTGGACGACTTCGGCAACGTGATCAATCCGATGATCGTCGAAGGCCAGGTGCATGGCGGGCTCGCTCAGGGCATCGGCCAGGCGATGCTGGAGCGCTGCGTATACGACAACGAGAGCGGCCAGTTGCTGTCCGGCTCGTACATGGACTACGCAATGCCGCATGCGTCCGATCTGCCGAACTTTACCGTTGAAACCGCCAAGGGCACACCGTGCACGCACAATCCGCTCGGCGTGAAAGGCTGCGGCGAAGCGGGCGCGATCGGCTCACCGCCGGCGGTGATCAACGCGATCCTGGACGCGCTCGCGCCGCTCGGCGTGACCGACCTGCAAATGCCGGCGACGCCGCATCGCGTGTGGTCCGCGATTCACGCGGCCAAGCAACCCCATTGAGATCCTGAGCGGAGCATTCGACATGTATTCATTCGAGTATCAACGCGCGACGGATCCCAAAGCGGCCGCCGCCCTCCTCACCGCCGACAGCGACGCGAAGTTTCTGGCCGGCGGCCAAAGCCTGCTGCCCACCATGCGTCTGCGTCTCGCGCAGCCGTCACAATTGATCGACGTGACACGCATTCCCGCGCTCAAGTCGATCACTGTCGACGGAAAGACGGTGACGATCGGCGCCGCCGTATGCCATGCCGACGTCGCGGATCACGCGGAACTACGGCGCGTATCCCCGGCGCTCGCGGATCTCGCCGCGCATATCGGCGATCGCCAGGTGCGCGCGCTCGGCACGATAGGCGGCTCGCTCGCCAACAACGATCCGGCCGCCTGTTATCCGGCCGCTGCCATGGCGTTGGACGCGACGATCGTGACGGACCGACGGCGCATTGCGTCGAGCGATTTCTTCGTCGGCATGTATGAGACGGCGTTGGCGCCCGACGAGCTGATCGTCGCCGTGGAGTTTCCAGTGCCGGAGCGCGCGGCGTACGAGAAATTCCGTAATCCCGCTTCGCACTTCGCGTTGGTCGGCGTATTCGTCGCGAAGTTTGCGAGCGGTGTGCGCGTCGCGGTGACGGGCGCGGCGTCTTCGGTGTTTCGTGTGCCTGAACTGGAAAGCGCGCTGTCGGCGAACTTCACGCCCGAGGCTGCACGCGCGGTAACTGTGTCGGCCGCCGACCTGAATACCGACATGCACGCGAGCGCCGAATACCGCGCGCATCTGATTCCGGTGCTGGCCGCGCGCGCGGTGACGAAGGCGAACGCTTAGCTGTTCTTCGCTGCTCGCGGCTGACGTGCCTGCGCTCGCACGGGCACGTCAGCCGCATTCGCTCAGGTGCGCCGACGGCGCGTCGCGTCGCTTCGTTACTTCGCTTGATCGGCTTCGCTTCGGCGGCTTCGTTTTGTTGGCTTCGCTTCATCGGCCACGTTTCTCCAGCCACCCTTCCTTGCGCAGATTCAGGAACTCCATGCAGCCCGCTTCAATCGACGACACCCTCGCCCAACTCGCCGCCCAGAGCTATTTCGCCAGCCGCGAGCTGGCGACCGCGCTGTATCTCGCGCTGCGCATGGAACGGCCGTTGTTCGTCGAAGGCGAGCCGGGCGTCGGCAAGACCGAACTCGCCAAGGCAGCGGCGGGCATGCTCGGCACCTCGATGTTGCGGCTGCAATGTTATGAAGGTCTCGACACGGCGAGCGCGCTCTACGAATGGGACTATCCGCGGCAAATCATGGCGCTGCGTCTTGCCGAAGCCGCTGGCGAGCGTCCCGACAACGACACCCTGTATCGCGGCGAATTCCTGCTGAAGCGCCCGCTGCTGCAAGCGCTAATGCCCGATGAAAATCATCCCGGCGCACGGCGTGTATTGCTGATCGACGAGATCGACCGTGCCGACGAGCCGTTCGAAGCCTTTCTGCTGGAATTGCTTTCGGACTTCCAGGTATCGATTCCCGAATACGGCACGGTCCGCGCGGAGCAGCCGCCGCTCGTCGTGATGACCTCGAACCGCACGCGCGAAGTGCACGACGCGTTGAAGCGCCGTTGCCTGTATCAATGGATCGGCTATCCGGAGCGCGATCGTGAACTGGAGATCGTCGCCGCTCGCGCGCCGCAGACCTCGGCGGAATTGCAGCGGCGGGCGGTCGATTTCGTTCATCAGCTGCGCGGCATGGATCTGTTCAAGGCGCCCGGCATTGCCGAAACGATCGACTGGTGCCGCGCGTTGGAGGCGCTATCGGTCACCGAGCTCGATCCGCAATCCGTGCACAACACGCTTGGCGTGCTGCTCAAGTATCAGGACGATCTGGCGCGCGTCGATGCCGCGCAAATCGCGCAGTGTCTCGCCGCGCCTGGATAGCCAGCATGACGAACTCATTCGACGCAGGTAACAGCGGCGCCTCGGGCCATAGCACATCGCTCGACGACACACCCACGCTCGCGCGCAACGTTGTCCATTTTGTACGGCTGCTACGCGGCGCGGGCTTGCCGATGTCGCCCGCCCAAGCCGTCGACGCGCTCGCCGCGCTGCACTTGATCGATCTGGGCCGCCGCGACGATGTGCGCGCCGCGCTGGCCGCGTCACTGGTCTCGGCGCCGGATGAACGCGATCTGTTCAACGCCGCGTTCGACCTGTTCTGGCGCGATCCCGATTGGGAAGGCAAGCTGCGCGCGCTGCTTCTGCCGAAGGTGCGCGACGGTCTGCCGCCGCCCAAACGCAACAACCGTCTCGCCGACGCGCTGGCCGTGCGCGCGCCGCCGTCACCGCACAGCAAGGCGCCACAGGAAACCGAACAACACGAACTGTGTGCGCACGTCACCTTCAGCGCGGAAGAGCGCCTGCGTCATCGCGATTTCGACACGCTTTCCGCCGACGAATGGCGCACCTTGCGTCATCTGATTCGCGGCCAGCGTCTGCCGCTCGCGACCGAGCCGACGCGCCGCCTGAAAGCCGCTTCGCACGGCACGCATGCGGACTTGCGCGCGAGCGCCCGGCACGCCGTGCGCGCGGGCGGCGACTGGACGGTGTGGAAGTATCGCGCGGTGGTCGAGCGCAAACCGCCGCTCGTGTTGCTGCTCGACATCTCCGGCTCCATGAGCAGCTATTCGCGCGCGGTGCTGTATTTCTGCCATGCGCTCCTGCAGTCGCGCGAACGGCTGCAGGTGTTTCTGTTCGGCACGCGTCTCACCAACGCCACGCGCGCGCTGCGCGAGCGCGATCCCGATGTGGCGATTGCAACGCTCACCGAGCAGGTGGTCGACTGGTCCGGCGGCACGCGGATCGGCGCGGCGCTCGCCGAATTCAACCGCCGCTGGGCACGGCGCGTGCTGACCGGTCGTGCCACGGTGCTGCTCGTCACCGACGGCCTCGATCACGAAGCGATCGATGTGCTCGACACTGAGATGGCCCGTCTGCACCGCTTTGCACACCGTATTGTGTGGCTCAATCCGCTGCTGCGTTTCAGCGGCTTTTCTCCGAAGGCGCGCGGCGTACAGGCAATCCTGCCGTATGTCGACGCGCATCGTCCGGTTCATAATCTAGACAGCCTGACGGCGTTCGGCCGCGACCTCGCGCAACTCACGCGCGCGCCTCGTCGCAGCGCCGGCGTCAGAGCTGCCGCAGGAGCGACACCATGGAATTGACCGAAACCCATACGCTTCCCGTTTCGCAGCAACGCGCATGGGAAGCGCTGAACGACACGGAGATTCTGCGCGGCTGCATTCCCGGCTGCGAGAGCATCGATCCGGACGGTGAGAACGCCTACCTGGTGGCGCTGAGCGCCGCGGTCGGCCCGGTCAAGGCGCGTTTCAAGGGACGCATGCAACTCACCGACATCGAGGCGCCCGACTCGTACAGCATCGTGTTCGAAGGGCAGGGCGGCGCAGCGGGGTTTGCCAAGGGCAACGCGCACGTTTCGCTCGAAGCCGATGGCGAGGCCGTCACGAAGCTCACCTATACGGCGAGCGCACAGGTCGGCGGCAAGCTCGCGCAGATCGGCTCCCGGCTCGTCGACGGCGCGGCGCGTAAAATCGCGGGTGAATTCTTCAAGCGCTTTGGCGCGCGGCTAGGCGCCGACGGCGAAGGCACGGCGGCCCCGGACGGCGATGAAAATGCAGCCGATCAAACGGCGCCGCACAATACAGCATCGAATGAAGCCGCGGACGGCGAGTCCGGCGGCGACGCAACGAAAAGGAAGAAATCATGGACAGCGTGGATCTCGAAGTCCTGAAGTCCAGCGCACGTTGGCTGGAAGAAGGACATCGCGCGCTACTGGTCACGGTGGTGAAGACATGGGGCTCGTCGCCGCGTCCCGAGGGCGCGATGCTCGCAGTGCGCGACGATGGGCTGGTGGTCGGCTCGGTGTCGGGCGGCTGCATCGAAGACGATCTGATCGACCGCGTGCGGCAACGCGGTATCGAGCAGGTGCTGCCCGAAGCGGTCAAGTACGGCATCACCGCGGAGGAAGCGCACCGCTTCGGCCTGCCGTGCGGCGGCACGATCCAGTTGGTGCTCGAACCGTTAACGGCGCAAAGCGGCATTGCCGAACTGTGCAGCGCCGTGGAGAACGGCCGCCTCGTCGCCCGCGAAGTGACCATGGCGAGCGGCGCGGTGCGGCTGGAAAACGCGCAGGCAACGGACGGCGTGCATTTCGACGGCGAACGTCTGCTGACGATTCACGGCCCGCGTTACCGCATGCTGGTGATCGGCGCGGGGCAGTTGTCGCGCTATCTGTGCCATATCGCAGTCGGGCTCGATTATCAGGTCACCGTGTGCGACCCGCGTGAGGAATACACCGAGGAGTGGGACATCCCCGGCACGAAGATCGTGCGGACCATGCCCGACGATACGGTGATCGAGATGAAGCTCGACGAGCGCTGCGCGGTGATCGCGCTGACGCACGACCCGAAGCTCGACGATCTCGCGCTGATGGAAGCGTTGAAGACGCCGGCGTTTTACGTCGGCGCGTTGGGTTCACGCAGGAACAACCAGGCGCGGCGCGAACGCCTCAAGGAGTTCGATCTGAACGATACCGAGTTGGCCCGCTTGCATGGACCGGTGGGGATTTATATCGGCAGCAGAACGCCGCCCGAGATCGCGGTTTCGATTCTTGCCGAAGTGACGGCGGCCAAGAACGGTGTTTCTCTGCCCACCTTGCTCCAGGTCGAAGGCGCCAAGGCTGCGCGGGAGATTGCAGCTTCCGGCGGAACGGCGTGTAGCGTTTAACGGGAATCCTGTCTGCGCGCGGCGCTGCCTCCAGCCGCCGCTGCGCGTAGCCGCGCACAGCAACGCCGCGCGGCGCAACAACCCGCTTAGATCAAGCCGCAGACCACTGCGGCGATCACCGACCCGCCCACCAGCACGACGCCCACCACGCGGCGCTTGTTCAACTCGGTCCACAGCAGGACACCGGTCAGCGAAAGCAAAATCATGCTGCCGGCAATCGTGTCGATCAGCAGCACCCAGCCGACGCTCAGCCCCACGCCTTTGTGCAGGTTGTTCATCGTCGAGAGAAACGAGTTGTGCGTGCGTTTCACCGCGACGAAGCCGTTGCCCACCCAGTATTCGGCCTGCACGCTCTGTGCAGGTCCCATGATGCCGACTTGCCAGAACTCCGGCTGCATCGTGCTGCGATCGCCCCACGCCACCGGATGCGCCGGCTCGCGCCTGGTTCTGCCCGGCTTGCCGTCGATCTTCAGTTCGACTTTGAGCCACTTCGCCATCTCCATCGGCGAACGCAACGGTTCGTGCGGCACGGGAATCTGCATTTCTTCGACCTGCGGCTCACCCGACGACACCTTCAACGGGCCACCTCGGTGGTTCAGGAGGAACCCGGTCGCGCCGAACAGCAGACCCAGCACCGCGCCCCACAGACCGACCCAGCCATGCACCTTGCGCAGCCACTTGATGAAATTCGCGCGGCGCGAGCGCTGACGCCGCGCGGCCTGCTCGGCGTCGTCCATCAGATGATGGCCGCGTTGCGGCGTGTGAGCGGTGTATTGCGTGCCCTGACCAGCGGCGGGTTGCATATCGATTGATTCAGGCGCGTTCAAATCCAGGCTCCAGGCGCAGCAAGATGATCCGTCGCGGGCACGCGGCGACAAAGCGCCCGCTCACCGGCAGCGGTCAAAGAGGTGTCGAAAAGGAAGGACCGGACGACCCGGCTTGCGGGCCAAGGCTCCGGCCGAGAGGCTGGCTGGCAGTCACAGAGGAGAAATGTGACAGGAAGCTGGCGACGCCTTTTAATTGAGAATGGATATCATTACATAAACAGGGTATTTGCTCAATCCCAACGCGCGACATCCGCTTGACATTGGCGCGGCGCAAACCGACTCTAACTGGCGATCCCGTCAACGCCACGTTCGGATACCTGCCTGCCATGCGCCTCTCTTCTCTGGTCTGTCTTGCCTCTATCGGCTGGCTCGTCGGCATCCCCGGCGCGGGCGCGAGCGTCCAGGCGAGGCTGGACGATCCCTATACCAACGAAGGCGAGACGCAGACCTTCACCGTGAACGCCGACGGCTCCTACTCGAAGCTCGATTCGATGACGCTGCACGTGAATACCGAAGCGGGCGTCGCGCGGGTGGCGCAGCAATATGTCTGGTTCAACCGCAACATGGCGGACGTACAGATCCTGGAGGCCTACACGACCACCGCCGACGGCGTACGTCACGACGTGCAGCCTGAGCAGATCCGCGACGTGCAAGAAGCCCGCTCGTTCGACGCGCCGATGTTTCAGGACATCCAGGAAAAAGTGATCGTGTTTCCCGCGGTGGAGCCAGGCGCGCGCGTGCATCTCACCTATCGCAAGACGCAGAAGCAGCCGATCGTGCCCGGCGAATTCAGCGACTTCACACCGCCCGATCTCGCGCCAACTCTCAACTTCCGCCTGATCTACGATCTCCCGGCCGGCAAGCCGCTTTACGCGGACGCGCGCGGCTTCACCGTTGTACAACCCGTGACGCGCGACGGCCGCACGCGCTACGAATATCGCTACGACAGAGCCCATTTCAGCCGGCTGGAACGCGGCTCGGTTGCCTACGTGTCGTATGGCGACCGGCTGATGGTCTCGACCTTCCCGGACTATGCCGCGTTCGCCGCAACCTACCGCGAATCGGCGACGGACGCGGGCGCGCGAGACGCCGCCGTCGTGCGTCTCGCGCAGCAGCTCACCGCGCACGACCGCACGCCGCGCGACAAGGCCAAGACGCTGTATGACTGGGTGCGCCGCAATGTGCGCTACGTGGCGATCAACGTCGGACGCGGCGCGGTGGTGCCGCACAGCGCGAGCGCGGTGCTCGCGAACCGCTACGGCGATTGCAAGGATCACGTGGCGCTCTACGGCGCGCTGCTCGACGCGGCCGGCGTGCGCAACGAACCGGCCTTGATCAGCAACGGCACGATCTACACGCTGCCGAGCGTGCCGGGCTACGGCGTCATCAATCACGTCATCACGTGGCTGCCGGATTTGCAGCAATACGCGGACTCGACCGCAGCGAATGTCGAGTTCGGTTTCCTGCCGTCGTCCGATATGAACCGGCCGACCGTGCTCGTCGGCGAGGGCGTGCTCTCCCGTACGCCCGCCACCGCAACCATGACGCGCAGCACCGATCTATCGATCAAGGTCGAACCGGATGGCTCGGCGAGCTTCACCTACCGGCTGGAGGCGGCCGGCGCTTCCACCGAACAGACGCGCGCCATGTTGCGCACGCAGACGCCCGCGCAGCGCGAGGAGTCGATCCAGGCCGAATTGCGCGGCGCCAATCTGCGCGGCGCCGCCACGCTCACCACGAACGACCTCACCGTCGCCGACGGCCCGCTCATCATCACGATGAAAGGCACGCTGGAAAATCTCGTGGTGCCTGGCGCGGCGGCATCGATTCCGGCGCTGACGAGTCTCGCAGGCGGCTTCGCGGCGGATACGCGTTACTGGCTCGGCGAGCGCCAGCGCACGCAGCCGTTCGTTTGCCATAACCTGGCGTTGCATGAACGCGCGCGCATCGAGTTACCCGCCAATTTTCGCGTGCTCGACATGCCGGAAGCAAAACGCACCCAAGGCCGCTTTGTCGATTTCCAGTCGCAGTACACATTCGATCAGCCCAGCAACGTCGTCACGATGACGCGCGACGGCGCCACGCATTTCGATAGCGACGTCTGCACGCCCGACGACTTTGCGCAGATGCGCCCCGCGATCGAAGCAATCGGGCGCGACGTGCGGGCAGAAGTGATTGTCAGATCGACGCTGGTGGAGTCGTCGAGCGTTGCGTCGCAGGCGCCCTGAGCGCCCGCGACAGCTAGCGCATGCCATGAAGCGGCGCTGCGTTCAAACGGGCCAGAGCGGCCCTTCCTGCATCGCGCCGAGTTGCTCGCGCAACTCGAGGATGCGCTCTTCCCAGTAACGCTGCGTGTTGAACCACGGAAACGCCGCGGGGAATGCCGGGTCGTCCCAGCGTCGCGCGAGCCAGGCCTGATAGTGAATCAGCCGCAGCGTGCGCAACGCTTCGACCAGATAGAGTTCGCGCGGCTCGAAGTCACAGAAGTCTTCATAGCCGGCGAGCAGATCCGCCAGCGCGCGCGACGCTTCGGCGCGCTCACCCGGCAGCAACAGCCACAAATCCTGCACCGCCGGCCCCATGCGACTGTCGTCGAAGTCGACGAAATGCGGCCCCGCGTCGGTCCACAGCACATTGCTCGGATGGCAGTCGCCATGCATTCGCAACATGCGGATGTCGCCCGCTCGTTCGAACGCACGCTCGACACCTTCGAGCGCGAGATTCACCACGGTTTCCCACGCAGTGCGCACGTCGTCCGGCACGAAACGGTGGGCGAGCAGGAAGTCGCGCGGCTCGTAACCGAACGTGTTGATATCGAGCGTAGGTCGCTCGATATAGTTCTGCGTCTGGCCGACCGCATGAATGCGGCCGATGAACCGCCCGAGCCATTCGAGCGTGTCGGGCCGGTCGAGATCCGGCGCGCGGCCGCCGCGACGCTCGAAGATGGAGAAGCGAAAACCGTCGAAGGTATGCAGTGTGCGGCCCTCGAAAGCGCGCGCGGGCACGGCCGGAATCTCGCGCGCGGCGAGATCGGCAACAAAGGCATGTTCTTCGAGAATGGCGGCGTCGCTCCAGCGCTCGGGGCGGTAGAACTTCGCGACCACGGGCGGGCCGTCTTCCACGCCGACCTGGTACACGCGGTTCTCGTAGCTGTTGAGCGGCAGCATGCGACCGTCGGTGCGCACGCCGACCGTGCTGAGCACGCTGTCGAGCGCGTCGAGCACGATTTCCGGCTTGAGCCGGGCGAAAGGTACAGCGCTGCTAGCGCTGTCCTGTGGATCGAGGATGTCGTCGTTCATGCCCGCATTGTGCGCCGCGCCGCCGTCAAAGACGAGGGCGACAGCACACAACGCGGAACAGCTCGCGGCTTACAACTTGCACACGGCCTGCACTCAAACTGCCTTCAATGCATCTGCGCGCTCGACGGTCGCACCAGCTCGCCCGTATCGATCAGGTCTTCAAGGAAAAAGGGTTCAGTGTTCAGTTGCAGCGAAGCGCCGGGCTCGCCGGCATACCACGCCACCATGGCCATGTCGCCGAGAATGCGCATGACGATCCCGCGCGCGCCTTGCGGCACGGCGATATGCACCGATCGGACAATGGAACCGATTTGCATGATGTTTCCCCGTTTCTCCCATAGCCGGCTTTATGGTTTCCATGCCGGTCAAGGTGATGATAAAAGCGTCGCTCCGCCGATAACGTTGCGTACGCACCCAATCTGCTGCGCGTGATACGCGTGAGAGGTTCGAGTCATTGTTCCCGTTTTGCGGGGCCGGGGAAAGCGCGAACTCGAGGGTCTTTAGCCGTCGTTTCGCCCTATTCCCATTACGGCGCGACCGACCGATGATTCGGAGCGTAACGCGTCGCAACGAGACCATCATAAACCCTGCTGGGGTGAGATATCAAAATCGTGCACCAACTGGACCATTTGTTCGATCGGCCCGCCGAGCCAGCCGGCTCGGGCCACGGCGGCACACGTCACGCCCGCCACGCGCCGCTCCATATGGCGGCAGGTAGCGGCCGATCATGGTCGATAGGTATTCGTGCGCGCTTCGGTGCAAGGCGTGCTGCGCGAGGCGCTAATTGCAGCATGCCTGACAGGTCTGATGATTCTGCTGCTTCTCGGCAATTGGCGCGCCACGCCGATCATCACCGTGTCGATTCCGCTGTCGATGATCACGTCGATCATCGCGCTCTCCATGCTCGGCGAAACCATCAACATCACGACGCTCGGCGGCCTTGCGCTCGGTGCGCATTCTGGTGTTCCTCGCGTGTCGATACGCGCATCCGTCGGTTGATAGCGGCCGGCGAGTTGCGTTCGATCATCGACAACATCGGCTTGCCGGTTTCAGGCATCAAGACCGCACGCGTGCGCAGCAAGCCGGCTTCTCGCAACGGGAAGTCGCGAGCAATCTGCTGATCACGTTGTCCGGCAGCCAGCAAAGCACCCCGACGTTCTGGCTCAATCCGCGCAACGGCGGGAGCTATAACGTGATCATCGAAGCGCCGCAATACACGATCGATTCACTGCAATCGCTCGCGAACATTCCACTGACCGCGAACGGACGCAGCAATGGTCTCGGTTCGCTTGCCACCATGAAGCGCGAAGCGGGCAACGCGACGCTCACGCGCTACAACGCGCAGACCACCATCGATATTTTCGGCACCGCCGACGGCCGCGATCTCGGCGGCGTGTCCAACGACATCAGCAAGATCATCGACGACGTCAAGGCCAATCTGCAGAAGAGCTCGACCATCGAAGTGCGTGGTCAGGTGCAGACCGTGTATCGGCATCACGACCGCCAACTCGATTCTCGTCATCAGCTTCGCGCGCGAGCAGTTGCTCGAACACGGCGACGCGACGCGCACGGATTTTTCAGCGTATCCTTAACTCTTTTGTGTCAGCTGCATGCCTGAGGAGATTGTTTCGTGACTCCGCTTCCGGACTCTCCCCACACCTCTGCTTCGGCGGCTTCCGCTTCGTCCATTTCCTCAACCGCTTCCGCTTTGTCCGACATCCCCTACCTCGAACGCGGCACGCGCGCGTACTGGCGCGCCAGCATCGCGCTGCTGTTCGCCGGCTACGCGACCTTCTCGCTCCTTTATTGCGTGCAGCCCCTGCTGCCGTCGTTTTCGACGGCGTTCAACGTGACGCCGGCACAGAGCAGCCTGTCGCTTTCGCTGACCACGGCGGCGCTCGCGGTCGCCGTGTTCGCGGCCGGCTTCATTTCGGAAGCCTGGAGCCGTCACAAGTTGATGACGCTGTCGCTCACCCTTTCCGCGGTCGCGACTATCGGCGTGTCGATCGCGCCGCATTGGCATCAATTGCTCGTGCTGCGCACGCTCGAAGGTCTCGCGCTCGGCGGTGTGCCCGCCGTCGCGATGGCCTATCTCGCGGAAGAAGTGCACCCCGACGGTCTCGGCCTCGCAATGGGCCTCTACGTCGGCGGCACGGCGATTGGCGGGATGGCCGGGCGTGTGATTACCGGCGTCGTCGCGGATCTGTTTTCGTGGCGCGTCGCGATCGGCACGATCGGCGTACTCGGCCTTCTGTCGATGCTCGCGTTTCGCGCGCTGTTGCCGCCGTCGCGTCATTTCGTGCCGCGGCGCGGACTCGGCTTCACGCATCACCGAACCGCTCTCTTCAAGCAATTCGGGCGACCCGGCTTGCCTTTGCTGTTCCTGCTCGGCTTCGTGCTGATGGGCAGCTTCGTCACGCTCTACAACTACCTTGGTTACCGCTTGCTGGCACCGCCTTACCGGCTGGATCAGACGGAGATCGGCGCGATCTTCATCGTGTATCTGACGGGCGTGGTCGCCTCGCCGTGGTCGGGACGCATGGCCGACGCGTTCGGCCGCGCGCGCGTGCTCACCGGCAGCTTGCTAGTGATGGCGCTCGGTGTCGCGCTCACCATGCTGCATCCGCTGACGGCGATTGCGGCCGGCATCGCGTGTGTGACGTTCGGTTTTTTCGCCGGACACTCGGTGGCGAGCGGGTGGGTCGGACGTCTTGCCAAAGAGGCCAAAGGCCAGGCCGCCGCGCTGTATCTGCTCGCGTATTACATCGGTTCGAGCGTGGTCGGCTCGTATGGCGGCCACGTGTGGGCAAATTACGGATGGAACGGCGTCGTCGGATTGGTCGGCGCTCTGCTCGTCATCGGCCTCGTTGCAGCGGCACGTTTGCGCGCACACGAACAAGCTCGCGCATGACCGCTTGGTGACCCGACTCGCATTGAAAGACGCCGAAAAGTAAGGCCGTCGTAAGCAAACACTTCATTTTTTTGAGCGTATTTGCTGCGACGCGGCAATCGTCGCAGCCTAAGCGGCACAGGGTTCAGCGGCTTGCGAATAGCCGCTGCAGCGCCGCAAAGCATCGCTACGGCGACCTGACTGTCTCCTATACTCAAATCGAGCGTGGGCGGTGCATGACTCCATAAATCGAGCCGCCGTCTTCGCCGGTAATTATAAGGAGACGAGAATGACGACCTACTTCACGATCGGCGATTTCATCCTGGTCATTCCGATGGCGTTGGCCGGGGCTCTGTTTGTCGGTGCGCTTCCCTGCAAGACGGAATTCCGGCACAACGCGCTGCGCGTGCTTGGCGCGCTGCTCGGCGTGGTGTTCGCGGTCGTGCTGGTCGAAGGTTTGCCGGCACTCGTCTAGATGAAGAAAGCCGCCCGTGGGCGGCTTGACTGTTTCTATGGCGTGAACGACAAAGGCGCGGGGATCAGATCGCCTGATCCGTGGACGGCTTTTCCCACAAGTTGATGCCACCTTCGGTCGCGTAGCGGTCGATCTCAGCGAGTTCGTCCTTTGAGAACGCGAGGTTCTTCAATGCGCCTACGTTCTCACGCACCTGCTCCGCGCGGCTCGCGCCGATCAGCACGGAAGTCACGCGCGGATCGCGCAATGCCCACGCGAGCGCCATTTGAGCGAGGCTCTGACCGCGACGTTGCGCGATGTCGTTGAGCTTGCGCACGTGCTCGATGTTCTGCGCGCTCAAATGCTCCTGCTTCAATGAGCCGCCGCCCGGCTTGTTGACGCGCGCGTCTTCCGGCACGCCGTTCAGGTATTTACCGGTGAGCAGACCCTGAGCCAACGGCGTGAACGCGATCGAGCCCGCGCCGACCTTCTCCAGCGTATCCAGCAGCTCGTGTTCGATCCAGCGGTTGAGCATGTTGTACGCGGGCTGATGAATCAGCAGCGGCACCTTGTATTCGGCGAGCAGCTTCGTCATTTCAAGCGTCTTGCTGGCCGAGTACGACGAGATACCGATGTACAGCGCCTTGCCCTGCTGCACGGCGCTCGCCAACGCACCAGCGGTTTCTTCGAGCGGCGTATCGGCATCGAAACGATGCGAGTAGAAAATATCGACGTAATCGAGGCCCATGCGTTGCAGGCTCTGATCGAGACTCGCGAGCACGTATTTGCGCGAACCGCCGCCTTGCCCATACGGACCCGGCCACATGTCCCAACCGGCCTTCGACGAGATCAGCAGTTCATCGCGATACGGCTTGAAGTCGTCCTTGAAGAGGCGGCCGAAATTGGTTTCGGCGCTACCGTACGGCGGCCCGTAGTTGTTGGCGAGGTCAAAGTGCGTGATACCCAGGTCGAAAGCCGTGCGCAGGATGTCGCGCTGCGTGGAGATCGGCGTAGTGTCGCCGAAGTTGTGCCACAGACCGAGCGACAGCGCCGGCAGTTTGAGCCCCGACTTGCCGCAGACGCGGTACTGCATGTCCGAATAGCGTTCTGAAGCTGCTTCGTAAGCCATTGCTAGTGTCCTTGATGGTGAAGGCGCCCGACCAGTGCGGGCATGGGCAATTGCATGCTGCGGGAGGCGTGCCGCTCTGTTTTTGTAAGTGGGGATGCGGCCAGACCGCTATGGTAGCGAATCGAAGTGAAGCATGCAGACGCCCAGTATGCGGGATGGACGATTGCTTGCGGCTCCCCTACACTTTGCCCGATTCAGGCTCATGGGAGAGGTAGATGACGAAGGCGATTTCCATCGCGTTGATTGTCGGCGGTATCGTGCTGCTGTATTTCGGCGGGCAGGCGTTCAATTCGGTGAGCAGCGACGTCTCGCGCGTCTTTACCGGTTCGCCGAGCAACAAGGCGATCATGCTGATCGTGGGCGGCGTTATCGCCACGATCGCCGGATTGACCGGCATGGCTTTGTCGGGCCGCAAGCGATAACCGCCTGCGCGGCCACGCGGCGCTTCGGGTTTCGCGAACGAAAACCCAAGGCGCCGTCAGGAACCCAAAAAACTAGAACGCTACCTCGGGCTTCGCTGCCGAACGGGTTCCCGGCAACGGTACATTGCTCGCACCGTGATAGGTGTACACCAGCGAGAACTTCACCTGATCGGTGATGTTCTTGCCGGCCGAATGAAGCGTATTGCAGTGGAAGAACACCACGTCGCCGGCTTTGAGTTCAGGTGAGACCGCAGTGCGAATCCATTCCTGATTCTCTTCCAGATCGGAGCGGAAGAATTTGGCCTGATCGAACCGGTCGGATGTGAATGCGGCGCTGTGCGACTTCGGCACCATCCACAGCGCGCCGTTATCCACCGTCTCCGAACCGACCGCGAGCCACACCGAAACCAGATCGTCTCGCTCGAACGACCAATACCGCACGTCGCGATGCCAGCCGGTCAAACTGCCGTATGCAGGATGCTTGGTCATCATGCAGTTATGGTGCGCGCGCGACAGGCGCGGCTCTTCGCCGAAATACAATTCCATCCAGCCGCGAATTTCCGGCGCGGTCGCCCACTGCGCAAAGCCAGGATGGCGTCCGTACGCATCCAGCAGCCGCCGCACCGTATGGCCGCCAGGTGCCTGCTTGGACGTGGGCGCGCCGGGATACTGCAGATCCGCTTCGAACTCGATCGGAGCAGCCGCTTCATCCAACTGACGCTGCGCGATCTGTTTCAGTTCTTCGCAGCGCTCGGGCGACACCAATCCGGGCACCACGACAAAACCCTGCTCCCGCAACGTTTGAATCTGCTCTTTCTTGGAATGGAATGACATGGTGTTCCGTTACTGTCGACTAGCTGATGCTCGATTGTAAAACGGGCGCGATCGCGCAGTGTGCTGTTTCACTATCCGGAAGCGGCAGTCTTACGCACTACTTTCATGCGGGTGCGCAACGGCGCGGCACATTGAATGGGCAAGCACGCACGATAATCGCCCTCAAAGGGCGCGACCGCTGCCGCGGCAAATCGGGATTTGCTCCGTAAAAACCCCTATTCGCAGGGTAAAAACCGACTTTCTGACGTCATGAATCGCGTGTAACCTGCGCTGCATGTTGATCGTCATTCCCGCACTATTGCGCCGCGTCGAGGCCGCCAAGGCCGACTCCGCTGTATTCCGTGCACTTTTCCGTCGAATTTCAGGCTTTCGCGCCGTTCATTGCGACGCCGCCATTGGCACATTTGGTGCTCCTCATGGCGCACATCCCGTCGCGCGACACGTTGCCTACCAGTGAAGCCATGCATACTCTCCTGAGCACCCGTCTTACCCGCGCCGCACTCACAGCGGCACGTCCGGCGCGTCGCCATGTCGTGCGCGCGCTGCGTCACCATGCCACGCGCACTCGCGCGCTAGGCGAACAATGGCGCGATGCCAAAGCCGTCGACGGCATTCGCACCTGGTTCAATACGTTCTTCTCCGCGCTGCGCCTGCAAGGCAGCTCGCGCCGCTTCTCGCTGCGTACGCTGCTGCGCAAACCGACGCCGCTGCGCCTCGCCGCGCCGCGCGCAGCGGTCGCCGTGCCGCAGAACACGAGCCGCCGTCCGCGTCGCATGTCGACGAACGGCAGCACCGCCTGGTTCGCGTTCGCGTTTGCGAGCCGTTGAGGCAATTCAGAAGGCCTTGCTGAGTCGGCGCGATTCATGCGCCGCATACACGACACCAAGGCTTCGCCGCCGGTAAAGCTGTCGGTTTCATCGCGAGGCAACGCGGCTTTTCGATTGGCAAAGGCAATAAAAAACCCCGCAGGCTCGCGCCGGCGGGGTTTTTTGCTGATACGGACGGCTCGCGCTTATTCGGCGAGCGCGGCAACCGGCTCCGTGCCGGCGGCTTCGGCAAGCGCCAGCGCCTTGTCCGTGGATTCCCACGTGAATTCCGGCTCTTCGCGGCCGAAGTGACCGTAGGCCGCGCTCTTCTCGTAGATCGGGCGCAGCAGATCGAGCATCTGAATGATGCCCTTCGGACGCAGGTCGAAATGCTCCTGCACGAGACGCGTGATGGTCGCATCCGACACGCGACCGGTGCCGAACGTGTTGACCATCACCGAAGTCGGCTGGGCAACGCCAATCGCGTACGACACCTGAATCAGGCAGCGCGAAGCGAGGCCCGCGGCCACGATATTCTTCGCGACATAACGGCCGGCATATGCCGCCGAACGGTCAACCTTCGACGGATCCTTGCCCGAGAACGCGCCACCGCCGTGCGGTGCAGCACCGCCGTACGTATCGACGATGATCTTGCGGCCGGTCAAACCGCAATCGCCTTGCGGACCGCCGATCACGAAACGGCCGGTCGGGTTCACGAGGAACTTGATGTCGCCCTTGATCAGTTCGGCCGGCAGCGTCGGCTTGATGACTTCTTCGATCACCGCTTCGCGCAGCGTGTCCAGATCGATGTCCGGCGAATGCTGCGTGGACAGCACCACGGTGTCGATGGAATGCGGCTTGCCATCGACATAGCGCACGGTGACTTGCGACTTCGCGTCCGGACGCAGCCACGGCAGACGGCCGTCACGGCGCAGATTTGCCTGACGCTCCACCAGACGGTGCGACAGGTGAATCGGCAGCGGCATCAGTTCCGGCGTTTCTTCGCACGCGTAACCGAACATCAGGCCCTGGTCGCCGGCGCCTTGATCGAGGTTATTGTCGTGCGCGCGGTCCACACCTTGCGCGATGTCCGGCGATTGTTTGTCGTAAGCGACGAGCACCGCGCAGCCGCGATAGTCGATACCGTAGTCGGTATTGTCGTAGCCGATACGCTTGATCGTGTTGCGCGCAACCTGAATGTAATCGACGTTCGCGGTGGTGGTGATTTCACCGGCCAGCACGACGAGACCCGTGTTGCACAGGGTTTCCGCGGCGACACGCGAGTATTTGTCCTGAGCCAGAATGGCGTCGAGAATGGCGTCCGAGATCTGATCCGCGACCTTGTCGGGATGGCCTTCGGAGACGGATTCGGAAGTGAAGAGATAGTCGTTTGCCACGTTGCAGACTCCTGTTTTGTGGTTACGGTTGAGTTTCACGTAGCCAGCTTCGGGAGCCTTGAAGCGGCGACGCTTTAGCGGATTACCTTACCGACAGGCGCAAATCACATGGTTTGCAGCCACCGGCTTCGCCCCGCAAGTTGTCTATTAACTCGGCGAAGCCCTTATTATAGCGACTTCCTTTGATTGTCACAGAGTGTCTACGAGTGCGGTATTACGTCAATTCTTCCGCTTTCCTGAAGCCCGTCCCGTGCAGCGCCTCTTTTCAGGAGGCGGCATGCTGAGCCGCTATGGCGCCAAACTCGCGATCGGGCTGCTGAAACTGTTTGCACTGTTGCCGTATGGCCTGATCGCCCGTCTCGGCGACGGGCTGGGCTGGTTGCTGTATCAGATCCCGAGCCGTCGCAAGCGCATCGTCCATATCAACCTGAAGCTGTGCTTCCCCGAATGGAGCGACGAGCGCCGCGAAGACGTCGCGCAGAAGCATTTCCGCCACGCGATCCGCAGCTACCTGGAGCGCAGCGTGCAATGGTTCGGCTCGGCGAAGAAACTCGAAAAATTGATCCAGCTCGACAGCGCGATCGATCTGACGGATCCGAATCTGCCGCCCACGCTGTTTCTCGGCTTTCACTTCGTCGGTATCGAGGCCGGCTCGATCTTCCTGAACTATTCGCTCAAGCGCCGCTGCGGCTCGCTCTATCAGCCGATGTCGAACCCGGAGCTGGAAGAAGTCGCCAAAGCGGCACGCGCCCGTTTCGGCGCGGACATGGCGAGCCGCGCCGACAGTGCGCGCATCGTGCTGCGCTGGCTGCGCGAGCGCAAACCGGTCATGCTCGGCGCCGACATGGACTACGGCGCGCGCAATTCGACCTTCGTACCGTTTTTCGGCGTGCCGACCTGTACGCTGACCGCGGTGGGGCGTCTCGCCAAGGTCGGCCACGCGCAAGTGGTGCCGTTCATCGGCGAGGTGCTGCCGAACTATAAGGGCTACCGGCTCAAGGTATTCAAGCCGTGGGAGAACTACCCGACCGGCGACGACGACGCAGACGCCCGCCGCATGAACGCGTTCCTCGAAGAACAGATTCCGTTGATGCCGGAGCAGTACTACTGGGTGCACAAGCGTTTCAAGACCCGGCCGCCAGGCGATCCGAGCGTGTATTGAACCGCCGCCCACGCGGTCCGCAAAAAAGCGCCCGAATGTGGAAATGACGCGGGGTTCGGCTCACCTGCGGGCGCGTCACTTACAATAGCGTGATGAAACTGAAATTCACCAAAATGCACGGCGCGGGCAACGACTTCGTCGTGCTCGACGGCTACACCCAACCGGTCAACCTGACACCGGCGCAGGTGCGCGCGCTCGCGGACCGGCATTTCGGCGTCGGCGCGGATCAGTTGCTGTTGGTCGAAAAGCCCACCGTCGACGGCGTCGATTTCAGATATCGCATCTTCAATTGCGACGGCGGCGAAGTCGAACATTGCGGCAACGGCGCGCGCTGCTTCGTCAAGTTCGTGCGCGATAGCGGCCTCACCGATCAACGCAGCGTGCGCGTGCAGGTGCAAAAGGGCACCATCACGCTGACCATGCAGGAAAACGGCGAAGTGCTGGTCGACATGGGCACGCCCGTGTTCGACCCAGAGCGCGTGCCGTTCGCCACCAAAGGCCTCGAAGGCCGCCGCGAAGGCGCGGATACGCTTTGGCCGCTCGACGTGAACGGCACGACGCGCTGGATTTCCGTGGTGTCGATGGGCAATCCGCACGCCGTCCAGGTGGTCGACGACGTCGAAGCGTTCCCGGTGCTGGTCGAAGGCCCGGTGATCGAGCGCCATGCGCGTTTTCCGCAGCGGGTGAACGCAGGCTTCATGCAGATCGTCGGTCGCAGCGAGATCAAGCTGCGCGTGTACGAGCGCGGCGCGGGCGAAACGCTCGCGTGCGGCACGGGCGCATGCGCGGCGGTCGCGGCCGGCATCCGGCGCGGGTTGCTCGACGCGCCGGTGCTGGTGCACACGCACGGCGGCAAACTGACCATCACATGGAACAGCACGCAAGCCGACGAGCCGCTGCTGATGGCCGGACCTGCCGCGACCGTCTTCGAAGGCGAAATCGAACTGGCCGACGCCCTGGCGGATTCACAGGCCGCATAAACTCATTGACCGATGCGCCGCCTCAAGGCGTCGCCCCGTAGTCCATTAGCCGAAACCATGAACGATCGCGAAGTCGCCGAATACCTGCTCGCCAACCCTGAATTCTTCGCCGAACACGCGGAAATGCTCGCGACGATCCGGCTCGCGAATCCGCACGGCAAAGCCGCGGTGTCGCTGCAGGAACGGCAGATGGAAATGCTGCGCGACAAGAACAAACACCTCGAACGCCGCCTCGCCGAACTTCTGCGCTACGGCCATGAGAACGACAGCATCGCGTCGAAATTCAACCGCTGGACCATCCGCGTGATGGCCGAACGCGATCCCTATGCGCTGCCGCGCACGATTGCCACCGGTCTGCGCGATATTTTCGACGTGCCGCAGGCGGCGCTGCGCGTGTGGGATATTGCCGAGCCTTATGCACAGGCCGACTTCGCGCGCCATGTCGGCGAGGAAGTGCGCATCTTCGCCAATAGCCTGACCACGCCGTATTGCGGCGCGAACACCGGCTTCGAAGCCGCGCAGTGGCTGGCGTCGTCCGTCGCGGCTGTAAGCGACGTCAGCGCGGGCCACGCGGCGTCCGAGTCGGCGCACGCCACCGAATCGATCGCCCTGCTCGCGCTGCGCGACCCGGAAGGCAACGAAGAAGCGCCGACCTTCGGCCTCCTCGTGATGGGTTCGCCCGACGCGCGCCGCTTCCACGACGGCATGGCAACCGACTTCCTCACGCAGATCGGCGCGCTCGCAAGCGCCGCGCTGAGCCGTCTGCTGCCGCGCTGAGCGCTGCCAAAGCCGCCAGAAAATCCACCGTGACCGCCACCGACCCGATCGCCGCCTATCTGTCGAATCTCGAACACGAGCGGCGGCTGTCGGCACATACGCTGCGCGGCTACACCCACGAACTGGAAGAACTCAAGCAGTTGGCCAAAGGCCGGCCGCTCGAAAGCCTCACCGCCGTGGACATTCGCGGCGCTGTTTCGCGAGCGCACGCGGGCGGCCTGACGGCGCGTTCGATCAGCCACCGGCTCTCGGCATGGCGTGCGTTTTACCGCTGGCTCGCCGGCCGTGTCGATTTGCCGGCCAATCCGGTCGCGACCGTGCGCGCGCCGAAGCAGGCCAAAACGCTGCCCAAAGCGCTTTCCGTCGACGACGCCACGCGACTGATGGAAAGTCCGCCCGCCGCATCGCCCGAAGGTTTGCGCGATCACGCCATGCTCGAACTGTTCTACTCGTCGGGGCTGCGCCTCGCGGAACTGGTCGGCCTCGACGCCCGTTTCGCCGATGCCGACGGCTACCGCTCGGCCGGCTGGCTCAAGCTCGACTCGGCCGAAGTCGAAGTGCTCGGCAAGGGCAATCGGCGCCGCGTCGTACCGGTCGGCAGCAAGGCGCTGGAGGCCTTGAACGCCTGGCTCGCCGTGCGCGACCAGATGGTGAAGCACGATCCGCATCCGCTCTTTCTGTCGGCGCGCGGCAATCGCCTGTCGCCGAACGTGGTGCGTGAGCGCGTGAAGCGCGCGGCGCTGGTCGCCGGCATTCCCGCCAACGTGCACCCGCACGTGCTGCGGCATTCGTTCGCCACGCACGTGCTGCAGTCGAGCGGCGATCTGCGCGCGGTGCAGGAACTGCTCGGCCACGCCAGCATCACCGCCACGCAGGTCTACACCGCGCTCGATTTCCAGCATCTCGCGCACGTCTACGATCAGGCGCATCCGCGCGCTAAAAAACGCGACTGACGCCGCGACCCGCGGCAGACAGTCTCCGCCTTCGCTTTACCCGCCGCGTGCGTTGTGCCGCGCGGCCCATTGCTCTCTCTGACACCTGATGAATACCGTTACGCTCAAACCGTCGAAAGAAAAATCGCTGCTGCGCCGCCATCCGTGGGTCTATGCCAACGCGATCGACCGGATCGACGGCAATCCCGCACCCGGCGCCACCGTGCTGGTGCGCGCGCATGACGGCCGTTTCCTCGCGCGTGCGGCGTACAGCCCGCATTCGCAGATCCGCGCCCGCGTGTGGAGTTTCGACGAAACCGAGCCGATCGATCACGCGTTCTTCAAGCGCCGCGTGCAGCGCGCGATCGCGCATCGTCAAACGATGGTTCACGACACTGGCGCAGTGCGGCTGATCTTCGGCGAGGCGGACGGCCTGCCGGGCTTGATCGTCGATCACTACGTCGCCGAGGACGAAGGCCAGCGCAGTCAGCTGGTTTGCCAGTTCATGGCGGCGGGCGTCGAGGCGTGGAAGGAAGCGATCGTCGCGGCGTTGACCGGCGCGACCGGCTGCCCGAATGTCTACGAACGCTCGGACGTGTCGATTCGTCAGAAGGAAGGACTCGAACAGATCACCGGCGTGCTGGCGGGCGAAGCGCC
Organism: Burkholderia sp. WP9; assembly: GCF_900104795.1. Classification (NCBI taxonomy): domain Bacteria; kingdom Pseudomonadati; phylum Pseudomonadota; class Betaproteobacteria; order Burkholderiales; family Burkholderiaceae; genus Burkholderia; species Burkholderia sp. WP9. Next base: position 3,426,135 of record NZ_FNTG01000001.1, read on the forward strand.
GTCGGAGACACTGATTGCGAGCGAAAACGGCGTGCGCTATCACGTCGACGTGCGCAACGGCCACAAGACCGGCTTCTACGTCGACCAGCGCGACAACCGCCTGCTGGTGCAGCAACTCGCGCAGGATCGCGACGTGCTGAACTGCTTCTGCTACACCGGCGGTTTCTCGCTGGCAGCCTTGAAAGGCGGCGCCAAGCGTGTCGTGTCGATCGATTCGTCGGGCGACGCGCTCGCGATCGCCCAGCAGAACGTGGCGGCCAACGGGTTCGACGCCGAACGCGCGACCTGGCTCGACGCCGACGCCTTCAAAACGCTGCGCCGTCTCTACGACGAGGGCGAGCGCTTCGACCTGGTCGTGCTCGACCCGCCGAAATTCGCGCCGTCGCGTGAACATGTGGACCGCGCGTCGCGTGCTTACAAGGACATCAACCTGACCGGGCTGAAATTGCTGCGCCCAGGCGGCCTGCTCTTCACCTACTCGTGCTCCGGCGCGATCGACTCTGAACTGTTCCAGAAGATCGTCTCCGGCGCGGCCGCCGACGCGCGCGTGGACGCCCGGATTCTCAAGCGGCTTGGCGCCGGGGTGGATCATCCGTTGCTGACGGCGTTCCCGGAAGGCGAGTATCTGAAGGGCCTGCTGTTGCAAATCGCCTGATCGCCCATAATTTGGGGATTATTTCCCGGCGCCGCCGGCACGGGCGAAAGCGGGCTCGAACCCGTGCGCCAGCGCCGGCCTGGCGAATATGTTTCAATAACCGGCTGGACCGGGCAGCGCGCCAGGAGGCTGCCGCGCCCATTTCAGGCTTCGATTACGCACCGTTTCACGACAATACAGGCGACCCCTATGATTCCAGTCACCATCCTGACCGGCTTTCTCGGCAGCGGCAAAACCACCCTGCTCAAGCGCATCCTGAATGAAAAGCACGGCATGAAGATCGCCGTGATCGAGAACGAGTTCGGCGAAGAAAACATCGACAACGAAATTCTCGTGCAGGACACCGGCGAGCAGATCATCCAGATGAGCAACGGCTGCATCTGCTGCACGATCCGCGGCGACCTCTCGCGCGTGCTGGGCGATCTGGCGGCGCAGAAACAGTCCGGCAAGCTGGACTTCGACCGCGTCGTGATCGAAACCACGGGCCTGGCCAATCCGGGCCCCGTCGCGCAGACGTTCTTCATGGACGACCAGATCGCCAGCGAATTCCTGCTGGACGCCATCATCACCCTGGTCGACGCGAAGCACGCGAACCACCAACTGGACGAGCACGAAGTCGTGCAGCGCCAGGTCGGTTTCGCCGACCGCCTGTTCATCACCAAGTCCGACCTGGTCGATGAAAAGCACCTTGCCGATCTGCGCCACCGCCTGCTGCACATGAACCCGCGGGCGGCGATCAAGGTCGTCAATTTCGGCGAAGCGGACATCAAGGAAATCTTCGACCTGCGCGGCTTCAACCTGAATTCGAAGCTCGAGATCGACCCGGATTTTCTCGTGGAAGACGAGCATGCGCACAGCCACGCTCACGCGCATGACGAGCACGGCCATACGCATGACGATCACGCCAACTGCGATCACGACCACGGCCAGTGCGATCACGAAGGCCACGATCATGGTCATCACCACCACGCGCACCACGACGACAAGATCAAGTCGTTCGTCTACCGCAACGACCGTCCGTTCGATCCGAACAAGCTCGAAGACTTCCTCGGCGGCATTTTGCAGATTTACGGCGAACGCCTGCTGCGCTACAAGGGCGTGCTGTATATGAAGGGCGTCGACCGCAAAGTCGTGTTCCAGGGCGTGCATCAGATGATGGGCAGCGATCTGGCCGCGAAATGGCAGCCGATCGAGAAAAAGACCAACAAGATGGTGTTTATCGGCATCGAACTGCCGCAAGACCTGATCACCGACGGTCTGGACGCCTGCCTCGTCTAAGCACGGCACGCCCCGGCCTCGCCGGGGCTGCCTGTCTTTCCGGCAGGCACCGGTTTTGCTGGAAGCGTCGTGCTGTTGCGCCTCAGTGCGCGATTCGGCGACGCGCCCCGAGATAAACATCTGCTGAATATTACCGGCGGCCGCCGTAAGCGGGTTGAAAAGACACGCGTATGAAAAGCGCGTGAAAACCCTGCTGTATTAAAGCGTGCACGACCATCGCTTTTTAGCCGTGCGCGCGTTATATTTTCGGGATATCGGCGTACCGCAGGGGGATTTTCACCAGTTGCGGTGCTAGATTGTGATTCAGTTACAATACGTGCCCACTGGAGAATGAGAACGAATTGCCCGGTCAGCGCGTATCCGCGCCGGGCCTGAAACGGCGCCGGAAAATCTAATCCGGACAATACGCCGACAATGCCGGCCGGCACGGTCTGAAAAGACGCGCTGCCGGCAAGCAATGCCTCAGGAGCATTTGAGAATCGGTTTCCAGAGGAGTTCGGCCCCGCATTGGCGTTGCGACGCCCGGCGTGTGGGCGCCAGGCGCTTCGGCGTCACGACAGTCCACCGTCCGTGCCCGCCTTGGCGCTCCGCGTCCTCGAGGTGCCTTTGCGGGCAATACGAAAGTGCGGGCACGACGTAAGAGTTTTGCCTCACATTGAAGAAGTTAGCCAGATGACGACGAAACGACTCTTGACCGAAGCCGAAATCCTGAAGATGAGCGACAAGGATTACATGAATGAGGATCAGCTCGCCTTCTTCAAGAACAAGCTCGAACAGCTGCAGGCGGATATTCTCCGCAATGCCGGCCAGACGACCGAGAACCTGCGCGAGACCGTAATCGTGCCGGATCCGGCCGACCGCGCAACGATCGAGGAAGAGCATGCGCTCGAACTGCGCACGCGCGACCGCGAGCGCAAGCTGCTGAAGAAGGTTCAGCAGTCGATCGCGCGTATCGACTCGGGCGACTACGGCTGGTGCGAAGAGACCGGTGAGCCGATCGGCATTCCGCGTCTGCTCGCACGGCCCACGGCCACCCTGTCGCTCGAAGCGCAGGAACGCCGCGAACTGCGCCAGAAGCTGTTCGGCGACTGAACGCTTGCGGCGCGGCTTCGGCTCCGCGCCCGAAAACGCTGCTTCGTCGAGAGGCGCACGGTGTTCCGTGCGCCTTTTTTCTTTTGCGTGACGCCTATTTGAGGCATCGCCGCAGTGCAGGCTGATACCTACCTTGCCTCGCCCCTCTTGTCGGCATAACCGCCGCGTTCGCTTCCGAACCGTCTGTATTTGCCCTATGCCATTTGCCGGCTAGGGACCAGGATTCTCGTCATCCCAGCCCCGCGCCGTCCGATGCCGCGCGGGCGCGTTCCCCGCACCGAATCGCGTGTTTTTTGTCCTATGCCATTTGCCGGCTCTTGATATGACCGCGCACGCCCTAAAATAAACCGGACATGCGCTGCACGAGCGCGCGCCCGCCGGTTCTGTTTTAGCGTCGCGCGTCGTCCGCTTTCAGGATTCATGCGGTGGCGCATCGCGCTGCCGCGTCCTACCCGTTTTGCAAAGAGGAACGCATATGGAGCAATTTCACGGCACGACGATCGTCTCCGTGCGGCGCGGCGACAAGGTCGCGCTCGGCGGCGACGGCCAGGTGACGCTGGGCAATATCGTCATGAAAGGCGGTGCGAAGAAAGTCCGGCGCATCTATAACGGCAAGGTGCTGGTCGGCTTCGCCGGCGGCACGGCCGACGCTTTCTCGCTACTCGACCGCTTCGAAGCCAAGCTGGAAAAACATCAGGGCAATCTCACGCGCGCCGCCGTCGAACTCGCCAAAGACTGGCGCACCGACCGCATGCTGCGCCGTCTCGAAGCCATGCTGATCGCCGCGGACGCCACCACCACGCTCGTCATTACCGGCAACGGCGACGTGCTCGATCCGGAAGGTGGCATTTGCGCGATCGGTTCGGGCGGCGCCTATGCGCAAGCCGCGGCGAAAGCGCTCGCCGACAACACCGAGATGTCGCCCCGCGAAATCGTGGAAAAGTCGCTGGAGATTGCCGGCGACATGTGCATCTACACGAACCATAACCGCGTCATCGAGACGATCGAGTAAGGACCCACGATGAGCACCATGACCCCTGCCGAGATCGTCTCGGAACTCGACAAACACATCATTGGCCAAGGCCGCGCGAAAAAAGCGGTGGCCGTGGCGCTGCGCAATCGCTGGCGCCGTCAGCAGGTTGAAGAACCGCTGCGCCAGGAAATCACGCCGAAGAACATTCTGATGATCGGACCGACCGGCGTCGGTAAGACCGAAATCGCACGGCGTCTGGCGAAACTGGCCGACGCGCCGTTCATCAAGATCGAAGCGACCAAGTTCACCGAGGTCGGCTACGTAGGCCGCGATGTGGACAGCATCGTGCGCGACCTGATCGAAATCTCGGTCAAGCAGACCCGCGAAACCGAAATGCGCAAAGTGCGGACCAAGGCCGAAGATCAGGCCGAAGACCGCATCCTCGACATTCTGCTGCCGAGCGCGCGCCCGGTCGGCTTCGGCGCAAGCTCGAGCGCCGCTGATACCGTCGACGAAGGCAGCACCACGCGTCAGACATTCCGCAAGCGTCTGCGCGAGGGCCTGCTCGACGACAAGGAAGTCGAACTCGACGTGGAACAGCCGCAAGTCGGCATGGACATCATGGGGCCGCCGGGCATGGAAGACATGACCGAGCAGATCCGTTCGATGTTCGCGAACATCGGCGGCGGCAAGAAAACGCGTCGCAAGATGAAGGTGAAGGAAGCGCTGAAGGCGCTCACCGACGAAGAAGCCGCCAAGATGCTGAACGACGAAGAGGTGAAAGCCAAAGCGGTGCAGAACGTCGAGCAGAACGGCATTGTGTTCCTCGACGAAATCGACAAGATCGCGTCGCGCAACGAAGCCGGCGGCGGTGAAGTCTCGCGTCAGGGTGTGCAGCGCGATCTGTTGCCGCTGGTCGAAGGCACCACGATCAACACCAAGTACGGCATGGTGAAGACCGATCACATTCTGTTCATTGCCAGCGGTGCATTTCACCTCGCCAAGCCAAGCGATCTGATTCCGGAACTGCAAGGCCGCTTCCCGATTCGCGTCGAACTGGATTCGCTTTCGGTCAACGACTTCGAGTCGATTCTGGTGTCCACGGACGCGAGCCTCGTCAAGCAATACCAGGCACTGCTCGCCACCGAAGACGTGCACCTCGAATTCGCGGACGACGGCATTCGCCGCCTGGCCGAAATCGCGTACTCGGTGAACGAGAAAACCGAGAACATCGGCGCGCGCCGCTTGTACACGGTGATCGAAAAACTGCTCGAGGAAGTCTCGTTCGCGGCCGGCAACCACTCGGGCCGCACGGTGCAGATCGACGCGGCTTATGTCGATCGCGCGCTGAACGAAGTGGCGGAAGACGAAGATCTGTCGCGTTACGTGCTGTGATGTCGATGCTGAGATTGCCCCAAGCTGTGATGTTAACCGCTTGAGACAGCTCAGATCACATGTGAGCGCATAAAAAACGGGTTGCCTTTGATAAGGCAGCCCGTTTTCATTTGCTTACGGCAAAAGCGGTGCGGAGTCTGCCGTTTCTACTGCTTGACCGGCCGCTTCGCCAGTTTGCGTTGCAGCGTTCGCCGATGCATATTCAACGCACGCGCGGTAGCCGAGATATTGCCGCCGTGTTCGGCCAGCACGCGTTGAATATGCTCCCACTCCAGACGCGCCACCGACAACGGCGTGGGATGCTCGATCGCCTCTTCCGCTTGCAACGCGCTTGCTTCACTTTGCAGTGCCGACAAGATCGTCTCCACATTGGCAGGCTTGGCCAGGTAGTTATCCGCGCCGTCTTTCACCGCCTGCACCGCCGTGGCGATACTCGCGTAACCGGTCAGCACCAGCATGCGCGCGTCGGGCTGCAGATCGCGCAATGGCGCGACGAGCGTGAGGCCGGAGTCATTGCCGAGATGCAGATCCACCGTGATCTGGCTGAACTTCTGCTGATTCGCCAGCTTGATTGCCTCATCCGCGTTGTGCGCTTCGCTCACCGTGTAGCCGCGCCGGGTGAGACCACGCGCGAGGATGCCGGAGAACACCTCGTCGTCGTCGATCACCAGAAAATTCATTTCACTCATACTTGTTTCTCCGTGTTGGATGGTGCGGCGCCTTGACGGCCCGAGCCAAAAAATTTGCGCGCGGCGAGCGGCAGTTTCAGGACCGCACGCGTACCACGCGGCTTGATCGTGCTGACATCGGTCAGCTCGATCGATCCTTTCAGACGCGCCGCCGCCGAAAAAGCCAGATAGAGACCCACGCCGTGCCCGCCTTGAGTACTCTCGACCGGCATCGCGCCCAACGAGCCGCGCAACGCGGCCGGAATGCCAGGGCCTGCGTCACAGACCTCGAAGACGATCTGATCTCCGCGCGCCGCAAGCGCACAGGACAGCGTGACGTGATCGCGGCTTGCACGCGCAGCATTGTCGAGCAGAATCGTGAGAATCTGACTCACAGCCACGGTGTCGTCAAGACTGACATCCGCAGGCGGCACGCCGATCCGCTCGAACTTCACATGCGGATGACGCAAGCGCCACTGCTCAGCGAAGGATTCGAGCCACTCGCCGACCGGTTGTCGGCTGGCGCTGGTCGATGCCCGGCTGCGCAGACGGGCAAGCGCCGATGTACATAGCGTCATCTGCTGTTCGAGCAGTTCGAGGTCGGCGGCGTAGGGCGCGAGCCCCTTGTCGGAACGCGCGGCGTCGCGCAATTCTTCGGACAACATCGCAATTGTAGACAGAGGCGTACCAATTTCGTGAGCGACGGTGGCGGCCTGCACACCGAGCGCGACCGCCCGTTCATCGTGAAGCAAGCGCTGCTGCGCTTCTCCGAGCGCTGCGTCACGTAGCCGCAGTGCTCTCGACATGCGTGCAACGAACCATGCAATGAGCCCGACGCTGACCATGAAGTTCACCCACATGCCCGCGCGATAGTAGTCGAACAGGTTCGCGGGATTGTCGAGATTCAGCGGCACGGAATCGAAACCCAGCACTGCGTAGCAGGCTACCGCGAACGCCGCGAGCCAGGCCATCAGATGCCACGGCAGCACGGCCGCGGCGATGGCGAGCGAAGGCAGGTAGAGCGAAACGAATGGATTGGTGGTGCCGCCGGAGAGAAACAGCAACGCGGACAACGCGCCCAGATCGACCCAGATCTGACCGAACAATTCCATGTTGGATTCGGGCCGCTGCTGCGAAACGCGCCACCATGTGATTCCGTTGAAGATCACTTCCAGCGCGATCACGAGCAGCATGGCGGGCAACGGCAGATGCACGCCGATGAAGGTCTGCACGAACGCAATCGTCATCAACTGGCCGATGATCGCGAGACTGCGCAGCCAGAACAGATGCCCGAGATTGACGCGGCCGGTATTGGTTATACGATGCATGACTTTAGTTTACCTGTTCGGACTCGTCCGACTTACCTCGCGACCTTGCGCCGGTAACATGGAAATTTTTTGCGACAGCGCGCACGAACCGGTCTCTCGCCATCGGCTCCCTGGACGCGCAGCCTATCCATGCTACCCACTTCCCACTGCGAGGCTGATGCCTCTTCAGCTTTCCTGACTTTTTTGCGACAAGCCGCGGCAGCCCGGCTCATTGGCACGGCCCAAGCCGAGGCCGGTTGTCTCGACGCCGCGGCGCGACTCCATCCACTGGACGACGCGTCACTCGCATCGCTCACTACCGCACTGCTCAAACAACACCGTGTCGGCGAGGCGATCGAACTCGCTGCCATTATTGCCCAACTCGATCCGCACCGCGCTCTTGCGCACTTTCGTCATGGCTATGCGTTGCAGATAGCAAACCGGCATGGCGAGGCCATTGCACCCTACCGACGCGCACTCGCCATCGATCCAGGATTGCCGTGCCTGCGCAGCAATCTCGCCGGCGCACTGGCGCGCGCGGGTGGCGACGCGAACGAGCAGATCGCGCTTCTGGAAAGTGCGGTCCGCGACGAGCCTGGTGAGGGCGACGGCTGGACCAATTTGACGAACGCGTACCGCACGAATATGGATCTGCCGCGAGCGCTCGAAGCCGGCGCCCAAGCCGTGCAATGTGCGCCGCATAGCTCGCTGGCGCACAACAACTATGCGCTGACGCTGCGTGAGGCGCAACGCTGGGACGACGCGGAGCAAGCCGCCCAAACCGCTTGCGCATTGGCACCCGACGACGCCACCCTGCGCTCCAATCTGTCCATGCTGCAACTGGTTCGGGCCGATTATGCGCACGGCTGGGCATCGCACGAGGCGCGCTGGGACGGCTCCGCGGAGTTGGGCGGGAACCGCCCGGTCATGCCCGCACCGCTTTGGCGCGGCGAATCGCTCGCCGGCAAAACCTTGCTCGTGTGGGGCGAGCAAGGCATGGGCGACGTTTTGCAGTTCTGCCGCTATATCCCGATGCTGGCCGAGCGCGTCCATCGCGAAGGCGGCCGGCTCAGTTGGAACTCGTTCCCGCAAATGGGCGCGCTGCTCGCACGCAGCCTGGGCGCTCACGCGGACGAGTTTTCAGCCGGCGGCGGCGTCGAATCGCTTTCCGCATTCGACTACGAGATTCCGTTGCTCAGCTTGCCGCGGAGATTCGAGACGCGGGAAGAAACGATTCCGGCTGCAGTACCCTATTTGCACGCGGACCCGGCCGCCACAGCGTCGTGGCAAAAAAGGCTTGCGGGCGAAGCCAGGCTTAAAGTCGGCCTGACATGGACCGGCAGCCACGGCCATCAGCGCAATCCATTTCGCCGCGTGGGTTGGGAACGCTATGCGGCTCATTTCGGCGACATGCAGGACGTGGCGTTTTATTCGTTGCAGCCTGGCGCGGACGCAGACGTCGCGGCGGCACGCGCAGCCGGCCTGCCAATGGCCGACTACACCGCCGAATTCACGAGCTTCGACGATACCGCCGCGTTCGTGGGCGCGCTCGATCTCGTCATCACCGTTTGCACGTCGGCGGCGCATTTGAGCGGCGCGCTCGGCCAGCGCACCTGGGTACTGCTCGACGTCAACCCGCACTGGGTCTGGCTGGTCGACCGTCGTGACAGCCCGTGGTATCCGAGCGCCACGCTGTACCGGCAGCCGCGGTTTGGTCAATGGGAGCCGACGCTGGAGGCCGTCGCGCGTGATCTGAAGGCGTTGGCGGCCGGGCACCGCGCGGCGTAAGGCGCGCCCTGGCGTATCCGTCAAACAGCGGTGCTCGCGGCGATCTTTTCGTCACCACACGCATCAATCACGCGCCGGCGACGCTTGAGCCGCCCGCGCAATCTCGGCAGCAAGACATTCGGGACACAGGCAGCGTCCTGTCGGATCGAGCCTATCCGCCGGCAACGCCGGCATTTTTCGGCACCAGCAGTCGAGCGGTTGCGAATGCATGCCGCAATCGAACACGCTGCCACAGCGCGGGCAGCGCGCGCTGCTTTGGGAGCGGGAAACGGACGGTTTCATGACGGGCCGGATGGTCTCGCTTCAGCCTGGATCAGGAAATGATGCCACGACTGGCGGGCCGCCGTGAGTCGTCCGTCCGGCTAATTTACGGGGGCCGCCGAACCGCGTTACGCTTCGCCGTTGACTGGTGGGCACGGGCTGTCATTGCGCGGTGCGCAAAGCCTGCGGCGCCCGCCGCCCGCACAGGTATCGAAAACCCTGTTGCAGCGCGCCAGTCCTGTACAATTCGCCCTGATTCAACTGTTCCGTGCCTGAGCCTGCCGCCATGTCCGAGCTTCCTGACCTTTCGCAGATCGCGCCCACCCTGAAGGCTGAAATCCTGGCCGAGGCGCTGCCCTACATCCGCCAGTATCACGGTAAGACCGTGGTCATCAAATACGGCGGCAACGCCATGACCGAAGAGCGCCTGAAGCAGGGCTTCGCGCGCGACGTGATCCTGCTGAAGCTGGTCGGCATCAATCCGGTCATCGTGCACGGCGGTGGTCCGCAAATCGACCAGGCGCTGAAGAAGATCGGCAAACAGGGCACCTTCATCCAGGGCATGCGCGTCACCGACGAAGAGACGATGGAAGTCGTCGAATGGGTGCTCGGCGGCGAAGTGCAGCAGGACATCGTCACGCTGATCAACCACTTCGGCGGCCACGCGGTCGGCCTGACGGGCAAAGACGGCGGCCTGATCCACGCCCGCAAGATGCTGATGCCGGATCGCGACAATCCCGGCCAGTATGTCGATATCGGCCAGGTGGGCGAAGTCGAGGCGATCAACCCGGCAGTCGTGAAAGCGTTGCAGGACGACGCGTTCATTCCGGTAATCTCGCCGATCGGTTTCGGCGAAGACGGCCTGTCGTACAACATCAACGCGGATCTGGTCGCGGGCAAGCTGGCGGTCGTGCTGAACGCCGAAAAGCTCGTGATGATGACCAACATCCCCGGAGTGATGGACAAGGAAGGCAATCTGCTGACCGATCTGTCGGCGCGCGAAATCGACGGCCTGTTCGCCGACGGCACCATCTCCGGCGGCATGCTGCCGAAAATCTCGTCGGCGCTGGACGCGGCCAAGAGCGGCGTGCGTTCGGTGCACATCATCGACGGCCGCATCGAGCACTCGGTCCTGCTGGAAATTCTCACCGAGCAGCCGTTCGGCACGATGATCCGCTCGCATTGATTCCTGCCTCAAACCCGGCACCCACGGCACGTCAGCATAGCGTGCCGCGTGTGCCGTGCAGTTGCCTGCCCCCGTCGTACCGCTCGTACCCCTCGTACCGCCCATACCGCTCTTCCAGCGCGCACAGTTCGTACAGCGCCAACTACGGCTGCCAACGCGCCGGCTCGGCGCACCAGCCCACGCTCCCCTCGTCACCCACCGCCCGCACCGTGAACCGTTCGCGTTCGCCACGCGAGGCGACTGTTCGCGCCTGAACGGCGTTCTCCATCATGCGCACCCCCACTTCCCGACGCCGTCGTCCGCATATCGCAGGTGGCCGTCCGGTCTGGCTGTTCGACCTCGACAACACGCTGCACCACGCGTCGCACGCGATCTTTCCGGCGATCAATCAGGGCATGACGCAGTACATCATCGACGCCTTGCAAGTGGACATCGACGAAGCAAACCGGCTGCGCACCGGCTACACGCAGCGTTACGGCGCGGCGCTGCTCGGCCTCACGCGCCACCATCCGCTCGATCCGAACGACTTCCTGAAGGTCGTCCACACCTTCCCCGATCTCGGCTCGATGATCCGTCATGAACGCGGTGTCGCGCGCCTCGTGGCCGCGCTGCCGGGCCGCAAGATCGTGCTGACCAACGCGCCCGAAGCCTATGCGCGCGCGGTGCTGGCCGAACTGCGCATCGAGCGCCTGTTCGAACAGGTGATCGCCATCGAACACATGCGCGATCGCCGCCACTGGCGCGCCAAACCCGACCACGCAATGCTGCGCAAAGCCATGCGCGACGCTCACGTGTCGCTCAAGGATGTGATCCTCGTCGAAGACACGCGCTCGCATCTGAAAAACTACCGGCGTCTCGGCATCCGCACGGTGTGGATCACCGGTCATCTGCCGCGCAAGCCACACGCCGACGGCATACCGACGCGCCTGCCGGGCACCGGCCGGCCGCACTATGTCGACCGGAGCATTCGTTCGTTAAAATCGCTACGACTGGGCACCCGCTCGGTTCGATTGAAGGGACAGCAGACGGGACGACAGCCATGCAGCCGATCGACAAGCCTGACGAAGCCTTAACCGAACACGAACCGACCGCCACGCTCGCCGCCCCGCGCGCGCCGCGCCTGAAACCGGGCGAGCGCCGCGTGCACATCCTCCAGACGCTCGCCGCCATGCTGGAAGCGCCCAAGAGCGAAAAGATCACCACCGCGGCGCTGGCCGCCAGGCTCGGCGTATCGGAAGCCGCGCTGTACCGGCATTTCGCCAGCAAGGCGCAAATGTTCGAAGGGCTCATCGAGTTCATCGAGCAAACCATCTTCGGGCTGATCAACCAGATTGCCGACAAGGAAAGCAATGGCGTGCTGCAGGCGCGTTTGATCGCGTTGATGCTGCTCAACTTTCCCGCGAAAAACCCCGGCATGACGCGCGTGCTGACCTGCGAGGCGCTGGTCGGCGAACATGAACGGCTGACCGAGCGCGTGAATCAGATGCTGGAACGCGTCGAGGTGTCGCTGAAACAATGTCTGCGCCTCGCGCAAATGGAGGCCAACACTGGCGCGAGTTCGGGCGACAACGCCAGCGAGCAGCACGCCGCCGCCCCGCTGCCCGCCGGCTACGATCCCGCGATCCGCGCGAGTCTGCTGCTGAGCTATATCATCGGCCGCTGGCACCGTTATGTGCGTAGCGGCTTCGCGCGGCCGCCCGCCGAACAGGCCGACGCGCAATTGCTGCTGATTCTTCAGTAGTCCGCGCGGCATGCGCCCGCGACGTTGCCGCGCGAAAATTTCCGCTATACTTTGCGCCTGACCGCGGCACCTCGAACCATCAAGGACCGCTGTCCGCAACACCCCGAACACCTGCTTGACAACCTGTTACGCGCCGATTTGCTGACTCGATTGCGGGCGCGCGAACTGCCGGGAATGACTCCCGCGGTTCACTATAAATGCGGCTAAAGAGGTCGTCAGCCGCGCACACAGTCATAGTCCCCGTGCTTCGCCGACGCCATCTAGCCGCCCTGTTTTGTTAAATGGCGGAATGAATGGAATCGATCGGTATCGTCGCTCCCCAAAAAATGCATTTCACCGAGCCGCTGCAGTTGCAGAACGGCAGCTCGCTGGCCGGTTACGACCTGATGGTCGAGACCTACGGCACGCTCAACGCCGCGCGTAGCAATGCGGTGCTGGTGTGCCACGCGCTCAACGCCTCGCACCACGTGGCGGGCGTGTACGCCGACAATCCCAAGGACATCGGCTGGTGGGACAACATGGTCGGCCCGGGCAAGCCGCTCGACACCGACAGGTTTTTCGTGATCGGCGTGAACAACCTGGGATCGTGCTTTGGCTCGACCGGGCCGATGAGTATCGATCCGGCCACCGGCAATCCTTACGGAGCGACGTTTCCCGTCGTGACGGTGGAAGACTGGGTCAACGCCCAGGCGCGCGTCGCCGATCAGTTCGGCATTACGCGCTTCGCGGCGGTGATGGGCGGCAGCCTCGGCGGCATGCAGGCGCTCGCGTGGAGCATGATGTATCCGGAGCGCGTCGCGCATTGCATCGTGGTGGCGTCCACGCCGAAGCTGTCGGCGCAGAACATCGCCTTCAACGAGGTCGCGCGCTCCGCGATCCTCTCGGACCCGGACTTCCACGGCGGCAACTACTACGCGCACAACGTGAAGCCCAAGCGCGGCTTGCGCGTCGCGCGCATGATCGGCCACATCACGTATCTGTCGGACGACGACATGGCCGAGAAATTCGGCCGCTCGCTGCGTCGCGCGGAAGGCGCGCTGGATGCGTACAACTTCAATTTCGACGTGGAGTTCGAGGTGGAGTCGTACCTGCGTTATCAGGGCGACAAGTTCGCCGACTACTTCGATGCGAACACGTACCTGCTGATCACCCGCGCGCTCGACTATTTCGATCCGGCCAAGGCCTTCGACGGCGACCTGACGAAGGCAGTCGCGCACACCACGGCAAAATATCTGATCGCCAGCTTCACGACCGACTGGCGGTTCGCGCCGGCCCGCTCGCGCGAACTGGTGAAAGCGCTGCTCGATCACAAGCGCACGGTGACCTACGCGGAAATCGACGCGCCGCACGGCCACGACGCCTTCCTGCTCGACGACGCGCGCTATCACAACCTGATGCGCGCCTACTACGAACGTATTGCGAACGAGGTGAACGCATGAACCAGCGAGCACTCGATTATCTGGCGCTGCGCCCGGACTTCCGCGCGATCGCCCGCTGGGTCGAACCACGCGCCACCGTGCTGGATCTGGGCTGCGGCGACGGCTCGCTGCTCTCGCTCCTAACCGAAGAACTGGACGTGCTGGGCTACGGCATCGAAATCAACGACGCGGGCGTGCTGGCGTCGACGCAAAACGGCGTCAACGTAATCCAGCAGAATCTGGAAGACGGCCTGCGCCTGTTCGAAGACGGCAGCTTCGATTTCGCGATTCTGTCGCAGACGCTGCAAACCATTCACCAGACGGCCGCGATCCTGCGCGAGACCGTGCGGGTCGGCAAGGAATGCATCGTGTCGTTCCCGAACTTCGGCTACTGGGCGCATCGGCTCTCGGTGCTGCGGGGCCGCATGCCGGTGTCGAAGTCGCTGCCTTATCAATGGCACAACACGCCGAACGTGCGCGTGCTGACCATCAAGGATTTCGAGGCGCTCGCGCCGGAAGTGGGCATCGAGATTCTCGACCGGGTCGTGCTCCACGAGGGCCAGGTCGTGCGTTGGGGCGTGAACTGGCGTGGTAGTCTTGCGGTCTATCGCGTCAAGAAAAGCTAACGCAAGTTATCCACATGTCGAACCCGCCGCACGAGGCGCCTGCACTTACCGCTCACGAAGAACACCCCGGCTGGCGCGCGTTCCTGAATACGCGCATGCTGATCTGCGTCTTTCTCGGCTTTACGTCGGGATTGCCGCTGTTCACGCTCGTCTATCTGGTGCAGGCGTGGTTACGCTCAGAAGGCGTCAATCTGAAAGAGATCGGCCTCTTTGCGCTGATCCAGTTCCCGTACACCTGGAAATTCATCTGGGCCCCGCTAATGGACCGCTATGTCCCGCGTTTTCCGGGCTGGCGTCCCGGCAGACGGCGCGGCTGGATGCTGGTCACGCAGATTCTGGTGGCCGGCGCGATCGGAACGTTGGGATTCGTATCGCCGAAAGACTCGATCTGGACGGTGGCGGCGTTGACGGCGCTGGTCGCGTTCTTCGGCGCGAGTCAGGACATCGTGATCGACGCCTACCGGCGCGAGTTGCTGAGCGACACGCAGCAGGGGCTCGGCAATGCGGTGCATGTGAACGCCTACAAGATCGCGGCGCTCGTGCCCGGTTCGCTCGCGTTGATCCTGTCCGACCATTTGCCGTGGAGCACCGTTTTTATCGTCACCGCCGCGTTCATGCTGCCCGGCATGGTGATGACATTGGTAGTGCGCGAGCCCGAGGTGCACGGCACGCCGCCCAAGAACCTGCGCGACGCTATCGTGCAGCCGTTCAAGGAATTCATTCAGCGCGACGGCTGGCGTGGCGCGCTGTTCGTGCTCGGCTTCATCTTTCTGTACAAGCTCGGCGACACGATGGCGACCACGCTGTCCACATCGTTCTTTCTCGACATCGGCTTTTCGCGCACGCAGATCGGCGTGATCGCTAAGACCACCGCGTTCGGCGCGAGTCTGGCGGGCGGGATCGTCGGCGGAATCTGGCTGATGAAAATCGGCATTGGCCGGGGCTTGTGGATCTTCGGCATCCTGCAGATGGTGTCCACGCTCGGCTTCGCGTGGCTCGCGCATCTCGGACCGGCTTCGCCCGGTCTCGCGGCGATTTACGACATCGCTGTCTGGCTGAGCCAGGGCACGACGAAGCTGCTTGCGCTGGTGGGCATCGATTGGGCCGTACAGCTCGAACCGCGCTCCGTTGCGCTAGCGCTCGTCTACGGCTTCGAAACCTTCGCCACCGGCCTGACGATGGCGGCTTTCACCGCCTATATCGCCAGCACCACCGATCCCCGCTACACGGCCACCCAGTTCGCGCTCTTCACGAGCCTCGCTTCCGTGCCGCGCACGCTGGCCTCAGCGGCAAGCGGTTATGTGGTCGCGCAGATCGGCTGGTTCGATTACTTCATCGTTTGCACCGCGCTGGCGTTGCCCGGCATGGTGCTTCTGCTGCGTATCGCGCCGTGGAGGACGCGGTCGTGAAGGCGCTTCTCCCGAAGGCCGTACTGCGCCCGATTACGTCCCGGCGTCCTGCGCGCAACGCGAGACGCGCGGCTCTGCACGCGGTGTGGTCGCTCGGCTGTGTGAGCCTGACGTTGGCCGCGCCCTTGAGCGCCTACGCGACCGCCATGCCGGCCACTGCTACCAGCACGGCCGCACCCGCATCGGCGCCGGCACCCGCCACGTCGGCTGCGCCAACAGCAAAGGCCGCAGCGGCCGCCGCGAGCACGGAAAGCGCGACATCGGCGGTGCAAGGCACGACCAACGCCGGCAGCGCCGTGGGCGCCGGCAGTGCGCCCGCCATTGCCACACCGCCCTCGGCGGCGCCGTCGACGCCATCGCCATCGGCTCCGGTCACGGCGAGGACGCCGGCGCCGTCCGCAGCCGCCAAAGCGCCCGCCGGCACATCAATGCCTGCCGCGGCGTCCGCACCGTACAGCCCGACGAACACGCAGCTGCGCTACGGCGGCTATCTGGTGTTCCGCAACCTGATTCCTTCGCCGATGCTCGAGGCGCAAGCCGCCGAAGAGTTCAACCAGATCGCCTACGGCGCCGAGCACGCGAACCGGCTGTATGGCGACGCGGACGCGCACGTCACGCGCGTGCGCTCGATCGTCGACAAGCTGATCCCGTACTCGCTGAAATGGAACGAGCGGGCCAAGAACTGGAAGTGGGATGTGGCGGTGGTGCGCTCGCCCGATATCCGCATGTACTGTCTGCCGGGCGGCAAGATCGTCGTGTATGGCGGGCTGCTCGACCGCGCGCGTTTGAACGACAACGAACTCGGCATGCTGATCGGCCACGAGATCGCGCACGCGCTGCGCGAACATGCGCGCGAGCGGCTCGGCCAACTGCAGGCGAGCCAGCTCGACTCGTCGGGTACGATCCCGCAACTGTTCGGACTTGCCGACCTCGGTGCGGCGCCGCTCGGCATCGGCTCGCGCCTCCTGGAAATGAAATACGAGAATACCGATGAAACCGAAGCCGACGTGATCGGCAGTGATATCGCGTCGCGCGCCGGCTTCGATCCGCGCGCGGCGGTCACGCTCTGGGACAAGCTCGCGCAGGCCACGCGCGGCAATCGCGATCAGGGCTTCATCTACGTGCATCCGTACACGCCGGCGCGCCGCCAGGACATCATCAAACGTCTGCCCGACATGCTGCCGCTCTACGCGAAAGCGATCGGCAAAACGGTGGATGCGCTGCCGGACTACGGCGGCATGGGCCGCCCGCGCCGCACACCGGCCCGCAACTGAGCGGCGTGGGCTGAGCGCGGCGCGGCTCTTGTCCGTCGAAGCGCGCCCCTGCAGGAAGGCTACTTTGGCCTCGCCTTCTGCCAGAACGCGGGCCCTGCTTACTTCTTCACCTTGTGGTCGTAATCGACCGTCAACGGCGCATGGTCGCTGAACTTGATATCGCGAAACACGTCAGTGCGTTTCGCCTTGCTCGCGATACCTTGCGTCGCGATCTGATAATCGATCCGCCACCCGACGTTCTTCGCATACGCCTGACCGCGATTGCTCCACCACGTGTACTGCTCCGGCCGCTGGTCGAGCGTGCGGAACACGTCGACGTAACCCACTTCGTCGAACAGTTTGGTGAGCCATGCGCGCTCTTCCGGCAGGCAACCCGAGTTCTTCTGATTGCTCTTCCAGTTCTTGATGTCGATTTCCTTGTGGACGATGTTCACGTCGCCGCACACGATCACTTCGCGCTCCTGAGCCAGTTCCGCGAGATGCGGCATGAACTCGTCCATGAAACGGTATTTGGCCTGCTGGCGTTCGTCGCCGCTCGAGCCCGACGGCACGTACACCGAAATCACCGACAGCTTGCCGAAACGCAGTTCGACATAGCGCCCTTCCGGATCGAACTCCTCGCTGCCGAAGCCGATTACCACTTCGTCCGGTTCGTGACGCGTGTACACGCCCGCGCCGCTATAACCCTTCTTCACGGCGTGCTGGAAATAGCCGGTGAAGTTGTGTGGCGCCATGAATTCCGGCGTCATGTCGTCTTGCGAGCATTTGATTTCCTGCACGCACAGCACGTCGGCTTTCTGTTCGCCGAACCAGTCGAAAAAGCCCTTCTTCGCCGCTGAACGGATGCCGTTCAGGTTGGCGGTAATCACACGCAACATGTCGTTCCTTATATGGTCGATTCGTTTCTGAAGCAAAGGGGCACGCTCACGCGATCTTGATGCCCTTCAGCGATTCTTTGGCAGGCGGAAATTCGAGCTTCAGCGTCTCGAATGCGCGCAACAGCAACTCAGCCACCATCACATTGCGATGCGTCTTCGAGTCCGCCGGAATCACGTACCACGGCGCGTATTCGGTCGATGTCGCGGCGAGCGCCTCGCCATAGGCCACCTGATATTTGTCCCACTGCTTGCGGGCTTCGAGATCGGCGACGTCGAATTTCCAATGCTTGGTCGAATCGTCGATACGCGCCTGCAAACGCACACGCTGCTCTTCTTTCGAAATGTGCAGCATGCACTTGATGATGGTCGTGCCGCTATCTGCCAGCAATGCTTCGAACTGGCGGATGTGGCGGCAGCGTTGCGCGAAGGCTGGCGCGTCCAGGTTGCCGAGCACCGTGGGCACCAGCAGATCTTCGTAATGACTGCGGTTGAAGATCGTCAGTTCGCCCGCCGCAGGCGCTTGCGCATGCACGCGCCAGAGAAAGTCGTGCGCGAGTTCGACGGGCGTCGGCGCCTTGAACGGCACGATGCGCAAACCCAGCGGATCGACGTCGTGAAACACCGCGCGGATCGTGCCGTCCTTGCCGCTCGTGTCCATGCCCTGCAGCACCAGCAGGACGCGGCGCGTCTGCTGCGCATGCAGGCGCTCCTGCTGGGAGTCGAGCTTCTCGCCGATCTCCAGGAGGCGGGCTTTGTCGGCGTCTTTCGAACCGGCCGAAAAGGGTTTTGCAGCCGGATCGAAACCGTCGAGCGAGAATTTGTTTTTCTTCTTGCCGTCGTCGAAATACGGCACGCGGAAGTCGTCGAGTTCAGGTTGCCTGGCCATCCACACACTCCGTGATCTGCGTTTAAACGGTCCCGCAAATGAAACGGGCCGTTGCCCCACTTTCGTTTCCGGCAACAGCCCGCGGTAGCCAAAGCGCGAACGCTTCGGCCGTGCTTTTTTAACTCAGCTTCAACTCAGGACAGCTTCTTCTTGAGCAGTTCGTTTACCTGCGCCGGATTCGCCTTGCCCTTGGTCGCTTTCATTGCCTGACCGATCAGCGCGTTGAACGCCTTTTCCTTGCCGGCGCGGAATTCCTCGACCGACTTCTGATTCGCAGCGAGCACTTCGTCGATGATCGCTTCGAGCGCGCCGGTATCCGAAATCTGCTTCAGGCCCTTCGCTTCGATGATGCGATCGGCAGCGGCTTCGTCGGTGGCTTTCTCTTCCCAGATCGCGAGGAAAATTTCCTTGGCGATCTTGTTGGAGATCGTGCCGTCGGCGATACGTTGCAGCAGCAACGCGAGTTGCGCTGACGACACCGGGCTTGCTGCAAAGTCGAGGCCTTCGCGATTCAACTGCGACGACACTTCACCCATCAGCCAGTTAGCCGCAGCCTTCGCATTGGACGAGCCGACTTTGCTCACCACCGCTTCGTAGTACGCCGCCATCGCCTTGCTCGAGGTCAGCACGTTGGCGTCGTAAGGCGTCAAACCGTATTGCGTGACGAAGCGTTGTTGAATCGCGACCGGCAGTTCCGGCATCTCGCTCTTCACGCGCTCGACCCACGCCGCGTCGATCACGAGCGGCATCAGATCGGGATCAGGGAAATAGCGGTAATCGTGCGCGTCTTCCTTACTGCGCATGGAACGCGTTTCGCGCTTGTCCGGATCGTATAGACGCGTTTCCTGCACCACCGTGCCGCCGTCTTCGATCAATTCGATCTGACGGCGCACTTCGTACTGGATCGCTTCTTCGAGGAAGCGAAACGAGTTCAGGTTCTTGATCTCGGCGCGCGTGCCGAATTCGGCCTGACCGACCGGACGCACCGACACGTTCGCGTCGCAACGGAATGAGCCTTCCTGCATGTTGCCGTCGCAGATGCCGAGCCACGTGACGAGCGTATGCAGCGTCTTGGCGTAGGCGACCGCTTCCGCCGCGCTGCGCATTTCCGGCTCGGTGACGATTTCGAGCAGCGGCGTGCCGGCCCTATTCAGGTCGATGCCGGTCATGCCCGCGAAGTCTTCGTGCAGCGACTTGCCCGCGTCTTCTTCGAGGTGGGCGCGCGTGAGGTTGACGACCTTCTCGTACGCTTCCTTACCCGCCTTTTCATTGGCCGGCACCTGAATCGTCACCTGGCCGCCTTGCACGACGGGGATTTCGTACTGGCTGATCTGATAGCCCTTCGGCAGATCGGGGTAGAAATAATTCTTGCGCGCGAAGATGCTGCGCGGCGCCACCGTCGCGCCGATCGCGAGACCGAACTGGATAGCGCGCTCCACAGCGCCGCGGTTCATTACCGGCAACGTGCCCGGCAAGGCCAGATCGACGGGGCACGCTTGCGTGTTCGGCGCAGCGCCGAATTGCGTCGAGGCGCCAGAAAAAATCTTCGACTGGGTCGACAGTTGCGCGTGGGTCTCCAGACCGATCACGACTTCCCATTGCTTGGTCATGGTGCTCACACTCCTGCCGGTGCCTGGCGGTGCCACTCGGTCGCGCGCTGGAACGCGTCGGCCACCTGCAGCATCCGGGCTTCATTGAAATAGTTGCCGATGATCTGCAAACCAACCGGACGCTGCGCATTCGCGCCCGCGCCGAAGCCGCACGGCACGCTCATGCCCGGCAAACCGGCGAGGCTCACCGACAGCGTGTAGATGTCGGCCAGATACATCTGCACCGGATCGTCGCCCTTCGCGCCCAGATCCCACGCCACTGAAGGCGCGACCGGTCCCATGATCACGTCGCACTGCTTGAACGCTTCCTGGAAGTCCTGCGCGATGATGCGGCGGATCTTCTGCGCTTGCAGGTAGTACGCGTCGTAATAGCCATGCGACAGCACATAAGCGCCGACCAGAATGCGGCGCTTTACTTCCGGACCGAAACCTTCGGCGCGCGACTTCTTGTACATGTCGAGGAGATCGCGATACTCCGCGGCGCGATGGCCGAAGCGCACGCCGTCGAAACGCGACAGGTTCGACGAAGCTTCCGCCGGCGCGATCACGTAGTACACCGGGATCGACAACTCGGTTTTCGGCAGCGAGACCTCGACCAGCGTGGCGCCGAGCGCTTCGTATTGCTTCAGCGCGGCGTCGATCGAGGCGCGCACGTCGTCGGCGAGACCGGCGCCGAAATACTCTTTCGGCAGGCCGATGCGCAGGCCGGCGAGCGGCTTGTCCGCACCGTCTTCTTTCCACGGCTTGCCGAGGTAGCGCGTGTAGTCTTCGTCGTCACGCACGAGGCTGGTCGAATCGCGCTCGTCGAAGCCCGCCATGGCGTTGAGCAGCGTGGCGCAATCGGCGGCGCTTTGCGCCATCGGACCGCCCTGATCCAGCGACGAGGCGAACGCGATCATGCCGTAACGCGACACGCGGCCATACGTCGGCTTGATGCCCGTAATGCCGGAGAACGACGCCGGCTGACGGATCGAGCCGCCGGTGTCCGTGCCGGTCGCGGCGGGCGCGAGGCGCGCGGCCACGGCCGCGGCCGAGCCGCCCGACGAACCACCCGGCACAGCCTTGACGTCCCACGGATTCTGCACGGGACCAAAGTACGAATTCTCGTTGGACGAGCCCATCGCGAACTCGTCCATATTGGTCTTGCCCACGCACACCATGCCGGCATTCTGCAGACGCGCGACCACGGTCGCGTCGAACGGGCTCTCGTAGTTCGACAGCATTTTCGAGCCGGCCGTGGAGCGCCAGCCCTTGGTGACGAACACGTCCTTGTGCGCGATCGGCAGGCCGACCAGCGGACCGGCGTGGCCGGTATGAAGCAGCGCGTCCGCGGCTTTTGCCTGCGCGAGCGTCAGATCGGGGTCCACCTGGATGAATGCGTTCAGGCTGTTGGCCGCGTCGATCCGCTTCAGATAGAGCTGAGCCAGTTCGACTGCGGAGCATTCCTTGGCCGTCAATGCGGCGCGCAGTTCGGTCAAACTTTTTTCATGCATTGCGTTTTATCCTGAAGAGCGCGGCAGCGCAGTCACGCTGCCGTGGAGGCATTCGGCTGCCCGCCGGCAAGCCGAGCCGAGAAAGCCGGCGACGACGGTCGTGCGAGCACCGGGGCCACGAGTCGATATGCCGCAAGCCGGCATATCGGCAGCCGCCTGGCGCGCATGCCGCGCCAAGCTCGCAAAGCGGGTGTTACTCGATCACCTTGGGCACGAGGTACAGGCCTTCCTGCACGGCCGGCGCCGGGCGCTGGAAAGCTTCGCGGTCGACCGTTTCGGTCACCGCGTCGTCGCGCAAACGCAGCGCGACGTCTTCGATCTGCTCGATCGGGTGGGCAAGCGGGGCGATGCCGGTGGTATCGACCGCCTGCATCTGCTCGACGAGGCCGAAAAAATCGTTGAGCTGAACGAGCGTGTGCTCAGCGTCGGCGTCGGCCAGTTCGAGCCGCGCAAGATGCGCGATACGTTTTACATCGGTCAGGGTCAGAGCCATGCAGTCACCGGAAAATGTGGTGGACCGCCGCAGCACGCCAAAAAACAGCGCTGCGACAGCGGGTTACGACGCTGGAGGAAGCCCTCGAAAAAGGGGCCAGCGGCGGCAAAAAGTGCCGTCCGTTTCCTTCAAAACATCCAAAATTATAAGGTATCATTACGCGTTCGACCCAAACCCGGACCGTCTTACCAAGGCCTTTCTGAACTATTCCCCAAGATCGTTCGGATTTTTCTGACCTGGCTTTGCACCGGCCTCCGGTAGACTCCCTCGCAGCTTCAAGTTCCTGTGGCGCCGCTTCCGCCCGGTTGAAGCTGTTATTTTTTCCGCTGCCGCCCTGCGCATACGTTGCGAGGCCCGGCCCCAAGCGAGACAGGATTTTGAATGTTCGGTTTTTTGCGCAGCTACTTCTCCAACGATCTGGCCATTGACCTCGGCACGGCCAACACGCTCATCTACATGCGTGGCAAGGGTATCGTTCTTGATGAACCGTCGGTGGTCTCGATCCGCCAGGAAGGCGGTCCCAACGGTAAGAAAACCATCCAGGCAGTCGGCAAGGAAGCCAAGCAGATGCTCGGCAAGGTGCCGGGCAACATCGAAGCGATCCGCCCCATGAAAGACGGCGTGATCGCCGACTTCACCGTCACCGAGCAGATGATCAAGCAGTTCATCAAAACTGCTCACGAATCGCGCATGTTCTCGCCGTCGCCGCGCATCATCATCTGCGTGCCGTGCGGTTCGACCCAGGTCGAACGCCGCGCGATCAAGGAAGCCGCGCACGGTGCGGGCGCTTCGCAGGTCTACCTCATTGAAGAACCCATGGCTGCTGCAATCGGCGCCGGCCTGCCGGTGTCGGAAGCCACCGGTTCGATGGTCGTCGACATCGGCGGCGGCACGACCGAAGTCGGCGTGATCTCGCTCGGCGGCATCGTGTACAAGGGCTCCGTGCGCGTAGGCGGCGACAAGTTCGACGAAGCCATCGTCAACTACATCCGCCGCAACTACGGCATGCTGATCGGCGAGCAAACCGCCGAAGCCATCAAGAAGGAAATCGGCTCGGCCTTCCCGGGTTCCGAAGTCAAGGAAATGGAAGTGAAGGGCCGTAATCTGTCGGAAGGCATTCCGCGCAGCTTCACGATCTCCAGCAATGAAATTCTCGAAGCCCTCACCGATCCGCTGAACCAGATCGTGTCGTCGGTAAAGATCGCGCTCGAACAAACGCCGCCGGAACTGGGCGCCGACATCGCCGAGCGCGGCATGATGCTCACGGGCGGTGGCGCATTGCTGCGCGATCTGGACCGCCTGCTCGCCGAAGAAACCGGCCTGCCGGTGCTCGTCGCCGAAGACCCGCTGACCTGCGTTGTGCGCGGCTCGGGCATGGCGCTCGAACGCATGGACAAGCTGGGCAGCATCTTCTCGTACGAGTAAGCGAGCCCGTCTCCATGTCAGTAGCGCGGATCTGGCAAACGGCCCCTTGCGGGCCGGTTTGCCGTTGGCTGGACCTGCCAGCCTCCGCTCGCTGAACGCGCGTTCCTCGCGCGCCGCCGTCTCACCCAACCGCTCACGCCCCCGGCGCCGACCATGGAATACAGTCCGCCGCCCCTGTTCAAGCAAGGACCGTCCGCTCTCGCACGACTCGTGTTTTTCGTCGTGCTGGCGCTCGCCCTGCTGATCTCCGACGCTCGCTTCAAAACGCTCGAAATCGTGCGTGGCGTGCTCGGCGCGGGTCTTTATCCGTTGCAACGCGCGGCACTCGTGCCTCGCGACATGTTCGTGGGCGCCGCCGACCTGGCCGTGACCAGCGCCACGCTGCGCAGCGAAAACGACAAGCTGCGCACCAAAGACCTGCAGCTTTCGCAGCAAGCCAATACGGCAGCCGGGCTGGCCGCCGAAAACGCGCATTTGCGCGCGCTGCTGCAACTGTCGCAGCGTTCCACCACGGAATCGCTGCCCGCCGAGATCCAGTACGACACGCGCGATCCTTTCACGCAGAAGGTGGTGATCGGCCGCGGTGCACAGCAAGGCATTCAGAATGGTTCGCCGGTCGTCAACGAAGACGGCGTGATCGGTCAGGTGACGCGCGTCTTTCCGCTGCAAGCCGAAGTGACGCTGCTCACGGACAAGGACCAGGCGGTGCCCGTGCAGATCGTGCGCACCGGCTTGCGCAGTGTGATTTACGGCACGCCGAAGGGCGACACGCTCGATCTGCGCTTCGTGCCGATCAGCGCCGACATCCAGTCCGGCGACGAACTCGTCACGAGCGGACTCGACGGCGTCTATCCGCCGGGGTTGCCGGTCGCCAAGGTGGTGCGGGTCGACAAACAGGCCGATACGGCGTTCGCGCGCGTGATCTGCCTGCCGATCGCACCGGTGCGCGGCGCCCGTCAGTTGCTGGTGCTGCACTACGTGAACAATGTGCCGCCGCGTCCCGCCGAAGTACCCGACGCAGCCACGGCCGCGAAGGAGGCGAAAGCGAAGAAGGGCGCCAAGCCGGCAGACGGTAAAGCTGCGGCGGACAAATCGCCGGCAAAGGTGGGGGAAAAATCCGCGGGTGAAAAACCCGCGGCCGAGAAGCCCGCAGCGGCCAAGCCCGCCGAAAAGGCGCCCGCCAAACCGGCAGCCGCGGACAAGAAGTCCGCCACCGAAAAGAAACCGGCCGCTGAGAAGAACGCGAAGCCGCAAGCCACGCCGGGGGCACAGCCATGAACCGTCCGCAATACATTCTGCAGCCGGTCAACCCGTACTTCATCTCGTTCAGTCTCGCGGCCGCGTTCCTGCTGAATCTGATGCCGTGGGGGCGCCTTATCGGCGTGCCGGACTTCGTCGCGCTCGTGCTGCTGTTCTGGAACGTGCACCAGCCGCGCAAAGTCGGCATGGGTATCGCGTTTTCGCTCGGTTTGCTGATGGACGTGCACAACGCCAGCCTGCTCGGCGAGCACGCACTGGCGTACACGCTGTTGTCGTACGGCGCGATCACCATCCACCGCCGCGTGCTGTGGATGTCGCTCGGCGTGCAGACCTTCGCGGTCATGCCGCTGCTGGTGGTCGCGCAACTGGTGCCGTTCGTGATCCGTCTGCTGACGGGCGCGGCGTTTCCGGGTTGGGGTTATCTGATCGACGGTTTCGTCGAAGCCGCGCTGTGGCCGGTCACCAGCGTGCTGCTGCTGATGCCGCAGCGCCGCCCGGCCGACCCGGACGATACCCGGCCAATTTGATCACGCATCGGGCCCGCCGGCCGTTCTGATGGAACCCGCTTTGCCGGCCCGCTCGACGCGCATCGCTGTTCATGCCTTCCGGTTCCGGCCGGAAAAGGCGCACACTCATGATGGCCGTCAACCGGCCTTTTGCAGAATCGCATGACCGAATTCAAGGACACTCAGCAACAGCTCTCGAAGTTCCGCCTGCGCGTCGCGGCGGCGGGTCTGTTCGTGTTCGTGTGCTTCGGGCTGATCGGTTTCCGCTTCCTGTTTCTGCAGGTCTGGCACTACAGCAAATATTCGCTGCAGGCCGATGAAAACCGCATTTCCGTCGCGCCGATCGTGCCGAACCGCGGCATCATCACCGATCGCAACGGCGTCGTGCTGGCGAAGAACTACTCCGCCTACACGCTCGAAATTACGCCCTCGAAGCTGAACGACTCGCTCGAAAACGTGATCGACAACCTGGCCACGGTCGTTTCGATCGACGCGCGCGACCGCCGCCGCTTCAAGAAGCTGCAGGAAGACTCGAAGAACTTCGAGAGCCTGCCGATCCGCACCCGCCTGACCGACGACGAAGTCGCGCGTTTCACCGCGCAGCGCTTCCGTTTTCCCGGCGTGGAAGTGCGCGCGCGCCTGTTCCGCCAATATCCGCTCGGGCCGACGGCGGCGCACGTGATCGGCTACATCGGGCGGATTTCGCAGCGCGATCAGGACCGTATCGACGACGCCAGCGACCAGAACGACAGCGATCCGGACCACTACGATCCGCGGCTCGACGCGAACAACTACAAGGGCACCGACTACATCGGCAAGATCGGCGTCGAGCAGAGCTACGAAACCGAACTGCATGGCCAGACCGGTTTCGAGGAAGTGGAAGTGACGGCCGGCGGCCGCCCCGTGCGCACCTTGTCGCGTACGCAGGCAACGCCTGGCAACAACCTCGTGCTGTCTTTGGATATCGGCTTGCAGCAGGTCGCCGAGCAGGCGTTCGCCGGCCGCCGCGGTGCGCTGGTCGCGATCGAACCATCCACGGGCGACGTGCTTGCGTTCGTGTCCGCGCCGAGTTTCGATCCGAATTCGTTCGTCGACGGTATCGATCAGCAGACGTGGGACGATCTCAACAATTCGCCCGACCACCCGCTGCTCAATCGGCCGCTGCACGGCACTTATCCGCCGGGCTCGACCTACAAGCCGTTCATGGCGCTCGCCGCGCTCACACTGCATAAGCGCACGCCGGGCTGGGGCTTCCAGGATCCGGGCTCGTATACCTTCGGCGGCCACACGTTCCGCAACGACGTGCGTTCGGGCCAAGGCTGGGTCGACATGAACCGCGCGATCGTGGTGTCGAACGACACGTATTTCTACATGCTCGCGCACGATCTCGGCGTCAACAATATCGCCAACTTCATGAAGCCGTGGGGCTTCGGCCAGATCACCGGTATCGACATCTCGGGCGAGGCGCGCGGCATCCTGCCGTCCACCGAATGGAAGCGCAAGGCATACCGCAAGCCCGAACAGCAGCGCTGGTATGAGGGCGAAACGATCAGTCTCGGCATCGGCCAGGGCTACAACTCGTTCACGATTCTCCAGCTCGCTCACGCTACGGCCACGCTCGCGAACAACGGCGTCGTGATGAAGCCGCACCTCGTGCGCGACATCGAAAATCCGATCACGAAAGACACTCGCGCGGTCGTGCGCGATCCGAGCGACAAGATCGCGGTGAAGCAATCGGATATCGACATCATCAAGCGCGCAATGGAAGGCGTCGTGACCAATGGGACGGCGTCGAAACTGTTCATCGGCGCCCCCTATCAGGCGGCCGGCAAAACCGGTACAGCGCAGGTCTACTCGCTGCAAGGCGCGAACTATAAGGGCCACGCAATCGCCGAGCATTTGCGCGACCACGCGCTCTTCATCGCGTTCGCGCCGGTCGAGCAGCCGAAGATCGCGCTCGCGCTGATCGTCGAAAACGGCGGCTGGGGTGCGGAATCGGCGGGTCCGATCGCGCGGAAGGTGCTCGACTACTACCTCGTCGGCAAGAACAAGCCGGGCGCTCAGGCGGCGGCCATCGAAGCGGCGGCGTCGGCGACCCAGGATGCGTCCGCGCCCGAAGTCGGCGATGCACCGTCGCCACAGGATGCGGCGCAGCCGGTCAAGGTCGCGGCGGGCTTCACTGCCCTGCCGATTCCCGGTGCGGCTTCGGCGGCAGCGGCGGCCTCCGCGGCGGCGGCTGCGAAAGCAGCGTCTGCTGCGGCCGCGGCTTCCGCGCCGGCGGCTGCATCGGCACCGTTGGCCGCCTCGACGTCCGCGACTTCTGCCGCAAAGAATTCAGCGTCGCGTAAATCCGGCGTCCCGCATAAACCCCGCCCGGCTAGCGAGCCGGTGCCGACCGCCGCGGCACCGTCGCGCGAAGACGGCACTCAGGGCACGTCGCCACGCCAGCCGGTTTCCGGCGGCATCGACGAGTAAGGAGAAAGGCATGCAATTCGACAAGCGCGCCTGGCTCGACCGCATCAAGCGGATGTTCGCGGGCTTCGACCGCCCGCTCGCACTGATCGTGTTTCTGCTGCTGTGCGTCGGCATCGTCACGCTGTACAGCGCGAGTCTGGACGTCCCCGGCCGCGTGGAAGACCAGTTACGCAACATCATGCTCACGTTCGTGCTGATGTGGGCGCTCGCCAATGTTCCACCCACCACGCTGATGCGCTTCGCGGTCCCGCTCTACACGTTCGGGATCGCGTTACTGGTCGCGGTGGCGCTATTCGGCCTCACGCGCAAGGGCGCGAAGCGCTGGATCAATGTCGGGGTGGTGATCCAGCCGTCGGAAATCCTGAAGATCGCCACGCCGCTCATGCTCGCGTGGTACTACCAGCGCCGCGAAGGCGTGATGCGCTGGTACGACTATCTGGTCGGCCTGCTGATTCTCGCGGTGCCGGTCGGCCTGATCGCCAAGCAGCCCGACCTCGGTACGGCCGTGCTGGTGTTTGCGGCCGGCTTCTTCGTGATTTACTTTGCGGGCCTGAGTTTCAAGCTGATCGTGCCGGTGCTGATTGCAGGCGTCATAGCGGTCGCTTCGATCGCCGCCTTTCAGGACAAGATCTGTCAGCCCGAAGTGCAATGGCCGCTGATGCACGATTATCAGAAACACCGTATCTGCACGCTGCTCGACCCGACCTCCGATCCGCTCGGCAAGGGCTTCCACACGATCCAGGCGGTCATCGCGATCGGCTCCGGTGGTCCGCTTGGCAAAGGCTGGCTGAAGGGCACGCAGGCGCATCTGGAGTTCATCCCCGAGAAGCACACTGACTTCATTTTCGCGGTGTTCTCCGAAGAGTTCGGGCTGGCGGGCGGCGTCGTGCTGCTCACGCTATACATGCTGTTGATCGCGCGCGGGCTGTATATCGCGGCCAATGGTGCGACGCTGTTCGGACGCTTGCTGGCCGGCTCGCTGACCATGGCGTTCTTCACCTACGCATTCGTCAATATCGGCATGGTGAGCGGCATCTTGCCGGTGGTCGGCGTGCCGTTGCCGTTCATGAGCTACGGCGGCACCGCACTGACCACGCTGGGTGTGGCCATCGGGCTCATCATGAGCGTCGCGCGGCAAAAGCGGTTGATGCAGAGTTAGCGCGGCGAGGCTGTCAGCGAACAAGGCCGCAGAACAAAGGCTGCAAATCGAAGAAGGGGCGCACCATCATCACGGAGCGCCCCTTCTTTATTTATTGCGGCTTCACTTCCTTCTGATCCCGCAACTGCGCGCTGAGTTGCTGATACTTGAGCCGCGCCGCCGGATCGCCCTGCGCCGCTGCGGCAGCGTAATAAGCGCGCGCCACGTTGAGATTCCTGTCTACACCGTCGCCGCCGCGCTCGTAAAACGAGCCCGCCACGTACTGCGCGGTCATGTCGCCGCCTTCCGCCGCCTTCTTGTACCAGAAGAACGCCTGCTTGTTGTCGCGCTCGGTGCCGCGTCCGTCGAGGAACTGATTGGCGAGCGCCAACTCCGCTTGCACGTGCCCTTGCTGCGCCGCCTTCAGGAACCAGCGGTGCGCTTCGACCGGATCGCGCCCGACGAACTCGCCATCGTCGTACATCTTGCCGTACACGTATTGCGCGTGCGACATGTTGGCGTCGGCGGCCTTACGCAGCCATTTCTTGCCTTCATCCACATTGGCCGGGCCGCCTTCGCCGTTGAGCAGCATCATGGCGTAGTTGAACTCGGCGAGCCGGCTGCCGCGCTCCGCGGCCTTGCGGAACTCGGCCAGCGCCGCGCCGAGATTGCCGGCGTTGTAGTCGGCGACCGCGGTTTGCGTCTGCGGATCGTTCGACTTCGCCACGCGGTCCTGCGCATACGCCGCCACATTCGCCATCAACGCCGCCGTGACCGCCAGACGCACCACGACGCACTGCACCATCCCTTTCATGACCTCACCTCCTGCAACGCCTGGCGAGTCGCGCGCAACATCCACATGACGTCCGCGGCCAGAGCGATAAAACGAAATCCGGCGTCGCGATGCTGTTTGGCGCTCGCGACATCCATGGCAAAAATACCGGCGGCAATGCCCGCCTTGTCCGCCGCGCTGACGATGCGCGCCATCGCGGCCTGCACGTCGGCATGCTTCGAATCGCCCAGATGACCGAGGCTCGCGGCAAGGTCGGCCGGCCCGACGAACAGGCAATCGACACCCGGCGTCGCCGCGATTTTTTCCACCTCCTGCAAGCCGCGCGCCGACTCGATCTGCACGATGGTCGCGATCTGCGCGTTGGCCGTCTGCACGTAGTCGCGCCGCATGCCGTAGGCCGCGGCCCGCACCACGCCGGCGACACCGCGCTCACCGTCGAGCGCTCCGGCGCTCGGATATTGCGTGAGACGCACGGCGCGCGCCGCCTCTTCCGCGGACTCGATATTCGGGAACATCAGCGTACGCGCGCCGGCATCCAGCACGCGCTTGACGAGCCACGCCTCGCTGGCGGGCACGCGCACCACCGGCTCGCTCGGCAGATGCGCGGCGGCGATCGCGCGCAATTGCGAGGCGACGTCGCCGCTATCGTTCGGCGCGTGCTCCATGTCGATCAGCAGCCAGTCGTAGCCGGCATGCGCGAGCGCTTCGGCCGCAGCGTCGCTGCCGAGCGAAAGCCACAGACCGAACAGCGGCTCGGTTTCCTTCAGGCGTGACTTGAGGGGATTGGTCAGGCTGCTCATCGCCGCGCTCCGTGGCGGCGATGAAATGCATCGCCTGAACCGCAGTGCGCAATGCCGGCGTGATGGGCGGGGAAAAGACAAAGAGATTGGCTCTGGCCGAGGCGGCCTGGATGCCTGCTGCGACGCAATGCGGTGACCGGCATGTCTCGCTCCGTGTGGTTATCGGAGCGATCATACCGTGACAATAACGCGAGGGTTGGACGGTCCCCAAGGGGACGTCTCGCGAGCCGCGCGGCGGCGTTCGGTTTAGTCGCGGACCACGTCGGCCCAGCAATTCGGCGTCTCGTACAGACGCAGCTTGTGCAAACGCAGATTCACGCCGTAGTGCGCGTCGTAGACGTTCGCGAGAATCTCGAACGCCACGGCGGCAAGGTTTTCGACCGTGGGAATGCGATCGAGCACGACCGTCTTGTGGCCAGCCATCGTTTCCAGGAAACCACGCACCTGCGCGTCGCCTTCATAGACGAGAAACGCGTGGTCCCACTTGTCGACCAGATGCTCGACGGCGAGCGACTTCACGTCGGCGAAGTCCATCACCATGCCGCGATCGGGCGCGCCTTCGGTGTCGACCAGATCGCCTTGCAGCGTGATTTCGAGCACGTAGCGATGACCGTGCAGATTACGGCACTGGCTGCGGTGATCAGGAATGCGGTGACCCGCGTCGAATTCGAGTTTTCGTGTAATCGTCAGCACGGCAAATCAGGGAATGTTCAGATACTTGTGGGTCTGCATCGACAGGCGCCATTGCGGATGGCGTTTGCACCAGTCGATCGCGAGCTTGGTGTTGATGTCGCGCGACGGACCGTCCATGGGCTGGACGAGGAAATACTCGAAGTCGAGCTTCGCATACTCGGACAAGCGCTGGTTGTCCTGCGGGATCACGACCTTCAGTTCGTTGCCTTTCGTCACGACGAGCGGCGCGTCGGCCTTCGGGCTCACGCAGATCCAGTCGATCGTCTCGAGCACCGGCAGCGAGCCGTTGGTTTCGATCGCGATTTCAAAGCCAGCGGCATGCAGCGCGTCGACCAGCGGCTGATCGATCTGCAGCATCGGTTCGCCGCCCGTGCACACGACGAAACGCTCGCCCTCGCCTTGCGGCCATTGCGACGCGATCATCTGTACCAGATCTTCCGCCGTGCGGTACTTGCCGCCGTTCTCACCGTCCGTGCCGACGAAATCGGTATCGCAGAATTGGCACACCGCTTCGGCACGATCTTCTTCGCGGCCCGACCACAGGTTGCAGCCGGCAAACCGGCAGAAGACAGCCGGACGCCCGGCATTCGCGCCCTCGCCCTGCAACGTGTAGAAGATTTCCTTGACCGCGTAAGTCATGCTGCTGTGTGCCCTATGTTCCTGAAAATGATTGCCTGAGGTGCGCTGTCCTGCCGAGCGTTATCAGACCGGCGCCTCGGTGACCTTCTCACCCGCCAGATAGGCTTCGTAGCCACGCTTGCGCAAGCGGCACGCCGGGCATTCGCCACAACCGAAGCCCCACGCATGCAATTCGGCGCGTTCGCCGACATAGCACGTATGCGTCTCGACGCGCACCAGCTCGACCAGTTCGTCGCCGCCGAGTTCGTGCGCGAGGCGCCACGTGTCGGCCTTGTCGAGCCACATCAACGGTGTTTCGAGCAGCGTGCGCGTGTCCATGCCGAGGTTCAGCGCGACCTGCAACGCCTTCATCGTGTCGTCGCGGCAATCGGGATAGCCTGAGAAATCCGTCTCGCACATGCCGCCCACCAGCACCTGCAGGCCACGCCGATACGCAATTGCCGCAGCGATGGTCATGAACATCAGATTGCGGCCCGGCACGAACGTGTTCGGCAAACCGTTCGCCGTGGCTTCGATCTCAATCTCGCGCGTCATGGCGGTGTCACT
Source organism: Burkholderia sp. WP9 (assembly GCF_900104795.1). NCBI lineage: Bacteria > Pseudomonadati > Pseudomonadota > Betaproteobacteria > Burkholderiales > Burkholderiaceae > Burkholderia > Burkholderia sp. WP9. Next base: position 3,458,841 of record NZ_FNTG01000001.1, read on the forward strand.
GATCGCGCCGAGCACCGACAGGTCGATCATATGATCGTCGCCGAGGCGCTCGGCCCACTGCGGAAATGCACGCGCGACAGCGTTGCGAAACCCCTCGCGGCATTCCAGTTCGACGCGGTGCCGCTGACCGTAATCGAAGCCCAGTGTCTCGACCGTTTCATAACGTTCGAGCGCCCAGGCGAGGCACGTGGCGGAATCCTGGCCGCCGGAAAACAGCACCAGAGCGCTACGTTTAGCGTCGTTGCGGATCACCGTGAAACTCCGTGAATGAAGAGTGCCACGTCGCGCTGCGCGAGGTGCGCCATGCAAGCAACGCGGCGCGACGCGTGCCGGCACTGCTGCCGGCCCAAAGCAGTATAGGCCGCGCCTTCCGCATGCAGAGTCGCTGGGCGCTTATACCGTTAATCGTCGGGCGAAGGGTTCGGTGCAGGTGGCGGCGTTGCCGCACAGCACGCAGGCGCTGCACTCACTGTGCAAGTCCTTGAACTGGCGCGATTTTATCATGCAGCGCCGAACACCGCCGAGTGCGTGCTGCCACGCGGCGCGCGCAAGCCGAAGCAGCGGACACGCGTGATGTCCTTCAAGCCCGTCACACATTAGGGGCGCAAAAAGGAAAAGCCCCAGGAATCTTGCGATTTCCTGGGGCTGAATCCTGGTGGCCTGGGACGGAATCGAACCATCGACACGCGGATTTTCAATCCGCTGCTCTACCAACTGAGCTACCGGGCCAACGAAGAACGAAATGATATCAAAGGGTCAACAGCAGGGCAAGCCCCTTCTCGAAAAAATCTGTGAAAGTGGGATCTGCGCGCAGAGCACGGGCTCACTTGCGCTCGTCACCAAGCTCACTCCCCCTTGTTTTTACCGAGATCGACACCGAGTTGCTTGAGCTTGCGATACAGGTGCGTGCGCTCCAAGCCGGTCTTCTCCGCCACGCGCGTCATGCTGCCGTTCTCACGCGCGAGGTGATATTCGAAGTACGCGCGCTCGAAGGCGTCGCGTGCGTCGCGCAGCGGAATATCGAACGAAATCGAGGCCGTTTGCGCCGCCAGCGCGCCGCTGCCGAGGCCGTCGGTGGAAAGCATCGGCAGTGACGCCGCCGAAGCCACTGCCGAAGCACTCACCGGCAACACCGGCTTGGCCGCCGCGCCGCCCGGCGCACTCGCCGCGTTACCACGCGCGAGGCCCTGCTCGACAGCCTTCAGCAGCTTTTGCAAAGCAATCGGCTTCTCGAGGAAATTGAGTGCACCGATCTTGGTTGCCTCAACGGCCGTATCGATCGTGGCGTGGCCGGACATCATGATCACCGGCATGGTCAGTTGTCCTTGCGCAGCCCATTCCTTGAGCAAGGTCACGCCGTCGGTGTCGGGCATCCAGATGTCGAGCAGCACCAGGTCGGGTGCCTGGCGCAAACGGAATTCGCGCGCTTCCTGCGCGTTTTCCGCGGCCTCCACGACATGCCCTTCGTCGCTCAGGATCTCCGAGAGCAATTCCCGGATGCCCATTTCATCATCTACCACCAGGATGGTTGCCATTTACGCTGCCCTTGTCTGCACTGTTGCTTTTGTCTTTCCATGCGACGCACTGCCGTGCGCCGGACGCGGCCCTGTTCCAGGTGTCGCGGCATCGTCTGCCAGTTGAAGGAAGAGGATCGAAATCTGCGCGCCCTCGATCACGTCGCCCGCTTTCATACGATTGCGGATGTCGATGCGCGCGCCGTGTTCGTCGACGATCTTCTTGACCATCGCAAGACCCAGGCCCGTACCTTTGGCCTTGGTCGTCACGTAAGGTTCGAATGCACGTGTGAGGATACGCGCGGGGAAGCCCGGTCCGTTGTCCGTCACGGTCAGACGCACCGCGACGTGGACTTTGCCTTCCGCGTCGGGGTCTCCGTATTCTACTGTCCTCGTCTCGAGCAATACACGCGGATGCTCGAGGTCCGCCACCGCATCCTGCGCGTTTTGCAGCAGGTTGTGAATCACCTGACGCAATTGCGTCGCGTCGCCACGAATCGCCGGCAGGGTGGCAAGCTCGACCTGGATCGCACCTTTGCCCTCTTCGATACCGTACAGCGTGAGCACTTCGCTGACCAGATCATTCAGTTGCAAATGCGCGAGCACCGCCGGCGGCGTGCGCGCGTAGTCGCGGAAATTGTCGACCATCTGCTTCATGGCGGCGACCTGGTTGACGATCGTGGTCGCGCCGCGCTTCAGCACATCCGCGTCGGATGGCGACAGCTTGTCGGCGAGCTTCATCTGCAAACGCTCGGCGGAAAGCTGGATCGGCGTGAGCGGATTCTTGATCTCGTGCGCGAGCCGCCGCGCGACCTCGCCCCATGCGATCGAACGCTGCGCGGAGATCACGTCCGAGATATCGTCGAATACGACGACATAGCCGGAGGTCTGCATGTCTTCCGCGTCGCGGTCCGTCGCCGAGACGAGCCGCGCGCCGCGCACGAGCAAGGTAAGCGGCTCGGTTTCGCCGGGCACCTGCACCGAAAACTGCTGCTGCCAGTGGCCGCGATCGTCGTGACCGTCGCCGCTCGCCGCTTCGCGATCGGCAAACGCCTTGCGGACCATGCCGCCGAATTCGCTCAGCACGCCGATCTGATCCAGCGCCGAACCCATCAATGCCTGGAACGGTTGACGGAAAATCCGCTCGGCGCCGCGATTCGCGGTGGTCAGTCTGAACTGACGGTCGAACACGAACACGCCCGCGGTCAGGTTAGCGAGAATGCTTTCCAGATACGCCTTCGAATGTTCGAGCGCAATGCGGTTGTTCTCGACCGCCGCGCGCGCTTCGGACAACTGCCGCGTCATGGCGTTGAACGACTGCGTGAGAAAGCCCAGTTCGTCGCGCGATTTGATTTCCCGCTTAGGCGTGTAATCGCCTTCCGTGATTTCCTTGGTGCCCTGCGCCAGCAGGAAGAGCGGCCGCGCAAGCTGATTGCCGAGTGCGAGCGCGAGCATCATCGCGATGAAGGTGGCGAGAAAGAGCGCGAGCGTGAGCGTGCCGATATACATCTTGCGCAGACCCGTGCGCCCAAGCGCCTTCTCCTGATACTCGCGATAGGCGCGCTGCACCGCGTCGGCGTTGCGCGCGAGCGTGGGCGACACCGGCTGCGTGAGTTGCAGGAAGCGTTCGGTGGGTTGCAGCAACGAGGCGTTCGAGTCGGGAATGCGCTGCACCACGCGCAGCCGTAGCACGCCTTTGCTGCCATGCGCATGAGGATCGCCGTCCACTTCGCCTTCGATCGCCGCGTAGCCGCGGCCGCGCGCCTGATCGATCATCAGCGGCGTGGGCAGATCGTTCGGCACGAGCGTCGCGTAGTTGCCGGATGCCTGCGCGACCACGTGCATATCGGGCGTCGCACCGGACATGCTGCGCGTGGGTTCGACGATCGTCGCATCCTGCACGCCGAACTGATCGCGCAGACGCAGCAGCGTGAGCGTGGTGCCGGCGGCGTCCGCGCTCGCCAACTGTTCCGACATCAACCGGCCCTTGGTCTGCAGATCGGACAGCGACGCGTCGAGCATGCCGCGCCCGAGATTCAGGCCGGACGTGAGCGCGGTTTCGACGTTCACATCGAACCACGACTCGATACTGCGCGACACGAACTGATACGACACGACGTAGATGATCCCGCCCGGCACCACGCCGACCAGCGCCATGAAGAACGCCAGTTTCGCCAATAGCCTTGTGCCGAACTTACCCTTTCGCAGCCGCGCGATGATGATGATGACGAGCGTCGCGACCACCAGCAAAAAGATCATCGCGACCGCGAGGTTGGCGGCGTAGAGCCACTGGTAATAGCGGTCGAAGAATTCGGTGTTCGCGCTGGCGGCCGCCAGCAGCACGAGCAGCAACACGGCCGTGACCGCGACCGTCGACACCAGCACGCGCACGACGATGCTGCTGACACTGGTGGCGGAGCGCACTTTATTTAGCACGTTCGGTCACCGTGAAGGTAAAACGCTTCCATTCGGACGCGAGGTTCCAGTCGCGATTGTTCACCGCGTCGATCTGGAACGGCTTGGGCATCAGCGCGATGTCGAGTTGCATGCGCACCGATGCGTTATACGTCTCGCCGGCGCGCACTTCATTGCGCTCGATGACGTGCCACGAGGTGACGTGCTTGATGACCGCGAGCGCATCCTTGAGCGTGGTGAAGCCGAGCTGCAAACCGCCGGAGGAGACGCTCGACACGCGATATTCGCGCGTGAGCGGCTGGAACGACAGGCGAATGCTTTGCGACACGCTGACCGGCTGCTCGTCGAACCAGTACCAGCGCGGCCGGCTCAATTCGAAGTCGGTCGTGAAATAGAGCGGGATGCCTTTATTGACCGCGTCTTCGAGATTGCTGTTCAGGTCGAAGTCGAAACGGGCGTCGAGGTTCCAGCCGGTGTTGTCGGCTTGCAGCGACGCACGCTGCACCGCGATCGAGTCAGCGTGCGCCGCGCCCGGCGCCGCGAGCCATAAGGCCAGCGCGATCCAGAGCACGGCTGCGAGCCGAAGCGGGAAGAAGCGTTTGATGGTCACCGTTTCTGGAAGCGCGCGTAGAAAAATCCGTCGTGGTCTGAGTTCGCGCCGGCGCTGTCTTCAGCGGGTTGTCCGGCATGGGAACCGGCCGATGTGTCGGCGGGCGCGCGAGCGACTGAAGGCAACAGTTGCCCCGGCGCGTCCAATCGTACCGCATCCTGATACTTGTTTCCAAACCACTGCGCCTGCAACTCGCCTTCTTCCGGAAAGATCGAACACGTAACGTAGAGCAACTCGCCGCCTGGTTTCACGAGCGGCCAAAGGGCATCGAGAATGCGGCGTTGCTCGGCGACGAGCGCAGGAATGTCGGACGCGCGGCGCAGCCAGCGAATGTCCGGATGACGCCGCACGATACCCGACGCCGAGCACGGCACGTCCGCGAGAATGCGGTCGAACGGCTGGTCGATATCGTCGTGCCACTTGGCGGGCGCGCCGGCGTCGCCGATCCGCACTTCCGCTTCGAGCTTCAGACGCTGCAGGTTTTCGCCGATGCGGCGCGCGCGCGACGCGTCGCTTTCGAGCGCGACGAGCTGAAGATTGGCGAGTTCGAGCAGATGTCCGGTCTTGCCGCCGGGAGCCGCGCAGGCGTCGAGCACGCGCATGCCGTCACGCACGCCGAGCAGTTGCGCGGCGAGTTGCGCGCCGGCATCCTGCACCGAGACCACACCGTCGTTAAACCCGGGAATGCGGTCGACCGGCATCGCCGTGGCGAGTTTGACCGCATAGTCTCCAGCCTTGCTCGCGACAATGTGATGGTTTTGCAGCACTTGCAGGTAGGCGTCGACCGTTGAACGACGCGCGTTCACGCGCAGCGTCAGCGGGCCTTGCGTGTTGCCGGCGGCCAGCACCGACTGCCATGCGTCGGGCCATGCGCGCTTCACCGCATCGATCCACCAGGCCGGGTAGTTCCAGCGCGCCACTTCATCGGCTTGCGCGGCGCTCAACAGCGCTTCGCGCTCGCGCAGAAAATTACGCAGTACGGCGTTGACAAGCCCCTTGGCAAAGGCGAACTCACGACGCGCGCCGATCGCGCTCACCGCCTGATCGACCACCGTGAACGGCGTATAGGCAGCGCTCGCTTCGTCGTCGACGAGCAAGGCCAGCGCGCACTCGAGCACATGGCCGACGTGCGGCGGCGGCGCCTTTTTCACCAGCTTCGCGATCAGCCACTCGACGGTCGCGAGACGCCGCATGGTGCGGTACGCGATGTCCTGCACCGCTCCGCGCGCGGCGGCGGTGCTGCCCTCAGGCGCGGACACGAAGACCGACTGCAGCGCGGCCGGCAACGCTGAGCCGAGACGCACGGCGCCGACGGCCTGGCCCGCGCAGTCGAGCGCGAAACCGAGCGATTCGGGCGCGAGATGCAGCATCGACAATCGGGATTCGCGCGGACGCGCCGGTGAGGAAGCAGTACGCGAAGAAGGCTTTGTGGTCATGAAGAAGGCTAAGGCGGGCCGCGCGGAACGCGCGACGCAATCAACACACATTGTAGCGTGGCGCGAAGCGCGGGCCGCCGCGGCCGGCCGATAGTGGATGGAGTGGGGGTTTGCACATGCACGGCGTGCTGGAATAGAGGGACCTGCGGCGCGGGGTCTGCGGTGAGGTGAGGTGAGGTGAGGTGAGGTGAGGTGAGGTGAGGTGAGGTGAGGTGAGGTGAGGTGAGGTGCGGTGCGGTGCGGTGAGGTGCGGTGCGGTGAGGTGCGGTGCGGTGCGGTGCGGTGCGGTGAGGTGAGGTGAGGTGAGGTGAGGTGCGGTGAGGTGAGGTGAGGTGAGGTGCGGTGCGGTGCGGTGAAGAGGCGTGCGAACCGTCTACGGCCGCGAAGGCGATTGATGGGCGCTTCATCGGCCAGTGGCCACACGCCACCGCTGCTCCGCAAACCTGCCATTGGAACAAAAAAGGCGAGCCCGCAGACTCGCCTTTCTTTATTGCGCCCAAGCGCCGCGCGGCGTTATTCGAAGCGCCCCGTGCGCGCCATTTCCATCAACCGCGCGACGCGCTCCTCGGTAGCCGGGTGCGTGGAAAACAGATTCGCGATACCGCCGCCCGACAACGGATTCATGATCATCATTTGCGCGGTGGCCGGATGCTGCTCGGCGGTGGGAAACGGAATCCCGCTCGCGTAACGATGGATCTTGTCGAGCGCCGAAGCGAGCGCTTGCGGGTCGCCGGAAATCTGCGCGCCGCCACGGTCGGCTTCGAACTCACGCGCACGCGAAATCGCCATCTGAATCAGCGCGCCGGCGATCGGCGCGAGCAGCGCGACGGCAATGCCCGCGATCGGATTCGTGGGCCGGCCGTTTTCGTCGCGGCTGCCGAAGAACATCGCGAAGTTCGCCAGCGCGGAAATGGCGCCCGCCATGGTGGCCGAGATGGTCGAAATCAGAATGTCGCGATGCTTCACGTGCGCGAGCTCGTGCGCCATGACGCCGCGCATTTCGCGCTCGGACAACACGCGCAGAATGCCCGTGGTGGCAGCAACCGCCGCGTGCTCCGGATTGCGGCCGGTGGCAAACGCGTTCGGCGCGTCTTCATTGATCAGGTAGACGCGCGGCATGGGCAGGCCTGCACGCGTCGAAAGCTCGCGCACCATGCGATAGAACTGCGGCGCACTGGTTTCGTCGACTTCCTGCGCGTTGTACATGCGCAGCACCATCTTGTCCGAGAACCAGTACGAAAAGAAATTCATCCCAAGGGCGATCACGAGCGCGATCGTCATGCCGCGCGACCCGCCGATCATCCCGCCGATCACGATGAAAAGGGCCGTGATCGCGGCCATCAACATCGCGGTTTTGACCCAATTGAACATGTCTGCAACTCCTTGCCCCTGACGCGGGGTTCATATCTGCACCGCGACATCGCGGCGCCCGATTGTAAGCGAACTGTTAGATATGGGCGCGCAAGGAAAATTCAATCATCTTGATGCGGTGGCGAGTTTGATACCCAAACCAACAAAAGCGCTGCCGACGCCCCGATCCAGCCACTGCCTCACCAACGGCTGCCCGGAGAAACGCCGCGTCACGCTGCCCGCGACCCACGCGACAAAGCTGTTCCAGACCATGCTCATCACGACGAACACCGCGCCCAGCGTGAGGAAGGCGAGCGCTTTGTGGTCGCTGCCGGCCGTCACGAATTGCGGGAAGAACGATACGAAGAACAGCACCACCTTGGGGTTCAGCACGTTGGTCCAGAAGCCTTGCAGGAAAAGCTGCCGCAGCGACTTGGGCGCACCGACCGCGCGCGCTTCGCCCGCTGCCTGGTCGGCGGCCGGTTTGGCGAATATGAGGCGCACGCCAAGATAAATCAGATAAATAGCGCCGACAAACTTGATGACGGTAAATGCGGTGGCCGACGCGGCCAGCACTGCGGTCAAGCCGAACGCGCAGGCCAGCGAGTGAACGCAGCAACCCGCCGAGATGCCGAGCGCCGACATGAGCCCCGCGCCGCGGCCTTGGGCGACGCTGCGCCCAACGATATACGCCGTGTCGGGACCGGGCGTCACGTTCAGGAGAAAGACCGCGACAACGAAAAACTCGAAATGGGTGATGCCAAACATGGGAATCCTTGAAATCCAGGCTATTGCATGGAGGATTCTAACGCGCGGCAGGATCGTCTAGCGGGGTCTTGAACATCGGCCGAACGGACGATGTTCAAGTCATGCGCAACGGTGTTACTTTGCTTCGGGAAGTTGAAAGCGTTGTCCCACAGCCAGCGTCGAGCCGGCCAGGAATTCGCGCACCGGCAGGCGTTTGCCGCCGGGTTTTTGCAGTTGCGTGAGGCGCAACGCGCCTTCGCCACACGCCACAACCACGCCTTCGGCAGAGATGTCGGCGATCGTGCCGGGTGCGCCGTTGGTTTTCGCATCAATGGGAACCGCGGCCCAGATCTTGATCGACGTGCCGTCTTCCAGCGTGCCGACGCCGCCGGGGAACGGGTCGAACGCCCGCACCTGGCGCGCGAGCACGGCCGCCGGGCGGCGCCAGTCGAGCGCGGCTTCGTGCTTGCCGATCTTTTCCGCGTAGGTGACGCCGTCCGCCGGTTGCGGCGTCGAGGCCAGCTTGCCGGTCCGCTCCAGTTCGACCAGCGCCTCGACGATCAGCTTCGCGCCGTCTTGCGCGAGCCGGTCGTGCAATGTGGCCGTGGTGTCGTCGCCGGAAATTGCCGTGCGCGCTTCGGAGATCATCGCGCCGGTGTCGAGGCCAACGTCCATCTGCATCAGCGTGATGCCGGTTTCGGCGTCGCCCGCTTCGATCGAGCGATGAATCGGCGCCGCGCCGCGCCAGCGCGGCAACAACGAGGCGTGAATGTTGATGCAGCCGAGCGGCGGGATATCGAGCACTTCCTGCGGCAGGATCAGCCCATACGCGGCCACCACCATGACATCGTGCGGCGTGGCGCGCAGTTGCTCGATCGCGGCGGCGGCTTCAGTAGGATATTTGCCGGCGCGACGCAGCGACGGCGGCTGGGCAACGGCGAGCCCATGCTCCTGCGCATAGCGCTTGACCGGACTCGCCTGCAACTTCATGCCGCGGCCGGCGGGCCGGTCCGGCTGAGTCAGCACGAGCGGCACCACGAACCCGGCGCTGTGGATCGCGGCCAGCGCGGCCGCGGCGAACTCCGGCGTACCGGCAAAGATGACGCGCAACGAATGACTCATGAATGGGGGCGGTAGGCGAGGTGAACGCGCATTACATGGCGTGGGCGAGCTTCTTCATCTTGCTCTTGATGCGCGTCTGCTTCAGCGACGACAGATACTCGACGAACACGCGGCCCATCAGATGATCCATTTCGTGCTGGATGCACACCGCGAGCAGGCCTTCGCAGTCCATTTCGAAAGTCTCGCCCTTCTCGTTGAGCGCCCGGACGCGCACTTTCTCCGCGCGCTCGACATTGTCGTAAATGCCCGGCACCGAGAGACAACCCTCTTCCGAGAGCTTCTTTTCGTCGCTCGACCAGATGATTTCCGGATTGATGAAGGCGAGCAGTTCGTTGTGGTCGTCCGATACGTCGATCACGATCACGCGTTCATGCACGTCCACCTGGGTTGCAGCGAGGCCGACGCCGGGCGCCGCGTACATGGTCTCGGCCATGTCCTTGACGAGGCGGCGGATGCGGTCGTTGACCGCTTCGACCGGCTTGGCAATCTTGTGCAGCCGCTTGTCCGGGTAATTGAGGATGTTCAGTAAAGCCATGATTTCGAGTGTGATTTTCAGGCGCCGCTGACCGGTGGAAGGCTCGCGTTGGCCATTCGGCCAGGTTGTGGGCTTATCGCGTTACGCAGAGGATAGATGGTGTCGAACCGGTTCGATTCAACGCGCCACATGCGCTAAACGACGAGCCCGCGCGGGTGGGCGCGGCGCTGCGGTTATTTCGGATGATGAAAATTTTAGCATGGCGCCCGCCTGCCCGCTGGCCCAGCAAGAGGATCGACACGCAATGCACACCTTGCCTGCAACCGACATTGAACTCGCCGCGTGGCTGCGGCTTTCGCTCGCGCCGGGCCTGAAACCCGCGGCGCTACGCCTGCTGCTAAGCGCTTTTGGCCTGCCTGAAGCGATTCTCGATCAAGCGCCCGAGGCGCTCGCCGCGATTGCCGGCGAGGCCGCGGCGCGCGCGGCGCTGGCCCCGACGGGCTGCGATTTCGACGCCCGGCTCGACGCGGTGATCGCGTGGCGTGAGCAACCCGGCAATCAGATCGTGACTCTCGACGACCCCGCTTACCCGCCGGCGCTGCTGACCATGCCCGATCCGCCGCCTCTTCTATATATAAAGGGTCGGCTGAATCTGCTGCACACGCGAGCAGTCGCCCTCGTGGGCAGCCGCAGCGCCACACCGCAAGGTGTCGAAGACGCCGAGCGTTTCGCACGGGAGCTTTCAGTAGCCGGCGTTACCGTCGTCTCGGGGCTCGCGCTCGGTATCGACGGCGCCGCGCATCGCGGTGGACTTGCAGGCGTCGGCGGCACCGTCGCCGTGATCGGCACCGGCGCGGATCTAGTGTACCCGGCGGCGCACCACGCACTGGCGCGGCAGATCGCCGTGCAGGGCGCGATCCTCTCCGAATGGCCGCTCGGCACGCCCGCGCGCGCCGCCAATTTCCCGCAGCGCAATCGGCTGATCGCCGGGCTCGTCAGCGGCGTGGTGATCGTCGAAGCGGCAATGCGTTCAGGTTCGCTGATCACCGCGCGGCTCGCGAATGAAATGGGCCGCGATATTTTCGCGCTGCCAGGCTCGATTCACGCGCCGCTGTCGCGCGGGTGTCATCGGATCATCAAGCAGGGCGCGAAGCTTGTGGAAACGCCGGATGAGGTGCTGGAGGAACTGGGCTTCGCGCGGCGGGCCGCCCCGCGGCCGCCTTCCAGCGCGGCGCATGCCGTTCTTTCGAGCGACGCCAGCTCGACGAATACGCGAGCGCTCAGCGGCGCGACAATCAGCCGGCCGAGCTCGGCGCCGCGGCCGACGGCAGGAGTGTCCGCGGCCGACCCGGTAACCGCAAGCCACGCCGCATCGCCCCGCCCACCGCTCGATCCCGAAGCCGAACACCTCCTCGCCGCACTCGGCCACTCACCCACCACGCTTGAAATTCTCGCTACCCGCACCGAGATGGAAGACGCGGCTCTGCAAAGCCACTTGCTGCAGCTCGAACTCGCTGGCCAGGTGACTGCACTGCCCGGCGGCCGCTTCATGCGGGCGAGCCACGGCTGACCCCGCATTGATCAGCTTCAACGACCATTCGGGATCGGCCATGCTACATTCGCGCCAAAGCACCTGACAAAAGTACGTAAGGAACCACCATGCCCGCGCTGAACCTCGACACCGACCAAGACCGGATCGCCGAGCGCGTCAACGAACCCGACACGCTGTTCGTTGCCTGCCTGTGCGCGGAATGGTGCGGGACCTGCCGCGAGTATCGGGACGCTTTCGACAAACTGGCGGACCGGCACCCGGAAATCTGCTTCGCATGGATCGACATCGAAACCCATGCGGACCGCTTCGACGATCTGGATGTGGAGAATTTTCCGACCATACTGATCGAAGATTCGGTTACGACGCGGTTTTTCGGCACGGTTCTGCCGCAGGCGGCGATTGTGGAACGGATGTTGTCTGATCTGACGGCGGTGCCCGGCGTCAGCGGCGCGCCCAAGCTTCGGCCGGCGCTGGCTGCAGCCTGACTCGGGCGGCCGGCTTGCGGGCCCACCAGCTCGGGCGTTGCGAGTGGTGCACAGGGCATTTGCCGCAACTTGCCCAATGGCTGAGCGCGCAATTATGATGGCGCGCTTTATGGCACTTGACACGCCGCCTTCGCGCCGTGTGCTATAAAGCGGTCGTTAATGGGTCGCAAAGGTCGCAAACGAGGGTCGCGCTAGCAAAAGCGCACTCACGGCCATCAACCCTGATCTACCAACCTCACATCGAGTCATGTCCAAAGCACTGATCATCGCCGAAAAGCCTTCCGTCGCGAACGACATCGCGCGCGCTTTGGGCGGCTTTACCAAGCATGACGAATACTACGAAAGCGACGAATACGTCCTTTCCTCGGCAGTCGGCCACCTGCTGGAAATTGCCGCGCCCGAAGACTATGAAGTCAAGCGCGGCAAGTGGAGTTTCGCCAACCTGCCCGTCATTCCGCCGCATTTCGATCTCAATCCGATCGCCAAGAGCGAGTCGCGCCTGAAGGTGCTGACCAAGCTGCTCAAGCGCAAAGATATCGACCGTCTGATCAACGCATGTGACGCGGGGCGCGAGGGCGAGCTGATTTTCCGCCTGATCGCGCAACACGCGAAGGCCAAGCAGCCGGTGCAGCGCCTGTGGCTGCAATCCATGACGGCGGGCTCGATCCGCGACGGCTTCGCCCGTCTGCGTAGCGACGAAGAGATGCAGCCGCTCGCCGATGCGGCGCGCTGCCGCTCGGAGGCGGACTGGCTGGTCGGCATCAACGGCACGCGGGCCATGACCGCGTTCAACAGCAAGGGCGGCGGCTTCTTCCTGACCACGGTCGGGCGGGTGCAAACGCCGACGCTGTCGATCGTGGTCGAGCGCGAAGAGAAAATTCGCCGCTTCGTCCCGCGCGACTATTGGGAAGTGAAGGCGGAATTCGTCTGCGCGGCCGGCTTCTACGAAGGCCGCTGGTTCGATCCGAAATTCAAGCGCGACGAGTTCGATCCGGAAAAACGCGATTCGCGTCTGTGGGCGCTGCCCGCGGCCGAGACGATCGTCGCCGCCTGCCGCGGCCAGATCGGCACGGTGACCGAGGAATCGAAGCCGTCCACGCAACTGTCGCCGGCGCTCTTCGACCTGACCAGCTTGCAGCGTGAAGCCAACGGCCGCTTCGGCTTCTCGGCGAAGAACACCTTGGGCCTCGCCCAGGCGCTGTACGAAAAGCACAAGGTGCTGACCTATCCCCGTACCGACGCGCGCGCGCTGCCGGAAGACTATATGGATACGGTCAAAGAGACGCTCGGCATGCTCAAGGAGAGCAACAACTATCTGCCGTTCGCCAAGCAGGTGCTCGACAAGGGCTGGGTAAAGCCGAACAAGCGCATCTTCGACAATTCGAAGATCAGCGACCACTTTGCAATCATCCCAACGCTGCAAGCGCCGAAAAATCTGTCCGAGCCGGAACAGAAGCTCTACGACCTCGTCGTGAAGCGCTTCCTGTCGGTGTTCTTCCCGGCCGCCGAATATCGGGTGACGACGCGGATCACCGAAGTGGTCGGCCATCACTTCAAGACTGAAGGCAAGGTGCTGGTCGAACCGGGCTGGTTGCAGGTCTATGGCCGCGAAATCAGCGGCGAAGACGCGAACCTCGTGCCGGTGCAGAAGGACGAGAAGGTCAAGACGGACAAGATCGCCGCCCAGCAGTTGGTGACGAAACCGCCCGCACGCTACAACGAAGCCACCCTGCTGTCGGCCATGGAAGGCGCGGGCAAGCTCGTCGAAGACGACGAGCTGCGCGAAGCCATGGCGGCCAAAGGTCTCGGCACGCCGGCCACGCGTGCGGCGATCATTGAAGGTTTGCTGGGTGAAAAGTATCTGATTCGCGAAGGCCGCGATCTGATTCCGACCGCCAAGGCTTTCCAGCTCATGACGCTGTTGCGCGGCCTCGGCGTAAAGGAACTGACCGCGCCGGAACTGACTGGCGAGTGGGAATACAAGCTCTCGCAAATGGAGCGCGGCAACTTGCCGCGCGACGCGTTCATGCAGGAAATCGCTCGCATGACGCAGACCATCGTGAAGCGCGCGAAAGAGTACGATTCCGACACGATCCCCGGCGATTACGCGACGTTGGAAACGCCGTGTCCGAATTGCGGCGGCCAGGTGAAGGAAAACTACCGGCGCTTTGCGTGCTCGAAGTGCGAGTTTTCAATTTCGAAGATCCCGGGCGGACGTCAGTTCGAAATTCCGGAAGTCGAAGAGTTGCTGCAAAACAAGACGATCGGACCGCTGTCGGGTTTCCGCAGCAAGATGGGCCGGCCGTTCTCGGCGATCCTGAAACTCTCGTTCGACGATGAGATCAAGAACTTCAAGCTCGAATTCGACTTCGGCCAGGATGCCGGCGGTGAAGACGGCGAACCGCCCGACTTCTCCGAGCAGCAGCCGGTCGGCGCGTGCCCGAAGTGCAAGGGCCGCGTGTTCGAGCACGGCATGAGCTACGTCTGCGAAAACTCGGTCGCCAATCCGAAGACTTGCGACTTCCGCTCCGGCAAGGTGATCCTGCAGCAGGAAATTGCCCGCGAACAGATGTCCAAGCTACTCGAAGAAGGCCGCACTGACCTGCTGACCAACTTCAAGTCGTCACGTACCGGCCGGAACTTCAAGGCATTCCTAGTCAAGCAGAACGACGGCAAGATCGGCTTCGAGTTCGAGAAGAAGGAGCCGTCGGCGAAAACTGCAGCGAAGACCGCGGCGGCCAAGTCGGCTGCCAAGGCAGCGGCGGATTCGGTGGATTCGGAGTCTGAGGACGGTGACGCACCGGTCGCGGTCAAGGCCACGCCGGCAGCCAAAAAGGTGGCGGCTAAGAAGGCACCCGCAACCAAGACCGCAGCAGCCAAAAAAGCGCCCGCGAGGAAAACGGCGGCACGCAAAACCGGCTCGTAAGTGGACCGGCGGCCGGAGCGAGATTCATCTCCGGCCGGCTTCATTCGAGGCCACCATAAGAAAAGGCGCGATCACTTGTGTGATCGCGCCTTTTTGTTGCTTCTCCGGAAAACGCCCTGTGCGGGCGCCGCCGGCTTTATCGATTCACCACTGATTGACCACTTACAGCGGCGACAAGGCCGTGGGTCGAGTGCGGGGCGTTGTTTTTGCCAGCGACTTCGGCAGCGGCGATAACTCGCTGTCCAGCAGGCGCGAGAGCGGCTCAGCGCCGTCGAAGGCTTCCGGCGGCATCGGATCCGCGGAATCGGGCGCCGTCGTCATAGCAGTCCGGCCAAGGCCATCCTCTTTGATCCACTGTTCACCAAGCAGGCTGTTCGGCGTCTGGCTGAAATGCTCGACCAGATGGTCGATGAACGTGCGCACCTTGGCCGGCAAATGGCGGCGGCTCGGATACGCAATGTTGATCTCGACCTGCGGCAGCCGGTAGTCGCCGAGCAGCCGCACGAGCCTGCCGCGCGTCATGTCACGGCCGATCAGATAGCTCGGCAGGATGGCGATGCCCATGCCGAGCAACGCAAACTGACGCAGCATTTCGGTGTTGTTCGCCACGATCACGTTCGACGGACGCACGCGGACCTCGCCCTCCGGGCCGGTGAACACGCGCTCGTCGCCCCAATATTCGGAAGGCAAGCTCAGGCACGGATGCTCGAGCAGATGCTCCGGACGCGTGGGCATGCCGTGCTTCTCCAGATACGCCGGCGTAGCGCACACGGTCATGCAACCCGTGGTGAGACGCCGCGTGACGATGCTCGCGCTGCGCATTTGCCGCGCGATCACCACGCCCACGTCGAAGCCTTCTTCGACCAGATCGACCTGGCGGTCGACCAACGTGACGTCGGGGATGACTTTCGGATAGCGCTCCGCGTACGTCTGAAGCACGGGCGCGAGATTGTGCAACCCGAACACCACCGGCGCGACGATTCGCAACGTGCCCACGGGTTCGTGATTGCGCGCGACCACCATCTGCTCGACGTCTTCCAGTTCGTCGAGAATCTGGCGCGCACGCTCGAGATAAACCTGGCCTGATTCGGTCAGAGACAAGCTGCGCGTGGTGCGATTGAGCAGTCGCGTACCGAGACGGCCTTCGAGGTCGGCAACGTGACGGGTGGCAACTGCGTTGGAAATATCCATCGCGCTCGCAGCGCGGGCAAAACTGCCGAGATCCGCCACTTTGACGAAAACTCGCATCGACTGCAAATGATCCATAGGACAACTCCTGCCGTGTTACTGCTTCCTGACAATTAGTGAAAACCAGTGAAGCGAACTTGGAATTCTCCTACGACTCGGGAAAACGTGTGTAAGTTGCCCGCGAAAGCGGAAATATTGTCAATATTTGTGCGACTGTGCGCCCTAACATGGGGCGCGATCATCGATTGTTCCATGAAAAGAAACAATCTGCTGCAATGCAGCTTGCACGGCCTTTTTTAACCCAACAGACGTAAAGCTTGTGCGCGCGGTGTGGAATCAGAAAGAAATGGCCCTGCGGTCGCCTCCAAAAGAAAAACCGCCCGAAGGCGGTTTTTCATGCGAAGTGAATACTCACATGATCAGGCGGCAAGTTTTCCTTCGAGCGCTCGTTTGGCTTGGGTCAGCGCGGGCGGCAGGCCCTGCTGCAGTGTGTCAAACAGTTCCGAGTGCAGCGCGAGTTCGTCGCGCCACGCTGCGTCGTCCACGGAAATCACCTGCTCGAACTGCTCGCGGCTGAAATTCAGCCCGCTCCAGTCGATATCCTCATAGTGCGGCGACACGCCGAAAGCATGTTCCTCACCCTGAGCCGAGCCTTCGATCCGGCCGACCATCCAGCTCAGCACCCGCATGTTCTCGCCAAAGCCCGGCCAGACGAACTTGCCGTCTGCGCCCTTGCGGAACCAGTTGACGCAGAAGATTTTCGGCAGTGTCGCGCCCAGTTGCTGCAGACGCTCGCCGGTCTTCAGCCAATGACCGAAGTAGTCGCTCATGTTGTAGCCGCAGAACGGCAGCATCGCGAACGGATCGCGGCGCACCACGCCCTGCTGGCCGGCCGCCGCGGCGGTCGTTTCGGAACCCATGGTAGCCGCCATGTAGACGCCTTCCACCCAGTTGCGCGCTTCGGTGACGAGCGGCACGGTGGTAGAACGGCGTCCGCCGAAGATGAACGCGTCGATCGCGACGCCCGCCGGATTTTCCCAGTCGGCGTCGATCGACGGGCATTGCGAGGCCGGCGCCGTGAAGCGCGCGTTCGGGTGCGCCGCCTTGCGGCCGCTTTCCTTCGCGCTCGCCGGCGTCCAGTCCTTGCCCTGCCAGTCGATCAGGTGCGCGGGCGCTTCGTCCGTCATGCCTTCCCACCAGACGTCGCCGTCGTCGGTCAGCGCAACGTTGGTGAAGATCACGTTTTCTTTCAACGTGGCCATTGCGTTGAAGTTGGTCTTCTCGCTCGTGCCCGGCGCCACGCCGAAGTAGCCGGCTTCCGGATTGATCGCGTACAGGCGGCCGTCCTTGCCCGGTTTGATCCAGGCGATATCGTCGCCGATCGTGGAGATTTTCCAGCCGTTCAGGCCTTCCGGCGGGATCAGCATCGCAAAGTTGGTCTTGCCGCACGCCGACGGAAACGCCGCCGCGACATGATGCTTGCGCCCTTCCGGCGAGGTCACGCCGAGAATCAGCATATGCTCGGCCAGCCAGCCTTCGGCGCGGCCCATGGTCGAGGCGATGCGCAGCGCGAAACACTTTTTGCCAAGCAGCGCATTGCCGCCGTAGCCCGAGCCGTAACTCCAGATTTCCCGCGATTCAGGAAAGTGAACGATGTATTTGGTAGCGTTGCACGGCCACGGCACGTCTTTCTCGCCCGCCGCGAGCGGCGCGCCGACCGAGTGGACGCACGGCACGAATTCGCCGTCTTCGCCCAGCACGTCGTAAACCTCACGGCCCATGCGCGTCATGATGCGCATGTTGGTGACCACGTACGGACTGTCGCTCAGTTCCACGCCGATATGCGCGATCGGCGAACCGAGCGGCCCCATCGAAAACGGCACCACGTACATGGTGCGGCCGCGCATGGCGCCCTCGAACAGGCCGTCGAGCGTCGAGCGCATCTCGGCCGGGGCGATCCAGTTATTGGTGGGGCCCGCGTCTTCGCGGTGCTGCGAGCAGATGAAGGTGCGATCTTCGACGCGCGCCACGTCGGACGGGTCGGACCATGCGAGATAAGAATTGGGACGCTTGGCGGGATTGAGTTTTTTGAGAGTGCCCGCTTCGACCATCTGCGCGCAAAGCCGGTCGTATTCTTCCTGCGAGCCGTCGCACCAGACGATCCGCTCCGGCTTGGTCATCGCAGCGACGCGCTGCACCCAGTTGACCAGTTTTCGGTTCTTAACCCACGCGGGCGCCTCGATAGTGGGCTGACCTTCGAATGAGGGATGATTCATCGACTTGTCTCCGTTTTGAAAGCAATAGAAAAACGGTACAAGCCCAGTGACGCTGCATGCGAGAGGCGTTCAATTCTTCACGCCGGGGTTGCTGCCACCCGACGCGCAATTGTGCAGGTCATTCCGGGCCACACAGCCTGTTGAGCGGGGAGGCCAGCCGACGGGGCTTCTGCAACCGTCTGTAAAGCGGCTTGCCTCAACACGCAACAAACTGTTAAAAACGATGTCAATCGGCCTTTGCCGTGGCGCTGCCATTCTGTGCGGTAGCTACTACGGTAAGGCATTCAGCCAGACCGGCATGTGACCTAGGTCACATGGTGGGACAGTCAGCATAACACTCCGTTCCGCACCACCAAGGTGCGTCGCAAGACACATACCATGAAGATTGCCATCCTCGACGATTACCAGGACGCCGTTCGCAAGCTCGACTGCTTTCAATTGCTGGCCAACCACGAGGTCAAGGTTTTTAACAACACCGTCCGCGGTCTCGGCCAGCTGGCAAGCCGTCTCTCCGAAGTCGACGCACTTGTCCTGATTCGCGAACGCACCCGCATCAACTCGCAACTGCTCGATAAACTGCCGCGTTTGCGCATGATCAGCCAGACGGGCAAGGTTTCGAGCCACATCGACCTGGCGGCCTGTACCGAACGTGGCATTGCCGTGCTCGAAGGCACCGGTTCGCCGTACGCGCCCGCCGAATTGACGTGGGCTCTCATCATGGCGGCCCAGAGGCGGATTCCGCAATACGTAGCAAACCTTAAGCAAGGAGCCTGGCAGCAGTCTGGTCTGAAGACGTCGGCGCTGCCGCCGAACTTTGGTTTGGGGCAAGTGTTGCGCGGTCAGACACTGGGAATCTGGGGTTACGGCAAGATCGGCCAGCTGCTTGCCGGATACGGCAAGGCATTCGGCATGAACGTGCTGATCTGGGGCCGCGAGCATTCGCGCGAAGCCGCTCGCGCCGACGGTTACAACGTGGCGGAGAGTCGCGAGGCGCTATTCGAGCAGAGCGACGTGCTGTCGCTACATTTGCGCCTGCACGACGACACGCGCGGCATCGTCAAACAGGAAGACCTGATGCGGATGAAACCGACCGCGCTGCTCGTGAACACGAGCCGGGCCGAGTTGCTCGACGAAAACGCGCTGGTGAACGCGTTGTCGCACAATCGTCCGGGGATGGTCGCTATCGACGTCTACGAAAGCGAGCCGATTCTGCAGGGCTACAGCCTGCTGCGCATGGAAAACGTGATCTGCACGCCGCACATCGGCTACGTGGAGCGGGAAAGCTACGAGCAGTATTTCACCGCGGCATTCAACAACATTCTGGCTTTCGACGCTGGCGATACGAGCAGCGTGGCGAATCCGGAAGCGTTACAGGGCGGCCGCCGGCGTTAAGAACGGCAGGTTCCGCGATGGGCGGCTCGGTGCCCACTGAGCCGCAGGAGAGTTCGTCCAGCGGGGTTCGCGCAGTATCGGCCCTCGCCACCGCTAGTGCTCTCACCGCGCCGTTTCGTGCGCGGCGGCTTCCATCAGATCGGGCATGCGTTCGAGAAAGGTCTCGCCATCGGCGCGGCCAAGGTTATACGCGTGCACCATCTGCGAGGGGCTCGTGTAATCCCAACTGGAAATCGGCACCTTGCGCGACGGCTGCACATAGAGCCGTTGCTGTACGCCGTGCGGCACGACGAACATCTGCGGCCGCGGATAGAGACGGGTGACCATCACGAGCACGTTGCCGGGTGCCTCGGAGTCGAGCGCGCCGACTGGCACGTTATCGACCATGCCGCCGTCCAGCACCGGCCGGCCGTTGCGCCGTAGCACCGGCGTGAACGGCGGCGTACTCGACGATTGCAGGATCAGATCCGCCAGATCTTCGACGCTCGCGCAATCTTGCGCGCGCACGAACTCCGGATGAAAGCCGAGCGTTTGCCCGAGCGTTGGATGCAGCGTCTTGCGCACGTACTTTTCGATGTTGTACGCGATCAGACCGGCGGCCACCGCGCTGCGCGCACCGAGCCAGCGCGGCAGATGCGACACGCCGATGCGGATTTCCGGCGCATCGGCGAGCGTCGAAAACTTCTCGCCGTAGATGTCGAGCAGCGCCTGACGGTAGATACGGTAATGCGGAAACACCGACTCGCCACGCAGCAGGTTGCCCCAGTAGGCGTTGCGGGTGTTGTGACGCAACGCGTCTTCGTAATAGCGCATGACCCAGTCGGAATCGCGCGTGTAGAGCATGCACGCGGTGGCGGCGCCGGCCGAAATGCCGGTGATGACGCGCGGCCGGATCCGCAATTCCGGCTGCACCACGTCCCAGAAACCCGCCTGCCACCAACAGCGATTGCCACCGCCGGCGAATACGACCTGATCGAACATCCTGATTTTTCCTCTTATGCGGCGCTCTGCCCGTTTTAGTCGAGTAGTGCGTAGGTCGTGGTGGCGTGGACGGCCATATTGCCGGCTTCGTCGAACAATTCGACCTCACCAAACACGAGGTTGCGGCCCATGCGCAGCACTCGCGCGGTGATCAGCACGTCGCCCTTGCGCACCGCGCGCATGAAATTGATATTGAGCGAGACCGTACTCATCGGCTTGAAACCGCCGAGCGCGGCCGAAATGGCGACGATCATGGCCGTGTCCGCCGCGGCCATGAAGACCTGGCCGCAGATCACGCCACCCGCGTGACGCAGCCCGCCCGAAAACGGCAGGCGCAGCGTGGCGCTTTCTTCATCGACCTTGACCGGCGTCAGCGTAAGCGCGCGGACCCACGGCGCGAGGATGCGGTCGAGTAATTCGATAATCTCTTTGTCATCCATGGCAAGCCCCAGGTCGAAAGCCGCGCGATGCTGCGTGCGGCAAAGTGTCCGCGACATGATACCGGGACGATATAGACAACGCTTTTTTCACGACAGCGAGTCCATTGAGGAATGCCTCGGGACCGTCGATGCAAATTTTTTTAAGAAATCTGCTAAAGGGGCTTGGCAAGCCCGAAAAATTTCTGCATAATTTCGCTTCTGTTGGGGGCGTTAGCTCAGTTGGTAGAGCAGCGGACTCTTAATCCGTAGGTCGAGTGTTCGAGTCACTCACGCCCCACCAAGATTCAAAGCAAAAAGCCCGGTCCTTGCGACCGGGCTTTTTGCTTTTCGGGTTCATGTGGGCACGGTGTGGGCATTAGGGGTGAACATCGATCCATGCGATTAGCGCGCCCAAGTCCGCGCGTCTGGCTCCACAGAAATCTAACTTCGAACGACAGTCAGCTATCGATCAAACACGGGCACGGTTGCATCGGCGACGAAACCATCGTCAGTACACTGCTCATCTGACTCTTGAACGGATCTCCATCAGGCGATAGGCGCAATAAGCCAAGTTGGCCAATTGCCAGGTACCGTCGAGCGGTGATAGCAATCAGCGACAGAGTATCGCGTAATGCGATGGCCAATCTCGCCCCACGGGACGCTGCAAATTCAGCATCATGCCAAGCCCGACATCGCCGTACTTGAGATGAGCGCAGCGCCGCAGGATGTCTTGTGGCCGTCAAACGCCACTGCGCGCCCGTCGACCCGGACTGTTTCGTCGCCTTCGATAATGACGCAGTTGTTGTGCCCCGACTTTGGACATGTGCACTTGTCGCCCACGCACGCAACGGCTCGCCCCATGACGGTCGAACCGTCCCGACCAGTGACTACCTTACCGCCATGGCTCGTAGAGTCGCCAACTCGGATCACCCCTCGCAAGACTGCCCCCTTCGAAAACATTGCATACCCATAAACGCATCTCTGCGGCTCCATCTGCGCTAGAGAGTGCATACCCCGCCCGTCCATCCCAGCGCCCAATCGATGGCAGCGCTAAGTGCGTAGATGAGAAGGACGGCGATCGCAAAACTCAACAGCGTTGGTCTGAAACGCGTGAATCTTGCGACCACAAACACCGTAAGCAAATAGGCAGCGAGCGGCAATAGAACGGTTCCAGGCTCGTGGGTCAGTTCCATGACAGGATCCACAAGACCTAAGATCAAAGTCCAGAAGATCGTTCCAAAGAAGCTGCGACAGTAGATCGTCGAGCCGCCGGCTATCGCAACGAGCATAAGGACTGCGCCGAGCGCGGCAAGCCCCGCAAATCGGGTCCAAAACGGCGCGAGAGAGTTCGCCGAAGGGGAGTCCGGTTGTTTCGTGGCCTGATTGTCCAAGGTTTCACTCATAGTCAATTAAACGGTTTCTCGTCAGTCGCAAGATTGCGCTTTTTGTCGAGGTCATCTGGGGGAGTAATCAGAACCAATTCTGCATTTCCCCTCGCATCCCGCATGACAGCAGCACTTGCCTTCCCATCCTGGAAGCCGGCAATGAGTGACAGCGCAAGCTGCACGGCTCCTGAGGTGACCCCAGTGTTGCCGAGTCGGTAGCCAACGTCGTAGCCCTCCTTCACGTCACCCGTTGATGGAGCTTCGGGTTCTGTGCCCAGAGCCTGGGTAAGTGGGATCACAGATTCCCTGTTTCCAGTCGTATCGAAAAGGACCCGTGCGGGTCTCACCACGGAGTTACCTGTCCCGACCATCCGCTGCCAACCCTCCCGAAGCGCGGCCGCCTGCGCTTGCTCCCGCAAGGGGGCGCCATGCTTATCGGCCAAGTGCACCTGCACTGGCCTTTCAAGGTATCCAACGACGGGCGCTTCGTCATACTCCTTCAATTGCCACTCCGTCCATCGGACAGGAGTCCAGGGGGTGGGCTGGTACTCGCCGGGTCCTTTGTTCTGTGTCTGTTTCCAAAGCTCGGGCACCCGCGCGCGCCACCACTCAGAGGTCATCGTGCCTGGCGTAGAAGGTGCGTTCACTCCATGTGCGGCCGCCTCGGCCCCATAGTGCTTGTCGAACGCTTGAGTATCGTCCCAGTAAAAGTTCCACAGCTTGACAGCGTCAAACTGGACTTCACGAGTATCAATGCTTCCTGGCTCTTTAACAGCGAATGGCCTCAGACGATCAACCCGGTCCGGGCACGTCACGAAAAGCGCGACATTGCTATCGAATACAGCGGGAACCACCGCCGTGTCCGGCAGTAGACCAGAGCCAGGCTTTCCGAGCAGTTTTCGGGTAACCATACCGTCACGCGCGAAGACGATCGCAGCGGGCGCGTCCGGGTTTTCGTCGAAGAATCTGAAAACGTCGGCCAGCGATAGACCCGCGCCATCAACGGCCTGCTGGGTCATAAACAGGTGGAACGGCAAACTTCCAGCCTGGCGAGCCTCGGCGATTGAAAACGCGGCTCCATTCTCGCTTTCCGGATCTTTTGCTGGGCCGTAGGCGAAAACCGGTAAGGGCGTGTAGTCGACAGCGCGTCCCGCACCTAGCTTGAGAGCAAGTCCACTACGCATCGTAGACAAGGATGACTTGTTGGTCCAGGTTGCCGGATAGTCAGATGCTTTACTGGAAAAGATAGATGCATGGGTCTCCGCCTTAGCAGCGAGATGCTCAAGAATTTCGGAGCCGGTTAGCGTGTCCACTGTGATTCCAACACCACGCACCTGCAATCGGGTGACGGGTTTGCCATATTCCGCCGATGCATCCACAAGTTGCGGCACAGGAGCGGTCGTTCTGGGAGCCGCTTTGGCCGAGCGCGCGCCTCCCCACAACCAGGCGCACATTGCAACTCCGATTAAGATGAGGATGACTACAGAGATTTTTACTGCCGATGCCATCGCCAAGGTATCCCCCAAAATTCGTATGATCGGTTGACTTGTTGCGTAAAGGAGGGCTGCAGCGACGACAACCAAGCCGGTGATCGTAAAAACCGCTTCGAGTTTTCTAGGGCGATCATCGTGGCAAACCATTGAAATTCCAGTTTATTGGAGGCATCACCGGCTTTTCCGGGTTACTTCGTTGATTGGTCGTCTCACTTACCACGAGACTTGGCAGACTCGCTGTGGCCACCGAATCAGGGAGCGTTCCAGACGAGTAGTAGCTACATGCCGCAACCACGAGTTCACTACCCTCTTTCATCTCCTTGAATTTCGGAAGGTTCTTGATCGTACTTAGCGGAGTCTTCCAGTCCGCGATCGCCAACCACAGAGTCTGCCAATCCTTGTTATCCAACGTTTTTGCCTGTCCGATAGCGACGTCCATAGACGTTCCCCATCGCTGATTCCATGGGTCTCGAAGTATGGCGGAATGGTACGAGTTCTCGGAAAGCACCTTGGTTGGGTCACCATTCTTTTTCGTCAATGACTCGGGATCCTGAGACATGCGTGCCCTTGCCTCGTTTGGGGTTTCCTCACGCCACGCAGTGGTAGTCCCAAATCCAACACTCTGAAACTGGACTTCACGGGTCTGGTCGTCGAGGCTCTTCCCAGCATTAAATTGGGCTTTGAGGCTGTCAACCGTCGAATCAGAAGTTATTGGAATCTGCTTCCACTGTAGTGATGCGTATGAATTGCCCAGCGCGAGATCCTGGCTGACGGCATCCGGAGCCTCCATCCCAGAACCGACCTTCGCTTCCTCGCCATGCAGCCGTGGTACGAAGGCAGGTTTAAGTTCATCGCCATTAATGTTCCGCTTCCCGATGTCAGGGATGTCCGTGACCTTGGGAGGTGAACCAACGAGGATAGGTTTGGCCACGTTGTCGGAGAGTGCCCATACGCGCTGACGGAAATTAAACTGCGCGAGCGTGTTCATGGCCGAATACGTATTGCTCGCGCGCTGGGGGCGAGTATGGTTTCCGTCCCAGAAATACTCTTCACCGTCTAGCGTATCGGGAATACCAAACTTTCCTACCCCGAGCACGTTGGGCAACCCTACTGTCCCGTCGGACGGACAGAAGTAAAGATATACGCGCCCCCGATTGTCGCGTTCGTCGAACGTTATCGGTTTTTTATTCAAATCCAGACGCTTCCCCGCTTTCGGGCTCCAATCGTGTCCAGCACGGCCGCCAGACTTCCCATTCGTATAGACCAGTTCGCTGAGATCGGGCAGCTTATAGGGCGCTTTGGTGCACTCGGATACGATGTTGACCAACGTTTGAAGCTTTGCCTGAACCGTCTGTATGGGCGCATCTGGCTGTGCGATGCTGTTCATCCAGTGGCGGTCCTCGTTGAACGAGTAGGGGCTATCGACGAGAATCAGACAATCGGCGTAGCGCTTTCCTTCATCGTGCAACATTGCCTGTGCAAGGAGCGTGATCATCGTACCCTGACTGTGCGCCATGACAGTAATGGTCTCGTCCGGCGCGACGGAACGGATCGCTGAAATCAGCATGGCCATCCGTTTCGCCGCAAGGACCTGATAGAGGCGATTAGGACTCGATCCAGAATACTGATAGTTGCTCATCGCGGTCTCAAGTATCCGGCGACTCGCCCAGCTTGACTTCCAGCCAGCACCGAACATATCGGGCAAATTGGCCGTCGCGTTATTGAACATGCCTCCAGCTTTGGCGAAGTGAGCGTCCAGACGATTGCCTCTCACGTCCTGATACTGCGTCCTCAGCCTTTCCGGTTGATTGGACTTGCCTTTGAGGATTTCTTTATCGGTTGCCCGGTAGCCCCAGTAAAAAGGAATGAAAACGGAGTGGGCGGCTGAACCGTCGCGTGAGTACAGGAAAGTATCCGGGTCGCTGAGCGCGTCGATCTGAGAGCCGGTCTTGCCTTTTGCTTTATCGGCCTGTGCCTGCTTATACATGGCACCGTAAGTACCTTTGTTCAGGTCCGCGCGGCTCAGACGATCGTTAAGGCCCTGACAAAGACCTTCTTCGACCGTCTCGTAATTGGCACCAGGATCATTGACCCCGTGCGAAAAGATCACGATACCCGGCAGGTCATTAGGGCGTGGAACTTGACGATCATTGGTCCGACCGGGCAACGTTGTGGCCACCCCCGAGCCGATCACGCTATGGCTTTTAGTATTTTCGGTCATTGTGCTTCTCGTCTAGAGGTCCGGTTGCAGAATATCGACCTTCAGAAACCTCATAGCGTCGTCTTTCAGGGTTTCCGTAAGCCCATTTGCGTCGGTAACCCCTTCAATTACCCGTCCATCGTCCGTTGTAATGCGGTACGCCTGGTTTACGGCTGGCAGCGGCGCGTCAGGCGTATCACCGGTAAAGTGCAAGCGGAAGCGCTGATCCGTCGGCTTGCTATTAAATGCGGTTTTCGGCGCGCTTTCCGTTGACGGACCGCCCCACTTGTGAGAAGCCGAGAGCAGGCTGATGTCCCCGTTGGTCCCGACTGTCACGCCGCCGCCGATCTTGATGTAGCTACCATCATCCGCAACGAATCGGATCGTAGGACCGGTGACGACAACTTCATTCTCGTTACTGCTGATCAGGACTCCCTTTTGCGCACTCGCAGTCAGAGAATCGGTCTGGGACTGGACGGTGACGGGGCCTTCGCCTGCGATTGCTTGAATGCCCTTTCCGCGAGCAAACAGTTGCATCCCCTGGCCCGCGGTTGCGTTCAGGCGCTGACCGCTCATCAATTGGAGATGTTGCTGGGCGACCTGATCGATATTTTCGCCTGCGTAAGTTACGTGGGTCTTCGGCGTTACGTTGACTGACCCGGCCTCGGCGCCGAAAGCCATCAGCGCTTGCGAATTTCCCTCACCCGGCGAAGCCGCATTGCTACCGGGCTGCCATCCCTTCAAGGCGGTCGCGATCTCGCTCAGGCCTCGAGTATCCGCTGCAAGGCCACCATGTTGACCCGCATAGTCCCCCAATGCCTTGAATAACTCGGAGCACTCCCCGAGCAACTGAATCAGCTCGGCGCGGTCAAGTTGATTCCCGCTCGCCTGATTACGCGCATATGTCGTCAGCAAGATTCCCTGAGCTGCCCGCAAGGCAGCCGCCGCGTCGGTACGCAGTTCGGCCCCTTCTCCGCGCGGTTCTCCGTTGCCATCGGTGCGCGGCTGAGTGAGATACCCAAGGTTGAGCTGACTGAAGGCATGTTCGCTCGCCAGTTGGCC
The DNA here is from genome assembly GCF_900104795.1 of Burkholderia sp. WP9. NCBI lineage: Bacteria > Pseudomonadati > Pseudomonadota > Betaproteobacteria > Burkholderiales > Burkholderiaceae > Burkholderia > Burkholderia sp. WP9. The sequence continues at coordinate 3,485,869 of NZ_FNTG01000001.1, forward strand.
GCTGACCTGCCCGGGGGTGTCGTCGAATCTGAGCTGGTTATAACGCGCCGCCTTAATTTCCTTCGTCTTGATCCCTGAGATGTACCGGTTACCCGGCAGAGAGCCGGTATGACTGAATGCGGCAGGTTTATTCGGCCCGTTATGCAGGACCCCCGTCACGAACATCTTGTCAGGGTCGCCATTAAGAAAGTCCAGTGAAACTTCCATACCGATCCGCGGCAATGAAGTGTGGCCGAAGCTCTGGCCCGCCAGGCTCGTGGTGACTCGCACATAGGCGCTATCCCGATCCGTGCCGCTGGCCCCGGCACCTTGTGCATGAGTATGGTCGTCTGGATCAAGGCCCTGAATCTGCACCTTGATCCGCCCCAATTCGTCGCAATGCACTTCTTCGCCTTCGGGGCCGACCACGAGAGCGGTGATCGGGTAGACGCGGGGAAGATCGACGCGCGGGTCGTACACAGGCGTAAGTGCTATGCCGCGCCGCACGCAAGTGAACGTGTTGTCATAGCGGGTTCCAACCGCGTCCGATGAACTCGTTTGAGCAGACTTCGCGACAGTCGACAAGGGATCAAAGTGCCAGCGGTTGGCGTCGAACAATGCCTGCGCCCGCTCGTTCAGATCCTTGGGGAGATTATTCTCGGCCCGATGGTGCAAACCGGTCACGATAAACTGTCGCTCACTTTCGGGATGCGCATCGACTTCTGGATGACCTGTTAGCTCGAACCAGCGACCAACCGCGAGATCCCGCACGCCGCTTGCCGCATATACGCTAACGGCCCGCAATTCGTGCGCAAGCATTCGCGCCTTGCCAAGCCTGTCGTAGTCGCTCCACGAGTCGCCGGCGTGCGGCACGTCAATCACGCTATCCGATAGAAGTTGCGACAGATCGTTGCCCGTCGGGCCTTGATCGACGATATTGGACTCGGACGCCTGCGCCATGGTCCCCGTCTTGTAGTCCCAGCTCGCGCGCTGCACATTGCCTGGCACCAGTTGCTGCGAGGCCGACCACAAGGTGACCGAATCGCGCTCCTCGGTCGCGGCATCGCGGTGGTAGCGAATCGTGCCTGCGGCCGATTCAGGCAGCTTCATGGAATCGTCGAACAGCACCAGCGTGTGCACCGGCGTATCGCTGCTGCCGCTGTCGGACGGTGCCGCCCCACGTTTGCCCGCCGCAGTGAACCACGCTATCCCATCGCGACGGCAGAGACGCCGGATAAAGTCGGCGTCAGATTCGTGAAACTGGAAAATCAGTTCACGCACCGGATACTGGCTCCGGTTTATGCCAGACAGATCGAAATCAAATGCGCTCGCAAGTGCGGGGCTTTTCTTTTGCCATTCCCGAAGCAATATCTCAATAACATCCGGTACGTTCTTTGTGCGGAATATTCGGGTATTGACGCGTCGCTCCAGAACCGACAGGGCGTCGCGAATAGTGAGCTGATATGTCGCCAGCGATCCGTCGGATTGTCCCGCGCGCGCGTCTGTCACAAGCCCGCAAATCTGGTGTATCGCTCCGCGATCGGTTACGAGCTGGACAGAAACAGGTAATCCGATAAAGGCCTTGAGCGGCAGGTCAGCGCGTGTTGACACGCATGTCAGGTGGCCTTCGATACCGGCGCATAAACCCTCGCTGATGTCGATGCGCTGGATTACCAGCACCTGTTCGAGCGCTTTCTGAGCATGTCCCCACTGCAGGCGAATGGGACGATTGTTCTGATCGAGGACACCGGAAGCGAATGCCCGCAATAGATCCGCAGAATTCACAGTTAATCTCTTGGAGTTCTTTGCTGATCGACCTTAACCGCCGTCCAGCCTTTGATTGATCGTCCACGTCGCCCGGGTTCGTCAATTCATCGACCGGAGAAACGCAATTCGTCTGATTTTAGCAAACTCGATATTGCGCAACATGTTCGACACAAAATTTATCAGCCCCTCCAAACGGCCACTTGATTTCGGCGCTTAAAGAAAATAGAAGAATTCCTTTCTTCAATCGACCTCCAGGAAAGAGCGACTACAATCAAACTGCCAGCTCATTTATGCGGACTGGCTAAATCAAACGTCTTGCTCAAAAAATACTGCTCGTTCGCCCCGACTGTTTTCCAGCGACGTTGTCGTATTACGATGCTGCGTTTTATACCGCGTTATCCAGACCGTAAGCTCCGTGTCGCAAATCGGAGAAATCGGACGTATCCGCAGAGACCGGCGTGCCACAGGAGCACTTTAGGCGTCACCCGTTCGCCTCCCTTCGCTGTGGATCAGCTCACGATGGGACTTGCATCCACAAGATTGCGCCCATGCTGGGCGCACAAAGCAAAAAGCAAAAAGCAAAAAGCCCGGTCCTTGCGACCGGGCTTTTTGCTTTTCAGCCTCCCCAAAGGCACTGCAAGGTCCAACCAACCTTCGCGCGCCCGCCTTCCGATACCATGTCGGCTGCCCTCGCCGCCCTCCATGCGGCGCAAAGCTTTGCACTTCCCCGCACCGACAAAAACATGCACACGATCGACCGCCCCGCTCGCCGCTCCTTCTGGCAGCGGGCCTTGTCATGGGATCTCAACGATCCTCGCCTGAGCGCCGCCGCACGCGTGTGGGTCCCGGTCCTCTTCGGCTTGTGGTCGCTTTTCCTCGGCCAGGACCGCAATTGGGACGGGTTCAACTATCACCAGTACAACGGCTTCGCGTTCCTGAACGACAAGCTGCATACCGATTTCGCGCCGGCCGGCATGCAGACCTACTTCAATCCGATGCTCGACGTCTTCTACTACGCGTTGAACCGGACGTTTCCCGCGCCGCTGGCGGGCTTCATCATGGGCACGCTGCACGGCCTCAATTTCGTGCTGTTGCTGTCGATCATCCGGCGAACCCTGCCGCAACTGCCCCCCGAAGACGCGAACCGCACGCCTCTACTGCTTGCCGCAGCCGGCATCCTGACAGCGAATTTTCTGTCCGGCTTCGGCAATTCCATGGGCGACGACACGACCACGCTGTTCGTGCTCGCCGCGCTGCTGCTCATCTTGCATCTGTGGGACCGGTTGGCAACGTGGTCGGCGGCCACCGCTGCGGGACTCGTAAGCGCGGGCCTCGTCGCCGGCCTTGGCATGGGCCTCAAGCTGACCAATGCGCCGTTTGCCCTCGCCCTTTGCGCAGGGTTGCTGCTGTTGCCAGCAACACCGTTCGCGCGCGTGCGCGCCGCTTTCCTGTTCGGCGTGGGCGCTCTCGCCGGCTTGCTGGCTGCGGGCGGCTACTGGATGGCAGTAATGTGGCACACGTTCGGCAACCCGTTCTTTCCACAGTTCAGCTCGATCTTCCCCAATCCGCTCAGCCCGCCGAGCGGCGTCGCGGATCAATCGTGGCTGCCGAAAAACGCGCGCGAATACATTCTCTGGCCTTTCGTCTTTGCATTCGATTCGAAGCGCGTCGGACAAGCACGCCTGCATCAGATCATCTGGCCTGTCGTGTACGTGCTGTTCTGGATGCTGGCCGCCACCCGGCTCGCGGAGCTATTGCGCCGCAGGCCTCGAACCCGGCGACTGAGTTCGCGAGCGGCATACGTCACGACTTTCGTGGCGCTGGGCTACTTCCTGTGGATGATTCTGTTCAGCATCTACCGCTACGTCGTTCCGATCGAAACACTGACGCCGCTCGTCGCGTATCTGCTGCTCGACCAGCTATTGCCTTACCTGACGGCGCGACGGGTCGCCGCATGGTTGCTCTGCATGACGACGATGGTTGTCGTGGCCGGCGGCGTCGAGACTTGGGGACACGAGCGCTGGGCAAGGTCGGCCTTCCGTGCCGATGTGCCCGCTTTGACTAGCCCTCAGAACACGACGGCGGTTATTGTCGGCGGGAATCCGCCATGGGGCTGGATCGTGCAGTTCTTTCCCGTGTCGGTCTCGTTCACGCAGATCGACGGCAGCTTTCCCTACTCGCCGCAATTCGATCAGCACATAGCGGAGCTTGTGCGTTCTCGCGGCGGTCCCGCGTATGCGATCATCGAAGGCCGACATAACTGGCGCGTCGACAACGTGGCGAAGATGGATCGGATCGCCAACGCCATCGGACTAACGGAGGGCGTGAAAGGCTGCAACACGATACAAGCCGCGATCGATCGCCTGCACCTTCACGCGAGCCTGCAATGGACGCCAAACGCCGCCGACAATCGCATGTGCCGGCTCGACATCCGCCACGATGACGTGCGCGACGTGGCCGCGGAGAATGCTCAACTGATCGAACAGGCGCGTCCTGTTCTGGAGCGGCATGGCTTCACCATCGACGCCAATTCCTGCGCCACTTACCGCGCCTATGTCGGCCAAGGCGTCTTTCCGTACCAATGGTGCGGCATCACGCATCGCTAAAACCGCAAGGCCCGGGGCGCAACATCACGGGCCGGCCATAGCAATTTCCTTCAATACACCCGGCACCCTCGCCCGATACCTTTGAGCGCCGCAGATCCTGCGCACTTCCGTATCGAGGCTTCCGATGACCGCACTGCTCTCCATGGCCGCATTCGCGCTGGCCTGTTCTATTTCACCGGGCCCGGTGAATGTCGTCGCGCTCAGCGCCGGCGCGCAACATGGCCTGGCCGCGAGCATGCGGCATGTCACCGGCGCGACCGTCGGCTTCACTGTGCTGCTTCTGCTGATTGGCCTCGGGCTGCATGAACTGCTCGCCCGTTTCCCCGACCTGATCGCCATAGTCAAATGGGCCGGCGTGGGATTCCTGCTCTACATGGCCTACAAACTCGCTGTCGACGACGGCCAGCTCGGCGCGGACAAGCCGGCGCGCGGACCGTCCTTCGCCTACGGCGCGGCCATGCAATGGCTCAATCCGAAAGCCTGGCTCGCATCGCTGGCCGGCATGGGTGCCTATGCAGCCGACGGCGACGGCAGGCTCATCGCGCAATTCACCGCGATGTACTTCGTGATCTGCTACCTGTCGATCGCCAGTTGGGCCTACGCCGGCACGTTCCTGCGCAAATACCTGCAGCAACCGCAGCGGGTGAGGCTCTTCAATCGCGTATTGGCGGCGTTGCTCGCGGCGAGCGCGCTGTATCTGCTCGCAGCTTGACGCACGGCCGCCGCCACGGCTTCAACTGCGATACTGCCCCGGCGTCGCCGCGACCAGCCGCTTGAAGATTCTCTGCAAATGCGCCTGATCGGCAAAACCGGCGTCGAGCGCGACCTCCGCAATCACCCGGCCGCGCCTGAGTTGGGCACGGCTGTATTGGATACGCCGGTTGATCAGGTATGCGTGCGGCGTCATGCCGTAGCGCTGCTTGAAAGCGCGGATCAGATGCGACGCGGACAGACCGACCGCGTCGCAAATGTCTTCGAGTTTTAGCGAGCGCGTGCAGTTTTCAGCAATGAATTCCGCCGCGCGCGTGAGTTGACGGGTCGCGTCACGATCCGGCAAGACCGCCGGATTCAGCTTGTTTTGTACTTCGGAGAAGAAGGCGATAGCCGCGCTTTCCTTGCGCAACACGTCGGCGTTACTGTCGACGAGAATCGCATGCAGCCGGTTCAAACCGCCGAACAATGCAGCGTCTGTAGACATGGGCTGCGAGAACGCGTGAAACGCGTGGTTCTCGTTGAAACCCAATTCGTGTTGCAGTGACGTGAGCCATGCGACGTCGACATGCATCATGCGATACGACCAGCGCTCGCCGGCGACCGGATTGCAGGCGTGCACGTCGTCCGGATTCATCATGACGACCGCGCCAGCACCGATCCATTCACGCGTGTGGCGATTCAGATAGACGCTGCGTCCGCCGGTCACGGCGCCGATGGAGAAGGTTTCGTGCGAATGTTTGGCGTAGCAGACCTCGCGGCCGTCTTCGATGGAGCGCACCTCGATGAACGGCAACGCATCATTGCGCCAGAACCGCGGCGCGCAAGCGCTTTTCGCGTGAACAGCCGCCTGCGTGATTCCGCTCATCTGTGCGCTCTCCGATTATTGCGTAGGCCTCGCCGCAGCAAGGCCTACGTATCGTAGCCGCCAAACGCACCATCAACAAGCCGACTCACTAACAACATGAACCACGTCGCGCGACAGCTTATTTCGCCGTCACGTCGATATTGCCGAGATACTTCGCGGCCAGCGTCTTCACGGTACCGTCGGCCTGCAGCTTCGCGATCGCCGCATTCAGGCGCTCACGCAATGCGGTATCGCCCTTGCGAATCCCGTATGCAATGCCGCTGCCGAGAATCTTGTCGTCGCGCACCGGCTCGCCGACAAAGGCGTAACCGTTGCCGTTCGGCTTCGACAGAAAGCCGGTCTGTCCGGCCGGCGCCAGCACGAGCGTCGCGTCGAGACGGCCCGCCACGAGATCCGCATAGACCTGGTTCTGGTCCTGATACGGCACGACGGTCACGCCCGCCGACTCCCAGTGCGTCTTGGCGAAGGTTTCCTGAATCGACGACTGCAACACGCCCACGCGTTTGCCCTTCAGCGAGGCCGTGGTCGGCAGCAGACCGCTGTCACGCTTCGCGATCAACTGCGTGGGCACGCGGTACACGACGGTGGTGAAATCGATCGCCTGACGGCGCTGTTCGGTCGCATTCATCGCCGAGTTGATCGCGTCGAACTTGCGACCCTGCAGCGCGGGAATCAGCCCGTCGAACGAGGTCTCGACCCATTTGCACGTCATATGCGCAGCGGTGCAAACGGCATTGCCGACGTCGATATCCAGACCCTGCAACTCACCGTTCGGCCCCTTCGATTCGAACGGCGGATACTGCGCTTCGAGGCCGAAACGCAGCGTCGAGGTCTCGGCGGCGTTCGCGGCGGACGACGCGGCGAGCGAAGCAAAAGCACAGGCCAGTGCCAATAGAGGCTTGAGCAATTTCATAGCAGGTCCCTTTCCCTTCGATTTATTGTCACGCCGCACTGCGGCGCGCTGATGCGTGACGGCGCGACGATCATACTGCGGTCAAAAATGCCGCCGTCGCGTGCAGCCGCCACTTGCATCCGTGACTCACACAATCAGATCTCGCACAGACGGCGCGCGCCTTCGATCAACGTCGCATCATCCTTCGAGAAACTCAGGCGGATCAAGCCGGAGTCCGTACCGTCGGTATAAAAAGCCGACAGTGGAATCGTCGCAACACGTGCGTCGCGAATCAGGCGCAGCACGAAATCGCTATCGCTTTCTTCGGAGAAGCCGCGAAAACGCGCGAGCATGAAGAAGCTGCCTTCGCTCGGCAACAATTCGAAGCGCGAATCGCGCAGGGCGTCCGTGAGCAGATCGCGCTTCTTCTGATAGAACGCGGACAGACCGAGGTAGCTTTCGCGATTGGCCAATGCGTCGACGAACGCGTACTGCATCGGTGTATCGGCAGAAAACACCATGAATTGATGGACTTTGCGAATCTCGTCCATCAGCGCGGCGGGCGCGAGGCAATAGCCGACGCGCCAGCCGGTCACGTGATACGACTTGCCAAACGATGAAACGATCACGCTACGCTCCGCGAGTTCGGAATGGCAAGCCATGCTTTGATGCTTCGCGCCGTCGAACACCACGTGTTCGTAGACTTCGTCGGCGAGAATCACGATATCGGTATTGCGCGTAATGGCCTTGAGGCGCTCGACGTCGGCTTCGCTGAACACGGTCGCGGTCGGGTTGTGCGGCGTGTTGATGATGATCATGCGGGTCTTCGGCGTGATCGCTGCGGCGACCTCGTCCCAGTCCACGCGGAAATCACTCAAGGACAGTTTGATCGGCACGGGCGTAGCGCCCTGCAGGCGGACGATCGGGCCGTAGCTGTCGAACGAAGGCTCGAAGTAGATCACCTCATCGCCCGGATGCACCAACGCGCTGATCGTCGAATACAGCCCTTCGCTCGCGCTGGCGATCACGGTCACTTCGCTGGACGGGTCGTAGCGCACGCCGTACAGCGTGGCGACCTTGTCGGCGAGCGCTTCGCGCAAGGCGGCAATGCCGGCCATCGGCGCGTACTGGTTATGCCCGGCGCGCATGGCCTGAGCAACGCCGTCAATCAGTTTGGGGTCCGGCGCGAAGTTCGGCGCGCCTTGCGACAAATTCAGCGCATCGTGTTGCGCGGCCAGTTGACCGATCACGGTAAAAATCGTCGTGCCCACATCAGGCAACTTCGAGCGGGCTTGTGTGGCGCTCTGCATAAGGCTTTCTCCCTTTCTCCATCCGGCAGCGGATTCACGGACGGCCAGCTGCGCGGCGGTCCCTTCTGGTGTGGTGATTAGGCATCAGCCAAAGAACCGTCACAATCGAAACTTTGTCATGCGCCGCATGCGTTTACGTCATGGCTGACGCGAACCCGCGCCGCCACGGGCGAAGCCAGACAGATCGGTGCTTTCGGGGAAGAAACGAGGCCGCGTGAAGAACGCGTGAAACTGCAGAGGTATGACGTAATGTGATGCGCCCGGCCACGAGTGGAGCGCTCGCGGCCGGCGTTGCCTTAGGCGTCGTCCATCAGGCGGACTTTGACTTTTTTGCCCTTCACCTTGCCGGCGCTGAGCTTGCGCAACGCATCGCGCGCGATACTGCGCTCCACCGCCACGTAGGTGGACATTTCCGTCACGTTGATCTTGCCGATCTGCGAGCCGGCGAAACCCGCCTCGCCGGTCAGCGCGCCGAGCACGTCGCCGGGGCGGATCTTTTCCTTGCGCCCGCCGAGAATCTGCAACGTTTCCATGGGCGGCAACAGTCGCTCGTTGCTCGCCGCTGTCAGTTCGGACAGCTTGTGCCACTCGACCTCGCGCTTTTGCGCCTGTTCGAGACTGCCGACGCGGCCCATCTCGTTCATGCTCGCGAGACTCAGCGCCCAGCCTTCCTGATCGGCGCGGCCCGTGCGGCCGATGCGGTGCACGTGCACTTCCGGATCCGGCGTCACGTCGACGTTGATCACCGCTTCGAGCTGCGCGATGTCGAGACCGCGCGCGGCGACATCCGTCGCTACCAGCACCGAGCAACTGCGATTGGCGAACTGGATCAGCACCTGATCGCGTTCACGCTGGTCGAGTTCGCCATGCAGCGCGAGCGCATGAAATCCCTGCGCGCGCAGCACGTCGAGCAGATCGCGGCATTGCTGCTTGGTATTGCAGAACGCCAGCGTGCTCACCGGGCGATAGTGGTTCAGCAGCAGACCGACCGCGTGCAGACGCCCGTCTTCGGTCACTTCATAGAAGCGCTGACGGATCTTGGTGTTGTCATGCCGCTCGGCGAGTTTGACTTCCTTCGGATTACGCAAGAATTGCTGGCTCAGTTTGACAATGCCTTCGGGATACGTCGCCGAGAACAGCAGCGTTTGCCGTTCTTTCGGGCACTGCTTCACCACGGTCGCGATATCGTCGAAGAAACCCATGTCGAGCATGCGGTCCGCTTCGTCGAGCACCAGCGTGTTGAGCGACTGCAGCGGCAGGCTCCCGCGCTCCAGGTGATCCATGATGCGGCCCGGCGTGCCGACCACGATGTGCGCGCCGTGTTCGAGACTCGCCGTTTGCGGACGCATGGGCGTGCCGCCGCACAACGTCAGCACCTTGATGTTTTCTTCGGCGCGCGCAAGGCGCCGGATTTCCTGCGTGACCTGATCGGCGAGTTCGCGCGTCGGGCACAGCACCATGGCTTGCACGGCGAAGTTGCGCGCGTCGAGGCGCGCCAGCAGCGCGAGCGAAAACGCCGCGGTTTTGCCGCTGCCGGTTTTCGCCTGGGCGATCAGGTCGTGGCCGGCGAGCGCGATGGGCAGGCTCGCGGCCTGAATCGGCGTCATCTCGACATAACCGAGCTGGGTCAGGTTGGCGAGCGTCGCGGGCGGCAGCGGTAGCTGGCTAAACGGCGCGCCGGCGGTGGTGGGACTGTTCATAGGTGTGATGGCTCGCAATCGGCTGGAGTCGGCAAGAGGCTGCTGAAGGCAAAAACTATTCGGCCATGGGGCCGGGGGCGGGACGGCCTTCGATCTGCTCGTACAACACCGAGCCGTCGTCCCCGTCGAAACGCTCGACGTAATTGCGCGCGCCGCACATCGGGCAACGGAACAGGAGGCCCTGCCCTTCGTTCTTGATGACGACGTCCGATTGCTCCCACTGGGCTTCGCAGGATTGATTTCTACAGGTAAACACGTTGCTTCTCCAACTGGATTCGATTGTTGATCCGGCGGGCCGCACGAGCGGCCCAGCCGTGAATGGGTCGCGGCCGTCGAGGTGACGACGGCCGAAGGCTATCAACCCAGGTGCGTATGCCGCGCACGCGGCGCGCTCACATCCATTTCGTTGAGCCCGTGCACGATGCCGCAATCTTCCACGGCCTGTTCGCCGTGGCATTGCTCGCGCAAGGTGGTCAATTGCACTTTGAGCTGCTTCAGTTCGTCGATGCGGGTGTCGACGTGCGCAATGTGCTCGTCGATCAAGGCATTGATGCCGCCGCAGCCGGTGGCCGGCGCGTCGGTCAGACGCAGCAACGCACGGATTTCGTCGTGCGTCATGTCGAGCGCGCGGCAATTACGGATGAAACGCAGCCGTTCGACGTGCTTTGCCGTGTAACTGCGGTAATTGGCCTCCGTGCGCTCCGCTTCCGGCAACAGGCTCTCTTTCTCGTAGAAACGGATGGTTTCGGTCGTGCAATGGGCGATTTTCGCCAATTCGCCGATTTTCATGGACCCTCCGGATGGCGGCCTTGACCTTGTAGTGGCTTCAAGGTGTTTACTAGACCACAAATCGAACCAGGAAGCCACCATGCCTCAAGCCAACCACGCCGAAACCGACCGACTGGAACGGGTGAAAGCCTGCACCGACGGCCACGACGGCCATGCCCATGCGCACGAACCGGCTCATGGTCACGGCGCGAAGTGCGACCATGGCCACGAAGACCACGCTCATGACCATGACGGTGACCACGATCTCTGCAACGACCACGGCCACCATCGCCACGCTCACAGTCCCGCCGACACACCTTGTTGCGCGACGGCGGGAGCCGCGTCGGCACCGGTCCGGCTGCCGCAACCGGAAGCCGTCGGCAGCGACCTGCGCACCGCCATCCGCATCATGCAGATGGATTGCCCAACCGAAGAAGCGCTGATCCGCAAGAAATTCAACCGCATGCCGCACGTGCGCAGCATGGACTTCAACCTGATGCAGCGGGTCTTGACGGTGGTCCACGCGCCCGAGGCGCTCGACTCGATCCTCGCCGCGCTCCGTTCGCTCGATTTCACGCCGGAACTGGCGGACGCCGATCCGCACGCACCGCCCACCGCAGCTCCGCACACGCCGCCCAAGCCGTGGTGGCCGCTGGTGCTCGCCGGTGTGGCCGCGGCCGGCTCAGAGGCCGCAGGCTGGCTCGGCACGCCGGTCTGGGTGTCTGCGGCTCTGGCGATCGTCGCCATCCTCTCCTGCGGCCTCACGACGTACAGGAAGGGCTGGCTTGCGATCCGCAACGGCAACCTGAACATCAACGCGCTGATGAGCATCGCGGTGACCGGCGCGCTGATCCTGCGGCAATGGCCGGAAGCCGCCATGGTGATGGTGCTCTTCACCATCGCCGAACTGATCGAGGCGAAGTCGCTCGACCGCGCCCGCAATGCGATCCAGGGCCTGATGCAACTCACGCCCGACCAGGCCAGCGTGCAACAGCCCGACGGCAGCTGGCGGTCCATCGACCTCAAGGCGATTGCGCCCGGCGCCCTGGTCCGCGTAAAGCCGGGCGAGCGGATCGCGCTCGACGGCGAGATCGTGGCGGGCCGCTCGAGTGTGAATCAGGCGCCGATCACCGGCGAAAGCCTGCCGGTCGACAAGGAGACGGGCGACGCGGTGTTCGCCGGCACGATCAACCAGACCGGCTCGTTCGACTATCGCGTCAGCGCCGCCGCTGGCAATACGACGCTCGCCCGCATCATCCATGCAGTCGAAGAAGCGCAGGCCACCAAGGCGCCGACGCAGCGCTTCGTCGATCAGTTCGCTCGCGTGTATACGCCGATCGTGTTCGCCGTCGCGCTCGCCGTAGCCATCGTGCCGCCGCTTCTCTTCGGCGGATCGTGGCAAGCGTGGATCTACAAGGCGCTGGTGATGCTGGTGATCGCGTGCCCGTGCGCGCTCGTGATCTCGACGCCGGTGACGATCGTCAGCGGTCTCGCCGCGGCCGCCCGCAAAGGCATTCTGATCAAGGGCGGCGCATTTCTCGAACGGGGCCGCAAGCTGACCCGGCTCGCGCTCGACAAAACCGGCACGCTCACCCACGGCAAGCCCGTGCAAACCGAGTTCGAGATACTTGCCGAGGTCGACGCCGTCCGTTGCCGCGCGCTCGCGGTGAGCCTCGCGGGACGCTCGGATCATCCGGTATCCATGGCGCTTGCGGCGGCCGCGAAGGCCGACGGCGTCAGCCATCTGACGGTCGACGCCTTCGAGGCGCTCGCGGGACGCGGCGTGCGCGGTGAGATCGACGGCTTGCGCTATTGGCTCGGCAATCATCGGTTGATCGAAGAACTCGGACGCTGCTCGGCGTCGCTCGAATCACGGCTCGACGTGCTTGAACGCCAGGGCAAGACCGTGGTGATGCTGGCGGACGCCGAACGCGTGCTGGCCCTGTTCGCGGTCGCCGATACGGTGAAGGAGACGAGCCGCGCCGCCATCGCCGAATTGCAGCGCCTCGGCTTGAGCACGGCGATGCTGACCGGCGACAACCCGCACACCGCCGCCGCGATCGCGCAGCAGGTCGGTATCGACGAAGCGCGCGGCAATCAGTTGCCGGAAGACAAGCTCAACGCGGTCGCGCAGTGGTCGAAGGGTCACGCGACAGTCGGCATGGTCGGCGACGGCATCAACGACGCGCCCGCCCTGGCACGCGCCGACATCGGCTTCGCGATGGGCGCGATGGGCACCGACACGGCAATCGAAACCGCCGACGTCGCGTTGATGGACGACGACCTGCGCAAAATTCCGGCATTCATTCGCCTGTCGAAGGCGACGCATTCGGTGTTGGTGCAGAACATCACGCTTGCATTGGGCATCAAGAGCGTGTTCCTCGTGTTGACCGTGATCGGCCTCGGCACAATGTGGATGGCCGTTTTCGCCGATGTCGGCGCGAGCCTGCTGGTGGTCGCGAACGGGTTGCGGCTGTTGCGCAAGTGACGGCATAGCCAGTTTTGCAGTTGCGGTGCAGCGCACGGCGCTTGCAGCCGGCCAGGTCAGTGCGCGACCGCGTTCACCGCGCCGGCCGTCTCCCCGTGAGCGCCGATCGCCGCCTTCAACGTATCCGACGGCCGCATGCCGAAGAGCTTCCGGTAATCGGTCGCGAACTGGCTCAGGTGCCAGAAGCCCCACGCCGCCGCGACGTCCTGCACCGAGCGCGTTGCGCTCGACAGATCGCGCCGCGCGCCATTCAGGCGAATCGCGCGCAGATACGTGGCGGGCGCCATGCCGAGCACGTCCTGAAAACAGTATTGCAGCGTGCGCCGGCTGACATGCAACTGCTCGCACAACTCCGGCACGCTCACCGCGCGGTCGCGATTGAACAGCACATAGTCGCGCGCTTCCGACACGATCGACTGCCGACGCGGCCGCGTCGGCATCACAACCTGCTCCGAAGCTGACTCCAAAGCGGGCAACGCACCGACGTCGAACAGCGAAGCCAGCACCGCGGCCTGCAGATTGTTGCGAGCAACCGAAGACAGCGGCGCGCCGCGCACGGCGCCATCGTCGAGCAACTGACGCAGCGTGGCGCACAACTGTTCCTTGCGCGCCATGCCGATCGGCACGACCTGCGTATTCGGCACGGGGTCGGCCAGACCGATGCGCTCCACTTGCTCCGCGTAACGGCGCAGCACCTCCCCTTTGACCACCACACCGAAAATCTCGTAACCCGCGGAGGTCAGCAGCTCAAATTCGATCCCGCCCGGACGGAACGCGAGCGCGTCGCCGGCGATCACTTGCGCGTCGATGCGGCCGGAACCGGCGGGGCAAGTCGGAATGCCAAACCAATAGGCGTCCTTTTGCACTTCGCAGGTTTGCCGCAGCGTGTGGCTGGTCGTTTCGACGAACACCTGCATGTGATCAAGACACAACTCCGTCAGGCCGCCGACAAAACACCCCGCCGTCAACTGGTCGTAGGTCTGGCTCCAGCCATGAAGATTGCGCGCCTGCTCGTCGGCATCATGGGCGACGCGGGTCTGCACGCAGAAGCTCGGCTGCGGCGTGAGCACCGAAGCGGCCAGGCTATCGCGGAAAGTGTCGATCGTCATACCGGATCTGCGCAAACGGAACATGAGGGTGACAGGGAAAGGCAATTCCCATGCCGAACGACTCAGGCGCCTCGCCACTCGAATCGTACCGCCAGCCCACAGGCCCACTGTTCAATGGATGAACAGCACTGCGTGCATTGCTCAAAATTGTGACGCCCCCTTGATAGCGACTGAACAATCTCGTGCGCCATGCCGTGCGCTAGTGCCTGCCGCGTGTGCATGGGTCACCAGCACGGTGCATTGGCACGCTTCTGGCTCTACCCTGAGGCGGCCAAGCGAAATATCGCGCCGAATATAGCCCATTCAAACATGTGAGGAGCACACAGATGAACCATGCAGAGATGCAATTCCTGACCACCGAATTCCCGTTCAAAAAGCAGTACGCGAACTTTATCGGCGGCGAGTGGGTGAAACCCGTGGGCGGCGAGTATTTCGACAATGTGTCGCCGATCACCGGCGAGGCGTTCACGTCGATTCCGCGTTCGCGTGAAGCCGACGTCGAACTCGCACTCGATGCCGCGCATCGTGCGAAAACGGGGTGGGGCAAGACCTCCGCCGCGGATCGCGCGAATATCCTGATCCGCATTGCCGACCGGATGGAAGCGAACTTGCAGCGTCTCGCCGTAGCCGAGACGATCGACAACGGCAAGCCGTTGCGCGAAACCATGGCCGCCGACATTCCGCTCGCCATCGATCACTTCCGCTATTTCGCCGGCGCCGTGCGTGCGCAGGAAGGCTCGCTCTCCGAGATCGACCACGACACGGTCGCTTATCACTTCCATGAACCGCTCGGCGTGGTCGGGCAGATCATTCCGTGGAATTTCCCGATCCTGATGGCGGTGTGGAAACTCGCGCCCGCGCTTGCCGCCGGCAACTGCGTGGTGCTCAAGCCTGCCGAGCAAACGCCCGCTTCGATTCTCGTGCTGGTCGAGATAATTCAGGACCTGCTGCCCGCGGGTGTGCTGAACGTGGTGAACGGCTTCGGTCTTGAAGCCGGCAAGCCGCTCGCTTCCAGCAAGCGCATCGCCAAGATCGCGTTTACCGGTGAGACCACGACCGGGCGGCTGATCATGCAGTACGCGAGCCAGAACATCATTCCCGTCACACTCGAACTCGGCGGCAAAAGCCCGAATATTTTTTTCGCGGACGTGATGAGCGAGGACGACAGCTATTTCGACAAAGCGCTCGAAGGCTTCACGATGTTCGCGCTGAATCAGGGCGAAGTGTGTACCTGTCCGTCGCGCGTGTTGATCGATGAAAAGATCTACGACCGCTTCATGGAACGTGCGCTCAAGCGTGTCGCCGCGATCACGCAAGGGCATCCGCTCGATACCAAGACGATGATCGGTGCGCAGGCTTCGCAGGAACAGCTGGAAAAAATCCTCTCGTATGTGGACCTCGGCAAACAGGAAGGCGCCGAATGTCTGATTGGCGGTGAACGCAATACGCTTGGCGGTGAGTTGAGCAAAGGCTATTACGTAAAGCCGACCGTCTTCCGCGGCAACAACAAGATGCGCATCTTCCAGGAAGAGATCTTCGGGCCGGTCGTGTCGGTCACGACGTTCAAGACGGAAGAAGAAGCGCTCGAGATTGCCAACGATACGCTCTACGGTCTCGGCGCCGGCGTGTGGACGCGCGACGGCACGCGCGCCTATCGCTTCGGCCGTCAGATCCAGGCGGGCCGCGTGTGGACGAACTGCTATCACGCCTATCCGGCGCATGCGGCGTTCGGCGGCTACAAGCAGTCGGGTATTGGCCGCGAGAATCACAAGATGATGCTCGACCATTATCAACAGACCAAGAATCTGCTGGTCAGCTATAGCGACAAGCCGCTCGGTTTCTTCTAAGCACCGCGCTCCTGTTCGGGCGAGCCGCACTGTGCGGCTCGCTCTCTTTTTTGCAAGGGCATGTGATGGCTGATAAGAAGGAAGTCGCCCGCGTAATCGCAACGCCGGCCGCCGTCGAGTTGATCGACAAGTTGCGCGCCGAGCACGGGGCCGTGCTGTTCCATCAATCCGGCGGATGCTGCGACGGCAGCGCGCCGATGATGTTTCCGCAAAGCGAGTTTATGGTCGGCTCGTCCGACGTGAAACTCGGCACGATTGCGAACGTGCCGTTCTACATGAGCGAATCACAATTCGAATACTGGCAGCACACGCAGTTGATCATCGACGTGGTGCCGGGCAACGGAGGAATGTTTTCGCTGGAGCGGCCGAGCGGTTTGCGTTTCCTGACGCGTTCCCGTCTTTTCGAAGACGACGAGAACGCGTGGCTCGAAACGCATCCGGTGCAGCGGGCCGATGCTTGATCCTGTGTGCGATCTGTTATGCGGTGCCAGGGTTTGAATCGTCGCTGATCGAGGGTGCTGCTGGTGCCTCTGCCAGCAGCGCATCGCTGTCGTCCTTCAGGCCGACGCCGGTGAGACCCAAACGCCTTGCGTGTGTCAGCAGATAGTGCAGTTTGTGTGCGGCCAACGGATAGTCGAGTCCTTCAGGGCGCACGTTCGAAATACAGTTGCGCTGCGCGTCGCTGCAGCCGACTTTCGGCGCGTACGTGAGATAGATGCCGAGGCTATCGGGCGAACTCAAACCCGGTCGCTCACCGATCAGCATCACCACTAGCTTGGCATTCAGCAATTCGCCGATCTCATCACCCAGCGCAACGCGCGCCTGACGCGCGACCACGACTGGGCCAATCTTCCAATCCGCGAGACGTGGAACGACCGCTTGCAGCAGCGGAAGAGCCTGCTTCGACGCGGCGAACGCCGAAAGACCGTCGCCGATTACGAAGACCACCTCGGGCGAATCGTCGGGGACAGCCGCCAGCGCTACGCGACTTGCTTCCGATAGACGTCGGCCGAGATCGGGACGCCGTAAATAATGCTCGCGATCGGGCGCGGCGCTATGCACGTCGAGCGTGTTGAAGTTTTGCGCGCGTAGTTGCTCGTGCAACACGTCCGTATCGAGCGGATGATGCACGGCATCACGCGCCTGCGCGTGCGACAGATTGAACGCCAATAGCGGCGCAGTCGGTAGGCTATTGCCCGCGCGGCCCAGCGCGATGCGTGCATTGGTAAACTGCCGCAGCGCGTTCCACGGATTCTTTTCGAGGAAGTCGCTCATGCGATGCCCATCCAGTCGGACGCGCCTTCCAGCAGCGGTTGTTGTGCCGATGCACTGAGCAACGCACCGCGCGAGTCGGTGATCTGCATCGACTCCAGCCATTCTTCGAACTCCGGCGCACGGCGCAAGCCGAGTACCTCACGCACGTAAAGTGCGTCGTGGAAGGACGTGCTTTGATAATTGAGCATGACGTCGTCAGCGCCTGGAATGCCCATGATGAAGTTGATGCCCGCTACGCCGAGCAGCGTGAGCAGATTGTCCATGTCGTCCTGATCGGCTTCGGCATGGTTCGTGTAGCAGATGTCGCATCCCATCGGTACGCCGAGCAGTTTGCCGCAGAAATGATCTTCGAGACCGGCGCGCGTGATCTGTTTACCGTCGTAGAGATACTCCGGTCCGATAAATCCGACCACAGTGTTCACAAGGAATGGATTGAACTTGCGCGCGACTGCGTAGGCGCGCACTTCGCAGGTCTGCTGATCCACGCCGAAATGCGCATCCGCCGACAACGCGCTGCCCTGGCCCGTTTCGAAGTACATCAGATTGTTGCCGACCGTACCGCGCTTCAGCGAAAGGCCCGCTTCATACGCTTCCTGCAGCAGCGCGAGAGAAATGCCGAAGCCCGCGTTCGCTTTCTCCGTGCCGGCAATCGACTGAAACACCAGATCGACGGGCGCGCCTTTTTCGATCGCGGCAATCGTATTGGTGACGTGGGTCAGCACGCAAGATTGCGTCGGCACCTGATAGCGCTGGCGGAAGTCGTCGATCATCAGCAGCAGCTTGGTGATCGCGGCGAGATTGTCGCTGGCCGGATTGATGCCGATCATCGCGTCGCCGCAGCCGTACATCAGGCCGTCGAGCATCGAGGCGGCAATGCCTTTGACGTCGTCGGTCGGATGGTTCGGTTGCAAGCGCACCGACATGTGACCCGGCAAGCCGACCGTGTTACGAAAGCGCGTAATCACCGGACGTTTACGCGCTACCGCAATCAGATCCTGATTGCGCATCAGTTTGGACACCGCTGCGACCATCTCCGGCGTGAGACCCGCGGCGATACGCGTGAGCGCGTCGGCATCGGTCGTGCTGCTCAGCAGCCAGTTGCGAAAATCGCCCACCGTGAGATGCGCGATTTCGGCGAATGCCTGCGGCGAGTGATCGTCGATCACGAGGCGCGTGACTTCGTCGCTTTCGTAGGGGATCAACGCTTCGTTGAGGAAGGTGCGCAGCGGCAATTGCGCGAGCGCCATCTTGGCGGCGACGCGTTCTTCCTCGCTCGCCGCCGCCACGCCCGCGAGCTGGTCGCCGGAACGCTGCGGACTGGCTTTCGCCATCAGGGTCTTCAGATCGGCAAAGCGGTAGGTGCGGCTGCCGATCGTCTCGGTGTAGCTCATCTTTACGACTCCATCGCCGCTGCTCGAGCAGCGGCTCGATCCGTCATTCCTCAAGCAACGCGTCCGCCGGCGCGGCTTCGCGTTGATGCCGCGTCATCAGGAAGTAGACGTAGCCCAGCGCGAGGAGGATTGCGAACACGACCGCCACCAGAAAATTGAAGTAGACCATGGTTGCCAGACAAATCACCGCGGCCACCAGCGCGAACGCCGGAAAAACCGGAAACAGCGGCGCGCGGAACGGGCGCTCCATGTTCGGCTCGGTGCGACGCAGCTTGAACAGCGACAACATGCTGATGATATACATCACGATAGCGCCAAATACCGACATCGTCACGATGTTCGCTGTCAGCGTCTGGCCGCCGAACTGGATCAGCTCGTCGCTGTAGATCGCCGCGATGCCCACCACGCCGCCCGCAAGAATCGCACGATGCGGCGTCTTGAAGCGCGGATGCACCTTCGAGAGCCACTCTGGCAGATAGCCGGCGCGAGCCAGCGCGAAGATCTGCCGCGAATAGCCGAGGATGATGCCGTGAAACGACGCGACCAGTCCGAACAGCCCGAGCCACACCAGCATATGCATCCAGCCGCTATGTTCGCCGACGATAAACTTCATCGCCTGCGGCAGCGGATCGTTGATGTTCGACAGCTTGGTCCAGTCGCCAGCCGCGCCGGCAAAAACCATCACGCCGACGGCAAGCACCACCAGCGTCAGAATGCCGGCGACGTAGGCGATCGGAATCGAGCGCTTCGGGTTCTTGGCTTCTTCGGCGGCCATGGCCACGCCTTCAATCGCGAGAAAGAACCAGATCGCGAACGGAATCGCCGCGAACATGCCGTGAAACGAGCCCATGCTGAAGGTGTCGGCGCCGGACCAGCCACCCTTCGCGAAGTTCGACCACTGAAAACCGGGTGACACGACACCCATGAAAACGAGCAGCTCGAAGATCGCGAGCAGCGTCACGCACAGCTCGAACGCCGCGGCAATCTGCACGCCGACGATATTCAGCGCCATGAAGACGAGATAAGCGCCCATCGCCGCATGTTTCGGTTCGAGACCCGGAAACTGCACGTGCAGATAGGCGCCGATTGCCAACGCGATGGCCGGTGGCGCGAACACGAATTCGACGAGCGTCGCCGCGCCGGCCAGATAACCGCCGGTCGGACCAAAAGCGTGACGGGCGTACGCGAACGGGCCGCCCGCATGCGGAATCGAGGTGGTGAGTTCGGTGAAACTAAAAATGAACGTCGTATACATCGCGGCAATGAAAATCGCCGTGATGACGAAGCCGAGTGTGCCGGCGCTTGCCCAGCCATAACTCCAGCCGAAATACTCGCCGGAAATGACGAGGCCGACCGCGATGCCCCACAGCTGCCACGTGCCGAGCGTCTGCTTCAACTCGTGATGCGTGACTTTGCCGACGTGCTGATTGTTGGACTCTGATTTCATCGGGTGCTCCCTGACGGTGCCGCCGGCTCGATCCCGCAAGGCTTTGCGGTGCATGGGCGGACAGGTTTCAGCCGATGGTAGTGAGCCATTATTCGAGGTGTTATCGAAATCCGGCAAAGTTTTGCGGCGTGGCGGTGTCAGCGGGCGCTTAACTGCAGCGTATGTTTACCGCTGAGTTCAGGTGAACTTCGCAGGATTTGGTAAACGCGGACGTGATACTTTGGCGCACATCCGTTCGACAGCTCTCACGTTGATCCAGCCATGAATGAATCAGGTAATCGAGCTCGCTATGAATCCCGGCTCGGCCGCGTGCTCGACCATATTTACGATCATCTGGACCAACCGCTCGATATCGATCGTCTGGCGGAAATCGCCTGCCTCTCGCCGTATCACTGGCACCGGATTTATCAGGCGATGTATGGCGAGACGGTCGCCACCACCGTGCGACGTTTACGGCTGCATCGCGCGGCCGGCTATCTGGCGAACGGCTCGATGCCGATTCCGGAGATTGCCGAACGCTCCGGCTACAGCAGTCTGCAATCTTTTTCCCGCACCTTTCGCGCTGTGTTCGGCATGCCGCCGGCACAGTATCGCAAGCAAGGCACACATAGCCGGTTTCGACCGGTGCTATCAGGAGACGATCAAATGACATTGCGTGAAGTGGTGATTCGTCACGTGGAGCCGATGGAGGTTTTGTCGGTCGATCACATTGGCCCTTATATGCAGATCGGCAAAGCGTTCGATGCGCTGTTCGGCTGGCTGGCGAAACATAATCTGCTCGCGGCGCAGATGCGCATGATCGGTGTTTACTACGACGATCCGGGTGTCGTTGCGGAGAGTGAGTTGCGGTCTAAGGCTGGAGTGTTGTTGCCGCATCCGGTTCAGGCGTCCGTGACGGTCAGTCCGCCGGTTTCCGTGGCGCATGTGAAGGGTGGTGAGTACGCGGTGTTGCGACATCAAGGACCGTATAGCGATATGCGTGCGGCGTATGAGTGGCTGTATGGAACGTGGCTCATGCAATCCGGGCGAGAAGCCGCCGACGCGCCGGTGTTCGAGGAGTATCTGAATAGCCCGAAGGATACGGCGCCTGCTGATCTCGTCACGGAGATCTGTTTACCGCTGGCTTGAGCGTTTACCTGCCGGCAATGCTCGCTTGTGCAGCGTGCCGCGCGGGTGCCTCTCTGGTTTTTATAGTCTTTGTATATGTATACGTAGTAATAGTTAACAAGCCTCGCGTTCTTCTGTGGATAACCTGAAACTTCGTTTACGGATCAAGGCGATGCGGAATCGATAACCCTGCGGAGCGTGCGCGAACAGGAACACGGAGCCAGGGAAAACTTTTGTGCGAGTTGGTGACATCGCGTTTTTATCAAGGTTTCGCCCACAATGTGTCAGGTGGGTTGTACAAAAGTTGTCCAGAGGAGGGTGTGGATAAGTTGCGGACACGCGACGTTGCGAAACTTTGGCGCTGGGGCCCGCGGTCGGCGTGCTGAGTTTCGACATGGTATGGCCGATGCGACCGTCAGATAAACGTCATTCATGTTTCGCGAAAAATCACTTCGTAGTGCCAGTGCGTTGACAAGCTTCGGCCGGCTCGCTTATCGTCGCCACGCGGTGACGGCTGGTCAAGCACCCCTCGAGGCAAGCGACATCGGTTCCGGGCACCACGAGGCTACCCCGTGGATCAACACTACTCCGCAGTTCGTCGCGTGAGCCTCAGTTGCGTGTTACGCAAGAGCGCTCACGCAGCACAAGACGCGTTGACTGGCCGCCCTGCCTTCCTTTCGGCCGCCTTTTCAGCGGCCGCCCCCGCTCTGGTTACGCGAGGTGGCGTTGCCGCAATTGCCGACGCTTGGTGATCTAGCTGCGCGGCTAGGCATCGAGCCAGACGAGTTGCACTGGTTCGCCGCTCGTTGGCGCGTGCCGGCGCATAGTGCTGCGACGCCGCTTCATCACTATTCGTATAAGGCGATCGAGAAGCGCGACGGTCGGTGTCGGATCATCGAGATTCCCAAGCCGCGGCAGCGGGCTTTACAACTCAAGGTGTTGTCGGGGTTGCTCGATCGTATTCCGGCCCACGAATCGGCGCACGGTTTTCGACGTGGCCGGAATATCGTGACCTTTACCGTGCCGCATGTGGGTAAAGCGGTGGTGATGCGCTTCGATCTGACCGATTTTTTTGCGTCAGTTCATGCGGGGCGCGTTTACTCCGATTTTCATAGTTTCGGGTTTTCTCCAGCTGTCGCGCAGGTATTTACTGCGTTGTGTACCAAGCGCGTACCGAGCGGACGCTTGCTGGCGGCGGATGTGCGCGAGCGTTTGCCGTGGCAGGAGCGGCAGCGCTATCGGAATCGACATTTGCCACAGGGTGCGCCGACTTCGCCGGCGCTGGCGAACCTGTGCGCTTTTCGGTTCGATCGTCGGCTGGCGGGTCTCGCACGTTCGGTGGGGGCGACTTATACGCGTTATGCCGATGATCTCGCGTTTTCCGGCGATGAGAATGTCGCGCGGATGGTGGAGCGCTTATCTGTTCGCGTCGCGGCTATTGCTATTGAAGAAGGGTTTTCCGTCAATCTGAGGAAGACGCGCGTGATGCGGCGTGGTGCGCGACAGCATCTGGCCGGGGTGGTGGTGAATTGGCACGCGAATGTGGGGCGGACGGAGTTCGATGCCTTGAAGGCCGTGCTGAGCAATTGCGTTCGGCATGGACTACGTTCGCAGAATCGCGATGGTCATCGGGACTTCCGGGCGCATCTCGCGGGGCGCGTAGCGCATGTCGCCATGGTGAATGCGGCGAGAGGCGCGAAGCTGAGAGCTTTGCTTGAGCGGATCGAGTGGGATGAGGAGAGCGAGGCGAAGGCGAAGTCGAATGTGTGAATCAACTTGTTAAGGATGCTTCGTATCCCCCGTCGGCAGCGCTGGTCTCAGGCCACGCTGCGTGAAATCCGCTATTTGCCCAGCTAATAGGCCCGAATCGGCGCTGTCGACTGCCAGTTTTCGAACGGCGACGCTAATAGTTCATCCGTGCGTGGATCGAGAGCAAGGATGCCGGCCTGGATCTTCAGATGCGTCCAGTGCTGGCCAGCATCGTCAGAGAAATAGTTGCCGCCGCCGCGGATGGCGGCGTTGTCGTGGCCGAACGGATACCATGAGCCGTTCACAGCGACGAGATCAGCGTCGCACCGCACTCCGTCGGATCTCCGTGATAAGCGACCGCCTTACCGAAATGCTGGCGTGTGCTGTCCTTCGGCAAGATAGCATAGGTGCCCTGGCACTGCGGACACCATGTTTTGTCGCCTTCGAGTGCGACGGGCACATCCATCACCTTGAAGTCATCACAGGCGGTCGTCACATGCCCGCCGTGTGTCGTTTTGTCGTTCAGGCGGATCACGCCACGTCCAGCTTCGTCTTTCATCTCTAGCCTCGCATTGCTCGTGCTGTCGCGTCACCGGCCGGATGAAACCAGCGCCGACTCAGGTCTTTTTTATCCAATGCTTTCCGGAGCAACGCCGCTGAAAGTTTTGGGATGCTGGGCATCGGCGCACGATCGATTCCATCCAGTCAGTTCGAATGAAGTCACATATTTGCCGCCATTCTCTTCATCGCGAATCCCATAACTTATTTCGGGCTTCTCCACATTGAGAAAATTTTTGCCGGCCTGCGATGGATCGTCCGGATGAGAAAGATAGATAAAGCGCGCCCTGATGGATTTCCCTGCCTCATTCCTACAGGTCACATACCCGCAGGTGAACCTGCGTTTGTAGTTCGGAGTGTCGCTGGACCCACGCAAATTGGGAGTGGTTTCGTACAATCCGTCGAACTTGATATCCTTGTCGTTCGGCAACGCTGATCTGACTGCCGCCTCCATAGCGTCGTCTGTCGAAGCGTTGCTTTGCGTGCAGCCGGAGAGCAAAGCAACCGCAATAAATAGGGCAGCGATTGCCTCAGTTGGGAAGCTACTGCGTATCGGCTTAACGCCTGTTTGCATCATGCTTCGTCCGCTTTCGCTCTTCATCTTCAGACTCGCGCTGCTGAGCGCGCTTCGATGCCAGGATTCTCAAGCCAGACTGCCGCATGGCGCTCGCCGTCCTGTTCCCCTGTCCAGCCTTCGACCCGTTCCTTTGGATTGATCGGGTAGTCGCCCCGCCGTCTCGCCAACGCGGTTTCCCCCCAGCCGACAGGGGTACCCGCGCGCGGTTCCGCATACGGATCGTTCGGCGCTACCGCACTGACCTGCTGGATAGCTTCGGGCCACACCGGGTCCCGACACGTCAAATTGACGAGAATCCGCATCACCGTAAAGACAAGAATCAACGGCATCATGATGATGCGCCAGATCGCGGGTGCATCCAGCCCCACGCCATAGAGCGAGAACAGGAACGATTCACGCGCTGTTTCGTCCTCGGTGTGGAACAGCATCGGTTTGGGCAGGCCGTCCGGTCCGTCGTTCATGTACTGACACCAGTAGTTCCACTGCGCTAGCGCCAGCTCCACTTCAGCCTCTGGCATCCATTCGCGGCCGATGGAAAAGACCCGCGTCACGTTGCCCTGATCGTCGACGGTGTAATGACGGATGTGAAACAGCTCCCCGAAGGTTGACCTCTCACGGTGCAGGCAAAAGATCGACTCCTTCGACCAGGGAATCTCCCAGACGACATCACCTTGCCCGGGTTTGGCAAAGAATCGCCGCTTGCGGATGGCGTATAGTTTGCGCTCGACTCGGTGGAAACGAATCGGGCGGCGACGAAGAGCAAAAAACAGATCTCGCCCAAATTTCCACACAATAAATGCGAATATCAGCGAGATCATCAGCGCAAAGAAATCGCCGATCGTACTGGCCGCATATGGATAACGCACTTCCGTGAGCCAATACATGTAAGGTCCAATACAAATGCCTGCGATACCAATCGGAATCGCAGCAGCAGACCACTGCTTCTCCAGAAGCGAGGGCTCGGTCACGTCCATATAAATACCATTGATTTTGAAAATCGTTCCAAAATCTTGAACATTAGGGCCGACCGAACCGTCGATGGACAGACGGTGAACCATATCCCATTCTGGCACCGGATTCCCAACGCACTTCTTCATCAAGCGCTCGTCCACGCCTTACCCTCCTGCGGCTGAATTGAATGCCTTCAACTCAGCCTCTAGCGAATCGTAATGTTTCTCGGTGCTGAATTTGCAGCGCGATATCCAATCGTGCAATTCAGATGCCTTTAGCATCGCAATACCAATTCCCACGATAATTGAAATCACAAATACGGGCCAAAATAACGGAATTGACCCGGTAAGCGAGAAAAATGCGACATAAATACCAAGGGCACCGCTCGCACCATAGAGCCAACCTAATGCCATCTCTTTATTGCGAAAGGCTTCCGGCATGTTGTTATGCAGATCATTCCAGGCAAGTACGGCCCCTGCGATCGACCCAATGGCGCGACCACCATAGACGCCATACTTCCCAAAATCTCAGGTTATGGCTCCCGCTACAAAACTGTCGGGTGACACAATACCTGAAAAACGTCTGTCTGAATTTAAAGGGTTTTTTCACTAAAAGTGACATGCGTCATGACCATCTGTGACACTGAAAGTGAAAAAAGTCGACAGCTGTGCCGCAATAACTGAAAAATCTCGGCGCCCCCTGTCAAAGCCTTGTAAAGACTGGCTCTGCTGGCGCCCAAAACGCGCTGCGGACAGAAATAGTTGGACCTCCCGGATTTGTGTAGCAAATTCGTTAGACTGAGTCACCCACCCAAGAAACGCGCTGATTGAGCGCTCGCAGCCTTCGCCGATTGCACATCAGCGTTTCACAGGCGGGTTGGATGCCCGGCTGCCAACGTGCTCCAGATTGCTACCTTACGTATGGAGCGCGTGATGAATAACGCTCGCCGGTGCGTTGCCTGTGGCAGCCTCTTCCATCCTTTGTCTCACATCCCGAATCAACGATTCTGTTCTGCCCTGGGCTGCCAGCGAGAGCGACGCCGACGCTGGCAACAGCAGCGACTTCGAAGTGATCCCGACTACCGCGACAATCAGGCGCGGGCGCAGGCCAAATGGCGCGCTCGTCGGCCGGACTACTGGCGTCATTACCGCGCGACGCACCCGGCCTATCGGGAGCGCAATTGCGCGATGCAACGGGAGCGGAATGCGCGACGAAGTTCCAGTCCTGTTGCAAACATGGACGCGTCGCCGCCTTTACACCCGCTCGCATCAGGCTTCTACATACCGCGCCGTGCGGTCGAAACGGGCATTGCAAAGATGAACGCGTGCACCGTCCATATCGCCGTGCTGTCGGCACCAAACGGGCCACTTATACGTGATTGCAAAGAGATGACGTGATCGACTTCCGCGCCACGCCTGCTACCTTTGCCTTGTATCCGCTCTGAATCAGACACCACCGCAGTTGCGACGCGGTTGCGTTTCGAAAGTGACGATCTGCGTGTCCGGCGCGATGCCGGGCACGCAAACGCAGGGGAGCGAGGATTCGAAGCAGCGGGAGCAGGACCGTGTCACTCGATCACATAGGCGATGCCGTCGTCGCGCAGGCCCCCTCGGTACGGGCGGCCGAATACGTTCGGATGTCGACCGAGCACCAGCAGTACTCGACCGAGAACCAACGCGACAGGATCCGGGAGTATGCCGTGCGGCGCCGTCTCGAGATCGTTCGCACCTACGCTGACGAGGGTAAAAGCGGTCTGCGTATCGACGGGCGGCAGGCGCTTCAGCAACTGATCAAGGACGTTGAAAGTGGTCGAGCGGATTTTCAGGTAATCCTCGTCTATGACGTGAGTCGCTGGCGGCGATTCCAGGACGCGGATGAAAGTGCGTACTACGAGTATGTCTGCCGGCGCGTCGGCATCCAGGTTGCCTACTGCGCCGAACAGTTCGAAAACGACGGCTCGCCAGTATCCACCATCGTGAAAGGAGTGAAGCGGGCAATGGCCGGTGAATACAGCCGGGAATTGTCGGCCAAGGTGTTTGCCGGCCAGTGCCGGCTGATCGAGCTCGGCTTCCGGCAGGGCGGACCGGCTGGCTACGGTTTGCGCCGCGTCCTCATCGATCAGCACGGGATCATGAAAGGAGAACTTCAGCGAGGCGAGCACAAGAGCCTGCAGACCGATCGGGTGATCCTTATGCCTGGGCCCGAGAGCGAAATCCGGATTATCAATCTCATCTACAACTGGTTTATCGACGGGGCATTAAATGAATACGAGATTGCGGCCCGGTTAAATGGTATGCGTGTTCGTACAAATCTCGACCGGGAATGGACACGAGCGACTGTACGGGAGGTACTGACCAACGAGAAATACATCGGCAATAACGTCTACAACCGCGTGTCGTTCAAACTCAAGAAGATGCGCGTCGTCAATACACCGGACATGTGGATCCGGCAGGAAAGTGCATTCCAGTCAATCGTACCAGGTGAGACGTTTTACACAGCACAGGGCATCATGCGGGCGCGCGCCCGGCGCTATTCGAATGAGGAGCTCATCGAGCGTCTGCGCAACCTTTACCGCAACCGTGGTTTCCTGTCTGGCCTGGTTATCGACGAAACTGTTGGCATGCCATCAAGCTCCGTTTACATGTACAGATTCGGCAGCCTGATCCGCGCATACCAGACCGTGGGTTTCATGCCTGGTCGCGACTACCGCTATCTCGAAACTAATCGGTTCCTCCGTCAGCTTCACCCGGAAATCATTGCGCAGACGGAGAAGAAGATCGCCGATCTCGGTGGCACTGTGCAGCGCGATCCAGCCACAGATATGCTCACAGTCAACCATGAGTTCACTGCCTGCCTCGTTCTCGCGCGTTGCCAGACACACGAAAATGGGCGACATCGCTGGAAGGTCCGGTTTGACACGAGCCTGCTGCCGGACATTACCGTAGCCGTTAGGCTCGACCACGCGAATTCCGTTGCGCTCGATTATTACCTCCTGCCGCGCCGGGATTTCGGCCAGACGCGTATCAGCCTCGCCGACCAGAACAGGATTGAGTTCGAGAGCTACCGTTTTGACACGCTTGATTATCTCTATGGCATGGCTGAGCGGGCCCGTCTCCGGAGGGTGGCATGAACCAGCAGCAACAGGCGGGTGAGGTGCGGATGATTCCGATCGACCAGATCGAGGTCATCAATCCTCGTGAGCGTAACAACCGCGTCGTCAATGAAATCGTCGGCAACATCAGGGCGATCGGCCTGAAAAAACCGATCAAGGTCACGCCGCGTGCAACAGCAGATGGCGTCGAGAAGTATCTGCTTGTGTGCGGCGAAGGTCGCCTGAAGGCTTTCCGTTCACTCGGCGAGACGACCATTCCGGCGATGGTCGTGAATGTCAGCGACGAAGACGCATTCATCATGAGTCTCGCGGAGAACATTGCGCGTCGTCAGTGCAGGCCGCTCGAACTCCTCGCCGGTATCCGGCAATTGCAGGAGCAGGGATACGCTTCGAAGGTGATCGCGGAAAAAACGGGGCTCAAGCAATCATATATCCAAGGTATCCTGATGCTACTGCATCGTGGCGAGGAACGACTGGTCATAGCAGTGGAAAAAGGACGAATTCCGCTTAACGCCGCACTGTCTATTGTCGGCGCCGGTGACGACGACACGGCAATACAGGCTGCTCTGCAGGAAGCTTACGAGTCAGGCAAGTTACGTGGCAAGCAATTGATAGACGCCCGACGGATTATCGAACGACGGAAAACGCTTGGGCGCTCCGCCGCACACAACATGTCGGGCAAGCTCACGGATGTAACGACATCGAGCCTGGTGCGGACCTACCAGCATGAAGTCGAACGCCAGAAGTCGATGGTGCGTAAGGCCGAATTTGCGCAGCAGCGGCTCATGTTCGTCGTGGGTGCACTCCGACAAATGTTCGCCGATGAAAACTTCGTCAATCTGCTACGTGCAGAGGGACTGGCAACGTTGCCGAAATATCTTGCCGAGCGTGTCTGGTCGGGCGGGAGCGTCGCATGACAGGCGTGACGCTCGGTTTCATTCCTGAGCCGCTATCCGTTCCATTAGTGTGCATCCTGCCGTCGCGCAAAACGCCGGCGACAATCATCGATTCCCGCAAGTTCAAGCAGATCAAGGCCTCGATCGAGGAGATCGGCCTGATCGAGCCGTTGTCCGTCACGGCAGCGCATCAGAGTACGGGTCAACATGTGCTGCTTGATGGTCACCTGCGCCTCATTGCGATGCAGAAGCTCGAATTTGTCGAGGTATCGTGCCTGGTTGCAACCGATGACGAAAGCTACACGTACAACAATCGCGTCAATCGGCTGTCCACCATCCAGGAGCATTATATGATCCGGCGCGTCGTCGAACGGGGTGTGTCGCCGGAGAGGCTGGCAAAGGCCCTCGCCATGGACGTGTCCATGATCCTGAAGAAGCTTTCGCTGCTGGACGGCATATGTCCTGAAGCTGCCGAACTTTTGGGAGATCGCCAGTTCTCAGTAGACCTCGCTCGCGCAATTCGAAAAATGAAGCCGACGCGGCAGGTCGAATGCGTCGAGCTGATGATAGCGGCGAACAACGTGACCGTGCCTTATGCCGAAGCGCTGCTTGTCGCAACACCCGCAGCACGCCTGGTTGATGGAAAGAAGCCGCCAAAGCTGACCGGCGTCACCCCTGAACAGATGGCGAAGATGGAGCGGGAGATGAGCAATCTGCAAGGGCAATACAAACTTGTCGAGCAGACCTACGGACAGGATGTGCTGAACCTGGTGCTCGCAAAGGGATATCTCGCCAGGCTTGTGGAGAACCAACTGGTAGCTCAATACCTGCGGCAACGCCAACCAGACCTACTGGCTCAGTTCGAAACGATTGTCGAGACGGTGTCGCTTGAGCAGCAGCAATTCAGCGTTCTCACCTAGCCGGATGAGCGCGCGCGAGCCGGATCAAGGCAATCCATACTGCACAGCCTTCTTTTCATCCTTGAACGCACTGACCGCTTGCGCACCCAACCGGATCGGCGCAAAACACGCTGCTTCTACATAGGCCGTGTCGAAGTAAAACTGCAGACTCCCGTCTGTCCGTACGGCCAACGTAAACGGCTTCGACCTTGAGGAAGCATCACTCGCGGCAGTTGGTCTTGTCATCAAGGCTATCTTTACGGCGACCTTTAGTTACCAAGTCGTCAGACTGGTCGAAGATCAGCGGGCGACTGATGCGCAGGAACTAACGAAGGCGCATATTCGGATCGTCAAGCTCGAAGAACGAGTTGATGTGAGACGCCACTTCGAGATGAAGTGGGCACACATCGTTCGCGGTGCGACCCATCCGCGTCGCGAGAAAGGGACTCTGGCGTACCGGTACATCGAATCGCTGATCGACGATTTTGAGGAGGAGTGCCACGAAGAGGACGATCCGACGCTACTGTACATCGCGAGAAACATGACGCTGTATCAAGGGATTTGGGGTAGTCCGGCCGGCCTGCAGGAGATTGATCACTACTCGGCGCAGGAATGCGCGAAACGGACAAAGCCACCGCGGCGACAGCGTCGGCAAGTGCCTTTGAAAATCGAGGCTGGGTCGGCGGCGTCGGCGTAGGTGCCGTGTGACCGGCGGCGCAATGCGTGTGATTCGCAGAATCTAGCGAAAATACGACCAGGCATCACCGAAAACGGCTTACCAAGCACCAGTTAGCCTAAGAATTAGATTCGGTTCTGCGTGAATCGCCGCCAGCGATCATCTATCGATTGACCTGGTCCCGCAACGCGTACGCTGTTCATGATCGAGGTGCTGCGATTACGCCAACGAGGCCACACTGAAGATACTTGTCGGTTCGCTAAGGACGGTCCATTGGTTTGTCCGCGTGCTCTATCGCGCAAGGAGACAGTAGCGGACAGGACAATCTCGCGGAGAATCAATAAGCCACGCCACAGGTTCCGATTTCTATGGCGGATCACATCACGGCTCGATCGCCAGTTGATCGGTTTTGATCCATCGAAGCAGATGTTTGCCCGAACGATTGACGTAGTCCACATAGGCCCAACCGGCCGGCGACTGCTTCAATATCGTCACTGCATCGTTCCGCACCAGATAGGCTTGGCTCGCGTGGGCGTCATCGGGCGCCGTGTAAAGCGACGCCTTTGGCGCCGATACGATCGCACGATGCCCGCTTTCCACAGCCGTCGGCGCTGGCGTATCGGCGGTACCTCCGTCCTCGTTTGCCAGCGCGGCCTCGATCAGGCCTGCATCGCTCTGCGCACCAGCCGCACGAAAACTGGCTGCTATCTTCCGATAGATCTCACGATTGGCTGACGACGGCGGATCGCAACGCAAGAGATTGTCGGCACCGGAATCGCCGTCGATGAGTGCGCGTGGCGGATGTCCAGCACTGATAAAATGCAACAACCGGCTTGCCGACGGACGGTCGCTCTTGAGCATCAACTTCGTCTGATCGTCAGTCCCCCATCGCGCGCGCTGCCCGACCTGCCAGCCCGCTCCACATATCTTACCGGTTTGATCGGCGGTGATGCATCCCGTGCGAATCTCAATAGCGGAACAGTACTCCCGGCTCGAGTCGGACTCCGCCTGCCCCGGCCCCGACGATACCGACCCTGACTCAATTCGCCCGATAACAACGTAGTCACCGGATGGCGAGATATTGCTGTCGCTCGGTGGTTCCATTTGTGTTCCGCCCGTTTCCCGCTCGCCAGCACGTGGCAGTAAGCTGAACGTCGCTCCGGTCGGGAAATGGAATACAGCCTGTTTCCATGCACGCTGGGGCAATGGCGCTTGAGGGTTCGCGGCGTTGCCATAAAGAATCGCCGTCCCCCCCGGCAAAGTGAACCGGAACGTGGAGGACGGCGCGGCGGCAAGTGCCGGGGCAACAGCACCGCTGGTCAGTAAAAATGCCATCGCGATCACTGTGCAGATACCAACAGCTTGCGTGCGAGGCGAGCCGATCCGAACCGACGAAACACTTGCCTTTGTAAATTTAAAGGTCGCGTTTTTCAAGATGGCATTCCCAGGATGTGAGCCAGATGAGAGTATCGCTGCGGTGCGATCCGCGCATACCAGACCGTGGGTTTCACGCCTGGTCGCGACTACCGCTATCTCGAAACCAACCGGTTCCTCCGTCAGCTTCACCCGGAAATCATTACGCAGACGGAGAAGAAGATCGCCGATCTCGGCGGCACGGTGCAGCGCGATCCAGCCACAGATATGCTCACCGTCAACCATGAGTTCACTACCTGCCTCGTTCTCGCGCGTTGCCAGACACACTAGAATGGGCGGCATCGCTGGAAGGTCCGGTTTGACACGAGCCTGCTGCCGGACATCACCGTAGCAGCTATCGTCATCGAGCGGCACCCTATGAATTGCCGCAATTGCGCCTATGAACATCATTCAGTGCATGTCGACCTTCGTCACAGGCGCCTCGTTGACTCCGTCGAAAATCTTGTTCGAAAAGCTCTTGTATCTTGAAGCTTTGCATTCCTTATCGAAAATAATTCTCCCATTTTTCAATACATAGAGTTCACCCGGCGAGACCGAGGACACGACATACGTGTACGGTTCCTTCGAGAACTTCAAATGGAGGCCACGAATACTTCCTTCGGAGACGTCGGTGATCTTGACCGTCCTGGCAGGCGGAACATTCTCAGGCGGAAATACGAAAGCATTGTTCTTGCTGCCGTATCGGTATTGCACGAAGCCACGATTAGGGTTTGTGTTGTCCTTTGCGCAGACGGAAACGGTCTTCCCGTTTTCAAGCGGACAACTGAAATAGACCGCCTCGTCTTCGTTGCAGAGCGTCTGTTCCTCCTGCGACGACTCAGTCTGCGCACTCACCACGTCATATTTAACGAGCGACAACAGAACGACCATGAAAATTCCTGCCGTACGTATCACTTCAATCCCCCCCAGTTGTGAATCGAGGCGAAATTATTTCGCCGGTCAACGATGTCGTTCATGTTCTCCTGGCTGATCGGGTGACCAGGATGATGCGCGAAAAGGCCAGGATTGATCGCTCGGGTGATGTTGTCGACGTCGTCCTCGGTCGCCCCATGATCGGCCGTCTCGTACATCCTGTTGTTGATCCAATATGCAGCTGCAGATCTCACTGCGTATTTGACCTCGCCGACAAGCGCGTAATCGACCAGAAAGTCCAGACTCGCCTCGCTGGACCAGCCACCTGAATTGTGTTAGTGCCATTCGGTAAAGTGCCGGTACTGGGTACGGCCCGTAATCTGAATCAAGCCTCTCCCACGGTATTTCCATCCATCCTCACTCGCAATGTTTCCATTGCCATTCCTATTCGCATATGCACGGTTAGCGATGGCTTGTTCATTGGCGGGATGCTGAGGAGTACGCCCATACAATTCCGATTCGTCGGTATGTTGCTGGAAATACGAGAATTTCTGCCGCAACCGGTCAGGCGGATAGTTCAGGCTTTCGCCATCATGAACAGCCAAAGACGGGCCCGCCTCGCGCCGGATTTGCGCGAAGAAGTGCTCGCGTCTGAGTGGTTTGTCGAGCTTGAACAGATTGATATTGGCGTTCAATTCCGTGATCGCTGCTTGTAATGTCGCAACGTTTGCACTCGGGAAGATGTGTTGCATCATTGCTAGCGTGAACTGGAAACCGTAGCGATAAAAATTGCCCACCAGTCCGACCGGATGCATATGGTAAACGTTCGCGCTTGCTGGCGTTACGCCAGCCGTGCCCGACCAGAACCTGAGTTCTTCAATCCGCTTTTTCTCCGCTTACCACACAGGCAACCCGGCACGCATATGCGAATCGAGTGCATCCCACTTGCTCATCTCACCGCCCCACTCGCTTTCATATCGCACGATCAGGTGATCGATGCGATCCGCGAGCCATGGTTTGCCCAACGCCAGTTGCAGTTCGCGCGCGGTGATCTTGCCGTCTTTCTGCTCCTGGCTGTCGATGACGTCTTCCAGCTTCTTGATCGCCTCATCCGAACGCGCGTTGTCGAACGAATCTTCGAAACGCGCTATCTCGTCGGGCGTGCCGTTATCGGCGATGTATAACGCACGCTCGAACATGGTAGAAACCGAAGCGTCGAGATTCACGACATCGAAACCGGGCCAGTCCCACGGGCTTTTAAGTTCGACGAGCGGATGTCCATGATCGCACACCCAGCCATCGATCTGTCCGGCATTCTCGTCGCCAATGCTGACCGCGTACCACGTCTTGTTTTCTGCTTCAGCGCACTGCAGTGCCGATCCGATGGTGACCACGCGCGGCCATGCCGCGGGTTGGCCACCAGCTGATTGCACACGCAGAGGGAACTGACTCCATGCCTGACGGTCGCCGCCGCCCTGCAAATCCGCACGCGCGATCCAGAGCGGCACCGGACCACTGAGCGGATGTCCCGCCGCGTCCACTTTCACGACCTTGCACCATGGACCGCTGCCAGGCGAGCCCGATGCCACTTTGACGTTCGTGCCAGCGGGAATCGACATATCGGAAGAAGCGGGTTGCACCAACTTTGCGCCCTTCGAGATCAGCAGCAACGTGCGTGATTTCGCATCGAGTTGCTGCGCTCGGGTTCGGCTACGCGAGATGAACGCATTCAGATCGTCTCCTGTGAATACCTCGACGTGGAGCAGGGGGCGTTCGCCGAGTGTGGGAGGCAAGGTATGGTGCGCGCGCGCCTCCACAAGCCGCTGATATTCACCGATCCAGGCAACGGTCTCGCCCGCCGCGATTTTGTAGGGCTTCGGCAAGATATAAATCTGGTCGACTGCCGATGGCTTGCTTTCCTTATCCATCTCGCCCACATAAACCCAACCTTGGGCCACGCTCGCATTCAGCGTTTCGCCCTGCTTGTGGGGCTGCGACGCACCAGCCACGAAGCTGGAAATCTTGCCCCATGCGCCGTGCCTTTGCCCGATCTTGATTTTCGTGTCTCGCGGTAGCCATCCGATCACGGCGGCGTGCCCCGAATGTGAGGCGCGCACGCGCAAACCCGCAGTCGTGCCGTCAGGCTCGCCCGTCGCCTTCAATTGCGGGTCACGCGCGTTCGTCCCCACAACATACGTTTCCGTCGCGCCATAGTAGCCAGGTAGCGTCTTTGCAGGACCATTCGGTTGCGCGCCCGGGCCGTAGCCTTCGAGCGGCAGCGTGTGCATGTAGAGGCTGAAGAACGTAAGCACATCTTGGGCGGGCGGCGTCGTGTTCTGCGCAGCGGGTGGTGTCGTTGCCGGTGCGTTCTGCGGTTGGGCGTTGCCATTCGTCGGCGGCGGAGGTGCCGGGGGGAGAACGAGTCGATGGCGTACCAGCGTAAATCCCTTCGAATATCCGCAGTCCGATGATGTCAGTGCCTTTGACCGACTCATTTGGAGTGGCTTTTTCGGAGAATCGCCAGCGAGGCACCCAGTGGTCCAGACTGTACTCGAGAAAGTCCGAAACGAGTATCTCAGCGAAATCGCCCGCCTGAACGGCAGGTCCTGGATTTTCCGCGTTCGGAAAAATCCGCTCAATCAAGAACTGCGCACGTGAAAGGCCAGTGCCACGTCTAAGGACATCAATGTCGGCTTCTAGGCAATAGTGTTCCCGAAAATGACGAGCCCAAGCAGCCAGGATTGCATTGTCCGGCTGATGCGCAAACTCGAGAACGCTGACGCTTCTGCCTTCGGTCGTGTTGATTGATGGGTGGGTGACAAACCAACCCATGTGCTCAGGAGGCGGCATTTTCGGGCCTCCGCAACGGTGGAGCGCGAAGCGTGAACTTCTCTTCTAGTAGGAATAGCAAACGTACCTCTATGCTTTCGTCAATCTGCATGGCCGTAAAGCCGCGATTTCACAAGCCCCCGTTCTTTGACGGTCGTAGCGAAAACCGGCAATCGACCTTGAGGCTCGACACTCAAAGCTTTAGTGATATGCGATACGTCATCGAGCTCTCAGCAAAAACTGTCGAACACATTTCATGTTTCTTTTAATCGTCACCGATTTCGCCCGATTCCACGATTAGTCGATGTCGACTTAAAAGGCATCCTCCCGGAAATATGCACCCTCCGGAAAGCTAGCTTATCCACGCCGCTATCGATTTCTTAATCGCTCACTTGCTCTCGGAGGTATTTCGGGAATGCAGGTGCACGTAAATTAATCGCCAATAAGCCCGCGCTATTAAGGCGAAAGACCCATAGGTTTCTCAACTTATGGGTCTTTTTTTCTCAGGTTATGCGTCTACCTACCGTAGGGCGCCAGAGTTAATGCGACTGCACATACTAAATCTATGGTCACTCCCATTTTTGCAAGGCTGGTTTTTGATGTAGTGGATTGGCTTGCGTAAATCTATCCGGCGTCGTTGTGGAGATAGCTCCCCGCGCCACGATGAGAATCGCGCCTGGTGATCCTGAAAAAATCTTCGGCTTCGGAAGCCAATTTAGTGTTCAGGTTGTCCGCCAGGCCGGTGTGCCATTCACGTCATCAAATTTCAGCGATCGCAAAACCAGGTGGGTGCACTGCGGTAAAATATATGCGGAGTCCGATGCTCAGCTTGCCATCGAATTCGCTCCCGCATTGAACGTGGTGTGGCGCGTAGCGAGAGCCCAGGCCGTTCGTGCCAGCTTGTTGGCCAACGCACAGGCCACCACGTTGGAATGTCGGCGTGCAAGCATGGCGCGAACCCATTCGGCCAGGCGGCCGGATTGCCGCTCAAGCCGTATCATGTAGGCTCTGGCGCACTGCACCAGTAGACGCCGAATGTTCTTGTCACCTCGCTTGCTGATGCCTAGCAGGTTAGCCCGGCCCCCTGTGCTGTACTGGCGAGGCACCAGTCCGATGGAGGCAGCAAAGTCCCGGCTGCAGGCGTACTGCTTGCCGTCGCCCATCTCTGCCGCGAGTACGCTGGCCGTGACAGGACCGACACCGGGAATTGACAGCAGGCGCTGACCGAGGTCGTCGTCAGCGAGCTGCCGGACCAATTCCCTGTCGATCTCACCGATCTGTTCGCTGAGGTAATTGAAGTGCGCATGTAGTCTCTCAAGGATCGAGATCAGGCGTGCAGGCAACGAATGCTCGGCAAGCACTGAGGGTAGACGGGCGATAACGGCGTGGCCAACCGGTAGGCTGATGCCGAATTCAAGTAGGAAACCGTGTATCTGGTTGGTCGTCTTCGTGCGGTCGCGGATCAGTGATTCGCGCATCCGATGTAATGCCGCTAGCGTTTGCTGTGATTCGGTCTTTGGCGTAACGAACCGCATGGACGGGCGCGATGCCGCCTCGCAGATCGCCTCGGCGTCCACGAAGTCGTTCTTGTTGCTCTTGACGAACGGCCGCACGAATTGCGGAGAGACGAGTTTGACCTGGTGCCCAAAACTGGTCAGTTTGCGTGCCAGGAAATGCGCACCAGCACAGGCTTCCATGACGACGGTGCACGCATGGAAGGTGGCAAAAAACTCGACGAGCTGCTTGCGGCTTGCCTTCTTGCGAAACACCGCTCGACCGAGCTGATCCTGACCGTGGAGGTGAAACGAGTGTTTGCCCAGATCGATTCCAACCAACGTCACACTTTGCATGATGGGTCTCCAGAAACAAAGCACCCTACAGCGTAACTCGCAAGTAGGGTGGGAGTGACCATCTCATTAAATCAAAGACTTAGATAAAGCTGCGCCATAAGTGTCTTGTGGGTGCGTCAGAGTTAGTGCGACTAGCCTGCACTCGCGCCAAAGTGGTAGCGCCTTGGTGTGCCCCTAATTATTTGCCGCGCCGCCACCGATTCAGGCGTTCTCCGACGAGGCTCTAGGCGGGCGTCACCCCTCGAACACGACCGGCATGACTCGCGACACTGCTGCGTGGCGCCGTCCTGATCTAATTTGACCCAATCGTCAAAATCTCTAGCGGTTTTTGCCGAGCGATAGCTTTAGTGTGGCGAATAACATGGGCGACGGTCTCAGTGTTTTATTGGGAAGAATTCGATGGTTTTTCACCGAATTTGGTCAGCCGCCTGAAGGCACCACGAGCCGAGGAACACGCCCTCTGAAATCGTCGCGCTCTATCGAGTCCACGCGGGATCTACTAGCGGCCCGACGGCATTCACATGGGGCTGCGCAGTGACGGTTCGGAGGGCTCGTCCTGCTGGTCAATAGCGGCGCGAAGCCAGACAGAACGAGAGAGAGCGTTGCGATCGGCCCCGGCTATCGCGCGGCGAAGGACGCATGGCGCGACCTACCGCTGGACCTGAAACCTCGAGACCTGCAAAACGCCCGCTACTGACTGCCGGCGACGGAGCGAAGAGTCTGAGGGCGGCATTCTGAAAAAAACCATCCAACGTTCGACATGGCAACGATCCGCTGCAAAAAGCCAAACGAACCGTGTCACACCCAACTAATCGGCAGAGCGCTTGTCGGCTGATATCACGACCATGTTTGCCTGAAGAAGCGACTCGGCCTCGCGCAAGACGGTCCGACGATCTGTGTCAAACCCTATCATGGCTGACTCGAGCGCAGATTGCGCCTCACATATCGCCTTCAAAAGTTTCGGATATGAGTGGGGGTTAATGCAGTCGACCGCAACTCTCAGTGCCTTGGCCGCCTGATACCCGACGAATGGCTTTTCCAACCTTATCAAGTTGATCAAAAATGGAAATGACTGCTCGTCCGAGAATAGTTGCAATATAGCAACTGCGGCTAAGCGCTCGCCCGGCGAGGGACTATTTACCAGTTCGCAAAGTAACGGATACGAACTCAAAGCAATCGACCTCATCCTTTGAAAAATCTGCTCCATTCTTATCGTTCGTTCATTTGATGCGCTCATTCGCTGGCGTGTTCTCTCGTACAGGCGTGCATAAGCAAGTACCTGCTTCCGCACCAGTTCAATGGTGTCCGTTCGTTGCTCGTGCTCAACCGAAGATTCTGAGGTTTCGTCTTGGAACGGTATCGGCTGTGTTACAAGAGCCCGGATCTCGTGGGCGACCTCTTTCATGGCCTCGTCTCTTGATGGCCAGGACGTGACCGCTTTTCCGTCACGGGGGATATGTTGAAGTTCGCTAAAGCGCGATTCCTCCCATAGACACGGTCTAAGCAAAACTGGCAGCACTCGCGCTTCACAGCGCTTCAAACGTTTGAGAGCTTCGTCGACCTCAACTCCGAAGCAGTATTCCGAAGCAAGAAAATCGGAGCTAACCAGCAAAAGGATACAGTGCGCCGATTTAAGGTTGTCGCTGATCTCCGCCGCCCAATCGTGTCCGGGTTCGATTTTTCGGTCGTGCCATTCCTCAATTTTCCCCTGAAATCTTAGGGGCGCAAGATATTTTCCGAGCTCATCGCGCAACTCGGAATCTCTATGGGAATAGGAGTAGAAAACGCGCCATCTCATCGCAGTCTGCCCGAAATATTCCGTCGATTCGCCGGAGCCCATCCCACCGCATATGACTTGATGCGGATGCGCGAAGCGAACATTCGCGCTACCTAAGAATGCGCCATAGGTTCACGCAGATCAAGTGGCCTGACCGGTTCGGACATATGATCAATCGCTCAGCAGTGCCTAGGTGTGCTGGATATCCATATTGCCGGCTTCTTGCGCGAGCCGGACGATGTGCCCGGTTCCGCCCGTCGCCATGTCCGTTGCCTTGCCGTCCCACATCGCGACCAAGGTCGCCCGGTCGGCCCCACGACTGAGCGAGGCGGATGACCCTTCGATTGGCCCTCTCCCAAGGGTCGGTTGCTTTCAACCGCAGCCACCTGTGGGCTTCGACGCCGTGGTCGAGGATCAGGGCCTTGCTCCCATGAAAGCGAACAACAGCGTTGAAGCGGTTGTGCAATGTCTCATAGTCCTCAAGGACTTCACTGGCTACGAGGTCTGCGCCGTTTGTGTGATTTGAAAACCGCACTTATCGGCCAATTTCCATGCAGCGAAAGACAGACTTGCGCGCTGCTGGCGCAACGCGGCCGCGGCAGGTTGTCAGCGGGGTTTTTGGGCCTATGCTTAGTGACACGCACCATTGCGGCCACCGCGGAATCAAGGTCGTGTCGTACGACGCGCCATCGAAGTCGACAGGAGAGAACGCCTAAGCCGGTAAAATACCGAAACGATAGCTTCTCAGCTTTGGCGTTTTATGCAGGAAACCGAATCAAATGCGCCGATGAGGAGATGGGCATGGATTCATTCGAACGCCTTTTGGGCGAAACTGTTGAGGAACTCGGCGAGCGCGCAGGCGGACCGCTCGACGACGAACGACGGGACTACGACGCAGCACATCCGGACGCTGGAAACATGTTGCTCGGACCGTTGCCGCCGATCTCGGACCGCGCGGTCGATCTGATCATCGCTTTCGAAGTGACGAGCGAGACCGTGTACGAGAAGCGCTATCGCCATCCGGTGTGGCCGGGTGGAAATTCGGGCGCGACTATCGCCATTGGTTTCGACGCGGGCTACGTCACCGCCGCGGAATTCGAATCGAACTGGAAAGCCTTGCTCGATGCGGGCGCCATCGCGAAGATGAAGGGCGTATGCGGATTGACCGGCACGAAGGCCCAGCAGGCGCTGCCCAGTGTGAGCGACGTCGACGTCAGCTTCGCCGCGGCCCATAGGGTATTTCGCGACATCACGCTGCCCCGCACCACCGCGAAGGCCGCCGCGGCGCTTCCCGGTTCATCCGAACTTTCGCCCGACTGCCTGGGGGCGCTGGTGTCGCTGGTCTATAACCGCGGCGCATCGTTTTCGCTCGACGGCGACCGCTATCAAGAGATGCGCGCGATCAAGCTGGACATCGCCAACAACAATCTCGCGGATGTACCCGCCCAGTTGCGCAGCATGAAACGCCTGTGGGCCGATAAGCCCAACATGGCGGGTCTCGTGCGTCGGCGCGAACTCGAAGCAGTCTTGTTCGAAGGCGGTCTGCCCTGAGCTCGCAGTGCCCGCGCTGCGGGTGCTGCCTTCCGTTTGCGGCCATTTCCCATTCTACCTAGTCGTCGAGACAGTCGGGCGCGCGGCACCCCGTGCGCGCGGGTGAGCAATCAAAGGAGACCGATATGCCTCTGCGTTCCATCAACGACATGCAGTACTACCTCGTGCTGATTGACGAAGACGGCAAAGAGCGCACCGAAGCGGACGGTAGCCAGATGAGCGAAATCATCCGTCAGTGTGTGGCCGATCCCGCGCGGCCCGTGACCGACGTGTTCATCATTAGTCACGGCTGGAAGGGCGATATTCCTGCAGCCATCCAGCAGTACGACCGATGGATCGGCGCGATGGCCGAGGTTCAGGGCGACATCGAGAAGATGAAGGCGCGCCGCGCCGGATTCACTCCGGTCACCATCGGGCTGCACTGGCCGAGTCTGCCTTGGGGCATGGAAGACGAGAAGGCTCAAGACGCGCGGGCGCTGCTCGGCCCGGGAGCCGCACCGACCGGGAACGAGGACGAGGACGAGGGAGTCATCGTGCGGCAGCTCTCGCAGGGGCTTCCGCCGGAGCGAGCGATGCAGGTGACGCAGTCGGTGCGGACCATTCTCGACTACACGAGGAGCGTGCCGCAGGGCGCCCCGAAGGATGCGCTGCCGTCTGCTATCGACGATGCGTATGAGCGGCTCTATGGAGCCTCGGGATTGCATTCGGGCAACCTTGGCGGTCGGCCGGGCGCCGATCACGACAACTTCGACGCCGGCGTGATCGCGCAACAGGCTGGCATCCTGAGCAGCGGCGACGGGCCTGTTGCTGGCTTGCTCGGGCTGCGCGACGTCGTTCTTTCGCCCTTGCGTCAATTGTCCTTCTGGAAGATGAAGGACCGCGCGCGCTCGTTCGGCGAGTCCGGCGCTCACAGCATGCTGATATCGCTTCAGGACGCCGCGCCGCGCGCGCGCTTTCATTTGATGGGGCATAGCTTCGGCAGCATCATGGTGTCCGCGATGGTTTCGGGCCCGGGCGACGCCGCCGCGCCGGTCCTCAGGCGCCCGGTCGATACGCTCTTTCTCGTGCAGGGTGCCTTGTCGCTCTGGGCCTATGCAGCCGACATACCGTATGCGCCGGGCACGGCGGGGTACTTCCGGCGCATCGCGCAGCGCGGTCTCGTGCGCGGGCCGATCGTCACGACGCGCTCCAGGTTC
The DNA here is from genome assembly GCF_900104795.1 of Burkholderia sp. WP9. Classification (NCBI taxonomy): domain Bacteria; kingdom Pseudomonadati; phylum Pseudomonadota; class Betaproteobacteria; order Burkholderiales; family Burkholderiaceae; genus Burkholderia; species Burkholderia sp. WP9. Next base: position 3,528,041 of record NZ_FNTG01000001.1, read on the forward strand.
GACACCGCCGTCGGACGGCTTTATCCGCTCGGCGCGCGGCTGAAAGGACAGTTCGTGCTCGGCGATTCCTATCCCGAATACGGCGGCATCGGCGCGTTCGGCATTCGCGGCGACGACAGTGCGCTCGATTCCATGATCCAGGCGGTCTCGGATTCCTATCGGTTCCAGTGCGGCACGATTCACAACATCGAGGCGAGCCGCATCATCTGCAATGGCGACGGAGCGTCCGGCGCGCATAGCGACATCGCTCATCCGGAAGTCGCGCATCTTTTCTGGGAAGCCGTGCTTGCCAGCGCCGAGGCCGTGACGCCGGGCATGCCCGCCGGCGGCTCCGGCGCTTTCCTCGGCACGACCGCGACGCTGGCCGACCCCATAGGCGCCGCCGGGCTCGGCGGCGTGATGACCGACCCGTTCCAGTCATACCAGCCCGCGACGCCTGACTTTGGATTGCTTGGCGGTGCCGGCTTGCCGGAAAGCGCCCCGCCTCCAGGATCGGCGGGCGCCGCTTCGTCCGGAGGAGCGGCCCCCGCTGCGTCCGCCGAGTCGGACGCAGCGGGGGCGCCTGCGAGCGATCCTCGCTATATCAACGCCAGTTTCGAGGAACTCGGACCCACCGAGCCCCTGTACAAAGGCAATTGGTACACGCTCGCGTTCAACGTCGACGTGGAGCAGTCTGGCGAGGTCGCGTCGGCACAACTGGCGGTGCCCACTGAAACGCTGTTTCCGGCAGGCGTCGAACAGATCGCGCTGACGGTGCAACTCGAGAGCACCGATTTCGACGTGTCGGGCAACACGGCCTTGATGCGTGTGCCAAAAACCGGACCGTCGCGCACCAAGGCGCGCTTCGATATATCGCCGTTTCACGACGGCCCATGCCGCCTCACCGCGATCATCTCGAAGGACGGCAATTTCGTGCAGCAGATCGACATGACCATCGTCGTCGGGCAGACGCGTGCGGCGTCGGCGGTCAGCTCGCGCGGGCGACGGCTCACGACCAGCGCCGCACTGCAGCCGCGCGATCTCATGTTCCTGATCTCGCCCTCGTCGGGCGGCTACGACTGCGTCGTGTGCGGGCCGGTGGCGATGCGCGCACGCCTGCCGATCACCGCAGCGTTCATCGACGATGCGATCAAGGTCGCGCGCGAGGCGCTCATGACGGTCGTCCTGCAGCAGGATGCGAACGGGCGCTATAGCTTTCAGTCGGGCGTCGACATTCCCAAGGACCAACTCGACATCGCGCTCGGCGTCATGGCGCGCGCCGGCGCGAGCTTGCTGAAAAAGCTCTTCGAAGGGCCCGCGGCCGGACCCGATTCCAAAGCCATCGCCGCTTTGTTGCGCAAGCTCGGCGGCGATCGGGACAGGCCGCTCAAGCTGCAGATCGTCGCGGAGAGCATGCCGGTGCCGTGGGGCCTGCTGTACCTTGGCAGCGTCGCGCAGGGCACCGCGCTAGACTGGTCCAATTTCCTCGGCATGCGGCACATCGTCGAGCAAATTCCGCTTCAGGAGCCGATGATCACGGTCGACAACACCATCTGCAGCGATCAGCCCTGCCTGAACGTGGGCGTGAACTTCAACGACACCATCGACGCCCAGATGGGCATGCCGTTCGTGGCGACGCAGCGCCAATACTGGAGCGGTCTGCCGGCGGCGCGCGTGAAGGTGAGCGCCCGTTCCAACTGGACCGAACTGATGGCGGCGCTGAACGACGGCGAAACACCGCAGCACATCATCTACTTCTATTGCCACGCCGAGTCGAAGGGGCTGGCGGAGCGGGGCGGGCCTTATGCGTCGAGCATCGCACTGACCGACGCGTCGCGCACGCTGACCGACATCACGCTCGATGCGGGCACGGAGGTGCAGTTTGCGGGCAGTCCGCTCGTGTTCATCAACGCCTGCGAGTCGGCGGAGATGTCACCGGCGTTCTACGACGGCTTCGCGCCTTATTTTATGAGCAAGGGCGCGCGCGGCGTGATTGGCACGGAATGTCGCATGCCGGCGCTTTTTGCGGCGGAGTGGGCGGGCGCGTTCTTCACCCGGTTCCTCCAGGGCAACGCGCTCGGGAGGACGTTCCTGGACCTGCGAAGCGAGTTTCTGAACGAGCACAACAATCCGCTCGGCCTGCTATACGCCGTGCATTGCGATGCTGACACGCGGGTCGCGCCAACGGTGCCCTGACCTCGACCGTGATGGATGCGTTACGCAGAGGCGCAGTGCGACGGCGCCGCCGGTCGTGCCGGCGGCGCGCAGCGGGTCGTCGTTGCGCGGCGTCTAGTCGAGATCGGGCAGCGTGCTGATGTAGTTCTGGACGTATTTCTGCAGGCGGGTGCGCAAGTCGTCCTTGATAAAGTCCACGACGGCCATGTTGATCTGGGCGCCCGAGCGCGAGCTGGAGAAGGTCACCGATTCATCGCCACCGCGGAACACGAGCACTTGCGTGATCGCGGAGTTCGCCTCGAGCGAAAAGGACATCAGCGTGGCCGCAATTTGATCGCCTTGCTGCTGCGTATAGGAGAGCTGGAAATTCGACGTCTTTGACGCCTTGGTCTCGCGATTGAAGATGGTGATCCACGGATGCGGCTCCGTGGCGGCCAGCTGCGAGAGAATTATCTGAACGATCTTTAGCGCGCCCGGCGCACCGCCCAGAGCGACCTGCGCGACTGCGAGGATCGCTTCATGAACCTCGAACTGCATGCCCTGCCGGTCGACCCTGGTATTTTCCTCCCCGGTCAGAATCCAGCCGAGACTGCGCAGCACCTCGCCGTAGGCACTGTGATACGCTTGGGCATCGCTCGCATCGATCTGCTTTTTCTTCACGACCAGTTGCGCGAGCAACAGCGAATTGGCGATGACCTCCCGCGATGCGACGGGCATGCCGGTCTCGGTTGCGAGCACGTTCGACCCGACGACGATGGCTTGCGTGCGCGACTGGTCGAGCGGATTTTCATCGCCCTCCAGCAATCCCGGACCTGCCGCCGGGACACCCAACTCGCCCGGTTCGGGCAATTCGGTGCTGAGAAGATATTCCCTAGCGCTCGCGGCGGTTGCTGACATGGTACTGCTCCGTTGAGTGACGAGTGTGCGGGCGGCGTGTCTGTCATGCACCAGCATGCGTGGCGCGAAACCACGGCTTAAGTCGTTGCGCAAATCAGCGCTTTGTCGCGCGGCAACCGGAGAGCGCTTCGACTGCTTTCGCCTTTCGTATCCGGCGCTCTCCGGATTCTTTTATTCGGATTGCTCAATGGTTATAGTGCGCCGCGTGGGAATATCAAGTTCGACGCTTGCCCGACTGCGTGGTGACACATCGTTGCGCGCGTTGCCGGGACGGTGATTTATGCATCCGCTGATCCATTGAACAGCGTGCCGTGCGACGACCCGATGCTCATGCTGATAAGGGTGCCGCCGGAGCATCGGCGCACGTGTGGTACTCGACAGGAGCCGGTTTTATATGTGCGCCGCCACACATTCGAGCGCACATCGCATTGCAGGGCTTGATCCGCGTCGTCTATCTTCTTCTTACGAAAGAGGCGCGCGACGGCGCGCTTACAACGCGGCACACATCCCGCGCCTCGCGTTGCTGGACCTCGACAACGGGAGGTCGATTTGAATCCGGTTCACAGCGTCGATCAGCTTTACGTCATCTCCGATCTGCATTTCGGCGGCCCGGCGGGATTCCAGATTTTCGGCTCCACTACCGAACTGGTGTGGTTGATCGATGATCTCACCAGGCGCGATCCCGGACAGGAGATCGCGCTCGTCATCAATGGCGATTTCATCGATTTTCTGGCGGAAGACGGGGCCCGGTATTTCGATTCGGACGGTGCGGTTGGAAAGCTGGAACGTATCGCCCTGCAGGATCCCACGTTCAAGCCGGTGTTCGAAGCCTTGACGGTGTTTCTCAACCAGGACAAACGCCGCCTGATCGTGAATCTGGGCAATCACGACCTCGAACTTGCGTTGCCCTGGGTGCGCAAGCGGCTCGTGCAGATCCTGACGGGCGATGCGTCATCTCCCGGCGGAGCGCATGCGCGCCTGCATCTCGTGCTCGATGGAACGGGCGTGCATTGCAATGTCGGCGGCCAGAGCGTGCTGTGCGTGCACGGCAACGAAGTAGACCGCTGGAATCCAGCCGACTTCGAGAAGATTCGTCAGATCGGCCGGGACAGGCAGTTCAATCGCCCTGTCGAACCGTGGATTCCCAATGCCGGCTCGCGCATGGTCATCGACGTGATGAATCTGATCAAGCGGCAGTATCCGTTTGTCGACCTGCTCAAACCGGAAGTGGGGGGCGTCGTGCCGACGCTCGCCGCGTGCGGGCCCGAGACGATGCGCGACTTCGGCAGCGCCATGAAACTCGCGAGCGTGGGTCTCGCGCGCGCTTGGGCCGGGGTGTACAAGCCGGGCGGCATGCTTGGCGGGGAGCACATTGCGGCAGGAGAGCCCGTGCAGCCCGCGCCCATGCCCGGCGGTCTGCTCGATTCGCCGGAGCGGCCCGGCGCACGTGAGGCGCGCGACGGCCGCGCCATGCTTGCGATGGCCGATGCGCTGGTGCGTCAGGGCGTCGACCCGATCGCGTTCGTGGCGCAAGTGCAGGGCAAACGCCTCGACATGGCCGGCGCATTGATCAAATGGTCGCGCGATGCGCCCACGAGCGAAGTGCTGCGCGAGGCACTCGAGAAGCTCGACGCGGATCGCAGTTTTGACATCACGGATCGAGACGACACCGCCGTGCAACTCGACAAGGAGATCGGGCCGGAGATCGACATCACCGTCGCCGGCCATACGCATCTGGCGCGTGCGCTGAAACGCAGGAGGGGCGCGGGCCTGTATTTCAACAGCGGCACGTGGGCGCGCCTGATTCGTCTGGACGCCGCCGTGCGCGGCAACCCGCAGAAGTTCGCCAGGGTTTTCGAAACGCTCAACGGGGGCAACATGACGAAGCTCGACGAGTTCGGCGACCTCGTCATCAAGCCCTGCACGGTCGTGGCCATATGGAAGAACGACGACGGCAACGGCGCCAAAGGCGAGCTGCGGCGCGTGAAGCGCGTCAACGGCGACGCGTTTGAGCTTGAAGCCATTTCCAACAGCCTGCTGGAAAAGTGACGATGCGCAAAATTACCCTCGAACTGCTCCGTCAGGGCCCGTCGCACAATCAACTGCTGTCGCCGCTCACGGCGTACATCGCGTTGTGCGAGAACCATAGCGCGGTGACGCTGCACGTTCCGTTCGAGCACAACCAGATGCTCTACCGGTTGCGCGCGCTCAGCTATCAGCTCGGACCGGAGGCGCGGGAATTCCAGCTCGGCGACACGGCGGCGGTGTTGGGCAAGCTACTCGGCGAAATTCCCGGCCTCACCGCCGATCTCAACCGCCGCGGCACCGACGCCGCTGCGGGCGATGAGCAGGTCACGCATCTGCGGTTGATCCTGTCCGCTTCCGAACTCGCGCTCCTGCCGTTCGAACTCGCGACCGCGCCCAGCGGCTTTCCTGGCGAAGGCCAGCCGCTTTCACTGCAGACGCAGCAACCCATCTGCATCACGCGCGAGACACGGCGCGTGCCCGAGGGATATTTGCGCTGGCCGAGCAAGCCGCGCATCCTGTTCGCCTATGCTTCGCCGCCCGGCTTCCTGGAAGTGCCGGCCGCGGCGCATCTGCTCGCGCTGCGCGAAGCGCTCACGCCGTGGCTCGCGCTGTCGGATGATCTCGATGACGACGAACGGCTCGCGATCATCGAGGAACGGTTGTCCGTGCTTCCGGACGCGACTGTCGAAACCCTGGAACGCACCTGCGCGTCCAACGATTACACCCACGTGCACATTCTTGCGCACGGCGTCGATCTTCTGTCGGGATACGACCGGCGTTTCGGTGTCGCGCTTGCGTCGACGACTGATCCGAAGGGCTTTGAAGTCGTGTCCGGGGCACGCCTCGCAAGCATTCTGCGCACGCCGCGCCGCGATAAGCCGGGCAAGTTCGTGCGGCCGGCCGTCGTGACGCTCGCGAGTTGCAGCAGCGGCGCGGTCGGCGACGTGACGGGCGTCGGTGCGAGCATCGGACACGCGTTGCATGAGGCGGGCATTCCGCTCGTGATCGCAAGCCAGTATCCGCTGACCTTCGGCGGTTCGGTGATGCTCGTGCAGGATCTTTATCAAGGCCTGCTGTGGGGCGAGGACCCGCGCAAGCTGCTGGTCGGCCTGCGCCGGCGGATGCACTCCTGCTTCAAGGATCAGCACGACTGGGCGAGCATCGTCGCGTACGCATCGCTGCCGCCGAACTTCGATGATCAACTGGCCGACGCGAGCATCCAGCAGGCCATGAGCAGCATCAACAATGCGTTGCGTGTGTCCGATCGTGTCATGGTGGCGTTTTCCGATTTGGAATCCGGCTCCAGCGATCGCCACCAGATGCTCGACGACGACAAGCGCAAGGAGATGCTCGGGCACGTGCAGAAAAAAGTCGCCTACGCCAAGGAGCGGCTCGAAGCGGCGAATGACGCGTACCCGGCTCACAGGGCGAGAATCCTGGCGCAGCTCGCGAGCACCGAGAAGCGCGAGGCGCAGATGCTCTACCACTCGCTCAAGTTCGGTTCCCGCACGACGAAGAGAGCCGGCAAGGAGGTGCTGGACAAACTGGAGCGCTCGCGAGCCTGGTACTGGCAAGCCTATCTGCTGAACCGGTCGCACCCTTGGGAACTGGTGCAATATGTATCGCTCACGTTATTTCTGCGGACTCTGGGTCGCCTGCCGCTCCCGGACTGGGCGGAGTCCAAGGTCAGGCCCTTGTGGATCACAGCGGACGCGCAATCGCGGAACGACGCGGAGAACGGTTCCGTGCAGGATCGCGCGTGGGCTCACGGCAACATCGCGGAACTGAGCCTGATCGAACCCTGGCTGCATGATACTCCTCACGAACCTGGCACACCGACTATAGACAAGGCGGTACAGGCTTGCCGCAGTCTGGTCGAACTGGCGGGCGCATCATCGTTTCACGTGTATTCCACGCGACGCCAGATCCTTCGCTATCTCGAATGGTTCGGCCCGATGGTGGGCAAAGAATGGCCAGGACTGGAAGACCTCGCGAAGCAGATGCTCACTGTGTTGCCGGTCGGCGAGGAGCCCGAATGGAACTATTGAGGCTGGCTCGTATCGCACGCCATTCCACGCTCATCGACAAGGATTTGAAACGTGCCTGAAAACTTTGTGCCGAAGCGCGTCTTTCTCTTCAGCGGACACATGATCGATCGTCCCGACCGTCTGCAACCGCGCTTCCCGCCGGAGCGTGAAGCCGCGGTGACGGCGGACATCGCCGCGCGGCTCACGAGTCAGCAAGCGGGCATTGACGACCTCGCCATCTGCGGCGGCGCGTGCGGCGGCGATCTGATCTTCGCGGAACTGATGCTTGGTTACGGTGCGCATCTCGATCTCTATCTGCCGTTCGAGCCGGAGGTGTTCGTGAAGGAGTCCGTCGACTTCGCGGGCTCGGACTGGCGCAAGCGCTTCGATGCCGTTCGCGCGCACGAGCGGGCGGGCACCTTCGTCCTCGCGGGGCCGCGGACCGACGAAGAGCGTCAGGCGTCGCCCTACGAGCGCGATAACCTGTGGATGCTCCAGCGCGCGCTGGCGTGCGGGGCACTGAAAGTGCATTTCCTTTGCGTATGGGACGGCCAGGCGGGCGACGGCCCCGGCGGCGCGGGCCATATGTACGAAGCGGTCAAGGCGGCTGGCGGCGAGGCGCAAGCACCTATCCATCCACTCGGATCGACACAGTGAGGCAGTCATGCCGAAACCACTTTGCTTCGTCATCATGCCGTACGGCCGCAAGCCGACGCAGGCCGATCGCGCGCGGGGCCCGGGCGAGATCAACTTCAACGCATTGTGGGACCGTGCTTACGTGCCGGTGATCGAGGCGCTGGGCTACGAGGCCGTGCGCGCGGATCAGGACACCGGCTCGATGATCATCACGCAGATGCTCGAGCGCATCTACTACGCGGATCTCGTGCTCGCCGACATGACCATCCCGAACGGGAACGTCTACTACGAGGTTGGCATCCGGCATGCGTCCAAAGAGACGGGCTGCGTGATGCTCGCGGCGGACTGGTCGCAGCCGCTGTTCGACGTGGCGCAGATGCGCACGGTCCGCTATCCGCTTCTGAACGGCGATATCGACGAAGCCACCGCGCAGGTCATTCGGGAACGCATCACGTCCGGCATCAGCGCGCTCACGGATGGCAAGTCGCCGATGTTCATGGCAGTCAAGGGCTTCCCGAGCGACCCGGATCCCGCCCTCGCATCGACGATGAAGCAGCGCATGATGGACCTCGCCCTATTTCAGTCGGCCGTGCGAAATGTCCGTCTGCTGCCCGAGAAACAGCGCATGGCGGCGGCGCAGGAGCTCGTGAAGCGGCACGGAGTGCCGCCCCTGATGGCGAGCGTCGTGTTTGCGTTGCTGCTGCTGCTGCGGGATTCGATCGACGACCCGGCCGACTGGAGCAAGCTGCTCGCCTTCATCGACTCGCTGCCAAAGGAATTCCGCGATAAGCCCGAAGTGCAGACCCAGCGCGCGTTCGCCGTCTCGGAGACGGGCGACGTGCAAGGTGCGATCAACCAGTTGACGGCCTTGCTGGAAATAGCCGGGCCTTCGGCGGAACGACTCGGCTTGCTGGGCGGGCGGTACAAGCGGCTGTACCAGAAAGCCGTCGACCCACGAGAGCAGTCGAGATTGCTCGACCAGGCGATCGACTGCTACGAACGCGGCATGGATCTCGACCTCAACCAATACTACTGCTCGTCGAATCTCGCGCGTCTGTACCGCAAGCGCAATCGCGGCGACGACCAGAAGCGGGCTCATGTCGCATCGGCGCTCGCGAGTGCCGGCTGCGACCGTGCGTTCCGGCGCGGCATCACCGACGAATGGTTGCGACCGACCTGGCTCGCCCTTGCCTTCGACGATGCTAACGCCGATCTCGCGGAAGATCTCGCCGAAAAGGTCGCCAGGGAAGACGTGCCGCGCTGGAAAATCAAGAGCGTGCTGATGGATCTGCGCTTGAGCACGCGGTTGGTTACGGACAAGGCGCAACGCGCGCGGCTCGCTGTGGTGGCAGACTGGTTGGCCGAGCAATCCGGTCTCAAAAGCGGTGAACCATGATGCGCTCGTGGCGCCAAGGCGTCCGCCCGGCGGCCGGGTCGTCAAGCCCGTGGGGAAACAGGTATGCGTTCAATATTCGTCAGTTACCGCCGGGACGATGCCGAGGGTCAGGCCGGCCGTTTTGTGGGGAGACCTAGTATGACTCAGCATTTCATTCACTACATACCGAGGCGCATCGGCGCCTCCCTGCCCCAAAAAAACGAGGACCTCTGGTTCGCAACATCGCAGGATCTTGGGGCCGGATTCAGAACGCCCGAGTTTCACACCACACGCTCGAAAAAAGGTGCTGCAATGCGCGTGCGCAAAGGCGATGTCATCTGGATCGTTGGACAACTGTTCTCGCCTTGGGGCATGCTGCCTCCCGGCGTCGACGCGATGATCCGCGTCCGCGACATCGTGCATGGAAGCAATGGAAGCATCAAGTTCATCGCGAGTAAGTCATCGAAGTGGCTGCCACTGGCAAACGCCACAGGCGTGCTACGCAGGCTGCGGACCATCACGATTGACGGACGCGGCCGCGCGCTGCTCGGCGCCAGTTATGAACCCGATGCGGCCGTTGGCCGGTATCTGCAGAGCATGCGTCATCTGGAGTCTGGCGAACCACTCGTCAAATGGACAGAGCGGCTCGCGTCGCGGCCGCTGAGTTTCATCAGCTATCGGCTTTGCGATGGAACGGAACGGGCGTTCTACACGGCATCGCGGCTAATAAGGAGAGGACAGACTGTGTTCTGGGATAGGTGGTGTCTTCCGAGACGGCTTGCCGAAAGACGTGAATTCGTATCGAACGCAGCGCTCGACCGCTACCTGATGCAATCGCTACGAAATTCTCAATCGGTGTGGGGTGTCGAGTCGCCTGCGTACCACGAACCCACAAGCTATGCGGCTAGGGAATATACCGCGGCGCGCGCGCTCGGCATCTATCGTCGGGTGCCGTTTCGACAGGAGAAGACATGTGGCCCACGATGTTTTCCAACCAGACAATGAGCGCAATAGGTAGCCATGCCGTGAGGCGCATTGAGGATGAAAGGCCCGAGAGGTGATATTGGGTGATCCAGAAAGCCGGTGACCGTGATTTCGTGTGCCATACCTTCGCCGCACAGGCCTCGAACTCCGGATCGTGCGTGACGCCGCGCTCGAGCGTGAGCGCCTCGAACCCCGTGAGCCCGGGCGAACTGCGGTTTGTACTCGAGTCGTCGTCTTCGCGATGCTCAACCAATTCCGTCTTGCGCTTATGCGCCGAAACCTTGCTCATGCCCGCGACGTAGCGACCATCCAACTCGATGCGAACTTGAACTTCTGTACGAATCGAAAAACTTTGGATTGGCGATGAACTGGACACCATGACTCGCCTCCGTGGGCTGCAGTTGGCTCTATTTTCGGAGCGATGCGCTCAGGCGCCGGTTGCGCATTAATGCGTTCGATCTGGGTCACAATAATTTTCTCGGGCCCGAGCGGCACCGAGCCAATCCGAATGTTCACGATGCCGATGTCCGCTCCCTGTTGGCGGATTCAACTGGTGGACGCAACACACTAAAGACTGCGCAAGCAGTAGGAGTGTTGCAGATGAAACAGCGACGCCGGATTTACTACAGCGAGAAGCAGAAAGCGCTGATGTGCGAACGTTGGCGGAAGGGACCGCACATATCGTTCACCTTGCGGCCAGCGACCACAACATCAACATCAACATCAAGAATATTCCGACGCAGGAGTTTGCTTGGTGACTGAGCTGCATGAAGCAGTGAGCGGGGAGCGTTCGAGCAGCTGCATCCGCTGCAGACCTGAGGCGACCATATCAAGCACGCATGGTCCTGGTTGGAGGCTTGCGATGTGACGGCTAAGGCTTGAGCGTGATAGCACCCTTGGCGAACCAGAGCTCGTAATGTTGAGCGCGAATATTCTGGGAGGTTGGATAGCGCTCGCTCAGGTCCACCAGTTCGACCCGAGGCGTGAGCAACAGCGCGTTGATCTCGTCGACGATTTTTCGGCCAGTGCCTTGGCATTCGTCGGTGCGAAAGCATCTCAGCTCGCTTCGTTGAGATCCGTAGCTCTTGAGCTCGATGCCTGGGACCGCGAGAGACAGTGTCTTGTCGGGATTGCTTTTGAGCCGGCTTTCAAGTCCCTCTGCCTGAACGCGTTGCGTTTCGTCAGCGATGTGTATGTAGACTCTGGGAGCGAGCGCCGCCGGAGAAGCTTTGCCGGCCTTCTCGGCCAATGCCATCGCCGCAGCATCGACCCTATCCCTGAGTGCCGGATCGTGCTCGGCGCTGGTGATTTCCTTGATCTGACCGAGTTCGCTTTGCGTGGCCTCATAAAATTGGTTATTCAATCCGAGTTGAATTTGAAGTTCTCGCAGAGCCTTCTCCCGGCCCAAGTACTGATAAGTCGATAATGAGACGAGGAGTATGGTCGTTGCCAAACCTCCGACGAGCAAGTGTTGCACACGGCGCGCCGACTGAAGCTTGACATTCGCGACGCGCGCCTCTTCCGTCTTTTTACGGATTGCCTCCTGTTCGGCCTTCTGATGCTCAATCTCTGTGCGGCTTGCCTGGAGGAGCGCCTGAACTCGTTCCCATCCGCCTCCATAGCGGTTGGCCCAATGAGCGTTGCGTGAGGTGATCCACCGCGTTCGCTCCTCGGTAGCGATCGGCCCGAGCACGTTCGATCGATCCTCCTCGAAGCCCTCCGCCTGAACGAGCAACGCCCGCCAGATAAGACCGTCTCGGAACTCTCTAAGCGCCCATCCGTTCTCGGGGGTAGCGAGCTTCTTCCAACTGCGGATGAGCGCTTCGTGACTGATGTCGATGAGATCTTTCGGCCCGACGGCCTCGCTGCCGCTGGGCCGGAGAAACGAAACGTCGTCTGCGCGAAAAACATCGACGATTCTGCGGAGCACATCGATCTCACAATCGATGCTCCTGGCTAGATCCTCGAGACTTCTCGGCCGGCGAATTGCCGGCATGTCGGCACTGATGTCGGTTAGCTCGCGAAATAAATTTTCAACTAGGCGGACGGCCTTCTCCTGTCCTGCGGCTTGCTCGGCCTTCTGCATCACTTCGTCGGCGTGATCCGACAACAGACACGACAGACCCTCGGCGCTCTGAAACTGTTCGATGTCTAGGCGCCAGTGCAACGCATTTTCATCTCCGCTGCCGTTACGAGCGGCCAAAGCCTTGACGCGCGCAAGTTCCCTGCGTTGCATCAACATCAGACCATGCTGGATGAGCGGCAACTCGTCCTGACTGCCGCCAACGTTCGCAATCAGCCGTGCGGCGAGTTCGCGACTAATTTCTCCACCGTAAAGCGGCGCGGGTTCGCGAATCGCTCGCAGCAGGTCGCTGCATTCCATACGTGGCACGAGATACTGGATTTCGTTGACGACTTCAGCGAAACCGTTGAAGCGCGCGCATGCGCCGAGGAACTCCGAACGCATCGTCAAAATCATATAGAGACGCTCTTGCGGATGCCGGTACAGTGCGACCAGCGCCTGTGTAAGCATCTGCGCGTCTCCGACCCCACACCGTTTCGCGTGTGCGAAGATCTCTTCGAACTGGTCGATGAGAATGCAGAGCCGATCCTGCGGGTCCAGTTGCAGGAGATCGGAGATTCGCCCCGGCGCTTCCTCGCCGAAGTTAAACGCCCGCAGAAAATCCAGAGCGCGATTGTCGCCTGGGTCAGGACCTCGGAGCGCCGCCAGCGATCGCGCGAGGTTCCAGAGCGGCTCATCGCCCGGTGTCGACACACACGTGATCCAGCGAAACATGCCCCGCGCATTTTCCTGTTCGAGCCTCGGTAACACCCCTGCGCGAACGAGCGAGCTTTTGCCGCATCCCGAATCACCGTGAATGACGAGAAGCCGCTCCTTGAACAAGCGCTTGACCACGGCGTCCGACATCCGCTCGCGGCCGAAGAAGATCGGCCACTCAGTCTTTTCGAATGCCCTGAGACCAGGATACGGCCGCGGCGGCAACTCGACCCGGAACATCGCGTCGAATTCGTCGACGTCGATGGACGTCATGGCGCCGCCCCAATATCCGTTTTCAATCCTGCCAACCATTGGCGTAGCATCGGAGTCCAGGGCAGGCGAGGGGCGTCAAGCCAGTGTGCCTGCAGCAAGCGGGCATTCGTTTTCCTGATCGGTGTCGAGATTGACATCCCACCCGTGTTGACCACGCCGCATGGAAGAAGGCGGTTCGTGCGAGCCCGCGCTGATTGCCGATCGTGTTTGCCCACAAGCACGAGGTCGTGGTCGAGCGTCCGGCCGTTGCCCGTGCCGAGCAACAGTAGCGCATCGCACTCGCTCATGGTTTCGACGCGCTGTTCACGGATTTCCTGCCGTTTCTCGGGGTCTTTCTCGGTCGGTTCAGGACTTCCGGGAAGCACAACGAAGCCACTGTCGCCGAGATGGACGCCGGCTTCCTGCCACGCGTTCTCTTCTTCTGCGTGGCCATGTAGATAGATAGTCAGGCCGTCCGGCTTGCCGAGTCTCTCAGTTTCCGCCTGCTGCCGCTGTTCGGCCTCGAGCCGCTCCCTAATTGCAAAGAGCTTCGTCGACAGGTGCCCGGCAATGTGAACAAGCGCCTTGCTGAATTCGCCGTCTGGGTTGCGCATGTCGTGCCATCCGAACGGACGAATTGCCGCTAGGTTTCTGCCCTCCACCGGTACATGAAATGGGAAGCCCACCAGTTGCTCCCCTCGCGAATCGACGAGCTCCGGCGGCCATGTTCGGTCGGTCGGAAATACCCTCACCACGGCGATGCGATCGTGATCCACGCTGACGGGTACCTCGTGATGCTCGCACCACCATTGGCGCTCGTCCTTGCACCATTGCGACTCGAGGTAATGGGGCGTCATCAGCACCATCAGTACGGCCGATTTTTGAATGTGTGATCGCAGCCCGTCGGAAAGAGGAACCATCGGATCGACGGAGCGGTCGGGCCGATAATCGACATCGAGAAAGTGCTCGTATTGACGCAGACTTGGATGGACGCGCACCTCGCTTTCGAGCTGTTTCGCGAATGCTTCCGACCAACGCGCGTGCGGCCCCCGGCCATCCTGATTGCCAGAACCATGGCTGTAGCTGATAAAAACGTCGTGAGTGAAAGGCTCGCCTAGGTATGCCATTTTCCCTTTCCGTTGCAGGTGTTCTGCTGGCCGCAGCGCCGTACTTCGCCATGCAGTCGCGTCGGCCGGTCTGACGGTCGTTGACGGCTCACGAGTCGCCCTGGTTGGCATGGCGCGCGGAGCGCGAAGGCAAGCTTCGCGTGTGCGCTTCAACCTACTCAATGCTTAGTGTCCCCGACGGCAATTTCAAGGCTTTTGTCAGATCGAGTGTGTGCTCAATCACGTCGCTCACTTGTCGAGCAGGGGCACCATGACATTCAAATTAGTCGATCCTTATAGGCAACGTCGGCTTAATATCAGTCTAGAAGAGCCATCCTAGGAGAGTGCAATGCCTCGCATTTTCATCAGCTACCGGCGAGGCTACAGCAACGGCGAAGTGGGACGCCTCTTCCAGGATCTGAGCACGGAATTCGGAAGGCGGAATGTGTTCATGGACGTTGCAACCGTTCAGCACGGCACCAACTTCCGCAGTTCAATTGACCAAACAATTGCCTGCTGCGACATTCTCCTAGCCGTTATCGGACGTGATTGGGCAACCGCGACCGATAACGAGGGACGACGAAGGCTGGATGGCGCCGACGACTACGTGCGCTTCGAAATCGCGTTAGCGCTGCGTGGCAAAGTTACGGTGATCCCGGTGCTGGTGCATGGCGCTGCGCCGCCATCCGACACCACCCTGCCCAGTGATTTGAAAGAACTCGGCGTCCTTCAGGCAGTAGAGCTGTCGCACACGAAATGGGAAAGCGACGTGCAATACTTAATCAAGAGGTTGAGAACTCGAGAGCCATCAAAAATATGGGGCAGGCCGACGTTACTTGCGGTCGGTGTTGCTCTAACCATTCTGGTGTTCGGCTTCTTTGCTGCCGAGCTAATTATCGAAGAAATCAACATCCGACGCGAAATAGCAATTCCACTGCTCGCAGATTTCCCGGAAGAATTTGGACACATCATCGCGAGACAATCGCAAAGCATCTGCGACTTGACCGGAATTCACCGAAACGATGGAGATGGATCGTATAAACCGGTAAGCGCAAGAGAGCGATTCCTGCTTTATGCACGATGCGAGGCGACAGGCGAAATGTTCCCAACCATCCCCCGAGGAGGCCATAGTTGTTGCGAACACCTTTCGCAATCTGACGCGCGCGCGCTCCGAGTATGTTCTGACGCTCAATGGAGCAACAATCTCGCGTATATAAGGAAAACGATACGTTGCCCGAGGTGAAGACGCCAGCCTGAGATTCGCAACCGTAAAACGCTGGAAGCAAACTCCCGTGCGAAGTTTCAGGGGATAAATCGAGTCATGCTCACCGAGGGCGAATACCCGCGTCTATTAGATGAAATCGTCGCCCCCAACGTCTTAATGCATCGGTTGAATCTTGGCCAACATGCTCACGGTTATCACTCCGTTCTCCTGCCTGGCGTCCGGCGCGGAAATTTGACGACACTAAGCGTATTGATTCTGAATCACTGATGAGCCGGGTTCGGCAGCCAGGTCAATTTCGAGTACGTCTCCGCCTTGCCACCCCTAAGCGGCCAATTCGTTCTGGAGCTCGTCGGAGAATTTCAGAATGCCGTCTCCGCTCCCATCAGCAGAGCCCTGAATCTCAATTATCCAATGCGTCAGGGGAGCCACATCCATATAGGTCACGCGATTTGAAGAGCCGACGGGAGTCGATGTTATAGGGCAATTGCAGAATGCCGTGACGTCGAGGAGGCCGGCTCGGCATGTAACTGCATGCTACACCGGATTCGTTGCGCGCCGGCGCTTCGGCCGAAATAATCAGGAATCGCACGAGCACCATGAGCGATGGAAAATCCTCGAGGGCGGGTCGATGCGGCCTGCGGGCCAAGCTTCGAATTCGGCTCGCCCCGGGGCGAGCCCAGCTCTTCAGACACCAGCGCGGAACTCTGCGATGAAACCGGACCGGATCTGCGCCGCCTGCGGCGCCCTTTTTACTCCGCTCATGCACGTCCCGAATCAGCGCTACTACACATTGGCGGCCTGCCAGCTCGCTCGTGCCGACAATTTAAACACTCAACAGCGGCTAACTAACCACTCACATTGTCGTCAATATCGCGGAATTTATCCATGCTCCCGATGATCTAGTTCACGTTCTAGTTCACGTAACTGCGCGTTAGCTTCGACGCCAACGACTTTGGCGATTTTCTCAAGGCCTTGAGCGCGTGGTCCTGAGGTTCCCAAGTAATTCCTGTTCCAAACCGTATTGTCTGTGAGCTTTCGACGAACGTTCAAGTTTGCCCAGCGAACGACGTAAACAAGATAAAGGGCCAGGCCATATCGGCGGCATAGATGATTCGAATCAAACGGCCTCTGGAACTCGTTGTGTGCTGCGTCCGATTCACTCCTCGTTTCAATCAACAAGCAAGAAGAGAGCCAAATGAACATCAAGAACGCCACAGTGGTGGGCCTTCTGTCAATCGCAGTCTTCTGGCACATTGCATACGCGGCTGCTCCGGCTGATCAAGCGCGACTTATATCGGATATGGCGGACCGAATCTGTGTCCAAGCGGCGACTGGTGGAACGAGCCGTTCAGCCAACTTGCAAGCATCCGTCGGCGCGGAGTTAAGCAATTTGCTTCGCAGATTAGTAAACGCCAAAGCAGACGTCCGGGCTGAAGCGCAGGGGGAAATTCATAGCGGAGTACTTCCCGGTCAAGTTCTGACGGCAGCTGAACAAGCAAACAATTGCAAGTTAAAGGTTTTGCAGATCCTGACACCTGCCCTCCTTGGGAGAAAAACTAACGGCGGTAACGTACAGACCACGTACGGGCCCAATAGTCCAATTTTCGGCAACGTGTCTGGTGGTACGATTACTATCGGGAAATAAGATGAAATATCTGACCTCATTTCTGCTTCTGGTCTGTACTGCCGCGTCTGCACAAACAACGCATGGCAACTGCAGCCCCACTTTCGGCACCATTGGCGGGAACGCGGTTGTCAACATTTGCCCGGGCGATCGATTTTCCTCCGCTCAGGAGGCTTTTTTTGTCGCGTCGCACCCAACTACAGTAACCGTGGCCGATCTTCAATTTAAGAGTTGGTTCGAAGACGCAACAACTCCGTTCTTGACGGTGGTATTGGACAACAAGTCTGATGTTCCTGCGCTAGATGTGTCTGTGGACGTTCTCAATGAACGAACCGGTTCTAGCTATCCCGTGCTCCGTCCTTTCAAGTTAAATGAAAGCGGTGTGTTCAAACGCTTGGGCGCGCGAGCGATCTCGATTGCCGCCAATCAACGGGGTGTATACCCTCTTTTGTCTGTGCCAGACCTCTGGACGCAGGTTCATCCTGATGTTTCTGCCAACTATTGTCCATATGACGCTAGTACTTCGCTGATTGATATGACGGAAGCGAGCGCTGCGGAATTCCAATCGTTTCTAGAGCACCGCGTGTCCGGCGCGACATCTGATTATGATAATAAAGATGCGCAGTTTCATTCGAAACGGGGAACGCAGGAAATCGGCACACTTCTCCGGATTCGCTATCGAACCATCTTTGACCAACGCGTAACGTCTTATGCTGTTGTGTTCATTCACTATGCTGATACGACTGGCCAGGGAGACGTTTGGTATCCAAGCAGGAAAGCAGTTGGTTCACTTCGCTGTATCAACAGATCAATGGAAGGTATGCCGGTAGCGAATTTCTCTTCCTGAGTATCGATCGCCGAGAGACAACTTTGTGCTAGTTCCCGCGGAGCTGGAACATGGGTAATGTCCTGTCAGAGAGGGGGAGTTTTGGCCGAGATTTGCCTCGGCGCCATCAGCTTCCGGCCGAGTTTTCTCGACCCGCCCGTGCACGGACTGCCAACGGCGTCGACAGTGGAAGCGCCATGAACTCCGACTGCCCGCTCTCTGCTCACTCCTTGCTGAATGGCAAAAACAAGCGGATAACCCACGCGTCAAGATCAGTGGGCGTCGACGATTGCTTGCAGCTGAGCTGCGATAAATGCCATGCGTAATGAGCTTGCCCCCGAAAAACGAATCCCTTGCTGAGCAGGTAAACTCAAGCAAGGAGAAGAACGATGACAAGCAAGGCAAAGCGGGCACAGTACACGCTCGAGTTCAAGCTGGAAGCGGTACGACTGGTCAAAGCCGGGCAAAGCATGGCAGCAGTGGCGGCGACACTGGGTGTGGTTGAACAGACGCTGTACAACTGGGTGAAGGCTGACCGGGAAGGCAAGCTGGCGGGCGCAGGCACGAAGCCTGTGAGCCCGGAACAGATGGAGCTGGCGCGGCTGCGTGCGGAGGTAGCGCGCCTGAAGATGGAGCGAGACATATTAAAAAAGTGCGCAGCGTACTTCGCGAAGGAATCGATGTGAAGTACGCGTTCATCGAGCACAATCGACGCCGCTGGCCAGTCTCGGTCCTATGCGAAGTGCTGGAAGTCAGTCCCAGCGGATATCATCAGCGCCGGCAACGCACCGCGCACGACAAGCCGCACCGTAGCCGCGTAAGCAACGATGCGCTGCTCGCGCAAGTCAAGGCGATTCACATGCAGGTCAAGGGCGAATACGGCTGGCCTCGCATGTGGAAGGAGTTGCTCACGCAAGGCGTGCGCGTGGGCAAAGAACGGGTTCGCAAACTGATGGCGCAGCATGGCATTCGAGCCCGCCACAAGCGCAAGTACATCGCGACGACGAACTCGAACCACGATTTGCCGGTGGCGCCGAATCTGTTGGAGCGCGACTTCACCGCTAACGCACCGAACCAGGTCTGGACGACCGACATCACGTACCTGGCGACAGCCGAAGGCTGGGTCTACCTCGCGGCCATCATCGACCTGTTCAGCAGGCAGGTGGTGGGCTGGTCGATGCAGCCGCACATGAAGGCTGAACTGGTCACGGACGCATTGCGAATGGCGTGGTTCCGGCGTCGCCCTGACGCCGGCGTAATCGTGCATAGCGACAGGGGCAGCCAGCTTAGGTTCAAGGGGTCGTTGCAACACCTAATGCTTATGACGCAAGTAGTAGATCTCTTAGTGCTTCTGCTGGTGATTTCCATCCAAGGCTTTTACGCGGTCTGCAATTTAGTGCGTCTGCGACGGCATCAAGTTCGCGCTGCGTGTACCGGCTGATGTCGGTGCCTTTCGGAAAGTATTGACGCAACAGACCATTCGTATTCTCGTTGGTCCCGCGTTGCCATGGGCTTTGAGGATCGCAGAAATAGATCTCCAGACCCGTATCGATTCGAAGTTGCACGTGCTGGGCCATCTCTGCGCCTTGATCCCATGTGAGCGATCGCCACAAGTGCTCAGGCAATAATACGATCTTCGCAGCTATGGCATTGCGGACGGCCTCCGCTCCATGACCCGCCAAGGGTGGCCCATTCTTGGCCCGCACGCCAGTGCCATGTCCCTCCATAGGTGGGAGATGGAGCAACATTGTATAGCGGGTAGTCCGCTCGACCAGCGTACCCACTGCGGATCGATTAAGGCCGATGATCAGGTCACCTTCCCAGTGACCCGGAACGGCACGATCATCAGCCTCAGCCGGACGTTCACTGATCATGACCTCCGGAGTAATGAAATGCTTTCCTCGCTGTTGCGTCCTGGCTCGAGGCACACGAAGTGCACGGCCCGTACGCAAACAGGCAGTAAGCTCCTTGCGCAGAGCGCCACGGCCCTGAATGTAAAGCGCCTGATAGATGGCTTCGTGAGAGATTCTCATGGATTGGTCTTCTGGATAGTCGGCCTCCAATCGTCGACTGATTTGTTCGGGACTCCAGCAGGTGCCCCAACGACGGTCCGCGCGGCGGCCTTGCCGTCGTCCTTTCCATGGTACGTTGGGTCCGGCAATCGGCCTGCCTTCTGAATCGGTGACCGCTCCCGCCAATCGACTCTGCACATAATTCTTTAATCTATCGTTCTTGGTCAGTCTGGAAGCTTTCGGACGTTCCGCGGCCCGCTCAGCTTTCCACTGAGCAACTGTCGCCCTGTATATCAATGTGCCGCTACGGGTTGCAGCATTACGGCGCAACTCGCGCGAGATGGTCGAAGGTGAGCGCTGCAGTCTTCGCGCGATCTCACGGATCCCGCAATCCTGCGCCCGTAGCAGCGCAATTTCCTCGCGTTCAGAAAAAGACAGATAAGGCGCAGTGCCCGGCGTCAGCTCGATCGGCGGCATTCCGCCTGCATCACGAAACCATCTTGGCCCCAAAGGTTGGGACACGCCACACGCGCGCGCCGCAGCCTCGCTCTCCATGCCTTGCGCGACACAAGTCCAGAACGCTCGCTTTGTATCTCGCTGATTGACACCTGGCCTGCCGGGCGATTGCATTATTGGTCTTCCTGTCTGTTCCGAACCCCAACCCTGTGCTCGTCCCATTTGGCACCTCCTTTAGGAGATGTTGCAACGACCAGTTGAATCCGCCCAGTATTGCAGCGGCCTGTTTCAGGACGCGTTGAAGGCCTACGGCATGCGTTCGTCGATGAGCCGACGTGGAAATTGTTGGGATAACTCGCCGACGGAAAGTCTATGGGGTTCGCTGAAGGTAGCACGCATGCACGGACGACACTTCCCCACCCGGCGGGCAGCAATGGATGAGGTGATTGACTGGCTGGGTTTTTACAACGCGCGCCGGTTACATTCAACGCTCGATTACGTCAGCCCCATGACATTCGAAAAGAACTGGTTCGCGGCTCATAGAGGCGAAGCCGCATAATTCACCCAGCTATGGGATTCGTCAAACGGGGGCAAGGTCATAACACCTCGGTTGGGGGAGAAGAACAGCAAGACCAGCGAAGTTACTTCCTGCCATCGACTCGACCTTCACGGTATTGCTATGAACTGCGTGAGCATGTCGTGCGGCATGGCGAGGTCGTGCACCCAAAGGGCTCCCGAATCGCGTGGGGTATCGATATGATGCCGCTGGCAAAACTGCTCGCTTCGCCCCTGCGGTTCAATCCGAAAGTCGCGTTATCGTTGAAGCTGACGAAGATAGCGAGCAGATATCGCAAGCAATCGAAACACTGCGGATCAACGCCCCGATGTTGATTTGCGCGGAATCCTGACCCACCCTACGCAGTAATTTGCATCGAATATTGACCCACGTAGAACACTGACCTGCTCGGCAACGGGCAGGGGAAACGGAGTGATCGACGTGGCTATATTGAGCATCATCCGACGCTGGCACTTTCGCGATCATGTCTCGTTGCGCGAGATTGCCAAACGGCTTGGCGTGTCCAGAAACACGGTCAGGCGCTACATACGGGCCGGCACCGTCCTGCCCGCCTATCCCGAACGTCACAGCCCCAGCAAGCTCGACGGGTTTGCTGCGAAGCTCGCAGGCTGGCTCAAGACTGAGGCGACCCGGCCGCGCAAACAGCGAAGAACCCTCAAGCAGATTCACGCGGATCGGCCCCGAACTGCCAGCGAGAGCGACGCCGGCGCTGGCAACGCCAGCACATGCGCGCCGACGCGGACTATCGCGAAAACCAGCATCGCGCACAGGCAAGCTGGTGCGCCCGCCATCCGGATTACTGGCGGCTGTACCGAGCGACCCATCCTGCCTATCGCGAAAGAAATTCCGCCTTGCAACGTGAGCGAAACGCTCAGCGACGCTCACTCGTGGTTGCAAATATGGACGCGTCCCAGATCGCCCCACCTTTGCCCTCGGGCGTCTACGTATTGCGCCGTATATCCGACGTCAGGATTGCAAAGATGAACGCGTGCATCGTCCATCTCACTGTGCTATCGCCGCCTCGTGGATCACCGGCGCCTGATTGCAAAGAGATGATGTGATCGACAACTGCGCGGCGCCTGCTACTTTTCTACCTGTACCCGCTCTCAACCGCTCGTCGGACGCGATCCGCGATGTCGTTTTTTAAAGTGGAGATCTGCCGTGCTCGACGTGACCGCGCCGGCAGCTTCGGAGAGAGGGAATGATTCTGCCCGGAGCAGGACCATGGCACCCGACAGCAGAGGCGATGTAGCTGGCAGAGAGGCTCCGATGGTGCGGGCCGCCGAGTACGTGCGGATGTCGACCGAGCATCAGCAGTATTCGACCGAAAACCAGCGCGACAAAATCCGGGAGTACGCAACCCGCCATGGGATCGAGATCGTACGTACGTATGCTGATGAAGGAAAAAGTGGTCTCAGGATTGACGGGCGGCAGGCGCTACAGCATCTGATTCGTGACGTAGAAGGTGGTAACGCTGACTTCCAGGCAATTCTTGTCTATGACGTGAGCCGCTGGGGACGATTCCAGGATGCAGACGAAAGCGCCTATTACGAATACATCTGCCGACGCGCTGGCATTCAGGTCGCCTACTGCGCGGAGCAGTTTGAGAATGACGGTTCGCCGGTCTCAACCATCGTCAAGGGAGTAAAGCGTGCGATGGCTGCCACTTGAACTCAAGACGCTGCAGTTTCCGGGCGGCGAAGTTCACGTAACGGTCGGATTAGACGTGCAGGCAGACGAGTTGCATGTGCACGCGCACGTGCCGGATTCGAACACCGTCATGGCGCTACTGATGGTCACCGACGCGCTGCGCCGCGGTTACCCCGGCAAGCCCATCTCGCTCTACATGCCCTATGTTCCTTATGCCCGTCAGGACCGCGTGGCCAACGCGGGCGAGGCGCTGAGCGCCAAGGTCTTCTGCCAGCTCATCAATGCGCAGGGTTTTGAGCGTGTCGTGATCCAGGATCCGCATAGCGATGTCGTCTCCGCCCTGCTCGATAGGGTCGAGATCGAGGATCCAGTGCCGGCCTTGCGCCTCGTCGCGGAGCGACTCGGAAACGTCGCACTCGTGGCACCGGACGCCGGCGCACGGAAACGGGTCATCAAGCTCGCGAGCGCACTCAATGTGGAAGCTGTGTTCGCCGAAAAGATTCGCAGTACCCATACAGGCGCCATCACAGGCACACAGATCGCGTCCGACCTGCCAGACTGCGCGCTGCTGGTGGTTGACGACATCTGCGACGGAGGCCGCACCTTCACCGAACTGGCAATGGCGCTCAGGACACGGCAGTCGGAACAAGACATCGACCGGTCGCTGTATCTCTACGTGACTCACGGCATTTTCAGCAAGGGGCTCGGTCCGCTCGCCGAGCACTACCAGACGATCTTTACGCGAAACAACTGGACCAGCGATACCCGCTGCGAAGTGGTCTGACACCGCCTCCTGGAGAATTCAAATGAACGCACCTGATCGCACCAAAACGCTCGAGAAGAATAAGCTCGTTCCATTTTGCCTCGCCGACTTTTACAAGACCGGCCACCCATTCATGTACCCGCGCGAGACCACAAAACTCGTGGCGAATTTCACGCCCCGTTCGGCCAAGTACGCGCCAGTGCTCCCGCAACTGTTTGACAACAAGGTCGTCTGGTTCGGACTGCAGGGCTTCATCGTTGAATACCTGATTGACCTTTTCACCAGGGATTTGTTCGCCACTTCGAAGGCGCAAGCCGTGCGCAAGTTCAAGCGTCGCATGGATTCGGCGCTGGGTCCGGGAGTTGTGCCGGCGGATCACCTCGAAGCGCTGCACGAGCTTGGCTACCTCCCGCTCGAAATCCGCTCACTGCCGGAAGGCTCGCGCGTCGACATCAAGGTTCCGCCGGTGCTCTTCAGCAACACCCACGAGGATTTCCCGTGGGTGGCGACGTACTTCGAGACGCTGTTCAGTTGTGAGGTCTGGAAGCCGTCGACTGTCGCAACCGTCGCTTTCGAGTTCCGCAAGCTCCTCACATACTTTGCAAAGCTGACCGGAGCGCCAGAAGAGTTCGTCGACTGGCAGGGGCACGACTTCTCAATGCGTGGCATGAGCGGCGTGCACGACGCAATGCGTTGCGGCGCCGGTCACCTGCTGTCGTTCCTCGGCACCGACACGATTCCGGCGATCGACTATGCCGAAGACTTTTATGGTGCCGACGCTGACAAGGAAATCGTGGGCGGCTCGATTCCCGCGTCGGAGCACAGTGTGATGGCTCTGCGCATCCTGCTTACCCAGCAGCGTCTGGCGCGTGAAGCGGCAAATGCCGACATGGAGCCCAAGGCCCTGCGGCGGCTCGCCGAACGCGAGGTGATCCGCGAGTTTGTTTCGCGTGATTATCCGGAAGGTATGGTGTCGATCGTCTCGGACACGTTCGACTTCTGGAATGTGATGACCGTCATAGCGAAGGAGTTGAAAGACGACATCCTCGCGCGCAAACCGAATGCCCTCGGGATGTGCAAGGTGGTATTCCGTCCGGACTCGGGCGACCCCGTGAAGATCCTGACAGGCTACACGGACGACGAACTGCGTTGCGGTCCGGACGGCAAGCCGGCAATGCTCGCCGACGGACGTTACGAGGTTCGCGACGAAGTCGGCCTTTACGTCACCGAAGCCGAACGCAAGGGCGCGGTGGAGTGCCTCTGGGATATTTACGGCGGCACCACGACAGAAAAGGGATACAAGGTTCTCGATTCGCACGTCGGACTGATTTATGGCGATAGCCTGACACTCAAGCGCGCAGTCCTCATCATGCGACGGCTCGCAGCGAAAGGATTTGCGTCATGCAACTTCGTGCTGGGCATCGGTTCCTATACGTACAATATGCTCTCGCGCGATACGTTCGGCTATGCGATGAAGGCGATCTACGCAGAGGTCGGTGGAGAGTCGGTGGCCATCTACAAGGATCCGGCCACCGACGATGGCACCAAGAAGTCGGCCAAGGGGCTGTTGCGCGTCGAGATGGAAGGCGAGCGCTTCGTGCTTTACGAACAGCAGACTGTCGAACAGGCCCAAGGTGGTGAGCTGGTTCCAGTCTTTCGCAACGGCGAGCTTCTGGTCCGCCAATCTCTCGCCGAAATCCGAGACCGGCTTAGGGCGTCGTGGACCTGCCCGGCGCCCGACTCGATCGATTGGGATTAATCTGGCCCGGCATTGCGCGCGTCGGCAGTCACCAGGCACACGCAGCCGCGAAAAAATTCACCGATAGAGAACGCCCGTCATGCAGCAAGCCACCGCTTCCAGTTGGAAAAGCCGTTTGAAGACCGTGATTTTCGCGGTGATGGCTTTTGGGGCGGTCGGCGCGTTCCTGACGTCAATGTGGGCGGTGCTCGAAGTACTTCGCTGGCTCGGCGGGTTGATGTTTATCCACGTTCCCGCGGGCCGCTACATCCGGCTGGATTCAAACAGCATCATCAACGTCTGGCCGAATAATGTACTGGTGTTCTTTTATATGCTGGTCGTTCCGTCACTGCTTGCCAACTCAGTGGAGCAATACCGCAAGCGTACGAAACGAAAGCGGCACACGGTGACCGGGGCGAGGCCGGCTTGGAGTTGGCGTTTGCTGTCTCTTCGTTTAACAGGCGTGACGCTCGCACTGTTCGTGCTTGCCGTACCGGGCATGAATACTTATACGATCGTCACCCCCGTCGCCATCGTGCAGAAGACGTTTTTC
The DNA here is from genome assembly GCF_900104795.1 of Burkholderia sp. WP9. Lineage (NCBI taxonomy): Bacteria > Pseudomonadati > Pseudomonadota > Betaproteobacteria > Burkholderiales > Burkholderiaceae > Burkholderia > Burkholderia sp. WP9. The sequence continues at coordinate 3,553,703 of NZ_FNTG01000001.1, forward strand.
GCGGTGCACGCGGACACCTATCCGATAAGCGCTCTGTCCGGGATCGCCTGCACGGTGGCCGGTCGCGGCACAATTTTCACCGATTTTTCTCTGATCGACGGGCGCCAGCTCAGCCTCAGCGGCTTCAACACGCGCATCGTGACAGCAATTGCGAAGGCGCGGGGCATTCGTATCGACTACGACGATCGCTGCGCTTCGGGCGTCGGCATTCCATCGCACGACCCATCGGCTACCGCATTGGCCGCGTTCTTTGGAGACACATAGTGATCGGAATGCGCGCAACTCATCCCTGTGCTGCTCTTCGGGCATGAACTGGCGTGGCCGCGGAGGAATCTGGACGCCCGTTTCCTGTCGCTTTGCGCCCCTTTGCTCCAAACGCTGCCAGGCCGCTCAATCGCCGCAGCCCCTTGTGGATCAGCATGCTGGGCGACGACGCCGCGATAGCGCCGGTATGTCTACCCTTACCCCGTCTCTTATAAGAATCGTCGCAATTGCTTATGCTGGAAACCGCTAGATCGAACATCAAATCTGTTTGCCATCAGTTCGAAGATTCATTGCATGCGTTTGTCTTTCACGAAATACTCCATCCTCGGAGCGATGCCGTTGGCCGCTCTTGCTTTTTGCTTTTCCTGCATGCGGCCAAACGGGCCAACCGCCCGAAGTCAAAGCGCTCGTTAAAAAATCGATTGCCGATCTAGCTGCTCCAGGCATCGCCAATGCGACGCGTGGCGTCCCATCAGACATCGAAACCTAGCGAGAACAATGGTCAACGGCTTTTTCGACAGTATCGGTCGGTTGCGGACCTTCAACAAGATCGCGGCAATCCGCAATAATCACTTTTACACCGCTCCGTCATTCGACTTCCGCCCTTTCCACGTATCAAGGGCCTATCACGCGTTGTCGATTGACGCTCGCTGTCAACGAGATATTGGCAGCGACCTCGCTGACGGGCCGCTGCCCTCGTCGTAATAGTATTCCGCCAGCAGCAGAGCAGGATTCTGTTGAGTTTATGCGCGATGAATCAATATCACGTTTTGTTGCGGACAAAGCCCGGTCTGTCGTGCAGAATACTCTTTCAGCCTATTCGTGTTTGTCCGAATAAAAAATCGCTACATTATCCGGGTCGTGGAAGTGCAAGGAAGTGCCGTGCCTGATGTCTTCCACGAGTTCAACTTTCTTATTCCTTATATGAACAGCCTACCCCAGACTATCGAGCCAGAACTGATCGTGCGTGGCAGCCGCTTTGCAATGCCGGCTCTCGGTATCATTTTTCTCATTATTGTCGGGTCTTACATCGTCTTTGCGCAATCGAACCCATTCATGAGTTTGGGCGATGTTTTTATGGTCTTCCTCGCACCTCTGGCTGCCTTGGTAAGCATGAATTTCACGACACGCGCGGTTTTCTATGTCGATCGATGCAAGGTGGGTCGCACCACGATTCTTTACGAGAACATCGCTTTTGTAAACCGGGGGCGCTTTCTGCTGGTGATCCGGTATAACCGCCCGAATGAGGCGCGTACCAGTCCGCGTCGAGCCGCACTGTCATTCTATGAAATGCGTCGACACGAACAAGAAAAGTGTCTTGATATTCTTCATTCACGTCTGAGTGAAAAGGCCGTTTTAAACTCCCGTTTCTGAATCCACGATACGAGCGCAGCTGCGACGCCTCCCGCCGATCGCTTGTGTTTTTGCGGCGATTAATTTCTCTTCTCATCAGGTTAGCGCGATCGATCGGCGGGTTGCAAGATGCTTAAGCGCCGGTCGGCTTCGTGGGCACAAGCGCCATGCGGATGTTCAAAATTCGAATACAAAGTGTAGCGTCTTTCCTCGGCCGAACTGTCTGTCCGTTCGCTAAGAGAACTGGAGGCAGTGAAGCCACGTGCCGAGAGCGAGTAAGCGTGGCCACTTTTTGGTCATCGTGGTCGCTTCCAAAATGAACGATAAGGCCTGTCGAAGCTATTTCAACGAGTGCCTCACGACTGCCGCCATGCCTTGCTATTCTTTGACCCGCCGTACCGATTTTAGCTTGAATTCGAGCGCGTCTTTATCCGCTTTGCGTTGCGGGTCATCGCGAACTCCCTGCTTGAGTTTATCTGTCCAGCAAGGGATTTGTTCTACGAGGACAAGCTCATTGCCACGAATCATCTTACTAACTGGGCGCCGGTTACATTAACGCCCAAGCACCCAAGAAAATATTTCCGACCTTCAGAATTTAACAATTTGACAGGAATTTATTTCCGGTCGCCGTCGCCTTTAAATGGAACGGATAGCGACATTCAAAGGGAATGTTTACCATCCGCTATCATCAGACTTAGAATCTGCGGGCTAGAACCAATGCGTGACAAGACGGGGTGTAAAAAATGGGCGCAGCTGACCTAATCGACCAAATTCGTTCGGGAATTTTCCAGAATGAGCGTTTGCTCAAACTGGATACGCCTATCGGCGCGAATGCATTGCTCGTCCAGCGAGTGGTGGGAAACAGCCGCATAGGCCGCGATTACGCATTCACCGTCGATGTCGCGTCTACAGACGAAAACATCGAACTCAAACGGCTTATAGCGCAGCCCGTTACGCTATGGATCCAGCAAACCGACAAATCGTATCGCCCAGTGCACGGCTTCGTTCACACCGCTCGCCGGCTCGGCTCGGATGGCGGGTTGACCAGCTATCAAATCGCATTTGCATGCTGGTTGCATTTTCTGCGCTTCAGAAGTGATGCGCGCATCTGGCAGGACGTCACAGTTGATGAAATCATTGGTGACGTATTCAATCAGCATCCTCAAGCCCAAGGCGCGTTTCGCTTTGCACTAAATAAGCCGCTGCAGCCGCGGTCATTCTGCGTTCAATATGAAGACGACTGGAATTTCGTCAATCGCTTGATGGAAGCCGAAGGCTGGTACAGCTATTTTGAACAGTCCAAAGACGGACAGTCGCACCAGTTAGTGGTGACGGACAATCTGGATTCGTTCAAACCTGCTTCACCGCAAAGGGTGCCGTTCTATCGGGCGGGCACAAACAGCGAAACCGACGCGCTCGTTCAATGGTCCGGTACCCGAACGCTGCAAAGCACCTCGCTTGTCACGAGTACATTCGACTATAAATCGCCGCATTATGCGAAAGGCACCAATATCCCGACGGTCGGCAATCAAGGTTCATTGCCTTCGCAAGCGGAAGTCTATGAATATTCCGGTGCGTACACTTATCGCGAGCAGGACCGTGGCGACGCGCTTTCGAAGATCCGCATGGAGGAGTGGGAGTCCCGCGCAAAGCGTTTCTATGGCGTAGGCGCAGTGCGGCGGCTCGATGCAGGGCAGTGGTTTGAACTCGTCGATCATCCGGATCATTCAGGCGGCAACGAGCAAGAGCGGCAATTCGCCGTGCTCGCAGTAGAGTGGGTGATCGAGAACAATCTCCCGGTATCACGTGGCGGTGCCGATTTTCCGCATAGCCTCCAGAGTAAGGTCAACGCGACGCGCGCCAATTTCGGCCCAGTGCAGCCGTCCGCGCTGATTCCGAGCGGCGACGGCAGCACCGGCTTTTTCATGGCGACCATTGAGGCTCAGCGGCGCAGCATTCCGTTTCGCAGTCCGTTGGACCATCACAAACCCGTCATGCCGACGCAGACCGCAACGGTCGTCGGTCCCTCGGGTGAAGAAGTCTTTACGGACTCGTTGAATCGCGTGAAAGTCCGCATGCACTGGGACCGGATCAATAGCGGCGACGAAAAGGCATCCTGCTGGGTGCGCGTGTCATACCCGAATGCCGGCAGCAACTGGGGCGGCGTCTTCGTGCCGCGCATCGGTCAGGAAGTCATCATCACGTACATTGACGGCGATCCTGACCGGCCGCTCATTACAGGTCGCGTCTATAACTCCTCAAGCTCGCCGCAGTGGCACACGCAGGGCCAGCTGTCCGGCTATAAGTCAAAGGAACATAAAGGCTCGGGGTATAACCAGCTAGTGCTCGACGATTCCACCGGTCAGAATCGCGCGCAGCTTTACAGTACGCAAACCGCAGCACAGTTGAATCTCGGCTATCTGGTCTCGCAAACCGACAACACGCGTGGCGCATTCCGCGGCACGGGCTTCGAACTTGCCACCGACGCCTACGGCGCGATCCGCTCGCAGAAAGGTCTCTACATCAGCACGTTTGGCCGTCCGGGTGCGCGCGGTGAGCAACTCGACGCCACCGAGGCGCGGGGTCAGTTGACCGCAGGCCAGCAGTTGCTGAGCGCAACGGCTGACACGGCGCGACAACACGGCGCAGCCGATATGCAAGCGATCGACTCGCTGAAGACGTTCACAAATGCCACCCAGTCGAGCTACGGCGGAAGCGCTTCGCCTGCCTTGTCGGCTTCCTCCGCGCAGGGACAGGAGACGTCGGGCGGCACTGGGCAAGCCAACGGCTTCAGCGATTCCGTGCTGTTGCTCGCTTCACCCAAAGGCGTAGGAATCACCACGCCGGAGAGCGTCCATATCCACGCGGGCGAGAACGCGACGATATCCGCGAACACCGATATCAACGTTGCGATCGGCAAGAGCCTCGTCGCGAATGCGGTCGATAAGATCAGCCTGTTCGCATACAAGCTCGGCATGAAACTGATCGCTGCGCGCGGCAAGCTCGAGATTCAGGCGCAGACAGACGGCATTGACGTGTTGGCGAGCAAAGGCATCAAGATTTCATCCTCCACCGATGCCATCCAGTTGAGTGCGGAAAAAGAAATTCTTCTCACGTCGGGCGGCGCCTATATCCGCATCAGCGGCGGAAACATTCAGGTTCACGCGCCCGGCCAGGTGGATATCAAAGGCTCCGAACATTCGTTCACCGGCCCGACGCGCTACGACGGGCAACCCGCGGCATTGCCCAAGAGTGTGGTCAACGACCAGCAATTCATCCTGAAGGACGAGACCACCGGCAACGTAATGCCGCTCGCGCCTTACCGCATCGAAAGCGGCGATGGTCAGGTGCTGGCTCGCGGCATTACCGACGCCGAGGGCAAAACCGTGCGGGTCTTCACCGGTACTCAGGAACAGGAGTTGAAGATGTTCCATGAGGACGATCTGGCCTAGGATCGACAACAACATGACGGGTGAGTCGAGATCAAATCATGAATAGTCAGAACGCAGCTGGGACAAGCCAATCGAACGCGCAGGAAGGCAGCACCGCCGACGCAAAAGGTAGGCAGCGGCCGCTCTTCTTTTTTTATCCGGATACAGCCGAGCTTTTCGAATGCCCGGTCGAGTCCGTCGATGCCGTGGCGAAAGAGATTGCGCTGATGAGTCGGCTATCCGAGAACCTGATCGAGGCGCGGCAAGCACTGGGCGTCGCGCACGCTGCCTGGCTGGAGCAACAGGCAAATGTGGCGTTGCGTCCGCAGCTCGAAGCGAACCTGAAAGAAGCGATCAAGAAAGAAGAAGCCGCCACCGCGGAAGTTCACGAGCAACTCGAGGAGACGCCTGCCTTTAACAAGGATGGCGTATGGGAGCTTTTGCCCTTGCGCAAGACAGCGGCCGGCAAAGACAAGTACAGCGGTCAGCGCTTCACATACGTGCGGTCGTCGAAGGTGAAGAACCATTTTCGACGCTACAAGCTGGACTCCGACAAGCCCCAACTCAAATCCTTTCTCGTCAAGGACGCGACGACGGGCAACTATAAGCTGGATCACGAGAAGATCCAGGAGAAGCTCGACGAAGCGTTCAAGAAAGCGAAGCTCCACGAATGGAAGACACCGCCTTGGGGTCGCGAGTGGGCACCTGAGTTTGCAGAGGCGTTCAACAAGGCCGCCAAATTCAAATCGCCGGACGATCCCAACGCAATGTGCGAGTTCTCCGGTGGCACTCAGATCCTGCGGCTGTTCGCCGGCGCTGGCGCGAGCGCCAAAGCGGAAAGCACCATCAAGTCGTTCGACGACCTTCTGCACCTGCGCGGCGAAGTCGCTGCATCGGCGAAAGCGAAGGGTGAAGTCGGCGGAGTGCTGGCTGACGGAAACATCAAAGCCACGCTTTATCTGCCGTGGAAATCCGGGCTTGAACTGTGGATACCGGCACCGACCGAGAGCCAGAGCGGCGCGATCTCGTGGAAGAGCACGCCCGACACCACCCTAGGCTTCTTCAGGATCTCGCTCGCGGCAAAGGCGGAAGCTTCTTGCGGCGCCAGCCTCCTCGCGGAAGGCGGGGTCGAATTCAAACTCGGCCGCGACGGTAAGACGCAGAAGGTTAAAGGTACCCGTGCTACTCGCAGCGCGGCGCAAATGCAGCAGCCCAAACTCGATGTCACAAAGGTCGAAGTCAAGGTTGACGCGGGCGGTGATCTGAAGGCCTTCGCCGGCGTCGAGGCGGAGGCCTCCGTGGAGGGAGCATTCGAATGGCGACGCCCCCAGGAAAAGGTCAAATGGACCTCGTTCGCGTCCGTCAAGCCGGGCGTGAGCGGCCAGGCCGGCGCCGGCGCGCAGGCCGCGTTCCACATTACCTATAACGACAAGTTTCGCATTCTGATGAGGGCGGGCTTATGCGTCGGTGTTGGTTTGAAGGGCGAAGTGGAAGCTGCGGTCGACGTCGTCAACATGGCCGAGTTCGCCTGGTGGGCCAAAACCCAGATCGCCTATGCTGGCGACAAAAACCTTCAGTACTTCGCCAAGGATGCCTTCAAGACGTTCGTGGCGATGTACACGTTGGCGATTGCCAAGGGTAAGGAGATCGGCGCCTACGTCGGCAAACAGTTCGACGAAATGAGAACCGAGCTGACCGACTTTATCCGTACCCAGCCCCGGGCATTCCTCAACGCAATCAGGAATGCGCACGACTCGCTGCTGAACAGTCTTGCGGAGGTAAAGGGCTATATCGTTTATGCGTTAAGGCAAAGCTGAATAAGTCCACCGTTCATGACGGTCACGCGTTATAGCGTGAGCATGCAACGGCGAAAGCGAAAAATGATGAATCAACTGACACTGGCGATGGCTGTCGATCAATGCGCGGGGTTCGGGGCGCAGCGCAAACCAACGCGACGTGAAGCGTTTCTTGATGAGATGAACAGGATCGTGCCTTGGGCGCAACTGTGCGCAGTGGTCGAGCCGTTCTATCCGAAACGTGGCAATGGCCGCCCGCCGATCGTGCTGGAGCGCATGCTGCGGATTCACTTTGTGCAGCACTGGTTCAACCTTGCGGACCTTGCGTGCGAAGAGGCGCTGTACGACAGTCTCAGCCTGCGCCGTTTCGTTGGGATCGACCTTGGCAGCGAAACGGTTCCGGACGCGACCACGCTGCTCAAATTCCGGCATCTGCTGGAAGAGCACAAGCTGGGCGAGCGGATCTTCGCGGAAGTGGGTCAGGTGCTGCAGGCGCGGGGAGCAAAGCTCAAGAGCGGCACGATTGTCGATGCCACACTGATCGGTGCACCCTCGTCGACGAAGAACAAGGACAAGGCGCGTGACCCCGAAATGCATCAGACACGCAAAGGCAAGCAGTGGCATTTCGGCATGAAGCTCCATATCGGCGTGGACAGTCAGAGCGGGCTTGCTCATAGCGCAGTCGTAACGGCGGCGAACGTGCATGACAAGTATCCGCTGCCACAGTTGCTGCACGGTGAGGAGCAACGCGTGTACGGCGACAGCGCATACGCGAGTCAGAAAGCGCTGATCCATGGCAAGGCACCGAAGGCGCGCGACTTCACCAACAAGCGCACGCGCCGCAAGGGCATCGTCGACGAGGTGGCGCGCCGCAAGAATCGCAACAAGTCGAAGATCCGTGCCCGGGTCGAGCATGTGTTCGCGGTCGTGAAGCGGTTGTGGGGCTTCACGAAGGTTCGCTATCGCGGTCTGGCGAAGAACGCCAATCGCGCCTTCGTTGCACTCGCGCTGGCCAATCTGTACATGTGGCGAGGTCGCGCGACGGCACAGGTGCGCCCGTAAAGGGCCAAAGACGGGCAAATAGCCCGCGCAGAGCCCCTCGAGGGGCGTAACGTGACACGGAATGCCCGCTTTTACGGCCGTCATTCGCGATCTCGAAAGATTACACATGCCTTGGTCGCAACCTGTCGTGTTTACGCGGCTTGATCAGCGCAGCCTTAAAGTCCATCGCTGACCGATTCGACGAATTGCGGCTGGAAGCGACCGATGCGATCAGCCGTATTCTTGCCTCCGCCCAGATACGGAACGAACTGGAGAACGTCTACCAGTTCACCTCGTCGGAAATTGCGGTTAAGGGCAATGCACAAGTTGCGCGCAATGAGATCGGACAGTTAGTGGGCACGAGCCAACTGGCGATGGTGGAAAGCCGTATACGTGTCGACCCGGCGCCGGGTTTCGGCTTCGTCTTCAACGATTCGGCCGCGTACCAGATGCAGCAAGGAACCGCGGTCGCCTGGATGGATCCAAAAACGACTGCGGGCGACGGCTCCCAGATGGCTTGAGCGGCGACATCGGTTCAATAGAGAATATAGGAGTGGTGCTGCATGAGTTATCGGTCTCGCCTGGCTCAAGAGAAATCACGGGCGCTATTGGTTGCTGGAATATCGTTGCTGTTGTCGGGCAGCGTTTTTGCGCAGAAAGTCGACGTGAACGCACCCGCTGACAAAGATCGATTAATCCGCGAGATTACGACACCGTCACCGAAGAAGGACACGTGGGAACATCTCAGCGCAGTGCTGAACTGGGGAACCGGTAAGCCGTACGACGATACCATGCGCATCTTGCAGGATTACTTCAAGTCGTTGCCGCCGCCTTCTAACGACGAACTCGCCAGATTCAAGGACAAGGTGCATCGCGAACTGGTCTTCGTCAAAGGCGGCCAGTTCCTGATGGGCGATTTCGGTCCGGAAAAGTCGCAGGAAAGACTGCCCTACTCCGCCAACGACGGCGCCGCGCCCGCACACAACGTGACGCTCGACAGCTACTCGATTCTGAAGCATCGCGTGACTTACGCCGACTACGACCTTTACACGCGCGCCAATGGCTTGCCGCCGATCGCGATCAGCAAACACGAAGACCTGGAGTTCCGTTTTCCCGACTATCCCGTAGCGCATATCACGTGGCAACAGTCGCGCGATTTCTGCGCATGGGTCGGCAAGCTCGTGAGTCTGCCGTTCGATTTGCCGACTGAGGCGCAGTGGGAATATGCAGCACGTTCGCGCGGCGAGTTGTGGGTGATTCCCAGCGCCGCGGTGCCGGTTGTCGACGGCAAATACAACCTCGAACAGCTCGACAACATCATCGACAAAATGGAAGAGAACGGCACCAGCCCGGAGCCGCTGGTTAGCCGGCCGGTAGGCACGTATGGCGACAATCGGCTGGGCGTGTCGGACGTGTTCGGCCGCGGCAAGGAATGGACTTATGACTGGTTCGACAAGAACTACTATAGCCACGCGGCGTCGCACGACCCGCGAGGTCCGGTGCGAGGCAGCCTGCGCAGCGTCCGGTACGCAACCGATAGCCGCACGCGACTCGTCATCGACCGCACGGGCCTCGCACCCGATACCGCGAAGGCCGATCTCGGGTTTCGATGCGTGCTCAACCAGTCTTCGCCAGCGGGTCAGTGAGATGCTCACGCACGCTCCAACCGGCCACTCATGATGAATTCACCTGCTGCCCCGTCGCGGCACAGTTGGAGCACGCTCGTCATCCTGACGCTCAGTCTCGGCGCGCTGCTTTTTTCGCTGTGCTGGCTCGTGTCTTCGCTGATCGCCACGCATCGCATGACGGTCGCCGAAGGAACCGTGGTGAGTTACGACCAGGGCGGCCGGAGCTGGCGTTCGTATCAACCCGTGATCGTCTTCACGACCGCACTCGGCGAGCGCGAACAGATCACGGGCCAGACGTCGTCGACACAGCCGGCCTACGATATCGGCCAAACGTTGCGCGTGTTCTACGACCCCGCGAACCCCGCACGCTCGGCGATCATCGACGACTTTGGGCAGCGCTGGTTTCCTGTCGGTGTGGTGATGTTGCTCAGCGTGGTGTTTTCAGCGATTGGCGCGGTGATGTTCGTAATCGAGCGCGGCAAGGTTAAACATGTGGCGCCTTCGTCGTACTCGCAGGGGAGGCGCAAACGCGGCCGACAGAATCTACTGATCTGCCTGATTCCGATTGTCATCGGCGCGGGATTTCTGCTGGGCGCTGCCGCTTCGGCAATGCACGAACGGCAGATCATTGGAAGCTATACGCGCACGACTGGCAAAGTCGTCGAAGTCCAGGAAGCCGAACGGCCTTATCGGCCGCGCTCGCACATGTACTCGGCGATTGTCGCGTTCAAAACCGCGACGGGGAAAGAAGTCACCTTTGCGCAGGGGTCGTCGTCATCGCATAACGATCTCGGCAGCGGTGACGAGGTCAGTGTTCTGTACGATGCGAATTCGCCCGATCGCGCGATGATCGACAGCTTCTGGGAGCACTGGGGACTGCCTGCCATCCTCGTTGTCATCGGCTTGCCGTTCTTCGCCGTTGGTGTGTTCTTTGTCAGCACTGTCGACTTCAGCGGTGGGCGCCACAGCAAACGGACCTAGCTTTGAACGTGATTCGAGATTCGAGATTGATGGCAGGTGACCTATGACTTCGATCGCATGTGAAGGCGATAGCACGTCGCACGGCGGCAAGATCGTTTCCGCCTCGGCGACCATCGGCGTTGGCGACAGCGGACGGCGCGCCGCCCGGCTCGGCGACCTCGTCCATTGTCCGAAATGCGACGGCACGTTTCCGATTGTGACATCACAGAATCCGGCGATGACCGTGGAAGGTGTGCCGCTCGCTTTTCATGGCGACAAGACCTCGTGCGGTGCGGTGTTGATCGCCGCGCAATCCGAGACCATCGGCAATGTACCTGCGTCGATGCAGGGCACGACGGCCGCGGCGGCGGAGTCCACAGTCGCGCCGACGTTGTGTCGCGAGTGCCTCGCTCATGCCGCAGAAACGGGCGCTTCCACAGTCGTGCGCTCATGATCCCGGCGACTCTCGCTAAACGGCTGGAGCGTTTGCGCGCGGATGCCCCGGCGCTGCGTGCGTATGCGCTGGTCGATGGCCTGCAGTATGAGCAGCATTTCGGCCGGAGTTTGCGGCGCCGCTGGGGCACTGTGCACTCGCTTTTCGCCGGGACAGAAGACGAGCCATTGGCGTCCGCTGGACCTTGGCTTGTAGACATCGCGCAACCCGATGCCGACGTGGTTGCTTCACTCGATGAACTGGAAACGGCGCGGCCTGGTGTGATGTGGTTATTCAGCACGCAGGATATCGAGTCGCTCGTGCGGACACTGCAACGCAAGCTCAATAGCAAACTGCCGAATGGCAAGATTGCGTTGCTCCGGTTTTGGGATCCGCGTGTTTTCGTGCCGCTCTTCAATGCGCTCGACACCGAAAGACGTCGCGCTTATTTCGGCGATGTGGACGAGTGGCACGGCCTTGCGGAAGGCAAACGCTTTCACGTCTCTCACCATGCTTGAACTGACCGCAGACCAATGGGCCGCTTTGTGCGCAAGCGACGAACGCAATTTTGTCGCGACGATTCGTGACGATATCGTGCACGACGCCCCCCGCTATGCCAGCGATCCGACCTTGCTCGACCGCCTGATGCGGGCGTATGGGGACGCTAAGCGCATGGGGTTTCAGCAGGACAAGGAGCTGGTGGAGTTTCTTTATATCGAAGCGGATGTGCCGGAGTTTTATCGCAAGCCGGGGATCGCGGCCTGGCTTGCGAAGCCAGGACGACCGGTTGAGGAGCGTTTCGAGGATCTGCTGGCGGTGACGCGGCGGAAGTTGATTGATAGGGATAGGGAGACGCGGTGATGGCTGTGTTGGCAATTCCGCTCGTCGAAGGAGCGGGCGCATTGCTTGCCGAAGCATTCCCCGCTTTGCTAGGCGGGACCGCTGCGGCGGGAATCCTGTCGCTATCCGGCGATCAGGCGCAAGACAAGAGCAAGACCCAACCGGTCGCGCGAACCATGCCGAAGACAGACGAAGCGTGCAACAAGTGTCCACCGGATGCGGGTAACCTCGTGACGCGTAACTGGAATATGTCAGCCACCTCGCGCACATATCAGGCGCAGGTGACAGGCTTCGCGCCGAATACGGAGTGGAGTTTCAGCGGGCTCGACTTCGATGGGTTTCGTGCGTCGCTGTGTCAGCTGGAAGAGGCAAAGGCGAATTATGATCAGTTTTTTGATCCGGAGACGGGTAATCCAAAGCGATTCTTCCTGATTTCTGGTGTTGAAAAAATGCGCAACCAGGCGAGAGAACAAAACGTCGTTGCGGCGGCCAATACACCGGCGCTGTTGCATTGGTATTTTATGCAGCCGCTGAGCTATCGGTACTTCACGCGCAGTTTTCGCACCACCGCGCCGCTGGTCAACACAGAATTGAAGCCACTTTAATGAGTACGAGCACTGAACGTTGACGAACATGGCCTTTCATTTGAACATTGATGTCACCTATCGCGTAGCTGCCCTGCAATTGCCGACCATCGAGTCGGAGTACGACCGACTTTGGCAGTTTGCGAACGTTCTGACGCGAGCCGGCTTACCCGTGGAGAAATGGTATCCAGCGGCGGATACGGAAAGAGCGTCGCTGCTAAACGCTGCCTTCGATGCCAATGGACCGACCAGAGCGGCGATTGCCATGGCCAAGAATTCCGCTTTATCCAATGGCACTAGAGTCAGGTCGCTCGGGGTATGGAATGGCTTAGAGGGAGACGGTGGAGCTGCTTTTTCCGACTCGCAAGGCATTGATAGTGTGTGCTCGGTGACCTTCCAGATGAAAGGCATTGTCGGATTTCAGCAGGCAACCCTGGTCGCGGACGTTGTTTTGGAAGCGGCGCGCATCTGGTCCGCGTCGAGCGTTCAGGTCGGGCCATTCAAGTATTTTTCGCAGCAGCAGGTCTTCGAAAAACGACCCGGCGCCGGTTGGATGCTTTATTTGCCGAGAGTTTTCACCGCGCAGCAAGTGCCTGAGGCTCGCGACCTGATTCCGGTCATGGATGGTAAGCAGCGGATAGGCACCCTCATCGTCAGTGTTGTCGATGAGCCTTTCTCCGCTTCAAATCCGGAACATGTGAAGATCGCCAACTCAATTGAAGAGCGATTGGTCGATCAAGACTTGCTGCCCTTATTCACCGAACTTTAGCTCGGATGAAATTGGCCGATACCATGAAGTTCAGTCTGAACCTTGAATTGGCATTTCGTCTGCCGGAGCCGGTGTTGCCCGCCATCGAAACCGAATGCGCCTGGTTGTGGGAGTTCGCAAGCGTGTTGCAACGCGCGAATTTGCCGATCGACGGTTGGTATCCGCCGGCGACAAGCGTAAAGGCTTCACTCCGCAATCGTGCCTTCAATGCGTCAGGGCCGACCACGGCCGTAATTGCGATGGCCAAGGCCGAGAAGCAGGGCTGCCCGGGGGTGCGCTCGTTTGGTGCCTGGAATGGAATCGAAGGTAACGGAGGCGCGGTTTTCACGGACCATTTATCGGTGAGTGGTCTGTGCACCTTGAGCTTGCAAACCAAAGGCGTTACGGAGATGACAAGGCTTGAAGTCGTGGCGTATATCGTCAGCGAAGCGACGCGTATCTGGCCAGCACTGAGCATTGAAGTGGGGTCCTTTATATACGCCTCGGAACACAAGGTCTTTGAAAAACGACCGGGTGCCGGTTGGATGCTTTATTTGCCGCGTGTTCTCACGTCACGGCAAGTGCCGGAAGCCGCTTCCCTCATTCCTGTGATGGATGGCGAGTTGCAGAAAGGGACGATTGTGGTCAGTGTCGTCGATGAACCGTTTTCAGCGGCGAAGGAGGAGCATGTGGCGGTCGCGAATGCGATTGAACTGCGGTTGGTCGATCAGGATTTATTGCCGTTGTATGCCGAACTGTAGGTCGGACGGAGATTTAGCGGACGAGGCGAACTCTAGCCTTCAATACAGGCCTCGCCCACGAGATCGCGCATAAGGGGCTCAGTCTGCGCATCCGCAATGTCGCCGGCGCTAACTCTATGCCCAATCTCAACCAGTCGATCGATCACATACACCAGTCACCGGCGCTAAATCCGCTACTGGCTCTGCCGTGCATGCCATAACTACGGCGGTGAACAACGCTGCCGGAAATAACCTTCCAGCGTCACCGCCACAAGTTGCGGCGACGGCCAGCACCGGTCGCGCGGCGACTAGTGAATCGAGTACAACTCCGTATCCGGCCGCCAGTGTAGCGCCTCGCCATAACTATGGCGCGGCGGTCCGTCTGAATAACACGCGGAACTTGGGCAAGCGGGTCAAAGATACGGCAGGCCATGCCGTCGAGGTTCGGTCATTTGCCGACCTGAAGCACGTTGGAGACGGCTATGGGGTGACTTATCATCCCCACGAAAACATGCATTGGTCTGACACGGGTCATTAATAGGGAGAATTATGCGAAACGGCGGACCCAATGCGGCGCGCCACAATATTGTTTTCGTCGATCAAAAAATTGCCGACGATACGGTATTCAGCGGGTTGGTGGATGCCGGCACAAAGAACAGTGTGCTCTGCTGCGTGAAAGTCAGCAGGAATTCGTCTATCGCACTGGCGGAGTTGCTGAGAAAATATGAGTGGGATGACGACATGGCGGATCACCTCAAGAAGATCACCGGCTGGAAATATATCTACGAAGCGAGCCTTGTCGATCAGTCAGCGCAAAATCCGAAGATGCGCAAATTGGTGAAAGACTTGAGCATGCCCCCTGCTCTGTCGCCGTATTCTGCCGCTATTGTTTCGGGAAAAATCGCAGGCGAAGAGGTTGATAGGAAATTTTCGACTAGCGGCGTGGCAATCTCCTTTTCCACGTTGGAGAACAAGAACGTCATGCAGTACAAGTTTTCTGTCGATGGCGAGCCGGTGAAACTGACGGAAGGGATGTTTGCCGATTGATTGATGAAGCCGATTCAGCGCGCGAGAACGGTAGTCGATGACATCGGATATCGACTCAACTGATGCGGAGCGTCAGAAGGGTCGGTGACCGTACCAGTTCGAATGGCGAAGTGCTGGGTGGATAGGCGAACTGTTTTGTCATGAGGCGGCCCGTCGTGAGAATCGGAGACCCTGTGTCCTTTCCCAAACACGGGGATAACCACATTGCCCATGCCACGTCGAAAGCTCGTGACAAAGGCTTGGAAGTCGCGCAACACAGCGATGCATGTGAGTGTGGTTGCACGCTAATTTCTTCTCAGCCTACGGGTGGGCTAAGGTAAGCGCGGTAGACTGGGTTCACCGTCCCGTCGGCGCTGCTCAGCCGTCTGGGGAAGCCACCACCCCGAAGAGACTTTGAAATGCAAAGTGACCTTGCTAGCTTGCGCGACCTCGTTCGTCAGTTCGCGGATGAACGCGACTGGGACAAATTTCACACGCCAAAGAATCTAGCGACAGCTCTAAGCGTCGAGGCGAGTGAGCTACTGGAGCCGTTTCAGTGGCTGACCACCGGGCACAAGAGCGAACTGGACGACGGCAAGCAAACCGCCATTCGTCACGAAATGGCGGACGTATTGCTCTACCTCGTCCGCCTAGCAGACAAGCTTGATGTCGAGCTCTATCAAGCCTGTTTGGAAAAAATGGGTATCAATGGGGTCAAGTATCCCGCCGAAAAAGTCCGTGGCGATTCGCGAAAGTATTCCGATTACCAAGACTAAGAACTTTCGCGCGCCGGGTTAGCGCAACTAGGACGTCATACTCAATTCCAACTGCCGACAAACTCGAAGCGTATCCACTGCTTGCCATGCGGCTTCATGAAAGATGGAACACCGACGGCCGTTGCGATCGGACTGAAGCAATGGCACGCATGCGAGGAGCCGGCGGGGACAGCGAAATCTCGACGTTCATCAATGGTTGCGTGCGCCTAAATTCTCGACGTTGCTGGGATGGCATCGACGTTCACCGACGCGCTCTTGTAGTCCCAGCTCGCGCGCTGCACGTTGCCCGGCAGGAGCTGACGCGAGGCCGACCACAGTGTGATCGAATCGCGCGCTTCGGTGACCGCGTCGCGGTGATAGCGCGCCGTGCCGGCCGACGACTGCGGCAGTTTCATCGGGCGCTCCAAGCACCGGCGTGTGCACCGGCGACTCACCGGCGCCGTCGGCCGATGGGGCCGCGCCCCGCTTGCCCGCCGCCGTGAATCACGCAGCCACACGCGACGGCACAGCCGCCGGATGAAATCCGCGTCCGACTTGTGAAACTGCAACAGCGTCTCGCGCACCGGATACTTCGCGCGATCCAGCGACGACAGGTCGAAATCGAACGCGCGCGCGGGACTTTTCTTCTGCTATTCGTCCAGCAGCTTCTCGATCAAATCGGGCCCACTCAGCGTGGGGGAAGATGCGCGTATTGGTTCGCCCCTCCAGCACCGATAACGCATCGCGCAGATCGGGTGCAAGGCGACGCTGTCGGCGACATCTGCACCGACAGCGGCAAACCGTCAGCGGCTACCTGTGTTGACCTGAGTGGCAATCAGTCGACCGCCGCAGGCGAGTTCGTCGCCATCACACGCGGCTTCCTTGCCGTCGAGCATGACTTTGCCTGAAACCTTGGAAATCGAAGTACTGCCGTGGATCTCGCACACTGCGGCGTCACCCAAACGAGCGATTGGCCGCCCGCCAGTTTTCGAGTTCGGCGCGCCCGACGTCACATGTCCGCCGTGGCTATGGGAATCCCCAACGACGATGAAGTTCTTGCTCATCTCATACCTAAGGTCGCTTGAAGATGTATCGGCGTCAGCGCGTATCAGGACACTTCAAAGCTGAATAGTTGAGGAGCAGCCTTTCGCGATGCCTCAGCCGGCGGCGTCACCATGATGATGCTAGCGCGTAACGGATCGCGCATGTCGATCGCCGCGCTGGTTTTACCGTCACCGTAACCACGCATCAGCGCCATCGCGATCTGAACCCATTGCGAACTGACGCCCGTATCGCCGATGCGTCGCGCCATATCGAACGCGTCCTTCGGGTCATCGAGGTCTATATGCTGCGCGTTGTCATGCAGTGACTGGACGAGCAACGGCAATGCGCCAGGCATACTGCCAGTGTCGTAGAAAATGCGAGAGGGGACATCGCCCGTCGTCAGCGTGGCCTGTGCCTGCGCCCAGCCTTCCCTGATCTTTGCGATGCGCTCGGCTTTTTTCAACGGCTGGCCGTTAGTGTCACTCAGATTGATCTCAATGGGCCGATGCAAGTGGGCGAGAACCGGTGCGTTGTCGTATTCCTTGAGCTGCCAGTCGGTCCACGGGACAGGAACCCAAGGGTTTGGTTTGAATCCTTGCGGAATATGGATTGAGTTTTTGCTCCAGAACTCAGGTAGCTTTTTCTGCCAATAGTCCCACGGCATTTCCTCGTTGCCTTTCAGTGCGGTAGTACCAAACCTTGCCCGGATCAGGAGGGAAGGTGTTGAGTACCGCCGTCACCTGGCACTGGTCATCCCTATCCTTGCCCTGATTGAGACGTTTTTCTACATCCGCATGACACCGCCGCCGATCTTGACGTAGCTACCGTCTTCAGCAACAAGCCGAATCGACTTGGCGGTGAACTTCGTGCAGATGTCGCGTTCGCTGAGCTCTTTTTTGTTCATGCGGCAAGGGTGAGTTGTATTTCCTTGCGGTTCCGAGGTGGAGGAGGATCAAACTCTTGACCCTCACACCACACCTGCCTTTTGTAGGTTCTCAAAGTAAGTGAAAAATTCAGCCCTTGAAAAACAAGGCTTTTTTCATCTCCTGTGACAAACGCGCCCACATGGTTTTTCAGCGAACGTGAAAATTTCCCACGGTTTTGTCAAAGTTCCTGAAAATTTCCGGAGCGACAGCGTATGTTGTTGTTAGTTAAAGAGTTTTTGGGTCGCTGACGAACAGCATCAACCCGTCCCGAACGCTACCTCGAGCTCCATAGTTCAAACATCTATGGAGCTCGCCATGAAAACGGTCCATCGGTGCATTGCCTGCGGCGTTTCTTTCGAACCGCGCCCGCAGAACAGGAATCAGCGGTACTGCTCCATGCCGGCGTGCCAGCGCGAGCGCCGAAGGCAATGGCAACGAGCGCGACTGTGTAACGACCCCGATTACCGCGAAAATCAGAAGCACGCGCAATCGAACTGGCGCCTTCGGCATCAAGACTACTGGCAGCAATATCGCGCGTCCCATCCAGCGTATTGCGAGCGCAATCGCGCCATGCAACGAATACGAAACGCCATGCGATGTTCTGGTTCGATTGCAAAGGTGGATGCGTCGCCGCCTTACCA
This sequence comes from Burkholderia sp. WP9, assembly GCF_900104795.1. NCBI lineage: Bacteria > Pseudomonadati > Pseudomonadota > Betaproteobacteria > Burkholderiales > Burkholderiaceae > Burkholderia > Burkholderia sp. WP9. The sequence goes on from NZ_FNTG01000001.1 coordinate 3,571,913, forward strand.
ACCACTAGCATCAGGCTTTTACATTTTGCGTCGGGCGGCTGAAACCGACGATGCAAAGATGAACTCGTGCACCGTCCACATAGCCGTGCTATCTGCGCCGCGCGCCGGCGCGGGATGATTGCAAAGAGATGACGTGTTCGACTTCGACGTCTGGCCTGCTACCTTAGCTTTGTAACCGCTCCCAATGAACGCCATCGCGGAAGCAACGCGCCAGCGTTTCAAAGTAGAGATCTGCGTTGGCCGGAACTCGCCGGAACGCTGTTCAGAGAGCGAGAATTCAATGCTCGCCGGAGTAGGACCGTGCCGTTCTATCAAACAGGCGTTGATCTAGTTGCAGCGCGGGCTCCGACGATACGGGCCGCTGAGTATGTGCGCATGTCGACCGAGCATCAGCAATACTCGACCGAAAACCAGCGCGACAAGATCCGTGACTACGCTGCCCGGCGCGGCATGGAGATCGTTAGGACATACGCCGACGAGGGGAAAAGTGGCCTGCGTATCGACGGGCGTCAGGCTCTACAGCAGCTGATCAAAGACGTCGAAAGTGGGCACGCGGATTTTCAGGAAATCCTCGTTTATGACGTGAGTCGCTGGGGGCGATTCCAGGACGCGGACGAAAGCGCGTACTACGAGTATGTCTGTCGCCGTCGCGGTATCCAGGTGGCGTACTGTGCTGAACAGTTCGAAAACGACGGCTCGCCTGTCGCCACCATCGTCAAGGGTGTCAAGCGCGCGATGGCCGGCGAATACAGCCGGGAATTGTCGGCGAAGGTGTTCGCGGGCCAGTGTCGATTGATCGAGCTCGGATTTCGCCAAGGCGGTCCCGCCGGATACGGATTACGACGCGTGCTTGTCGATCAGCATGGCCTTATGAAAGCGGAACTGTGTCGCGGTGAGCACAAGAGTCTTCAAACGGATAGGGTCATCCTGGTGCCAGGACCCGAAAGCGAAATCAGGATCGTAAACCTGATCTATAGCTGGTTCATCAACGAGTCGCTCAACGAATATGAAATTGCGGCACGATTGAATGGCATGCGGGTCCGCACAGATCTTGATCGTGAATGGACTCGCGCAACTGTGCGGGAGGTGCTAACCAACGAGAAATATATCGGCAACAACGTCTATAACCGTGTGTCGTTCAAGCTAAAGAAGATGCGCGTGACAAATGCGCCTGATATGTGGATCCGTAAGGAAGCGGCGTTTCAGTCGATTGTACCGAGCGAGGTTTTTTACACAGCGCAAGGCATCATGCGAGCACGAGCGCGGCGCTATTCGAACGAGGAACTTATTGAGCGGCTGCGCAACTTATATCGCAGTAGAGGCTTTTTGTCAGGCGTCGTCATTGATGAGACAGAGGGGATGCCATCCACATCCGTCTATGTGTACCGCTTCGGCAGCCTGATTCGAGCCTATCAAAGCGTCGGCTTCACGCCCGGTCGTGACTACCGATACATCGAGACTAACCGCTTCCTGCGGCAACTACATCCGGAGGTCGTAGCCCAGACGGAGAAGAAGATTGCTGACCTTGGCGGTGCCGTGCTTCGAGACCCGGCGACAGATCTCCTCACCGTCAACAATGAGTTCACCGCTTGCCTTGTTCTAGCTCGCTGCCAAAAACAGGAGAACGGCCTGAATCATTGGAAAGTCCGTTTCGACACCAGTCTTCTGCCGGACATCACGGTTGCGGTGCGGCTCAATCACGCAAATTCGGCCGCGCTCGACTATTACCTTCTACCGAGACTCGATTTTGGTCAACAGCGCATCAGCCTCGCAGATCAGAACGCCGTTGAATTTGAGAGCTATCGATTCGACACGCTGGATTATCTGTACGGCATGGCAGAGCGGGCGCGTCTGCGGAGGGTGGCATGATCCAGCGCCAGCAGAAAGGCGAAGTGCGGATGATTCCAGTCGATCAGGTTGAGGTAATCAACCCGCGCGAACGCAATGGGCGTCTATTCGACGAAATCGTTGGCAACATCAAGGCGATTGGATTGAAAAAACCAATCCTGGTCACTCCGCGAGCCACTGCGGCGGGTGTCGAACGGTATCTGTTGGTGTGCGGTGAGGGCCGGCTGAAAGCATTCAGGTCGCTTGGCGAAACTACGATCCCCGCGCTTGTCGTGAACGTAAGCGATGAGGACGCGTTCATCATGAGTCTCGCCGAGAATATTGCTCGTCGGCAATGCCGCCCACTCGAACTCCTCGCCGGCATACGACAACTTAAAGAACAGGGGTATTCATCAAAGGCGATTGCGGAAAAAACCGGGCTCACGCCGCATTACGTCCAGGGAATTCTGGCATTGCTACATCAAGGCGAGGAGCGTCTTGTCATTGCGGTTGAGAAAGGTCACATCCCTTTGAACGCTGCGCTCGCAATTGTCGGCGCCGGCGACGATGATATGGCTGTTCAAGCCGCGCTTCAGGAAGCCTATGAATCGGGCAAACTGCGCGGGAAGCAGCTGATGAGCGCGCGCCGAATCATCGAGCGCAGGAAAGTGCTCGGACGATCGGCAGGACGTAACATGTCCGGCAAGACGGCTGACGTCACAACTTCCAGTCTGGTCCGAACCTATCAGAATGAGGTGGAACGGCAAAAAGCGATGGTAAGAAAGGCAGAATTTGCGCAGCAACGGCTGGTGTTCGTCGTGGGCGCACTACGCCAGATGCTCGCAGATGAGAATTTCGTGAACCTGCTACGAGCTGAGGGGTTGGCTACACTGCCGAAATATCTCGCCGACAGGGTATGGGCGAGTGGGAGCCACATATGACTGGCGTCACACTCGGTTTCATCCCCGAGCCGCTGTCGGTGCCGGTTGCCTGCATACTTCCATCGCGCAGGACCCCGGTGGCGATCATCGATTCGCGCAAATTCAAGCAGATCAGGAGCTCGATCGAGGAAGTTGGTCTGATCGAACCGCTGTCAGTGACAGCAGTAGACCAGACGTTCGGTCAGCATGTGCTTCTCGATGGTCACCTGCGTCTGATTGCCATGCAGGAGCTCGGGTTTGTGGAAGCTTCCTGCCTTGTAGCAACCGACGACGAGAGCTACACGTACAACAATCGAGTCAACCGACTGTCCACCATCCAGGAGCACTATATGATCCGGCGGGTCGTCGAGCGCGGCGTGTCTCCAGAGCGCCTGGCAAAGGCTCTGGCAGTCGACGTGTCGCAGATAATCAAAAAAATGTCGTTGCTCGATGGTATATGCCAGGAGGCCGCAGAGCTTCTGAAGGACCGCCAATTTTCGGCGGAGTTGGTCCGCGCTATCCGCAAAATGAAACCGACACGTCAGGTCGAATGCGTTGAGCTGATGACCGCGGCTAACAACGTGACCGTATCCTACGCTGAGGCGCTACTCGTTGCCACGCCCGCCAGCCGCCTGGTCGATGGGAAGAAGCCCCCAAAACTGAGCGGTGTCAGTCCTGAACAGATGATCAAGATGGAGCGGGAGATGAGCAATTTACAAACGCAGTACAAACTCGTGGAGCAAACCTATGGTCAGGACGTGCTTAATCTCGTCCTCGCAAAGGGGTATCTTGCCCGACTGCTCGAAAACGGGCCTGTCAGTGCTTATTTGCGGCAGCGGCAACCTGATTTGCTGGCAGAAATCGCAACAATCGTTGAAACCGTTTCTCTCGATCAACAGCAGTTCAACGTCACGACCTGATCTGCACCCCTTGAGGACCTCAGGGTCGTATCCTGCGCCTGGAGTATCCAATGCACATAATCACTGTCTACCGCTTCTGAATGACGACCTCCATAGCTGAAGTAAGTACATCATCGCCTACAATTAATTGCCTGATCATCGTTGCACGCGTGAAGTATTTTTCGCATCGAGCTATGATTCCAAAGATAACTAACAATTTCTCGATCGATTTCGCGTCTGATGCACAAGTTCACGCGCGAATTTGAAATTCGGGAGTGGCCTAAAGAAGTACATTTCCTTCGGGGGACAGTTGAATAACAACAGGCAGTTGCAGGACGCATACCGCACCTTCAGGCTCCAAACGTTGGAGCAATGCGGGTCTGAAGCCGACAACGATACGAGCCTATATAACTTGGTTCAAGAGGATGTTCATCCCAGCCGGGTCCTGCGTGGAAGGATCAGCCGGTTTCGACGTCATCTTGCTTTCTACGGTACGGAGATGCTGCAGAATGCACCTCAGTTCGAACCCCATCTTCGCCGCGCCCTTGGCATACCTCCGCGCCTCGACATCACGACTGGCAAATGGGCAATAGCCCGCCAATATGGCCTGCTCTTCTGCCCTATGATCATCGCAATGCGCCGTGCACGTGCGCTGCTGGGACGAGTGCGTTCCTACGAAGGTCGAGAATTCATATTCAAGTTGTTTATCGAACGCTCCTTGCCCGGCCACTTCTACTACACTCCATCACTCGATTTCTCGCTGAGACACCTGCGACTTCCCCGATCTTTCGAAGAACTCAAGAAAATCAACTATCTGAACATCGGTTGGACAAAGGCCGCGCATCACGTCGGACTACGAAGTCCAGTGGAAATTGCTCAGCTTATCGAAGGTCAAGCCTCACGACTTTCCGGCGCGTTTGTATATATGCTGGCTGAGGAACGCGTCATTCGCTCAAAGGAAGAGTTTGACTGGGTCCCTGAACGCGATCGGTACAACGATCGAAGGACACCAGACGCGAAGGAGCTAAGAGAGGCCAGGCGGATAGTTCGAATCTTGCTTGAATACGATGTCGACCGCCGTCTGGTTGCGGGCCTGTTTAGATTTTTTATCAACCGGTGCTCCCCAGATGGTTTGAAAGAAACACTGGCCGCGCTGCGTGACGGTGGTGTGGACGACCTATCAGCCGTCTTTGCTGCGCTACCTGAACCTGTCTTGTTCGCTTCTGTCGGGCGTTGGCGATTTCTGATTGATACCTTCGATGTTCGATCGGCTAAGGGCCTGGCGCAGTTCCACAGATTACTTGAGTCGGAGCGCCCAATTTCAGAGCCACTCGCCCGTGCCTTGCTTGCGTTAGGTGCGACCCCGCTAGAGCTGGTGGCATGCCAGTCATTGCTACTAGCCGTAAACGACCAAGAAAGTGAAAACCCGCCGATCTCGGAACTGAAGCTTCTTGCGGGAGCGCCCTATCGCCTGGGAATCGAACAGATCGCCGAAGCAAGGCACTACCTACGTAAGCCAAGCGAGTTGAGAGAATTCCTAGCCGTTCTGGAGCGACATGGATACACAGAGCCGCAAGCGGTGCTCGCGTTTCAGCCATGTTATGGAGCGGTGAGGCCCCGCGCCCTTTGCAAGCTCCTCGCGATTGTGGGTAGCCGTCGCAACGGTCACCCGCCCGAGGTTGTCGCGGAGTGGGTTCGCCAGGCAGCAGATAGAGGATACATCGAGTCTTATGAGTATCTGGTCAGCGCCTTGGAAATGCCGAATATTGCCCATCTAAATCAATCTCTAAAGTTGAGTCCAATTGGACCGGCAATTTTGCGTTATCTCGTGGAGGATCGAGGACTGCGTACCCTGAAGGCCATACGCGATTGGTATTACCGCGACGCTGCAGGAATACATAGCGTGCGGATGTGGGGATCGCCGGATGTGGTTGATAAGACGTTGCTTGATGACGCGTTTGAGCGCAAGAACTTCAACGTCCTTGAAGGCAATCGCCAATGTGTCGGCGAGGCCATCGGTCGACGGATCTCACCGAGTATGGGCCCGTTCCCATTCGAAGCTGATGAGGCAACAAAGGAACTGTACCGCTCGACCAAGGACGAACTTCAACGTCGCGAACGCGAAACACTCGCGCCAATGCTTCCTTCCATATTGGGCAAGATGCAAGGCATCTTGGTTGGTAGCATCCTGGACTATGCGTGGGGACCAGCAGAGGCCATAGACACACAACTGGCCTTGCTGAACCCCTTATTGGATGAACTTAAAAACGGTGCAGGTCCGAGTGGGCCGGATTTAAGTCCAATGGAGGCCGAAGCCATAGCGCTGGTCTACCGAACAACTGTTCGTGAGATCAACACGAATTGGCTAAAGCTAATAGGACGGCAGTCGGATATCGCTCATCTAAACCCGACAACGCGCTATCCGATGGTGTGGAAAGGCGCGCAACGACGTCTCACAAAGTCGCTCGATCGCCGCGGCCTCTTCGCACTGGCCAAAGCTGCTCGGTTCGCCACCGATTTCAACACTGGTTTGGCTACGGACATGTCCACAGCATGTATGCATCTCAGCCCCAAACGGCTGGGAGACCCCGCTGCGGACGTCTGGTCACTGGCACGACACCTTGGCGTTCTTCTGGCGGTTGCACGAAAAGATTCTGTTGTAGCACCTTGGGTCGACGGCGGTTTCGAGGCCATCGCCAAAATCGACGAAGAGGGCTCCGAGGCGTACCAGCAAATCGAAGAGTTGTGTACCTTCTTTGATGCCGCGCTAGGTGACGGGCTCGACGCGCAGTCGAAGAAGTTTCTGAGTTCACTTGGGGACGTCGAAGCCGCGAGTCTCGCCTCAAGGCTAGGTGCGAATTGGCACGAGGATTCTTTGACCGCGCGTGCGGATATCCAAGAAGCGTTTGCGCTTTGTCGGCAAAGAGTGGTTGAGATCTATTCGAAGTGGGCCCAGAAGGAAAAAAAGAAATTTGCCCTCGAAGACGCAGACGGCCGATGTACGCGCCTTATGGCAATCGTATCCAAATCGCCCGCTGCATTCTTTGCCAAGGATGCGGCCAAGTTATGCACTCGCGGAAATATTGAAATGTGGCAGGAAGCACGCCACGCTCATCTCGTGGTATTTGACGAGAGCGACAAGCGTATCGCAGGTATGGCGTTGCTTTATTTCGAGGTGGTACCAACCCTGCATCGCAGCATTCCTACACTGATTATTCGCGCGATCAATCCAATGGAAGACGGTATCGCACACCATACGGCAACCTCGATTGTCGATGCGTTTTTTGATGTGGCGATTCGTATCGCAGAAGTTAGCGGCTTGGCTGCGGTAGCTTTCCCTTCTGACGGCGGGATGCACCTTCTATCAAACCACAGAGATATTGAAGGCGACATTAAGAGCCGATACGTTTCGCCTTCGGTATATATGAGCGGCAAACCGATAGCTGCGGATATGGCTGGGTCTGTTGCGTCGTGGCGAAAAAGGCCAAAACGTCTCAATGTTTCATTCGACGCCTATGAGCGAGGACGCTCTCGAGTAGGCGAAATATACGCAATCTGGCATGCTGGGTTTTCGAAGGCCAGCTCACCGCGGAACGCAGTAAGCGAGATCGATTCTTCGCCGGCCTCGCTGTACGATTAACTAGAGCCCCCACTGTCTCGTGACAGACGGTGAACTATCAATCATGTGAGGCGCTTGCAGCGGTTGCCCACGCTGCGGCGGCAAAACTTATGGCTGGATGATTACGATTCTCAAAAAAACTTTTCGACCGGATCGACGTTCTGCAGACTGCGAACCCGATCGTGGCGCCCAGCGAAAGTTGGGTGCCACGATCGGGTTTGCTACTGCTCAATGTGTGAACACGCAACCTTTCAAAGTCCGACTAGCTATGACATAGTCAAAACGCGGTACATATGAGCCCATGATAAGTTAAGCCCATTCTGCACTTAGTCTTTCCGCTTGCTGCAGCACTGTAGCCACTGCTTCTTCCTGCTGATCAGGCGGATATTTGTACTTGCGCAGGATCCGCTTGACCATCAGTCGCAGACTGGCCCGCACACTTTCGCGCACCGCCCAGTCTACGCTGATGTTGCGCCGCAGGCTCTCGGTCAGTTCATGGGCAATCTTGCGCAGCGTCTCGTCACTGAGCATCCGGACCGCCGTGTCATTGTTCGCCAGCGCATCATAGAACCGCAGTTCGTCCTCGGTCAGCCCCAGATCTTCGCCTCGGTTCGCTGCCTCACGGAATTTCTTCGCCATCGCGATCAGCTCTTCCATCACTTGGGCGGTCTCGATCGACCGGTTCTGGTAGCGCGTGATCACGTTGGACAGCAGCTCGGAAAACTTCTTCTCCTGCACCACGTTACTTGCAAAGCGGCTCTTGATTTCCCCCTCGAGCAGCCGTTCGAGCAGCTCGACCGCGAGGTTGCGCTCCGGCAGGTTTTTCACCTCCGCGAGGAAATCGTCATCGAGGATGCCGATGTCCGGCTTGTCTAGCCCGACCGACTCAAAAATATCGACGACCTCCTGCGACACGACCGCAGAGCTGATGATCTGCCGGATTGCCAGATCCTTCTGTTCATCGGAGCGCTTTTTCTGGCTCACATCCTTCTTCGTCAGTAGCACGCGGACCGCCTGGAAGAACGCCACCTCCTCGCGCACCGCCTTCGCCTCATCCAGCGTGCAGCACAGCGAAAACGCCTTGCTCATCGCGAGCGTGTGATCGGCGAAACGCTTCTTGCCATCCTTCTCGCCGAGCACGAAGTTTGCCGCGCCGGCCAACAGCTTGTGGCCAGCGGTCAGGAAACTGCTGTAGTCAAAGCCGTGCAGCATAGCGCGCAGTATGTCGAGCTTCTCCTCGAGGAGCGCGTATGCCTCGTGCGCATCGACGGTCGGACGTCCGCGGCCATTGCTCGCGGTATATTCTTTCAGCGCCTGCTTCAGCTCGCTCGCGATGCCGATGTAGTCAACGACTAGGCCGCCCTGTTTGTCCTTGAAGACCCTGTTCACGCGAGCGATCGCCTGCATCAGGTTATGACCTTTCATCGGCTTGTCGATGTACAGCGTATGCACACATGGTGCGTCGAAGCCCGTCAGCCACATGTCGCGCACGATCACCAGCCGCAGCGGATCGGCCGGATCCTTGAAGCGCTTTTCGAGCCGCTTCTTGACCTGTTTCGGATAGATGTGCGGGCGGAGCAGTGCTTTGTCCGATGCGGAGCCGGTCATGATGATCTTGATCGCGCCTTTTTCCGGATCGTCGTCGTGCCAGTCCGGCCGCAACGCGACGATCGCGTCGTACAGGTGCACGCAGATCTCACGGCTCATCGCGACCAGCATCGCCTTGCCGGGCTGCGCGGCGTCACGTGCCTCGAAGTGGGCCACCAGATCCGCTGCGACACTCTTGATTCGTGGATCGGCGCCGACGATTTTTTCGAGCGCTGCCCAGCGACTTTTCAGCTTCGACGCGTCGTTTTCTTCCTCATCCTCGGCAAGCTCGTCGACCTCGTCATCGACATCGGGCAACATTTCGATCTTCAGCCCGAGCTTTGCGAGCCGTGACTCGTAGTAGATCGCGACCGTTGCGCCATCGTCGCGCGCCTGCTGCATATCGTAGACGTGGATGTAGTCTCCGAACACCGCCCGTGTATCGCGGTCCTCGCTGGACACCGGGGTACCGGTGAACGCGACGAACGTCGCGTTCGGCAGTGCATCGCGCAGATGCTGCGCGTAGCCGACCTGGTAGCCCTTCTGGTCACCCTTGAATTTGGCTTCAAAACCGTACTGGGTACGGTGCGCTTCATCGGCGATCACGACGATGTTGCTGCGCTCCGACAACACCGGAAACGTGTCCTCGTCCTCACCCGGCATGAACTTCTGGATCGTCGCGAACACGATCCCGCCGGACGGGCGATCACCGAGCTTCGCACGCAGGTCCTGCCGTGTGACGGCCTGAACCGGCTGCTCGCGCAGCAGATTCTGCGCAAGCGAGAACACGCCAAATAGCTGTCCGTCGAGATCGTTGCGGTCGGTAATCACGACGATGGTCGGATTTTCCATCGCCGCGTCACGCATCACACGCGCGGCAAAGCAGGTCATCGTGATGCTCTTGCCGCTGCCCTGCGTATGCCAAACGACGCCCCCCTTATGGCAGCCTCCGGGGCGGGATGCATTGACGACCTGTGCGATCGCCGCGCGCACGGCGTGAAACTGGTGATAGCCGGCGATCTTCTTGACAAGGCCGCCGTCTTCCTCGAAGAGGATAAAAAACCGCAGATAGTCGAGCAGGTAGTGCGGCGCAAGTACGCCACGAATCAGCGTTTCGAGCTCATTGAATTCACCGAGTGGGTCGAGCGTGCCGCCGTCGATCGTGCGCCACGCGAGAAACCGCTCGGCGTTACTCGACAGCGAGCCCATCCGGGCTTCGCTGCCATCCGAAATCACAAGGATCTCGTTGTACCGGAACACATCGGGAATCTGTTCCTTGTACGTCTGAATCTGGTCGTACGCTTTCCATATATCGGAGTGCAGATCAGCGGGATTTTTCAGCTCAAGCAGGAGCAGCGGCAGGCCATTGATGAATAGGATAATATCGGGCCGGCGAGCGTGTTTCGGTCCCTTGATCGCGAACTGGTTAATCGCGAGCCACTCGTTGGCCGACACATCGGCGAAATCGATCAGCCGCACGAAATCGCCGCGTGTTTCGCCATCCAGCTGGTACTCAACCGGCACGCCGTTTACCAGCAGGGCGTGAAAATGCCGGTTCGCCGACAGCATCGCGGGTGTATCGAGATTCAGCACCTGCCGCAACGCATCGTCCCGCGCGGAGGCAGGAACCTCGGGATTCAGCAGTGCAATCGCAGTGCGCAGCCGTTCAACCAACAGCACCTGCTGGAACGTGTCTCGTTCAGGGGCTGTGCTGTCCGGCGCAATGTCCGGGCCGTACAGGTGCGTATATCCGGTTTCGATAAGCCAGTCGAGGGCTTCCCGTTCCAGCTGGTCTTCGGTCATGGTCTCTCAGCGATTCTTGTTATTGGTCAGTCTATGCGGCGTCCTGCAGCAGTGCTTCAGCTTCACTCAGACGCAGACGACCCGAGATTAGGCGTGGCAATAGCTCGTCCCGCAGATTGGCCAACGTTTTAGCCTTATGGACGTTAGCGACGATCGATTGGATCAACGGCGTCGTCACGACCCGAAAATAATCGGCTACAGGTTCTGGCGGCACTACGATAGGGTAGGCAGCAAGATCCTTCCAGTTCACGCGTGGCATCTTTGCGCCGTTGGACAGACGATCCGCATAGCCAACAAGAGGCTTGCTGAACAGATGCATTGCGACGACCGCGTAAAACGCCTGCTTCTTGGGGCGGCACACCAATATATCGGTTGAACAAACGCCGTCGAACGGTGCAACGACTACCTTGTGAAAGTAAGGACGCAGTTTGCCGAATAGGACATCGCCTTCCTTGAAACAGGATTTTGCGCTTTCCAATGCGCCAGCATTTCCCCAATCGGTAAGTGTCAACGATCGGCGGGGAATGTGTTCGAGTCCGACGTAATGAGTCGCATCATCGAGAGCCGACGGCTGGCGCTGTTCACGGGCAGTCTGTGCAAGCTCTCCCAGTACTCCAGCACGCCAACCCGCCGGAATTGGTCCAAACTCAGAATTTTCAAAGGAACCAGGGAAAAGCCGCGCAACCTCCGTATTGAAACGTCCCGGCTCCTGTCCCTCCGCTTTTGCCTGTGAGCTTGCCCCCGAAAAACGAATCCCTTGCTGAGCAGGTAAACTCAAGCAAGGAGAAGAACGATGACAAGCAAGGCAAAGCGGGCACAGTACACGCTCGAGTTCAAGCTGGAAGCGGTACGACTGGTCAAAGCCGGGCAAAGCATGGCAGCAGTGGCGGCGACACTGGGTGTGGTTGAACAGACGCTGTACAACTGGGTGAAGGCTGACCGGGAAGGCAAGCTGGCGGGCGCAGGCACGAAGCCTGTGAGCCCGGAACAGATGGAGCTGGCGCGGCTGCGTGCGGAGGTAGCGCGCCTGAAGATGGAGCGAGACATATTAAAAAAGTGCGCAGCGTACTTCGCGAAGGAATCGATGTGAAGTACGCGTTCATCGAGCACAATCGACGCCGCTGGCCAGTCTCGGTCCTATGCGAAGTGCTGGAAGTCAGTCCCAGCGGATATCATCAGCGCCGGCAACGCACCGCGCACGACAAGCCGCACCGTAGCCGCGTAAGCAACGATGCGCTGCTCGCGCAAGTCAAGGCGATTCACATGCAGGTCAAGGGCGAATACGGCTGGCCTCGCATGTGGAAGGAGTTGCTCACGCAAGGCGTGCGCGTGGGCAAAGAACGGGTTCGCAAACTGATGGCGCAGCATGGCATTCGAGCCCGCCACAAGCGCAAGTACATCGCGACGACGAACTCGAACCACGATTTGCCGGTGGCGCCGAATCTGTTGGAGCGCGACTTCACCGCTAACGCACCGAACCAGGTCTGGACGACCGACATCACGTACCTGGCGACAGCCGAAGGCTGGGTCTACCTCGCGGCCATCATCGACCTGTTCAGCAGGCAGGTGGTGGGCTGGTCGATGCAGCCGCACATGAAGGCTGAACTGGTCACGGACGCATTGCGAATGGCGTGGTTCCGGCGTCGCCCTGACGCCGGCGTAATCGTGCATAGCGACAGGGGCAGCCAGTATTGCAGCGGCCTGTTTCAGGACGCGTTGAAGGCCTACGGCATGCGTTCGTCGATGAGCCGACGTGGAAATTGTTGGGATAACTCGCCGACGGAAAGTCTATGGGGTTCGCTGAAGGTAGCACGCATGCACGGACGACACTTCCCCACCCGGCGGGCAGCAATGGATGAGGTGATTGACTGGCTGGGTTTTTACAACGCGCGCCGGTTACATTCAACGCTCGATTACGTCAGCCCCATGACATTCGAAAAGAACTGGTTCGCGGCTCATAGAGGCGAAGCCGCATAATTCACCCAGCTATGGGATTCGTCAAACGGGGGCAAGGTCACTGCGCCGGATCAAAATCTACGAACCACGACTTGAATAGCGCTTGGACGATTGCCTCAAGAGTCCTGTTGGACTCTCGTAACAGATCGATTCTCGACGAAAGCGAATCTAAAATGGAGACAATTCGGTCTTGCTCGGCACGGGCGGGCGCAGCAAACTCAAGGGCTTTTATGTTGTACAGGGGAAGTTTTCCCTGAGCCGAGCCAACTGTCATTGACCGGATCGCAGCCTGGCCAAAAGGGGATATCAAATAGTAATAAATGAACTTTGAGTTGACGCTCATATGTACCGAAGTGATTCGCGCGGCGTTTTCCGTAAGATTCACATCGTTCCACTCAGCACCCACATAGAAAACCATTCCTATCGTGTTGCCGACAATGGCCAGCCCAACATCCCCGGTGTTGACTACGTATCGTTTTATCGCGTCCCTTGTGTCAGGAGTAAGAAATTTAAGGTTTTCCCTTTGGATAGAGCCGTCGGCCACGTCGACTAATCTAATGTAAGGGAACAAAGTCGGTTGATCGATTAGCGTATGGCCGAGGGGAAGCCGCTTCCCACTTTTTACCGTAGCTATTTGTTCAACGGTGAATTTCTGCCATTCAGAATTCATACCCGAGGCCCCCAAGTTTCTGCCGGATCGAAGCGTCGAGCTCCGAGCCCTTTGCCATTTGCTCGCCGAGCCGCTCGGTCAATTTCTGCATCTTTTCGGCAAAGGCTTCGTCGTCATCTTCGACATCTTCTGCACCGACATACCGACCCGGTGTCAGCACATGGCCATGTTCAGCGATTTCCTCACGCGACACGCTTCGACAGAAACCCGGTACATCGGCATAGGCCGCTTTCGCGTCGGCACCACCGCGCCACGCATAGACGGTCTCCGCGATCCGGTCGATATCTTCATCGGCGAGCTCGATCTGCACCCGGCTCACGGACCGGCCGAGCTTGCGCGCATCGATGAACAACACCTCGCCTTTGCGAACGGACTTCTGCTTCGCGAGGAACCACAGGCACGCCGGAATCGGCGTGTTGAAGAACAGCTGACCGGGCAGCGCGACCATGCATTCGACCACATCGGCATCGACCATTGCGGCACGGATATCACCCTCGCCGCTTTGGTTTGAACTCATTGAGCCATTCGCGAGCACGATGCCCGCGCGGCCCGCGGGCTTCAGGTGATGCAGCATGTGCTGCAGCCATGCGTAATTCGCGTTGCCCTGCGGCGGCGTACCGTACACCCAGCGTGGATCGCCCTCGAGGCTGCCATGCCACCAGTCCGACACGTTAAATGGCGGATTTGCGAGCACGAAATCCGCGCGCAGATCCGGATGCTGGTTGCGCACGAAGCTGTCGGCCGGCTCTTTACCGAAATTGAAGTCGATGTCGCGGATTGCGAGGTTCATCGCGGCAAGACGCCAAGTGGTCGGATTCGATTCCTGCCCGTAGATCGACACGTCGCCCAGCTTGCCCCCGTGCGCCTCGATGAACTTTTCGGACTGCACGAACATGCCACCCGACCCGCAGCACGGGTCATAGACCTGGCCGTGATGGGGCGCGAGCACCGCAACCAGTGTTTTGACAATGCTGGCCGGCGTATAGAACTGGCCGCCTTTCTTGCCCTCGGCGCTTGCGAACTGGCCGAGGAAATACTCGTACACCTGGCCCAGGATGTCCTTCGCGGTCGCGGTATCAGTGCCGAAGCCGATTTTCGAGACGAGGTCGACCAGCTCACCGAGCTTACCGTCGGGCAGCTGCGCGCGCGCATAGCGCTTGTCGAGCATCCCCTTGAGCTTCACGTTGTCCGCCTCGATCAGCGTCAACGCATCATCGATCCGCTTGCCGATGTCGCCCTGCTTCGCCTGCGCGCGCAGGTTTTCCCAGCGCGCGCCTTCGGGCACCCAGAACGCGTTGACCGCGCGGTAGTAGTCGCGGTCCTCGAGCTCGCCGGCGACTACGTCCGGATCACTGTCGCCTAGGTGATACTCATCGTGTTCGTCGAGGAAACGCTTCGTCAGCTCGTCACGGCGCGCCTGGAACGCGTCGGAGATGTACTTCACAAAGATGAGCCCGAGCACGATGTGCTTGTACTCGGCTGCGTCCATGTTCGCGCGCAGCTTGTCTGCGGTGGCCCACAACGTTTTCTTGATGTCTTCGATCATCGTTGGCTTTTTGGTATTGGTTACAGAATTTTCGATATTATGACGTCACCCGGTCTGTCCCCAAAAATCTAGCTTGTCGCGAAAATCGCAAGTGGGTGGGACCGGCATCGCAGCAGTCTCTTTCGGACGAAAGCCGTAGCGAGTTCCGGCTATGGACACCGCAGGTTCAGAGCAACATATGACAATGTCGGAGCGTGTCGATGCTCAACAGCATTTAAATGCTTCTTGCCGCATCAGGCAAAAGCTCGTGTCTCGATCCATCTCATTTCGTACGCCGGACGCCATCGACCGAAATGACGTTCGGTCCCATTAGTGGCGGTGTGGGATTGTTTGTCGCGGCGAATGAGTCACGTTGCGACTCGGAGCCTCCGATTCAATGCACTTACTGAACATTGACAATACGTCCCGCAATACTTGTCGGTCGTGACTGAGTTGCATCCTCAGCCCTATAATAAAAAGTAGTAGTGCCGAGGACGCCAAGTACTTCGACTTGGAGCATCGAAACGCCTTCAGCCAATGGCTGACAAGGCGCCGCCACTGCGTGCGTGGCTCGACATTCCCGCAATAGAAAAAGTCCGGTCTATCCACATGCAGCCTTATTTGCGCGGGCATCGTGAAGCGCGTGATGTCGACCACCGTGCTCCCGGAAATACGCCTCTTTCCTCGCGAGATCGATTCGCGGTCCGATGAGTTTTTCTTTCCAACCTGGCAGTCTGCCCCCGATCAGTTCCCACAGCAGCTGAACGTCCACGGGATAGTCATAACAGATGACTGGTCGCTGCTTAAGTCGAGAAAACTTAGACATCCAAGTCCGAGCCGCGTCGCATAGGGCTTTCCTGTCCATGATGAGTTCGGGATTTGCCCCCAGTTGCGGCAATACGTTTGCTTGGACAAAAGGGCTACACGCGGCACGATCGATCTCCGCCAACTCTCCGTAGAACTCCGGCCCGTCTTCTGCCACCATGGCAACGCTTAGAAGATGTGGCGTCAAAAGGTCCGAAAACTCAGTGTCGATATAGATTCGACGCTCCCACGGATGAATTGTATCCACGATAACAAAGTCTCCCAAATGTCACGCGGCGCCATTCTTCTTACGCAGCTTGCCGGTCGTGCCAAGGCGTACGCACGCTATACCGCTAAAATATTTCTGAAGCTGTCCCGAACTGAATAAACAACTACCGAGGGGAAGCCATCGGCCTGCAATCATCAGTTTAGTCGCCGGTGAGAGATCGTTCTATATGTTTATTGACCGGCTGCGCGCCAAGGCGCTCGAGCTATTTTTTCGCCCCAGTTCCGTCTGCGTCAACCATTGCGAAGAATCGCACCAAGTCGGGTAGAGCTTCGCACGATCTGATGCTGGGCGAAATCAGCGGTTAACTCCGCATTAGGCAAGCGCGACATCATCAGTTGGAACGATGGCCCGACGCGCGGACCGTGAGGCGGCGGTCCACCGCCAAGCAGTGCGGATTCGATCAGCATCATCAGATCACATATCTTCGCGCCCCTCAAAAGCGCTGACGACCCAACGACTCAATTCCTCTTTGGAGTGAACCCACACGTCAACACAACCGCTAAGCATTGGATTTTGGCCCCATGGCAATACCGTTCGGATGTCAGTTTTGTAGCCAACGACGAATGCACCGACTGCTTTGCCATAGCCCAACTCTATGCAAACACCCTCGTCTAAAGCGCGGCCGTCGAGAACGGCGACGATGACGTCCGCCTCCTCGAGTGCATTTGTGTCGTGTACAAAAACCTGCTGGCAGATGGCAGCGTCGTCACGATCGCTCCCCAGCCGCAGCGACTCGACGAGCGCCCCATCGCGCTGAGGTAAATAAACTCCGCCGGCCGTTTCAAGCAGAGTGCAAAGCTCCGTGTTAAGAAGGCGTTCCGCTGGGCTGAATAGAGGCGACGCTAGATAGAACTTCGGCCGGTGGGGCAGCGGCCTTGCAAATGGCTTGAAAAGAGACTTCTTCATATTTTTCAAAAAGAATGACCTCGAGGATGCGCTTGACCACTTCAGTGATCGTCATATGCGTCGTGTCGATGACGGTTACAGAACAGGATTCACTCCACAGGGAATTGACCTTCGCAATGTGAGAGCGAAGCTGATCCAACGAGTAACGCTTTTCTCTGACCTTTAGCCGTGGCTGGAGCACCGCGGGATCACACGTGAGCATGATCAAGTGTCCAGGGGCAATGCTTGTTACGTTGCCTCCGACGGGCACCATTGCAGTTACCAATTCCTCTGCGCGCTTACCTTTCGCTGATTCATCTGCGGAAAAATAAAGCGGATCGATCGGGCTGCGATCGATCAAGGATATACCTTGGCGCACCTCGCTGATACGGCGGTTCTTTTTTCTAAACTGCAGGTTAATCCATTTGTCCACGTCTGCGCGCTGCTCGTCCGTCAGCTCTTCCTGCGGAATTACAAGCAAAGGGTTCTTACGGTCGACCCACTCGTCGAAGCTATCAAGGCAACGGATGTATTCCAACATCGTCGACTTTCCTGCCCCTACGGGGCCCGTCAAATAGTACCGAAAGCGTGTGCGAACGCCGTCTTGCTCGTCGTCGCACCGAGCGTTAAATACCTCCGAGTCAGCGACAAGCAATTTGGAAAATTCCCGCATCTCCGAAGTCGTGAAAAACAACGTTACCAAGTTATACAACGAAAAATTAGCTTCACTAAGTGCTTGCTGGTATTCCGGCGTTGGCTTCTCATCTTTGCACCAATGTACGACGTAGTGAAAATGTCCCGGGTTATTTCGGGCTGAAGTTCGCAACACATGCTTGAGCGAAGTGTCACTCACCGAAAGTCCAACGAAGACAACCGTCTGTTTAGAAAAGTGATTAAGAAGAGACGCATAATGCCCGTCGGCTACATCGATCAACTGGTCTGCGAAGTCCTGCTCCATGAACACGATATCTTCGCTGAACCCGTCCGACAGCCGGTGGGGTAGAAAACCGTTAGGGTGATAGATGACACCTTTGTGCCTGCGAAACTGCGTTGAGGGTTTCCATACAACCTCGAAGCCCCGGTCGTCTCCGCCAGCACGGGTTTCTCCGTTGTACAGGTAAAGCAATCGCTCCACGCTGTCGTCGAAATTGTAGTTGATGGTCATCGACGACTTCTTTATCAGAGGGAGAAGATCCCACAGATACGGATGCTGCCTTAGCCCTTCGTCGTCGACGGTCGCCCTTTCGTACAAGCACTCGTGAACTATGTGAAGCCAACTTGATGCTGCCGCGCGTCTGGCCTCGGCGGCAGTCGAACCTGCAGCAACGGCCGCAGCAACCTTGTTGCGCCGAAACTGCTGATATAACAATTGGGCTTGGATTGCGAGTCCTTCGGGCGTCACGGCCAAATGCGGCGCGTTGACTTCGCTATGTGCGGCGATGCTCACCACCAGTTCCTTCCACATTGGGAACTTGAAGTCCGCGCTGACGCCAGCGCCAAGGCAAAGCGCGAGCATGTTATCTTGATGAAGTCGCCGCCTGAGATGGACAAGCGTCTTGACGTTTTCTTGAAGGAACGAAGCCATAGGTAGCCCTTTGATATTGTTCGAACGGCGCCGCGCTCTCAGCGCCTCCAACGAGTACATAAGCGATGGGCATCGGCAGCTCCATCCTATTGGCCAAATCTAAACGCCGCCACTATCTATGTTCTCTAGCACAGTCGATCAATCGCCTCGGTGTCGTGCGAGCTTCTCGAGCGTCAAGGCCTGATGCACTAACTCCTGACGCCAGCTAGCCGCAGCATGAGCGAGTCCAATAAGTTCGACCGCGAATAGTTCCTACCGGTACAGTATCGGCGATACATTCAAATGCTTTTGACGTACTACATTCTACAAAAACTCGGCAGAGGTCTTAATCCATTATAGCTTTCGATAGCAGAACAAGCAGAAGCCGTCAGTGGCCTTCACGCAGAAGGCATAACTGTCGCGATCAGCCGCGGCGTGACTCAGATCCCGAACTGTGGCCGGGAAGAATATTTTTGAAGCTACCGGCATTGCTCCCGCGTTGAGTCGTCGTCTGCGAGCATGGTGATGCTTTCGGCCCAATCCAGCGATTGCCGGAAGATACATACCAGAACTGCACGTCCACCTGATAATTGACCTTCCGTCAGCGCTCCGAGTCACCCTCGGGGTAAAATGCGGTTCAGCCGAATCAAACGAAAATTACCAAATACACCATAGCCGGCGGCGATAACGATGAGATTCATAGACCTTGCTACGGACGGCGGTTGTTCCAAGAAGGCAGATGCAACTGAACTTGGGAGTTTCTTACGAACCGTTGCGGCCGCGTCAGAATCGGCCTCATTGAGGGGGCTAAGTGGGACTTTTCCAGACGTTGGGTTGTTCCGACTCGGGCAGATGAACTGCATGGCCACCGTCGATGTCCTGTTTCCGATGGTTCCAGATGCTGCAGACTTTGGCAAGATCGCCGTCAATCATGTGCTCGGCGATGTCTATGCTGCTTTCGGCATCCCGTGCTTTGCGCTCTCTGTGCTTGGGGTGCCATACGGACTCGAACCGACAAGTCCGGAAGTCATCCAGATGATGGTGGGCTCCGTCCATGAACTGTCGCGGGCAGGGACAACACTGATCGGCGGCCACACGCTCGCGAAACAAGCCGATCTTTCGCTCGGATTCTGCGTGATCGCACAGGCAATGACTGACGCCACCGAGCCACTTCGCGGGATTAAGGAAGGTGATCCGATTTTTCTCACCAAACCGCTGGGAACCAGCATAGCGAGCCTCCTGTGGAAGCACGCCCCCCAGCTGGAGGAGGAGTTCGCGGATGTTCGGGCTTCGATGTTGGAAACCAGTCTGCCTGCTGCGCGGCTACTATATCGGCACGGGGTGACCGTCTGCACAGACGTCACAGGGTTTGGGCTGATCAACCACCTTCATCGGCTGCTGGTCCGCCTCGACAGTGCCGCGGAGATTTTTATCGATCAACTTCCCGGCTTCGCGACGACCGAGCAATACTATGGCGAAGATCTTCCCACGACCAGCCTTTATTTTCACAACTTGAATCATGCTGCGCGGTTCGCTGATATCAACAAAGCGTCTGGGCACGCAAAGGCTGCACTTTTGTTTGACGCGCAGGTTGCGGGCGGCTTACTGTTCGCGCTGCCTGTCGAACACGTTTTAAGGATCCAAGACGAGTTCAAAACGTCAGGCCTTGCGATGCACTTGATAGGACGGTGCAGGAAGGGAACTGCAGGAAACGTGATCATATGAACCGAAAGATATCCGACAAAGATAGCGGCGGCGTTCGAGATGATTTCGAGCTGACGGGCAAGCGTCAGATGACCTTCCTCGAGCTTGCGGAACACTACCTACGCATTGAAAACAAACCATTGTCAGCCCGAGAGATTGTGGGCAAGGCCTTGCGCGACGGAACGCTTGTTTCTGCGGGAAAGACTCCGTGGCAGACGATGAAATCGAAGCTCTCGACAGATATTCTCACGCACGGAGAAAGCTCTCGGTTTAAACGCGTATTCCAAGGGTCATTCGCACTAAGAGAATACGACGCCGACGAGTACGTCGCTACTCGCTTCATGAAGAGTAAGCTCGATGAGGACATCGCCGTAATTCCCCGAAGCAAGCTTGCCCAGATCGTTGACGGCGTAGGGTATTTCCCGGCTGGAATCGATCGGTTCAAACTCTCACGGCTAGCAACCCCAATGCTACGCCGGCAGGCCGAGGAATCTTTCGACGTCGTCCAGCTTGTCTCGGTCTTCATCGTTAGGTATCGCTCTAAGTATCTGACTCATATGCGTAGTGCACGTCTCCCGGAAAGCCGTTTGCGGGGCGAATATTCGATGATGCTTGGCGGTCACCTATCGGTCGAGGACTTCGCTCAACTCACGCTCGACTTGTTCTCTGACGACGACGATTTGGCAGATTGCACATACATTCTGCGGGAACTGAGCGAGGAGCTCGTTGTAGACAGCGAGCCGACAATCAAGTCTTGTGGGTTTATCTACGACGACTCGCGTGTCGTTAGCACGCAGCACCTCGGCCTCGTCTACGAAGTCGTCATTGAGCGGCCAGATTTTGAGATTGGCGAAAGGGGATTTCTGCTCCATGCCAAGTTCGAGACCATCGAAGAAATTCGCGCGAGACGGGGCGAATTCGAGAATTGGTCGTGGATATTGATGGACAGTTTCGACAAGTAAACAGGCAATCATGAATCATTTTCTGCTTAAAAAGTTAGTCAAACTGGTCGTATTTATAACGTCCAGACATCGCATCCTTGGCATCCGTGACTGGCTTGCGAGTTCGTTCGCGGTTTTGTTGGTGGCGCTTGCGGCTGTCAGTGGATGGATATTTTTGCTTACTGAGCGGCTTGGTGTGGGTCTCAAGCTCGCTTCGGCAGCTGCATTGATTGTGGTCCTGACAGCGGCTGTCGCCTTTGTCCCAATCGCATTTATAATAAAGCTTAGGCGCAATGGCATAACCGACGCGGACTACAGCGTTGCGACCGGTATAGATTACAAGGGAGCGCTACGGAGCGCCCACGCAGGGTTCCAATTTCTTGGCATCGGTGCCTCAAAACTCAAGGAGAGCGAAACTGAATTGCGTACCGCGCTCGACAGCGCCCTGAAGAACGACTCAGAAATCAAGATGCTACTTGTAGATCCAAATGCTCGAAACGTCTTCACCGAGCTCGAGAGAATGGATGGCACGACCGGTTATCTAGCAAAAGCGCAAGGATCGATCAAATTCCTACAGGAATTGGCCAAACAAAATGCGAATACCTGTTCGATCCGGCTCTATCGGCCGGCATCGGTTGACGAGGTCAAACCGTTGCGGCTGTTTTTCACCAACGACGACTGCCTAGTCAGTCCGTTTTCACCGAAAAATGGCGTTACTGATCAGGGGCGTGGCCTGCCGCAGCTAAGGATTACAGCGAAAGGTTTTCCAAAAGCTGGCGACCCAACCTTATATCGTCCGCTTAAGCGTTACTTTGACGCCCACTGGAAGGAACAGGAGACAAAAATTGAAAAAAGACGGTAGCGTCGACAAGGGCTGCGTTCACGGCCGATTTCAACCACCGCATCTTGATCATATGGAATACATCTTGGCGGCGCTTGAGAAAGCTGAACACTTGATCATCGGGATCGCCCAGCCGAACGCTCCGTTCTTGGATGACTGTGCAGCGGATCCCCATCGGGCGTTGCAAGCAGACAATCCACTAACCTACGTCGAGCGATGCATGGCCATGGAGAAGATGCTGACCGGTGTTGGCGTATCTCGTGACCGGTATTCATTTTCGCCGTTTCCTATTGACAGACCGGATGAGTTGCCGTCGCACGTCCCGACGTCGGTTCTGTGCTTTACTACAATTCGGGATGAATGGAACAAAAAGAAAATCGAAATTCTCACTGCGATCGGGTATAAGGTGCACGTGCTTTGGGACAAGAGCAGCGAGAGCGGTATCTCAGGAACCGACATAAGGCAACGCATCCGCTCTTCAGATGCGCAGTGGAAGGATCGCGTCCATCCGGCCGTTGCTGGCTATTTGGACTCTGAACACCTTCTGGACAGGATAAAGCTCGCCTCACAGGGCTAGGGAACATAATTTCCGAGACGCTTCACGGTCAGGACTATGTTACAAGGGCAATGGGAGACTTTTAATCCGTCGGGGGAAGTCCAGTTGGAGAAGGAAAGCGAAGCATCCGTGGTCGCGCCGCACCACAAAATACCGTGTGGGGTGGCCGAACGGCCCTATCAATCATTGCTTGCGGAGTGCCCGTCGGGGGGGCATATAGGTCCGCCGCGAAATGCCTCGGATCAACCTACTTCGCTAAAGTCTTTCCTCAAATGGCCCGGGGGAAAACGGTGGTTCGTCGAGAAGCACAGTGATTTTTTGCCAATCGCCATCCCAGGACGATATATCGAGCCGTTCTTGGGCGGTGGATCAGTCTTTTTCGCGCTACGTCCCAAAACATCGCTTCTTGCGGACGCATGTCCTGATTTGGTCTATGCCTACAGAGGCATACGCAATCAGCTTACCGAAGTCCTGAGCATATTGCGTCACCATGCGGCGTCACATGACGCAAACTATTACTATTATGTGCGCGAACAGGAGCCAGTCCGCGTCGCGGAACGCGCAGCGAGATTTATTTACCTCAATCGTACCTGCTTCAACGGCATCTACAGGGTAAACAAACGGGGCAAGTTTAACGTGCCAATGGGATCTAGGGTGTCAGTGTTCCGGGAGGAAGATACATTCCGCCTCTGGTCTGCCGCGTTGAAAGCGGCTGAATTGCGGCTAGCAGACTTTGCAGAGGTGATTGATGAGGCCGTTGCGGGCGACTTCGTATTTGCCGACCCTCCTTACACCGTGCGACACAACAACAACGGATTTATTAAATACAACGAAGTTCTCTTCTCGTGGCACGACCAATTGCGATTGCACGAATGTTTGGTGAAAGCAAAAGCCAGAGGTGTCGACGTATTATCCACTAACGCCAATCACGAATCTGTTCGGGCTTTATATAAATCAGGGTTCACGCAGACGGTCGTGTCCCGCTATAGCTCGATTGCTGGTTCTGCTGCGCACCGAGAAAAATTCGAGGAATTAGTAATCGTGTAGACATATATCTGTTCGTCGAGTCGACAGACACCGCGGAAGCTTCTCGACAGGTTCTTGCCTTTGGGGTCTAAAGCTCGCCGTGTGGCAGAACGAATCTACAATGTGGATATGCCCCAAGACGCGTCGCCGTTAGCGAGGATCGGCTTGAGCAGACACTTCCGATTACTAATATTTCGCCCCGACATTCAAAGCATTAAGCGCTTCTGAAGCAAGCTCGACGTCTCTACGGCGAAAGATGTTCTGCCGGCTACCGTCCGTTTGCGGCCCGCAAATGGGTGATACCCCGTGATCGGAAAGAACTGCTACAACCTTCCCAACTGATAAGGACAGGGCCGCGGCAAGCTCGACTGAGAAAACATAGCGCTGCTCGAAGTCCGATATGGCGTCTGGCGTGATCAAAGTGACAGATCGACGACCATGAGCGGCGACCCGCCCTTTCAGTAAGCCCGATTTTACCAAGTGGTATGCGACTTCCTGCTTGACACGAAGGTGGACTGCAGCTTCAGGAACCGTCATGCCGCCGACGCAACATTGTTGCCGATGCCAGTCGAGGAACACCTCATGCCCAAAAATCGCACCGGCGATTCCTCGAACACTCTCATCCCACCGCCTCACGTTGATACGCTGCTCTTGTACTGCCCGAATAAGAGCTATGAATTCCGCCCGTTGCGACAAAAAGTATTTGCTGACTTCGGCAAACGAGATCTCGCGATCTGGATGTGCTGCAACGCGGCTGCCACCTTTGAGGCTATCGATCAACTCCAACGCCTCGCTTCGCCTGAAAAGCGATGTCGAGACCAGTCCATGCGTCACGGGTTTTCGTTTCAGGAGGCCTACATCGGCGAGTTGTTCTACTCGCGACGTCGAAATTCCAAGAAGTAAGCTCATCTTCCGAAGGCTGATTTTATCGGAGAGTTCTTGCTTAAGTGACGAAAGAGCTGTCCGCTCGATTAGAGTGAAGTGACGTCGGGTTCCTCCAGGCTTTTTGATCTCCGTGACACCGACACGTGCGGTCAAGGCGTGTAGTGTCGCAGCCCGAATTCCAAGTTGGCGTGCGGCGACAGCTGCCGCGACATATGCCTGAGATTGAATGTCGCCCTCGGTTGCCCAACCTCGTCTTCGGTCTAGAGTGTCCACGGACTCGTCACGCATGTATCCACGGAATCCGTCGAGGAGAAAGTTCAGATCCGGAGGGAGCTCGTCAAATAAAAATTTCTTCAGTCGGCGCAGGCGAGGCGACATGACAGCGGTACCCTCAGTTGATCGCTCTTCTTCGCGCAGGAAGTCGTGAAACTTCAGCGGCCAGTCGGTCAAGCGTGAATAAGCGGCAGATACCAGCCGAGAAGTTTCCGACAACGTAAGGTTCCGCCACGCTTTGGGCGACAGCATGTACTCGGTCGTATCCGTCGTCGCGCCGAGATGGGAAATCAACGACGCAACAGAAGGTAAGCAGAGGTCATCGATCGCACTCACTTGTGGCCTGTTGGCGTCTTGCTGGACACCCGTCGCTGTCACAAACGCGCGCCAAATATGCTGACCGGCGTCGACGCTAGCGCGGCTCGCTTCGATTTGTTTCCATGATGCAATCTCACTCCCGCAGCGGCATCTCATTGTTGACGCTCGCCTCCAACAGAGTTTGGTTCCGCATGTTGCGCACGTATCGATCAGCTCTAAACCGTGTTCGTGGCAAGCAACGTACAGTCGATGTTCCCATATCGCTCGCCAGTACGGCGTCGCCAGCAAGCAGGCCACGCAGCATTTTGCTCGCAGACCGAGACAAAAATTTTTATCGAAGGGAGGCGGAGCTACGGCGGGTGTTTCAGGCTCACCGAGCCATTTGGGTACGAAGCCGAAAATGGTAGTACCCACGCACTCCCGAAGTTGCGCTTGGAGACCATCAACGCGCCGTAACCACTCGATACCCGGGTATGCGTTTGCTTCCGCTAATCGCAAAAGAAACCCCTGCACGCTCTCGAAAAGGTAAGGTGACGGCAGGTTGATCAATGGCACTCGCATGTGAGTACTCCTTCAATAACGGCGTCGTGCACCCCGGGTTTCACCTCGACGACTTGTGGGCGCAAAGGGCTCGCCTGGTTGATCCAGGCGACGAAATGAAAATCTTGAATGGAATGGATTTAGTTCTTCCTGCCCACCCCTCCAGATTTCTTGAACGAAAGCCTCCTGTAGCAAGGCTCGGTCAATGCTGCATTGGTTCGCAGCCTCCATCAATTCATAGGCACCAGTTGTCAACCGTCTGACGTACCCAATAAGGCCGTTGGTCGCCATGTATATCCGACGAGCGGTTTCAGGCTCAGCAAGGCCTGAACGACGTCGACAGGGAAGCATTTCGTCCAAGGCATTCAATATTGACCGGAACTCCACTTCTTCCTCGTCACGCTCGATTGAGAACGGAAGAAGTTCTATGCGAGCAGAGAATCGGCGCCTCAGTTGCTCGTTAAGCGTAAGAATGGCCGTCGATCTTGGTAGGCCCATCAGCAAACATGGTATTTGCGCGTCTTCGACGAAATTCTTCAGCCAGTCAGCTACCGATTGAGGTGAATTGTGGGAGCCATGGTCGAGGAAATGCTGAAGCTCATCAACGATGAGCATCTGCACCTGGCACTGGCGAATGAGCGCCAACGCCCTTAGCCGTTTGACTTCAGCATTGCCAAGGCTTGCAAGCGGGTCGCCGAGTGCAACCAGTATGGCCTGCGCAAGGCTCTTCAAGGTCGGTGCGGTGGGCGTTTCCACGACAAGGACTGGCTTGATTCGGATGCCGTCGCTTTCGGACTCCGGCAGTATCGACCGGAGGTAGCGCGCGATCCACGTCTTACCAGTTCCAGACTCACCTACAAGGAGGGTATGACGCGGATCCGCATCGTGTCGCGCCAAATCAAGGACGTGTTCTAGGCGATCAACCACGACCTTAAATTGTCGATGAGGGATGAGAATCCGTTCTACGTCACGCACCCGAGCGTAGTAGTCGTCGTTGGAGTGTCGATCAATCATGGCGTCGCCTTTCCATGAGGAGGACGATCCAGCAACAACCCGGTCAGCTTTGGCAGTTCTGATGCTGGCACGGCAGGCTTCGTCTCCGAGCGAGATTTGGTCTTTGTGGATGCTGTCTTGGTCGGTGATGTCGCAAATATGTCCACAGCCTCAGTCCCGACACCACGCCAGGTCGCGCTCTTTTGACGCTTCCGTTGCGATTTGCTCAACGCAAATTCAGAAATCAACGTTCGGATTTCGCCCTTCGCCCGCGCAAGGGCACTTTGGTCGACCAGCCCTTTACCAGTTTCGCGCGCACGTGCACAAAGCAATCGGTGCTGCTCCCGCGTTAGACAGTTTGCGTATTCCTGGTCAAGCGCGGGCACAATGACGGGGATCTTGCTGTCGGGGTCGATAACAGCAATGCGCGAGACATCATCGAAATACGAGATGACGTCGACCTTGATTCGCGGCCCGTGCTTTCTGCGAATTTGCAGCAGCGCGGGATCGTTGTAGCGTAAGTTGTCGAGTTCAATACCCTGATGAGACAGCGTTCGGGTGTGCGTCTCGCCGATCATGATATCGACGTCTTCGATGCTCGACGGCAACACGGGCGGAAAGCGCGTCGCTCCCGCAAGCCACTTCTCACGCGGCGTAGTTTTGATTCCTCGATGGAGGGAGTTTGCGTAGACGTCGACCATCCAGCGCGTCAGGACGTGCAACAGCTGATCGTACGTAACCAACGCCTGCTCCTGCGGATCGTAATCCTCCCGATGAAACCATCGAGCGAAACTTGTTCCAGGCAGGGCGTGTGCAAACTGAAAATTTAATGTCTTCAGGAAGCGTTCAACCGCACCCTTGAACCATGGTTGACGCTTGGGACAAAACGTCACCATCATCCCAAGCTGAAGCCCAACGCTCTTGAGCGCGTTACTGTGAAACTCCAATCCGTTGTCACAGACAAGTTCACGAATTTTTCCGTGGCACGGCCAGTCGCTTTGAAGATTAGGATAGCGGTCTCGAAGGTCGGCCTTCGGGACTACCGCATGTCTCAGGCACCGCAAGACGGCATGGACTGAAGGCCCCTGAAATCCCACGTGCATACCAACTGGCATCCTTGAGTACCGGTCGAGTGCGACGGTTACCGTCGGACGGCCCAAAGGTAGCATTGTCCTCTCGTCGATGACGAAAAGGTCCAGAGGTGAGTGGTCGATCTCCACACGCTCGAGAATTTGTTCAACATGAACGCCGCGGCCACTTGTACGAAACTCTATGTTCGCTATCCGTTTTCCGCGGCGTGCCACTGTCACATCAAACGCCTCAAGAGAATGGATTGCCCGATACACAGTGGCAAGACTTGGCATCGGAACTTTCTCACTTTCGCCGCGAAACTCATTTTCTCGGTCTACCCTGTAACGAACGTCAGCGTACACATCACTTACGGAGCCACGTTCAGGCGCCATGTATATCGACTCAATAGATTGCTGCAGTATATTCAGGCTCGTAACGGGTAGCCTGCTGCCACTGCCTCCCTGGCGGTCGAACCGATCAATCAGTGCTCGGTAATCACCTCCTGCTCGTGAAACTCCACGAGCCCATCTGTAGACACTGATAACGCTCGGCGGATTAGGGTCGTTCAATTCTCGCGCGCATTCCTGGATAA